>MKTJ01000058.1:66131-328496 GCA_001898225.1 Chloroflexi bacterium 54-19
CCGCCGAAAAGCCTAGAATCCCGATTTTATCCGCCGCAATTCCCCACTCACCCGCCTTTGACCGCACAAGCCGCAAGGCCCGTTGAGCATCGGTGAGCGGTACGGGGTTCGGGTAGTTCGTGCCGCGCCGGTAGAGCAGCACAAACGCGGTATACCCGGCCTCAACCAGCCATTCGGCGACCGGGGCGCCTTCGTGCGGGGCTAACCCGCTATAGCCGCCGCCCGGCAGCACCACGACCGCCCTGCCGTTAGCTTTGGCCGGGTCGGGCAGAAAGGCTTGCAAGGTCGGTATATCCTCGGCGGCGGTCTTTTCGCCAAAAGGCAGCTTTGCGTCATCCCACAGCTTCATAACTTCTTTGTCTTTAAGCGCCAAAATAGTCTCCAATTCTCAATTTCTATCCATAAATATTCCTCAAGCCCAGCCTAAAAAGTATAGCTCAAAATGGTAATTTGGACTAAAATCTCCGCTTTTAATATCAAGGAATCTCAGGCTTAAAATCACCTGGGTTGGCTCCTAAAACGAAACCGGGGTATTCTTACTCGACTGTTCTATAATGAGGTGCAAAAGATAGGAAACAATTCGTGAGTCCAGGCAAATGAAAGGGGTAGAAAATGGCGACACGTATCCAGGTTACCTTTGACAGCAACGACCCGGCGCGGCTGGCCGAATTCTGGGAGGCGGCTATGGGCTACAAGACCGAAGACCCACCACCAGGATTCGCCACCTGGGAAGAATTTCTTGCCTCGATTAATGTCCCGGCAGGTGAGTTCGACGGGGCTTCGCTGGTAGACCCGGACGGCGTAGGCCCGCGCTTTTTCTTTCAAAAAGTGCCGGAAGGTAAGACCGCCAAGAACCGGCTTCATCTCGACCTCGCTGTCAGCGGCGGGCGGGGCGTTCCCCTCGAATTGCGAGAGCAACGGGTCCGGGCCGAGGCCGCCCGCCTGACCGCCCTGGGCGCTAAAGTTCAATGGATTAACATCGAAAACAACCACTTCGCTATTGTGATGCAAGACCCCGAAGGCAACGAGTTTTGCCTGCACTAAACCCCGCTTTACTAAAGCGCTAATCGCCCGGACAACCGGGCGATTTCTATTTTATAAGCTCCGAGACGGTCACGATGTTAAAACCCCGGCCCTGCAAGTTGGTCAGGATGGGGTCAAGGGCGTCGCCGCTGGTCGCGTTACCGAGGTGCATCAGGATTATGGCCCCGTCAAGCTGGCTGTCGCTCAGCCCGGTTATACGCGAGACCAGGAAAGCGGCGCTCTTGGGTGGGTCCACCGAGTCGAGGCTGTCGTAGGTCCAGAACACCGAGCGATAACCCATGTCATTGACAAGCTGCGTGGTCCGGGCGTCGCGGGCCCCGTAAGGAAAGCGGAAGAGCGGCCAGGGGTTGCGCCCTGACGCCTCCTGGATGGCCTGGGCAGCTTTATCGAGTTCATCCCGCGCCTGGGTGTCGCTTATTTTCGTAAAGTCGGGATGGTCAAAGCTGTGATTGCCGATTTCCATGCCATCGTCCGCGATTTGCCGGGCCAGGGCCGGGTTTTGCTGCGCCCACAGCCCGGTCAGGAAAAAGGTTATTTTGACATTGTGTTTGTCGAGGGCCGCAATTTGTTTGGGAAAAGCGACCGCCGTACTCCCGGCATCGAGCGTAATCGCGACCTTTTTCTGGCCGGTCTTGCCGCGCACTATCTCCCTTAACGAATCCGGGTTGACGACCGGGGCGGGCCAGGCCGGGGCTGCCGCGAAGTCCTGCCCGTAGCGCCAGAAAGCGTAATGCCGCCCCACGTTGCCCATTTCTACCTGGTAGGCGGGCGGATTGTCGGGCGTAAAGGTCAGGACGCGCCGCTGGAAAGCCTGGACCAGCACGTCTTTATCCGTCCCAGCCACCTTCTGGTTTACCCAGTAAGGCTCCGTCAGGGGGTAGCCTACATCGTTCAGCCAGGAGACCGGTTGCCCGCCGAGATAGCCGCCAAAGGCCGGGTCGTAAACCAATCCCGGCTGGTTGATAAAGTTCCAGAAGATTTTGGGAATATTGTGGCCTAGCACCGTGTCGTAATAAGCGATAACCTGCTGCCCCGCCCGCCCGGTGGCCGGTTGGAGGCCGTCTTTTTCGGTCAACTGCTCGTCCACGGTTTGCCCGGTGCGGTCGGCGGCCCGGTTATCGAGGTTAAGCGAGGCGTAGGGTTGGAGGCGGGCATAGGTCAGCCAGTTGCCAGGGTCGCCAACCACGTTGGTATTGGCCGGGCCGCCCCTGGCCGGGCTGTAGGTATTGTCGCCAAGTTGAAGCTGACCCGAAATCAGCTCGTAGACCAGGAGACCGAGCGTTACGGTCCCGGTATCGGGGTGGGTCAACTCCATGCGCCCCTTGTCGAAATACATTACCGCGCGGTGACCGTCCGGGGCTTCCCGGTATTCCTCGGTCTGGCTGGTGAACGGACCCGGCCCCCAAAGCCAGGAGCGGTTCGCTTCCCCGGCCACGATAGGTCCATCGGCTTCGCTCCAGGTCGCCTTAAAAAGATTCTCCGCAGGAGCCGGTCCGGTCGTTTCCGCCTGCACCGGCCAGGGATTGAAACAGGTCAGTACGAGTACCAGTACAAGTGATAGGACCGGTAACAAATTCGTTAGTTTTCCCAACCCGCCAGGGTTAGCTTTCCCACCCGTCTCGAAAATTACCGGTTTCCGGCCACCATTTTGCCAGGACATTTTTATTCCTTTGTTGGATTTATTGGAATTGTTACAAATGAAGCTTACCGGAAGCAAACCCAAATAAGAGAAGCCTCCCCAAATTATGCCAGGTTTTACCCAGGGGGTCGAAAATAATTGTAACGCCTTAAAACAGCGGCGACAAGACCTATTTTAGAGGGAACGGAGCCGGTAGGCTTTTTCCAGGTTTTCCAGGGTCTGGTCAACCCGGCCCAAATCTTTTAAAAGCTGGCTGTAGTTATAATAAATTTCGGCAAGCTGGGGTTTTACCTTGCCCTGGACTTTTTCATCCTCCCGCATCAGGGGTTCCAGCAAGGCGATAGCCTGTTCGTAATACCCGGCGGCTTTTTCGGGCTGGGCCTGGCCGGGTTGGTTGAAGGTAAGGGCAGCCACTTCAAAATAAGCGGCCTTATCGAGCGGTTCCAGGGCGGGCTGGTTTTCAAGGAACCGGGCGGCCTGGTCGAGATAAAGTTGGGCCAGGGTGGTGTTATGTTCCTGGAAATAGCTCTTTGCCAGCAGCACCAGGGACGCAAACCGGGCCCTGTTAAAAGCTTCTTCCGGGCGGTCTTCACCGAGGCGGGATAGGCTTTCGGCGGTCCGGGCCAGGTCTCCGGCCTGTTCGAACTTTTTGAGCGAATAGTTAAGCTGGCCTGCTTTCAGGGTATAATCCAGCCGGAGAGTATTTTCCCTGGTCTGGCGGGCTAACCCATAACCCAAACCAAGGGTAAAAGCGGCCTGCTGGAAATCGCCCTGCCGGGCCAGTTCCTGGGCATTTTTGTAGAGTGCCTGGGCGGTTTCGCGGTCGCAGGCGGGGTTGAATAAATCCAGGCCCTGTTGCAAGAAATCGGCGGCTTTTTGCGGTTCCTCCACCAGTTGGTAAGTCTCCCCCATTTCCAGTAAAAGCTCGCGCCGCCTGAAACCTGTTCCGGCTGCCACGCTGAGTCCCTTTTGAAAATGTTCCAGGGCTGTAAAATAATGGCTTTGAATCTTGTAGGCCCGGCCAGTTTCTAACTCCAACCAGACCGCCAGGTCGTTATCGGCGGCAAAGACAGGCCCTAAATCGGTATTAGTGGTTAGCCGGGCAAGTAGCGCCAGGGCTTCCTCGGATTTTCCCCGTTGGTTTCGCAGGGCCGCTTCCAGCAATTGAAAATAGACCTGCTCGGCCTGGGTGAGGTGGGTCATATTACCAATGGCGGCAAACTCTTGCCCGGCCAGGTCGAGTTGGTTTTCCAGCAGGGCTGTTTCGGCCCGGACCAGTCGCTGTCGGAGGTCCAGTCGCCGGAGTTGTTCGGTGTTGTACTCGGGGTCTGTCGCGCTTAGTTTACTCCCGCTGTACCCGGTCGGTCGCAAAAAGTAGTCGACCGGTTCACCGAGCCGTTCGGCCAGTTTTTCAAGGGTTTCGAGGGTGGGGCGGGTCTTGCCGAGTTCGACCGAAGAAAGATAGGCCGAGGTAAAAAGTCCCTCGGTTAAATCGCGCTGGGATATTTTCCGTTCTCCCCGCAGTCGCCGCAAGCGTTCTCCCAGCAAAGCCGGGTCAATAATCTTTAGCTGGTGGATTTTTGCGATGGCCTCGGCGCTGTCCAATAAGGCGGTGCTGGCGAGGTTCTTCTTCTTCCTAGACATTTCATCCTTATCTTTTTCACTTTTTAAGCGTTGTAAAACTGCTGTTCCGGCTATAAGAATTGACGACCGGGTATGTTAGCTTATGGTTAAAAAAGTGGTCGAACCAGACCCAACTCAACCAAATTTAAGCAAGGAGACCACCGCTTTAAGATTATTTTGAAACCTGAAACACACCAATAATAAAGCTATATCTATTATAGCAAAAAGTTGAAGATTTGGTTGATTAGCGGGTGAGTAAAGTAATTTGTAAAACCGGCGCGGCGCTATCCAAAAATACGGCTTCCTGGGGCTGGCCCTGGATTACCAGTTTCGTCGCGGGGGTTAAATTACCAAATCTTAGTCCAACCTGCCGCCCCGGCTCCCCGGCTAATTCGATATACAGCGTTTCGCCGTCATACTCAGCTATCGTAACGGCGGTCCCGGCGCTGACCTCGGCCAGGTAAGGCGCCTCGAAGTCGGGCCGCCAGGTTAGTAGCGACCGCAGGCCGCCTCCTTCCGGTGGTAAAGCCCCGGCCAGGGCCAGCAGGGCGGTGACATAGGGAGCGGGTTTGGCCTGGTAGTGGCGGGCGCCGGTTTCATCTTCAACCGGGTCGAGATGTTGGTCGGCCCAGGCTAAAATGCGTTCGTAGGTCGGTTGGTCGTCCATCTCGCGGGCATAGACCGCTGCGAAGGCGGTATTCAGGCCAATCGTGCTGATTTCGGCGCTTTCGTTTGGTCCGAGTGAGCCGAGATAGAGGGTCTCGCCGGGACCGGTTTTGAGGCGTTTGCGAAAACGGGGGTAAATCTGGCGGGCGGTATCCGGGTCCCAGGCCGCCATAAAAGCGAGGCCCCAGGCATCGGTCAGGTTAAAGCTGACCGGGATGGGCAGATGCAGTTCGGGCATATAGGCCACGCTCAGCAGGCCATTGGGCGCGGGTAGGGGCAAGCCGCCCTTAACCCCGCCCGTGAGCATGTGATTTTTAATCCAGTCCGACCAGCGCCGGTTGGCTTCGGCCAGGTGGGTGCCGTGCAGGTGGTCGTGGAGGAGGTTGCTGATGCAGGCGTGATTGTTGCAGGCCGCGTAAGCCCGGCCCGGTTCGCAGCAGGCCCCGCCAAAGTGGTTATCTTGCATCTGCCCAAAGATATGCTCGGCCAGGTTGGTATGGGTATAGTGAAAATCGTAGGTCTTGCCGCCGGAGGCCGCCGTTAGGGTCAGGCCCTCCCGGTCGAAGCGGGGGTCGGCGGTCAGCATTTCGTAAAAGCCGAGCAGGGAGGCCAGGTGGGCGCTAAACTGGATGTTCCCCTGCTGGCAGGGGTCCACCGGGATACTTCCGCCGAGACCCAGCCGGGAAGCGGTAAATTCGAGGGCTGATTTTAGCGGGCCGGGGTTTTTGCGGTCGTTCCCGGTTTCTAGCTGGTGGGCCGCGCCCCGGAACCAGTAGGCCCAGGTGTCGGGGTGGCGCATTTTCTCGATAAGGGCTTCGAGGGCCGCCACGTAGGGAGCGCGATAGGCGGGGGTCCGGCGGGCCAGGGCGACCAGGGCGTAGCCGGAGAAAGCAACCTGGAAGCGCAGTCCGAAATTCATGCCGTCGGCGAAAGTGCGATAAAAACCGTCCCAGTCCCCGGCAGGTTGCGCGGCCAACCCGGACAGGTATTTTAGAAATCCCAGGTCGGTGGTATTCAGGCCGGAATGGTTTGTTTTAAGGTCCATAGACTTTCTTTCGCTCGAAAATGACAGCTCCGGGCATTACTCGTATAATAAAACTGTCCCTTTTGAATAAGTCAATTTAATTCTAACATAGCTGACCATTTCCCGGATGATATTGAGGCTTTCTCTTTCTCAGGATTTTCGCTTGAAACATTCTTTTACAGGTATTTTTTAGGCTTTTCAAGGTTCAAAGCGAAAGTTATGTCTTTGTTAAAAGTGAAATGAAACCTTAACCGGCCCGAAATAGAACCGGGATATTCTGGTAAAGCGGGAATAGCACACTCTTTAAAATTTGAGTTAAAGGCAAATTAAAAACCACAATGGAACAAATTCAACTAGAAAATTCCGTCGCCTGGCGCCAACGTTACCAGGCATTTAATATTTTGCGGACAACCCTGGCCGCTGCCAACCCGGACCGGGGCCTGGCTATTACCAACCGTTCGGGCCGTTACCAGTTGTACGCCTGGGATGTCCCTTCGGGTGACCTGCGTCAGCTTACCGATAGCCCGACCGGTGTTTCGGGCGGCGTCATTTCGCCGGATGGCCGCTTTGTCTATTATTTAAAGGATAAACAGGGCAACGAAATCGGCCATTTCGTCCAGGTGCCCTTTGAAGGGGGCGACCCGGTTGATATAACCCCTACCCTGTCGCCCTATGCTTCCCTCGGAACTTCTCCCACGATTAGCCGGGACGGTCAGGTGGCGGCCCTGAGTTTCGCCGACCAGTCCGGCTTTCACGTTTATGGAACGAACCTCGACGACACCGGGAAGCCCGGCCAACTGGTGACCCTTTTTGAAAGCAAACGCATCGGCGGGATGCCGCTCATCACCAACCAGGGCGAAATCGTCTATGTCCATTCCTCGGACCGCTCGAACACCAGCCAGTACAGCCTGCTGGCTTTTAACCCCCGGACCGGCGAGAAGCTGGCCGAATTGTGGGATGGGGCGGGCACCAGCGTCGAAGCCGAGGTGGTTTCACCGTTGGACGGTGATGTGCGGGTGCTGGCTTCGACCGATAAGTCGGGCTTGAACCGGCCTGTAATCTGGAACCCCCTGACGGGCGAACGCACCGACCTGGCCCTGGCCGAATTGGAGGGCGAGGTGACGGCGGTGGATTGGTCCGAGGACGGCAATACCTTGCTTTTGAGCCAGGTGGCCGGGGCCAGAATCCAGCTTTACCTGTACGAGCTTTCCTCCGAGAAATTGACCAGGCTCGACCAGCCGGGGGGTTCGCTGGGGCAACCCGGTTATATTTCCCCCGCCTATTTTGGCACCGAAGGCCGCCTCTTTGCCCACTGGCAGGACGCCACCCACCCGCCCCAACTCCTGGCCCTCGACGCTCAGACCGGACATCAGCTCGGCACTTTGCTGGAACCCGGCCCGGTGCCGCCCGGCCAGCCCTGGGAGTCGGTGACCTTTCCTTCGAGCGATGGGGAGCCGGTGCAGGCCTGGCTTTCGAAACCGGCCAACTTTTCGGGCAACCCGGTCCCGACGGTCTTGCATATTCACGGTGGGCCGCACGGCGTGACTGTCGAAATCTTTTCCCCGGCTATCCAGGCTTTCCTGGACCACGGTTTCGCGGTCCTTTCGATTAACTATCGCGGCTCGACCACCTTTGGCAGCGAGTTTGCCCATAAAATCGCCGGGAAGCCGGGCTACTGGGAACTCGAAGACATGCTGGCCGCCCGCAAATTCCTGGTAGAAAATGGTATCGCCGACCCCAAAAGGATTTTCCTTAACGGCGGCTCCTACGGTGGCTACCTGACCCTGCTCGGCCTGGGCAAGACGCCCGACCTCTGGGCCGGGGGTATGGCCCTGGTGGCGATTGCCGATTGGACCGAGATGTACGCCGACGAGGCCCCGACCCTGAAAGGGGCCCATGTTTCGTTGTTCGGCGGCAGACCGGACGAAACGCCGGAGCAGCATATCATCAGTTCGCCGATTACCTATGCTGAACATGTTATCGCCCCGGTCCTGATTATCCAGGGCCGTAACGATACCCGCACCCCGGCCCGCCAGTTGGAGCTTTACGAGATGAAGATGCGTGGCCTGGGCAAACCGGTGGAACTCCACTGGTTCGAGGCGGGGCATGTCATCGGCGGGAGCGAACTCGGTTTGCAGCACATGGAGTTGATGCTCGATTTCGCCGGGCGCGTCCTGCAAGAAATTAAAGATTAGTTTTCAGGAGAGTCAGCAGATGGCACAAAGCGGCGCGGTGACGGTGGGAGAGTTGGGCGCGGTGGTCGTCACGGGGGCTTCGACCGGTATAGGTGAAGCCTGCGCCTGTCGCCTGGAACGGCTCGGCTATACCGTGTTCGCCGGGGTCCGCAAGAGTGCTGACGGCGCAGCCCTCCAAAGCAAATCTTCCGAACGGCTGCGCCCCATCCTGCTGGATGTGACTGACCCGGCATCTATCGAGCAAGCGGCGGCGACGGTCCGGGAAGCGGTAGGCGGCAAAGGGCTGGCGGGGTTGGTCAACAACGCCGGGATTGCCGTGGCCGCCCCGCTCGAATACCTCCCTCCCGACCAAATGCGCCGCCAGTTAGAGGTGAACGTGGTCGGGCAACTGGCCGTGACCCAGGTTTTCCTGCCGCTACTGCGGAAATCCAGGGGCCGTATCATCAACATGAGTTCGGTTTCGGGCCTGACCGCCATTCCCATGACCGGGGCCTATGCCGCCTCGAAGTTCGCCCTGGAAGGCATGTCCGACGCCCTGCGCCGGGAGTTGGCCGCTTTCAAAATCCCGGTGGTACTTATCGAACCGGCCAGTATCGCCACGCCCATTTGGGACAAGTCCGCCGCCGATTTCGATAGTTTGTCCGGGAACTTGCCCGCCGGGCTGGAAGAACACTACGGCCTGATGGGGGAAGTCACCCGGCGGTTCGCCGCCAGCGCCGCGAAGCACGGTCTGCCGGTGGAACTGGTGGCCGATGCCGTGGCGACCGCCCTCACTTCCACCAAACCCAAAGCCCGCTATATCGTGGCGCAAAACACCTTCATGGTAAAACTACTGCGCGTCCTGCCCGCCTCGGTCCAGGACCGCCTGATTCTAGGCCGCCTCAACAAGGCTATGCGCCAGGTGTCCGCCAAAAAATAAAATATGATTTCCTTCTGAGAGGAAAACTCAAAAAGTATGCAATCCTAGCTATTATATATTGAATTAACATCTGATTAGCTGGCAAGGGGCAGGTTGTCAGGGAAAAGAAGCAGGATATAATAAGAGATGAAGTTGCCAGAAGGCCACCAGGCTTATGTAGACCTGGCGAAATTATCCGATTATTGTCTTAATCCTGAACACCCTCGTGGTCAGCATAAAGCTAGAGTCTTTGCCTCAGTGTTAGGCTTTACAGCTACTCATGCTACAAATTTGCAAGACCAATTATTACAAGCAGCCCGACAAGCCGAAGTAACCCTGGGTGAGAACGATATTTATGGTCAACGTTATGTAGTGGATTTTGTAGCAGTAGGACCGGGCGGAAGTGGTATAATCAGGAGTAGTTGGATTATCAGGACGGGAGAAAATTTTCCCAGGCTGGTTACCTGTTATGTTTTGTAATAGCGGAGAGAACCTATAATGAGCAGCCAATTGAATTTATTTGACGTGGTAGCTTTACTCGAAGATATAAATGAAAAAGGGCTCAAGCGCGGGCAAGTTGGAACTATTGTTGAAGAACTTGGTAATACAGTTTATGAGGTTGAGTTTAGTGATAATCAGGGTCGAACCTACGCCCAGGCTGCAATCCCATCCGTAAAATTACTCGTGCTATACTATCATCCTCTTAAAGTAGCCTGATTCCGCAAGATTAAAATTAGTTACTACCATATTCTATATTTTTATCACCCATTTACAATTTAGTATTGGTTTATGGCTTAAAAGCGCCACGATTTTGTTTGCGCTCGAATTGTTCGACATATCCTAAATCATTTAAGTAAATCTAAAATAGGGAGTTAAAATACTCGGCTAATTCTTCGGGGTCGCTACCGGTCTGCTCCAGGTTCGGCCAGTAAACCAGGCTGAGATCGTTTTCCGCCATGAAATTGGCGAGGCTTGCGATAGTTGTGCCCTCCGGTTCGGCGTAAGGATTTTTCAGGGCGATACCCAGGACCGTAACGTTGCCGCCGGGGACGAGACCGTAAAAGTTGAGCGCATCGTCTACCCGGAAGGCAAACCCATCCTTGACCAACTCGTCACTTTGCACGTAAGCAATAGCCTCATAAAGGGCGGTTTTCTCCGGGAAGGCGTTAAAAAGCCGGTCGAGGCTAATTCCGGGAGCAATGGGGGTGGGGATGCGGGCACGGATGTGCAACTCGCGGAATAAATAGAGGTCGCCGCTCGGCACGCTTTTTTCCTGCCAGATTTTTCTAATATCCGCGAATTCGGCCCTGATTTCAGCCTGGAAAGTTTTTGAAACAAACTCGAATTGCCGCCAGTCGTCTTCGAGAAAGGAAAGGACGTACTTATCCTCCTGGCTGGTGCCGTCTTCCAGGGGAGCCAGGTCGTTGGTGAGTGTCGGCTGGCTGTAAAAGAGGTCTTCCACTGCCATTCGCTCGATTTTTCGGAGGGTTAACACTAAAAAGCCACTTTTTTGGAATTCCGCCGAGGTAGCGGGTTCGGCCTTTTCGACGGTCCAATCGTGGTCGCCGAGGTGGAGAGTAGTGGCAATTTCGAAGGTTTGGGGAAGGCTTTCGGGTGGCATTTCCGAGGTGGCAAAAGTCTCGCCGGTCACGGCATCAATAAAATTTACTCTTACGGTCTTAGCCATCCCGCTACCTCGCCCCGCACTAATTTATAAAGGATTCTTACCACGCAATTAATGTTTGACAATCGGTTTGCGACTTAAAAGTTCTTCGGCTTCGGCGGCGACTGAAAGCGACCCGGTCAGGACAATCAGGTCGAGCGGCCCGGCCAAACGCTGGGCCTGTTTCACCACCGCCGGGACATTCGGGGCTTGCTCGACTACAATGGGTTTATCACCCAGGATGGGCCGGGCTGCTTCTATCAGGGCGGAAGGTTCGGCGGCGCGGGGGCTGTGCGAACGGGTGAAAATTATCCCGGCCAGTTTTGGCGCGCTCGCCAGTTCCCTCAAGATGCCCGCAATATCCTTGTCGGCGTAAATCCCGACCGCCAGCCACAGCTTTTCGTAATAAAAATTCTCGGCCAGGGCTTCCCGCAACCGGGCGGCGGACTCGGCGTTGTGCGCCCCATCGGCCACCACCAGGGGTTGACCGCGCCGGTCTTCCAGCAGTTGTAACCGGGCAGGCCACCAGACTTGGGCAAAGCCTTTCGTAACCGCCGCAGGTGGCACGGCCAGACCGCCCGGTCGCTGCTGTTGTTCCCAGACTACCGCCGCCGCCAGGGCCGCGTTCAAACGCTGGTGTTCGCCCAGGAGCGGCAAGTCCGTCTCGATTTCCTGCGGGCCGTACTTTATTTGAAGGCGCTGGCTGGAAAGGTGGCGGAATTCCGGGCCGGGTCTGAGATTGTCCCCGGCCAGGTGAGCCGGTTCGACCACCTGTAATGTGGTGCCGCGTTCCGCTGCTATTTCTTGCAGGACCGGCAGGGCGGCGGGCCACTGGGGCACGGTCAGCACCGGGACGCCCGGTTTAATAATCCCGGCCTTCTCGAAGGCAATCTGCTCGATGGTGTTGCCCAGGACCGCCATGTGGTCGAGCGAGAGCGAGGTAATGACCGACACCAGCGGCGTGACCGCGTTGACAGCATCGAGACGACCGCCCAGGCCGATTTCCAGCACAGCTATGTCCACCTTTTGCCGGGCGAAAAAGAGCAGCGCCAGGGCCGTCCCGATTTCGTAAGCGGTGATAGTGCCCCGCTCGGCGGCCTCGGTCAGCATTGTTTCGACGGCAGGGCGCATTTCTTCAACCAGCCCGGTCAGTTCTTCCCGGCTGATGAGAAGGTCGTTGACCCGCATCCGTTCGCGGTAGGAATGGAGGTGGGGCTGGGTATAGAGTCCGACCCGGTAGCCTCCCGCCTGCAAAGCCGCTGCCGTCAGGATGGCTGTCGAGCCCTTGCCTTTGGTCCCGGCGATAACGATAGATGGGTAACTTTGCTGGGGGTTGCCCAGCAGTTCGAGAAAACGCCAGACCCGTTCCAGGTTAAAGGCGTGGGCCGAAGCGGGTGGCATCGGCACCTTTTCGTAGTTCGTAAAGTTGTTCAGGTAATCGAGGGCTTCTTGATAATCCATTTTTAGCTTTAGTTCAGTTTAAAAACCGCCATATTTTTTTCGCCAAACTGGGCCAGGTAGGTTTCCTGTGGTTGGAAGACCGGGGCCTGTTTAGCCGACAACTGCGTGTAGAGGTCGGGATACCAGTTTGGCAGCATGGCGAAGTAGTTTACTTTCATAGCTTCCAGTTTCGCCAGGATAGCCGCCTGGTCGCGCACAATCGGCACGAACTCCGGGCTGACCAGTCCCGCCGTGTCCACGACGGTCCGCCCGCTAAAGTAACCGATGGCCCCGATGTCGTGGGTGGCGACTGTCGCTGTTTCGGGAGTGTTCTGGTTCAGCCATTCCGCGACCCGCACCTGCTCGTCGTTTATCAATTTTACATCAAACTGGTAGGAAACGGCACCCAAACCCCACCAGAGCGTGTAAACCAGGGCCAGGATCCAGGGGGCAAAGAAGGCCATCCGGGGCAACTTGAACTTTTTCAAGGCTTCGAGGAACTCGCGGCCCCCGACCGCCCCGTAAATCGCCAGGAACGGAATTACTGGCATCAGGTAGCGGGCGTGCTGGTAAGTCACGGGTAGACGTGCCGCGTATAGCACCAGCAGGACGAGAGGCCAGACCAGCGCCCGGCCATCCAGCTTTTTAGCCCGCAGAAAGGGGATACAAAAAAGCAGACCCGGCACCAGAAAGATTACCGGCCCGGCCAGGAAGATTTGAAAGAAGGCCGCCCAGAGAAAGTTGAGGATGCCGCCCGGCGATAAATCGGCGTAACCGCTGACCTTGGCCCCGAAAGTGGTCGGCAGCAGCGAACCACTCAGGGCGTAATTGAAGATGAAATAGGGCGCGACCGGCAGCACCCAGCCCAGAAGGAGCCAGCCCCAGAACTTAAGAAGGGTCTGGAAATCGCGGCGGTTGCGCCACCCGGTATCCAGGGCCGCCAGCCCCAATAAAACCATGCCTTCCGGCCTGACCAGCGTCAGGAAGCCCCCCACCAGGCCAAGAATAAGCGGCACCGGCACCCGGCCCACGGCCGGCTTGGCGGTCCTGAGGGTGACATTGGTGGGGTAGCGGGTCAGGTAGATGCGGGTTAGGAGCAGGGTGCCATAGGTGAAAAGCAGCGTTTCCATGCCGCTGGCCCCGGCCCAGACCAACCGCCAGTCGAACAGGGTAAAGAGGGCTGCCGCGACCGCCACGCTTTGACGTCGGCTGAATAGAGCCCCCAGCCTGAAACTTTCCCCGGCGGTGAGGGCCAGGAACAGGAGGCCGAGGGTATAGGTCCAGGCCATGTGAAAACCGGGGAGCCAGTAACCCGGAACAAGCAAAAGTGTCCAGAGCGGCGAGGTCGAACCGGCGACCGGCTGGCCCGGATTGTAGGAAAATTCGCCCAGTTCGGCCAGGTTGCGGGCGAAGACCTGGTGAATCCAGCCGTCATCCAGGGGGAACCCGGCGTCGGTCCGAAAGAGGCTGAACAAAACAAAACCCAGCACCGCTATCAGCGCCAGGACTAACCAGAGCAACCCGGCCCGCAGCCGGACGCGATAAACTCTTGTCATAAGGTGTGGGCCGCCAGTTTGTCCGCCGACTCGCGCAGCCGCAGGTTTTCCCGCAGACCTGGGGCCGGTCGGAGCCATTTTTCAAGTTCGTCCGGTTGTATTTTTCGTTTCCGCTGAATGTCCCGGCGCTGCCGCCAGATCCGTTTCAGGTGTCCGGGCGCGAGGGCAGCCAGGCGACCCCTGGTTGGTTGAAAGTCGCCCTTGAACAACGTATAGAGGGATGCCGCGAGGTCGTAAGCGGCTATCGAGAAGAAGTGTTTTAAGAGCAGCCTGACAGGCCAGTTTTTCAGGATGACCCAGGGCCGGTTGCGCCCAAGCTGGAAATTCTTAAAAGGCGACCCCTGCCCACCCGTGCCGCTGTATTCGTGCCAGACCAGGGCCCCGGCCAGGTAGACCGTCGGCCACCCGGCCAGCCGCAACCGCCAGGCCAAATCGGCGTCTTCCAGGTAGGCAAAGAAAGCCGGGTCGAAAAAACCGACCTGTTCGAGGGTTTTTCTGCGATAAAGAGCGGCCCCGGCGCACGGCCCGAAAACCTCGGTGGGCGGTTCGTCCGGCTGCCAGGGTTGGCCGAGCTGGCGGTCGAGGGCCAGCCCGTTACGCCGCACCTCAATCCCGGCGGCGGCCACGCGCGGCGTCGCCTGGTTTTGTTCGGACGCGAAAAGCATGGGGCCACAGGCCGCGCCCCACCGCATCTCTTTTTCCAGGGCTGTTACGAGGGTTTCGAGCCAGGCGGGGTCGGCCTGGGTATCGTTGTTGAGGGTGGCGATATAGCGGCTGGCCGGGTCGCACGCTTCCAACCCGGCCAGGTTGCCGCCGCTAAAGCCGGTGTTTTGGGATAGTTCGATTAACCGCAACCGGGGATTTTCGGCCCCGGCCAGCCAGTCGCCATACTTCTCTTTGAGAAAGGCGACTGAGCCATCGGTCGAGCCGTTATCCACCAGCACAATCTCGAAGTCACGAAAGGTCTGCTCAGCTAACGAGTCCAGGCATCTTTCCAGGAAGCGCTGGCCGTTCCAGTTGAGGACAATCAGGGAAACAAGGCATTGGGTCATGTTTGAGAGCGAGCCTTTTCAAAAATCGGTTCGACCTGCTCCGGCAATTTGGCAAAGACCTCCGCCGCCGTGGTTTTTCCCTGCCAGACCGGCACTAATTGCTGGTTCATCATGGCATCGACCTCGGAAGAAAGGTTAAATTCCGGGTATTGTTTGCCAAGCTGGGTCTCCTGCAAAAAGACCTGGGTGTTATACGGTTGCTGGCGCAGGAAAATGTTATCCTCGCGGACCGACTTGCGGGCAGGGACCATCAACCCTGTATCGGCAAAAAGGGCCTCGCCGGACGGCCCGGTCAGCCACTGGATAAGCTGCCAGGCTTCCTCTTTATGCTTGGAATTTTTATTGATGGCATACCCGGCCCCGCCCAGCACATTCACGCGCTGCTTACCCGCCGGTAGCGGCACCACGTCCCAGCGCAGACCGGGCGTCTTGGCGTAGGTGGCGATATTGGTATGGTTGCCAAAGGCCATCGCTACCTTACCGGTCGTGAACATTTCGGCAATTTTGTCGCCGCCGTTCATCTGCTCGTAGGGAGGCGCCACCTGGTCTTTATTGATAAGGTCCGCGAAGAACTGGACCGCGTCCGAGGCGTCCTTGTTGTCTAGGAGCAGCTTGGTCGGCGGTTGAGGGGCTGTAAAGTTGTCGTAAAGCTCTCCACCGTTCTGCCAGACCCACAGGCGCCACCAGGTATCCGGCTCGAAGGCGAAACCATAACGGGTGACCTTGCCGGAAGCGTCCCGCTGGGTCAACTTTTGGGCCGCGCTGCGCAAGTCCTGCCAGGTCCACCCGGCCATCGGCACGGTGATACCCGCCTCCCGCAGCATGTCCAGGTTTACATAAATAACCTTGGTGTCGTTATCGCGAGGCAGACCATGAAGGACGCCCTTATAGCGGAAGGCGTTTAGCAGGCCGGGATAAAAGTCGTCAATATCTAGTTTATCGCGGGTAATATAGGAGTCGAGCGGTTCGAGCATGCCCGAACTGGCCCAGGTCGGCACATTATCCAGGAACATCACGTCAGGGGCTTTATCGCCGGTCCATTCGTTCTTAAGTTTGTCGAAATAGGTGGTCCAGTCGCTATTGATGATATTTACCTTGATGCCCGGAAACTTGGCTTCAAAGACACTTTTCAGCCGGTTGTTAATGGCAACTTCGGTGCTATCGCCCCAGAACGACCAGGTAATCACGGTCGGGTTAGCCGGGTTACCGATGGCAGTAGTGGCCGGGGCGCGGGTGGTAGCGGCAGGCGGTGGAGTCTGGGCTGGCGTGGCGGTCGCATCGGACCCACAGGCGCTCAAAATAAAACCGGCGAGCAATACAATAATTCCGAGCAACCCCATTTGCCGGTATCTTTGCCGGGGCTGCGGGGAACTAACTAAATTTTTGAACTTCATTTTGTTTCTCTGTCGACACTTTCAGGCTGACCGATTTTACTGGATGCGCAAAAAGACCTTTGAGTTGACTCTGATTTCCGTGAAATAGGTTCCTACTAGGCACGGGCACGGTTCACTTGTCAAGCAGCTTTGCCCGGTGAGATGGATAATGAGCGTCTTTGAGTTTATTATACCACCTTTGGGCGGCATACTTTATTAATTTTCAAGAGTTAAAGGGCGGCTTACAACCCTTCTGGCGGTGAACAACCCGGGGCTGTGCTATAATTTTAACGGAAAGGCAAGGCACGAAGTTACGGTATTTCAAAAAAATTCGGGCGGGCGCAACAGGAACCGTCTCTACCAGAGCACGACTTTCGCTTTGAAGTTGAGAAACCCTCAAGTAGAGAAAATCGAACTTATGGCAATTGTTTCAAGCGAAAGTCCTAAAAAGAAAGGACGTAAGTAATGTCTCAAACACCTTACCAGGGCGGCCAGGGTAATTATCCTCCTCCGGGCGGACCGGGCAATAATTATCCGCCCCAGAACCAGCCGCCGGGCGGGTATGGCGCGCCGATGGACCGGGGTATGGTCACGACCGGTTTTGACTTTAGCGGTTACAGCATCGTGCGTTACCTGGGGGTGGTGCGGGGTCTGACCGTCCGCAGCCGGAGTGTCCTGGGCAACATCGGGGCCGGGTTCCAGAGCCTGGTCGGTGGGAAAATCACCATCTACGTCGAACTGTGCGAACACGCCCGCGAAGAAGCCTTTAACCTGATGATGCAGCACGCTTCGCAGATTGGTGCGAACGCGGTTGTCGGGATGCGCTACGACGCTAACGAAGTGGCCGACGGCATCACCGAGGTGCTGGCTTATGGCACCGCCGTCATCATCCAGCCCGACAAACGTTAGGTTAAGTTAGTTTTATTCGCTAGACAGGAGAGTACAGCGTGGTTAAGGTACATGCCGATTTACCCCCACTGCCGCTGCGCCCGCGTGCCTGGCAATGGTTGCAGTGGTACGGTGTGCGGGTGGTGGTTAAAGACCCGCACAGCACTCGTGGCGGTGGTCTCTGGTGGCCGGATAAAAAGCTGGTCGAACTGGAAACCGCCCAGGAAGAAGCCGCTATCCACGAACTGGCCCACGCCTGGTGGGAGGAACAGCGCAAGAATGTTTCGGTGCGGACCACCTTTAGCGAGATGGTCCGGCGGCTTTCCCAGGAAACGGACTCCCGCTACCGCCGGGCCGCCGGCCTGGCCTATGTCTACGAGCATGGCGACCCCAATACCGGTTTCAAGGGTATGTTTCAGCCGGACGGCACTATCATAGACTGGGAGCAGTACGCCGGGCTTGCCAGTGGCATTATGGGCCAGCCCGCTCTCCTGCCGCCCTATATCCGGGGCTTTTATACCGAATTGTTTGACTTTGACAATAATGGCGAGGGTAACTGATGAGCTTTGACGAGCCGTTCCTGGACGATAGCGGTAACTGGGCCGGCGCGACCGCGGCTTACCAGGCCGGGTTGGCGGCGGCGCAACAGTGGGAGCCGGATGCCCGGACCGCCCTGGTCGAACCGGGCGAATATCCCCCGGCCCACCTCACCCAGGCGGGCGAATGGGAGATTCAATACTGGTCGCCCGGCGCACGCAAGGGCTTGAATTTGTACCTGTCCAAAGACCACCAGGTCTTGCGCCAGGAAGAATGGGGCGCTTTTTACCAGCAAAAGGCGGTCGAGGTCGGCAGTGAAATCCTGGGACCGCAGGGTTTTGTCTACGTGCCGGAGATAAGCCGACCGGGGCCGGACAGCCTTTCGTTTGTCTTCCGGCGGCCTTCACCGACTTATGCCGGGCAGAACGATTTTGTCGATTTGCAGATTTCGACCTCGGTGATGCTGATGCCCCCGCCTCGCCGCCTGAATATAAACCTGGTCCGCAACACGGGCGACCGCCCAATGTTCGGCCAGGGCGGCGGGTATGAAACCCGGCTGGGCGCGATTTTGCCGGATAAAAAATTGGATTACTGGTGGCCTTTCAAGGATGAGGCCGAATACGAAGCGCAGTTGCGCGAAACCTTTGGGCTGGTGGTCAAATA
Source organism: Chloroflexi bacterium 54-19 (assembly GCA_001898225.1). Taxonomy (GTDB): domain Bacteria; phylum Chloroflexota; class Chloroflexia; order Chloroheliales; family Chloroheliaceae; genus 54-19. The sequence continues at coordinate 84,393 of MKTJ01000058.1, forward strand.
CGGTCTCGCGGCCCTGATGTAATTTTAATCCTTAATCCGGTGAAGTAGCGGATTAGCGGCTTTAGAAGGTCTTAAATTTTAAATGACTTTGACTAAACAGTCTGCCCTGGTAACGGGCGGCTCAAGAGGAATCGGGGCGGCTACAGTCCTGGCGCTTGCTAAAGCCGGACTTGACGTGGCTTTTACCTTCCGCTCCAAACAAAAACGCGCCGACCAGGTGGTACAGGAGGCTTCCATCTACGGCGGGCGGGTTCTCGCCCTCAAGAGTGATATGACGAACCCGGAAGACCGCGCCGACCTCCTGCAAACTTTATCCGGCTGGACCCCAAACCTGAATTACCTGGTGTTAAATGCTTCAGGCGGGTTGGAGCAGGATTTAACCCAGGCCGACCCGGACTATGCTGTGAAGATAAACCGGGATGCCCAGGTAGCTTTTTTAAGTCTTTTTTTGCCTGGAATGCCGGAAGGCAGCACCGTGGCTTTTATTACCAGCCATTGGGCCCATTTGTACGGCCAGGTCGAACAAATCCCATCCTATGAGCCGGTTGCCCGCAGCAAGCACCTGGGCGAGCAGGCCATTCGCAAAATTATGGACGAAACCAGACCGCCGCGCCGCCTGCTGGTGGTCACGGGCGACCTTATCGAAGGCACCATCACCCCCAAACTGCTTGAGCGTAGCGCCAGGGGCTTAACCGGACAGCGCCGGGATGAAATCGGCGAGTTACCCACCGCCGCGGAAATGGGCCAGGTCATCGTGAATGCCATGCTGGACCCGCACCTTGAAAGTGGCCGCACCCTGGTGGTTGGCGGCGCGCTCAACGAATTGCTGGATTAAGCCTGGATTCCGGGTTGGGGCCGGCCCTTAAAAGTTAGTGGCCCGCGCCGCCGGGTTGGAACGCGATTAAAAGAATTTTTTCAAAATAGATTAGTTGAAGGAGATAAGGAGAGAAGATGAGCGAGAGTGTCAAAAAGGTGGGTTTAATCGGGGCCGGGGCGATGGGCCGCCCTATGGCCGAAAACCTGGTCAAAAAAGGTTTTGAAACTTACGTGGTGGCGCACCGCAACCGCCAGCCTGTCGAGGAACTGGTCGCGCTGGGCGCGAAGGAAGTAGCCTCGGCGGCGGAGATGGCCGGGCAGGTCGAGGTTATTGTGACGATGGTTCCCGATGCGCCCCAGGTCGAGGAGACCTGTTTTGGCGAAGGCGGTATCGCGGAAGGTGCGAAACCGGGCCTGACCCTGATTGACATGAGCACCATTTCGCCGGTAGCTACCCGCAGCATTGCGGCCCGGCTGGCCGAAAAAGGCGTTGGCATGATTGACGCGCCGGTTTCGGGCGGGCCCTGGCGGGCCCAGAGCGGCACCCTGACCATTATGGCCGGGGGTGACGCCGCCCTTTTTGAAAAAATCAAGCCGGTCCTCGAAGCCCTTGGCAGCCCGGTCCACGTCGGTGATACCGGCATGGGCGAGACGGTCAAACTGGTCAACCAGATTATTATCGGGGTGAGCGCCATCGGGCTGGTCGAAGCCTTTACCTTTGGCGTGAAGGCCGGGGCCAAAGCCGAAACGCTCCGCGAGGTCTTGCTGACCGCTACCAGTGGCAGCTACCTGATGGACAAATGGATTCCGCAAAACCTGCTTAAAAACGATTTTAGCAGCGGGTTTGCCTCGGAACTGCTTCACAAGGATTTGAACGCGGCCCTTTCGGCGGCCCGCGACCTCGGCGTACCGATGATGAGTACGGCCCTCTCCCAGCAGTTATATGCCACCCTGAAGGGGATGGGCTATAACCGCGAGGACTATACCGCTATCGCCCGGATTTACCAGCAGGCGGCGGGGGTGATTATCGCCACCGGGGAAAAAGCCGAAAGTTAAAGCATGGCAGACCAGATTCCTTCGTCCGGGCAGGACAATCAACCATCAGCGCGGAAAGGAGGGTGGAAACGCCCACTCTCCTATCTGCTACTCATAGCCGGGGCTGCCGGGATTATTTTCAATAACCAGGTCAGCCTGGCGACCGGGATTCCGGTGACAGCCCTCCAGATCGCCACGCTGGTCCTTTTTGGCATTGGGGCTATATTGTTCTATTCGGTGCGCGAGACCGCCGACCGGGTATCAAGTTACCGTGATGTTTTTTCCTCAACCAACACCCCTGCCGAGCCGACCGAGAATGCGCCCGTCATTGCTCCTGCTTCAAAAGATTCTTCTCATGGCGAGGCGGGTCGGGAAGATAATTTCAAGTAGAAAACACCCTATAATAAATATAAAAGCCGGAATTAGAGGCAGCAATCAAGCAGCCAATCCCGGTTTTTTGCTAATTATCCGAGGTGTTTTTCTTACCACGCAATTAGCCTGTCAGAAAAATAGGCCATGGTTAACTGGCTGTAAAAGCAGTTTTCCCCGCATCAGGGGTTGGATAGTGTATAATATAGGGTGTTAGAATATAAAAATCTGGTCAAAAAAATATTTGGTCCGAACTAATTAAAACAACTAATATTAAAGTATGAAAGGTGGATTTATATAAATGGCGACACAAGTTTCCGACGAGGAAATTATAACATCCCTGAAAACCGTTACCGACCCGGAACTGGGTATTAACATCATAGACCTGGGGCTGGTCTACCGGGTGGATATTGACGACAATAACGATATTCAACTCTTTATGACCCTCACCTCGCCCGGCTGCCCGGCTGGCCCCGAAATTAGAAACGGTGTCAGGGACGCCCTGATTTCCCTCGACGGTGTCTCGAACGTAAATGTCCAGTTTGTCTTTAACCCGCCCTGGTCCCCGGCCATGATGACTAACGAAGCCAAAGACGAACTCGGCATTGATTACGACGACGATTACGAATAAATCCTGCCTTTCTAGCCTGGCTTAGAAGACAATTTTTATTAAAAACAAGTAGATTCAAAAATTAGCGGTTTAAGGTATTTTATAAAATTTTGGAGGAAAAGATTATGTCGGCGGTATCAACTCTGCCGTCCGAGGACGATTTGAAAGAAGCTCTCAGGACGGTCTATGACCCCGAAATCGGCGTCAATATAGTGGACCTGGGCCTCGTCTACGACATTCTTGTCGAAGATGATGGGGAGGTCGGTATCACTATGACCCTCACTTCGCCCGGTTGCCCTCTTTCGCACGTGATTGGCGAACAGGTCCGCGAAGCCCTCGACGGTCTGCCCGGTATCACCAACGTCAAACTCGACCTGGTCTGGACGCCGCCCTGGTCCCCGGCTATGATGAGCGAAGATGCCAAAATGGAACTCGGCATGGACCAGTGGTAACCCGTTCCTGATTTGGACGTACCAAAAAAGCGAGCCTCACCGAATATGGGGCTCGCTTTTAAGTTTTAAAAATCTAGACTGCCATAGCTCCCTGGGCCCCTTCGTGCAGGGGGTTAAGCTGGAGGACCGAGCGGAACAGTTTGCGGGCCTGGTCTGACCGCCCCGAATCGCGGAAAGCCAGCCCCAGGTAATAGAGGCCCTCGATATAGAGGTTCTGGGTGAAATCGCCTTCCAGGGCTTCGGGAGCCAGGTCAAGACCTTTTCGCAGGCTGCGGATAGCCGCCGGGTACTCCTCCAGGTTGTACTCGACCATACCGAGCCGGACCGGTAAGAACCAGATTTCCGGTTCGAGGATAGCGGCCTGGGCAAACGCGGCCCGCGCCTTGGGCAAATCGTCAGCCATCAGGTGCGTTTCGCCCACCTCGTTGAGCAGGTTCGCGCTGGTCGGTTCGAGCCGGTACGCCGTTTCGAACTCCTCCAAAGCGCCCGGCAGGTCGCGCCGTTCGCGCAACAACCGCCCCAACTCGAAGTGAGGGGTCGCCGCCGCCGGGTTTAGTTCAATCGAAAGGCGGTAGTAATGGATAGCCTGTTCGGGGTCGGCTTCGCCGATTAAGGCGGCCATGTAAAAAGCGGCTTCCGCTGAGAGGTCGCCCTGTTCCAGGTCGAGAGCTTTCTGGAAGAAACGCTGGGCCTGGTAAGTCTCCTGGGTTTCCAGGTTACGCTGCCCTTCCAGCAGATAGTAGCGGGCCAGGAAGCGGTCATACTCTTTGACTTCGGGCGAGAGTATTTTCAGTGCTTCGATACCGGCAGCGAAAGCCGCCGGGGCAATCTGGCCGCTTTTGAGTTCCTCGTCCAGGTCGGTCTTGAAGATTGGCACCATGCCGGGCAGTTCCAGCCGTTGCCGCACTTCGTCTTTAAGTTCAATAAAAACCAGGCCCTTTGAAATAGCGGCCTGTGAGATTGCGCCGCTATTCGGACCCTGCGGGGTCGAAGAAGCGGGTGTGTTAAGAGATTCGTCCATTTATTTCTTGATAATTGGTCCCATACCAAGTTGTCGCCGTTTATAATAATCCGCCCGGCGCAAAATCATATCGTAGAAAAGTGTTTCTACCCACGCCCCGTGACGGCGGAAAAACTGGCGAATATTTTTGTAATAATCGTTGGTAAAGACGCTGTAATCATCGAAATGGCCCCAGTGTTCGCCGGTATAGACGAAACCGCATTTTTCGTAAACCCGTTGGGCGCGGCGGTTGTAGGCGGCCACATCGAGAATCATGGCGTCAAAATGTAAAACATCGAAATAGTAGCCAAGGAAAGTCCAGAGACAATCGGTGCCCATGCCGAAGTCGAGGGCTTCCGGGCGCAGGGTAATTCCCAGGACCGCGTGCGTCTTCTGGCGGTCAATATTGCGCAGGGTCAGCAGCCCGACCAGGCGGCCTTCAAAATCGTCTACCCCGAACATCATATAGTCGTTACGGTTTAACCGCTCGTAGAACCAGGCGTCGCGTTCGGCCCGGTTCATCTGGCGGGGATAGCTGGATGAATAGAGCGGGTCGGAGTGCATCGGCCATTCCATCCAGCGGTCAACATCGTCCCGGCTGAACTGGCGAATTTGCGTCTTGAGACCACGGGCCAAAACTTTATTGTCGGTCATTGCCATAAAGAAGTCATCCTTTTATATCAAGTTCCAACGTTCCCAGGCCCGGTGGTCCAGGAAAACCTACGCAACACTAACAAGGGTTGTTCAGATTATACCAATCTCCGGCCTTGTTTGTACACAATTTGCCCTCAAATTATTCTTCCAGGCTTGCTTCAAAATAGTTTTACCATGCAATTATACACCTTTTGTTCAGGTTTTAATCTTTTGAAAACAAGAAAAAGGCCGCACCTGGTAAAAGTGCGGCCTCAAAGCTGGGGGCAAAGATTAAACTCTATCCGCCGGGCGAGTGGTATCGTCGATCGGCACGGCCCGGGTGTCCTCGGTATCTTCCTCGACCGTTTCGTCTACCGTATCAACGGGCGCATAGTTGGCCGGTTCGACTTCTTCGGCCAGGGGTGCGTTTTTGAAGTCGGCCTTGGTCAGCTTCAAAAAGACCTGGTCCTGGTTCGAGCTTTCCACGGATTGGACCGGTACCGTGTAGTCGTCCAGGATGAAAAGACCTTTTTCGACCACAAAGCTGGTTAGCTGGCCGCTATCCGGGTCAATATTGACTTCTTTGACCTTTCCGATATGCCCGTCGAGGGCCTCGACGCTGGCCCCTTCCCGGATGATAAGGGCGTCTTCCGGCACATTAAGTCTTTCTTCGACCGGGGCACCAACCGGGCCAATCGCGTTGCCAAAGAGCCCGTTCGAGGTACCGGTCAGACCCAGACCTGCCCCGTTGGTAATGGTCGGGTTAATCGGGTCGAGCGTGGTAGTATTGGCATAGGTGCCGTTGTTGGTGGTGCCGAAAAGGTCGGTTTCCACCGGGACCGGGTTATCCCCAAAATTGGTGCGGGCCGCCTTAACGTTGGCCGAGCCGTCCGCAATTTCGTTGGTTACATATTCGCGCTCCATAAAGTCGGGCAGTTGGGATAGCTGCTGGCGGTCCAGGTTGAGACTGACGGTGCCGCCATCATCCGAGATGCGGTTAAGGCGGCCACTTTCGACCAGTATATCGCGGGTGCCCGTGCCAGCTTCGTGGACCACCAGGTGGGTTACAAGGTCATTATTGGGGTCGGCCACCAGATATTTAACAGTGCCGAGGTGTTCGTCGTTAAAGCCGGTTACCTTTGCGCCCAGGTGTAAGTTCGTGAGCATAATTTTCTCCTTACCGTCGTTCCAGGGGTTTCACTTTTAAATCCTTAAGTATCAAACCCCGTCCGTGTTTCCCTTTACTCTTTTTCTTTCCTGTGTCTTCCCGTCATATCCTGACGGGTCGTTTTGTTTCATTGCGGTAAAGTTTAGCCGCTTACAATATAGATAGTTACGCCTTACTTTTTTGCATATAAAGTGCCACCAACTAAAAAACCGGCCTGGGGCCGGTTAATAATTGCAAAAGATAAATTGGTTACAGGGTAAGAGAAGGTTTAGCGTGGTCCTTCCAGCAAGAACTGGTCGGCATCTTCGTCCCCGGCCATGCGGGTCTGCCCGTGATGGCGTCCGCCTTCTTCGATGTAAAGGGTAATCGCTTCGATGTCGCCGAGGACTTTGCCGCTGGCGATAATTTCCAGCCGGTCGTGGGCCTGGATGTTGCCTTTGACCTTACCGGCCACCAGCACGTTACGGGCTACAATATCGGCGGCGACAGCGCCGGTCCGGCCCACAATCACGTTACCGGCAGTCTCGATTTTGCCTTCAAAAAGTCCATCAATCCGAATATTGCCTTCGGCCTTCAAAATGCCCTGCATACTGACCGAGCTACCGATACTGGTTTCAATGATTTCGTCAGCTCGGACATTGCTGCCCTGTGGAATTGCCAGGTCGGTGCCTTGCGGTTTCTTATTATTGCCGCCAAACATCTAATAATTATCCTTCCTGCCGGGACCGTTGTGGTTCGCGGTCACTATGACCACCGGTCCCCAGAAGTCCCAGAGTCGTAAACCGGCGGTCAACCCATTATGAAATTAAAATCAATAGAGTTAGCTTTGTCAGTAAAGCTTAACTGCCAACACGGTATTTGGGTCTATTGGAGTGCCATCTTTGTGAAGTTCATAATGAACGTGCGGACCCGTACTTGCCCCAGTGTTGCCTGATAGGGCAATTATATCACCTTTATGCACAACTTGCCCAACCTTAACCAATATGCGGTTGTTGTGGCCGTATATCGAGAGCCAGCCCCCGGCGTGGCTTATGTCCACCCGGTTGCCATAACCCGAATCGTAATCGGCATGCGTGACTACCCCATCCTTGGTAGCAAGGACCGGTGTACCCTCGTAGCAGCCCAGGTCAATGCCGTAGTGGAACTGCTGGGTCCCCGGCATGAAGGGGTTATTGCGCCAACCGTACTTGCTGGTCATGGGACAGTTGACCGGCAGGCCGGTTGGCGGTCCGTCACCGCTATTATCGTCCGACTGGCCCTGACCCTGGCCAGGGGTGGGATTAACCGCCGGGACCCCGGCGTTAGGACCAAGCTGGGTGTCGAGATTCGATTTCTGCTGTGAGTAGCTCTGCTGGAAAGTTTCGACCTGGATGTCCTGGGTCGCCAAATTCAATTTATTGCTGTTGAGCCGGTTATTTATACTTTGTAACTGGCTCAAGACCTTGTTGTACTGGTTCGTATACGAGCGGGCCTGGGCGCTATCCAACCGGGGTTGGGTATTGCCGCCGCCCAGGCTGCCGGTCTGACCATTAGCGGTTGGTGTAGGAGTGGCGGTATTGGTAGTTGCCGCCGGTAGTTTTTGCTCGATTTCCTGGGCAAGTTGTTGCAAGCTCTGGATATTGCCGGTAAGCTGCTTGACCTGGGTTTCCAGGTCGGCCACGTCTTTCTGGCGGGCGTCGTTATCCTTTTGCAGTTGGGCCAGGCGGTCCTGTCCTATTTGAATCAACTTGGCCTGTTCGGCCTCGCGCGTACCGGAACTATTTTGCATCGCCAGGTCATCGCCCCGGCTATGCCCGGTCTGCCCGTCGAGCAGGTTATAGACGGTTACCCCGGCCAGCCCGGTAATTACCAGGGCTACCAGCAGGCACAGCCCCAGGACCCAGCGATTAAGGTTGAGGCGAAAGGGTGGGCGGTCGTGGGCGGTCACCAGGGTAATGGCAAGGACCGTTTTTTTCTTTGCCACTTTGAAACTCCATCAGGGATAGGATAATTACAAGGTATATTTTAAATTGAACTTGTCATAAATATAGTCAATCGCTCCCGGCGTGTCAACCCTTTTAACCTTCATTTAATTAGGACTTAAGTCCTTAACTTTTTCGTTTAACCGATGCCGACCCGGTATTCGTAGACCAGTGTACCGCCCAGCCACCCGGCGGCTATCAGCAAAAGCAAACCGAGCAGGGACAGTCCCAGCGAAAGCCAGTCGGTCCGGTGGGCCAGGGCCAGGGGTGGAGTTTCTAGCAGCAGGGCAGGACCATCGCCGGGGATGGTGGGAGATTGGTCAGGGGCAGGAGAGGCGCTATCGGGCAGGCTTACGGCTGGAGGTAAAACTACAAAGCGGCGGTAAAGAAGCCCGCCGTAAACGACCAGCAGCGAGACTGCCGTAATGATATGCAGGACCGCGATAATAATCCAGCCGTCTTTGGCCTGGGTCTTGGGGCTGGCCTGCATGTCGAACAGGCCGGTAATAACGGTCAGGATAACCCCGGCGTAACCCAGGCCGAGCGCCCCGCTCATGAAGCCCTCGAAAGCTAATCGCTGCCCCTTTTTACCGGCAAACAGGCCGGGCCGGAGTAAACTTAAAACCAGGGCGGCGGTGCCCGTCACCAGCAGGGCGACCGGGAAATGGAGCAGCAAAGGATGGATGACCATAAAATGCTAAAACCGGTTTTTTCAAGTCAGGTGATTAACGCGTAATATGAGAACATAGAACCATTATCAGGGAAGGATGTAGCCAGGTCAAGCTCGAAATAATAGCCTTTTGGGTGAATGCAAGTCGTTGAATGAAATAACGTTGAACGTTAAACGTGGCTCCGAAATGCGCCGTTGGCGAAAAGTATCGCCTCCACCTTGTCATTTCGAGCGTAGTCGAGAAATCTAGCCCGAAGGGTTCCCTTTGGGCAGCGCCGTTGGAGTATATCACGGTCGTATGAACAGACAAATTGTCGGACTTTGCATTAGTCCTGTAATAGCCTGAATGGGTCTATATTTTGTTCTAGTAAGGGTTTATAATGAACCAGGGAAATTTGAGAGGGAAAAAGGTAATAAAAAGTGGGCAGTAAGGGACTCGAACCCCTGACAGCCACGGTGTAAGCGTGGTGCTCTACCAACTGAGCTAACTGCCCAAAGCCAGAGCATTATACTACAAATATCCTCCCTGTCAACTAGAAAGATAAAAACGAGGTTCATTTGGATAAGCAGCAAGCCCTGTTAGGCGCGATAATTTGTGAAGCCGCCGGTCTTCTCTGTATGCTGGTGGTCAACCGGTTAATGCCGATTCCTTTCGATATTATTATGACCGGGGTCGGTTTCCTGCTGCTGATTTTTGGTCCTTTCGTCTATTTCCTGGGCCGGGATAACAAGCGTTACTGATACACCCTTTCCAGCTATCAACTAACTTAATTTATCGAACACAGAGGAGCAACGATGACACAGGCGAACCCTAACGATCTTGAAACCCGCAAGTTACTGGTAGATGGCGTGCAGGCTTTGTTGGCCGGTAACCGGGCCGAAGCCCAGCAACTTCTTTTAAGCTATGTGGACCGGGACGAAATGAACGAGGAAGCCTGGTTGTGGTTGAGCGGGGCCGTGGACGAACTGGACGACATCGAAACCTCGTTGCAAAACTGTTTGCAAATTAACCCCAACAATGCGCGGGCTCAGCAGGGCCTGGAGTGGGTCGCCCGGCAGCGCACCGCCAGCGTTTGATTGGTATCATTTTCAACTCGCAAAATCGTAACCGCGCCGGTATAATGGTTACAGGTGGGCTCTGGCAAAACCTGGTTTCCAGGACCACGCTTGCGCCTGGATTTGCACGGTAAACCCAGCCTGGCTAAGGTAGTATTGTTAGCAGGGGTACAGCCATGGAAGAAAAAACCGAACGACCGGCTATGACGATAGTCCCGGCCCCGGCGTCACCGGAATTGGGTGAAGCCAGACCGAAGGAGCAGGGCGAAGACCTGGTAGTAGAGGCCGAATGGGTCAAACGCTACCCCTCCCGGCGGCGGCGCAACCTGTATATGTGGCTGGCCTTGCTCCTGAAACTGACGGCGGCGTTTGCCCTGGCCTGGCTTTTTTACGCTTTACCGGCAGGGAGTCTGCCTTCCCCTATCCAAACCTGGAAGAACCCGGTAATTATTTTCTTCCTGGTCTGTTTTATCGGCAAGACGATGCTCGATACCTTTTTCTACGACCACTACCAGCCCTGAATCCTAATTTTGGCTGTAAAAATACATTTCTACAATATTTGCTTAACCACCGCTTCTTTTCTATTTCTAATTTCATTCCAAAACCAGTCTAATAAAAACTTAACTGCTTTCTCAGGTTTTTCTCAGAAATTCTTATTATCCTGTTCCCAGCAACCTTTTTCGGGTGAGATAGGAGCAAGTTTATTTCAGAGGTACGACTACGTCCCCAGTACGACTGCAAGGAGAAACAGTTGAGTAATTATACCGAACATGATGATGACCGCCCGGTAGGCCGGATTTTGTCGCGCCGGGAAGTGCTGGCCCTGTTAGGCGGGGCCGGGGCTACGGTCTTCCTGGCCGCCTGTGGCGATACCACCAATACCACGACCGCTGCTGCCACGACCGCTGCTGCCACGACTGCCGTGCCAGTTACGGCAGGTACCACCGCTGCCGGGACAACGGCCATCGCGCCCACCACCGCGGGTACCACTGCCGCTGCCACAACGGCGGCCCCAACCACCACCGCTCCCACCACTACGGGCGCGGCGTCTACCACCGCCGCTTCGGTTTCGACCACGGCGGCCCAGGCAGCGGTGAGCAGTTGCGTGGTGCGCCCGGAAGTGACCGAAGGACCATATTTCAAGGACGAGAAAATAAACCGTTCCGATATTCGTTCGGATACTTCGAGCGGCACAGTTAAGGCCGGGCTACCGCTTGCACTGACCTTTATGGTTTACCAGGCGAACAGAAGTTGTGCCCCGCTCAAAGGGGCCATGGTGGATGTCTGGCATTGTGACGCCGCCGGGACTTACTCGGATACCACCGATGCCAACTGGGGCAGCACGGTCGGCCAGAATTACCTGCGCGGCTACCAGTTAACCGACGACACGGGTAAGGCTTCCTTCACGACCATCTATCCGGGCTGGTACAATGGCCGGACCATTCATATCCATTTCAAGATTCGGACGACCGGCACCAACGGCCAGGCTTACGAATTTACCTCTCAGTTGTTCTTTGACGAGAATTTATCCAATACGGTAATGAGCCAGGCGCCCTACAACACCAAAAAAGGGACGCGCAGCACTACCAATGCCAACGACGGCATCTACCAGAGTGTCGGTAGCCAGATGATTCTGGCCGTGAACCCCAGCGGGACAGGTTACGCGGGTAGCTTCGCCGTCGGCCTCGATTTGACCGATACGGAAGTGGGGCGGTCGGACAGCGCAGGTGGGGCAGGTGGTCCAGGCCGGATGCCTCCCGGTGGGAATCCGCCAGGAGGTCGTGGTGGTCCTCCGTCCGCCTCGCCGACCCCTAATTCGTAATTTGTAACAAAAGCGCCTGGCAAAACTACCGGGCGCTCTTTTTATTTGCCAGAGTTTTGTCCTGGAATTAGCCGTTAAGAATGTGGGCGGTAGCCTGGGCGGCCCACTGGTCGAACAGGTGGCCCTTGAAAGCGGGAAACAAATCAAACTGGGCTTCGACGGCCCAATGCAATCGCAAAAACCAGAAAATAGCTATGACCGGCCCGGCGACATAAGGGCGGGGGTCAATCTCGCGGTCAACCAGCAGTCCCACGAGGTCAATCTCCGGTGGCGCAATGACCGGGCGCTGCCAGTCAATGACCCGGTACTGGTCTTCGGCCACGAAGATTTGCCCGGCGGTCAGGTCGCCGTGGGCCAGCCAGGGGTGCGCGGCAATCGCCCGCAGGGTTTCGGTAGCCCCGGCCCAGGCCCAGACCTGCTTCAATCCGGCCAGGTCGGTCAGCCTGAACCGGCCATCTTCGATAAGTTGGCGTTGTTTGTCGAAAACCTTCTGCCCGGCAGCGGCCCAGGCTTCTATCGTGCCGATGTCGAGATAGACCGGCCATGTCCCGCGGGTCTGCCCGATTTGCTCCACCACCCGGCGGCCATGCGCGACCAGTTCGGCCTCCGTTAGTGCGACATCCCGCAGCAGCGGCGCTTCAATCCAGTCAAGTAGCATGGTTTCGCAGTCGCCCAGGCGGCCCAGGTAGCGGTGGCCCGGCAGGAGTGGCGAACTGGCCTGTTCGTAAAAGCGGGTTTCGACGGTAGGCGGGAGTTGCGACTTGTAGGCCAGTTGAGAGCCGTCTTCCAGGCGCAACCTTTCCACGCAGGATAGAGGCCAGGCATGGACCATTTCGCGCTCCAGGATTTTCTTATCGAGCAAGCTTTCCAACTCCGCGTCCGAATGAAGCAACAGGTCGGTAAAGACCGGGTGGGTCGGCATAAGATTTAACTTTCAGATTTAAATTTTATTGACTATCAAAAACCAGGCTGATGAATATAATTATCAGGCCTGGTTTCAGTTTAGAAAATGGGAAATTTATCTTAGCAAATAGCAAAAGGTTCGGGTTTTCTTTAGCCGAAATACAGAATTGAGCCAGCTAACTTTTCCGGCTATCCATTACCGGCGAGGTTGAAGCATCCGTTTTGATTTGGCCCTGTAAAAGGCGTAGAAAAGCATTTCCGATATTTAGAATACGGTCGGTAGAGGTCGTCTCAACCCACCACGAAACATAAGAATTGCCCGAACCTAATCCCATTTCGAGCAATTCCCTGGTGTTGATAGTCCCGTTATAAGTTTCAATCCGGGCGATAGCCTTGCGTGTCAGGTCAAGCAACATTTCTTTCCGACTATCCTCGGTCAGAAAATCATCCAGGCCCGCATTCATGCAGCCTCCCCCGGCGATATAATTTTGCTCGTATAAATGCTGACTGTAAGCACCTAACCAGTCCGGTTTCTCGGATAATTTATCAATTTCCGCCCTGAGAAAATTTAGCCAGTCATCAAGGGCGTTGTCGGTTGACCAGAATCCGAAACCTTGAAATTTTATAAAACTGGATGCCATTGTGGATTGCCCTGAAAGTCTAAACGGGTTATTCGTCGTCGGAGGAAGAATCGTCGCTGGCGGGTTCGCCCCCTAGCGCCTGGGTAAAGCGGTCCATCTCCCCGGCGTCGGAGTCATCGAGGTTCGCGGTCAGGCGGTCGAACTCGTATTGTTGGTCGCCCACGTCCTGGGGCGCTTTCCCAAGTGTCACCCGCGAGATAAGACGGCGCAGAGCGGGTTGGCCGCACTTCTCGCACTTGAGGTCGGGTTCGGCGGCTTCTGCCGCGCTTATACTCAGCCAGAACCGGCTGTTTTTGCGCCCGCAATTGGCGCAGCGATATTCGTAGATTGGCATTTTTTTCGTTAAACGTAGAACGTTAAACGTTGAACGTGATAAAACCCATTAAAAAATGTCTTTGGCTAAGTCGAGTTTAACACTCCTGAGCAATAAAGAACAATTTCGGTTTAACTCCCTCGTTTCCCGTTTTCGTTGTTTCGTTCAACGTTCAACGTAGGTCTTATTGACTCTAACGAGGCCGGTTTATAAAATGGAAGTAAGAAAAATAAAGGAGGGGACTTATATGCCTCTGCTGACTGACCGGCAAGAACCGGACGACTACGACCGGCCCAATTCGGATGAGCCAAACGATTACGCTATCCGCTACCTTTTTAACCCCAATCGCCCCGGTACCGAGTACGAAAGGACCGGGCGCGTCCTCTTTTACAGTTCGGCGGCGACCAATTTGCTGGCCCTGGCGTTGTACGCGGCCTGGCTCGAACTTGACTTTATTCCCTGGCTGCTGGGTATAGTCCTCGTGGTCGTAGGAGTGAGTGGGGTCGCGGCCTATCTCCTGTGGCACCACCGGCCCCAGGCTTTCCCGGTGGCTTTTATACCTCTATTGCTGACCGCCCTGACCCTGGTTTACCTCTTTTTAAGTTCACAGCCGGACCAGGCCGGCTACCTGACCTTCTTTTTGCCGGGTAGCCTGGTAATGACCGCCAGCGTTTTCATCCTGCGGTACGCCCGGCGGGTTAAATAAAGGTCAGGGTTAGCCTAATACCTGAACCGGATTTGCCAGACCTTCCAGGCCGCTTCGATAGCGATACGCGGGCTCATTTTGGAGACCCCGGCTACCCGCTCGTTAAAGTGAATCGGCACTTCTTTGACCCGGAACCCGTTTTTCTGGCACAGGTAGGCGATCTCCACCTGGAAACAGTAGCCGTTCGAGCGAATCTGGTCGAGGGGGAGGCGTTCCAGCACTTCTCGCCGGAACATCTTGAACCCGGCGGTAGCATCGTGGACCTTCAGACCAAGGATAGCCCGCGAGTAAATCGAGCCGCCCTTGCTGATAACGCGGCGCAGTAGGGTCCAGCGTTTATCCAGCGAACCGCCCGGCACGTAGCGAGAGCCTACCACTACGTCGGCATCCTCGATAGCTTCCCGGAACCGTTTGAGGGTCGCCGGGTCGTGGGAGAAATCGGCGTCCATTTCGACGATAAAAGCGGCTCCTTTTTCGAGGGCGCGTTTGAACCCGGCCAGGTAAGCCGGGCCCAGCCCCAGTTTGCCGGGGCGGTGCAGCACCTCGACATAGCCGTTAAATTTTTCCCGGCCCAGTTCTTCGGCCAGTTGGCCGGTGCCGTCCGGCGAATTATCATCCACGATGACAACCCGCAAGTCTGGAATACCCAATTTAAAGACCGTTTCCAGCAACCGTTCGATATTCTCTCGTTCGTTATAGGTAGGGACAACTACCGTAGTAATCCGGGCCGGGTCGTCGTTGGTCAGGCCGTTCAGACCGGGGTCCAGCAAAGCGCCGGGGACATTGTTTGACATTACGCGCTCTATCTCAGCTTTCTGTAACTTTTGGGTTATATACCCCTTATTTTACCTGATAAATGCGGACCGTGGGGCCAGGGTATTCCTTACTGCTTTCCCGGAATTCTTTGAGCAAGGTAAATTGTGAAAAAACCTGCTGGTAATTCGCGGCGGCGGTCGGGTCGGTCTGGATTAACTCGTCGTACTGGCTCGAAATCGCCACCAGGTATTTAAAACCCTGGTCCCGGTACCAGGCCGCGTCGTGCGCCCCGATGGGCCGCTGCTCGTCGCCGTTAGGATAGCGCCCGGTCGGTAGAATCGGCCCGCCCTGTTCGAGCCGGATTTTCGAACCGGACGGTATATCGGCCACAATCCACTGGGCGGCCAGTTGGCGGGTATCGGGCTGGGCGAAAAAGCGGTCGGTCAGGACCGAGTGTAACCCCGCGTAAAAGAAAAATCCCGCAAAAAGGACCAGTACCACCCCACTCTGCCAGGCGAACCGCCACTTCCCTGCCTTAAAGCCGGGCCAGCGTCCTACCAGCCATCCCGCCACCGCCACCAGCAAGACCCCACTCAGGACCGCCAGCGAGGGGAGTAGTGGCAGCAGGTTGCGCGAGAAATGCACTTTGGCCGCCGAGAAAAAGAAATAGGCCAGCAGCGGGAAACTGACCGTCAGCCAGTCGGCCCGGCGCTGCCGGAACAGGGCGAAAAGGACGCCGCCCACCGCTACTATCGACGCCTGGAAGACAAACCCTTCCAGCCAGAAATCCTGTAAATAGGCCGACCAGCTTGGCGCTTCGCTGGCGCTGCCGTGTCCCAGGATGGTGTAGTGCCGGATCTGGAAGGCCATTTCGTTCAGGAAGCCCGGCAAATCGAGGACGGCAAAAGGTGTCGTAACCAGAAAGACCCCTGCCGCCAGGGCCACGCTGGCAACCAGCCAGCCGAACTTGCCGCGCCGATTTTTCGACGCCAGGAAGTGCGCCAGCACCACGCTTACCAGGACTATCGCCACGTTATACTTGGAGCCAGTCGTCCACCCGGCGGCCACCCCGGCCCACAGATACCACTTTCGCTGCCCGGTCCTGAACACGTAGGCTGCGAAAAGGAGGGTCAGGGCCGTAAAAAAGGTGACGATTATATCAGGCGTGACATAGTGCGAGTGTTCGGTGTGGAGCGGCAGCACCGCCAGCACCAGCGCCCCGGTCAGGCCGACCGCGGGGCCGTAAAGCGTCCGTCCCAGCAGATAGGTCAGAAAGACGGTCGCCGTACCAAGCGTGGCCGAAACGACCCGGCCAACCAGGAAAAAGCCCTCGGTGGGCAGGTTTTGCAGGTCGGAATAACGGCCCTGCCCGACCCCCGTAATGAACTGGACGGCGCTGGCGGCATACTGCATGTAAAAAGGTAAGCTCGGCCAGCGAAAGAAATGCGGGTTGAGGTCACCGGTCTGAAGCATCTTCAGACCGGTGTTAGTCATGGTCGGCTCGTCCGGGTTATCGAAGTAGGGGAGGCTCTGGTTTAACGAGGCAAACCGCAGCCCGGCGGCCACCGCCACAATTACCGCCAGCGCCACGTACTCGGCCCGTACCGTTATCCTGGCTCCGGTCCTTACGGTGTACCCGGCGTACCAGCGCAGCCCAATCCCACCACCCAGCCCTACCAGCAAGGCCAGGGCAGGTATTCTTGAGGGGAAGACCAGCCAGGCCAGGTACGCCAATAATCCTAACAAACCTAGAAAATAGTTGTAATAGGAAGTCCTGGTTATTTTGAGCCAGCCCGGTTGGCCGTTCAGTTGAACGTCCGGGTGAATGTTCGGTTGACCGCCCAACTGGTTGTCCGCCTGGGCGGTTTGGCCCGGCCCTAAAACGTCCTGGTCTGGCTGGCTGATTTGTCCGGCCTGCTCCTGGCTGATACTGCTGCTCCGTTCCTGGGTTAAGCTATTGTGGTGGGAAGGATTTCCAATTCACCGCACCTGTTAAAGGGGTTGCAACCCCGCACAATCGGGGCTGATTTTAGCAGCAAACCGGCCTAGCGTCAACGCGAGCCTATAAAAAGCTCACTCGGACTGCCTGGCGGCCTGGGCCAGTTCAGCGGTGACGGCGGGGTCTTTTATCTCGGCCAGTTCGGCGGAAAAGGGGTGGTCGTTTTGCCAGCCGGTCTTGCCGGTGGCGTGGAAGCGTTCCAGCCTGCGGATAGCAATCTCGCAGTAGACGGGGTCGAGGTCGGCGGTATAGCAGCGCCGCCCGGTCCGTTCGGCGGCGAGCAGGGTCGTGCCGGAGTGGGCGAAGAAATCGAGGGCCAGTTCGCCCGGTTTCGAACTCGCCAGCAAAATTCGTTCGATAGACTTGAGCGGCTTCTGAGCGTAGCAGCCGTTGACGTTTTCCTCCATCCGGTAAAAGACCTGTTGCACATCAAACCAGACGTTCCCGGCCCGGATGTTCGGGGAGAGACCGCGTTCGAGATTATCTTTGAACTCGTCGTCTATCTTTTTATAATAGCCGCTCAGGGTCTTGGGGATTTCGGTATACTGGGGTTGGAAGAGCGGGTTGCCCAGGGTGTAGTAAAGCAGTTCCTGGCGGACGGCCATCCAGTTGGTCTGGGTGCCGTAGCCGCGCTGGTTGCGCATGGTGATAAAGCTGCGGGCCTGGAAGGGGGTCCGCCGCATCATAATCATGATGTCGGGCAGGGGCTGGAAGTCGGCGGTCTGGTCCGCGCCGAGCCATAGATAGAGGCTGCTATCGGGCATCAGGTGACGGCGGGTAACCTCAATCCATTCCCGGCACCAGGCGACGTAATGTTCAAGACTGCGGAATTCAAAGGCAGCCAGGTTATAGGGCGGGTCGTGGACGGCCAACCGGGCGGTTTCCTGGCCGACAAGGTCGGCAACCTGGTCAGTGTTGGTGGCGTCAAGACACCCGACCCGGTGACCCGACTTGGGGTCTTGCCAGATTTGGCCGGGTTTCAAACGACAAAAAGGCAGTAGTTTGGCATGAAGGGCGGGCGCTCTGTCCAGCCGGGGCAAAGGATTGTTTATCATATTCTAATTTTAACATCTAGCCCTGGGAATTGAAAAGTGAATAGTTTTCAGTTTTTAGCGTTTAGTTTTGTCACACTCGTAGGTGCGACCTGTCATTCCGAACGCCCCCTGTTACACCTAGGTCCGTTGGACAATATCAGATTCGCAGTCAACCTACCAAAGTTTTCTGACTTTGCGGTTGCCCTGTAATTTTACAAAGTCGCCATGAATTTTCCAGGAAAATTGAGGCGCTTTAGCTGAAGATTTATTCTAGATTGCGTAATTTATAACAATAAGGGTTGTGGAATTTCCCTGGTTGTAGGTGGAAGAGGTTTTTATGGGCGACGCGGCCAAAATCGAAGTGACGTGAAAAGGTGTGGTTAGGTTTAAGGCACCAAAGTGCCCCCTGGCAGTCTCTCGCTGGATGTGGGGAGTTGAAAGGTGCCGAGCTTATCAAGCCTAGCGCCTATAAACCGGTCCCTG
Organism: Chloroflexi bacterium 54-19; assembly: GCA_001898225.1. Taxonomy (GTDB): domain Bacteria; phylum Chloroflexota; class Chloroflexia; order Chloroheliales; family Chloroheliaceae; genus 54-19. The sequence continues at coordinate 102,820 of MKTJ01000058.1, forward strand.
CAACCCGTTCAAAGCTTTGAACCTACCAAAAGGGGCAAAAATATAACGCCAGGCTGGTTTAGACCCAGCTATTTTTGAAAAATAAATTATATCCCCAGACTAACTCTTATTTTCTCGCTTTCGAAAAGCTGTCCATATTCCAGGGTAAACCCACTGGCTGTTTTTGGCACTTCGAAAGTAACCCAGCCCCTCACCTTATCACCATTCGGAATATCGTTTGTACCTTTAAGGCTGGGCTGTTTATCCCCAAAGATGCCGGTGTTGTAGGAATATCCCTGGCTATCTTTCAATGTTGCATAGAGGGCATTGGCGCTAACACCGCTGTTTTTCTGGCTGCCAATCGTAAGGTCAACTGCAATAAAAGTATTGCCAGATTTGGCCTGGTCGATAGCATCACCGGAAAAATTCTCAGACTTCTGGACAACGTTTACGGTTAAAGTGTAACCATTAAGCGAAATTGTATCCCCAACTTTCCCAATTTTTTGGCTGTTATTGGAAGACTGAACAACGGCATTTTGATTGTTAATCCCGGCCGCCGGGGCAGTCGCAATGGTTTGTTGGGTGTTAGTGGTCGAGTTTGACCTGGAAGCTGCACCTATTCCGGCCAATATAACGACTACCCCGATAACCAGGAGAGCGGTAGCCCAACCGGGCCATTTCTTTTTTGCAACCGGGGCACCCCCAAAATAGCCAACCTGCGGGCTAATAGGCCTTTGCGGTTGCTGATAATAAACTTGCTGAGGCTGTTGAGATTGAGGGTAGTAGCCTTGTTGGGGTTGCTGAACCGGATATGGTCCGGGTTGTTGCGCAAATGGATAAGGCTGCTGGGGTTGTGAGGTAGAACCTTGATTCTGGTTAGTCGAATTACCCCAGGGGTCTTGAGAATTTTGTGTCATTTTTACTCCTAGTTAAATTTTACTCCGCATTGACCGCAATACTGGTAACTGGTTTTTGAGAAAAATCCCACCCAGCACAAAGGGAAAAATAAAATTAACAGCACCGCAAAAGTAATCCACCCGCCAGTTGAAATCCTTGTGCTGGTTAATGGTGGGTAAGGGCTTCTGCAATACGGGCACGAATAAACAGGCGCCGTATTTATGATGATGGGTTGGGGTGCTATAAAGGTCTGTGGCTGAATATAGATTTGTTGGGTTGGCATCACCGGCTGGACAGGGACGGCGGGTTGCACCGGTAAAATCACCTGGGTGGTGCTTTGCCCCATATTTTGCGCTATATATTTCTTTGGTGGGAAAAAAGGAAAGCCCTCGCCAGGCTGCGGCCAATTGTTTTTTTCATTTGTCAGCCATTGTTCCGCCTGTTGTATGGCAAGGTCATCAGGTTTTATGAGCTTAGCCCGGTTGAGAAGCAAGGACGCCCGCTCAGTATTTGGGGCTGTATAAATACCCCAAAGAATAAAATCAATGTTGTTGGCATCTTTTTGCGCCAGGGCTTTTATAAACTCAAAAGCCTTTTCTTTGTTACCTTCCTGGGCATACTGAACAGCACGGGTAAAGACAGCCAGATCATTACCGTCCATAATGGCATCCTTATTTTATTATTTTTTTAAAAAATTAAATATAAAGATAATTTAACACCGGAAATGTGAAAAGTCAATAGGACTTTAAGCTCACCAATGTACTACAAATAGGAAATTACTTTCTTGCATACCGCTTGCCCGGTGGGTACACGTGTTCCATCACTTTAACTGAGTTGTATCATTTAGTTTGTATTCAATTCATCTTTATATGTTTTGCAAGGTAATACTCGAATTCAATATTTTAATTTTTTGATCGAAAATTACTATAGATTGTTCAATTCATAACAAACTAAGCTTCGAGAAATAGTCCAGATTGGCGCTCTATTGCGAGATTCTGTGTAATTAGCTACTATGATTGTGGTTTTAGCACGCTTTTTCTATTCTTATAAAATTTTAGGGGAGGAAAATGGCTACCAGAACTTTATTTATTGAAGCGCTCGAAAAAGACTCGGCCAGGGTTGTTGAAGCAGTACAGGCCCACTCGGAACCGCCTACCCCCGCTGTGCCAAGTTGCCCGGGATGGAACCTGACCATGCTTTTGACGCACCTGGGCAGCACGCACCGCCGGGCCACCAGCCGCCTGCGGACCCCCGGCGAAACAACGCCCGACCCGAACGATAAGAGCTATCTTGAGGTTACCCCCGAATGGCAGGAATGGCTCAATACCGGGAAAGCTCCCGACGATGCTGCAATATCGCCCGCCCTTGTCGCCTGGTTCGAGGAAGGCTCCAGGGAGTTGGCGGCGGCCCTGGCCGCTACCCCTGACGACGCCCAGGTCTGGAACCTCTCGGGCCGTTCCAAACTCCCGGCCTCTTTCTACCAGCGCCAGATGTCTACCGAGACAGCCCTTCATCGCTGGGATGCCCAGAACGCTCTGCCCGGACACAACCCCGACCCCATTGACCCTGAACTGGCCTATAATGCCCTGACTTTGTTGTTTAGCTTTTTGCCCATGCGTTTCAAAAGTTTCAACGGGCCGGATGGCCAGGGTGAGACCTACCACCTCCACCGCACCGATGGTGAGGGCGAATGGCTGCTTACTTTTAACGGCAGAGAACTCGATGTCCAGCCAATCCACGCGAAAGGTGATGTAGCCATCCGGGGTACCGCCTCCGATTTGTTGCTCGTAATGTGGCGGCGGATACCGCTGGATGGCCTGGAGATTTTTGGCGACAAGGCAAAAGCTCAGCACCTTTTCGAACTCCTGCCAAAGATGTAAGGTTTTCTGCTTCTATGGGGTGGGCGGCGGTTCTATCTTTCCCCGTTTAACGTTTAACGGTGTTTCGTGCCCTTTATGGGCAAACGCTAATTCTGGGGATAACCATGTGGGAAAACATGTGGGTAAGTCGTGGATAAATTTTATTGACTCCAAAAGGGAATCTTGCTACCATAGTGATGTCAGAGTTGTTGAAGCCCACCGAAACACAACCACAGGTTAGCAAGTTATCCGCAAGGAAAACCCTATCCAAGGTTCTACCGCAAGGCTGAAACGCCCGGTAGGTGACCTGCAAAGGTCCATCGCCCGGACGCATCCGAACTCAGCGACACACTCCCCGGTACACGACCCGCAAGGGTACGCCCCGTCCGAGTTTCGTCGCCCGGTTGAGCCAGAAGAAAGCGGCCCGCAAGGGAGCGCGTCCCACAGGTTCCAGCCTCGAGGTCGGGTAGGTTGGAGCAAATCCGCCAGGACTTTGCCCGGCCGGTTTCATCCCGAAAGGTTGCGCGAGTTAGCCCAGGCCGCAAGGTCGAAAGCTTCTTCGCAAAAATCCCAGGTCGAGCCGGTTGCGCCAGGTATTGCTTCTATACGCAAAGCTGATACGAAACTCCGAGGAGCCGCAAGGTTTGTCGGAGTTTTTCGTTTTTATACTTTTCGCAGATTTGTTAAAACGGATCTCTAAAATCTGAGGGGAAATTATTCTTCTTCCAGTTCAGGTTCGGGGCGCGGCCAGAAGATGAGCGGGGCCAGCGCCACCGCCACCCCTCCTAAAAAGCCGGTCGGCAGCATCAAATAGTTGTTGGTCTGCCACAGACCGAGCCGTTCGAGCCCGCTATCTACCAGCCAGGGCACGAACAACGCCGCCAGGATTGCCGCCAGCCGCAGCCGGGATTGGGGCAGGTGATTTTTAACCAGGGGAGTGTAAAAGTAGACCAGTCCCGCCGTCAGGAGGCCGACCCCGACCCCGAAACAGCGCGTACAGACCATCAGAGGTTCGCCGGAAATGCCCAGGCTATGGTCGGTGTAGGAGCAAATGGCCCGCCCAACTTCCCAGCCGAATTGCGCGATATTTTGCAGGACCGGGATGCCGCTCAGCCAGAACAGCGGCGTCAGGATAGTGCCGAGGAAGATAAAGATAACCAGCACTTTGCCCACCAGCGCCAGGTTGAAATCTTCCCAGCGGACGCTCAAAGCACGCGGCCAGCTACTGGTCGCTTTGCGGTTTTGTACCTGGCTAAATTCTCCGGTCCTTAACATTTCCAAAAGTTCCCTTCTTTGCCCACACCCATCCTGCCGGGGTGCTGCTTTGAGTATAGCACACCCGGTAAATCGTTTGCTCTTTACACAGCCCGAAAAAGGTTGAAGCTGGAAAAATATTCGGTTAAGATTCGGTTGCATCACGCCGTATCCACAGGTATTTTATTCTTTTCAAAAAATATAAGTTGGTTTGTTCAGCTTAACAGACAAGGAGGTCAGCTTTGATTATTCCGCTGCTTGGATTGGGTTCGGGCCTGGCGAATTTGCCGGTGCTCGGTAAGAAACGTTCGCGTGCTATCACCGCCGAGAATCCGACCGGGGCGAAGGGCAAAGGCGGTCAGGCCGCTTCTCACCTGGGGGTGGCCCGCAAAGGACGGCCCTGCCTGGAAGGTGTTCAACCCGGCGAGACCGTGACCCTGGCCGAAATAGCCGGACCGGGTATCATCCAGCACATCTGGTTCACCGTAGCCGACCGGACCGAGGCCGGAGATTACGTGCTGCGGGATTTAGTCTTGCGGTTTTACTGGGACGGAGCTTCCCAGCCGAGCGTCGAAGTGCCGGTAGGCGACTTTTTTTGCAACGGCCATGCCCGGCGCTCCAACGTCAACGCCCAGGCCGTTTCGGTCCATCCGAGCGGTGGGTTTAACTGCTACTGGCCCATGCCCTTCCAGCAGTCCTGCCGGGTTACCCTCGAAAACCAGCACGCCGGTCCTATCCCCTATCTCTTTTACCAGGTCGATTACTCCGAGGTTGACGAACTGCCGCCTGAAACGGCCTATTTTCACGCCCAGTGGCGGCGAACCAATCCCCAACCGCTAGGCCAGGACTATACTATTCTTGAAACGAGCGGCTCCGGGGTCTATGTCGGTACTTATCTCGCCTGGACTCAGCTTGGCAGCCCTGACTGGTGGGGAGAGGGTGAAGTGAAGTTTTATATTGACGGCGACCAGGAATGGCCCACCATCTGCGGCACCGGCACCGAAGATTATTTCGGCGGAGCCTGGGCTTTTGGCGAAACCTACTCCGGTATCTACCTGGGCTATCCGCTCTGGGAGCAGTCCGAGGGGAAGCCTCCCCTCCACGGTCTCTACCGCTTTCACGTCCTCGACTCCATCCGTTTCGAGGAAAACCTGCGGGTGACCGTCCAGGACATCGGCAACAGTGACGGCCTGTTCGAGCGTTCCGACGACATCAGCAGCGTGGCTTTCTGGTATCAGAAGTTGCCGCAGGCGGACTTCCCGGCCCTGCCGCCACGCGAGGAACGCTGGCCGGTCTGGTAGCAGTTAACTGCGAGTTGTCAACTACGAGTTGTCAGCTACTGGTTGCTTTCAAAAAAATCGGGTGAGTGCTATGATAGCCCTGGTTCAATAGTAATAATTTGTCCCAGGTTAATCATCCGAAAGGTTTTCTATGCTTATGAAACAATGGGCGAAAAAAGGGTGGTGGGCGGCGCTGGCCTTTACCCTGCTGCTGGCAACCGGGTTTCTACAGGGGCCGCTAGCAAAGGCCGACGTTGCCAGCCAGACTTTTCCCGAAACGGGTTTTACTGTGAGCGATACACACGGTTTTTTAAGCTACTGGCAGAAGTACGGGGGCCTGGCGGTCTATGGCTACCCGATTACACCGGAGCGCCAGGAATTGAACCCGACCGATGGGAAAGTCTATTACACCCAGTGGTTCGAGCGTAACCGTTTCGAGTGGCACCCTGAGTTCGCCGGGACCAAATACGAAATCTTACTCGGTCTGCTCGGCAGCCAGCTTACCGCCAACCGCCGTTCGGAAGCAGCTTTCCAGCCGGTCCCGGCAGTCGCCAATTCTGCGACCGTAACATACTTTCAACCAACCGGCCACACTCTCCAGAATTATTTTAAGACTTACTGGGAGCAGCACGGCGGGCTGGAACAGTTTGGTTACCCTCTCACCGAGGAACATGACGAGCTTAACCCGACCGATAATAAGGTTTACCGGGTCCAGTGGTTCGAGCGGGCCCGGTTCGAGTACCACCCGGAGAACCAACCCCCTTATAACGTTTTGTTAGGGTTGCTGGGCAGGCAATTGTTCGATGCCCAGTCGACTCCCACTACCCCCTCGAACCCTACCACCCCACCGCCTGCTTCCGGGGGTGGGAGTAATCCCGGAAGCGGCACAGTTACCTCACCGACCGACCAACTTGGACCTGTTCCCATCGTGGCCGGGGTTACGGCCCTGCCGATGACTCAGGCTGAGTATGATAACCTCAAAACCAAGCTGGGAGCCGGGGGTTTATCGAATCTGCAAGTGGGCGTTTATACCAGCAAGACCAGTCCCGATAGCATCGCTCAGTTCTACCGGGATGCCCTGGTTAAGGGCGGTTTCAAGGTCAGCCAGGATATGAAGTTGCAAACTACTACTCTTTTATCCTATTCGAGGGGGGCCAACGAACAGGCTAATGTCGTAACCGGGATTATTGACGACCTGCTTTTAACCCAGGCACCCTATAAAGGCAAGGGGTTAACTAAAGGCGATACCTACCTGATGGTCTGGTACGGTAACAACTAACCGGGTGGTTGAATATACAAAAAGAGCTAACCGGTTCAAGGGGTTAGCTCTTTTTGTTTACAACCTGTTAGTGTGCTTACAACCTGTCACCTCGAAAAAGGACTAGGAGGCGGTAACCGGGACAACCTCTGTTACACCGCTGGTCGTACCATACACGGTCACATTATAGGTTCCGGCAGTCCCTTCAAAGAAAAGAATCAGGCCGGGCGAAGCCGGGATCTCACCGCCGGTAGTAGCCCAGGCGTAGGAAACGCTGGTATCGCCATAGACTTTGCCGGTCTTGGGGTCGGTAATCCAGAGTTGGACCCGTTCCCCATATTCCCAGTTCTGGCCGGAGAAGGCCACTACCACCAGGGGCCCAAGCAGGATAGCGGCAGCCTTAACGGTGGGAGCAATCACCTGGAAGGTATCGCTCGCGGTCAGACCGCTCGTCAGACCTTTGACGGTGACATACCAGGTACCGACCCCGGTCACAATCGAGTAATCTTTGTTTTTGAACTGGTCGAAATTACCCAGGTTGTCGGCATTGAGATAGGCCGAGTCAAAAGCTTTGCCACTGGGCGAAGTAACCCAGATAGCAATTTTTTCCCCGGCGTCAAAGCCGGTGCCGCTGATGGCGAAGGTGTCGCCCAGGTTCACTTGCTTGGTCGTAACGGTCAATGTAGCTGATGCGGCCCTGACGGGACTTGCCACAAACAGGGTCATCACCATCCCCAGCATCAAGAAAGTTACAGCCAGGATAAGCTTAACTTTTAAAGCCGGGTGGCGATAAGAAACATCGTAACTTGGATTCATCCTAGTTCCTTTCTTATACGCAATTTTAAGGCTCAATAAAAGGGTACTCCAAAAGGTGAATACAACCAATCTTCTACACGAGCTACTAACCCCTTTTGGACCATCAGGAAGGGATATAGTAGGAGTTAGTATCAGGATACTAGCATACTTTATTCCATAAAGAATGCTTCTTCAGGTTTATTCTATATTATATAAGAGGTTTGTGAATATCTTAGTTAAAATATTAAATTCTTGAGAAATTAAAAGAGACAAAAATGCGGCCGGAGTGGGTTAGTCCCCGGTCGCATTGGTTTGGAACTTGCAAACAGAAGATGAAAAGAAGAGGTTATAGTTCACTGATGGTTGTAACGGGTCCGTTTAACAGACTGTAACCAACTACCCTGACAAATATTACCCTTGCAAGCTGGACGCTTACCGCCTGGCTATTTACCAGGTAACTGGCGGGTGTTTCCGGAAGGGCGGCAAATTTTCTCGTAGGTTTGGAAGGGCTCGTGGCTTGCATTATACAGTTGGCCGCGCTTTCGCCGTTCGGTAGAGCGATTGCCGTGCTGCAACCGTTAGGCACGGCGCTCCTGGTCGGGTGGAGCGGAATGGTCAGGCTGAAACTGGCAAAGATCAGCAAGATTAAAAGGGCGACGATTGCTTTACGCCGGGGAATTTCCTGTAAGTACGTTGGGGGTACGTTGACTATGACTTTAGGAGATATAGTAAGTGTTTGTATCTCAGGCAGTTCAAAGTCATTGGCAAGATGTAACAACTTCATATTAAAAATCTCTTTTCGTTGTCGCGGTAATAGTACCGAAATGTTAGCCAAATGCTTATGTTTTTAATATAACAAAGCTCTAAGTACCTGATAATAGTACTTTAACTTGAGGCTTTCCTAGTACCAACTAGCAATTTCAAATGGTCTCAAATACCTTCTATGAGTTCAAATAAGATTAAGATCACAAATATTGGTATTAAAAATTTGTAATTAAAGCCTGTTCATAGGACTTTTAGATAGTACTTCAAGGGGGTACCAACTGGAGTTATCCACCAAAATTAAGGCGGAATTAATGACTACAAAAAAAATGTTTAAGCCAGGATAGCTCGGGGTTTGTTCGTAATTAAAGTGAAAAAAGTAACATAATTCGACGATTGAACTCGCCAGGAAAAATAAGTTGAAAAATAGCCTGTCTTTAGTAGTTTATTGAAGTTTGTTCAGGAGAAATGGATTGGGTGGAGAGGGGGGTAAGATTTATGAAAAATAATAGCGGCCCTTTGGGAAGGCCGCTTAGGCTTGTAGGCTTGTGGCCTGGCATGCGGGATGGTAAAAGTTCTATCAGGAGGGCAATCTTGAAATTGTTTCTCAATCGCCTCACATCTAGATATTACCAGCGCAAGATTAACTCAACTTGAAGCGAATCTTAAAGGAAGATTAATGACAGTTTATTGGCGGCGATGCGCAAAGGCAACCCAATCGCTTTCCTCTCGTTTTTCGACCAGTTCAAGCCCGGCTTTTTCCAGGGCCGCCGCGACCTCGTCCGCCTTTTCCCCGATTATCCCGCTGGTGATGAGCAGGCCGCCCGGTCGCAGGGCCTGGGCCATCGGCTCGGCCAGGGCAATCAGGATGCGGGCGATAATGTTGGCGATAACCGCGTCAAAGGGGAGTTTGGCCGCAAGGTCTTCGGGTGGGCGCTGAGCTTCTTCCGGGAAGGAGTAAAAGCCGCCTTCACCTTTTTCGACCGCAAGCGAGCCGGTTGCCATCTCGATTTGGTCATCGAGTCCGTTAAGGGTGACGTTCTGGCGGGCTGCCCGGATGGCGACCTCGTCGGTATCCAGGCCCAGGATATAGGGTATGCCCATTCGCCCGGCGGCGATTGCTAAAATGCCGCTTCCAGTGCCTAGGTCAAGCACTTTGGGGTGTTCGGCGGGGTTGAGGTGGTCTTCCATGAGTTGCAGACAAAGCCGGGTAGTTGGGTGCAGCCCTGTCCCAAAGGCCATGCCGGGGTCTATCTCGACCACCAGGTCGTCCGGCTGGCGCTCGTACTCCTGCCAGGGCGGTTTGATAACGGTCCGGCGTCCGACCCGGTGGACCTGGTAAAACTCTTTCCAGGCGTTAGCCCAGTCTTCCTCGCGCCGTTCGGCCACCTGGAGCGGCTCGATATGGCGCAATTTGCCCAGGTAGAACAGCCCTTCTTCGAGCTTGCTCAGACCGCCACGCGCATCGGGGCTATCCGCGATATAGGTGCGTACTGTCACCAGGGCTTGCGGGTCAATTTCAGCGCCGCCATCGGGGCCGGGCCGGACTGCTTCCTCGATAACCACTCCCTGGTTGTAGCCGTATTTCCCGAAAAGCTCGGTAATAGCCTCGACCGCCTCGGACTCGGCCAGGACGCTCAGTTCCAGCCAGTTCGTCGCGCCCTGGTTTTCGCTGGCGGGGGCGGTATTTTCGGACAAATCCACTATTTCGGTCTGAACCGGGGGCAATTCTTCCTCGGCCTGCGGTCCTTCGTAAATAACCTGCCAGGTCGCATTTTTTCCCGGCTGCAAATCAAGTTCGGCCAGGGCCTGCCGGTCGGCTTCCGTCACCGGCCCGGCATCCAGGGTAATCCGGCTGATGTCAGGCCGCTCGCGCAAGAGGTCGCTTAGGGCTTCTTTCAGGACCGGCGATTGGTAGGTGGAGGGCGATACCCCGCTCTCGGCCAGGACCACCAGTTCGGCGGCGGTCTGGCTGGCATCAAGCCGGAAGTGACAGAAGCCATCGGGCTCGGCTTTGACTTCGGCTGCAGCGTAGCCGCCAAAAGCCGACTCCTGCCAGGCATCATCCATCAATAGTTCGATAGCAATCAGGTCGGTTTCCTGGAGAGGCCGGTTTTCGAGGTTGCCGCCGGATAACGCCAGGTAAGCGTTCCGGCCAGGCGCTTTTAACCAGTTGCCGGTCCGCAAACGGGCCGCGATAAAATCTCCCGGTTTGTGGAACCGGCCAAATGCGAAAAACATAATTTTTAAAAATCCTTTGCTTTGTTCGTTAGCTGGTCTGCCCGGTTGCCTCGCTATGAGCTACTTCGGTAGGTGCTACCCCGGTATGCGATACCACGAACGCTTCGATAGCTGTTACCACCTCGCCGCGCTGGGCATCGCGTAACATTTCGTGGCCGCTGCGGTCAAACCAGATCAACTTTTTATCGGCGCTGCCCAGGTTGTTATAGAGAAACAGCGCCGTACGGGGGTCAATCGTGCGGTCGTGGACGGTTGCTATCACCAGGGTTGGGATTTTAATCTTTGCCAGCAGGGCCGGGTTGCGTAAATGCTGCCCCATTCGCACGAACTCGACCAGGGCGGAGGTAGGCAGACCGGGATAGTTGCGGGTAGTGCGGGCCTGCTCCTGGTCGAAATAGCCTTTGGGGTCGTACTTGTAGGTGTAGAATTTCTGGAAACGGGCGATTACCGGTATAAAAGGGGCCAATCTGGTTTTGAGTTTAAGGGCCGGGGCGATAGCAACCAGTCCTTCCAGTTTGCCGGGGTTGTTCAGGGCCAAATTGAGCGCGACCAGGCTCCCCATCGAAAGGGCCACCGGCAGCACTTTATCGCATTCTTGCAGCAAATCGTCTAGGGCTTTCTGGCCGTCTTCGACCCATTCCTGCCATTTCACCCCGTCCAAATCTTCGGGTTTGGTCATGTGACCGCGCAGGACCGGCATCCGGTAGGGCAGCCCATGTTTTTCGAGGATGGGCACCACCGGGTCAATACAATCCAGGTGTGAGGTCAGGCCGTGCAGTAGTAAAACGCCCACCGGAGCTTTTGCCATATTCCCTCTCTTTCGTTCAGTAGTCAGTAGTCAGAGGTCAGTAATCAGTAGTCAGAGGTCAGTAGTAATTTATTCGTGATGTTTTGGAATCTATTATTTAAAACCTGCTATTTTTGCAAAATACCAACTAAATTTCTAACGCTATCAAGTTTTAGCAGGGTTTTTAGTGACTACTGCCTTCTGCCCTCTGACTGCTGACTACTTTCTTAATACGCATTCTTATCGGTAAAGATAACCAGGATGGTTTTGAGCATAATCTTCAGGTCGAAAAGGACCGACCAGTTCTCGACATAATAAAGGTCGTAACGGGTCCGCTCGGTAATCGAGGTATCGCCCCGCAAGCCGTTGACCTGGGCCCAACCGGTTATCCCGGCCTTTTCTTTGTGGCGGCGCATATAGCGGGGGATAGTCCGGCTGAATTCCTCGACATAGTGCGGCTGTTCCGGGCGCGGTCCTACGATACTCATGTCCCCGACCAGCACGTTGATAAACTGGGGCAGTTCGTCAATGCTGTAACGGCGGATAAAGCGCCCCAGACGGGTCCGGCGGGGGTCACCGGGAGTCGTCCAGGCCGGGCTTTCGTGGTCGCCCAGGAAGCGCATCGAGCGGAATTTAAAGACCGTAAAGGGCTTGCCGTCCAACCCCACCCGTTCCTGGGTATAGAAGACCGGGCCGCGCGGTGAGGTCAGCTTTATAAGAATGGCGACCAGCAGCATCAACGGCGAGACAATCACGAGTAAAGTCAGGCTGATGGCAATATCCATCCCGCGTTTGATAAAGCGGTTGATGCCGCGCAGGGCCACGTCTTTTACAGAGACCAGCGGCAGGCCGGTCAGGGCGCTAATCGTGACTTCGTTGGTCGTGACCAGTTGGAAAGCTTCAGGGTAAATACGAATATTAACCGGCAAATCGTCGCACATCCCGACCAGGTTAAAGAGTTCTTCCTGGGTCACGCCCGACATTGTGATGATAATTTCGTCAATCTCGTTGGCCCGGACAATATCGGCCAGGTCTTCCAGGTGTCCGAGCAGTTTGGTCCCGGCGGGCAGGTCACAGACGTGGTCGGGGTTGTTGTTATCGCAGACCACCCCGGCGATTACATAGCCGAGTTGGGGAACGGCCTGGACTTTGCGCACGATACGAGCCGTGGGGTCGCCGCCGCCGACAATCACCATGCGGACCTGGGAGAGCCCGACCCGCCGCAGCAAATCTACCAGCGAACTGAAAAGCCAGCGCACCACGCTCACCAGGGCGATTATCAGGACCATCGAATAAAGGAAGATGATGCGTGAGTAGAGGAAATTGGGGCCGAGCAGGAACGAGTTAAAGAAGACCGCGAAAATCAACCCCAGGAGCGTCCCGGCGCAAATCCGGTAAAACTCGTCAATCTTGCTGAACCCGCGTTTGAGCCGGTAAATCCCCCGGTTGTAGAAAGCAACCAGCACCGAGACGGTCGAAATCGCCAGGATAAGCTGGTAATTATCGGGGTTAAAGTCAATAAAAGGCCCGCCCAGGTCTACCCGCTTGCGGATGGCGTAGGCCAGCAGGAAACCGGCGATAATCGCGGCCAGGTCCAGGGCGAGTTGAATGCCAAAGACGACCACCTGGACCCAGACCCAGCGGTGAGTCTGGTCGAGATTAAACTTATTGCGGCGGTTGGGATTGTTTGGCGGGCGCACCAAAACGGGCCTCTCGCCGGGTTCGACCGAGGCGTCCGCCGCGCCGGTAGTCGTGCCAGGTCGGACCGGCTCGGTGGGTGGTAAGGTAGATTTTTCAGGCAAACTGCTCAGCTTCTCTTCCAAAGTTCTTGCTTTCCGGGGTTCAAAGCTTCAGTTTTAGCTAACCCTTTTTTTGGCGCCGGGCCGCAAGGCGTTTCGCAGCAAGGCCAGGGCCCCCTTCGCCACAATACCCGTGTAAATCAGCCAGTTGAGCAGGAAAAAGGTCTGCCGGGCATAATGCTTGCGGTAAAAGACAATCATGGCCTGGTAGAAGTTCAATAGAGCCCCGTAACTGCGTTTTTTGCTACTTTCGCCCTTCAGGTGCAGGACGGTTGTGCCGGGGTAATAGACGATTTTCCAGCCGAGACTCTTTATCCGGTAAGCCCAATCGAGGTCTTCCCCGTACATAAAATAGGCTTCGTCCAGGATACCGGCCTGCCGGATAACCTCGGCCCGCAGCATCATGAATGCGCCCACGACGCTGTCAACTTCCGTTATTTGATTAACGTCCAGGTAGGTCAAATTGTAGCGCCCAAAACGGCGGCTTTTGGGAAAGAGTTTGCTCAACCCCAGCATCCGGTAGAGCGAAACCTCCGGGGTCGGGAAACTGCGGCGGCAGGCCAGGTCGAGTTCGCCGTTGGCCTTGACCAGTTTCGGGCCGACCACGCCCACATCGGGGTGTTGCTCGGCATAGTCGAAAACCTTCTGGAAAGCGTCTTCCGGCACGATTGAATCGGGGTTTAACAGTAAGATGTAGCGGGCCTGGGGTTGCGAGCCGATATGTAAGAGCTTGCGTTCGACCTGTTCCGCCGGGGTCAGGTCGGCGGTAGCCGCTTCCTGGGGTAGCGGGCAAATCATACGCAGGGCCAGGTTGTTGCCAAAGGCGTAGCCGCCGTTGACCGGGCTGGCGATAAAAGTCAGGTTGTCGTGGAAAGGTACGAACTCGTTCTGGACCATCTCGGCGCTGTCGTCACCGGAGCCGTTATCGATCACGAAGACGCGCCAGCGAAAATCACACTTGCTGGCAAAGACCGACTTCAAGCAAGACCGCAGGAGCGCGGCGGTTCTATAATTGAGGATAACTATGTCGAGGTCGCTGATAAAGTCCCACCGGGTTAGCACCGGGCCGGTAGACTGGGAGTTCGTTGCCGTAAAATCGTCTGTCTGGGTTACGGTCACAAGAATAAAACCTGTTGATTAAACTTTAACTGTTTTATGTTTTTCATCCACCTGATTATATCAAACAACCGGACATAAACAAAGTTTTTAGTGTTCAGTGTTCAGTTTTTAGAAGTCAGAGGTCAGAAGTCAGTAGCCATTTTTGGTATTCCGAGTGATCGTAAGGGCATTCCGAGCATTTTTCCATATGATTCTATGCCTTCGGCACACACCCGAAGGTCATACCTACGGGCGTCCCAGCGCTGGCAACTATCACTGTCTCCGCCTTGTCATTTCGAGCGCAGTCGAGAAATCTAGCCCGAAGGGTTCCCTTTGGGCAGCGCCGTTGGCGTATATCACAGTCGAAGGTTCATGACAAAGATTTCGGTCTTTACATTCTCTTGCAACGTAAACCACGTGAGTTGACATTTTCGCAGGGTGACAGGTAGAATTTCAGCTCATGACAAGTTCAATTTCGACTGCCGGGACCGGGGATACCCCCGGAATTTTAACCCTCGACCAGATAAACGCTGCCGTTACCGTGCAAGAAGTGGTGGCCGGTTTTGTACCGCCGCCGCGCTTCGCCCACGCCTCTTTTGATACCTACCGGCCCGACCCCGGAGAGCCTTCCCAGACCGCCGCTGTAACCCAATTGCGGACCTATGTCGCCGACATTGCCCCCGAAGATAAACCCCGCGCCCGCTTTTTCGGACGCTGGCGGCGGCAGTCCGAGCCGGAAGGCCCCAAAGGGATGTACCTGGATGGTGGCTACGGGGTCGGCAAAACGCATCTCCTGGCCGCCTCTTATCACGCTACAAGCGGTCTGAAGGCTTATCTTTCGTTCCAGGAGTTGGCCTATGTCATCGGGGCAATGGGTATGGCCGCCAGCGTGGAGGCTTTCAAAAAATATACGCTTGTTTGCGTGGACGAATTCGAACTGGATGATGTGGGCAATACCATGCTGGCGAAGACCTTTATCACGAACGTCACCCAGGGCGACTCGCATATCATCACGACCTCGAACACGCTGCCAAGCGACCTGGGGATGGGCCGCTTTGCCGCCGAGAGTTTCCGGCGCGAAATCGGCCAGATTGCCGCCGCTTTTACGGTGCTGCGTATCGAGGGCGTCGACTACCGCCACCGGAATTTTCAAGCGGACGCCTCTTTGCAAGATTTGATGACCCCGGAAAAGTTGCGGGCGGCTTTCGAGGCATATCACCCGGCCAACGGCGCGAAACTCTACGCCACCTTTGCCGACCTGACCGCACACCTGGCCCGTCTCCACCCGATAAGCTACCAGCGCTTGCTGGACCCGCTGGGCGGGGTCTTTATCGAGGGTCTTTCCCCGATGGAGGACCAGGATATTGCTCTGCGGTTCGTCCACCTGATAGATAAGCTCTACGACCAGGGTATTCATTTCGCGGCCTCGGCCACCTGCGAACTGGCCGACATCTTCAAGCCGGAATACCGCGACAAAGGGTACGCCAAAAAATACCGGCGCTGCCTCTCCCGCCTGGGCGAGTTGTTGCAGGAGCCTGGTTAGGTTTGTTTTTTGAGGTTAAGGGTAATTAGCGCATCTCGCCAAACTTGCGGTAGATGAAGAACATCAAAACCATCGGCAAAACCAGGGTAAAAGGGTTAAATGCGAAAATGAGCAGCCCCAGGTTTATCACGAAGTTGACCGTGTAGGCGTAAGCGCCCCATTTCCGCATATTCCATAGACCGCTTATCGCGGCCACTATCAGCGCAAATTGCCCGATAACAAAGCCCCAGTACCAGAGTGGAATCGACAGGGAGGGGTCGGAGGTCAGGTCCATGAGGTTAACCATCCCGATAACCATAATCAGCGCGATAACGACACAGACAATCGTTATCGAGATAGGCCGTTGGGGTCCGTAATTATACTCTTTCGGGACATCGTCATTGTAGCTAGTAAATTGTTTATTCTGGTCGAACATTCACTTTTCCTTTAACTTTCCCCACCTTTGCGCCAGCCGGGTAATTTCAGGAGTGCTGGCAAATCTCACCCCTAAGAGTTAGTTCTTATAATACACCAATGGCTCCGGTTGGGACCGTGTTTGAGCAGGCTAATCAGGTTTTTTAAAGAAATACAATATTTTTAATACAGGGCGTTACTACAGAGTATTATTTATTATCACCCGAAATTTTAGGAATTTCAAGAGCTATTTTTAGAAGGGTGGTCTGAAAGTTGCAGTTTGCCAGGGTGCCCGACAATGGGCGAATCGCTTTCCTTCGGCTTCAAGATGAGGAAAACGAGCTACCGGGGCCGACTGGGCGGATGCTGTCCGGGTTTTGTCCGTTCAAAGATGCTTAGGTCGGGGCTAAAATAACTTTGCGAGAACGGAAGTAGACCCCCGGTTGCTTCCCGGTGTACGAGTTTAGCCTTTGAAAAGGAGTTGAGCATTATGGGTACAATTAAACTGAGTGGTCCGCAGGCGCAAGGAACCCTTAACACGCTGGATAGCAGCCTGGGTAATTTTTTGAAAAGCATTAACAACCTTTGCAACGATTTTAACGAAATCAATTCGGTGACCAAAAGCACCCCTATCAGCAAGGGCCTGAGCGTGGCGGCCACAGCCATGAACGAAATGGGTACGGGCGTCCGGGCCTCGGTCGATTCGTTTGGTACCGCCCTGGTCCAGGTTGTCAACAAGTGGAACGAAGTCCACGCCACCGCTGCCGGTAAAGTTTCCTCGACTACCCCGACCTTTACGAAGGTAGATGTCCCGGCGGTCGCGGCGGGTGAAGTAGATGTCGACCCCAACAAACTTTACGCGCTGGTGGATACCACCAACAAACTGTTGGGCAACCTCGATGCCGAGTACGAAACCATGAACAAGACTATTACGGGTTCGTCGAGCTACTGGACCGGCCAATCCGCCGACCAGACGCGGGCGACCTGGACCACCAAAATCGCGCCTCTCAAGGACAAGGTCGATACCTCCGTGAAGGCCGCGACCAAACTGGTTAAAGATATGGCCGACCAGATTGTCGCCTTTGATAAGGGGACCTACGTCGCCAGCTAGTTAAAGCTCTGAGCAAGCTTTGAGGAGTAGTGAGCCATGAGTTCCGATCTTGATTTGGTCAAGCAGACCCTGGATAAAGTTGAGGAGAAAGGCCGCCGGTTCCTGGCCGATTTGCAAGGTTGTCAGAATTTGCAGGTCGGTATCGGGATGCTGGCAATGATACCCGACCTGGCCGGACGCCCCACCTTTATGCTGAGCCAGCACGAACGCCCCATCTGGTTCGAGGTCTATGTTTCGACCAGCCTGGCCGATGTGCAGGGCACCGGCTTGAACCTCGACTACTCCGAAATCTCCCAGGAATACCTGGGCTTGCGCCTGTTTTTACGCGAGGCGATAGAAAAGGGCCAGACGCCCGACTTCGACCGCCTTGTTTTAGGCTTGACCTGGGCTACTTTGATGCGTGACGCCGATATGGCCGAAACTCTGAACACCCAACTTGTCCGCTACGTTAACAGCCGCTCGAAGACCGATGAATCTGTCACGGTCCTGGAGGATTTCTTGCGCCGGGGGAATGCCCGGCTTCGGGCGGCTTACGGGCGGGTGTTGGCTTCGGTCAACGACCCGGCGGTGACGCAGCGGCTGATGGAGTTTCTAAAGGAAGAATCGGCGGACGGCCCACGGGCGGAGATAATCTTCGACCTGGTGCGTTTTCAGTCGCTGCGGGGTTTACCCGATTACGCCGTGGACCAGTGGTTGAGCAGCTCGGCCCTGGCCGATGTGCTGGCAATCCTGAACGCGGCCAACCGCTACAGCGTGCGGCTTTCCGAGCAGCATTTTTCAAAGATTCAGCCGCAGTACCAGGAGATTGTAAAAAGCTGGTTCAAAGACCCCAAATTTGTGTAAGTCGTAGGCTTGACGGCCCTTCGTGTGGTAGGAGCAGGGCGGTGGGCTGGCAGATAAGCGAGGCGGTTTGAGCATGGGCATCGTATACGATCCAATCGTTACCCGGAACGCTTTTATGGACCTCAATGATAATTGGGGCTCGGCGCAAAAAAATTATAATAAGCAGGCGAACGAAAAGCCGTCCGTAATCAGCCAGACCGGGGCCGAGATGTATTACGAAAGCGCCCTGGCCGGGGCCATGACCGGGTTGCAGAAGTTTAACGCTTTTCTAAACGAGCTGAATTCCTATTGCGATAGGATGGACGCTTATATGAAGAACTATCCCTGGATTAACCCGCTTATCTGGCAAAAACTGGGGATTCCAGTGGGGAGCAATCTGAAAGACAGCCAGGTCTACCGCGATTTGATGCGCCGGTACAACGAAAACGTGCGCCTCAACCCACGTATCCTGTCGAATATGCGCTCTTACGCCGAACTGGCCTTTATCAACTACCAGATGGGCAAACCGGTGATGATTTACCGGGCGATTGACCCCGAAACCGGCCAGCCGGAAATTCGCAACGGGCGAGAAGTCTATTTAGTCGTGATGGTCGGCTCGGAGTCGAAAGGCGGGGTCAACGACCCGAACAATTTGCTGCCGGAAGCTATCAAGGCCGGTCTGTACGACCAGAACTCTTACGAGAAGTTCGTGAACCGGGCGATTGCCAATTTTATGCAGGGCCGCGACCCCGATAAGGTTACTTTCGACCTGGTCGGGCACAGCCAGGCCGGGATTGTCGCCAACAACATGACGACCCGTGTCCCGCCCTACCCCTGGCACTTCGATAATGTCATCACCTTTGGCGCGCCGCCTTCGACCGCCAAGCTCAACCCGAACGTAAACTATTACAATGTCTACGATACGGGCGACCTGGTGGCGGGCCTGACCCCGGACGGCATCAAGAATGTCTTCAAGCATATCGCGGATTCGGGCCTGATTAAGAACAGTTTCTACGACTGGTCGCAGGATGTCCCGGTGGTGGCGCAGGTCGTCAACTTTATCGGCTGGTTGAGCCAGACCCGGCCCCAGGACCTGGGCTCGCGCCTGGAAGATCTCATCCCGACCGACGACGATGCTTTTAAGGCCAAGCTGATTGATATTCTGAACAAGTACCCGACAGCCGGGGAAAGCGCCTGGCCTTTCTATAAAGAGATTATCCTGACGGAAGCGCCCAAGGTCGGGATTCTCGATGCCGCAATCGCGGGCAAGCTCTATTACAGCTATTCCAACATGTCGGATAGCGACAAGAAGCTTTTTATCTCGCAATTGACCCAGTTCTTTATTCAAAAGGCCGGGGAAGGCACGCGGGCCAGCTATCCTCCCGGAGATGTTCCCGGCTATTATCCGATTAATTACCACCCGGAAGAAGTTAACGTTTCGGACAGCCAGGATGGTACAGGGGTCCACAGTTCATACGCGAACAGTGGCGATTCGACCTCGCTATCCTATGGTGTAGTGACGAACCCGCTCGACAACATGGCCGTACCGACCCAGATGAACTACGCTGTGCAACTGGTGGACGAGTACGCCGCCGCCCCGGTGGACGAAAATGGCGATGGCAACGCCGACCAGGACAGTTCGGGCGACCGGGTCTTTACGCCGGTCTCGACCCGCTACCCGGCCCTGCCCACTACAGGCGACTTCGACTACGGGAGCGGGCCGCCCGCCAACATCTGGCCGCACGAGGATAAACCGGCCCCGACCCCGCCAATGCCGACGCCCGGTCCGTCCCCGACGCCGTATCCCTCGTCGACGCCTACATCTACGCCGACGCCAATGCCAACACCGAGCCCTTCTCCCGGTCCGGCCCCCACTCCGCCCCCTACACCACCGCCGGGCTCAATACCCCGGCCAACTTCCTAGAAGGTTGGATGGGCCGGGTATACAATATGCATGCCAGGTTTTGGAGCGACAATTTCCCGGACCTGGCAGCATAGGAACAGAGGTGAATTTGAAATGGTCAGGCAGATAATGAAAGCAATACTTTTAATATCGTTGGGTGGGTTGGTGCTGGCAGCCTGTGGCGATAACACCAATACGGCTGTACCGCCGAACCCCGCATCTAATCCGACTCCTGCCGCCAGCCCGTCGCAGGTGCCGACTTTCCCGCGCCTGGACAACACGACACCGCTGGCGACGCCCCCGGTTTTCGCCAACAATTACCCGGCGGAGCAGGAAGGTGCGCCGGATGGACCTTACGGGGCCGAAAAGCAGCCCCGTGTCCTTATCGAAAGCGTGATGGTGCCGGATAGTCCCGAATCGGTCAAGCAAAACCTCTTGAAGCAGTTTTACGGGGCCGGGTGGGGCGGTGGTATAAACGGGTTGGCCGGGGTCATCGGCACTAACGCCAGTAAATTTATGCCGCAACAGTTCTTTATGCGTTTCCAGAACATCTCCAAGCTTGACATCCTGGCCTACTCGCCCGACCAGGCGAAAAAGCTCGGTTTTTCTGATGTACCCGACCAGGGAACGGTGCTGGTCTATATCGCTTTCAAGTAAGTTTGGAATTAAAAAAGAAGCGTGTCAGCGCATTTTGGGATATTGGGTTTGAAAAAGACGAGGTAAAAGAAAATGCCACCAGTCGGACCGGACGGACAACCGATACCACATTACCCGGATGAGAGCTTAAAGAGCCGGGCTGCCGATGCGAAAGCCGCCGCCCAGTTTTGCCGGACCCTGGCCGCCGAATATTCCAGGGTGGACCGGGACTCCGATACTATCGCCGGGCGCATCTGGACGACGGACCAGGGCGAAGGTGTCGCCAAACTCCGCGACCTCTACAAGGCCTGGGACGGTATTTTTGCCGGGGCTGCCGCCAGCCTCGAAACCGCCGCCAAGCAACTCGACAGCCAGGCGACCGATTGGACCAACACCTATAATAAGCAGGTCGCGGACGCCAAAGACAAGAAAAAAGGCGGCGGTTAGGCCGTCTTTTCCTTTTATATTTATCAAACCCGGTTGCCAGCATTGGATCGGGTTTTTCTTTTTCAGTAAGCCCGGTTGGTTATTGTCATTCCGCGGCCTAGTCCCGCAATCTCCGCTCCGTTGGGCAATAACAGGGTCGTTATTCTTGTCATTCCGAATAGTGTGTCTAATAAAGGTTGTCATTTTCTAGAGTCAGGATAATACCTGGTACATCCTGAGCGCAGCGAAGGATCTCCGGCCCAGTGGGTTAAAAGTACAGTCGTTGTCCAACGGACCGGAGATTCTTCGGTTCCCTCGGAATGACAATTATTACTAGATGCCTACCGAGCGCAGTCGCGGAATCTTGTGTATCACGGCAATGCCTTATTCAGCCTGAGATAAGATACGCAACGCGCGAGATTCCGTAAGCCGCCATTCGATAGGGACAAGTCGTCTTTCCAGAAGCGGCTTACGGAATGACAAGGGGGAAGGGGTGTGACAAGTTGAACGCTTCGTTCGTAGCCGGGTTAGCTTCCGGCGAGGTGGCGGTAGTTGCGGGCCTGTTCCAGCAGTTCGGCGGCCAGTTTTTCGAGATTGAAAGCCACCCCCATCAGACCGCCTTCAAGGTTTCTTTTATATTTGTCCCGGAGTAAGTAGGGAGTAAAGCCTTCGTTGGCGCGTTGTAAGTCCTGCCCGGAGGCCGCCACCGTTTCATCCAGGCGGCGGAACTGGCGGGCCATCTCCGAATACTGCCCCGCCAACCGCTCGGCCTTTTCCGCTTTTTCCAACAGACCAGGTTCTGCCATAATTAAAATTTCTCTCAAACTAACGCTAACAATTCTCGGTTACGCTCCCACTTGCGGGAGTGACAAAAACTAAAAACTGAAAACTAAAAACTGAAAACTGAAAACTGAAAACTAAAAACTGAAAACTGAAAACTAAAAACTGAAAACTAAAAACTAAAAACTGAAAACTTTATCTCCCCTTTTAACAGCCTTCCGGCTCGGCGGGAGCGGAGGTCGTCTGGGCTTTGCTGCGATATTCCAGGGTGTAGCCGGTTGCCAGGCCGTAGCGGACCATGCGGTGATTGTAGTTGTGCAGGGCCAGGACAAAACCGTCCAGGTTCTGGATAAAATTGTCGAGCTGGGCAGTCGCGGCCCTCGAAAGACCGACCCCACCGATGTCCGAAAGCAAGTCCTGCCCGGCCCGGTTGAGGCTGGCGAGGTCGTCGCCCAGGCTACGGGTCTTTTCCAGGGCCGCCTGTAAATCGGCTTCGAGATGAAAATTAGTATCGGGGTCGAATTTTAACAACCGGGAAGGCTTGGTCATAAAGTCACAACATTCCAAAATAACCCTGGCACCTTAAACGGCACCGGGCAGTCCTGCGGCCAATCTATTATCATCTCCACTATAGCTTTTGAGGTCGCCCCTGAGAACGGACAAAATCCGCCCAGGAGTCGGACAAACCGGGTCTGACCCTGGAAATAAGTTGCTCAAACGGGTAAAATGGCGGCGGGATGCCAGGAGAATAACCTGAGTGTATCCTGGCACAAAAATTGCGTTCGTTTTAGTCTAATGATTCGAGTAGTAATCCAGGCTTTAACATTAAAAATAACCTGGCCGTAAGTTTGATTTAAGTCAGCCGTCTTCCTACCACTCAGGAGCCTTTCGTCCAAACCTGCCATCCTCCCCGGCCTGAACCACCTCTTTCCTGCTGACTATCGCCCTGGGCGCATTTTTGCCCTGGCCGTTTTTGCAATACAGGCTGTATCTTTATTTTCCCGGTAAATAGCGAAAAATGCCGGACCCTGAAGGACGAAGCTAGATGGCTGGCTCGATATTACTTCATCTCAAAGATTATTCGGAGCAGGTGTCGCTGGTCTTGAACGTACCGGGCGACTATTCCGCTTCCCAGTTGCTCCTGGAAGTAATCGAGGCTTGCAAACTGAAATGCATGGATAACCAGGGCCAGCCCGTCCGCTATGTCCTGCAACGGCAGCGCGATAACGCCTTTCTGCCGCCTCACGGCCCGCTGAACCGCTTCCACATCCTCTACGGCGAAACCCTCTATTTGTCCCGGATGGTCGCCCCGGAGCAGGTGCAAGCGCCCAGGCAGGCCGGTTCCGGCAAAGTCTCGGTCTTGTACCCGGCGGAAGTCTATCGTTTACAGGCGGCGGGCCGTTACGAGCAGGCCCTTCTATCGCTGCTCGAACGCTGGGAGAATTTCGACCGGCTGGAAAATACCGGCGAGGAAGGCGTGGTAAACCTGGGGCGGGACGGTGCTGTTGCCACCAAAGAAAGTTTGCGGCCCGGCATCGAGACCCTGGCGCGGGAACTGGTGGACGAGCAGTTGCGTTCGACCGATTTTGACGAGTTCTATAACGTGGTTGAGGCCCCGGCGGCCCGTCACTATTTCGAAACCTATCCCGATTTCCGCCGGAAATTTGTCGGGATGATGCTGGACGGCAGTTACCGCCTGGCCCAGGCTTTTCAATACCAGGCTGCCCGTGATTTCGCGGTGCTGGCGGTGCGTCTCGACCCTGAAAGCGAAGTTGCCCAGAACCTGGAAAACCTGGCCCAGCAGTACGTGACCCTACTGGCTACCACCGATAAAGAGGAACGGCTTGATTTGGCCCGCGCCATCTACCAGGCCGACCGGCGCTACGGCAATATCGCGGAGGACTTGCGGCTGATTATCCAGTCGAACCGGTTGGGCCGTCCTGCCGCCGACAGCGGGACGTATGCGATGCCGCCGCTCCCGGCTTTGCCGGCGGTCAATTTGCCACCGGGTGGCCCGGCCTGGCACGAACGGGTTTGAGCGGCAACCAGGGCATTTAGCGATTTGAAGGAAAACGGGGACTGGAAATGACACAGGCAGCGGCCATAGTCGGTTACAACCGGGGCAAAATACGCAGCCGTTTTCGCTGGCTGATTCTGGGCGAGGCTTTAATCCTCGGCCTGGGGCTGGCGACCCAGCTCGATACCATGCTGCGGCAGGGTGGGGCCTGGCCGGACCCGCTTACCCTGGCGTTGGGGGCGGTTGGCGGGTTGGTGGTCGGGTGGCTGCTTCAACTCTGGCTCGTCCAACGGCTGGCGAGTGGTTCCTTCCGGGTGGTGACGCCGCTCTGGTTGGGTATGCTAAGTTTTGGCGTGCTGGCGGGTGGTCTCTTCTTCGCTTTGCAGGTCGCTTTTCCAATGGATTGGCGGCCCGTTATCGCGGTGGCCCTGCTGGCGACTCTGCCGGGAGTGCTGGCGGGTGGAATTTTCAGCCGCCGGGTCAGCCAGGACCTGGTCGAAGCCGAGCCGGTCGCCCTTGATAACCCGGCCCTGGTCGCCCTGAACGAGAATTTGCGGGCGGTCGAGCTCGAATATCCGGGTTCGACCGGGCAGATTTTCATGGGCGACAAAAAATACCTGGCCCAGGTGCGGGTGCCCCGGCTCGGTGAGGATTTACTATTTTACGTGGCCTGTACCGAGGATTACCCGCGCAAGCCGCCCCAGGCGGTCGCCATCGAACTGGCCTTGCCGGACGGGCGGACCCAGAACTTGCAGTACGACGCCCCGATTGTCTATTACTGGAGCAATAAATACGGTCTGCGGCATATCATCCAGGAGGCTTTGCAGATTTTAAATCATTAGTTACCACCATTCTAAATAAGCTTGAAGCTCGAAGAAGCATAAATAAGGATAAAGTCGGAAGTAGGTAGCGCAGCAGTAAGGAGAAGGAAAAATGAGACAATTCGACAAACCCAGGTCGTCCCGCCAGACCCTCGAAGAACTGAAAGCCCAGATTGAGAATGCTCGCCCGGTAGTGGTGGACAAGAGCGGGCGGCTCTATGCCCCCGACCTGGTGCAACAACCCGCTCCCCAACCTAACCCTTACCAGCAGGGCTATGCTCAACCGGGCCAGCCGGTTTACAACCAGCCCCAGGGTTACCAGCCGGGACAACCGGGTTACCCGGCCCAACCGTCCCAGCCCCAGAACCCCTACGACACGCCCTTGCCGCAGGGGTTGCGGGTCAAGCCGAGCCGCTGGTTTTAGAAGGCAGGCTCGCCCATGTTTCCAGGTCCCGATAACCCGCCCCCGCCGCCCGAAAAATGGTTCCGGCGCAACCCGGAGCGGGTCTTGCTCGAAAAAGCGGTTATGGCGAAAAGCTTTCCCCAGTTTGAGCTTATCTTACTGGCCGACGACTTTTTGCGCTGGTTCGGCCCGCTCGAAACCAACCGGGGGAACGTCTACCGGCTCGAAGTGCGCTATCCCGACGAATTTCCCGACAAAGCGCCCCAGGTCTACCCGCTAAACCCGGTGATTGAGGCTTTCATGCCCGGCACCAATCGTTATAAACACCAGTACCCGGACGGCCATCTTTGCCTGTACTATCCGGGCGACAAGACCTTCTCACCCAAGACGACGGCGGCGGCGGTTGTGGCGGTGGCGGCGGCCTGGTTTTTTTCCTACGAAACCTGGCTGGAAAGTGGCTGCACTTATTGGCCCGGCCAGGAAGCGCCCGATATTCCTCTCGTCTAAACCGCCGGTAGCCGCCATTGTTTCATGCTGTCGCGGGCGCCCCTGAAAAGAAATTGATATTAGCACCAGTCTTTAGGCTGAATAAAAGTCCGACCCGGTTAGAGTAATGTCGAACAACCAACCCGAAGCGTCCCCGGCGTCCGGCAATTCCGGTAGCGCCGTCAAAGATAATAACCAGTTGTTTGCCCGCAAACTGCGCGAGTTGCGGACCCGCACGGGCCTGACCCAGGAACAGTTTGCCGAGGCCGCCTTTTGCTCCGCCGACCACGTGAACAAGATGGAGCGGGGCTTGCGCCTGCCTTCCGCGCAGTTACTTCAGACCATGAACGCCGCTTTCCAGAAGGCCGGTCTGGATAAAAGCCTTTACGAAGAACTCGAAAACCTGCTGCTGGCGTCCAAGTTTGGTGAACAGGTGGTAGCTACCCCGCCCGCACCGGAAACCACCGCCGTCCCTGCCACGACCGCCGCTCCAGTTGCGACGGAACAACTCTTTGGCCGCTCCGAGAGTATCGAAAAGCTGGTCGAACTCTACCGCCGGGGTCAGGCCAGCCCGGTCGTGATTATCAGCGGGTTGGGCGGCATCGGTAAAAGCGCGGTCGCCGCCGAAATCGCCCGGCAGGTCCAGCCTTTGTTCGCAGGGTTTTTTCAGCAGTCGGCCCGCCGCAATCAGCTTCAAAACGGCAGCGTGATTGCCCCGCTCGAACCGGCAGGCTGGTTGGGTGGCACGTCCCGACCTACCTTTGAAAGTTTAGCCGCGTACCTGGGCAAAATGCTGGAAGCAACTTCGTCGGTAGATGGGAATCTGGTCGAGACCTTGCGCCGGGATAAATATTTGCTGGTGCTGGACAGCCTGGAAGAATGCGAGGAACCGGCCCGCTTTCTGACCGGTCTCGAACGCTTGCTGCAAAACGGCCCTTCCAGGGTAATTATCACCAGCCGGATTGTCCCGCCCAACTTCGAGGGGTATCACCTGCACTTGGGCGCGCTCGAACCGGGCCCGGCCATCGAGTTTTTCCGGCAGGAGGGATTGCGCCGCAACCTGCCGCCGCTCCTGGAAGAAAGCCCCGAAGCCCGGTTGGTCCTGCAAAGCACCATCGAGCATACGGGCGGCCATCCCCAGGCCATGAAGTTTGTGGCCCACCGCCTGGGCACCTTTTCGCTCGGCCGGATTATGGACGATTTGAGCCGGACTTACCAGGACGCCGCGGCCCTGGCCCAGCACCCGGCGGGCGGTCTTTACCGCTATCTCTACCGGGCGGAATGGCTTAAACTGTCGGACCCGGCCCGCCGTTTGCTAGCGGCCATGCAAGACTGGCCCGGCAAAATCGAGGAAAGCCGCCTGGTCAGCCTGGGTGGGCCGGGGGTAGACCTGGCTCTTGACGAACTGGTCGCGGCCTGTTTCGTGGAGGTGCGTGGCGGTTTTGTCAAAAATTACGCCCTGCATCCCCTGACCTTCAACCTGCTAAAGACCGGTCTGACAGCCCTGTGGGAGCAGGAAGGTTAAAAACGCGGGTGGTTTTGTACGGTAGTTGGGCGGGTGCTGTCCCTGTTAAAGGGTAGGTCGGCGGAATAAAATGAAATTGGAGCCTTTAATAGCAAAAGGCTATCTGAAAGGCTAAAGGGAACACCAGGATAGGATGAAGGCTACAGTTTTCAAACCGGGCACGCGCCGTCTGATTCTGGCCGGTATCGCCATCGCAGTTCTGTTGCTGCTGGTCGGGGCCGGGGCCTGGCTGGTCGGGTTTTCCCGGCTCGACCGGCTCGAAACGGCCAGCCGGGACGCTACCGCCGCCGCAAGAGGCAGTTCCAAAGACATCCAGGGGCCGCAAGACCTCGACCCGGCTTACCAGGCCGCCACCGCCGCCTACCAGAACAAGGATTACCAGACGGCAATTGATAACTTTGGAAAAATCGTCGCGTTCCAGCCCGATTACAAAGATAGCCTGCCCCTGCTGTTCCTTAGCTATCGCGGCCTGGGCGAGTTGCAAAGTTCCGACCTGGGCAAGCTCGACGCCGCCCCGCAAACCCTGGCCCAGGCGGTCGGCCTTACCCGGACCGAGAGCGACGGGCTTAAAGCCGGGTTCGCCCGGAACCCGGCCTTGCTCCCGGCTGGTCTTGGCAATTACGACGCCCTGGCCCAGCGGGTCGCCGACGAGCAGGTCTGGGCCACCGATTACGCTAAAGGCGCGACCATCACGACCCAGCAGCCGGGCTGGTGGGACGACGCCATTACCGCCTGGGAGCCGGTCTACCAGGGCAACCCCGGCTATTTGAAAGAGGCTGGTGATATGTGGGTGAGCGCCCGGCTGGCCGATACCTACCAGGCTAAAGCGGTCTATCTGTGCCGGGTCAAGGCCGATTACACCCAGGCCCTGGGCGCTATCAACCGGGCTATCGAGATTGGCCGGAACAGCCACCTGCCCGATACTCGCCAGCGCCTTTTCGTCCAGTTCTTGAACTTTGTCTACCAGGGCCAGTGCCAGGTAGGCTAGGGTACGCGGATAACCAGACTATGGAAAAAGTTTTGCGTTCGGAAACGGATTACCAGGGACCCCTTTTCACTCGCCCGGTCCGGCTGCTTGTCGCCGCCGAGGCCGAGTTGCTGATGCGGGCGGAAACCCGGCCTTATCTCTCGGACGACCTGGAAACGGGCGGTATTTTGGTGGGGCGCTGGCTCGATGAAACCACTCTCCTGGTCTTTACCGCCACCGGGGCCGGACCCCAGGCCGACCACCAGCGCCTGACTTTTGCCGTAGACGTGGACTATGCCAACCGCCGCCTGGAGGAATTGCGCCTGGCTTATCCCCTGGTGGACTATGTGGGAGAGTGGCACAAACATC
The DNA here is from genome assembly GCA_001898225.1 of Chloroflexi bacterium 54-19. Taxonomy (GTDB): domain Bacteria; phylum Chloroflexota; class Chloroflexia; order Chloroheliales; family Chloroheliaceae; genus 54-19. The sequence goes on from MKTJ01000058.1 coordinate 131,031, forward strand.
CACCCCATTTCCCTCGCCCCAGTGTCGGTGATTTGCACACTTCGCTCGAATTGCTGCAAGACCCGGCCTATCCCAACCGCCTCCTGAACCCGATTGTCACCGAGGCGGCGGGGCAGATAAATATTAACTATTTCTACCTGGACGCCGCCCTGGCCGATTTCGTCCAGCTTCAACCGGAAATCGTAGATGAACGCCGGGTGGCGGCTTTGCTCGACCCGCCGAGCTTTAGCCCGCCCCGACCTGTTGCGTCTGTAGGGCGCCGCCCGCGGCTTTCGCCTAAAAAGTCGGCCTGGTGGCACAGCCTGGAAGGCCGCCAGCGTTTGCAGGAGGAAATCAAACAACTTCAAAATCACGGCTACCTGGTTAAGGCCAGCGAGAAGCTCGACGAAAGCACCTGGCGTATCCAGGCCGTCGCCACCAAAGGCGCGCCCTCCGAGTTCGAATTTCAATGTGGGGGCAACTACCCGTTCGCCCGGCCCGATTTCTCGGCTTTCGAAGGTGGCAAGTTCGACGGTCAGGCCCGCTCGGCCCTCCTTTCGAACTGGCAGTCCGAAAATTATCTCTATGAAATCTGCCAGGACGTGCGCCAGCAGCGTAAAGACAGCCATAAGCCGGTGCGTCTCTTGGGTTTTATCGGGGCCGGGCTCCTGGTGTTACTGGCCGGGATTTTAATCTGGTTCATATTGCAGCAGAGCAGCCTCGGCGCAACCCCGCCGGGTCCGGGTAACACCGCCAGCGATATAGCCGGGCAGCAGACCGCGACAGCCCAGGCCGCCTACGCCGCCATCACCGCCTCGGTCCTGAAGGAACAGGCTACCAAAACGGCCCAGGCCCAGGTTACCGCTACTGCCCAGGCTATCGAACAGGCCAGGGTTGACGCTTTGCAGGCTACCGTCGCGGCCCAGAACCAGGCCCTTACCGCCGCCGCTCAACCGGCTTCACCTGCGGTCGCGCCGCCGACCCCGGCCCCTTCGGTAGGAGGAAACCCGGAAACAACCCCGGCCAGCGCCGGTCTGCCTTACCGGCTGGCTATCTACCAGTTGAGCGCCGATTTGTACAACCAGAAACTGGCCCAGGACCACCACGAACCAACCCCTTTTCACCTGCTGGCCGAAATGAGTGACGCTTCGCTGGTAGGGTTGGGCTTGAAATTGCAATTTCCGAACACGACGGTCAGTCTGCCGTCCAACCCGTCGATTCTGACCTCGCCTTTTAACGATTTCGGCCTGGGTTGCCAGCCGGACGCACCTTGCCCGGTAGTGGTGGTGGACGAGAACGGCCAGAATGTCAGCCCGGTGACGATTATTCCAAAGTACGACCCGCAGAGCTATTACGTCTTTACGCTCCAACACAACGGTTAAGATTGGGAATTTGAGGCTAAACCAGTTTTTCAGGAACGCCAATGAGTTTACGCAACCGCCCGCCGCAGCCCTGGCCCGCCAACCTGGCCGGCCAGGACCGCTTACAACAGGAAATAGCCGAACTAAACCAGGTGGCCGGAAACGGTGAGGTTACCCTGGGCGATTTACCGGAAGGCCAGACCGTCCTTATCGTACCGACCGCCGACCCGCCCGGCTACCTGCTCTATTTCAAGACCGGGCCGGACTATCCTTTCGAGCCTCCTTCTCTACTGGCCGAGAAGAACGGGCGGCAGTTATCGCTCAGTTCGCGGACCATCACCAACTGGCGGCCCGATAACCGTTTGGCCGAGGTCGTGGTCGAGCTGACCAACCACGCCAACCAGCGCCGTTTCCTGGTCCTGGGTGGTCTTTTCGGGCTGGCGGTAGTCTTCATGGTGGCCCTGGCCTTGCTCCTCTTTTTAGGCGGCGAAACCCGGCTGGAACAATCGAGCGCGGAGGCGACCGCGGGGTCTATCAATACTCAACTGGCCCGGAGTAACGACCGCCTCAACACGGCCATCGCCCAGGCTACCGCCACGGTTATCGCCGACCCTAAACTCGGTGCCGCGCCCAACCCAACCCTGACAGCGGCGGTAAATGACCTTGTAAACGTGCGTAACCAGAACGAAAGCGCCCTGGCGACCGTGACGGCGGTGGCCCGCGCCAACCTGACCGCCACGGCGGCGGCGGTAATCAAGGCCAATAACGAAACCCAGGCGGCTTATCTACAAAATTTGACCGCCACGGCAGTTGCCCAGCAGCAGTTAACGGTCCAGGCGCAGCAACAACTAACGGCGGCGGCCCAGGCCCAGTTGACCGCTGCCGCCCGGCAACAGCTAACAGCCTCGGCCCGCCAGCGCTTGACTGCCGCCGCTAAAACCGCTGCGGCCCAGCCCCGGCCCACGGCTACATCTGCCCCGGTGCCGCCAACTCCTACCCTGGCCCAGGCCGCTCCACCCGCGCCGACGGATACAGCGGTCCCGCCGCCGCCACCGACCGAGGCCCCGGCCCCACCGCCCGCACAGCCGACCCCTGTGCCGCCTACGCCTACTCCGGTCCCGGCGCAACCTCAACCAACCCAACCCCCGGCGCAGCCGCCCCCGGTCCCGCCGACGCCAGTACCGGACCAGGCCCAGCCAACGCCCGCGCCGACCCCCACTCCGCTTGAGCATAACCGGAAACAGCCTGGAACGCCCCCTGGTAACGGGAATGGCGGGGGAGGCGGCAAATGATATTCCTCCTGGCGTTTATTGTGGTGGAATCGGTCGTGTTGTTTACGGGGTGCGGGCTGGCCTTTAACCTGGCGATGGACAGCCGCACCCTGAACGTGCCGCTCGTAATTGGTTGCGGTGGGGCTGGGCTGGTGCTTGGAATCGTGTTCGCCTGGCTGGTGCGGCGGTTTTTCGACAAAGCCCCGGCGGTCGCCTGGGTCTGGCTCTATACCTTTTTGACAGGCTGGGTTATCGGCGGTGGGGTCTATTACCTGACCGTGGCCGAAGCCGACCGCCCCTGGATTTTAATAGCCATGAGTTGCTGCCTGGGGACTTTGCCCGGCCTGGGGATGGGCTGGTTACTGGCCCGGATACGCCCGGCCCTCTGGTTGAAAGTCCCGGTAGCCCCGGCCCAACCACAGGTCCAGGCCGGGCAAGCCTTCTTTATGGCCCCGGCAACCGTCCCGGCCCTTGCTTCCGGTCCTGCCGGGACAAATCTGCCGCTCTTACCACCGGTCGGCCAGGATTCGCCGGGGTTGTCACCTTACGCGATAAGCCCGGCCTCTTATTACGACCCGGCGGCTTTGCAGAAACGTTTAAAAGAGGAAACCGTCCAGCTTGAACTGGCCCATCCCGGTGCGAGTTCCGAGGTGGTCCCGCTGGCGGCAGACCGCGCCGCCGTAATCTTCAACCTGGTCAACTATTTAGGGGAGCTAAAGTTTTATATTGTTTGCGGGGCGGATTATCCCGCTGAGCCGCCCGAAGAAGTCTTTTTGGAGTTTGTTCCGAACGGGCAGGAAGCCGCCGCCCCTTTGAAAATCGAGTACGAAGGGGCGGCCCTCGACGACTGGCAGCCCGGTTACGACCTGGAAGCAATCGTTAAAGATGCTGCCTTGCAGGTCGAGGAATCAATGATTAGTTGAGGTCAAATGTACATTCTCGTTAGCGAAAATTTTATTGCCGGTCTGACCACCGCCCCTCAACCGGAGGGACGCCTTTACGGCGAATACCTGCCCGGCGAGGACGTGGCCCGGTTCTGGGAAGAAACCACCCGCCCGGCCCAGGCGTTAGGCTGGTGGCGGCAGGGACACGAACCGGAGTGGCCTGAAGGGGCCGGGGAGCCGGAAGAAGGCCAGTTTTTAGCCTTGATTTTGGGCCAGGAAATCACCTTTTATCGCCGGGAACAGGGCCGGTGGCAACCCCAGCCCCACGAAGTAATGAACCTTTACACCGATTTTGGCTCGCGCCAGCAGGGCCTTTTCGACCTGAAACTACTGGCCGGGAAACGGGTCGCCATCGTTGGCCTGGGGAGCGGCGGGTCGCTGGTGGCTGCGCAACTGGCGAAAGCCGGGGTCGGCCACTTCGAATTGTTCGACTTCGACCGGCTGGGGTCCGGTAATATCAGCCGTCACCTGTGCGGGTTGCGCGACCTGGGCCGCCTGAAAGTGGCGGCAGTCAAGGATGCCCTTGAAAATACCAATCCCTTTGTCGAGGTCAATACTTATCCTTATGACATCACCCGGCACCTATCCGAGGTCGAAATTATTCTGGCCGGGTGCGACCTGGTGGTCGGGGCCGCCGATTCCGAGGTGGCTAAAGGCGAAATCAACCGGCTGGCGGTCAGGTTGCGCAAACCGGCGGTCTATGGCGCGGTCTACGACATGGGTTACGGGGGCGACATTTTCCGCTACCAGCCGCCCGCCGGGGCCTGTTACGCCTGTTTTAAGGAGTCGACCAGGGATATTTTCCAGGACGCGCCCCGCGCCGAAGTTCTCGACTACGGCAAAATCGCGCCCCAACCGGCCCTGGAAATGGACGTGACTATTATCGGTTCGCTGGTGGCGCGGGTGGTCCTGGCTGAACTCCTGGCGGGCGACCCTCTTTCGCAACTCGAAAGACTCCCGGCCAACTGGGTTATCTGGGGCAACCGGCCCTGGGAAGGCTGGATTTTTGACGAACCGCTCCAGAGCCGCTTTGTCGAAATCAGCCGCGACCCGACCTGCCCGGTCTGCCAGCACGATTTGTTTATCCAGGAAAAGCTCGGACTCGCCCCGGACGAAGCGGCCCGCCAGGCCGCCGCGTTACTGGCGAGTCTCGAAAACAAGCGCCCGCCCGAACCGGCCAGCTAATTTTTCAGGGGAGAGTTTTGGAAAATAAAAGACCAAAATCGCTCAGCGAACAAATCCAGTTTGAGGTTGATGAGTACGGCGAGCTCATCGGCCCGGTTGAGGTGGACCGCACTACCGTAGATTTAGCGGGGCTGCTTCCGCCGGTTACCCATAATTATGCCGCCAGTTCCGGTGGCCCGGTGCCGCCTGTTCGCCCGGTCGAGGTCTTGCCGCCGCGACCACAACCGGCTGCGAAACCGTCCAAAACCCGGCCTAAAAATCGCCGCTTGCCTGCGCCCAAAGAACAGGTTATCCTATGGTGGGGCGGAACCTTATTCGGCCTGCTACTCCTGGGCCTGGGGGCGTTTTTGTGGTTTTACGGCACCTACAAACAGGCCGAGCAGGTGCCGCTTCCCGCAGTTGACGTTAAAAACCTGACTATCCGGGAGCCGGTCTTGCCGCCCAACCAGCAAATCTCTTTCGAGGCCAAATACGCCGAAGCGCTCAGTGCCTATAACGGCGGCAAACCGGAAGACGCCGTCAACGACCTCAAACCCATCGTGGAGGTCGCGCCCAACTTCAAAAAGGACGCTGCCGCTTTTCTGTTGGTGGCGGAGCGGGCGGCGGCCCTCGCCCGGATGGGTGACGCCAATAACGAGCAACTCGCTATCGGCTATTTCGATGATGCCCTTAATTTGAAGGATACCTACCCGGACGAACTTCTGGTACAATTCAAATTAAAGCCGGGCCTGTTGCCACAAGGCATAGATGATTTAACGGCCCTGGTCAGCGATTTGAACCAGCAAAAAAAGTGGTTCGAACTTTACCGGCAAGGCGAAAGCTTCCAGGCCAACAAGCAGATAAACTGGTTTGACAACGCCGTCACGCCCTGGCGGACCCTTTACGACCAGAACCGGACCTTTTTAAAAGACAAGGGCGACCGCTGGGTAGCTCTCCGGTTACTAGAGGCGTACCAGGCCCAATCAACCTATAATTGCAAAACCAATAAAGATTATAATAAAGCCAGGCGTTCCCTTATAGACGCGCGGGGAATTACCATAGATAATGGTATGGTAGACGAGCGAACCGCCCTGGACAAGAAACTTACCACCATTGCGGCCCAGGGTTGCAATTAGGCCAGGCCTTAGAGAAAGAGTCGGTTGAAATGGATCAGAACAGGCCCCTCACTCCCCAGGAACGCGAGTGGCAGCGCGAAAAACAACAACTGCCCCACGAAGCTGACAGTGATACTTTAGACGGCAGCGTCCAACTGACCCCGGAAGACCTGGCGAAATTACGCCGGGCCCAGGGGCAGGGCGGTTACCCGCCTAACCGGTCTGCCAATAATACGCCCGACCAGCCTCCCGAAGGCGCGACTATTCCGGCGATTCCTTTGAATATCCCGCGCAATAACCCGCCCGCGCCGCCGCCGACCCACTCTCAAACGCCCGGCCCCAATCCTGCCGAACTCGAATGGCACCGTGAGAAACAATTTCCGGGCGGTAACCAACCCGCCCCAGGTCGAGGGCCGGTTCCGCCCGAAGCTTTACCGACCCAACAGGCCCTACCCCCGGTGTCGCGCCAATCGCCCCCACCGGTAGGCCCGGAGGCCCTGCCGACCCGGCAGGCTCTACCCCCGGTCCAACGTCCACAGGGGACTCCGCCTGCCGGGCAATCACCGAGGACGGCCCCGGCTTTGCCAAACCAGCCGCGCCCGCAGGGTGGGCCCCCGGTGCCGCCCGCCAACCAGGCTCTACCACCAAACCAGAACCCGTCCCGGCCCTATCAACCGTTGGGGCAGTCCCCGCAAGGTGCGCCCAGGTTAACCCCGGAAGAAATGCAGTGGCAGCGCGAAAAACAAGCCTATCCCGGCATGACGCCCCAGGAAATGCAGTGGCAGCGTGAAAAGCAGGCTTACCCGACCGAACAAACTCGTCCCGCTCCCCCGCCGCCTCCGGGTATGTCACCCCAGGAGCGCCAGTGGCAGCAGGAGAAACAGGGTTATGGCGCGGGCGTGGCAGGTCTGACCCCGCAAGAACTAGAATGGCAGCGTGAGAAACAGGCTTATCCGCCCACAGCGGCTGGTTTAACACCCCAGGAACGCCAGTGGCAACAGGAGAAGCAGGCTTATGCGGCCCCGGCCCCCGGCATGACTCCGCAAGAGCGCCAGTGGCAGCAGGAAAAACAGGCTTACCCGGTTCAACCGGGCGCAGTCCCGCCGAATAACCGGAATACCCGGCCCGGTCCGGTTCCGCCCATAGCGCCGCCGCCCTATGGAGGCCCGGTAACGGTGGCCCAACCGCCGGAGCGCCGCCGGGGAGGCTGGGTCTGGTTTTTAATCCCGCTGGTGCTGCTGATAATCGCCGCGGCGGTGGTGGCCTTCTTGCTGCTGGTAAAACCCACCTCGGATAATCCGACCGCGACGGCTACCGCCAGTGTCGCCCAGATTACCGGCACGCCCGCTGTTACCGGTGGCTCTACTACGAATACCCCCGGTACGCCCAGCGTAACCGGCACTCCCAACGGCACCCCCGGTGTCACGACCGGTGGGGCTTTGAATCCGGGCCAGTTGACTGCGACCGCGCAATCGGGGACTTCCCCCTCGGCAGGGACGAGCGCCGCCCAGAACGAGGACCTGTTTAACCAGGGCAAGTCTGCTTTCGATAACAAGCAGTGGGTAGATGCTATTACCGCCTGGGAAAAGATTGACCCCAATTCGGCCACCTATGCCAAGACCAAGCCGCTCCTGGCGACGGCCTATTACAACCAGGCTAATAACCTGGCTCTGAACGGGACTGATGCCGATTCCCTGACCCAGGCTATCGGCTACTACAATAAATCCAGCGCCCTGGCCCCCGATAATGCCGATTACAGGACCGGCGCCGAGAACGCCAGTTTTTACCAGTCCGGCTCGAAGGCCCTCGGCGGCAAGGATTGGGATACGGCGGTAAACCTTTTGAGCCAGCTTTACTCGCGCAACCCCGATTTCCGCGACGTGACCCTGCTTTACTATAACGCGCTGGAAGGCCAGGGCGACACCCAGGTCGCGGCAGGCAACCTCGTGGCGGCCAAAGACAGCTACAGCACCGCCCTCGGTTTGAACTTTAAAGGCAGCCCGCCCGATACCGCCGCACTACAGGCCAAACTGGCCGATGTAAACGCGAAATTAAACCCGACGCCGACCGCTTCGCCTTCACCGTCCCCGACGGCGGTACCGACGCCAACCAAGAAGCCCGCGCCGACGCCAACCAAGAAGCCTGCGCCGACCAACACGCCGCTTGCGCCCTGTTCTAAAGGTGGGTCGGGTAGCAATTTCTTCCCCTTCCGCACCGGTCAGCCCCCGGTCCCGAACGTGCCGGACCAGGGCCGCAGCGGTGTGCGTGGGGTCGTACTTGATAAAAATGGTGCGCCGATTGCCGGGGCGACCGTACGTATCGCCACCAACGGGCATGTCTTTACCTCCGTTACCGATGGCGGCGGGAACTATTTCCGGGAAGGTCTGGGCCGGGGAACCTGGACAATCTCGGTTACAGCCGCGCCCGGACGGACTATCTGTTATGGCGCTGGTGGCTCCGTAATGTTGAGCGGGCAGTCCGGTTTTTACGGTTCGGTTGATTTCACCGAATCGGTGCCGTAACCTGGGTTTTGTCAGGGGCCGGGCTATTTAACGGGAGCAAGGATGAAAATAAATCCGTACAACCGCATACGCCTGGCCCTGCCGGTTTTGCTGCTGGCCCTGTTGTTAAGCGGGTGCGGCCAGGAGACGGTCGCGCCTACGGCTCTCGCCAACCCGACCCCGGTGGGCACACCCTCGGCGGGTCCGCCTACCCCGGTCCCGGCAACGGTCACCCCGCTTGCCAGGGGGATGCCGTTTTTGCGGCCTTACCCGGCGGCGACCGCCTTCGACCTGGGCAAAGATTTTGGGGAAGCCCTCAAATCCAGGGAAGCGGCCCTGCTGGGTAACGAGTTAGCCGCCCGGGTTAGCAGCCAGCAATACTTCACTTCCGACACCTCTACTCAAGTCCTCGCCTACTACGAACCCACTCTCTACCAGCTCGGTTATCAAAAAATTGGCCGTATCGACATCAGCCTGCTAACCGTGGGGACGGCCAGCACCCTGGCGGCCCTTTTCGCTGCCGGGACCGCTCCCGATTCCCCGGCCCTCCTGGTGACGACTGTCGGGCCGCTTTCGGCTTCGGACCTGGCCCAACTGAAGACCTATAACTCGGATGTCGCCGGGCAAATTCACCAGAACGACCTGTTGATAAACGTTTTTAGCGGGTTTACTTACGGCCAGGTCCCGGCCCAGATAATCATCCCGGATGCCACGCTGGTCAGCACCCGGCCAAATGTTCCGCTCTACCCGCAGCTAACCTCGCTCGACCTGGGGGCCGGGTTCTATACGACCATCAACCAGGCCCTGGTCGGGCTGGTCGGCCAGGAAGCGAGTATAAACGCCAAGCTGAATTTCTACCGGATGAGCGGGATGCCCGGCGATTTCTGGACCTTCTATGACACCGAGATGCCCAAACTCGACTACCGGCGGGCAGGTCAGGTCGATGTCGGCTCGGTCGCGGCCATCGGCAAAGTCAAAAACCAGGCCGTCCTTTACGAAAAAGAAGACGCTTCCCGCTCCGGCACGATGGTGATTAGCCTGGGGCCGTGGTCGGATACAGATTACGTCCTGCTTACCAAAATTGTCCTGCTGGCGAAGCAAAATCTCAAAGCCGGGGACACGATTGTCATCATCGTTTCTAACCTGCCGCTCTCCGGTTTGTCGAACGGCCTCCTTAAAGGCAAATAGAGGGGGGTGGACTGGAAATTGCTTTAAAACAAGCAAGCCAGGTGTAGTAGCGTGTGGCCTTTTAACTAACCTTTTCGCGGAAACATCTTTAACAAAATCCATTATGGTTTATAAATTTAACCCGAAGTATTTAGCCCGAATAGCTTCTTTGTGTGTGACCCTTTTGCTGTGCCTGCCCCTGCTCGATTGGGGCCAGGTCGTGACGGCTCGCCCTTTTTCGGCGGACGACAGCCAGACCTTTCCCCAGACCGGCAAGACGGTCAGCGGCGAGTTTCTAAAATACTGGCAAGCTAAAGGTGGGGTGGCTGTCTTTGGCCTGCCGATTTCCGACCCGCAGTACCAGACCGACCCCGAAACCGGCCAGAGCTATCTCACCCAGTATTTCGAGCGCAACCGCTTCGAGTTGCAGCCCGGCCCTAACGGCAACCAGGTCCAACTCGGTCTTCTGGGTAAAGAGTTGCGCCGTGAAGCCCTCAAAGCGGACCCCGACTTCCAGAAGGTTGACCCGCTGGTGGACCCCGACTTCCCGGCCTCGGAGCAGATGTATTTCCCCGAAACCGGCCACAATTTGCGCTTCCGGTTTCTCGATTACTGGAAACAAAACGGCGGCCAGGAGCAATTCGGCCTGCCTATTAGCGAGGAACACCTTGAATTCGAGCCGGTCAGCGGCGGCTACTACCTGACCCAATGGTTCGAACGGGCCCGCTTTGAATATCACCCCGAAAAACAGCCGCCCAACGATGTGCTGCTGGGTCTGCTGGGCCGCCAGTTGCTTGATTACAACAGCAACTTTAACTTTACCTGGAAAATCGGGCGGCGGGCCTCTTACCTGACCGACCCCAACTCGATTTTCGTGGACGGCAAGGGCAATGTCTATGTCAACGACCGGGCCGATGGGCGTATCAACAAGTACAACAGCCAGTTCAAGCTGGTTAACTACTGGTACACCGGCGGCACCAGCCAGGCTATCGCCGGTATCGCCCGCGCCAACCCCTCGAACGACACGCCCGTACTTTATCAGATTGGCACCTCCCAGAGTACGAAGGTCAACAAGCTTATGCCCAACGGCCAGTGGCAAACCATCGAACTGGCTGACGCGGGGGACTCCGATAGCCTCGCCCCGAACCTGGGCCTGGCCGTGGACGAGAGCGAAAACATCTATATTTTGAAGTACGCCAGTTCCAGCAATTACCTGGTCTGGAAGTACAACTCGAAAGGGCTTTTCCTGCAAAAACTGGTCAAACGCTCGGACGTGACCGACCCGACCGCCTTTTTCGTCAGCAAGGGCAAGATTTATATCGCCAACGGCACCGCGGGGAATTACAAGGTTTTTAACGCCGATACCACCCAGTCCAACGCGGCGAGTGGCGATACCTTTAGCCTGGGGACGGACTCGACCAAGCTCAAAGGGGCGCTGGCTATTACCCTGGATAGCGAGGGGAACGTCTTTGTAGGGGAGGCCGGGCAGATTGATACCTTCGACCGCAATGGCACCGCCGGGTTGCCCTTTGGCACGCCGGGGCGGGGTGGCGGCCAGATTTTCAACCCGGCAGGGCTGGCTACCGATAAAGAGGGTAATTTGTATATCGCCGACCCGGCCAACCACCAGGTCAGCATTTTTGACCAGACCGGCAATTTCAAGACCAATTTACAGGACCGCCCCTACAACCTGGACGGCAGCCTGGTAGCTGCCGGGGGTGTTGCGGTCAACTCGACCAGCCCCGGCTCTATCCTGGTTTCCGACCCGGTCAACAAGCGCATCCAGAAGTTCGATACCACCGGGAATTTCTTGCAAAAGTGGTCGGCTTCGGGGATTTCGCTGTTAGCGGTCGCGCCCGACAACGCCAATTTTTATGGCCTCGATAGCGTGAACGGGCTGGTTATCAAGTTCGACGCCGACGGCAAAGAACTGGCGAAATGGGACGGCAGCGTTACTGGCAAAGGGAAGTTTAACTTGCCCGGTGGGCTGGCGGTAGGGCCGGACGGCAGCGTCTATGTGGCCGATACCGGCAACCAGCGTATCGTTAAGCTCGACGCCAAGGGAGGGTTGCTGACAGCCTGGGGCGCGAAAGGCGCGGGAGATGGGCAATTTGGCGGCACCGGTTTTAACAACGTTTTTGACGGGCCGACCTCGCTTGCGGTCGAACCCGGCACCGGCAATCTCTACGTGGTAGACCCGGCCCTCTACCGGGTCCAGAAGTTCAACCCGCAGGGAAAATTGCTCGGTATCATTACCAACTTGGCTAACAACCGGGCCTTCGAGCCGGTCGCCGTGGCCGCTGCCCCACCTCAGAATACGCCCGGCTCGGATTCGACCGCTACCACGCCCACCCCTGCGGCAACCGCCCCGGCCAACGGGACGCCCGGCGAAGGTATCTATATCCTGACCAGGGACACCCTTTACCGGCTCGACCGAGACGGCAAGGTGGCGACCAGTATCACGGCAAATGTGCTGCTCGAAGGTATGAGCGGCGGCGATACGGGGGATGGCGGTATCGGCAACCTGACGAGCCTGGCCGCCGACAATAGCGGCAACCTCTACGCCACCGATAAATTTGGACGACTCGTAAAATTCAGGACCAGGTGACATGGCAAACGAAGAACGAATAATTTTTAACCGGCCTCCCAGGGTGCAGCGCTCCTTACCGCGCGGTGAGGTCGAAATCCCGCCGCCGCCTCAGCCCAGTTTCAAGGGCGGGCGCATGGGCTGGCTGGTCCTGATTTTACCCGTCGGGCTGGCCTTGCTTACTCTGCTCAGCAGCATTTTGATTGTGATAATTCGCCCCGACATCAACCCGGTCTTCCTCCTGGCGACCGGCCTGATGTCGGTCGGGTTCCTGGTCAGCAGCGTGGTCAGCCTGTTTGAAAAGCTGATGAGCGACCGCGAGGAACGCCGCAACTACACCCGCATCCTGGAGGAAACCGAAAACGAACTGCGGAACTTTCGCCGCGAACAGCAGACCATCCTGCACTATCTCTACCCGGCCCTGCCCCAGATTTTCGAATGGCCGCGCCGGCTCGACCTGCGGTTGTGGGAGCGCCGCCCGCTCGACCCCGATTTCATGAACCTGCGGCTTGGCATCGGGTCGCGCCTCAACAATATCCCGGTCAACACCCTTAAAAAGAACCGCCCGGCTCCCCTGCTGGACCGGGCTGTCGGCATTTCCCAGGCTTTCCAGGAAATCCCTGATGTGCCGGACATGGTCGAACTCGGCAAGGTGGCTTTCCTGGGCCTGGTCGGGCCCCAGGAGTTGACCGCGCCCTTTACACGCTCGATTATCTGCCACCTGGCCGCCCTTCACTCGCCGGAAGATGTAAAAGTCCTGGCGACCTACTCGCCCACCCGCGCCGAGGATTGGTTCTGGCTCGGCTGGTTACCCCACGCCCGCGTCAGCAACCAGCACGGCGAGGATTTTCCCCTGGTCGCTTCTCACTCCGACCAGTTGGAGGTTTTGAGCAATTTTGTCCTCGAAACCCTCAAAGCCCGCCAGAACCGCCGCGACCAGGAAGGCAGCGGGTTCGAGTTAAACCCGAATAAGCCGAGGGCCGCCTATACTTTCCCGAACCTGGTCTGGTTTGTCGAGAACTTTGAATTGGTGCAGGACGAACCAGCTATCAAGAAGTTGTTCGAGGTCGGGGCCGACCTGGGGGTCTACCTCGTGACAACCAGCCCCGACCTGAGCGGTATCCCGGCCCAATGCCGTGCTGTCGCCGAAATCCTGCCCAATAGCCGGGTCCGCTATTCGACCGCCGGGGAAAATGGCCGGGTCACCACGCTTTTACCCGACCTGGCTTCGCTCGGTGATTGCGAGGATTTCAGCCTGGCGATGGCCCCTATCAAGCTCAAGGCGACCAGCGAGAAAGGCGAGTTTACCAGCAGTCTCCGCCTGCTCGATATGCTCGAACTGATGCCCGCCAACGGCGAGATGTTCGACCCGCTGGCTTTCTGGAATCGCTCGGCGGTAGCCCAGCTAAAAGCTCCGATTGGCCGGGTCTTTGGCGGGCAACCTCTTTTCCTCGATATTTCGGACAAAGGTCACGGTCCTCACGGCCTGATTGCCGGGACGACCGGGAGCGGTAAGAGCGAGCTTTTGCTGACCATTGTCAGTTCGCTGGCCCTGACCAACCACCCCGACAACCTGAATTTCATCCTGGGCGACTTCAAAGGTGGGGCGACCTTCAACCCCTTCGTAAACCTGCCGCACGTGGTCGGTATGATGAGTGACCTCGATTTGCCGATTGTAGAGCGGGCCATGACCGCGATTTTCTCGGAACTCAAACGCCGGGAGCATCTTCTGAAACAGGAAGGCGTGACCCATATCCGGGATTACCAGAAGAAAAAGCCCCGGCCCAAGACGCCTTTGCCCTATCTGCTGGTCATTATTGACGAGTTCGCGGAGATGAAAGAACAGGCTCCCGACTTCATGGACAAAATTGTTAATATCGCCCGGACAGGCCGGACCCTGGGGGTCCATCTTATCCTGGCGACCCAGCGCCCGGCGGGGATTGTTTCCGGCCAGCTTAATTCCAACACCAAGTTCCGGCTCTGTCTGCGGGTTGAGTCGGCAGATGACAGCGTGGACATGCTTGGTCGCAAAGACGCCGCCCTGATTCCCAGCAACGCTCCCGGTCGCTCTTTCTTCAAGGTTGGCTCGGATATTTACGAGCAGTTCCAGGTCGCCCGCGTGGCTATCCCGTTTGAGGGAGGTGAGGAAGGCCAGAAAGACGAGCAGGAGGTCAGGATTGTCGACCATTACTGGCGTTCGGCCCCGCTTGCGCCTGATAAGCTGACCCGGAGCGGCCCTATCCTCCTCGACGACGATGAAGATAACCAGGTGGCGATGGATTATGACGTGATAGTGCGGCAATGCCTGGACGCCGCCCGGCGGACTATTCTCCGCAACAGCCACCGGCCCTGGCTCGAACCGCTCAAGACCCAGTATTTTCTACCCGACCTGCTGGAAGCCCAGGCTCTCCCGGCTTTCGGTCAGAAAAGCGACAACTGGCCCGACCAGCCGCCTTTTGGCTACGGCTGCGCCCCGGTCGCTACCGTAGATGACGTGGTGGCCCAGGACCAGTATTCGCTGATGCTCGACCTGGCCCGGCAGGGCAGTTACTGTATCAGTGGTCTCGGTGTGAGCGGCAAAACCACCCTCCTGCGTACGATGTTGCTGGGTCTGGCCCTGACGCACGCGCCGGACCGGGTCCGTTTCGCCATCGTGGATATGGGTAACACCCTGGGCGATTTCGCCAACCTGCCCCATCCGACCGGTTACGTTTCGATTTCGCAAAAAAATCTGCTGAACGGTTTCATGCGCGACCTGTACGAGGAGTTGCAGCGCCGTAAGCATCTCTTTGCGCGGGCGGGTGTCCTCGACCTGGCTTCGTACCGGGCCCAGGACGCTACCTTACCGGTAATCTTTATCGCGTTCGATAACTTTGCCTCTATCCGGCACGACCCCCCCTTTGACATGGAATATCTCAAGGCGATTGTGCGGGAGGGTCGCTCCTACGGGCTGCACCTGGCGATTACGATGGAGCGCGCCATGGATTTCGAGCATGGCCGGATGATGGACGAATTTTTCCAGGTGGCCCTGCGCCAATCGCGGGACGATATTATCTTCCCGGTGCCGCGCAACATGGTCGGCAGTTGGGATGGCAAGCCGGGCCGGGGTTTTATCCGGGGTCTGCCGCACCAGCCGCCGCTCGAAATTCACGTTGCCCTGCCCTGCAAGACCGCGCCTGAAGACCAATCCAAAGCCATAAATGCGATGGTCGGGCGTCTTTCGGCAGCGGCCCGGCAGGATAGCCGTTACGCCAACCTGTCCCAGCCGACCACGCCCAACTCTCTCCCGGCCTCCAACGATTTTTCTTCGTTCCAGGCCGGGGAAAGTTTTGGTACGGTTGGCAGCGCGGCGGATTCGGAGGATTACTGGAAGAAATTGCTTACAACGGAGGATGAAGACGATCTCGAAATCATCTTCGACGACGAGCCGGTAGCCCCTGCGCCAGCCTTGAACGGGCCTGGTTCTAACGGCAAGAACCAGAAAGATTTAACAGGGCAACCCTTACCGGGGATGGTCGCCCCGGAGCCTTTCGTAACAACCCCGGCCCCGGTGTTGGAGCCCGCTTCGATGGTTGCCCCGGTCCTGCCCGGCAATTCCGCCTCGGACTCGGTCGCACCAGAGATGGTTGCGCCGGAGCCGGTCGCACCGGAATTGGCCCCGACCGACCCGCTCGTCCAGCGAATAGAACCGACCGGCGCCGCCGTTTCTTCGAACGGGAACGGCCATTCGGATAGCCTTATTTCCAATAACGGCAACCGTCCCGGTCCAGAGGCTAATTCCGGTAACGGCAATAGTTCCCCACCGGATTCTAACCCCCTAGAATTACCGGCCAACCTGCCAATCAGGACGCCCGGCCTGGTCCTGAACTACCAGTCCGAGAAAGCCAGCGATACAGCCAGGAAGCCCCGCCTGTAAATTTTAAATGATAGTCCTTAAACAGAGTTAACACTTCGCGACATATCCCGCTTTGAGGGAAAGATTTCAAAATAAAACCTCTGTCATTCCGAAAAGTGGCAGGGGTTTTATTTTTGATGCTATTAAATTTACCTCTAGCGCCAGCCGGTTTCGACCTGTTCAGGGTCGAAAGGTTGGCTGTCGATGCGCCAGAGCCGGATTGTTTTGGTCTCGCCGGGAAAGAGGTCGAACCAGTTGTCCGAGTAGCGAATGTTTTCATCGGGCAGGAACAAGTGCACGAAATAGGCAAACTGCGGGCTGCTCAGGTGGGCCAGCCAGCCTCCCATGCTGTCCTGCTCCCACTCTACCTTTACTCCCGGTTTATCCCGTTCGAGGTCTTTGATTTCCACGAAAAAGTGGCGGTTGCTCAGTGCGGGGTTACTGCCGCTGACCCACAAAAATTCGTCCCGGTGGTGGCCCTGGCCCAGCAAATCCGCCGGGATAGTCGCGACCTCCTGGCTCGAATTGGCTTTTACCTGGGCCTGGACGGTCCCCCGGTGCAGGACTTCCCCGCTAAAGGTCGCGTGAGTCCAGGTCAGGGTTTCGCTGACCGGGGCCAGGGTATCGTTGGTCAGCCACAGGCTAACCGAGCCGTCCGGTTCCTCCTTAAATGATGCCAGCACCGGCTCATAGGCCCGTTTCACAAAGAAATACCCGGCCTTCGGGAAGGCGTAGTAGTCCAGCACCGCCCAGGTCAGGCCCGGCCAGCAGTCGTTCCACTGCCAGACCAGCGTTCCCGAACAATGCGGCTTGCGCCTTCGGAAATGCTCGATGCCGTATTTCAAGCCCTCCGCCTGGGTAATCATCGAAAAGTCGATGTATTCGGCCAGGTCGCGGGGAAGCCCGGTATGGGCCTGCATCAGCATATTGCCCTTGTCTTTGGGGTTGTCCTTGTTGCGAAAGAGCAGGCCCGGCGAGCCGAAATAAAGCTCCGATTCCGGCACGTTCCGGCGGACCGTTTCCAGCACCGGCAGGGCGTGAATGCCGAATTCCGAGGCAAAACGGGTCATATCCTCGCCGTAATGCCGGTACGACACCCCTTCGGGGCTCCAGTTGCGCTGCGGCTCCTCACCAAAGTGGCGCGGCTCGACGTTGCCGTGCCAGACCCGCCAGTTGTGGCTGTCTCCGGCCTGTTCTCCATTGTGGTCGTTACCGCCGTAAGGGCTGGACGGCCAGTAGGGGCGCGAGGGGTCGCGCCGGGCCGTGATTTCCGGCAGCAGTTCGTGATAGAGATATTTACCGGGGAAATCGTGGCCGACCTCCTGCCAGCGCGTCGAGTCCTCGACCCAGTCGTTCTCGTTGTTGCCTACCCAGAGGGCCAGGCTGGGATGATTGCGCAGCCGTTGGACCTGGAACTCGGCTTCCTGGCGCACTTCCTCGACAAAGGCCGGGTCGAAATCGGGATAGAGCCCGCAGGCAAACATGAAGTCCTGCCAGATGAGGATGCCAAGTTCATCGGCGGTCCGGTAGAAGGCGTCCGGTTCGTACTGCCCTCCGCCCCAGACCCGCAGCATGTTCCCGTGAGCATCGACCAGCAGGCGCAGCAATTCCTCGTAGCGGTCCGGCGTAATCCGGCCATTGAGCAGGTCGGCCTCAATCCAGTTCGCACCTTTGGCGAAAATAGGCACGCCGTTGACTACAAAGGTAAAGAACTCGGTCCCCGGTTCGGCGGGGTCGGGCGAGCGGTCCAGGCTGAGGGTCCGCAACCCGACTCTATCCCGGAAGGTATCTAGCAAGGTTTGGCCCTGCCATAGCGTCACTTCCAGGTCGTAAAGGGCCGCCTCGCCGTAGCCGTTCGGCCACCAGAGGGCCGGATTCTCGACCATGATTTCGCCGCCCGCCTGACCTGCCTCGACTCCCGCTTCCAGGGTTGCAACGGTTTCGCCCCGGCCCAGGGTCGCTTTGATGGTCAGGGCCGCGGTGTCGTTCCAGCTTTCGATGCCGGTATCGAGCCGGACCCTGGCATAATTTTCGGTGATTGCCAGGGTCTGGAAATAGGGGGCGCTTAGCCGGGCCGTTGTAAAGCGTTCGAGCCGGACGCCCTGCCATATTCCCATATTGACCAGCCGTGGCGCCCAGTCCCACGAAAAATGCGACTGCGTTTTGCGGGCAAAGACGCGCTGGTTGCTGTTGTAGTCGCCCCACTGGCCGGGGATACTTTTGTTGTCTATGTAGAGAAGGGGCGGGTCGAGCCGGACTGCCAGCACATTAGGGTTGCCGTAGTTCAATTTCCCTGTGACATCAAAGACCGCCGGGCGAAACATGTTCTGGTGGCGGCCCAGTTCGAGGCCGTTCAGGTAAATCGTGGCGTAGGTGTCCAGGCCGTCAAAGGTCAGTAAATCGCGGTCGGTAGCGCCGGGTGTGCCCCAATCAGCCTCAAAAGTGCGGCGATACCACCACTCGCGCTGTTCGACCCACTGGACCTGCTCAACATTCGTATCGTAATAGGGCTCTGGAATCAGGCCCGCCGCCAGCAGACTGCTATGGACTTCTCCCGGCACCTGGGCGGCTAACCAGTTTTCGGTAGGGTAGGTGGGGGTAAAGGTCTGGGCCGTCACGCCTTCGCCCGGCTCAAAATCCTTGAGTTGCCAGGGTCCGTTCAAATTGATAACCCGCTCCGTGAGGGTGCTCATTTGAAAGTTTCTCCTTGTCTTAAAATTTCCAGGCGCAGCCAGGCGTCCTTTGCCAGTTCGATGTTGCGTAAAATAAAGAAACCGGTCTTATCGGGGGCAATTATGCGGTCCTGGTCGCCATAATGCAACCGGTACCTGGCATCCGGTTGCAAGGCTTTGAATTTTACCGCTATATTGACGGCCTCGCCCGGGTTATAAAGGACGAAATTTTGCGCCGGGTGGCCCGGAAAATCGTTCATGGCGTCCCACTCGAATAAATCGAGGTTCAGCACCATCACGGTCGGGTCGGAGGTTTCGGCCAGGGCTTCAAACAGCAGGGCAAACCAGGTCGTCTCCCCGGCCCCGTAAATCTCCCGGCCCAACGCCCCGCTGGCCTGGCCCTGTTCTGGCATTCTTTGAAAACGACTGATGTGCATGGCGGGACACCACTCAAACATTTCGAGGTCTTCAAAAGGAATGTGCGGTGTCGTTGTTGTCTCGCGGCCAGGGTAAATCTCAGCCTTATCGAGCAGGGGCGAGTAGTGCGCTAGCGCGCTCGACCGGGCCAGGTTGAAGAATTTTAGCACTGTCTTGATGATGGCCTGGTCATTTGATTGGTCGCTTGGCTGGACGTTTGAAGGGCTGTTCAATGCTGTGACACGATGTAGCCAGGGCAGGAGAGGCAGCAAAGTTTCGCCGTTCTCCTTCTGGGCCGGGTAGCGGATACCCACCCACGCCTGGAACAGGCCGCGCCGGGGCCGGGCCGGACCGGGCAGGTTCGTTTCGTCGTGCCAGTAGCCCATCCGTAACAGGTTCGCCGCCAGGTCGGCGGCCTGGGCGAAACGCCCGGTCAGGGCTGCCGCCGCGACCGCGTAACTCAGTTCGAAAGGCTCCCAGAACAGGCTGTCAGGCGGGCACCCGGCCAGGGCGTCGAGGGCTTTCCCGGCTTCTTCCCGGTAAGCTTCTTCGCCGCTAAGGGAGTGGGCTTGTAGCATGATATAGGCGTACAGCCCCAGGCAGGCCCAGTTCTGGGAGGTGTTGAGCCAGTCGAGCCACGGTTTCGAACCGCTCGGCGCGGTGCCGGTCCAGAATTCGATGGTAATATCTTCGGCATCTTCCGGTATCGGCTGGTTGAAAGGGGCCAGGGTCAGCGGGTTGTAGAAAGCCGCCGGGCGGTAGTTGTGTTGCCGGATAAACTCGGTGGCGCGCTGGCAGGAGGCCAGGAAAATCGCCCGCAGTTTGTCTGCCGTCGCGCCGGGCGGGGTCAGGTGGGCGCACCAGCCCAGCCGGAGAAGGGGCTCGAAGAAATACCAGCTATCGCCATAAGCGGCCCCGACCTGGGTATTGGGGTGCCTGACCAGCGGCTGGCCCGTGTGCAAATCGACCTGGTTTACGAAAAGCCGGTGTTCGGGGCTGTAATGGTGAGAGAGCGAGTCCGCCACCTTTAGCAAGTGTTCCTCCTGGGCCGGGTTGGGCTGCAACCGCAGCATCGCCAGCCAGGGCGGCAGCACATCCAGCGAGGCCATCGCCTCGATGCGTTCGTCCAGGGGACCGCCGTTGCGGGCAAGTTGGCTCGGCTCCTGGACGTAAGCCACGTAACCCCGCACGCCGTCCTCCAGCCAGCACAGACCCTGCCGCATCAGTTCGTCCCGGCCCTGCTTTTCAAAATCGAGCCAGCTTGTCCCGTTTGGTGGCGGAATAACCGGGCCACCGGGCAGCCAGTCGGCGCATCTTTTCACCAGGGTGCGGACCGCATGCCATTCGTCCGGCCTCGCAGCCTTTGGACCAACGAAAACTCGGAAGTTGAGGCTGTACGAACCAGCCGGAATGACCGTGGGCCGCTCGGTGCTGTCGGGCCGCAAGAGAAAGCCAAAGGTTTGACCGTCTTCCGCCAGGCCGCAACGGTAATCCGCCAGGCGGTTGAGACCTTTGCGCTGGAACCAGTTACATTCTTCCAGGTCGGGAAAGACCACCGTCTCGGTCCCGCTCGGTTCGTCCCAAAGATAGGCTGCGGGTAAATCGTTCGAGCGCAGCCAGGGGACGGGCGGGTTATGCTCGGTCGGCTGGCTCACCCGGACGGTCTGCTCGGCCCGGCGCGGTTCGGCTAACCGCAAGGCCAGGGCCGGGGCTTGCCCGGCTTTTTCCAGGGCTAAAGGCTCGGAAACTTCGAACACGGCTTTTAACTTGAACCAGCCGGGTAAGTCGTGACAGGCCCTGGCCTGGCCCTGCCAGGGACCATTCTGCCCGGCGGTTTGCCAGCGCCCCGCGAAGTGCAGGACCGGGCCGTTAAGTTCGTCCGGCCTGGCGTTTTCGATTAAAAACTCGAAAGCCCCGCCGCAAAACGAAGTTGTCACAAATACCGGTTGATTGCTGACCGCGTAAATGGCCCGGTAAAGGCCGTCTTCCGCCTGGCTGAAAGTCAAAGTGGCCTGCCCGGAGCGTAGCTCCGGGACAGACGTGGAGGAGGTTGGAGGCATCACGCTTAATCCTGTTCCAGTTTGAAAGGGCTTTGGCTTAAAGGACCGGGCGGACCGTTTCGGCCAGACCGATAGCCTGGTCGGCCATTCCGTAAATCACCTGGACCCGCCCGTCCGGCAGCGTTAAAAAGCCGGTCGGGAAGACCACATTGTTTACTACCCCGACCTGTTCCTCTTTGGTGCCGGGTTTGAGGACCGGTTCCGCCGAACGATACAGGATTTTACGCGGGTCGGCCAGGTCGAGCAGGGCCGCGCCTGCCAGGTATTTGCGGTCCGGGTCGGCGTCGTTGTCGCCATCCACGGCGTGGTAAAAGATTAGCCAGCCCTCGGGCGTCCGCAGAGGTGGGGTGCCGCCACCCGTTTTGAGCCGTTCCCAGGACTCTTGGGGCGAAAGCAGCAGGGTATGGTCGGTCCAGGTGACAAGGTCGTCCGAATAGGAAAGCCAGATCGAGGCCGGGACGCCGTGGTCCTGGGCGATGGCATGCGGGAAGGTCGGGCGATGCATCAGGACGTAACGCCCTCCGATTTTTTCGGGAAAGAGCATGGCGTCTTTGTTCGAGATGGTCTGCATATCAATCGTATAAGTCCGACCGGAGCGCCCCTTGAGTTCGAGGGGGGTGTACTTTATCAGGCCGAGCCGTTCCCAGTCGAGCAGGTTGGTTGAGCGGGCCAGGGCGATACGTGGCAAAGCGTCGCCGCCCGGTCCATCCCCGTAACCGGTATAGGCCATGATGTAGGTGCCGTCTTCCAGTGGGGTCACGCGGGGGTCTTCCACCCCACCGTGGACCCCGTCCTGCCATTTTTCGTAAGGCGCTTCGGGTTCGAGGGCGATTTTATCCAGTCGCCTGGCTTCCAGGCCGTCGCCCCTGGGGTGCAGTTCCGCCACGATAATCCGCGAATAGTTGACCGGCTCGGCGGCCACCGAGCGGTAAAGCAGGTACGAAACGCCGTTGTGCCGGGCGGTCGCCGGGTTAAGGACGCCTCCCGCTTCGTAAGGCCGGTTTGGGTCCGGCTCGATAATAATCCCGCGCCGTTCCAGGCGGAATTGGTCGGTTTCAGTAGTCATTTTTCTCCTATGGTTTCGTTTCCGTTAAGTCCAACTCGTTCCCTGTGACACCCGAAGTAGTTCAATTAACACACCTGGACTGTGTATTCGCCAACGGCGCGGAGATTCTGTGGCGAAGCCACAGAATGACAATTACTAAAGCGGTTGGCCGCCTAGCCTTTGACCGCGCCGGAGGTAAGCCCCTCGATAAAGTAGCGCTGGAAGATGATAAACAAAATCAGAATTGGAATTATCATCAGGGTGGACATTGCCATCAACCACTCCCAGTGAGGCCGCTCGTTGACGCCGCCGGTAAAGAAGTACATGCCGACCGTCAGGGTGTATTTGGCCTGGTCATTCAGGTAAATCAGGGGGCCGAGGAAGTCGTTCCAGTGCCCCTGGAAACCGATAATACTGACCGAAAGCAGGGCGGGCCGGATGAGCGGCAACATCACGCGCATGAAAGTTTGCACGACATTCGCGCCGTCTATCAGGGCCGCTTCCTCGATTTCCTTCGGGATGGTCGAGAAGAACTGGCGCATCAGGAAGATAAAAAGAGGGGTTCCGCCCAGCACCGAGGCCAGCACCAGCGGGTCGTAGTGGTTAATCAGGCCAAACGAGTTCCAGATAATAAAAGTCGGGATGAGTTTAACCGCGTCGGGCAGGAACATGGTCGAAATCATTACCAGGAACAGGATGTTGCGGCCCGGAAAGACAAAGCGGCTGAACCCGTAGGCCACGATTGCCGACACTAAAACCTCGGCCACCAGCGGCAAAAGGGTCACGAACAGGGTATTAAAAAGGAACCGGGTAAAGGGCAGGGCGTTCCAGGCGTCCGGGTAGTTGTTCCACTGGGGTACGGCGGGCCACCACTGGACCGGCTGGTCGAAAATCTCGTTACCGATTTTTAGCGAACTGGAAACCAGCCAGAAAAGCGGTATCAAAAAGACCACGCCCAGGGCCGAAACAAGAATATAGGCAATGGCTTTGCCGATAACCCGCCGGATGCGAGCCGGATTCCAGGAAGCGTTGCCCGGCGAGGCTGTGCTTTGGGTAACCGTTGCGCTCATAATAAACAAAATCCTTTCGCGTTGGCGTTCAATCTCTTAGCGCTCCTGGCCTTCGTAATAGACCCAGCGAGCCTGAGACCGGAAAAGGACAATCGTGGCCGCCAGAATCAGCAGGAACAAAATCACGGCGAGGGCGGTCGCGTAACCCATGCGGGACTGCTGGAACCCGTAGGTATAGATTAGAAGGTTCATAAAGCGCCCGGCGGCGGGAGTTGCCCTGGCGAATGCCGCCGGGGTGAACAACTGCATAGCGCTGGCAAACTCGACCACGACCAGGAAGAAAATCGCCGGGGTCATCATCGGGATGGTGATGCGCAAAAACTTGGTCCAGGAGTTAGCCCCGTCAATCGAGGCGGCCTCGTACAGGTCGCCAGCAACCCCTTTGCGGGCTCCCAGCATAATCACGGTGTTGTTGCCCAGGGCCGTCCACAGACTCATGATGATAAAGGCGGGCAGCACAAACTTTTCGTCACCGAACCAGTCGGGCGAGGGAGTATTTGTCAGGTTAAGAATGGGCGAAAGAATCAAATTGAGCAGGCCCACGTCCGGGTTGAAAATCCAGCGCCACAACAGCACCACCGCTACCGCCGGGACAATCGAGGGCAGGTAGTAAAGCACCCGGTAAACGCCGATGCCCTTCAGGTTGCGGCTCAAGACCAGGGACAACAGCAGCGATAAAGTTACGCTGATGGGTACGCTTATGACCGAATAAAGGACGGTCAGCCGGATGGAAGGCCAGAAATTTATGTCGCTACCGATTAAGGTTTCGTAGTTTTGGGTCCCGATAAAGTTGGGGGTCTGTTGCAGGTTGTAATCGGTAAAGCTCAGGACAAAGGTCGAAACAATCGGAATCAGGTTGAAAATCAGAAAACCGAGAATCCAGGGCGTAATCAGGGAAAATCCGATGGCGATGTCCCGTTTCAGGTGAAAAACATTCCGCAATACATAATGCACACCCACACTCACGCCCAGGACGACCACCGCCAGTACCACAAACCGGATTAAAGTTGGGAGATAATCACCGATAGGGTCCCCTACCATTTCGTCCTCCTCTTTGGTTCTTCTCGAAATTCCGCCAGGTTGCTCTTTCAAACCTTTTTAAGTATCACGGTATTTCTTTTCAGGATAACTTTAGACGAAGGTAAACCGGGGACAACCGCCCAATGGACGGCCATCCCCGGAATGTTCCTACTTGGGTAAGGTTGCTTCCAGTTGCGGGCGCACCTTCTTGGCAAGGTTTTCGGCGGTGTCAGTCCCCCGGAAGAGCGGGTCGATAAACTGGGTGTTCCAGATGTCGGCCCACTGGGCGTAACCGGGGTAAACCGGGGCGGCTTTGGCGTCAGGCAAGGCTGCGACAATCGTATCAATCGAAGCGGCGGGGCGTTTCGGTTGAGCCTTCTGGATCGCCTCTTTGGTCGAAAGCGACTTGCGCGGGACCGGCACTTTCCACTTCTGGATGGCATCGGTGATGTCGGCCAGGGCGGTGTAAGCGGCCTGCGGGTTCTTGCTCTTGGCGTTGATAGCATCGAAAGCGATATAGGCCTGGGTCAGGCGGTTACCCGCCGGGCCTTTCGGTACCAGGAAAGCCTGGGCCTGGCCTTTCATGCCGTCGCGGGTTTCCAGCGAGTCGGCGGCACCACCGACGAACATCGCGACTTTACCGTTGGTGAACATGGTGTCAAAGCCCTGGTCCTTGACCTGGGTCGCGGTCGGGGTGACGTGATACTTGTTTACCAGGTCGGCGTACCACTGCTCACCTTTAACGGCTTCCGGCGAGTCAATCGGGGAAGTCTTGAAGTCGTCCGAGATGGTCTTCCCACCGGCCTGCCAGATATACATCGTGGTCGGCGGCCAGTCGGCGCTGTTCGAGGTAAAGCCCCACTGTTTGATTTGTTTGGGGTTGAACGCCGCGTCATCGGCGGTCTTGCCGCTGGTGTCAACCGTCAACTTCTGGGCCGCTTTGAGGAAATCGTCCCAGGTCCAGTCGTTGGTCGGCGGGTTCACCCCGGCGGCCTTGAACATGTCGAGGTTGACATAAAGGACCAACGGCTGCGAAATCCAGGGCAAGCCGTAGAGTTTGCTCTTATAGGTCCCGGCATCGAGGGCCCCCTGGAAATAGTCGTCCAGGTTAGCGGCGGGATGGGTCTTGTCGTTCTTAACCATGTCGGTCAGGTCGAGCAGCGAGCCTTTAGAGGCCAGGCCGGAGAGGTTATCCACGTCCACCCAGAAAATATCGGCAGCGGTCCCGGAAGCGAGGCCGGTCTGCAACTTGGTCATGTAATCTTGCGGGCTGGCCTGGACGGTCACGTGATAGGTCGTGGCGCTGGCATTGACCTTGTCAAGGATGGCCTGGAATTCTTTGGCTTCATCAACCCCGGCCCAGATTGACATGGTCAGTTCCACCTTAGGGCCGCCGGCGGCAGCCGTGGTGGCGGTCCCACCGGCAGCGGTCGTAGCTCCGGCAGCCGCCGTGGTCGCGCTCCCTGCGGCGGTCGTGGCGCTACCGGCAGCCGTGGTCGCCGCGGCGGGGGCGCTGGTATTGGTGGCGTCGCCGCAGGCAGCCAGTACCAGGCTCATAATGAGCAGCAGGCTTGTGACAGCCAGCTTCTTGTTGAAAGGCATAATCTTCTACTCCTTTATCCCCCACTGCGTCGCAGGGGATACTAAATTCAACCTTGAAATCAAAAGAATAAGGTTCGATGTTGCTTATTGGGTTGTTGCTAAATGTATGGTTTAGTGTTGATTAGTTACAGCCGCAGGATTGCCGGGTAACTAACTCGGTTGAGACGCTGGATTCGACCGGTGGAATATCTGGCTCATTCACCAGTTCCAGGATGCGGTGGGCCGCCATACGGCCTATTTGTTCCTTAAAAATCCGAACCGTTGTCAGCGGCGGTGAGAAATGCTCGGCCACCGAGATATTGTCAAAGCCGACCAGGGCCAGGTCGCCCGGTATGCTCAGACCTCGCGCTGCCGCCGCCCTGGCCGCACCCAGGGCCATTGAGTCGTTGGCCGCAAAGATTGCGGTCGGTGGTTCGGGACTATCGAGTAATTCCGCTGCCGCCTGTTCGCCGGTAGCAATGGTTGTACTATCTTTGTGGATGGCCCGGACGTTCTCGGCTAACCCATTGTCGCGCATAGCCGCACGATAACCGTTGTAACGATGGCGGTTACTGACCCATTCCAGCGGTCCGCCAATATGGGCAATTCGGGTATGACCGTGCCCGGCCAGGTGAGTCGTCGCTTCGTAAGCGCCCCCGGCATCGTCGGTCAGGATGACATTCGCCTTGCGATAGCCCGGCTTATTGTCGATGAGGACCACCGGGATACCCTGGTTGAGAGTAGCCGCAACAAACTGCGGGTTCAGATTTGGCCCGGCCAGGATAAGCCCATCCACCCGGCTCTGCTCGACCATCCGCAGGTTGGTCAGACTGTCGTTATTGACGCTGGTGAGCATGATGTGGTAGTCCTGGTTTACCAGTTCCGCCTCCATCGCCATCAGAATTGGGAAATAGAATGGGTCGGAAGAAAAAGGTTGGTCAAAGGGATGGATGACAAAGCCAATAGTTTGGGTGCGAGAAGTCACCAGGCTACGAGCGGCCATGTTAGGCACAAAGCCCAGTTCGTTCGCGGTTTCGATTACGCGCTGGCGCAAATCGCTACCCACGCCGGGCCGGTCGTTCAGGGCCCGCGAAACAGTTGCTATGGAGATGTTTAACTTTTTGGCAATATCGAGCAGAGTAGCGGCCATTGACGTTCCTCAATCCACCTTGATTAAAGCCTTACGTAAACGTTTACGTTTACCTTGCGTTGATTGTAAGATTTAATCTCCCGGTTGTCAATAGGTTTCTGGCCGAGTTTTTAAAAACTTGTAGATGAATTCTGGCTGTGACGTATGAAGATACTAAAAAGACGTAAAGGTTACGCAAGCAATTTTACTGAATTTACCCTTGTTGGGCCGGTTTGAAAATCGAGAAAATTGAACTCAAACTGGCCTCAGTCCGGGTTTTCCGGCAATATTTATTCGTGTCTCTACCGCGCCGGATATTCCCCATGATTAGTTTGAGCATAATTTATTCCAACAGGCCCGAAAATTAATGGGAAATTAGAACGTCTATCAAACTTAGTGAAAAGATAGACGAAAATAATGAGTAAATTTACGTAAACGCTTACGTTACGGTTTTCACAAAAGGCCGGATTAGCGGGTTTGCAGGAGTTCCCAGCCGGTTTCGGCCAGGCGTAAGGTCGCGCTTATTTCCGCTTCACTCCCGTTGTCTTCGATGGACCAGACTGCTGAAAGGATGGCCTGGGAGAAGCACCACTCCAGCACCCGTTCTTCGTTCAGGCCGAGAACCTGGCAGAGTATTCCCACCCGGTTTTTGAGGATGCGCGGGTTGGGATAGAACTGCGGCATTTCTATCGGGTTGCGCAGCATGGCCCCGGTCTCGTAGGCCATCTCCCCAACTACCCCCTTGGGGTCAATCACCTGCCAGCCGTGGCGGGTGTCGCGCAGCACGTTATAGTGGTGGAGGTCGCCGTGTAACAGGCGGCGCGGTCCCTGGGTTGCGCAAAGTTTTCCGTAAAGGTGGCTGGCCCGGTCCAGCAGTTCCGCCGGGATTCTGGCGGTTAGTAACGCCCGGCTGTTCCGTTCGAAAGCGTTTCCTAGCGCCTCGACCGTCTTGAAGCCGATCGGTATAGCCCTGGCTCCATTCGTTTCCCCGCAAAGCCGCCCGATGATGTGCGCCATCTGCCGGGTCGCTTCGTCATCTCGCCCCGCCCGCACCACTTCGACCAGTTCGGAGCCGGGAATGGCCTGTTCCAAAAGTAGGGCGCCTTCGTCATGGGCCAGCAGCCGGGCCGCGCCCTGCCCGGCGTGATATTCCAGCCAGCGCCAGGCGTTATGCTCGTCGCTGCGCGGTTTGATGAGTTTGAGGACGACCGGAGTGCGCGTGTCTTTGAGGGTCCCAAAGGCCAGCGTTGAAGACGGCGTTTCAAGGGTCCGGTCCGAAAACTCTATTTTCCAGCGCCGGGCATAAACGTCCAGGCGTTCCGCTAAATCGTCAAAAATGTCCAAAAAGCTTCTCCCGGTGGTTAAAAAGAGTGTTTCCAAAAGCTACCGCTTCACTCTAAACGAAATTCTCCCGGCGTCAAGCCCCGGCTAAAGCGGCGCAAGCTTGTAACTCAGGGCATATAAATCCAGTGACACCTATCATACGGCTACGCCCTACGGCTATGCTACCCTCAACCCAGGTTATAGATCCTTTCGAAAATTCGTCTATGTAAAATTTAGCCTATATAAAACCAGACTTCAAAATAAAACCAGAGTATAAAAAACCCAGGAGTACCAGATGACCAATTTCGATTTATCGGTCTTATTCTTCCTACAAATCTTTGTAATTTTAATGGTTTGCCGGGTAGTCGGCTATCTAGGAACAAAATTCGGCCAGCCCCAGGTCGTCGGTGAAATGATTGCCGGGGTGGTGCTGGGTCCGTCGGTCTTTGGTCTGCTGGCTCCCCAGTTACAGGCCCAGCTTTTCCCTAAAGAATCCCGCTCATTAATCTATGCCGTGGCCCAGGTCGGGTTGGTCCTCTACATGTTTGTTATCGGGATGGAATTCGATGTCAGTCTGATTCGTTCTCGCCTTAAAAGCGCCGCGACGGTTTCGCTTTCGGGTATCCTGGCTCCCTTCGTGCTGGGGGCGGGCCTGGCCTTCTTCCTGGTCCAGGATACTACCTTTTTTACCGGCAAGGTAGACGCCTGGATTGCGATGCTCTTTATGGGCGCGGCTATGTCGATTACGGCCTTCCCGATGCTGGCCCGGATTATCCACGAACGCGGGCTGTCCGGTACGCCGCTCGGCACCCTGGCCCTGGCCGCCGGTTCGATGGATGACGCGGTGGCCTGGTGTGTCCTGGCCGTGGTGCTTGCCAGTTTCAAGGCCAACCTTTCTATCGCGCTGCTCGCAATCGGCGGCGGGGCGCTGTTCCTCCTTTTCAATGTTTTCGTAATGCGCCGAGTACTCAAACCCCTGGGCGAGTATGTCGAGCGGCGCAAGGAAGTCAGCGGCGGTGTAATGGCCGGTATCCTGGCCCTGGTCGCCCTTTCGGCCTGGCTGACCGATAGCCTGGGTATCTATGCTGTCTTTGGGGCCTTCATCTTTGGTACATCCATGCCGCGCGGCTTGCTCTCCCGCGAATTGATGCGGAAAATCGAGCCGTTGACCGTGGCCGTGCTCTTGCCGCTGTTCTTTATCAACTCCGGCCTGAATACCAGCATCGGCCTGTTATCGAACCCTTACCTGTGGCTGGTGACGGGCCTGGTGCTGGTCGCGGCGGTGGGCGGCAAATTCGTGGCTTGCTGGCTGGCGGCCCGTGCCTGCGGCGAGTCGCAGCGGATTTCGCTCTCGGTCGGTAGCCTGATGAACGCTCGCGGCCTGATGGAACTGATTGCCCTCAACATCGGTCTCGACCAGAAGATAATTACGCCGACCCTGTTCGCGGTCCTGGTCATTATGGCAATCGCCACGACCCTGATGGCCTCACCGATGTTCGAACTGGTCAGCCGCAAGACCGCCAAAGACCCCGACGTCGTGGTTTCGGGTTCGCACGATAGCGAGTTGGCCCTCGAAAAAGCGGCCTAACAATCAAGCCAAAATAAAAAGGTCCGGTAATGTTGAAAAGCATCCCGGACCTCTTTCTGTTTTCAGAATATTAGTCTTCAGGTGCAATCCAGCCAAGGCTACCGGGAAGAAATATAGAAACTTCGGCGCTCAAGCGCCCCACACCTCGAAAGCCTGCTTCGCCCTCAAGTTGAATTTCATCTGTTTCATTTTCAATGTGGGCTAAATTCAAAAAGAGTTCCGCTAATCTAGCACTACCTTCGTCACTGCCAAAACCATTGATTGTATCTCGACTTTCCCATTCATCCTTGTTAACTGGTGGATATTCAAAGTCGGTTAAATAAAAACATGGCAAATTGTAAGGGTCGATCTCGACTCTTGAATAATACCAGGGATGTTTTTCAATGGTAGAAGGATAATAATTAGTGGCAAAAGGGCGGTGGGAATAACCCGACGATATATTTTCTAATGTCTCGTATTTAAACTCTATTATTATTCTTTTAATATGAGAATCAGGGTTGGTTAACTTTAATTCGACCTGGTCAACTTCTTCATGGAAAAGGACGGCCAGGGTGAGCAAGCCTAAATAGCCGCACATTTCTTTAGTAGCGTTGAAATCTAGCCTGTCAGTCTGGAAAAAATCGTTATAGCCATGTTTACATTTATAAATCCATAGCTGGTCCGTTTCTATAACAGGTGGAGGAATGGGTAAGGTTTTAGCGGAAAAGATAAAATTTTCGTGATCTGGTTTCAAAGTGGTTACTTTGTCCAGCAGTTCTTTGAAAAGACTTTCTAAAGTGGGGTTTTGGGCGTTGCTCATAATTTATTCTAAATTCAAGTGAATTAAAAATAACCCCAGGAATAGTACTTACCCTAATGGCGCTGAAATTCTTCGACTACGGTCGGAATGACAAAAGGAAGGGCAAAATTAGTTCAGCCGCCAGATGCGACGGTAGGCCGCCAGCCGTTCGTTGGTCTCGCGACGGCTGAGTTTCCCTCGCAACCTGGCGAAAAGGGCCTGGGTCGAATGGAAGGCCAGCCCTAACCCCGTAATTAGCCGCGCCCCGCGCTGGAAGCCCAGGCTGTAGTGTTTTTTGTAAAAATAGCTGCGGCTGCGGTACAACTGCACCAGCATCTCCTGGCGGAACTGGCGGGTGCTGGCCCCGGCGTGGTGAATTACTTTCGCGGCGGGCAGCGAATAAATCTTCCAGTGGCTCGGATGCCGCCGACCGGGCCGGAACCGCAACCCCACCGGGCGATACCCCTCCGGCATCTCCGCCTGCTTTATCCGGTAGCACCAGTCAATCTCCTCCATGTACATGAAGAAAGATTCGTCCATCAACCCGACCTTCGCCACTACCGAGGCCCGCGCCATCAGACAGGCTCCCAGCGGAAAATCAATCTCGAAAGCCTGCGGATATTCGCCCTCGTAAAGCTGACGAGAGTAACGCCCGTTCAGCCGGGACCGGGTCAGCCGCCAGTTAACGGAGAAGAACTCGAAGAAAATCTGGCCCAGGCTCGGAAAGCGGAAGGCGCTCTCCTGGAAGGTGCCGTCAGGGTAGAGCAGGGCCGGGCCGACCACCGCCGCTTGCGGCTCGGCCTCCAGGAAACCGAGCATTTGCCACAGGGCCGGACCCTGCACCTCGGTATCGGGGTTCAGGAGCAACAAGAAATCGCCTTTAGCCTGGGCGAGCCCCTGGTTGCTGGCCGTCGCGAAACCCCGGTTGTCCGGGTTGGCGATAAGGATAGCCTGGGGGAATTCCTGCCGGACCATCTCGACGCTGTCGTCGGCGGAGGCGTTGTCCACCACGAACAGTTCGAAGGTATAGCGCGGGTGCGGGTTGGCGTAGACCGCCGCCAGGCACTTTCGGAGCAAACCGACCGTGTTATAGCTGACCACCACGATAGAGAGGTCGATTTTTTGAGTTAAATTGTGGGGTGCGTCTTCCAAGATTTTCTTCCAGGGTAAGGGTTGCGGGCCGATAAGTGTGACTTTATATTACCCGGTGGTTGTAGTATAATCGCGGGTACATAGGCTGTCAAAGCCTATTAAGCGGACCGCAAAGGGAAGGTGCAAATTACCCGCTTTTCATCCTCATTCCTGCGATTTTTCTGCCGGAAGCTCCAATTAAACCTTTTACCGGCTGCTTTGCTTAAGGCACCTGAATGCCCGGCATTTAGCGTTATAGACCTGTATATTGGCCCTTTCACAGTGGGGGAGTAGGTAAACAATTCCAGATGGATCAAAAAAGACCAGAGTTTGATAAAGAGCAGCTTATAGAGATTAAAAACCGCCTGGCCCGCCTCGGAATGAGCCTGTTGGAGGCCGAGAACCGCGCTCCCGGCGAAGGCAGCTCGTCCTTCGATAGCCAGTTGGACGACTTGCTGGCCGATATTGTCCACAAGGCCAGCCCGGCTGCCAATATTACAACCCAGCCCGAACCGGTGTTGCTTGGCGAAGAAGAACCCAAACCCCGCCGGGTGGTTATTACCGGCCTGGGTACGGTCAACCCGCTTGCCCACAATGTCGAAGACTTCTGGAACGGCCTCAAAAAGGGCCAGAGCGGTATTGCCCGCATGACCCTCACCGACCCCACCAACTACCCGACTCACGTGGCCGGGGAAGTCAAAGAGTGGAACCCTAAAGAGTGGATGGACCCCAAAGATGCCCGGCGCATGTCCCGCAGCAGCCAGTTCGCGGTTGCGGCGGCCCGCCAGGCTGTGCAAGACGCCAAACTCGAAGTGGAAGGCGATATGGCCGACGAGTACGGCGTGGTCTGGGGGACCGGGAACTGCGCCTATCCCGAAACCGAGGCCGGGGTCCGCACCATGCTCGATAAGGGCGGCATGAAGTTAAGCCCTTTCTTTATCCCGATTATCCTGCCGAATATGCCGACCGCCCAGATTGCCATGCAACTCGGCTTCAAAGGCTACAACTCGACCATCATTACCGCCTGCGCTTCCAGCACCCAGTCCATCGGGGAAGCCGCCGAGATTATCAAACGCGGGGACGCCGAGGTGGTTATTTCGGGCGGCGGGGAAGCGCCTATCAGCGAACTGGGCCTGGCCGGGTTCTGCGTGATGCGCGCCATGAG
Source organism: Chloroflexi bacterium 54-19 (assembly GCA_001898225.1). Lineage (GTDB taxonomy): Bacteria > Chloroflexota > Chloroflexia > Chloroheliales > Chloroheliaceae > 54-19. The sequence continues at coordinate 163,994 of MKTJ01000058.1, forward strand.
CAGCGCCCGCAACGAGTCGCCCACTACCGCCAGCCGTCCTTTCGATAAAGACCGGGACGGGTTTGTCCCCTCGGAAGGGGCTTCGGCCCTGGTCCTGGAAAATCTCGACCACGCCCTGGCGCGGGGTGCTCACATTTATGCCGAAATCGTCGGCTTTGGCGCGACCTGCGACGCTTATCACCTGGTCGCCCCGGAACCTTCGGGCCTGGGAGCGGTTCGCTCGATGCGGCGGGCCCTGCACAGCGCCAAACTGTCTCCGCGTGACATTGACTATATCAACGCTCACGGCACCAGCACCGACCTCAACGACCGGATGGAGACCGTGGCCGTTAAAAAGGTCTTTGGCGACTACGCCTACCAGATTCCGATGAGCAGCACCAAGTCCATGATCGGGCACCTGCTCGGCGGGGCGGGCGGTGTCGAGGCGGTCGCCACCCTCCTGATGATGAAAAATGAGATGATTCACCCGACCATCAACTATGAAACGCCGGATGAAGATTTGGACCTGGATTATGTACCAAACCGCGCCCGGCCTTTCAAAATTAAAGTTGCCATGAGCAATTCTTTTGGCTTCGGCGGTCAGAACGCTTCAATAATTTTCAAGGAGTACGTTGCCAGCCAACCGGCATAATTAAGCAGGTGAAGGAGATAGTGGCGATGGGTGAGTTCTGGACCTTCAACTTTTGGGAATTACGCACCGGTCATCAAGGTCGCGAACTGGAAGAATTGACTCGCCTGGGTATCATTCCCGAATACGGCAAAGTCAAGGGTGTCAAGGCTATCAAGTTGTTCCGGGTCGAAGAAGGGGATGGCGTGGGCCGCTTCCTGGCCGTAACTATCTACGAGAACCGCGAAGCTTTTAACGCCTGGTTCACCAGCAACAGCGTGGACTTTGCTATCTGGGAACGAAGCCTGCGGCCAACCCTGGAAAAATGGTCATCAATTGCCAACCTGACTTCGGTCTCCCGGTTGGTCGAACTGCTGGACTTTCGCTACGAGTAAAATTTGCGAGCCGGTTTTTGGATTTTTTCCGGCCCGGCTCCCCTGGGAGGAGTTTTTAAGTGCTGCTATCTGTTGCTAACAAGGTTGAGATTGACCGTCAGGTAAAACTTAACCGGCTTTTTTTCTGGCTAGGTATCCTGGGACTGGTCGCGGCGATGGCGGTCCTTTTTCTTTTCGCTGGGAATGCTACCCTGGTCTTTCTTGGCTACCCCTTCCTGATTCTCGGTCTTATTTTTTCGAAACGCGGCTCTTTTAACAACCGGCGTCACGGTATCGGCGGTTACAAAATCGCCAGCGAAGAAAAATTGCTGGCCGCCGCCCTCGATGGCAGCCCGTCCCGCTACCACCTCTATAGCTGGCTCAAGTTTGGCAATGTGGCCGTAGACCACTTGCTGGTCACGCCCGGCGGCCTGATGATAATCAAAGCGTGCAGCCAGATGGGCGATTTCAAGATGTCCAACGACAATTATCGCCGCAAGGCGGGCCTGGCAACCTGGTTTGCCACCGTCGGGGAGCCCGGTATCGGCAATCCGACCCAGGAGCTTAACAACCAGGTCAAGAAGTTGCGCGAGTGGTTCGGGCAAAAAGGGCTTGAAGTCCCGGTGGACGGTGTGGTGGTCTTTATGCTGCCGCGCACCAAGATTATCCAGGCCGAAGAAATGAGCTACCCGGTCTGCAAACTGGAGCAGCTAAAACAGGCCATCCGGGGCTGGGAAACCGAACTGAACATGACCGTTCCCCAGCAGCAGCAACTCGAAGATTATATTCTGGAAACCTTGCCCGCCGATGTGGCCGCCGAAGCCCGCTCCCTGGCCCAACTGCCCGGCTACAAACGCGCCGCCATCCTCAATCCCGATAAAGAAAAGACTGAAAAAGAAAAACCGAAGGCCGCCGAGAAAAAGGCGCCCGAACCGGCTGCGCCCCGGCCTCGCCTGACCCCCGAAGAACGCGAAAAGCTGCGCCAGGAGCGCATCAAGGCCGCCCAGGAGAAGGGTCTTAAAGGCCATAACCCCTATCTGCCGCTCGAACCGGGCCAGAAGATGGGCAAGGACGGCAAAGTCCGGGAGGTCAAGCCGACCGTTATCGAGAAGAAGCCGCCGCGCCGCCGGGTCGAACCGCTCAAGCAACCTACCCCTGGCGCGTTTGGGGACCGGAAAGAATAAGCCGTGTGGGAAGATAACGAACGGGAGGACAGCCCGGAAGAACTTTTCCAGGACGCGCTTATCGGGCACGAGTGGGTGGCCGGGCTGCTTCAAAGCAGTATCGACACCCACAAAATGAGCCACGCCTATGTCTTTAGCGGGCCAAACGGCATCGGGAAAAGTTTCCTGGCCCATCATTTCGTGATGGCTTTATCCTGCCTGAACCCGCCCCCAAAGGTCGAAGGTCAGCTCGGCTTCCGTTTTTGCGGGGAGTGCCGGGCCTGCCGCATGATTCGTGACGACAAATACCCCGATGTGTCGGTGATAAGCCTGGAATGGCAGGCCCGCATGGAAAGCGGCACCGGCTCTACCAGCGCCAACGCTAACCTCAAAATTGATACCATCCGCTCCATGCAGCATGAAGTCAGCCGCGCTCCCATCGAAGCCCCCTGGCGGGTCTTTATCGTGGAGGACGCCGCGACCATGCAGGTTGCCGCCGCCAACGCTTTTTTGAAGACCCTGGAAGAACCGCCCGCCCGCGCCATTATCATCCTGATTTCCGATAGCGACCGCGCCCTTTTGCCGACAATTGTATCGCGCTGCCAGGTTTTCGAGTTGCGTTCGGTCCCGACCGAAACCATCGAAAAGGCCCTCGAAGCCAGGGGCGCGGACGAACCAACGGCCCGCAAGCTGGCCGCGCTGGCGGTCGGACGGCCCGGCTATGCCCTCCGGGCTTTCTTCGACAAAACCCACCAGGACGTGGATGACCGGGACGAAGCGGTGCAGGAGATGGAAGCGCTCTTGAAAGCGGACCAGGCGGGCCGGTTGGCTTTCTCGGAGGAATTGAACTCGCGCTGGTCGGCCCAGGGCGAACGCCGCGCTTCGGTCGTGACCATGCTGAATCTGTGGCTGGGCTGGTGGCGCGATTTGCTCCTGGTCTATAACGGCCAGGGCCGCTACGCTACCAACCAGGATAAACTTGATACCTTGCAGGCGCAGGCTGACCGGCTGCACCTGGGCCAGATAAAAGAAATGCTCCAATGGCTGACCCGCGCCCAGTCCGAACTGGATAGCAATGTCAGCCCCCGGCTGGCCCTGGGCGACCTCTTTGTCAACCACCTGCCCCGGCTGTAGGGCCGGTTGCGAGGTGCCTATGACTAATCTGGAAAACTTGTCCCGGCGTATAATTGGTGTGAGGGCGGTCTCCGCCGGACCCCTGCTCTTTTGTGAAGCAGGCAACTTTTCCCCGGCGGTGGGCGAGTGGGTGACGGTCGAGGCTGAAAGTGGGAAATTCCCGGCCCAGGTTGTGCTGCCAGACTCTTTGGTTGAAACAAGCCAGCTTGAATCTAACCTTCCAAATATTGTTGGAATGGCCGCAGAAACCGGTCTGGTTGAGTCAAAAATACCCTCGGCTGTCGAAGCTGCTGCCAGCCGGAAGTTCAGGGAATTGTCGGTGGCCCACAACTGGCCGTATACTTTAAAAGAGGTTGATGCCCGGCCCGACCGGCTAATCGTGCGGTTTACTGCAACGCCGGAACCGGAAGCGCCGGATTACGTTCCCTTATTAGAAGGGCTGGCCGAAATTTCTAAAACCAGGGTCGAGCTTTTCCTGGTGAGCGAAGATGCTACCCCGTATCGCCCCCCTGCGGACGAGAGTTTTGCCGGGTGGGTGAACGGCCTTCTCAAGGAGTTGGCCCCGGTAGTACTGGAGAATGCTGCCGTAGGCGCACCTTTGCTGGACGAGAGTGAAGTATACCGGCCCGGCCAGCGTTCAAAGGAGCGGCCCGGTGATGAGAAAGTAGAGGCGGTAAAGCCGGTAGCAAGTTACGACCCGGCCCTCCAGACCTTTGTCCCGAATGAAGTTGAAGGTGTGAGTGATTCGGATAGGGGCGCAAACTAGAAAGAAGTTTTCCAATGTTTGAAGCGGTCATCCTGGACCTGGACGGGTTGCTAGTGGATAGCGAACGCTGGCAAATCGAAGCCTGGCAGGAGTATCTGAAGCGGTTCGAGGTCCAACTCGATGAGTTCGAGGCGGTTAAACTACTCGACCAGCGCGATTACGACAATGCCGATTACCTCCGGCGGCGCTTCAACCTGCTGGACGACCCCCTGACCATCCAGGAAGAACGCCAGGAAATCTTTATGCGGCTGGCCGAGGAAAATATCGAGCTGATGCCGGGCGCGACCGAGGCTCTCCAACTTCTGAAGGAAAGCGAGTTCCGCCTGGCCGTGGTCAGCGCCGGGGTGCGCGATTACGTCTACCTTATGATGGATAAATTCGGCTGGGACGAGGTTTTCGATGTAATAGTGGCGGGCGACATGATCGACGCCAGCAAGCCGAACCCGATGCCATTCCTGGCCTGTGCCGAAACCTTTGCCCTCCATCCCTCCTACTGCCTGGTGCTGGAAGATTCGCGGAGCGGGGTCGAGGCGGCTATCGCTGCCGGGATGCAGGTCATTTGCGTCCCCGGCCCTACTACCGACCGCTGGCGGATTACCGGGGCCGACGTGGTCCTCACCAGCCTGGACTATCTCAATCTGCCGACCATTCGCTCAATCTGGCGTGATGGCGACAACTTTAATACCCCTCAGCCCCAACCTCAACTCGCCCCCGAAACCCGGCCCAGTCGCTGGCGCTAGGTTAGAGCTTATATTTTAGAATTCTGTCGAAATACCAGTCGAAGACATAAACATTGCCCTGGCTGTCCACATCAAGGCTGCCGGGGTTATCCAGTTGGTCGAAGAACCCGTTACTGTTGTTCCAACTGGTTATAAAGTTGCCTGCCGGGTCGAACTTCTTGATGGTTTTGTGCTGGGTATCGGCCACATAGACATTGTCCTGCCGGTCAACCGCAATGTCCTGGGGAGTCTTAAAGTGTTTATTCCCGTCTAAATATATTTCCAGACCAATTTTATAGTCGCCCAGCTTGAATTTTGTTTGAAAAGACGGCTGTCCGCCCCATACCTGCAACAAATTTCCGTCTTTATCGAATTTCTGAACCCGGTTGTTAAAAGTGTCCGCCACAAGAATGTGGTCCTGACCATCTATTGCCATACCACGAGGATTATTGAAATAGCCCGGTTCCGTACCTTGCTGGCCCCATTGGGTTATAAAATTGCCGTTTTCATCAAACTTCTGAACCCGGTTACCACCGGTAGCCAGTGTGTAAATAAAACCTTCACTATCAATCACAATATCCTCGGCGGAGTAAGTAATAGCTTTTTTGGAGTCTTTTACCATCCAACTTCGCAAAAATTGGCCGCTAGCAGCGTAAACTTCAACGTTACTTTCCAATTCGTTAATTACAAAAATATCCCCGACCTCATTAACGGCGATGCCCCTACCAAAACTCATGCCGTACCTTTCTTTGCCGTCTATCGTGGCAATAAGGTTGTTCTGGGCGTCATACTTTGAAAGTTTATCGTTTTCGATAAAATACAGGTTGTCGTTTTTATCTACGGTAATTTTCCCAGCCATACTCGTTTCGCTATTATGATAAGTCCAGGTCAATTGCTTGAAACCGGGTACAAAGACCGCGATAAGCACCGGGGTGAGTAAGGCTACCAGGGCTATCCAGAGGATTTTCTTGAGTTGAGCGGTTTCTAAATTCTTGTCCTCATTCATCGGGCTATTTCTCCGAGTTATAGGGTGTATTTTATTACGCCCTGGTCCGTACCCCAGTTGTAGACGTAAATATTCCCGGCCTTATCCAGGGCGATACTCCCCGGATTTTCCAGTTGGCTGAATAAATCTTTCTTGTTATTCCAGGTCCGGATGAATTTGCCGTTGCTATCGAACATTTGAATCCGCTGGTTTCCCCTATCGACGACATAGACGTTCCCCTGCGCGTCAATCGTTATATCGTTAGGGAAGGCTAGATAACCTGCCACCGCCATCTGTCGAGCCGGAAGCGGGAGAGTTGGACCAGAATTTTTAATGGTGATGTTCAACTGGTTGTTCAATAGGTTGCTCGACTGGTTGGGCGGTTGGCCCCACTGTTGGAGAAATTTGCCGTCAGCATCGAACTTCTGGACCCGGTTATTTATCGCATCGGTTACATAAACATTCCCCTTGCTATCCAGGGCAATCCCGTTTGGCCCCTTAAATAAGCCGGGAGCCGAACCGTTGCCGCCCCAACCGGTGATAAAGTGGCCGTCCAGGTCGAACTTTTCGACCCGGTTGATACCGGAATTTGCTATATAAACGAACCCCGCCGGGTCGATAGCAAGGGCTTCCGGCCAGGTCAATTGGCCGGGATTGCCCCCGCTCTCACCCCAGCTTTTGATAAACTGGCCGTCCGGCGAGTAAATCTCGACTTTGTTGTTGCGTTGTTCGGTGACGAAAACACGGCCCTGTTTATCAATCGCCAGGCCGCTTCGGTAATGTAATTTATCTTCCTGCTTTCCCCAGGTCGCGATTAATTGATGGTTGCTACTGTATTTGAAGATGTGTTCCTGGTTGGCTATATAAATATTGCCGTTTGCATCAACGGCGATTTTACCGACAAAATCTAACCGCGCATCGACAAATTGCCAATCTACCTTTGGGCCAAAGTTAACAAAATTTACCAGCAGGATTACAAGTGCCAGGGGCACAACTGCCGCAAACCCCAGCACGATAACAGGCTTGAACTGGCGCGGTTTTGATTTTGTTAGCATGTGGGTCCCTTTCGCACTTACTGCGAGAAAATTTCGACCGACATCCGGCGCGGGACAGGTGTTCCGGCAGCTACTTCCGAAGGCGCAACCGTCAAAACTACCACACTCATATCGTCCTGGGGTCGGCGGCGGTCGGCGACCATCGCCATTTCGAGCAGTTCGTCGGCAATCTGGGCGGCGTCGAGTGTCCCGGCCTCCAGTTTTTCGCGGACAAACCCGGCCACGTCCAGGGCTTTTTCGGCAGCGTTAAAGCGTTCCCCGGCGTGACTGATGCCGTCCGAAAAGGCTACCACCAGCATACCCGGTGTTAACTCGAACTGCCGCACGACCGGCTTGGTCAGGCGGTGGACGCCCAGTTCAACCGCCTCCTCGTCCAGGCTCAAAAGGACCGGCTTTAGTTCGCCCGGCTCGGTGACTATTTCCTCGGAGGCTTCATCTCCTGCGGGTTTGTTGGGGTCTTCCCAGCGACCCAGGTAGACTGGCAAGGGATTATTGCGGGTGATAACCAGGGTATTGGTAGCAAATTCCAGGCTAATGAGGTTGAGGGTGGCTGAAACGCCGCCACTTTTATAAAAAAATAGCTGGTCGTTGGCGGAGCGAGCGATAGTGCCGTCCCGCACGCCTTGCTTGACCAACTCGACACAATGGCTTGCCACGAAGTTGCTGGTCTGCTTGGCCGAGCGACCACTGCCCTGGCCGTCCACCAGGATAGCGGTCATGCCGCCATTGAAGTTGGTATCGAGAGGGCGCTCGACTATTTCGACCGTATCGCCACTCTCTTTGACCGCGTATTTATTAACCTTGGCTACGCCGAACCGAATTTTGAACATAGCGTTGAAAAACGTCTTTCGATAGTTTATAATAAGCCCAGTTCTAAGCTTACCACATTGGCGGGCCTATGGCGCAGCGGTTAGCGCAATCGACTCATAATCGACAGGTCCCTGGTTCGAATCCAGGTGGGCCCACCACTCCATTCCTTTTTCTATTTCAAAAAAACCGAAAAGAAACTACTTCCCCGTCAAAGTTTACGCTTTCAACTTTCCACCCTGCGTCAAGCCAGGACTTAGCGTGATAATGACTGTTATCTCCATTCGCCCACCAGGCCGGATAGGTTCTGGCGGAATAAGGTAATTTCTGGCCTATAACTCTCTCAATTTCTTTGAAGGATATGTGAATAATTCCAGTTTCTTTGGGTTGGTCTAAAAACCATTTTTGAAGTGGTTCATATTTCCCGTTAAAAACTGATGCCTGGTTTCCAGAATTATTTCTTTGCAAATTACCAGGGTGCCGCTTATCTATTAACATATTCACCCTTTATCTTTGTATCGTAAAGTTAAGAAATCAAAGGTTTTCAGTTGGGTTTTCCAAACCTAATTTTAGATTTGCCAGGAATGGTTGGTGTGGTACATATCATAATTCTATCCCACTTCTTCTTAAGCGTAAATAGTTTTGAGATAGCCTACAGGTTGTAAAAAAGCGGGCTGCTTGTGGCAAACCCGCATTGTGTTTTATTGACAGATTAGTTTGAAGTTCGTCTGGGGGAACTGGTTTTGGCTCGAAACTATAATACCTTTTTGGTCTTAGAAGCCATTCTTTCGAGGTGTTTCACCAGGTGTTCGCCGTCTATTGGCTGCGCGGCTGTAAAAATGGTTGCCATAGGGGCCGCCGGGAGCGCGATAGTCGTTTGTTTAACCGTCGATTGTTTCACCAGGTTTTCGGTCAGGGCTTCAATCGTCTTTAATTGTTTGACCATCGCTTCGCCGGTAGTTTTGACGGTGGGAAGTTTTAGAAGAATTGCCCGGATGTCGTCCGCCACCAGCCTGGTCACATATTTCTTCTGAGCGGGGCTTAAGAGAGTAAATTCGAGCCGGGGGTTATTCTCCTGGCTTTTTAGCTCAAGCCGCAGGTTCTTTATTCCTTCGTAGACCAGGGTATAGGTGCCTTCAATTTTGACTTTTTCCAGGATTATCAGCTTATAAAGGGCTTTTTTCAGGGTGTGCTGGAGAAATTGAACTTCTTCCGGGTCCAGTTCAACCCAGGCGGGGGCAACCTTTTTGGCGGGGTCGAAGTGTTTGAGGGTGAGATACCACCCGTAGTCAGGGGCTTCGTCAACAAATTCTTCCTCGGAAAGAAGGATATTTATGAGGCTCATGCTGTCGGCGTTGTGCGCGACCACGGTTGCGCCTAACTTCGGAAGGTCTATAACCTGCTCGATTATCTCCATGATATTAATCCCCAGCGCTTCACTGCAATATTTAGGTGGGCAAATTTGGACAGGGCTATTCCACTTCTGGGTTATTCTACTTTAGCTATTAAAGAAATTAAATAGTACTTAAAGCTAACAAAATCGTTCAAAGGCGTTATCAAATAATTAGAGTCGAGTTAAGGATTAGAAATACCTTTCATGTAAAAAGAATTTTCCCTTATTGATTTGATAATCAAAAGCAATAAAAATTTTGACCTCGTAACCTGTGGACCGCCCCGGTTTTATTGTATAATTAGGCCAGATTTGATTTTGAGGATAATTATGAGGCACTGTTCGCCCGGTTCAATGCTGAATCAGCCGCCCGCCTGACCCAACCTTTACCCACTCGTGGAAACCTTCGCTTTTGTTTTCCCGGCGCGGCACGCATTCCTAAAGACACGAACGGCGATTCCTCTATGGAGATAAGAAATTATGCCACATAACCTTTTTAACACTTTACAAACCTTTGACCTGGGTAACGGTCAGACCGGGCAGTATTATTCTCTACCCCAGTTGGAAAAAGAAGGGGTGGGGAACATCTCCCGGCTGCCGGTCAGTATCAGGGTGGTGTTAGAGTCGGTTTTACGAAACTATGACGGCCAGAAAATTACCGACCAGGACGTGCGGACGCTGGCGAACTGGGGTGCGAACGCGGAACGCACCGAGGAAATTCCTTTCGTGGTCGCCCGGATTTTGCTGCAAGACTTCACCGGGGTGCCGCTCCTGGTTGACCTCGCCGCCATGCGCGACGCCGCTTCTCGCCTGGGTAAAAACCCCAAGATTGTCGAGCCGCTGGTCCCGGTCGAACTGGTCATTGACCACTCGGTCCAGGTGGACTACGCCGGGGTGAGCGACGCTTTCCAGAAAAACATGGAAATGGAGTTCAAACGCAATAACTCCCGCTACCAGTTCTTGAAATGGGGCACCCAGGCTTTTGAAACTTTCCGGGTAGTCCCGCCTGAAATCGGTATCGTCCACCAGGTCAACCTGGAATACCTGGCGCGGGGCGTCTTTGAAAAAGATGGCATGTATTATCCCGATACGCTGGTCGGCACCGACTCGCACACGACCATGATTAATGGCCTGGGTGTGGTGGGCTGGGGTGTCGGCGGTATCGAGGCCGAGGCCGGGATGCTGGGCCAACCGGTCTACTTCCTGACGCCGGACGTGGTCGGCGTTAACCTGACCGGCTCGCTTAAAGAGGGCGCTACCGCGACCGACCTGGTGCTGCGGATTACCGAGATGTTGCGCAAGGCCAAGGTGGTCGGCAAGTTTGTCGAGTTCTTTGGCGAAGGCGCGGCTTCCATCCCATTGACCGACCGGGCTACCATTGGCAACATGGCTCCCGAATACGGCGCGACGATGGGTTACTTCCCGCCTGACGAACGTTCCTGCGAGTACCTGACCTTTACGGGCCGCAGCCAGGAGAAAGTTGACGCTTTCCGCAATTACTACAAAGCCCAGGGGCTGTTCGGGATGCCGGAAGCAGGCCAGATTGATTACAGCACCGTCCTTGAACTCGACCTCGGCTCGATTGAACCGGCGGTGGCCGGGCCGAAACGCCCCCAGGACCGGATTCCGTTGACCCAACTAAAGGATACTTTCGTTTCGCTCCTGACCCGCCCGGTCCAGCAGAACGGCTATAACAAGACCCTGGAAGACCTCGAAAAGACCTTCCCGACCGAAATCGGTTCTGGCCAGAACGGCAAGGTCGAGGTCAGCGGCGGCGGCGAACAGGCCCAGGAAACCCAGCCCGACCCGACCACGGTGCGGAACACCAGTTCCTTGACCGAGGAAGAAATGATGAACAACCGGCCCACGCCGGACCGCATCAGCGAAGTGCTGCCGGACCAGGGCAAAGAAACCCTCGGCCACGGCGACGTCCTGATTGCGGCCATCACTTCCTGCACAAATACCTCCAACCCCAGCGTGATGCTGGGCGCGGGTCTGCTGGCGAAAAAGGCCGTAGAGCAGGGGCTGCATGTCCGCCCGGTGGTAAAAGCTTCGCTGGCTCCCGGCTCCCGTGTCGTGACCGAGTATCTCAACAAGACCGGCCTACAGCCTTATCTCGACCAACTTGGTTTCAACCTGGCCGGGTATGGTTGCACCACCTGTATCGGTAACTCCGGCCCGCTGGATCCCCGCATCGAAGACGTGGTCATTCAGAACGACCTTATCGGGGCGAGCGTGTTGAGCGGCAACCGCAACTTTGAGGCCCGCGTCCACCAGAGCATCAAGGCGAACTTCCTGATGAGCCCGCCGCTGGTGGTGGCGTTTGCCCTGGCCGGTCGGGTGGATATCGATATGGCGAACGAGCCGATTGGCAAAGGCAAGAACGGCCAGGACGTTTTCCTGAAGGACATCTGGCCGAGCAGCGAGGAAGTGCGCGGGGTTTTGCAGGCCGCGACCGACCCCGAAACCTACCGGACCCTCTACAGCAACTTTGCCGAGCAGAACCCGTTGTGGAACGAAATCCCGACCAGCACCGGTGATGTCTATGAGTGGGACGAGCATTCGACCTATATCCAGGAGCCGCCCTTCTTCCACAAATTCGGCATCGAACCGGGCAAGTTCTCGGACCTCAAAAATGCCCGGCCCCTGGCTATCTTTGGCGACTCGGTGACGACCGACCATATCAGCCCCGCCGGTTCGATTAAGAAGACCTCGCCTGCCGGTAAGTACCTTATCGAAAAGGGGGTCGAGCCGGAAGACTTTAACAGCTACGGGTCGCGGCGCGGTAACGACCGGGTGATGGTGCGCGGCACCTTTGCGAACGTCCGTATCAAGAACCTGATGGTGCCCGGCACCGAGGGCGGCGTGACCCTTCACCAGCCCCACGGCGAACAACTGAGCATCTACGACGCGGCTATCCGCTACCAGGCCGCCGGGACACCCCTGGTGATTTTCGCCGGGCAGGAGTATGGCACAGGTAGCTCCCGCGACTGGGCCGCTAAAGGCACCAGCCTGCTGGGGGTCAACGCCGTGGTCGCAGAAAGCTTCGAGCGTATCCACCGCAGCAACCTGGTCGGGATGGGTGTCCTGCCGTTGCAGTTCAAGGAAGGGACCAACGCCCAGACCTTGAAACTGGATGGGACCGAAACTTTCGATATTGTCGGTTACGAGGCCAACCCGCGCCCGCGCCAGGATGTCACGCTGGTCATCCACCGGGCCGATGGCAGCACCGACGAGGTACCGCTTACAATGCGGATTGATACCCCGATTGAAATCGAGTATTACCGGCACGGCGGCATCCTGCCCTACGTGTTGCGCCAGCTCGTTTCCCAGGCGTAATCGTTTTCGCCAGAATTAAAAAGTGGGCCAGCCGGTAAAGGCTGGTCCATTTTATTTTTCCTGGTTTCGGTTGGGTACCTGTCATTCCGAGCCGCAGCGACACCCAAAGTGCGTCAGGTCGAAACCTGATGCAGCCTGAGATGGGGGTGTTTTGGGTTTTACACAACGCCAACGGCGCGAGATTCTGTAAGTCGCCGTTCGATTGGGGCAAATCGGCTCTCTTGAAGCGACTTACAGAATGACAAAACTTGTGGCTTTTCTTAGTTAACAGGGTACACTCCTGGAGACTTTTTGCCCTGGTTTCGTTTATAGCGGCTGCCGGGTATCTCGACCTGCGGGTTCGCTCGCTCGATGGTCGCGACCACGCTGCCCACCACGGCGGTAAGCAGGCCGAGCGTTTGCAATAAGGTCCCAAGAAACGGACCAAACCGAGTCGGGTCGCCGAGCCGGTTGAAAAAACCGGGCGCGATAAAAATCCCGATAAAAAGTATCACAAAAGCGATTACACCGCTGACCGTAGTGGTCCAGCGCCACAACCGTAGCGCAATCACTCCTGCCAGGGCCACCATTACAATTGCGCCTACCGGGGCCGGGACATTGACGTTATTGGTCACTATTTGAAGCAAAATACCGCTAGAGCCTACCACCAGGCCCAGCGCGGTCAGCCAGTCCGCCCAGGAAAAATTGAATCTTTTTAGCATGGTTAACTCCTTTCCAGCTAACCATAATCCAAAATTCTCAACAAATTATGCAGGCAAATATAAACCGTTTCTCAACAAAACCCCGGCCTACCGAAAAGGAGACCGGGGTTTTCAGCTTAACGCACCCACGACTGTGATATTGTCCAACGGACCGGGGATTCCGGGGCGTAGGGCCCCGGAATGACAAAAGAGAGGTTTAGCGGAGTTTCACGGGTAGGCCGGTGGTGGCGGATTCGATGGCCCCAAAGGTCAGGGCCAGGCTGCCGATATTGGCGCTCCCGGCGGTTTCGGGGTCCTGCCCCGAAAGGATGGCCTCGGCGAAAGCGTGAAGCGACCCGCCCCGGTCGATGTTATCCAGCACCGGGATAGGCGCGCTCCGGGCGCTTTTGCCAATTTCGCTGATACTGACCCGGTCGTCGCCCGTACCGGAATCGGCCCGGCTGGTCCAGATGATTTCGCCGTCTTGACCTTCCATGTGCCACTCCCCGGCCCAGGGCGTTTTAGGGCCGGAGCTTATCCAGCTTCCCCGGTAGTTGACAACTGCGCCGCCATCGAATTTGATGGTCGCCGCGCCCGCCGGGGCGTCTTTATAGCGGCTCCAGGAAGGGTTCCAGGTGACGCAGCTAATTTCGACCGGCTCCTGTCCCAGCACCGCCCGCATGAGGTCGAAATGGTGAATTGACATATCGAGCAAGAGTGGCTGCCGCAGGTGATAGTGGCGGTGCGTATCGGGGTGGGTTTGCGGCACGTAACGCCGGAAATCCAAATTTACGGTATGGATAGGACCGACCCGGTTTTCCTTGACCAGCGCCTGGACGGTCCGCACCGCCGGGAAGAAACGATAGTTCTGGCTGACCATCAGAATAAGCCCTTTTTCCGCCGCCAGTTCCGTCACCTGGCGGGCTTCCTCTACCGAGGGCGCGAACGGCTTTTCAGTCAAAACGTGCCGCCCGGCCTGTAAGGCCGCAATCGCTACCGGCACGTGGTAAGGTAGAGTCGTCGTAACCAGTACGGCGTCGCTTTCGACCGACTCCAGGGCTTGCTCTACGGACGAATAACAATGTTCGACTTTCGCGCCAAGTTCCTGGACACAGGCCAGCATCGCCGCGTCCACGTCCACAAATGCTACCACCTCAAAATCCGGGGATTTAGAAAGATAATTTTTGTACCAATCCTGCCCGAAGCCCCCCAATCCGACTTGCACAATTTTCAGGGTCAAAATTTTCTCCTTTGCTAATTTTGAGCCATTAGCGTTACATGGCGATTTTTGGTAAAATAGGGTTAGTTTTCCCGGTAGTGCCGCCCTAAAGTGTTGCTTTTTTCTGGATATTCTAATGGTCTTTCGCCCAGAAAGAAAATCTTACCGGGAAGGTTCAGAGAGATTAGATTTGAGGGAATTTCGTGACAGACTTCGCCCGGCTTTACCAGTTCACCCAGCAGTTACTTGTCTATTCCGACGTGTTAGCCGACCCGACCGGCCAGGCTTTTGTCCGGCTGTTACAGGGCCTGGCCCTGCCTCACCCCAACCCGACCCAGCTTTCCCGCGATTACGCCAACCTCTTTTACAGGCTGGCCGAAGAAGCCGAACTTTACCAGGGCGAGATGGTCGGCAACGGCTGGCAGAACCACCTGCTCGACCGCCTGCTCGATAGCGACGGCCTGATTGCCACCAAAGCCCACCGGACGCCTCACAAACCGGCAGCCAGCCCCGGCCAACTTGTTATCGAAACCGAATATCCGCTCGGCATGGGCCTGATTTCGGCGGGGGGGCACGACCTGACCCGCCTGCAAGCCCTCTACCAGCTAAACGCGACCGATTTGGCCCTGAAAGTGCGCCAACTTACCGATAATCCCGACCTGCCCGCCTGGAGCGCCTTTAAGGGATTGGGGCAGTCCGCCGAAAAGAGCCGCGAACGCCGCCGCTACGAACTGAAAAAAGCCCTGGTTGACGCTAAAGATTGGGCTTTTATGCTGGACGAACTTTTCCGCTTTTACGGCGAAAACGACCCGAGCGAGTTCAATCGCTACCAGGGTTTCCGCTGGCGCAGCGAGGCCGGGACCCTGGCCGGTGGCCGTTTCGAGCCGGTAAAGTACGTGGACGAGCAGCGTTTCGAGAACCTTATCGGGTACGAGAAAGAGCGCAACATCCTTATCGGCAATACCGAGCAGTTCGTGGCCGGGTTGCCCGCCAACCATGTCCTGCTATACGGGGCGCGCGGTACCGGCAAAAGTTCGAGCGTCAAGGCGCTTTTGCCCCGCTTTGCCGAGCAGGGGTTGCGCCTGGTCGAGGTAATGAAGCACGAACTGGCCGACTTCCCTATCATTGTCGAGCATTTGCGGAACCGGCCCGAAAAGTTCATCCTGTTCGTGGACGATTTGTCGTTCGAGGCCGAAGAATCTTCTTACAAGGATTTGAAAGCGCTGTTGGAAGGGAGCCTCGAAGCCCGGCCTCGCAACCTTTTGATATACGCCACGAGCAACCGCCGCCACCTCGTTAAAGAACAGTTCAGCGATAACGCGGCCCTGGGTAACGAGGAAGTCAACGCCTGGGATACGGTCGAGGAAAAACTGTCGCTTTCGGACCGCTTTGGCCTGATTATCACCTTTATCACGCCCAACCAGCAGCAGTACCTGGCGATTGTGAACGGGCTGGCCGAACAGGCCGGGCTAAAAGTTGAGCCGGAAGAGTTGCGGCGGCGGGCCTTGCGCTGGGAACTCAGCCACAGCGGGCGTTCGGGCCGCACCGCCCGCCAGTTTATCGACCAGCTTACCGGCGAACTCGGCCTGAAACAGCACGATTAAACTTATTTCGAGAAGAAAACATGTCAGTTGGAAGTGATAAAACAACGATAGAAGCCCTCAACGAAGACGGCACCATCGAGCAGGTCGAAATCAATTTCGGTGAAACCGGCCTGGTGCCTGTGGTCGTCCAGGAAGCCGGGACACTGGCGGTCCTGCTGGTCGCCTTTATGAACCGGGAAGCTTTTGAAAAGACCCGCAAGACCGGGCTGGCCCATTTCTGGAGCCGCAGCCGCCAGGAATTGTGGCTCAAAGGGGCCACCAGTGGCGATTACTTAAAAGTAGAGTCGCTGGCGGTCAACTGCGAGGAAAACAGTTTGCTTGTAAAAGTAAGCCTGCTGGGGAAAGCGGCCTGCCACACCGGGCACCGCAGTTGCTACTACCGCGAACTGGTCCCGGCCAACCAATCGCAAACCCCGGCTTAAACTGCCCTGTCCGTCCCTGCACCTGAAAACGGGTCCCCTTGCTGTATTGGCGTGCTTGAATATGCAAAAATGGGGGAAGTTATGGAAGAGGCGCTCGATAAATTAAAAGTCCTGGGCGAAGGCGCGCAATTTGAGGTCGCCAGTTCGACCTCGACTGGCAAAAAACGCACTATCCCTCTTTCGAGCGGTGCTGCCGCCCTTTGCAGCGCCCGCGAACCAGGCCAGACCGGCGCCTCGACCCGCCTTTTACGTGTCCTTCAGACCAACAAGTGCGACCGGGGCTGCTCCTACTGTCCCCTCCGCCGCCAGAACGATAACGTCAAACGCTCCACCTTCAAGCCGGACGAACTGGCCTCGCTTTTCCTCCAATTCGACAGCCGCCGCATGGTGGACGGTCTCTTTCTTTCGAGCGGCAGCGACGGCTCGCCCGATGCCGCCATGCAGGAAGTCCTCAAGACGGCGGGCATTTTGCGCGAGAAGTACCGCTACAACGGTTATATCCACCTCAAAATCTTGCCCGGCGCGTCCTACGACATCGTCGAGGAAGCGGCCCGGCTGGCTAACCGCGTCTCTATCAACCTCGAAACACCCAACGCCGAACGGCTGGACGAGGTTTCGGGCGAAAAGAGTTTCTTCCGCGATATTGTGATGCGGATGGAATGGATTGAGCAGTTGCGCCAGGAGCGGGGTTGGCTCCCCTCCGGCCAGAGTACTCAACTTGTGGTCGGGGTCGGACAGGAGACCGACAAAGAGATTTTGAAGACCTCTAGCTGGCTCTACCGTGACATCTCGCTCAACCGGGTCTATTATGGCGCGTTTGCCCCCGCCGCCGGGACACCCCTGGAGGGCCAATCGCCGACCGCGCCCCGCCGCCAGCAGCGCCTCTATCAAAGCGACTGGCTCCTTTCGGAATACGGTTTCGGTTTCGAGGAACTGCCTTTCAAGACGGATGGCGGTCTGCCGCTCGGCGTCGACCCCAAGGTGGTCTGGGCGCTGCTCCAACCGGCCCGCTTCCCGGTCGAAGTCAACCGGGCCGAACTGGAAGAACTGATGCGGGTGCCGGGTATCGGCCCCCTCAGCGCCCGCCGGATTATCGCGTTGCGCCACCAGTTCCCTTTCAAGACGCTGGAAGCGCTCAAAAAGACCGGGGCGGTGGTCGCCCGCGCCCGCGACTTTATTACTCTGAATGGCCGTTATTTTGGCGCTCCCCAGGAAATGCTCGTCAAAGCCGGGCAGCGCGCCATGCAAGACCGCCCTACGCCTTCCAGGAAGGCCAATCCGGGCGGTTTGAACCAGTTGACCCTGCCGTTCGACTGGCCCGCCGAAACTATCCTGCCCCCGCGCCAGACCACTTCGTTGGCCGATTTGGCGTTCGACTAACCACCTTACCGGCGAATTTTTCCAAACTAATAAATTTCAGGAGGTCTGGCAATGTCAAACGCTAATGAATCAACGCAGGCTAAAACCACGCTGGCTAAGCTGACCGAGCTAAACGCGGCGGTCCTCGATGTTACCGGGGACGTAACCGAGGCCGAGTGGCAGCTTAATTCCGTCTCGGAGAACTGGCCGCTTGGCCTGTTGTTGTCACATATCGGGAACGGCTACAACAACGTGGCGGGCTGGATTCAGAAAGTCCTGGACGGCCAACCGTTGACCGTTACCGCCGACGAGATTGACGAGGCTAACCACGAGGCCGCCGAAGCCTATACTCCCCAAAGTGGACCTGAACTCCTGGCCCTGTTGAAGACCAAAATGGACAACCTGACCAAACTGGTCGAGGGTTTGAGCGATGCCCAGATGGCCCAAGCCGCTCCAATGACCCTTATCGGCGGGCGCGAAGTCACCCCGGCTTTCCTGGTCGAGCGCGTCCTGACCCACCACACCAGAGGCCACCTGGAAAGTTTCCGGCTGACCCTGGCGAGTGTCCGCGACGAAATCACGGCTTAAGCGGGGAGTTCGCTTCATGTTTGACTGGCAACCAAATCGCTCGATGCTGGGGGCCACGGTCATTCCCGAACTGGCCTATCCCGATGTGCTGGAAGCTAGCGAGTGGTTGTGCCGGGTCTTTGGTTTTACTGAACGGCTGCGGATTGGCAACCACCGGGTCCAGCTTACGGTCGGGAACGGCGCGGTAATCGTCACCCAGGCCCAGCCCGGCCAGAGTGCCAACCATGCACATTCACTATTGGTACGGGTTACGGATGTGGACCGCCATTTTGAACAAGCCCAGTCGCAGGGGGCCAGAATTTTACAAGCGCCGGCCACCTTTATGTATGGCGAACGGCAGTATAACGTGGCGGACCCAGGCGGTCACGTCTGGACTTTCTCGCAGACCGTCGCCGATATTGACCCGGCGGACTGGGGCGGGATCCTGGCCTAATTTGCACCCGTATCCCGGCGTTTCCAGAAATTTTAATTGGAAACGTCGTTTTTATTTTCCACTGATAATGGTTTGTATGTAAAGAAAAGCGTCTTCAACTTGTCATTTCGAGCGCAGCGACACCCTACGTGTGTGACTTCGCTACAGAATGACAAAAACTAAAAACTGAACACTAAAAACTAAAAACTCTGCCTTATAAATAGCCTGAATTTCCGTTTTCTGCTAGAATAAAAAAGTACCACGCTGCTATTATCCCGCTACCCCTTAGAATTACCCAACCGGGTGTCAGGAGCCGCGATTTATGGATATTTTCGAATATAAGACCTTGATTGTGCAGGATATAAGTTCGTTCCCAGGCCCGCACGTGACCGATATTGACGGCCAGAGTCTGCTCGAAGATTTAGGCGATGGGGAAGGCGAAAGCTATAACTATATTCCTTTGCACCAGGCCCTCAACCAGTTTGGCCGGGAAGGCTGGCAGATTGACCAGGTTGTCTATCACGTCATTGATGGCGCTATCATGATTCTTAAACGCCCGGCTGCTCACTAATAAACAGGAAGAAAAGATGAGTCTCGAAATTAACCGCACAGGGAAGCGCGGACCGATAGATTTTAACCAGGTCGAGCCGGTCAAATTTCCCGGCTTCGTGATGACCGATGGCCCCAGCTACGATGACATGACCCGGTGTATCCACTGCGGCCTGTGTCTGCAAAATTGCCCGACCTACCGCGAGACCGGCATGGAGACCGAGTCGCCCCGGGGCCGCCTCTATTTGATGCGTTCTTTCGCCGAGGGGAATATTGCCGCCGATAACCCGAACCTGAACAAGCACCTCAACTTGTGTTTGCAGTGCCGGGCCTGCGAAACGGCCTGTCCGAGCGGGGTCAAGTACGGTCACCTGATTGAAAAGACCCTGGACGAACTCAACCACCGGCCCGAAGTGCAGGAGAAGCAGCGCAACCTGACCCAGAACGTGATACGCTGGCTGGTCTTCCGCCAACTTTTTCCCAAGCCGCAAAATATGCGCCTGTTCGGGCTCGGCTCCCGGCTTTACCAGCGCACCGGGCTGCAAAGCCTGACCCGCAAGATGGGCCTGTTGAAACTGCCGGTCTGGGACAAAATCGGCCTGGGCAAAATAGGCGACCTCGAAGCGATGATGCCGCCTATCAGCCAGCCTATTTTTACGCCCCCGGAAAGCGAATTCGTCCCGGCCCGGACGCAGCAGCGTTACCGGGTGGCCCTCTTTAGCGGCTGTATCATGAGCGTGGCCCTGGCCCGCGTGAACGAGGCGACCGTGCGCGTCCTGACCCGTAACTATTCCGACGTAGTTATCCCGCATGCCCAGAGTTGCTGCGGCGCGCTCAACATCCACAACGGTGACCGCGATTACGGCCAGGAGATGGCCCGCCACAATATCGACGCCTTCGAGGCTGCCGAGGAAAAGTTTGGCGAACTTGACGCCATCATTATCAACGCGGCGGGGTGCGGTTCGACCCTGAAAGAATACGGCCAGTTGCTCGAAAACGACCCGGCCTATCACGAACGGGCCGCCCGGTTCGCCAATAAGGTACGCGACATCAGCGAATTCCTGGCCGGGATTGAATTCAACCGCGACTTTGGCCGTCTCGAAAAGACCGTGACCTACCAGGACGCCTGCCACCTGATTCACGCCCAGCGGATTTCGAAGCCGCCCCGCGTTTTGCTCAAAGCCATACCGGGCCTGGACCTTATCGAGATGCGCGACAGCGATAAATGCTGCGGCAGCGCCGGGGTCTATAACGTCACCCAGTACGACATGTCCATGCGGATTCTCGACCACAAGATGGAGCGGGTGGCCGAGACCGGGGCGAGTTGCATCGCCAGCGGGAATCCGGGCTGCCATATCCAACTCCAACTTGGCGTCAAACGGTCCGGCCTCAACGAAAGCCGCGAGGAACCGGTCGAGGTCGTCCACCTGGTGGAATTGCTCGACCAGGCTTACCGGGCAGGTGAAAAATGATAGAAACGCGCTTTACCCGTCTCTTTGGCGTCGAGCGGCCCATCGTGCAGGGCGGCCTGGCCCACCTGGCTTACGCCGGGTTGGCGGCGGCGGTCTCGAACGCGGGCGGTCTCGGCCAGATAACCGTCGCCAGTTTTCCCGACCGGGAAGCCTTGCGGGAAGAAATCCGGTTGTGCCGGAGCCTGACGGATAAGCCGTTTTCTCTCAATTTCGCCCTGGGGCAGCGTCCCCTGAACGACTTGCTCGATTTGGCCCTCGAAGAAGGGGTCCGCCACGTCAGTTTTACGGCGGGCAACCCCGAAGCGATGATAAAGCAGATTCAAAGCAGCGGCCTTGAAGGGGAAGTGAAGATACTGGTGCTGGTCGCCGGGGTCCGGGCTGCCCAGAAAGCCGAGTCGCTGGGGGCGCATACCGTCATAGCGGTCGGCTACGAAGGCGGTGGGCACCTGGGGCGGGACGACATTGGGTCGCTGGTGCTGATACCGCGTATCCTCGATGCTGTAAAAATCCCGGTGCTTGCCAGCGGCGGGATTGGTGACGCGCGAGGTTACGCCGCCGCTCTCGCGCTGGGGGCGGAGGGTATCGAGATGGGGACGCGTTTCGTGGCGACCCAGGAATGTATCGCCCACGCCAATTACAAGCAAGCCCTGGTCGCGGCCCAGGAGACCCAGACCGTTGTCATCGAGCGGAGTATTGGCCGTCCGGCCCGCGTTTTGCAGGGCGAGTGGCCCACCAAAATTGCCGCCGTGGAAGCCAGCGACCCACCCCCGACCATCCAGGAGTTGCTGCCCTATATAGCCGGGGAGCGCAATAAACGGGCGGCGTTGGAAGGGGTGCTGGACGAAGGCTTTGTCTGGGCCGGGCAGGTCGCCGGGCTTATCCATGATGTACCGACGGTCCGGGAATTGCTAGACCGCATGAGTGACGGCGCGGAAACAATTATCAAGAAATTGGCGGCAAATCTGCGCCCATCCTGAAAAATTCTGCTATACTATAAAACGCCGGAACATAGTATAGAAAAAACCGGAGTTTATTCTCAAGAAATTTCAGTAAATTTACTATCAATGGAACCCGGCCAGGCCGGTTGAAACCAGAGGAGAGACGGAAGATGCACTCGATTATGGATGCCGAAGAATTAGACAAGAAATTACTAGCCGAGCAAATCGCGGAAGCTAACCGGTTGCGGCCCCTTCTCTGGCTGCTCGTGTTTATCGCCCCGCTGGGCCTGATTCTGGGTCTGCTTTTTGGTATAGCAATCGGCGGCTGGTAGTCCGGGGCCGTCTCTGACGGTAGGCAGACATTCGCGGTAAATCAAAAAGGGTAAACGTGCTGGAAAAACAACGTTTACCCTTTTGCATTTTAAAAAGTTTGTTATTTCGACCCTTGTGAAGACAGGTTCAGCAGGGTAGTGCCACCGTGTTCCAACCAGTAGCTGAAAACATTCCCGCTGAGGCCCGGTTGAGGGTTCGTGGGCGCGGTCCTGGTAGTTGGGGCCGTCAGGGCCAGCGGTGTTTCGGCGGGCAGGTTCGGGGTGGAGTGGTCCGAAACCTGGCTCAGGTGGGCCGAGGCCGGGGCGTGCCCATAAATGGCGGGTAGTTCGGCGGCGCCCGCCTGGGAATAGTAGCAGGCCGGGACCAGCGATAATAGCAAGGCCACCAGCATGATTATACCGATGATGCCGCTGATTCTTTGGAGACGGGGGTTGGAATAACCATCGTCTTTTTTACGACTGTTTAATTGTTGTTGTTGAGGCGACCCGCCCCCACCGATAGGGCGATTGGCGGAGCGGCGGCGGCGTTCTTCCTGGGAAGGGCCGCGACGAGGGGGTTCATTTTTAGGCATAATTTCCAGAAAACTATTCAGGCTAAAAGTTCAAAATTGTACTGTACCGGCCAGCAGTTTGTCGCTAAAACAGGCAGCATTGTGGCCGGTTTTGAAATAGCATTATACATTATTTCACACCGCCCGCTCAATAAAAACATACTAAGAAAAATTGGAAGCGTTTTCGATTTGGGTTTTATCTGATTACAGAGGGTGTTATAATCTGCCGAATTGAATATCAATAAGATAATTTGACTTCTTAAAGAAAATTTACGGCCTAATAAAAGGACTTAAAATGGCTGACACCACGCTTGATTTAGCAATTTATAGCATCAAGGCGATGGCGAACATGGCAGGGGTTACCGAGCCGACTCTGCGGGCCTGGGAAAAACGCTATGACATTCTGGTCCCTGACCGGACCGAAAGCGGGCACCGGCGCTATACCAGGCGAGATATTAACCGGGTAATCTGGCTCAAACAACGGTTGGCAGAAGGGATGGCGATTAGCCAGGCCGCTTTACTGCTCCAGAGCCAGCCCGACCTGCTTTTTGCAGAGCCAAAGGCTGCCGAAAACCGGGCGGTATCCAACCTGATCAGGAAACCTGTCGCTCACCCTGGCCCTACTCCAACCGGGACCGAGGCCGGGCGGGTTCGTTCGCCCCAGGTTTTAACGACCCAACTCTTACAGGCTTTCCTGGCCTACGATGAGGCCACCGCAAACGAGCTGCTGGTCGAGGCCACCAGTTTTTATCCGCCGGAAACGGTCTGCGTCAATATCATTCAGACGGCCCTGGTTGAACTGGGCGAACACTGGGCCCGCCAGGAAACCACGGTTATCAACGAACATTTTGCTTCCACGATTTGCCGGGGCCGGATTACGGCCATGCTGGAAGGTCTGCCTTTGCCCCAGCGCGGTCCCCTGGTACTGGCGGCCTGCGCCCCCCAGGAGTTACACGAACTCGGCATTCTCATTACGACTTATTGTCTGCGGCGGCACGGCTGGCGGGTCATTTATCTGGGCCAGAATATCCCGGCGGCAGACCTCGAAATCGAGCTAAAACGGCTAAAACCGGCCCTGGCGGTTTTTTCGGCCAGCCGCTCGGAAACGGCCCGGCACCTGGCTGAAGAAATCTACCCGGTCATAAAGCAGGTCCGGTGTGAAAGTTTGTCCCGGCTGCTTTTTGGTTATAGTGGGCAGGCTTTTAAGGAAGACCCCGGTTTGCGGGAATTGCTAAAAGATGAACTCTATTTTGGCAACGACGCCCTCGATAGCGTGGAGTTGATGGAGAAGACTTTTAGCCACAACTAATGGGCGACCGCCATTTGAGGATGGCATTCCAGCATGTGGTACTGGAAATTGCCCGCTTCCCGCGAATAATGCATATACACCAGTTCGACCCCCAGGCCGTGCAACAGACGCAGACCGGGGTGCTGGGGCATCGGGCGGCCACTGGCAAAAATTACCTGGCGGATTCCGGCCTGGACAATCGCCTCGCTGCAACCCAGGCACGGTTCACCTGTCACGTAAATCAGGGCTCCTTCGGTCCGGGCCCCCAGGCGGGCGGCGTTGAAAATCGCGTTTGTCTCGGAGTGGAGGCAGGGCACGGCGCAGGCGCTATAGGCTGCCCCGCTCGGCAAATCGGCCCGGCCACAGGCGGCGGGATGCGGGAAACCACGCGGCACGCCGTTATAGCCGTCCGAAACGACAGTTTTATCCCGGACGATAATAGTACCGTGCCCGGCCTTGGGGCAGTTGGTCATGCGAGAGTTGAGCATGGCTTTCGCCATAAAGAAGCCGTGCATATCCGGCCTGGCCCCGGTCGAGAGGATGTCCGCGATGGCGCCATACCACTCCTGACGGCTGTTTTGCCGGTCGAAGGTGTCCATCTGCGCTTCAAATCCGTCAAACTCGCTGTAATCCAACCCCTCAATATAGCTCATGTGCCCCTACCCCTTGTTTTGTTAAGCTTCAATAACCCGTTTCATGCGAGCCAGACCTTCCCGCAGGTTTTCCAGGGAATTCGCGTAAGAAAGCCTTAAAAAACCTTCCCCCGCCTCCCCGAAGGACGCCCCGGCCAGTAAAGCCACGCCGCCATCGTAGAGCAGTTTATCGGCCAGTTCCCGCGAGGTGTAGCCCGTGCCTCGAATGTCCGGGAAGGCATAAAAAGCCCCGACCGGCGGCGCGCACTTCACGCCCTTGATGTCGTTTAACATTTCCACCACGACCGCCCGCCGCCGGGTAAATTCGGCCAGCATGGTTTCGACGCACTCCTGCGGGCCATCCAGGGCGGCGACCCCGGCCATCTGGGTAAAACTGGCCGTACAGGAGTTGCTATTGACCATGAGGCGGGTCATGGGCTGCGCCAACCAGCCCGGCACCAGGCCGTAGCCGAGCCGCCAGCCGGTCATGGCGTAGGCCTTGGAGAAACCGTCCAGGACGATGGTGCGTTCGCGCATGCCGGGCCGGGTCGCCACCGATTCGTGGACCCCACCGTAGAGCAGGCGGCTGTAGATTTCGTCCGAGAGGACCACCAGGTCGTGTTTGACGGCGATTTCGGCGATGCGGTCGAGGTCTTGCGGGTCGAGCACGCTGCCGGTCGGGTTTTGCGGTGAGTTGATAATCAGGAGTTTGGTGCGCGGCGTGACCAGCCGTTCCAGTTCGTCGGGGTCCAAACGGAATTCGCGTTCGACCTTTAGCGGCAGCGGGACCGCCTTGCCATCGACGTAATCAATCATGGAGCGGTAAATCGGAAAACCGGGATCGGGATAGATAACCTCGTCGCCGGGGTTGACCAGGGCCAGGATGGCGTAGAAAAGGACCGGTTTCGCGCCCGGCGTCACGATAACATTTTCGGGGTCGGCCCAGTCGAGGCCGCGAGAGCGGGCCAGGTCGCGGGCAATCGCCTGGCGGAGTTCGGGCAAGCCGTTGGAAGGACCGTAATGGGTATAACCGGCGCGCAGGGCCTGGATGCCTGCTTCGACGATGTGGGGCGCGGTATCAAAATCGGGCTCACCGATTTCAAAGTGGATAACCGAGCGGCCCTGGGCTTCGAGTAAGCGGGCCTTGCGTAAAACTTCGAAAGCGCCTTCGGTGCCAAGCTTGCCGGAGCGTTCGGCCAGGTAATGCTCGGCCAGGTCCGGTTCCTGGGGTGAATAGGTTGACAAGGTTCCTCCTGGGATGGGTTGGGTAAGTTAGAAAAGCCCTGCTGAAGGGGTTAGACGTTGACGTTGCCCCAGCGTATAATCGCCGCGCCCCAGGCAAAGCCGCCGCCGAACCCGGCCACGCCGACCCGCATCCCTTCTTTAAGGACGTTCTCGTGGACGGCGTCGTGGAGGGCAATTGGAATAGAAGCGCTGCTGGTATTGCCGTAGCGTTCGAGGTTCTTATAAACCTTGGCGGGGGACAGGTTGAGCCGGGCGCGGACGCCTTCGATAATCCGGGCGTTGGCCTGGTGGGCTACCATCAAATCCACGTCATCAAGCTGGAAATCTCCCATTTTAAGGGCTTGCTGGAAGGAGTCGGCCATACCCCGGACCGCGCTTTTAAAGACTTCCGCGCCGTTCATCTTGATATAGTGCTGGCGGTCGCGGATGGTTTGTTCGGAGGCGGGCATTTTGGAGCCGCCCGCCGGTATCAGGAGGTCACAGGCTTTAGTGCCATCGCTTCTGAGGACAACCGATTCAATTTCTCCCAGGGCCGGGGTGTCACCGTAAGCGGCCTGGACCACCACCGCGCCCGCGCCATCCCCAAAAAGGACGCAGGTCGAGCGGTCCGTCCAATCGGCCACCCTGGACATTGTTTCGGCCCCGATAACCAGGACATTCCGGGCCATCCCGCTCGTAACGTAGGCTTTCGCTACACTCAGGCCGTAGACGAACCCGGCGCAAGCGGCTTCCAGGTCAAAGGCCCCGGCCCCGTTCGCGCCAACCTCGGCCTGGACCAGGGCGGCGGTGCTGGGGAAGACATATTCCGGCGTAACGGTCGCGCAAATGACCAGGTCGAGTTGTTCGCCCGGCAGATTGGCCGAAGCAAGGGCCTGTTGGGCGGCCTTAAGCGCCATGTCGAAAGTGCTTTCTTCGGGGGCGGCAATCCGGCGTTCGCGGATGCCGGTGCGCTGGACAATCCATTCGTCCGAAGTGTCTACAAAAGTGGCGAGTTCATTATTAGTTAAAATTTTTGAAGGAAGATATACCCCCAGCCCGGTAATAGCAGCGCGGGGCAACCTGGTCTGATTATTCAAGCCTACTAACTCCTCTTTATCCGCTAATTTTTTTGTATTTACATGCCTTTTGCTAAATTGAGCAGGATTATTACTATCTCATTATACGGAAGTTTAAGGCGTGCGTCTACCCTTTGCTAAAACTTCAGGTTTAAAATAGTTAGTTTACTTGGACAAATCCCTATTATATAATTGAACGGCAGTTCATTTTCCCAATCAGCCTGGAATATAACTTTACAAGAGAAAAAATGCATAAAAATCAACGAAATGCCCCTGGCGTCCCTGAAATTATGCGACCCCGTCCCACCGGCCTGTCTTCCCGCTACCGCAGCCGCAATTTCAAGCTGGCCCGGTTAATGGCCCTGGTGGTGCTGGTCCTGACCCTGGTAATAACAGTTTTCGGTAACGCTGGTTTGCAGTCCGGGACCGGCTCAACCCAGGGGGGGTACGGCCAGGCTGCCGCTGCCACCCCGCCGCCGGTCAGTAACCAACTGCCGTTGAATTTGCCCCAATCTAAAGAGGAAGCCCAGGCTTTTGAGGCGCAACACAGGTCGCCCTATAACTTTGATACCCTGACCCAGATGCGACTGCAAAGAGCGGTAGCCCTGGGCGAGCTTCCGGCTTCGGTCCTCGACCAGCCCCAAAAGGCCCCGGTCGCCACCCCCGCCGCGCCCTTAAACTCACCCTTTAGCACGCCCACGCCGACCAATTCGGCTTACTCGAACGGCAATTCGAGTCTCTTTGTCTTTAACCCGACCGCCACGCCGAATGTTTCTGCGTGTGGTAGCGACCCCGGCGACGACATTTTTGAACAGGATAACACGGTTTCGTCGGCCAGGGATGTTACCGGCTCGGTCGCCCCGTCTCTCAAGGAAACCCATACCCTGCGGACCGTCAGCAGCTTCCCGGCTAAAGACCCGGCTTTTGACGGCGACCAGGATTGGATTAAAATCCATCTCATAGCCAACACGACCTATACCTTTGCGACGGATAACCTCAAACCGGATTACCCGGTCACGGTGGATACGGTTATCGAGTTGTACCGGGGTCCGGCCACGGGCACGCCTACTTCCGTTAACGACCTTACCCCCATCAATGCCAACGACGATATAAGCTCCAGCGATTTTGCTTCCAGCCTGACCTATACCGCCTCCGCTGCTGATGCCGCCAACGGGGTTTATTTCTACCTGCGGGTCTATGGCAAACCGAACGTCAGTTGTTTTGGCACTTACGACCTGATTGTCACTTACAGCACGGTCCCGACCGTAACCCCGACCGCCACCGTAACCCCCGTCGCCAGCACCTGCGCCGATGCTTACGAAAGCGACGATGCCCCGGCCTCGGCCAAAGAGTTGCGGGTCACTTACGGCACGACCCCGCCTTTCAACGGCCAGCCCGGCACGCCCGACTTTACCTCGACCAATAACAACGTCCAGGCCCACTTTATCTGCCCGCAGGCCGACCAGGACTGGGTCTATTTTGACCTCGTGAAGGGCAAGCCTTATAGCATTTTTACGGCGAACTTGCTTAACGGCCTTGATACGATGCTGGTGCTGTTCCAGGGTGACGCCAACGGTGTCCTGACCCCGATTTATTCCAGCGACGATTTTCCGGGGATGGGCCTGGCTTCACGGATTGACTTTATAGTCCCCGCAACCTCGACCACGGCAACCGGCGAGTACACCCGTTACTATGCGGTTGTCAAGGATGTCACCGGGAAAGGCACCGATAACCTGGCTTACCAGTTGGTGCTTGAATCTGCCGGGAACGCCCAGGGCGATTGTATTGACAACTACGAGCCGGACGGCTTGCAATCCGACGCCAAGGACATCCTGGTAAACGAGGTCCAGACCCACGTGATGTGCCCGGCGGGTGACGCCGATTGGGTCAAGTTCTTTGCCAAGGCGGGCCGGACCTATACCATGAAGACGGCTTTTCCGCCGACGCCCGGCCTCGATACCGATTTGCACGTCTTCTCGGTGTTGTTCGACCCGGCAGACGCTACTAAAGTGGTTTCTCAGCGCGAACTCGCCTCCAACGATGACGCCTCGGCCACCGACCTGAGCAGTTCGGTCAATTTCAGCGTGCCGGTAGACGGTATCTATTACGCCCAGGTCAAAAATAACGGTGATGTCGGGCGCAACGGCCTGACCTATACTATTTCGTATTTAGTTGCTGGGGGTACGGCGGTCCCGCCTACCACCGCGCCCGGTGAAACGGCGACCCCCACGACTTCAACCGCAACTACTACGCCCAACCTGACAGCGACCGCTAACGCCGCCGCCACCATTACGGCCTCGGCTGCGGGTCCGAGCTTGCTCAGTCTGCAATTCGCCGACCCGGCTTTCCAGAAGTTGTGGTATTACACCGACCTGGCCGTAGCCCAGAACCAGACCCAGCGTAGCTGGGAGTGGGGGCCGAAACCGGGCGTGGTCTTGCAGGAGAAATACGCCGAGTCGCCCGGCGGTTCGCGCCAGGTCCAGTATTTTGACAAAAGCCGGATGGAAATCAACAATCCTAAGGGGGACCGTTCGAGCGCCTGGTTTGTCAGCAACGGTCTGTTGGTCAGGGAACTGATTACCGGGAAGATAGCGACCGGGGACAGCGCCTTCGAGCAGCGCAGCCCGGCCCGTATCCAAGTCGCGGGCGACATCACCCCGGATAACCCGGCCCCGACCTACGCGCAGTTTGCCGGGTTGATAACGGACGGTGACGCTAACCGGGCCGCCGACCTGACCGGGCAGACCGTCCAGCAGGGCCTTGCCGCCGATGGGACAGTCACGACCCTTTCCGCCGCACCGGAAAACCTCAAGTTGAGCCTCTATGTCAAGGAGACCGGACACAACATCCCGCAGGTTTTTGCCGACTACATGCAGGAAAACGGCAAGGTCTACGACAACGGCTACAAAGACGGCCAACTGCGCGATTGGGTCTTTGCGATGGGCTATCCTATCTCCGAACCGTACTGGATTAAGGCCACGGTCGGCGGGGTCCAGAAAGACGTGCTGGTGCAGTTGTTCGAGCGGCGGGTGCTGACCTATACGCCTTCGAATACACCGGAGTGGCGCGTCGAGATGGCGAATGTCGGCCAGCATTACTATTTCTGGCGGTATGGCCGGAGTTTACTGTCCGATTAGGATTTAGTATTTTCCAGCAAGGTCACGACCGGGTAAAAAGTCACCACCTTCAAGGGCGGCTTAATAGAACCGGTCGTGACCTTTTTGGTTTCAGCAGCGTGAGGCGTAATCAATTCGCGTCAAAATGACTGTGCTTTAGTCCAACGGGCCGGAGATTCCTCGGTTCCCTCGGAATGACAATCACCACAGGATGCACTACTTGGAATGACAAGGTGTTACGCTCGGAATAACGAATCCAGCCCTGGTATTAAAACTTGAACCGGGTGTGGTGGGCGCGGAGGCGGGCTAAATATTCTTCCACGTCGAAACTGACCACCGGGACGTTCGGCGGTATTGTCTCGGTGACGAGCGAGGGCCGGTCGAGCATGGCGGCGGCAGTATTGACGAGTCCGGCGGGCAGGTTGTAAAGATTATAGCCCCCTTCCAGGATGACAAGATAGCGCCCCTCGCAGGACTGCTCGGCGCACTCTTTCACGATACCGGTCAGGGTGTGGTACAACTGGGCCGAAAGCGACAGGCCGCCACCGGGGTCCCACACATAGGGGTGGATGGTATCGTTAAAGTGGCCGTCGAACCCAGCCGAGACAATTATCAAATCGGGCTGGAATTGCGCGACTAATTCCGGCACCACTCTCTCGAACAGGGCCAGATAGGTTGGGTCGCCGGTCTTGGCCGGAAGTGGCAAATTGACCGAAAACCCGGTCCCGGTTTCACGGCCAGTCTCATGGAAATCCCCACTCTCCGGGTACAATTCCGGGCCGAACTGGTGCAGCGAAAGATAGACCGTCGCGGCGTCTTCCTCGAAAATGGCCTGGGTGCCGTCCCCGTGATGCAAGTCCCAATCAATAATCAAAGATTTTCCAAAACCGAAACGCCGGGCTGCCACCGCCGCCAGGGCCGCATTATTAAAAAGGCAAAACCCGCCGCCGCTCTCCCGGCTGGCGTGGTGGCCCGGTGGCCGGGAAAGGACCAGGGCGCTATTCGTTTCCCCGGCAGCCAGCAGTTCGACGGCCCGGATAGCCGCCCCCGCCGCCAGTTGGGCCGCTTCAAACGCCCCTTTCCCGATATAAGTCGCCCCGGCTAACTCGCCGCCGGTCCGGCTCAATTTTTGGACCTTTTCGATATATTCGGCGGAATGGACCCCGGCTAGCTCGTCGAGGGTAGCCGGGCGCGGTTCGTACAGCTTGAACTGGGTCTTGAACTGGGTCTCGAACTGGTTCGCGTCCGAACCAACCAGGCCAAACCCCAGCAACGCCTCGTAACAGGTCGTGATACGCAGGGACTGTTCGGGATAGGGGACACTGGCCGGTAGCGGGTAGGGATATTGCAGTTTGCTGACCGTGAAAAGGGGGTCCACCAGGGCCAACCCGCCCACGTGGTGGACCAGGTCGTCGCCTTCGAAAGAAATCTCGCCGGTATAGGCGCGGGCAAAATCGGCTGAATAAAGCAGGGCCGGTTGGGATTGTTTGTTCATGAGCCTTTCAGGAATAAAAACTGGCGGTCTGTTCTTGAAGGGAACGAATCCGCCGGGTCAGAATAGGTAGCATCGCCACGGCGATATTCGGCTCACGCCGCAGGGCATCCAGGAAGACCCAGCGGTCCAGTTCGACCACCTGGGTTTCTTCCAGGGCAGTAACGGTGGCGCTGCGCGGGTAGCCGTCTATCAGCGACATTTCACCAAAGAACTCGCCTTTGGAGAGGGTGTTGAGGCTTATTTCCGGGCGGGTGGGTCTTTCCCGGTAAGTCACCTCGACCGAACCCTCGATAATGACAAAAAGACCGGCGCCGGGGTCGCCCTGCCGGATGATAGCTTCGCCGGGGTTGAAGGTCCGCCGGTTTGCCAGTTTACCCAGCATGTCCAGGTGTTCTTCCTTCAGGGCAGCCAGAATCGGCACTCGTCTCAAACTATCGGCCAGGTTGTCCATAACGGGGCTCTTTCTATTCTGCAAAAGATTTTTAGAACTTAAATGAAATTGAACAGGATTTTGACAAATAGTACGGAAAAGAGGGCCGGGTTAAACCCAGAACGCGGCCCTTTCGCTGACCGGCAAATTACAAAGTTAAATCATCCCGGTTCCTGCAAGAGCTGCATGGCCCGTTTGAAAAAACCATCGGCTAAATTTTTATCAATAAATTGCTGGGCGACGCGCCGGGCCTGGTTGCAGCAGTTGACCAGGGCCGGGATAGTTTCCTCCGACTGAATCAACAACTGGACGACCCGGTTGGAGCGTTTGCCAAAGATTTCTTCGGCCAACTCGATAAGCTCTAATTTGGTCTCGCGGACCGAGCGCGGGCGGCTGGCGTAATCAAAAAGTTTATCCTGGGAAGGCGAAATCAAAACTTCGATAGTGCTGTCGGGCTGCGTCACAATCTGGTAGACCCGCAAAATGCTTTCTTCCAGCACTTCTTCCACTTCGTAATAGCTGCCAAGTTTGTGCCCGGCGTAGAGAAAGATATAGCCGTTTTCGGCGGAGCTATTGATGCGGACGACCCCGGTGCGGTCAGCCTGTTCCAGGGTATTGAGCAGCTTGTTCAGTTTGACGCTCTGGCTGCTCATGCTGTTTAGCTCAGGTTCGCCGATTATCAGGGCCGAAAAGCTGTGGACAAATTCCGGTTCGAGCGGGTAGACCAGCAGGCTGTTTGTTTCATTGGCCGGGAGGCGCTGGGCGGTTATCCGGCGCAAGGCTTCCTGGTCCTTCAAGAAAGCCTGGCTGTTATCGTCGGCAAAGCGGCTGTGGACCACCAGCCCTTTATAGAGCAGGGAAAACCCCTCGCTCTGGGGGAACACAAGACTGACAAAGCCGGAGAAATGGGCCTTCCAGAGGGTGTCGTAGGCGGTCTTGACCAGGCCATCATCCGGCGAGAAGACAAACGCGCTCACGAAAGGCAGGGGCAGCCCGGACCAGGAGCGGAAGCGGGGCGGGCGCAGCACTTCGTCTCCCAGTTGGTCGCGGAACTGTTCCGTCCCTTTCTCGGTGGTCTCGGCCATACCGTCCAGGGGTTGGTGGCCGTTCTGGCTGGTTGCACCGTTAGGCGACCCCGTTTCAGCGGTGGAGGCGTTGGCGGCTACGATTTCGGCCAGACTCCCGGTCGTCAGGTTAGAGCGGGTGATGGTCGGGCGGTCCAGGGCTATTTCCCTGGTTTCGACGATGGCGGAGTGGCCGTTCCTTGCCGCCGGGGGAGGTTTGAGCTCTCCGGTCGGCGGTTTTTGCACCTGTGCAGAAATTTCGGCCAGGAGGCCGAGCCGGTCGAGCAGGGCGTTTTCGGCGGCGTTATCTATCGAATCCTCGGTAGAGGTGCTGTTGCGTTCCCAGCGAATCTGGGCTTTCCGGTTGGTGACAAGCTGGTAAATAACCTCGTTGCCGGTGGCGGTCTTATTCCGGGCGTGGCGAAGGTGTCCCTTCTTAAAGAAGACCTCCGCGCTGACCTCGTTATCTTCCAGGAAAAGCAAACGCCCGGTCTGTCCTTTGAGCCGGGCAAACTTAATCAACTCTTTTATCGAGACTGCGGTTGTGGTTGGTTGAGGCATCGTTGGTGGCCGGACTTCTTTCGCTGCCTGGGATTTTCTACCGGAAAGAGTGTTCTTGTTTCCTGCGCAATTTCAAAATATTGAACGGTAACGGTTCAATTATTTACACTAATATTAGGTTAGCTATAGGGCCTTGTCAAGGTCAGGGCCGGGGCTGGCGGCGGTACTTTTGGTGTAATTGCCTTTTAATTGGGGCTATTGTAAAATCTCAACAGCCAATGGCCTCTTTGGGACCCCTCTGGCCGGGTTTCCGGCCAGTTAACCAACCATCGGAACCAGGACAAACAGAGAAAATAATGTCTTACGCAAACCGTGTTTTACGAGTAAATCTCACCACCCGTAAGGTTGTTTCCTTACCTTTGCCCGAACAACTGAAGCAGGATTACCTGGGTGGGCGCGGTTTTGCGGTCAAAATGCTCTACGAACTCCTGCCCAAAGATACCGACCCCTTCGCCCCTGAAAATTTATTGATTTTCGCCACCGGGCCGCTCAACGGGACGGTCGCGCCCGCCGGGGCCAGCCTGACCGCCGTTACCCGTTCGCCCCTGACCGGCCTCCTGGGTATTGATACGACTTCCGGCTTCTGGGGCACCGAGCTTAAATTTGCCGGGTACGATATGGTGGTTATCCAGGGACAGGCCGACGAACTGGTCTATCTCGAAATTGACGACGACCGGGTTACTATCAAACCGGCGGACTGGCTGCGGCGGCGCGGTGTCCACGACACCACCAACCTTTTGCAGGAGCGGCTCGGCGACGACTTCAAGATTGCCGCCATCGGCCCGGCAGGGGAGAACCGGGTGCTTTACGCCAGCATTGTCTGCGACCACATGGACAAACTCAGCCGGACCGGCCTGGGAGCCGTGATGGGTGCAAAGAACCTCAAGGCGATTGCGGTCCACGGCACCAAAGATATTAACCTCGCCAACACTGACCGCTTTCTCAGCAAGATGAAGGAGAGCCATAACGCGGTCAAGAACGACCCGATGTTTATTCCGCTGAGTCGTTACGGTACGACCGAGCTTTTCGAGGAAGCCCATTCGGCAGGGGCGCTGGCCATCCGCAACAACCAGGAGGGGGTCTTTAACCGGATTATCGGGGTCAGCCGCAACACGATTGATAATCTTTCGCGGGGGCCGGACCGTCGGTTAGTCGAACGGCCTTGCAGCTTTTGTATTATGCCCTGCAAAGCTTATATCGAGATAAAAAAGAACGGCGAGCCGGTCCGGCGCAACCGCCCCCATTACCAGACGCTCGCCAGCCTGGGGCCGCGCCTGGGGATTTCCAGCGCCCAGACCATCATCGAGGCCAACCACCTTTGCGAGGACATGGGTATGGACCCGGTCTCTTTTGGTGGTTCGCTGGCTTTTCTGATGGAGTGCTACCAGCGCCACAAGTTCGACCAGGATGTCCTCGAATGGGGCAGCGATAGCCAGTTGCTCGACCTTATCCGGGAAACGGCCTTCAGGCAGGGGTCGGGCGACCTTCTCTCGCAGGGTGTCCGCCGGATGAGCCTCCTTTTTCCCGGCAGTCGCGAGTTTGCGATGGAGGTCAAGGGGCTGGAACTGCCGGGCCTGGATGGCCGGGCCGCCAAGGCCCACGCCCTGGCGATGGCTATCAGCAACCGGGGCGGCGATACGAGCTTGCATTGGCCCCAGTTCGAGATTTTTGAAAAGAGCGAGCAGGAAGCGGAAGACCTTTTTGTCTACGGCAGCGCCGCCGACCCCCAGGATTGGCGCGGTAAGGCCAGCATGGTTATCTGGCACGAGTATTTCGCAGCCCTGCTCGATTCGGCGGGTATTTGCAAGCATTACGCTTTTTCGGCTTATGCCCTCAAGCCCCGCGATATTGCCGAGTTCCTGACCTACGCTACCGGCACCACCTACCGCGAAATGGATGTGATGATGCTGGGCGAACGGGTTAGCACGGTCGAGCGCATGTTCAATTTGCGCTTTGGCATGAACCCAACCACCGACGATACTCTGCCCAAACGCCTCCTGAACGAACGCCTCAACGATGGCAAAGCCCAGGGCCAGACCATCGAGCTTGGCCGGATGCTCCAGGAGTATTACACTCTGCGCGGTTACACCGAGGACGGCTATCTCAGGATGGATTACCTCCAGAACCTTAATCTCGTCCGGGGCGAAGTTGTTACCCATTAAATTCGTTGAACATTCACCCATAAAGGGCGCGAAGCAGCATTGAACGTAGGAACAGAGCTAATTTCTCGTTCCCACTGGCTTCTGACTACTGGCTTCTTTTAACCGGGTTGCTTTCCCGCCGATACCTCCTCTATAATCACTTCCGAATGAGCTATCCGAAAACCGAAAAGTTTTATTTATTTAGATAGAAAGCCAAAACCTTGGAAACGAACAATCTTGCCCTGGACCGCTATTTTGTTGAAACCGACTGGTTGGCCCAGCACCTGTCCGACCCGCAGGTCCGTATCATTGATTTGCGCTATTACTGGGACCATCCCGGCCTC
This sequence comes from Chloroflexi bacterium 54-19, assembly GCA_001898225.1. Classification (GTDB taxonomy): domain Bacteria; phylum Chloroflexota; class Chloroflexia; order Chloroheliales; family Chloroheliaceae; genus 54-19. The sequence goes on from MKTJ01000058.1 coordinate 199,830, forward strand.
GAAGATTATACTGCCGGGCACATTCCGGGCGCGCACTATTTACAGTGGGATGTCGAATTGAGCGACCCGAATTCGCCGGTCAAGTTCATGGTCCTGCCGCCCGAAAAGCTGGCCCACCTGATGGGCCGCCTGGGGGTAGATAACACGATGACCATCGTGGCCTATGACGACGAGGGCGGGCACTATTCCTCGCGCCTGCTCTGGACCCTGCTCTATTACGGTTTCGACAAAGTGCGGATTTTACACGGCGGTTTGCAGAAGTGGCAGGCCGAAGGACGGCCTATCGTGACCGAAGTGCCGCAGATTGAACCTAAAACTTTCGTGCCGGGCGAAATCCACCCGGAATGGCGGGCTACCGCCGACGATGTGCTGGCGCGGATTAACGACCCCGAAACAGCCCTGGTAGACGTGCGGCGCCCCACCGAATACACCGGGGAAGAAGTGCGGGCAGCGCGGGGCGGCCACATTCCGGGCGCAACTAACCTGCTCTGGCTGGATAATCTTGAAAAGGGTAAATGGACCTTTAAGGACGCCGCTACTCTGCGCGACCGTTTCGAAAAAGCGGGGGTCACGCCGGACAAGCATGTCATTACCTACTGTCACGGCGGAGTGCGGGCTTGTCACGCGGCGCTTGTCCTCAAAATGCTCGGCTATCCCGATGTTACGGTCTACGATGGTTCCTGGGAAGAATGGGGCAACGACCCGACCCTGCCGGTGGAGCAGGGATGAAGGTTGCGCTAGATTACACCCCGGCGGTCCGGCAGGGCGGCGGTATCGGGCGCTGGACCCGCAGCCTGGTCGAGGCCCTGCTGACTCTAGATGATGCTCGCGACGTTGAGTTTACCCTCTTTTACGCCGGGGGTGGCCTGACCGAAAAGCAGCAAGCTTTCGTCAAAGAGACCGAGCATAAATACACCGCGCCGGGAGGCCCGGCGGTCCGGTTCGTGCGCCTGCCTTTCTCCGAACCGGCCCTGACCCGGCTCTGGCAAAGGTTGCGCCTGCCCGTACCCCTGGAACTGGTCGCCCGCCTGGGCCAGCCCTTCGCTCTAAAAAATCCGCTCGGCAATCCCGATGTGCTGCATTTCCCCGACTTCGTGGTGCCGCCACACCTGGGGGGCCATTCCCTGGTCACCGTCCACGACCTCAGTTTTATGATAACCCCGGAGTGCGCCGAGGAAAATCTTCGTAAATACCTGAACGCCGCCGTACCGCGCAGCGTCCGCAAGGCCGACCGCGTCAGCGTGGATGCCGCCGCTATCAAGAGCGACCTCCACGAGCGGCTGGGGGTGCCAGACGCCAAAATGACGGTTATCTATGGCGGCGTCGGGCCGGAATTTCACCCGGTTGCCGATAAAGCTTATTTAGAGAAAGTCCGCGCCCGTCTGAAATTGCCCGAAAAGTTCCTGCTTTACCTGGGGACGATTGAGCCCCGCAAAAACCTGGCCCGCCTGGCCGAAGCCTGGGCCGCCCTTAAAGATACCGATGTCGGGCGAGGGCGGAAGTTGGTGCTGGGCGGGCGTAAGGGCTGGCTTTACGAGCCGATTTTGCGGCGTATTGACGAGTTGGGCCTGCGCGACGAGATTGTCTGGCTCGATTTCGTGCCGGAGGGCGACCTGGTGGCGGTCTACAGCCTGGCCGATTTGTTCTGTTTCCCCAGCCTCTACGAGGGGTTTGGCATCCCGCCGTTGGAGGCGCTGGCCTGTGGTACCCCGGTCGTTACGGCGAGTAATTCTTCGCTGGCGGAGGTCTTTACCGGGGCGGCTTTGATGTGCGAGGCTACCGATACAGGCTCAATTGTGGCGGCTATCCGGCGAGGTCTCGAAAGCCTTGACGGTGACGGCCAACTCCTGGCGGAATTGCAGGCGGAAGGGTTGAAGCGGGTTAGCACCTTCACCTGGGAGCGCGCCGCCCGTGAAGCCCTGGCCCTTTACCGCGAGATGGCCCAAAAAGCGTAAAACGTTCAATGTTCACCTTAAAGGGCGCGTAAAACGTCATAAAGTTGTATCAAGAGTTGTTTGGTGTGTTCGCTGAGAAAACATTTCTTGGAAGATTAGCCGAGAACGACTCTTTCTTTTGGTGCATCACAGACCGTGTTAATCATTGTAATAAGCAATTTCTCGAAGTTATCCAGGTTGGCAACTTTCACACCGTTTATTTTTTGGGCCAAAGCCCCGCAATCCTTGGTGGTTTTTTCGGCAACTACGATTAAAAGCCTTTTTTGCAATTCCAAAGATTGAATTCGATTTAGATATTCCTTTAATTCTTGCTCGTTTGTATTCGTTTTGGTTTCAATACAAAACACCTCATTTTTGATTGCAAAAAGGAAATCCAGTTCAACTGTTGTCCCATTTTTTAGGCTAACTTTTATATTTGGCCGGTATTGTCTATGGGTATCCCCTGGATAACTTTTTTTCAAAATGTGTTTTACCTGTTGTTCAATGTACCTTTCAAACCATCCACCTGTTAAATAGATCTGATTTTTACTGGTAAATTTTAGCTGTATACAATTTTCTTCAGGTGCTGGAAGTATAATCCAGTTTTCTAAAATGCCTATTTCTTTGAGATTCTTGCCAAGGATTTTAATCCTTGCTTTTTGGGTCGGAGTGTTTTCAATGGTTGAATAAGTGAAAGTACCATTAGGGATTTGTACTCTTTGTTTTAGAAACTGATAAAACTCTTTTAGCTCAGGGAAGTGTTGTCCAATATAACTTGCTGTTTGGTTTAACCGGGGTTCTCGGTCTTTATCCTTTACAATTTTGGTTCGTTCTAATTCCTTCGCTCCATGGGTTGCCAGATATTTCTCTATAACTCCATGTGTATTAGCGGATGTTATTGGTGTCACTGGTAGATTTGGTTCGACCCTGGAAATAGGAATTATATTCGGTGGTGCCTGTTCAATTTTTGCCTCAACCGCTTCAGGTTTTTTCTCAGTAGTCAATTTTTCCAGGGCGGAAGCGATTCGTTCGAGAGCGTTGGCTATCCGGTCGAGGTTTTCTTCAGTTTGCGGCCCGGTTACGCCAAACAAATCCCCGGTTTCAGCTAAAATAGCGGTAATCTTTTGCATATTTTCTTTTAGGGTTTTAGTTTCGCCTCGTAGGATTGTCTGTTCCTGCCAGCGAGCTTTTATTTTTGGTTAAAAAAGATGGTTGCCGAAAGTTATTTGAATCTTTTGGATTTTTATATTTTATTTCACTTTAATACCCCTGCCTACAGCCTTTTAGTACTTAAAAGTTCCTCTAATTTAGAAACTACCGTTTGACATTCCTGGTCATGTATAGTATAACCTTCTAAGCATGCAGGATTAGTGGGGTATACAAAGTGAAAACTCTTAAAACGTTATTCGAAGAATATTTAAAGAGAAATGTTGACCCGGCAGCCCGGTTAGGTAAGGTTGAGTTGCTACCGGTTGGGAACCAGGGTTTTTCCGGCTCAGTGCTGGTTTACTATGCCGTTTCTTACGAGGATAGCCGGGGCCAAATTAAAACAGTCCGGCTGGTCACGAAAAATGCCCCGTTAACCGAACGCCGGGTCTTGCAGCGTTTGAGCGAGCAGCATTTGCCCGGTCTGGCTCTTTCCCATACTCTTGACCTAGTTACCGATAAACCGCTGGGGCGTCCTTCCGGCGCGGGACAACCGCCACCCCCGCCACCCGTTCTCGACCTTGCTGCGGACGCCTCGATGCTCATTTGCCAGCAGTATCTTGCAGGTGGGACGACTGATAAGCCGTCACCCGAGTTTAAAAGCCAGGCGGCGGTATCCCTGGCGGCTATTCACGCGGCCAATCTCGGCAACCAGGCGGAGTTAAGCTGGCTCCCCGTAACAGACGCAGCTTTTTACAATACTTTTATCGTGGGTAAGTCGCTCTGGCCGTTCTGGGAGGGGTCGCTCAAGGTGCCGGAATTTGTAGAGCGTTTCGGTCACTTGACCCCCGTTATAGAAGAAACCGAGCAACGCTTTTTGAGATTTGCTCAAACGCTTTGGGAGGAAGGCGATTCGCTCACCCTGGTTCATGCCGACCTTCACAGCGGCCACGTAATGGCCGACCAGGGCCAACCCTATTTCATTGACTGGGGCCAGGCGCATTACGGTTCGCTTTATTTTGATTTGCCCAACTATTTTTCTGCCCAGGAAGCCCTGGAATACCGGGTGGCCCTGGCCCGGCTAGGCCACGAAATACCCCAGAAAGATTTTCTTGAACGCTACCACGAAGCCGGGCGGTATGTTGGTTTCAAATATTTGAGTTATTGCCTGTGGACCTGGCAGAACCTGGAGCCAAAATATGATGACAGTCGCCTTGCTATCATTGAGATGGTCTTGAATGGCACACCCCTGAACTGATTTTATAATTCTTCTATAGGTTTTAAGAAGACAGCCAAATTCTTACCGGCCTTTTGCCAGGATGGGTTTTGATTAAGCTTTGCCGGCTTAAAAATAGATAAGTTTGCGTTGAATTTCGAGTTCACTCCCCCTTGCATGAATCTTTTGGGTATGTTATTCTTAATTTAAGTTGATATATCCCAATCATTAAGATATATCCCATCGGGCCAAATCTTTCTTGCTCACAAACCTAGTTTTTGGAGGAAGCCGAGCTTATGCCTCGTCCACCTGCGTCACTACGAAATTCCCCAAATCGCCAGAATTCTCCTTCGCCCGCTCCCGAACCGGTCGAAACTGCTCCGGCGAGTCCTCCTCCTGCGCAACCCGAACAGCCGAGCCTTTTTGACGCGGTCCCGGAGACGCCCGAACCAGATACCACGCCCGCTCCCCGCCAGGGTAGGTCCATCCGGGCCATCCAACCCCAGCTTTTTAATATCAACAGCAAGGGCGATATAATTCAGCAACCGGTCGTGGAAATCCCGGCCCTCAATTCCAAGAGCAGCCTGGATGTGGCTTTCTGGTGGTTCCGCAGTCATCTCGAACAACTCAATCGGCCCAAGAATACTATTGCCTCCTATATGTACGACCTCGCCGGGTTCGAAGAATTCGTCGGGCAGAAGATTCTCGAAAAGGTAGTTTCGTCCGATGTGGCGAACTTCCTGGCCCAATCGCAAAAGAAATCCACCCGCAAACGCCGCCTGACCTCGCTCGGCGCTTTCTTCAAATATTTGATTCAGACCGAAAAGGTGCTGGACAAAGACCCGACCGACAACTTTTACGCCGATTTTATCCCGCTCAAGACCCCGGTGGTCCTCGACCCCGCCGAGCAGGAAGCCATTATGGACGCGGCCCGGCACGAGAACAGCCGCACCTTCCTCATGATTTACTTCATGTTAAAACTCGGCTTCACCCGGACCGAACTGCTGGCGATTCAGCCCGAACACGTCGATGCCACCGACCCCGCCCTACCCCAGGTCTATGTCGCCTACGATGACAAACGCTGGGCCAAAAAGGAGCGCAAGGTTCCCGCAACCGCCGAGTTTACTCCCGCCTTTAAGAGCTATATCGAGGAATTTCAGCCGGGCCGCAAGCTTTTCGAAATGCTGCCCCAGTCGGTTAACAAACTGGTCGAACGTGTGGCCCGCGACGCCGAGATAAATAAAAAGGTCACACCCCAGTCGTTGCGCGATACCTACGCCGTCGAGAGCGCCCGTACCGGCTCGAATTCCTCCGACCTGCTAAAGATCCTTGGGCTGGCTCCCGACCCGCGCAACCGTATGAGCGTGGACCGTTATATCAAGCTGGCCGGGGGCGCGCCTTCTTCCGGCGAGATAAAAGTCACCGCCAAAGGTAAAGCCGTTTAGCCACCCTGAATTGTTAGATTGTTAGCCAGTCCCGCCGGGACTGGCTAATTTTTTGGCTCTTTTGAGGTGGTCCGGTGATATTTTTGGTAGCAAAGAGGTATTTTATGGATTGGCAAAACGCCCTCGAAAACCTGCTGGAAGTGGTCTATTTACCCTTAAAACAAAGCCGGACCGAGTGGTTGCTGGTTGGTTCGGCGGCCACCGCGGTAGCCGGGTGCGACCTTACACCAGGTGACCTTGATATTCTGGCGCGAACACCGGAAGGGGTCCGGCGGTTTTCGGAATTGCTGGCAGATTATGCCCCGGCTGATTGTGTTTATCCACCAGGGCATGAAAAATGGCAATCTTCCCGGCAGATGCCGGTCTGCGTCATGGGGGAGGGCGCTTTGAGTTCGATATGGCATTTTGGGCGCTGGTATATAGATGGGTTCAAAATAGAGGTGGCCCATATCGCCCCACCTGCCGACGCCACCGCCCGCTCTAACGGTACGGGCATCTGGGAAAACGGCCCGGAAATCTGGCCCTACCGGGTTGAGACAACTTTTAAAGAATTCAGTTTTGGGACTGTGCCACTTGAAATCCAACTGGAAACAAATTTTAGCCGCGGTCTCTCTGCCCGGACAGCCAAAATAATAAAACTCTTTCGCCAAAAGGGTTACGACCGGGAACTGCTTTTGAAAAGCCTTTCTCCTGACCATCTTCAACTTTTCGAGCAGGCTTTTTCAAACCCGCTGTCCTAGGTTGGTTTCTCCGACAGAAAGGTTTTGCCGGGCAACAAAAAAGGAGAAGCCTGGCTTCTCCCCTTTCGTCCTGGCCGGTAGACTAACTCTACCGGCCAAATTTGTAATACTTCGTACTCCTAGGTCCGTACGCGCTGGCCGGTAATCAAGCGGTAAGCCGCTATGACTACGATAGCGCCGATAATCGCAACAATCAAGGTGGTGAAGTTAAAGCCAGAGATATAATCCCCGCCTAACAGGATTCCAGCCAGGAAACCACCTACGAGAGCGCCGATGATGCCGATAATGATGTCGGCGAGGAGCCCACCGGCTCCGCTGCTCATAATCATGTTCGCAATCCAGCCGGCCACCAGGCCAACCAGCAACCACGAAATTATACTCATCTCAATTCTCCTTTCACCAAGTCATTGAGGGCAACCCTTGAACTTGTGAACTCAGTGTCAGTTTTCTATATCCACTAAATTTCGCGGCTGCTTTTTTTGGTACTAAGCCGGGCCGCTTCTGCTTATTACTAAAGCATAGGCCGTGCCACAGTTGCCGGAAATATTGCGGTTTTTTTGAAGGAGTTTTAAAAATAAGTTAGCAGGGAATTTACCCGGCCAGGGTTTTCTCGCCCGAAAGGCCGGGCGGCGCTGGCCGGGGTTCTTCTTTTGGGGTTTCCTGGTTAATATCGTCGTCTTCGTCCGGCGGCAAATCTTCCGAGGCGGGGGTTTTGAGCCAGATGGTAAAGGTAGAACCCTGTCCAGGTGTGCTTTCCAGGCTAATCCGGCCCCCGTGCGCTTCCACGATATGTTTGACAATAGCCAATCCCAGGCCGCTCCCGCCACCCATCCCGGCGGTACTCTGGCGGCTGCGGGCTTTGTCTACCCGGTAGAAACGGTCAAAGACCAGGGCCTGGTCTCTTTCGGCGATGCCCGGCCCGTTGTCCTCTACCGTGACCCTGGCCCACTGCTTGCCCCGTACCAGCGAAAGGGTAATCTGGCCTTCTTCGGGGGTATATTTGATGGCGTTATCCACCAGGTTCAAAATAGCCCGTTTGAGCCGGTCCCGGTCGCCTTCGATAACTACCGGGTCGAAGTGGCCCAGCTTTAACTGCTGGTGGCGCTGGTCGGCCAGCACCCGCGTCTCCTTGAAAACTTCCAGGACAATATCGTCCAGCGGCAAAGAAGCCATTTCGACGGTCTGGCGGGCATCTGCCTGGGCCAGCAGCAGTAAATCCTGGACGAGGCGCTGCATGCGGGCACTTTCGCGCTCGATAGCCTGTAAAGATTCGGATTGGTTTTCGGGGTCGGGGTTGCGTTTGAGCAGGTCGACATTTCCCCGGATAACCGTCAGGGGCGTGCGGAGTTCGTGGGACGAGTCGGCGATAAATTGTTTTTGGGCCTTAAAGTTTTTGTCGAGCCGTTCGAGCATGGCGTTAAAAGCCCGGCCCAGGCGGCTGATTTCGTCGTTTGAGTAGGGGTCGGTCTTGATGCGTTCGTTCAGGTCGCCGTTAACACCAATCCGGTAGGCTGTCTCGGTGATTTCTTCGAGAGGCGCGAAGGTCCGGCGGGTGAACCACCAGCCGAAAACCGCCAGCAGACAGAAAGCCACTATCGCCAGGATGATAAACGGCCAGATTAAGCCGCTGACAATCGCGTCCGCTTCTTGCAGGCTGCGGACCACCTGGACAAACCCCCGGTTGTTGACCCGGTCGAGTTGCAGAGTATAGACCCGCGCCCGTTCTCCGGTGGTCAACTTGATATAGCTGAAGCCGGTGCCGTCTTTGATTTTATCGACCAGGGCCGCCTGGGTGGCTGGTTTGCTCATCACCTTTAACTCGGGGATACGGCTGAGGACGTTGCCCTGCGTATCCACCAGTTGCAAGTAAGTCAGGGCCGAGGCCAGGTCGTTCGGGTCGTTCATGTTTAGCGCCGGGTTTTCGGGCATGGGCGTAGTGCCAGGGTTGGCCCCCGGACTGGCACCTGGATTGGTCCCTGGTGTTGTCCCATAGGAATTTTTGGTGGGCTGGCCGCTCGGCTGGCCGCTTCCGCCATAAGTCCTGGTGAACTGGTCGAGGTCTTTGAGGCTAAACCCGCTATGCGCTAAAAAAGCCTGGGCCTGTTCGGCCCGGCTTTTCAGGTCGGCGTCAACGCCGCTTTCGAGATTGTTGATAACTGAGCGGTAGACGATGCCCATAAAGGCCACCATGGTTACAAAAACCACCACCGCGTAAACCAGGGTTAACTTGAATCGTATGGAACTGTGGAAAAAGACCCTCGACATCAGGCTTGAGTGACCTCATCGGGCTGGACCGCTGGTTCGGGTTCCCGTAACACATAGCCCACGCCCCGGACGGTGTGAATCAATTTGGTCCGGCTGTTGGTTTCCAGCTTACTCCTCAAATAGCGAACGTAGACCTCAATTATATTCGATTCCCCGCCAAAGTCATAGCCCCAAACTTTGTCATAGATAAATTCACGGTTGAGGACCTGGCGCGGGTGCTGCAAAAAGAGCATTAACAGTTCGAATTCTTTACTGGTAAGCTCGATTAGCTGGCCGTTGCGCCGGACTTCGTGGGTCGCGGTATTCAGGGTCAGGTCGGAGAACTGTAAAAGCTGGGCTTCACCTGGGAGTTTGCGGCGCAGGTGGGCCCGGATACGCGCCAGCAATTCATCAAAGACAAAAGGCTTGACGATATAATCGTCGGCCCCGGCGTCAAGCCCGGCCACTTTATCGGTTACGGCATCCTTGGCGGTCAGCATCAGGACGGGGGTGTCGCGCAGTTTTCGCATCTCGCGGGCGACCTCGATACCGTCAATTCCCGGCATCATCACGTCCAGCAACACCAGGTCGGGGGCGCTTTCCCGGAAACGGGCGATGGCCTTCTCGCCGGTCTCGGCGGTTTCGACCTCGTAACCCTCGAATTTCAAACCCCGGCTGAGTAAGTTCAAAATTTCGGGATCGTCATCTACGGCTAAAATTCTCATAATATTATTCCTGGTAAATATTCCTTGCTAAATTTAAAAGGTACGTTAAGCAGGGGCTTCAAAACCCGGTCCTCATGTAATACGAATTTTTAGGGGTCTCGGTTTCAGAGTCGGCAAAAGCTCGGTTATTGGGGCGGCCAGACCACCCGCCAGCCGTTATCCTGCTGCAAGAGGACCAGCGATTCGAAAAGCGGCATTTTGCGGTTGTCCTGGGTGGTGACCTCGACCTCGTAGGCCACGCTGGCCCGCTTTCCGACAATATTCGGCGGTTGGACCTTTACAATGTCGGTGCGAGTTATCCCGGCCTCGGTCCTGGCCCTGGTCAGGCGGTCTACAAACTGGCTGCGGCTGACTTTTAGCTGCGAGTCGCTCGACAACAAATCGTAGGCCGAGGTGTAGGCCGAGTCGCGGATATTTTCCAGGTAACGCTGGGCCACATCGGCGGGGGGAGCGGTATCGCCACAGGCGGTTAGGAGCAGGGGTAAGCCTAAAAGCCCGGCCACCAGGGCTAACCCGGCCAGCTTCTGGCGGGGGTTGAAAATGAGTTTTAACAAAGCAATTTTGCAAAGATAATTGAGAAGTAATCTAAAAAAGCGCAAAGCCCCAACCTTATTTATCAGTCTTAGTGGCCGGTTGGCCCAGCGCCCAGCCGGGCGCACCCAGTAAAATGTCTTCGGGCCGGAAACCAATCCAGCCGTCGTGGTTGTAATCTTTCTGGCTGAGCATTTCGGCGACCCGCCCGGTGAAATCGGTCCGGGCAAGGCGCTGGTTGTACTCAGGTTCCCCCAGGTAATCTACGGCCAGGCCGAGCGCAATCTGGGAGGCGTTCGGGTAGCGGGGGCTGCCAATAAAGGCGTCAAGGTCACCCTGGCTGTCCAGCCGGTCGGCAATTTCTTTTTGAAGCGCGAAAACCTTGTCGCCATCCTCGGTTTTGATGGTGGGCGGTCCTTCCGCGATAAGCGGGACGGCGTAATCGAACATGACACCGTTGAGCGAAAGCAGCATATGGCCCCAGTTGGTCTGGGCCGGGAGCAGTCCCGCGCCCTGTCCGGGGTCCTGGCGCAGGTTCAGGCTGATGTTTAGCTGGCCGTTACCGCCGGGGTTGACAAAACGGTCCGGCACCGGGCTGAGCCAGGGCGGCGTGGCGAAAAGCCTGCCGCGGACTCCACCGCCGAGATTGAGGGTAAAAGTCTTGGTGAGCGGTCTGCTATCCTCGAATTTAAGGAGGCCCAGGCTGACCATGTCGAAGGCGGGAGTATCGCTGGTGAAAATCGGTTCTTGGAGACCGTTCCAGTCGAGCGAGGCAGGGGCTGCCGGGAAAAGCAGCCGGAGCGATTCGGAAAGATAGTCGCTGGTCGCGCCATCGGGGGCCTGGCCGGGTTGGGTGGACGGTGTGGCCTGGGGCGTCGTTGAAATGGTCGCTGTAGGCGGGGTGGTGGTCGGGTCGCTCTGGGCCTGGATCGCGCCGGGCAACCCTAAAATCGCTACTAAAGCCAGTAGCGCTGCACCGAACCCGGCCCAGGCTCTGACTTTCCGGCGAATTTTAGTTGATGAGTTCAAAGGCATTAAGGTTTGGTGGTCGGTTGGGTAGAGATAACCGTCACGTTTGCGCCCGCGCCGGGTGTAGTTGCCACCTGGGTCTGGGCCGCGTTCAGGTTGCCGGGGGTAGTCGGCGGCGCGGAAGGCGCCTCGGTCAGGTTATAGACGTAAACCTTCTGGGCGCTGATGAGATAGACCTTTTTATTGGCTTCGTCTACGGCCAGGTCCTTAACCCCGGTAAACTCGGTATTTCCCTCGGCGGACTGGAACTGCTGGATATACGCCCCGTTTGATTTGCCGAATTGCAACACCCGGTTTTCGCTGTCCAGGACGAAAATAAAGGGGTAATCCAGGCTGCCCACGTAGAGCAAGTACGGGTTGTTCAGGGGCGGTCCGAGCCGGGCGTCTTTGGTCAGGTCGTACTCACGGACGACCTCGCCCTTGGGATTGCCGTTAGGCCGGGCCATCTGGTAGACGTGGCCTGCGCTGTTCAGGGCAAAGACCGTCCCGTCAATCGCGAACCCGCCCGCTTTGTCCAGGTTGAGATTGGCTATCAGGTTCGGGTTGACCCACTCGTCCGGTTTGGCGGCGTAATTCCCGGCGTTGTATTTCAAAATCTGGCCGGTGCCGGTCCCTATCAGGTAGAGATTTCCTTCATATGAGGCGGCCTGAAGCTTGCCTTTGGGTGAACCGCCAAGGGCCTGGGCGACCCAGCTATTACTACCCTGGTTGAAAATCCAGACCTGGTTGGCGTCGTCCAGCACCATCAGGCCATCGGGGCGGCCCACCATCGTCACCGGCTTGCCAAAGGTGCTGTTCCCGGCTTTGTCGCCGGTCTTCAAAATCGGTTTGACCGCGCCCAGGACATCGGCGCTGTATATGATGTTCTGGCCCGTATCCATCAGGTAGAGCAGGTCGCCTTTGGGTGAAATGACGGCCTTGCTCAGATTGACATTCGGCCCCTGGGTTGCCAGGTCGAGCGCCACCCGTAAATCTAGCGGAATGGTTACTTTATTGACCGTGTTGAGCGTTTGTCTGACGGCGTTAACGGCGGGCTGGATGGTTTCCAGGTCAGGCTTTTCCTTGCGGGCCTGGGCCAGCAGGTCGTTGGCCTGGTTGAGCAGGTCGCGGGCCCCGTTCGGGTTGGTTTCGATAAAAGTAACCGCGCTGGTCCGCTTGGCGTCGGCCTGGGTGACCAGTTGACGGGCCTTGGATTCGCTGCCGACAATCGAGCCGCCGGAGACCGACAGAATCAGCAGCACCACGGCAAGCCCCATCACGAGACCGATGCCGCCCATAATCAGCGAACGATCCCGCAGACTCATGTTGTTGAAAGACCATTTTTGCCTGGCCGGGGGACCGTAGCCGTCGCCGCTGACCATATCGAAATAAGGGTTATCGAGCGGTTCGGCGCTGACCGTACCCTTGGGCTCGACAGTCTTCTTGCTGCGCCGCCGCTTGTTCAGGTCAACCGGCTCGTCGACTTCATCCGGGGAGGGCGTTTCGGGCAGCGGGGCGCGGTAACTCTGGACGTAAGGGCGGGTTGGCCGGGTCGTAAAAGCTTTTGCGGTAATCGGCGGCGTATGCAGGTTCTGGTCCTGTGAAGCGTCCGTATAAGAAAACTTGCGCATCCCGGAAGGGGTCATGGTGTTATCCCCACCCAGGCGCGAGGTGAAAGCCTTTGGTTTTACCGGGCCAGGTGAAGTGATGACCTCGTCCGACCCCGCGATGGTGGGCGATTCGGGGGTCGGGTTGAGCGAGCGGCCTTTAAGAAAGGCGGGCCGGTTCAAATCGTCGCTTTCCCGGTGCAGCCAGGAACCGCTATCGGGGTCTTTGGTTGCCAGGGGGTCGTTTTCCTCGCTCTCGCCGAGGCTGGCCGGTTGGGCAGGCATAATGAGCGGTTTGGTGGAGCGTTTACCCGCTTCGATGGGCGTAACTTCGGCCACAGGCGCGGGCGCGTGTTCGGTCAGGTAATCGTCGGTTTCGCCGGGTCTGGCGTTGGGGCGCGGTCCGGTCGGATTCAGGCGGGCGGCCAGCATACCGACAGCACCGGCCATATTTTCGGCGGCCCCCTTCCAGCCGTTATCGGTCTGGCGTTCGGTATAAGGCCGGGCCCCGATTTCTTCGCGGGCCCCGATGATTATCGCGTAGCCGTCGTTAAGGTTTTGCTTGCGCGAATATTCCGATAGATTTATGAGCGCGCCCCGGCTGTCCGGCTGGTCGAGAATCCAGAGCAGGCTTTCTTCGTTCAGGACGCGGGTATAACTGGCCGAGCAGAGCATGAAAAGGTCGCCCGGCTCGAATAAATTGCGGGTCAGGATAGGGTCAATGGTGGTATAGCGGCCCAGGGCAGGCAGGCTGGTGCTGCGTGGCATGGGCAGAGTTGCCTGGGGGTCGGTATCCTGCCGTTTGAGGCTGGTGGCAGTTGCACTGGTGCGACCGCCGGTTAGCTGGTCGGTCGAGCGGTTGGCCTGGGCCAGCAAGGCGGCAGCGGGCAAAGTCTTGAGTTCGCCCTGGTGATAGAGATAGGCCCTGGTCGGTAGCATCTGGCCGGAATAGACTTCGTTACCCCGCACCAGGGCGACGGTCAGGCCGACTCCCCGCCGTTCCGGCGGCAGGAGGGCGCTATTGTAGTTAAAAACCAGTTGGTTGGCTTTTTCGAGGGCGTGTTTGAGCGCGCCGGTAATGGAAGTGTTGGTGGTGTTATAAAAGTCGTGGAGGATGGTTTCCTGGACTTCTTTACATAAATCAATATCACCGGAACGAGTCTTTCCGGCGGCCATGTTTTCGGTTTCGGTTATGATGTAGAGCGTGCCGCGTTTTTGCAGGACCGGGGGAGGGATGATTTGTTCAGCGTCTACCAGGCAATCACCCCGGTCGCGGCGCACGCCATTACTCAGCTCTAACTGGTTGGCTACAATATACATAGCTTTACCCCTGAGGATAAGATGGCTAGTTGATTTAGGTTGGGCAATTATAACCCATAGGGAGTTTCTTTGTCTATCATCGGGAGAGGTTCGGAGGACAGCCCCACCTTAGAAACATATCCCCATTGTGGAAAAATGGTATACAACTTTCGGTTTGAGCCTGGAAAGGCTTTCAGATAAGAGAAAATCGGACTTATTGTAACAGTTTCAAGCGATAGCCCAAAAGTAAAAAAGCCAGGGACCTTGCTTTACACAGGGTCCCCGGCCTTTATAATAATTATTGCGAAAAAAGATTAGCTAAAGCCTTTAGTCACGGCGCTGAACATGCTGCCGAGTTGTGGGCCTAAATAGGCGAGTATGACCACCACCACGATAACTACAAAAAGTAGGATAAGTGCGTATTCAACTAACCCCTGACCTTCCGTTGTCTTTGCGTGGGCTGGTCTTACTCTCGGCCACAACATGGCCCAGAGGCTACTCCACCAGCTTTCCAGGTTTTTCAAGGTACGTCCTCCTGCCTGTTTCTATAAATTGTCTCCCTATTTCAGGGAAACCAAAAACGCTGGTATATTACCGACCAGTCTCAGTGTATAATCAGGAGAGCTTGCACAGAAGGTCAGAAAATTCAAGCAGTTTGAATCGTCTAACATTAATAAAGTATATATGCTTTTAATGTAATAAACAAGCACTTGGGACTAAAGTACTACCGCGGCTTGCAAGTTTTTTAAGGCGGGTTATGATAAGTTACCAGTAGTTCAAACCGTTAAGCAGAAAGTAAGTGTGATGTCTGAAACTTCCGCGCCTATCCAGACTGATACTCCGGGTTCCGACTTCCCCGCCCGCCTGGCCGGGGTGGATACATGGCTTCAACGGGAAGCGGCCTTCTGGCTGAAAAAGGCCGGGGACGAACAGGGTCTGCTGGCGGAAGCTCGCGCGGACGGCTGGCAACTCAAACAATGGGGGAAAAGTGTTTTCGGGCAGGTCGGGAATGGTCCGGGCCGCTTGCTGGTCTATCTTCCGCCGGGTCGGGCGAGCGCGGTCAACCTCGCGGCTTTAATGGCGGCCACCCAGTCCTGGCAGACTACCGGCGATTTACCCCTGACCCTCAAGTTTTTATATGGGCCGGTGGAAGAAGCTTTGCTGGCCGGGCACAGCGAAGACCTGGCGGCAGACGCGATTATCTACGTCAGGGGCGATTACCGGCGGGGCCGTCCCCTGGTAAGCCTGGGTGTTAAAGGCTTGTTGGAAGTGGAATTGCGGGTCAAGACCATGTCCAAAGATGCTCCCAGCGCCTATAGCGAGGTAATGCCCGGCGCTTCCTGGCTGCTGGTCCAGGCTATTACGGCCCTAAAGAGCGAAAGCCTGGAAGTGCAAATCGAGGATTTCGAAGAAGGGTTGTCCCCGCTCCCGTTCGAAGAAAGCCAGGCCCTGCGCAAAGCTCTCCCCGATTTCAAGCCCGAACTGGCCCAACGCCTGCGTGATTACGGTCTGAATGAATATATTTTTAACCTGAACGACTGGCTGGTCTTACAGACCCAGTATATGGTGCCCACGGTTAATGTTTCGGCCCTGGAATGCGGCAGTTTTGATACTTCAGGCCGATTGAAGCTCCCGGCAACGGCCCGCGCCCGGCTCGATTTTCTGCTGGTGCCTTACCAGGACCCCGCCCAGGTCTTTGAAAAGCTCCGGCAGCACCTTCTGACCAGAGAATTTGGGCCGCAGCTTGAAATTATCCAGCTACCGGGGGCATTCCGCCCCAGCCATACCCCCCTGACGGCCCGGTTCGTCCAGGATGTGCTGGCCGCCGGGGAGGCTATAGGGGCGCCACCCCTGGTAGCGCCAATTGGCCTTTTCAGTGGTCCGCTGGCAGCCTTGAAGGAAGCGGCGGGCAATCCCCCCGCCCTCTGTTTTGGCCTGGGACGCAGCCGGGTCAGCCGGGCCGATTTCACGACCCAGGCCCGCTGGCTGGCCCATCTCTTTCCCCTGGTGCTTAGCGGGGACGCCGCCATGTTCGAAATTTATCCCGACCGGCCCGCGCCTGCCGCCAAAAAGCTGACCGAGCCGCCCGACACGCCCGATTTAACAGATCTTTCACAACTTATCCCGGACTTCCCGGAATTGGACCTGCCTGATGAGCCGTTTGGTTCCCTCACCGAAAACGAATCTGGCAACTCCGGCCAGTCCTGAGACGCGGCCAGGTTTAAAACGCTGGTCCGGCCCGGCTTATCGTCCCTACTGGATTTTGCTGGGCCTGGCTTTGCTTGTCCGGGTGGGGACGGCCCTTCTTTTCCACCAGCCCGGCTATACCGACGCCTACTACTACGCCAATGTCGCCGAGTCGCTCTGGCGGGGGCAAGGTTTCCGCGAGGACTACATCTGGAATTACCTGGTCAGGCCGCTCCCGACCGGCGTTACGGGCAACCCGTCCAGCCTTTACTGGATGCCGCTTACTTCCATCCTGGTCTACATTGCCTACCTGGTAGGGGGCGGACCATCTTTCCTGGCCGCGCAGGGGCCTGGCATCCTTCTTTCGGCTCTGCTGGCCCCGCTTTCTTTTTACCTGGCGACCTCGCTTTTTGGCAATACTCCGCAGGGCCGCCGCTACGGCTGGCTGGCCGGGCTGCTTGCCATTTTCAGCGGTATCTACGCGGCCTACTTCGTCTTTCCCGATAATTTCGCCCCGTTTGCCCTCTTTAGCTGTGGTTTCTTAATCTGCGCGACCCAGTCTCTCACCCGTCTTCTGGCAGGTTCGCGGGGGGTCTATCGGCGGGCAGCGCTGGCGGGTGTGCTGGCGGGCCTGGCCTACCTGACCCGCGTGGACGGATTGCTGTTGCCGGTCGTGCCGCTGGTCTGCCTGCTCTTACGCCCGGCCGCTTTGAAAAAGTCCTGGCCGGTAGCCTGGCGGGCCGGGGTGGTGATGCTGGCTGTTTTTGGGCTGGTGATTTCGCCCTGGCTGCTTCGCAACCTGGCAGCCACGGGTCAACTCTTGCCGGGAGGCGGCCTCAAGGTGCTGTTCTGGCGCGAATACAACGACTTTTTCAGCCTTTCGAAACCGCTTGACCTACCCTACTACCTGAACCTGACCCAGCCTGATCCTCACTGGGGCTGGGGGCCGTTAATTGGCGGCAAGCTGGATGCCCTGTTCGAGAACCTTTTAATCGTGGAGCGGGGGGCCCTCTTTCTGACCCCGTTCTTTATTATCGGGCTTTTCACCTGGCCTACCCTGCCTGTCGAAACGGAAGCATCACGTCCGGCCCGGTTGTGGCAGAGGCCGGAGTTCCAGCCGTTCCTGGTCTACACGGTCTTGCTTTACCTGGCGATGTCGCTGGCTTTCACTTTTCCCGGCACACGGGGGAGCGTTTTTCATTCGTCGGGGGGATTGCTCCCCTACATTTTCCTGGTCAGCCTGGTAGGGCTCGACCAGGCTATAACCTGGCTGGGCAAAGTCTCCCGGCCCCAGGCTACGGCGGCCCGCCAGCTTAGGTACGGTGGGCTGGTGGTGGCGGCTTTTATCTGCCTAACGCTCGGCCTGACCCTATCGCTGCCGGGGAATTGGGACAAGGATTACAACGAGGTCCAGCAGGTCGGGGCCTGGCTGGATGCCCACGAAAGCCCTGACACGGTCGTGATGCTGCCGCTTGGCCCGGCCTTCTGGTATGTGACCCACCGCCCCTCGATTGCGACGGCCAGCGATTCCCTGGAAGTGAACCTGCAACTGGCCCGGCAGTACGGGGCGCGCTACCTGGCCCTTTTCTCCGACCACTACCCCGACTCTTTCGCCTGGTTGTACGACACTAAAAAAGCGCCCGGCTTCGAGCTGGTCGAAGATTTTGGGGGCGCTCAACTTTATAGAATTGTTCCCAGCTAGTTATTTGATGCTATAGACCCGGTCCAGGGCCGACCGGATAGTGTCCTCGGTGAGAGGGCCGAGGATGATGCGCTGGACGATGCCGTTTTTATCTATAAAAAGGCTGGTCGGAAAGACCCGCACCTGGTAGCGGTTGGTCACGTCGCCGTTGCCGTCCAGCACCACCGGGTATTTTAGTCCCGCCTTGTCCACTCTACCTGCCACCGTACCGGCATCTTCCCGCATATTCACGCCGAGAATGACCAGTTTGTCCTGGTTAGCCTGGTAGGTCTGTTCGAGCATGGGTAGTTCCGCCTCGCAGGGTGGGCACCAGGTTGCCCAGAAATTTATTAAGACTGGCTTGCCCCGGTACTGGCTGAGTTTGACGACCTGGTTATCGAGGGTGTTCAGGGTGAAGTCGGGCGCGAGGCTGCCGATTCTGACCTGTTCGCTGGCGGACCTGGGCGGTTCGTAGGTGGTACTGCTGCCAGGGGCGATGGTATTGGCGGGGGTAATCTGCCCGGATGGAGCGATAAGACCGGTAGGGGTCGGGGTTGCATCCCCGCAGGCGACCAGGAGAAGCCCGGTTAACGCCATAATCACCAAAACTAAACTTCTCTTGAAAATAATTCCCTTCACCTGAAAATAATTCCCTTCACCCGAAGGTTTCCTTCTAACTAACCTGGTAACTGTAAAAACCGCGCCCGCTAACCTGGCCGAGCTTTCCGGCCCGGACCATCTGGCGCAAAATTACCGCCGCCCGGTAACGGGGGTCGCCGGTTTCCGCGTGCAGGTAGTCGAGCGTTGCCAGCACACGGTCCAGGCCCAACTGGTCGGCGTACTGGAACGGACCCTGCCCATAATTCATGCCGAGCCGCATGGCCGTGTCAATGTCGCTCACCGAGGCTAAATTTTCCTGCAAGGCGAAAGCCGCCTCGTTAATCATAGCACAAATGACGCGTAAGACGATACCGGCAGGGGTTTCCGGCATTACGGCGTAACTGCACCCCATCCTTTTGAGCAGGGCTGCGACCTTTGCGGCGGTTTCGAGCGAGGTTTCAAGGCCGAGGTTGATTTCGTAAAACTTATCGTTGATGGACGGCAAAGGGTTTTGCAGCCCGATTACGTTCTGAGGCTGGCCGCTCACAAAACCTGCTTCCGTGACCGACGCCAGCGCGTCCAATAAGGCGTAAACCGTTCCAGGTGCTGCCGGGTGGTGTTTGAAGAACTCGCGATAGTCGAGGCCCGGCGCAAGCAAGACCAACCCGGCCTCGTTCAAATCTTCTTCTATCGGAAGCCCGCCCCCGGTCAGTTGGGCTTTAAGCTTTTCTGTCGCCGGGTTTTCTCCCACGATTGCTATTTTGGCCGGGGTTTCCGCCAGGGGTAAGACTATTTCAGGCTGGCGCGGCACCGGGTTTTCGGCACCGGGCGGGTAGAGATAATAGCCTTTCCCGGCCTTTTTGCCGAGATGCCCGGCCCGGACCAGTTTGCGGACGAGCGGGACGGGTCTGAACCGGGGGTCACCGGTCTCCTTAAAAATGTTCTCGGTGACGGTAAGGCCGATATGGACCCCGCTCAGGTCGCTGGTCATGAGCGGTCCCATCTTGAACCCCGCTCCCTGGACGAGCGCCCGGTCGATGGTCAGCGAGGAGAGGCCGTCTTGCAGCAGTTGTTGAGCTTCCAGGTTGACGGGCCGGTTTATCCGGTTGACGATAAAGTTTGGTGAATCTCCGCAGACGACCACGGTCTTACCCAGCTTCTGGCCGAGGGCTATAGCGGCTTGTTCGACTTCCGGCGCGGTATCGCTGCCCCGCACCACCTCGACCAGCTTCATGAGCGGGACCGGGTTGAAAAAATGGAGGCCGACGGTCTGGCGAGGTCGTCCCCCGGCGGCTCCGATTTCGCTTATAGAGAGGCCGCTGGTGTTGGAGGCAAAGTTGGTTTCAGGCGGACAGAATTTGTTAAGACGCTGGAACAGGTCGCGTTTGACCTCCATGTTCTCGAAGACTGCCTCGATAACCCAGCCTGCCTCCTGGGCGGCTTCGGCCAGGTCGGTGGTGACACTCAGGCGAGATATAGCGGTTTCGGCGGTTGGAGAAGAAAGTTGGCCTTTCTCGGCCATGCGCCGGAGAAAATGGGCGATTTGAGAGGCGGCATTTTGGACCAGTTCGTCTTTCAGGTCTTGCAGCGTGACCCGGTAGCCTGCCAGCAAACAGACCTGGGCAATCCCCGCGCCCATCGTGCCCGACCCGATTACGGCAATTTTTTCCGGTTCTTGGCTGTTCACCTCTAGTTTCTCCTTTAGCTTAAACTTTCCTAATTTTCGAAAAATACCCCTGATAAATAAATAAGTATCCGGGTTTTGTTTGTTATAATATATTTACAAAAGGAGTAAATAATTATGACCAAAGAATTAAGCCTGGTTCCGTTCAGCGAATTCTCAAATAACCTAGACAGCTTCTTTGAACAGGTAGTTCGTGAAAATAAAGAGATAGTTATTGAAAACGAACAGGGCGAACAGGTTCTCCTAAAACCCGCTCCTGCCTCAAAACGAAAACATCGTACTCGCACTGAAGCCGATCACCAGGCATTTTTAGCGTCGGCTGGTGGTTGGAAAGATGTTGATACCGACAAGCTATTAGACGACATTTATGAAAGCCGCCGGACTAGCAGTCGCCCACCTGTAGATTTATGAATTATCTTGTTGATACTGATGTGGCAATCGGCTTCCTGAAAGGTAAATCTCAGGAAGTTTCTTTGTTAAGGAACCTTAGCTCAAGGTATTGCCATTAGTCTGATTACTTATGGCGAAATTTACGAGGGTATTTATTATGGTAGAAATCCCAGGCAAAACGAGCAGGTATTTCATCAGTTTTTACAGGGTGTTGACGTTTTGCCTTTAACCAGATTGGTGATGCGCCGGTTTGCCCGAATCCGAGGACACCTACGGCAAACAGGCGCTATATTGGCTGATATGGATCTCTTAATAGGCGCTACCGCTCTTCAAAATAAACTTACGCTTGTTATCTACAACAAGAAACATTTTCAAAGAATACCAGGCCTTACCCTTTATTAAAACCAAACTACAATGTATGAATAGCCAGCCCCAACGCACTTTCGACGCTTTCGAGGGTCATTTCGGCCAGGCCGGGATGCGGATGCAGGATTTCGGCTATATCGGTCAGGGTCGCGCCCATCTCGATACCCAGCGAAGCCTCCATTATCAGGTCCCCGGCTTGCGGCCCGACCAGCGTCATTCCCAGTAGCAGACCGCTCCCCTTTTCGGCTACCACCAGCGCTACCCCGCTTTCACTTCCGAGGGTCAACCCGCGGCCATTCGCCGCCAGCGGAAAGCGCCCGGTCACGACCTCGTACCCGGCCTGGGTCGCGGCTTCGGCAGTGAGCCCGGTATAGGCCAGTTCGGGCGTGGTATGCGCTACCCGCGGCAGGGCCTGGGGCGCGAAGGCAACCTTGCGTCCACCCATCGTTTCGGCGGCCACTTTCGCCTGTTTGGTAGCTACGCTTGCCAGGGGAGTTTGCCCGGTAACGTCGCCCACTGCCAGGATGTCCGGCTGGTTCGTCACCTGGGCCGCGTTGACCGTCAACTCGCCATCCGGCCCGGTCTTGACCCCGGCTTCTTTCAGGTTGAGCTTGCCCGTGTTGGGTTTGACGCCGTGGGATACCACTACCGTTCCGGCCAGCCGCTTTTCCTTTCCGCCCGCCGTATAGACCAGTTCGGTCCCGTCCATTTTGAGGGCTTGCGCCCCGGTCACGACCTGGATACCCAGCTTGCGCAACCCGGCCTGGACCAACCGCACCGCCGCCTGGTCTACCTCTGGTAGGAGTTTATCGCCGCCTGCCAGGAGGGTCGTGCTGACCCCCAGGTTGGCAAAGAGGGTGGCGAGTTCCAGGGCAACATAGTTATCCCCGACCACATTGATAGCGGTGGGAAGCTCGGTCAGGGCCAGGGCTTGTTGCGCCGAGAGGACATTTT
Source organism: Chloroflexi bacterium 54-19 (assembly GCA_001898225.1). Classification (GTDB taxonomy): domain Bacteria; phylum Chloroflexota; class Chloroflexia; order Chloroheliales; family Chloroheliaceae; genus 54-19. Next base: position 221,587 of record MKTJ01000058.1, read on the forward strand.
CGCCAAAAGGCAGTTCGGGTAACTCACGAGGAGAGGCCCCGGTCGCCAGCAGGCATTTTTCAAAAGCCAGCCGGTGCGAGCCGTATTCGCCTTCGACCCGTAATTCTTTTTCGTTCAAAAACCAGCCCAGGCCATGCACGATTTCGATTTTGTGCCCGGCCAAAAGCTTTGCCACGCCCCCGCTCAAACGCTCGACCACGCCGGTCTTCCAGGCTTGCATCTGGCCCCAATCAAACGAAGCCCTGGCAAGCTGGATACCCATCGTCTGCAAACTTTCGTCGTTTAGCTGGCGAAAGCGGCGGGAGGCTGAAATCAGGGCTTTGAGGGGAATACACCCGCTATTGAGGCAGATCCCGCCGAGCGGCCCATCCACCACCAGCGTCACGGACTGGCCCAGTTGGGCGGCCCGGATGGCAGCCACGTAACCGCCCGGCCCGGCGCCCACTACCAGGGTGCTTACCGCCGTTGTAACATCACCTACAACCATTTTTAACCTCGCAAACCTAGACCGCGTTCAGCAGTAGTAGACCGGGCGTTTCCAGCAGTTCTTTCAAGGCCGCCAGGAACATCCCGGCCTCGGCCCCGTCTATCAGGCGGTGATCGAATGACATCGAAAGGGGCAGGCTGTAGCGTTTGACCAGTTCCCCGCCAACGACCGCCGGGCGCTCTTTGAGGCTGCCCGTCACCAGGATGGCTGCTTCGGGTGGGTTGATGATAGCTGTCCCGGTGCTGCCGCCAAAGCTGCCCACGTTGCTGATAGTAAAAGTGCTGCCGGAAAGTTCATTCGCCTTCAGGGTGCGGTTGCGCCCGCCCTCGCTGAGCCGGTTGATTTCGGCGGAAAGTTCCAGGAAGGTCAGGTGGTCGGCGTCCCGCGCTACCGGCACCAGCAGACCATCAGGCGTCGCGGTGGCGATACCGATGTGATAGTAATTTTTAAAGATAATCTCGCGGGTCTGCTCGTCCAGGCTGGCGTTAAAGACCGGGAACCGCTTGAGGGTCTGCACGACCGCTTTCACGATAAGCGGCATATAGGTCAGGTTCACCCCCTGTTTTTCCGCCGCCGGTTTCAACTGGGCGCGCAAGGCCACCAGGCCGCTGCCGTCCGCCTCGTCAAAGCAGGAGGCGTGCGGGATGGTTTTCCAGGAAAGCTCCATCCGTTCGGCAATCCGCCGCCGCAACCCCACCAGCGGTTTGCGTTCTTCGCCACCTGCCGGGGCCGTATGGGCCGGGGTTGTTGCGAAGGTAGGGGCAGACGTAATCGGAGCGGCCTGGATATGACCGTTTGTGGCGGGGACGCTCGGCGCGAAGCCGGCGGCATGGCCGTTACCGGAAACCACGACCGGGGCCGCGGGCGCGTTAGCCTGGTTGAGGGCGAAAGCTTCCACGTCTTTTAGCAGCACCCGGCCATCCGGGCTGCTCGGTGGGACTTTTGCCAGGTCCACGTCGAGTTCGACGGCCCGGCGCCGGACGGCAGGGGCGGCTTTAACCCGGTTTGGTCCTCCGCCAACACCCGCCCCAACCAGGGTTTTGCTTTCGGCTTCTGCCTGGGCCGGGGCTGTTTTAACTTCGGGGGCACTAGGAGCCGCGTTTGAGGTTGCGGCGGTCTGGAAACTGATTAGAATATCGCCCACCTGGGAAATCTTGCCGGGGGCCGCGAGGATTTCGCTCACCTGGCCGCTGACCGGGGCCGGGATTTCCACCACCGCTTTGTCGGTCTGGATTTCCAGCATCGGCTGGTCCACCTTTACGGTATCGCCCGGCTTCACATGCCAGCGCAAAATCTCCGCCTCGTGCATTCCTTCGCCCACGTCCGGCAGCTTGAATTCAAACATAGCTTCTCCTAACAATTGTGGTCGGGTCTAGTCTTCAAGGGTCTGCCGTAGGGCCTTCACCACCCGCGAAACGGTCGGAATGTAATTGTCTTCCAGGCCGGGCGAAGGGAAAGGCGTATCGTAGCCGGTGACACGGGCGACCGGTTTGAGCAGCGAGTAGAGGCAGTTGTCGTTAATTATCGAAACAACTTCCGAGCTCACTCCCCCGGCCATGGGGGCTTCGTGGACCACGATAGCCCGGCCCGTCTTTGTTACGGACCTGATAATGGCTTCCTCGTCCATCGGCCAGATGGTGCGGAGGTCAATAATTTCGATGCTGGCCCCGCCTTCTTCCTGGACCTTGCGGGCGGCTTGCTGGCAGACCGGGACCATCGCACCGTAGGTGATAACGGTGATGTCGCTGCCTTCCTGGATAGTGGCGGCCTGGCCGAGCGGGATGGTGTAGCGTTCGGGCGGGACTTCCTGTTTGAAAGAGCGATAGAGCTTGATGTTTTCCAGGAAAATCACCGGGTCAGGGTCTTCGATGGCCGAGATGAGCAGCCCTTTCGCGTCGTATGGCGAAGAAGGCAGCACCACTTTGAGGCCGGGGGTCTGCAAAAAGACCCCTTCCATGCTGTCGGAGTGCATTTCGGGGGTGCGGACACCGCCGCCGTAAGGGGCCCGGATAACCATCGGGCAGTGATACATCCCGGCGCTGCGGGAGCGGATACGGGCGGCCTGGGAGACCAACTGGTTCATCGCCACGAACATAAACCCGGCAAACTGGATTTCCGCGATAGGCCTCAACCCATTTATCGCCATCCCGACTGAAGTGCCGATAATGCCCGACTCGGCCAGGGGCGTATCAAAGACGCGGGTTTCCCCAAAACGGGCCTGTAAGCCATCAGTTACCCGGAAGACGCCGCCGTTTTTGCCGATGTCCTCGCCCAATATTACGATGCGTTCGTCGCGCTCCATTTCCGTTGCCATGGCCTGGTTGAGCGCTTCAATAATGGTTAATTTTGTGGCAGTCAGGGTCATAATCTATTTTACCTCCGCTTCCAGGTTTAATTCGCGCCGGAGTTCTTCGCGCTGTTTCAACATTCGGGGGGTTAGTTTTTCGAAAACATTGTTAAACATGCCGTCCGGGCCGGGTGTCGGGTGGTTATAGGCGATGTCGGCCTGTTCGTTCACATACTTCTCAACATCTTCCAAAAGTTGTTTGTCTTTTTCTTCGCTCCAGACGCCCTGCTCGATAAGGTAATTTTTGAGCCGCAAGGTGGGGTCGCGGTGCATCCAGTACTCAACCTCTTTGGCATCGCGATAACGGGTCGGGTCGTCGGCGGTGGTGTGCGCGCCGTGGCGGTAGGTGATAGCCTCAATCAGGGTCGGGCCTTCGCCGTGGCGGGCGCGTTCGACCGCTTCTTTCATGACGCTGTAACAGGCCAGAACGTCGTTGCCGTCCACCAGGATACCCGGCATACCGAACCCTACTGCCCGGTCCATCAGGTAGCGGGCGGCGCTCTGGTGACTGCGCGGGGTGCTGATAGCCCAACCGTTGTTGACGAGGACGATTACGGCGGGCGCTTTGAAGACCCCCGCGAAATTGAGGGCTTCGTTGAAGTCGCCCTCGCTACTGGCACCGTCACCAACACCAATCATGGTTACGGCGTTCTCTTTCTTGATGCGAGAGGCCATAGCGATACCGACCCCGTGCAGGGTCTGGGTGGCGAGTACAATCTGGTAGGGTAAGCAGTTTCTGTCGGGGCCGATCAGTTCCGGGGCAATCGAAAAACCACGGGTGTAGTAAAAGAGGGCGGCCATGGGGTAGCCTTTGGTTATATAGGCCCCGGTGTCCCGGTAGGAACCTACTAACCAGTCCTGGGGTTGAAGGACCGCTCCCATGCCGATGGCGGTGGCTTCCTGGCCGTTGAGCGGGCCCCAGGTTGTCGAACGGCCCTGGCGCTGCAAAGCGACGGTTTTATTGGAGAAACCACGGATTTCCCACATCAAGCGGTACCATTCCAAAAGTTTCTGATTGGATAACCCTTCCGGTATGTTCCCAAGCAATTTTCCCGCCGGGTCCATTATCTGGTAGGGTGTTTCTAGCTCGTCATTGCGCATGAACAATCCTCCCGTTTGCATAAATTTTTCTAAGGCCGTTTGTTTTATTATAGCAGTTTTATACCTGCCAACATTATAGCACTATTAAAGTCGCTGTAAATCTTATTCTATGAGAAACAAAGCGGCGCGTCCAATTTCGCCGCCCTTTTTGTTTGGCGGTATAATCAGGCGGTTTCCACCCGGTCTCGCCGTCCGTAATCTTTATTAAAAGCATAAAAAGAGCATAATTTAAGGGAATAAATTCCAGGAAGAAAAAGAGAGAAATTCTATGTCGAAAACAATACTTCTAATCGTCGGGGTGATTCTGGTCTTTGCGGGCCTCATCTGGTTCTTTCAGGGGATTGGCCTCATTCCCGGCAGCTTCATGACCAACAACCTGACCTGGGCCATTATTGGACCGATTACGGCGCTTATCGGGGCGGGCCTGGTCTGGTTTGGCTACCGGCGTAAATCTGCCTAATTAAGAAGTTAATCGTATTCGCTCGCAACAAAAGATGGTTTCGATTGCTTATATATATGACTATGAAAAAGCAACCGACTATCTTTCAAATTCTTAAAGACATGTTAGGCTGGGGCTGGTTTTTAGCCCTGGTTGAAATATTTATTGGGTTTGCCGTCTTTAATCCTAACGATGGTTTAGCCAATCTTGGTAACGCTTTGCATTACGCCGAGATTAATGCTGGACGTATCGGGGGAACTCCTTTTGGAACATATATCGGCCCAACCCTTCCCAATTACCAGGACCAACTTTTCACCCTTAAACTGCCAATCTACCTCAATGCGATTACCTTATTTTTATTTATATCCGGGCTGTTTCTGGTTGGTTTTGGATTTTTAGTCTACTGTTATCGACTTAAATATCCCATAGCGAAAGCTCTCGACAATCGCTCCTGAATCAAAAACAGTTTAAAGTTTTGGATTTCTGTTAAGTTCTTACATGAGTCTGGTTTTTGGATACATGTTAGCATCTAGCCTGAAATAAGTGAGTTTAGAAATGGAGTTGGCTCCTACCAGAGTTCACCTTCGCGCCATTCTGCCGAGAGCGACCCCTCAAAGTTAAGGGCCGGGGTCTGTGGCAGTACCAGCACCATAACGATGTCTTCGGGGGTCGAGATTAAGCCATCGTCCGTTCGGATAAAGAGCGGTCCACGCCACATCTGCCAGCCGAGCCGCCCATACCATTCGGGATAGTTCGGCCACAACGCGCCCAGGTCGAAACCGGTTATCTCCGCCGCAACCCGCCGCATGACCTGGCTGGCAAAACCCTTCCCTTCGAATAGTGGCTCGGTAGCGACCAACTCCACGAAAGCGGTCCGCATTAAGGGTCCTTCATCGTTGCTCAGCCAGCGCGTACACCAGAGGGCGTGGCTTACCATCTTGTCATCGAGATAGGCCAGCACGTGGACCGGGTCGGTGTAAGTCGCCAGGAGCGGCTCGACATCCTCGTCATAGGCGCGGTTGCACAGAACGACCAGTTCGGCCCTCTGGGAGGCGGTTAGCACATTCCCGGCGACTACCTCAAGCCGAAAGTTCTTCAAGTTCGTAGCTTGCATTTATTTATACCAGATAGCGACAAAGGAATGGTCGAACCTGCTAACCATTCCTTTGTTGTTTATCGCGTGAGTATTGTCTGTCGTGTGAAGCTATCCGGCCAGGTTACTCTTTCAAAGCCTGGGCGAATTTATCCCACAGGTCGGACGGGAAAGAGGCCGGGGCCGCCGTTGGGTTGGGGTCCGGCAGGTATTGCTGGAACCAGGTGATTTGGGCCTGGTTGGCAATTATCTCGTCGTGGACGCTTGAAAGACCGTGACCCGCTGCCGAGAAGACCAGCAGGTTGACCGCTGCCCCGTTCGCCTGGACCTGGTCGTGGAAGTTGCCCGAAGCCTCTACCGGCAGGAAGTCGTTCAGACCGTCGAACAGCAGGAGCGGCGTCTTGACCACGTTGGCGTGATAGAACGGCGAATCCTTGAGATATTCCGCCGGGTCAATTGTCGGCACCCGGCCTTCCAGGTACGAAATATAGGCGGTGTAGCCAAGCTGCCACTCGTTAAAGAGGTCGAGCAGGGTACACTGGCTGTTCGCTGCCGCATACAGGTCGGGATAGGTCACGATGCTCTGGCTGGCAAAATAACCGCCATAGGAGCAGCCCGTCACACCAACGCTCCCGGCTTTGGTGTAACCACGGCTGATGCTTTGCTGGACGATTTCGGCCCCTTCCTGAATATCAATCTGGCCGAAGTTAGTGTTATCGGCCAGGCCGTTCAGGAATTCCGGCCCGAAGCCATAGCGTCCCGGCAAAGGCACAACCAGTACCGACATACCGAAGTGCGGTAGCAGGTCGAAAGGCCGCTCGGTAATAGCGCCCCACTGGTTGACCATCGGGGCGGTCGGGCCACCTTCCTGCCAGACCACCATTCGCTGCGGGGTTGGCGGGAAAGTCGCGTCCGGGGCCTGAAGCAAGTAGCCGGTCCGCACCTGCCCGTTCGCAAGGGTAAAGCTGACCTGGTCGGCCCGGACCCGGCCATACTGGCTCAGTTCTTCGTTCAAGAAGGTCAGCCGGTAGAGGGCCTGCCCGTCCATGTTGATGCGCATCAGTTCGGGGGCCTGGGTATACGACGAGAAGCCGTAGACCAACTGGCGGCTCTGGTGGGTCGGGGCAATCAGGTTGGCGACCCCGTCAGGAATCGGCAACTGGCGGTACTCGCCGGTAGTCATATTGTAGTAGTAGATGCGATTGCTCATCCCCCGGAGGGCGTTAATCAAGAGTTCGTCTTTGCTGACGAACAGAGGTATCGAATACTGGGGGTCTTCGAGTTCGGGTTTATCCAGGGTCGAAAGCAAGGTGCCATCCGGGCTGTAGAACCGGATAGTAGAGCGTTCGGGGTACAGGTAGGTCGGGTTAGCCCGGCCCGCCGGGTGGCCCGGTTTGTCCATGTGGATTGCCAGGACGGAGCCGTCGGTGTTCCAGCTTAAGGCGGTGAAAAGGTCGCCGCCACCGGTGGAGCCTTTCAGGAACCCGGTTGTGACCTGCCCGGTGTTAAAATCGACCGTATCCACCGAGTTGCCCTGCAAGAAAGGATTCTTGTCAGGGGTGAGTTTGCCCAGGGTATCCTGGACCTGTATTTCCGAAAGCAAACTGCCGCCGCGCGGGTCCGGGCCGAGGACTATCCGTGACAGCGCCATGTGGCTTGAGTCAGCCGACCAGCTAAAGCCTGCCAGGTCGGAGTTAGCGGGGAGGTCGGCCAGCGGTAATACCTTGCCGCTTTTGAAATCGACCACCTCAATTTGAATAACGATGGAGGAAAGCAGCAGGTCGAGGTCGCTACCGATGGCAAATTTGCCCAGCTTCTGGCGTTCGGTCGGGCTCATAAACTTAAGCCAGTTGTCCAGGTCCGGGGAAATGTCGGCCTGCTCCTGGGAGGCCGTGCTGAAACCACGGTGAATCACCTGGTCGAAGGGCGAATGGTATTCCAGGGTGCCGTTATTGTTGAAAATGAGGCTATCCAGGTTAACCTTAAGCATTAAAGCCTTGGAGCCATCCGGCGAGAGCGAATAAGGAGTGCCGGGCAGGTTTACCTGTTGGGCCGTGACTTCGCCGGTAGTCTTATCTACCATTACCAGCACCTGGAGTATTTTGAAGGTGGGGCGACCGGTAGCGTCCGGGGTGTCATCATAGGTTATCGAATAATAGCCGATGGTGTTGGCGTCCAGCCAGACCAGGTTCGTCAGGGGCGAATAGTTAAGGATGTCCGGGCTTACCGCCTGGGTTGAGCCATCCTGGACATTTAAGAATTTAATGGCGGTCCTGCCGTTTGGCAGCCGGTAGGCCATCAACATGCTCTGGTCGTCCGGGCTGACCCCGGTCAGGACCTGGATGGCGGTTTGGGCCTGGAGTTTGGTAATTTTGTCATAATCAGCCTGGCTGGGAATAATCTTGGGGGCCTGGGTAGGCCGGATAGTTATTATAGCAGCCTGGGCGGGCGCGGGTAAGGCGCTTAAAACCAGTGTCAGGACTAAAAGTACAACACTAAGCCAGCGAAGTCGCATCGTTTGCTACCTCCTCCGGTCCAGACTCAACTTTTTACCTGTTACCGGTAAGGGCGCAACTGGCTAGAGTGGAATTAGAACCCGGTTTGTTGAAGTTTTTAAACGGACCAATATCAGGTTTAAATACAAGAAAGGGTTGTTGCTAAATTATTTTAACATAGATTAGGGGTAAAGACTCTCTTTTTTAATTAGAAAATCAGGGCCAATTTCGGATGCCAATCGTTTAAACTATACCCTTAATACGGTTCGAGCGTTAAACGTTTAACGAAACAACGTTTAACGTACCTCGAAATTGCCTTTGAGAATATAAGAGGTGTTGGTTGTCTAAGCACACACCACTTGTCCGAGTATGTAGGGGCAAGATTTTCCGACAGCGCTCATGCCTGTCGACCGCACCTGCGGCGCATCTTTGGGCGTAACAAAAACTAAACACTAAAGACTCTCTATAACAGAAGGCGAGGTTAACGCGAAACTTTGGGAAAATGTTATAATTAAGGAAGGCGGTAGCTGACCATACTTGCTCACGTTTTAAAAACCGGGAACCCCACTCGTGGGCCTGGCGAGTCTTAAGGGTAGACCTATTCCAGGCCGTTTGATTGACTCAGGCTGCCAAGGTCGTTAAAATACCCGCAGCGTCTACAGCTTTCTTAATGTTAAGTGGCTACCGTAGAAAAGGAACTGCTCCCATGACACAGGCTCAAAATGTCCTGGAAAAGACCCCGCTCGTTGAAGTACATAAGCGGTTAGGGGCCAAGCTAATCGAATTTGGTGGCTGGCTGATGCCGGTGCAGTACAGCAGCATTATCGAGGAACACAAGGCGGTCCGTAACGCCGCCGGGCTGTTCGATTTAAGCCACATGGGGGAGATTGAGGTCAGTGGCCCCCAGGCCCTCGAATTTCTCCAGTACGCCACCACCAACGACGTTTCCAAACTGGAAGTCGGCCAGGCCCACTATACCTTTATGCTCTACCCCGATGGCGGTATCGTTGACGACCTGATTATCTACCGCCAGGCCGACCGCTACTTGCTGGTGGTCAACGCCTCCAACGCCCAGAAAGATTTGCTCTGGCTTCAGGAAACCCATACCCTCAAAGGTTCCGACATCAGTGTCCGCGACCGCTCCTGGGCCACCGCTCTCATCTCCATCCAGGGACCGAAAGCCCTCGAAATCCTCAAACCGCACGTAGATGTAGACCTCGACGAAATCGCCTATTATCACTTCACCCAGGGCAAGGTTAACGGCGTGGCCGGGCTAATCGCCCGGACCGGGTATACCGGCGAGGACGGCTTCGAACTCTTTGTGCCCCGCGCCCAGGCCGAAAAGACCTGGGACCTGTTGATGGAGGCCGGGAAAGACCAGGGCCTCGTGCCGGTCGGGTTGGGGGCCCGCGATACCCTGCGTCTGGAAGCCAAGATGGCCCTTTACGGCAACGACATTGACGGCAGCACTAACCCGCTCGACGCCGGGCTCGGCTGGGCAGTCAAGCTCGATAAACCGATGGATTTCTGCGGCAAAAGGGCTTTGCTCCCGGTCAAACAGAACGGTCCCAAACGCAAGCTGGTCGGCTTCGAGGTCAAAGACCGGGGAATCGCCCGGCACGGCTACCCGGTGGCAAAGGACGGCCAGATGGTCGGTAAAGTCACCAGTGGCGCGCCTTCTCCTACTCTCGGCAAGAATATCGGCCTGGCCTATGTGCCCATTGAGTCAAGCGCGATAGGCACCGAGTTGGAAGTAATCATCCGGGACAAGGCTTTCAAAATTGAAGTTGTTAAGACGCCTTTCTATACCCGCCCCGGCAAGGCCAAAAAGGCCCCGGCGGCTAAAGAGGCTGCGGCCCCGGCCAAAGAACCAAAAGAAGCCAAAGACAAAGAAAAGAAGTAGAAAGAAGTAGAAGGAAAAGTAGCAATTCCCGGTGGAGTTGCCGGGGATTAGCGCAGGTTTGCAGGTTTAGTAGATATTTACAGTCCGTCAAAATTGGGTGTTACCACCGTATCTGGAAAACGCAAGTAAGTAAAGGAGAAGGTTTATGGATTTCCCTGGAGACCTGAAGTACAGCAAAGAGCACGAATGGGTCCGGTTGGAAGGTGACGTAGCCGTAATCGGTATCACTGAATTCGCCCAGGACGAACTGGGTGATATTGTTTACGTGGAGCAGCCGAAAGTGGGCGACACGGTTTCGCAAAATGAGCAGTTCGGGGTCGTCGAGTCGGTCAAAACCGTTTCCGACCTCTACAGCCCGGTGTCGGGCGAAGTCGTGGAAGTAAATGACGAGGTCTCCAGCAGCCCGGAACTGATTAACAAAGAACCCTACGGAACGGGCTGGATTATCAAGGTGAAGACCAGTGACGCCGCGGAACTGGCTAACCTTTTGTCCGCCGACGACTACAAGTCGATGGTCGGCCAGTAAGAGTTGGGGTGTTTGCCCGGCCTGGCGGGTTTTGGGGAGATTTCCCTGAAGTTCGATTGAGGCCGGGTTATTTATGAAATAGTTTCATTTAGAGGACTTTCGCTTGAAACACTCTTTTGAGGTTGCTTTCCAGCTTTTTGAGGGGTTTCCAGGCTCAAAGCGAAAGTTGTTGTTTAGAAACAGGTAATTAAAAATCCGATGAATTATATTTCCCATTCGGACGCGGAAAGGGCCGAAATGCTCGAAAGTCTCGGCCTGCAATCGGTCGAGGAGCTTTTCGAAGTAGTCCCGCGTCACGTCCGTTTCCCCGAACTGAAGCTGCCCAAAGCCCTTTCGGAACTGGAAGTAACCCGGCTCATGACCGACCTGAGCGGTCAGAACACCAACGTTTTGAGCCATCCCTGTTTCCTGGGGGCCGGGGCTTACCGCCACTACATCCCCAGCGTCATCGGCCACCTGGCCGGGCGCGCCGAGTTTTTCACAGCCTATACGCCCTACCAGCCGGAAGTCAGCCAGGGCACCCTCCAGGCTATCTATGAATTCCAGACCATGATGGGCGAACTTTATAACATGGAAGTCGCCAACGCTTCGATGTACGATGGGGCCAGCGCCCTCGCCGAAGCCGCAATCATGGCCGTGAACGTGACCGGGCGGCGCAAGATAATCATGCCGCGCACCGTCCATCCCGACTCGCGGGCCGTCACACGCACCTATACCGAGCCGCAGGGCATCACCATCGAGGAATACGCGACTGTTGAAGAAGCCCTCGAACACCTGGACGATGCCACCGCCGCCCTGCTAGTGCAGCAGCCCGACTTCCTGGGACAACTGCTCGATTTGCAAAAGCTCTCCGATGCCGCTCACGCTCACAAAGCCCTGTTCGTGGTTTCGGCTTACCCGACCGCGATGGGCCTGATTAAGCCGCCCGGCGACTTCGGGGCCGACATCGTAGTAGGCGAAGGCCAACCGCTCGGCATGGCCCTTTCGTTTGGCGGGCCTTACGTCGGTATCTTCACCTGCCGTAACGAATATATCCGGCAGTTACCGGGCCGTATCGTCGGTAAAGCCCTCGATAAAGAAGGCAAGCAAGCCTACGTGCTGACCTTGCGGACCCGCGAACAGGACATCCGGCGGGAGCGGGCGACCTCGAATATCTGCACCAACGAGGGTTTGATTGCCCTGATTGTAACGATTTACCTTTCAGCAATGGGTAAACAGGGTTTGCGCCAGGTGGCCGAGCAGAGCTATCACAAGGCCCACTACGCCGCCGCCGAAATCGCCAAGCTGCCCGGTTACGAACTGGCTTTTGACGGGCCGTTCTTTAACGAGTTCGTGGTGCGCTGTAAGTCGGCTGAAGCAGTGGAAGCGGTGCAGAAAGCTTGCCGCGAGGCCGGGATTATCGGCGGTTACTCGCTGAGCGAGGTTTTTGACGATATGGCCGATTGCCTGCTCTTTTGCTGCACCGAGATGAACACTCGCGAGGAAATTGACCGGCTGGTCGCCGTTTTGAAAGCGGTTTAGTCGTCAGGAACGCCCTATGAGTTTTGAGAATGAAGACCTGGAAGAACCGGACGACCTAACCGACGACGAAGATGAAGGCGACGAGGTAGACGAGTCAACCCCGGCGGCCCCCCGGTTCGGTTCGACCGACAATTACGACCGCATCGCTTATTTTTATGACCTGGAATACCGTCACAACGTCCAGGACGTACGGTTTTACCTGGAAATGGCGCGCCGGACCGGGTCGAAGTCGCGTATCCTGGAAGTGGCTTGCGGGACGGGCCGGGTCAGCCAGAAGTTGCTCGAAGCCGGGTTCAACGTGACCGGGCTCGACCTCTCGGCGGAAATGTTGCGGTTGGCTGAAAAGAAGCTGGGTGAATCTTCCGAGGAAATCCGTCAGCGTGGTCGCTATGTCCAGGGGGATATGCGGGCCCTGGATGCGGCCCTCGGCAACCAGCAGTTTGACCTGATTTTCATCGCGATAAACTCGTTCCAGCACCTGCGGAGTCAGGCCGACCAGCTTACCTGCCTGCAATCCATTCGCAAACACGTGGCCCCGGCGGGCCGCTTTATCATAGATGTCTTTAATCCGGAGGATAAAGATGTCTTCGCAACGGATGGCCGGGTAGAGTACGCCGCGCCGCTGTACAACCCGCTAAATCACAGCTTTATCCATATTTTTGTCAGTACGATGGCTTATCCCGCCCAGCAAAAGCGGGTCCATCATTATTTTTATGATGAAACGTTCGAGGATGGTACGGTCAAACGCACGGTAAGCCTTTTTCACCTGCGCTACCTGTACCGTTTCGAATTACAACTGCTGCTGGAAAAGGCCGGTTTCTCTATCGAAGACCTGTATGGCGATTACGATTTCGAGGAATACGGCGAAGGCAGCCCCAAGTTATTGTACGTGTGCCGTCGAGGTTGAGGCCGGATTTAAACCCTTATTAGTGATTGGAGTTAAGGCCTGATGAATGCCCCTTTGGAACCGTTAATTTATGACATCAGCCGTCCCGGTCGGATAGCTTTTTCCCTGCCGGACCTGGATGTGCCGGAAGCCCCTATCCCTGCCGAGTTCGAGCGCGACCCCGAACTGCTGGGCTTGCCGGAAGTCAGCGAACTGGACGTGGTGCGCCATTTCACCCACCTCTCGCGCCTGAACCACGCGATTGACGTGGGTTTCTACCCGCTCGGTTCCTGCACCATGAAATATAACCCCAAGCTGAACGAAGACGTGGCCCGGATGCCCGGCTTTACCTGGGTCCACCCCTTGCAGCCCGAAGATACGGTCCAGGGGGCTTTGCGAGTGCAGTACGAGTTGCAAAATTACCTGGCCGAGATAGCCGGGTTCGATGCCGCCACTCTCCAACCGGCGGCAGGGGCGCAGGGCGAACTGGTAGGCGTCCTGACTATCCGCGCATACCACCAGGCGCGAGGGGATACCCAGCGCAACAAAATCCTCGTCCCCGACGCCGCCCACGGCACCAACCCGGCGACGGCGGCGATGTGCGGTTTCAAGGTGGTCACTATCAAGTCGGACTCGCGCGGCAACGTGGACCTCGAAGCCCTGGCCCGCCATGTCGGGCCGGATACCGCCGGTCTGATGCTGACCAACCCGAACACGCTCGGTCTTTTCGATGAACACCTGACCGAGATTGCCGAGATTGTCCACAAGGCGGGCGGCCTGATGTACGGTGACGGCGCGAACTTCAACGCCATCCTGGGTATCGTCAAACCGGGCGAGGTCGGGTTCGACGTTATGCACATCAACCTGCACAAAACCTTTAGCACCCCTCACGGCGGCGGCGGTCCCGGCAGCGGTCCGGTTGTCTGCAAGTCCCACCTGGCCCCCTACCTGCCGACCCCGGTGGTCGAGAAGGAGACGCGGGACGGGCAGGACCACTATTCCTTCCGCAAGTTGCCGGGGACGGTCGGCAAGGTCCGTTCGTTCTGGGGTAATTTCGGGATGCACGTCCGGGCTTACACCTATATCCGGGTCCACGGGGCGCGGGGCCTGCGCGACATCAGCGAGAACGCCGTCCTCAACGCCAACTACATCATGAACAAGCTCAAAGATACCTATGATGTAGCCTACGACCGGACCTGTATGCACGAATGTGTGTTGAGTGGCCGCAAGCAAAAGCAGAAATACGGCGTCAAGACGCTCGATATTGCCAAGCGCTTGCTCGACTTCGGTTATCACTCGCCCACGATTTACTTCCCGCTTATCGTCGAGGAAGCTATCATGATTGAGCCGACCGAGACCGAGAGTAAGACGACCCTGGACGAGTTTATTGACACGATGCTGCAAATCGCCCGCGAGGCCGAGGAAACCCCTGACCTGGTGAAGAACGCGCCGTATACCACGCCGGTCTTGCGCCTGGACGAGGCGACCGCCGCCCGCAAACCTGAACTGCGCTATCGCTGTTTCGGTTGATAGCCAGCTCTCTCCTGGAAAGAATCAAAAGAGCCGCCTGTAAGAAGGCGGCTTTTTAGTTGATTGGTGACATATTCCTTAAATAGCCGCTAAAGCCCGCTCGAAAACGCTATCCCAGGGCCGTGCCGGGACAACCGGGACATTCAACCGGGCGCACTCCTGCTGCAACCACTCGCTAAAGAGCCATGACGAGCGGGCGCGGTCCTTCTGCTCGGTCCCTTCCCGCAGGCCAAAGTTGCGGACAATCTGCGTTTCGTCTTCTTCGCAGATAAAAAGGGCCTTTACCTGCCCGTTGGCCGTGATTTCTTCGTATTGTGGGAGGGTAGCCAGGGCAGGCAGGATAAAATCGCCTTCAAGGACGACCGGGGTAGACGTTTCGAGATGGTTGGCGATAACCGCTTCGAGGGCCGGGCCGAATATCTCCTGGCAGACCCGGATAAAATGGTCCAGGCGGGCTGTTTCGGTCATCCGGTTATATTCTGCCGGGTGAGTGCGCCAGAAGTGGAGCAAGGGCAACTGCTCCGGCGTGGTCAGTTTTTCTAAAATGACCTGGAAGTCGTCCACCTCGGTCAGTCCGGCCCCGAAATGGCGGGCCAGCCGGTAGCTCACGCTGGTCTTGCCGACCCCCGACGCGCCGCCCAGGAGTAAGACCTGCCAGTTACGTTCTGTAGAGGAATCATGATTTGTCATGAGCCCATTTTAGCAGATTTCCCCGCTCGTTTTACAAACCCTTAACACCTTCCTAATGGTGCTTTTACATTTACGGCTTATGCTAAAATGGATAGGCGCTAGCTATTTAGTTTACTTATCAAGCCTGTAAGTTGAACAGGTCTGGCAAACGAGTTTGCTGAAACCATTAAAACTTTTTGGAGAACACTGACCCCCATGAGCTATTACCAGTACGGCGTCTACCTGATACCGCCCCCGGCCCGGATGTACCAGATTGGCCTGGCCCATAGCCTGCTGGCGACCGAGTTCGGCTGCCGAACCGGCGGCACTTTTATGGCCCACTGTACCCTGAAAGGTTTTACCAGGCTGGCTGAAGGATTCTCGCCTGACGAGTTTATCCCGGCCCTGGATGAGCTTTTTGCCCGCACCCCGGCTTTTAAAACGGCCCTGGACGAACTGTGGGATTTGCGCCAGGGGCCAGGTAAATCGAGTATTTTAATCGGGATGCGCCGGACCGAGCCTTTTCACGCTTTACATAACGCCATCTGGGATATAGTGCGGCCCTATATCGCGCAAGACGACATCTTTTCGCCTGTCGAACCGGTGGGGCCAAACTTCCCGCCGCACATTACCCTGGTCCAGGGGGACGCGCCTTATGAGGAAGGTCTGCATGCCCAGGTGATGGGATTGTGCCAGTACATTTTCGACACCTCGTTAAAAGGTGAATTTCTGGCCCAGGACATGCAGCTTATAGAATTTTATTCAGAGGATTGGGCCGGGAACTGGTGGGAAACCTTGCGGTTCCGGCAAATAAAGGGCTGGCGGCTAAACGAGGGCGTTGAACGATAGCCGTTGAACGTTGAACGAAACAACGTTGAACGGGAATTCAGGGAAAATATCTGGCGTTGGGGCCAGTTTAATTATTATCTCTTTTGAACTTGTACTGATTTCTTTGAAGTGAAGTGGTTTTTACGTTCAAAGTTTAACATTGTTTCGTTTTATGATTAAAAGGCAAGTCTATGGTTGTAAGCGGTAAAGTCCTAAAGGGCTGGCGTCTCAGCACCAAATTGATTCTCACCTATTCGCTGGTGGCCCTGATTGCGGTGGTCGCCTCGGTGGGGGTGGCTCTGCCGCTTTTGCAACGCTACCAGGACGACCAGGTCAAAGAGGAACGCCAGCGTACCGTGATTGAAGAAGGCCAGCGTCTTAACGTCCTGTACAGCCTTTTTGTGAGTTCCAAGTCTTCGCCTTTTAAAGACGTAATGTTAACCAACCCCGAAGCGAACGCCAAAAACCGCAAGTGGCCCGACCCGCTGCCGATTGAGGTGGTCAGGCAGCGTTTTGCAGATTTTACTCAGGGCAACGGGCGTCTGCTGATTCTGACCGAGAAAGACCAACTGGTTATGGTGGATACCGAGACCGACCCCAGGGCTTCCCTGGTCGGCCAGACGGTCCAGTTCACCCGGATTTCTACCGCCGCCAACAACGGCCGCCAGGATGGCAGCCTGACCACTACCACCGGGCGAGGTTATTCGCTGGTCTGGAAAGCCCCCGCCCGCGATTCTGCTCCGAACCTGTTCGGCCTGAACAACCAGAATATACCCCAGCCCTATATGCTGGCCCTGGTGATACCCGACATCCCGCCGCACGAGGTCTGGCAAGACCTTTCGCTTATCCTGGCCGGGGCCGGGGTAGTGGCTTTGCTGGTGGCGTCGTTGGCCGGGTTTTTACTGGCCCGCAGCCTGACCCGCCCCCTCGTGCGTCTGACCGAGGCCAGCCAGGCCGTCGCCAGGGGCGATTACGCCCACCGGGTCGCGCCGGAAGGCGGTTACGAAATGACCCGCCTGGCCGAAACCTTTAACCAGATGACCTATAATGTCGATAAATCGCAGCGCATCCAGCGCCAGCTTATCGCTAACGTTTCGCACGAACTGAAGACACCCCTGACCAGTATCCAGGGTTTTTCCCAGGCCATGCTGGACGGTATTTTGCGCCGCCCTGAAGATTTCGTCCGTCCCGCCGAGATTATTTCGCACGAAACCGCCCGCATGATTCGCCTGGTGAACGGTCTGCTCGAACTTTCCAAGCTCGAAAGCGGGCAGGCGGCCTTGCAACTGACCGGCCTCGACCTGGCGCGGGTCTTACAGAATTGCGCCGACAGTTTCGCGCCCCAGGCCCGCTCCAACGAAGTAAAATTGCTCACCGATTTCAATTCGCCTTTGCCCCTTAACGGCGACCCCGACCGGCTCAACCAGGTCTTTACAAACCTGGTCCACAACGCCCTCAAGTTTACCCCGGCGGGCGGCACTATTCGGCTGGCGGCTTACCGGACCGGTTCCAGTGTAGTCGTTACCGTCACCGATACCGGGGCCGGGATACCTGCCGCCGACCTGCCCCACATTTTCGAGCGGTTCTACCAGGCCGATAAATCGCGGCGGCGCGACCAGGCGGACGAAGGCACCGGCCTGGGCCTGGCGATTAGCCGGGAGATTATCCAGGCCCACGGCGGTAAAATCGAGGCTACCAGCGAATTAAACAAAGGCACCCAGTTTGTGGTTACTTTGCCGGTGCTGGTTAAACCCTCGGTTCAGGACCGCCCGACCGAACCGCTCAAACTGCCGGGTAAAAATAGTGAGTTTGTGAAAAATAAACAATCCGCCTAGTCATTTTACATTTAGTTTACATACTTTTAACCTAGATTTTACAAATCGGATATAGGATTCATTAACATTCTCACAAAAAGCACTAATGACCATTTTTATCAAGGATTTGCACAAAATCCGCAAGCTCCTATCACACGAAGCAGAGCTGTGTCCAACTCCGATAGGGCATGGCTCTTTATAATTTATAGCCAAAACAAAAAGACTCCCCGGAATGTGGGAGTCTTTTTGTTTTACAAATTTTACAAAAAGGTAATAATTTTTAGTCTACGCCGATTTGCCAGGTCTGCTCCAAGTCCTCGCGGCTGTAGACCTTGAAAGCTACCATCGTGCTGGTATCCTGGATGGTGGTAATCCGGGCGATTTTTTCGGTAACGACCTCGGCCAGGGAATCGTATTCCCTGACCCTGACCATCGCCACCAGGTCGTACTCGCCGGTTACGGAAAAGACTTCCTGCACCCCTTCGATAGCCAGCAGTTGCTGGGCGGTTCTGGGGATGCTGGTGCGCTCGACTTTAATCAGAATAATCGCCTGGATCATGCCAGTAACCTCCTAAACGCCTGGAACCTGTTCGTGGGCGTGGTAGCTGCTGCGTACCAGCGGCCCGCTCTCCACAAATTTGAAGCCGTGAGCTAACCCGATTTCTTTTAGTTCGGCGAATTCGTCGGGGGTGTAGTAGCGCTCGACCTTGAGATGTTTGAGGGAAGGGCGCATGTACTGGCCGAGGGTCAGCACGTCCACATCCACCGAGCGCAAATCCTTCATTACCTGGATAAGTTCCTCTTTGGTTTCACCCAGGCCGACCATAATTCCCGACTTGGTGACGACATCATAGTGACGGCCCAGTTCTTTAGCCCGGCGCAGCAGTTCCAGGGTGCGGTCGTAGCGCGCTTTGTGGCGAACCCGCCGGTAGAGGCTCGGCACCGTTTCGGTGTTGTAGTTCAGGATTTCGGGGCGGGCGCTCATGACCTCGGCCAGGCTGTCCCAGTCGCCGCAGAAATCGGGAATGAGCAGTTCGATGCGGCACCCCGGCATTTCCTCGCGGATTTTTTCGACCATCGCTTTGAAGATATGCGAACCGCCATCGGGCAGGTCGTCCCGGTTGACTGAGGTTATGACCACGTGCTGAAGACCCATCGCCTTGACTGCCTCGGCTACCTTGCGCGGTTCGTCCTCGTCCAGGGGCAACGGTTTGCCGCTGGTGACATCGCAATAGCCGCAGGCGCGGGTGCAAATCTCGCCCAGGATAAGGAAGGTAGCCGTCCGGTTCGACCAGCACTCGCTGATATTGGGGCAGTTGGCTTCCTCGCAGACCGTGTGCAACCCTTTATCCCGCATAATTTTCTTGAGTTCAAAATAGTTGCGGTCGGTCGGCAGTTTGGATTTAAGCCAGGCCGGTTTGGGTTCGCGGGGCAGGATTTCCACTTTAGGGGTAGCCCGGTGATAGCCGGGGAGCGTGGTTTGCCGGTTTAGCAGGTCAATAGTGCGCTTTTCCATTCGAGGTGCTTTCTATAATAATTAGACCCCGGCCAATCTTTATAATCCGGGCCGGGTTTTCCGCTCGAATTATATTACATCAGCCGGGGCAGGGCAAGGAAGTTGGTTTACCGGGGCCGGTTCTAGACAACCTTCGTGATTTTTACGCGAGCGATGTGCCGGGGTTCGTTGGGCCGGTGGTCGGGATAATCCCGCCCGTTATATTTTTGGGATAATTTATCAATATGGGCCTCGCCGCCCTCGGAGGTAATATCGACTACTTCGCCCAGGACACGGACCTGGTTGTAAATCTGTTTGTTGTCATAGATGCTCAAGGCCACCTTGGGGTTGCGTTTGAGGTTTTGCATCCAGGCGCGGGTCATAGGGCCGTTAAGCAGGATGTCGTCACCATCAATATCAACCCAGATGGCGGTCGAGCGGGGCGTACCGTCCTTGCCGAGGCTCGCCACCGTTACCAAATTTTTATCTTCAAAAAGCTTGCGCTGCTCAGGGGTCAAAGTTGCCATTTTGTCAGTTCCTCTTTCAATAAGCTTGAAGCGTATTATAAAATGAGCAATTTAAATCAGGTTGTCGCACCAGAAAACTACTTCTTAATACCGGTAATAAAAATTACCGGCCTAAAGGATACGCTTTTTGGATGCACAATTCAAGTTTCATGTTTTATTTGACCTGGCCTAAGTAGATCAACGCAATTGTAAAATCAGCAGAATTTATCTTGCCATTGTGACCTTAATACTCGCCAACGGCGCGGAGTGACAAAGAAAAGGGCTATACCCTTAACCAATGGCGTCTAATGATAATCTGCCCGCTAAAAGTCGAACATTTTTCTCGTTCAACGTTGTTTCGTTCCACGTTTAACGATGTTGCTGACGATTTGTTCAATTTTTGCAGGCGTGGTAAAATAAACTAGGCTAACTCAAAAACGGCCCGGAGCAGGGCCGTTTTTTTGTTGGAAGTTTTCAAGGCTCGGATCTTTAGCTCATCATATAGCTCTCAGGCTAAAAAAAGGAGTTTTGGAATACTTCTTCTATATATATCCCGTTTAGAAGGAGATTCTAATTATGTCTGTTACCGCAATTGTGGGGGCGCAATGGGGCGACGAAGGTAAAGGTAAATTTGTAGACATCCTGGCGGCAGACGCCGACCTGGTAGTGCGCTATAACGGCGGCAATAACGCCGGGCATACCATCGTTAACGAGTACGGTACCTTTAAACTTCACCTCGTTCCCAGCGGCATTTTTCACCAGCAAGCGGTCTGTATCATCGGCCCTGGGGTCGTAATTGATTTGCCTGGTCTGGTCGAGGAATTGCGCGAGTTTGAAGCGCACGGCATTAATTTTAAAGGCCGCCTCTTTATCTCGCCGCGCTGCCACCTGATTCTGCCCTACCACCGGGCGCTTGACCGCCTCTACGAGGAAGCTAAAGGCCGCCTTAGCACCGGCACGACCGGCCGGGGCATCGGGCCTGCCTACGCCGACAAAGCCGGGTATAACGGCATCCGGCTCTCCGACCTGGCCCGGCGCAGCCTCTTTCTCGAAAAACTGGGCTTGCAGGTTTCTATCAAGAACCGCCTGAGCGTCGCCCTGGGCGGCGAAACCATGAGCGCCGATAAGATCGCCAGCGATTACCTCGATTATTACAACTATATCCAACCCTTTGTCCGCGAGACCTTCGGGTTGGTCCAGGATGCCATCCAGGGAGGCAAACGGGTGCTGCTGGAAGGGGCCCAGGCGGCTTTGCTCGACCCCGATTGGGGAGGGTATCCCTTCGTGACGGCCAGCACGACCCTGGTGTCGGCGGCGACTGCCGGGGCAGGGGTGCCTGGGCGGGCTATTGAACGTATCATCGGGGTGGCTAAAGCCTATACCACCCGCGTTGGCAACGGGCCTTTCCCGACCGAGCTAACCGGGGCCGATGGCGAACATATCCGCAAGAACGGCCAGGAATATGGCACCACGACCGGGCGGCCCCGCCGCTGCGGCTGGTTCGATACCGAGGTGGTCCGCTTCGCGGCGGGTCTTAACGGGTTTACCGAACTGGCCCTGACCAAGCTGGACGTTTTTGACGATTTCGAGACAATCCAGCTTGCTACCGGTTACGAGTGGGGCGGCAAACCGGCCCATTACTATGATGGGGACGCCATTTTCCTCGAAGAATGCCAGCCGACCTACGAAAGCTGGCCGGGTTGGCAGCAGTCTATCAACGCGGCCCAGACCTTTGAGGAGTTGCCCGAAAACGCCCGTAAGTATCTACAGCGCCTGGAAGCCGTCACCGGATTACCGGCCAGTTTTATCGGGGTCGGACCGCGCCGCGAGGAAACGATTATCCGCTAATCCCGACCGGGCTAAATTTGAGAGCCAGGGTCTTCCAGCCGGAAGCCCTGGTTTTTTATTTGCCCTTGAGCCGGTTCTTTTACCGATTTGAATCAAAAGGAAGTAATAGTACATACCCTACGGGTGTGACAATCTGAAAACTAAACACCAAACACTTTCCCCACGCTCAACGTTGTTGGTTCAAATTGCCCGTTGTAAAGCCCGGTGGTTTGTAGTAAAACAGTCTATTAGAAGTATGGTTTTCCTTCGCTTGTAGGCAATTTAGATTAAAAAGGAGCGTGACCATGTTTTTCCCTGCCCTTTACGATTCGGGGGAATTTTCGGTCTGTCCGGCCTGTGGCAAATTGAACCCGTCCGATTTGAGTTTCTGCCGGTGCGGTGGCGAATACCTGGATAGCTATGGCAATCCCCCACCTCCAGGCTATGGTGGCCCGCCTCCCGGTGGCGGTTATGGCGGCCCGCCCCAGGGCGGCAACCCCAATCCCTTTTACTACGATTTGCACCCCCACCAGGACGCCGGTTGGACCGGCGCGACCAATGCAACAGGCGATAACCTGAAGGAAACGCGTATCGGCAACACCCTCGTGCGGATTGCCGGGAACATCGTGCCCCAGGTGGAAGTGGCCCTCGCTCCGGGCGAATCGGTATATTTCGAGCATCATATTTTGCTCTGGAAGCACCCTTCTATCAATATCGGCATCAAACCGTTAAAGGGCGCTTTCAAAAGGATGATGGCCGGGATGCAGATTTTTGTCACCGAGGCGACCGGCCCCGGCTCAATCGCTTTCAGCCGGGACGACGCCGGGGAGATAGTGCCGATTCACATCCGGCCCGGCGAGGAATTGCACGTGCGGGAACACCAGTTTCTGGCCGCGACCGGCTCGGTAGATTACTCGTTCTTCCGGGTAAAAGGGGTGGCGAATATTCTGTTCGGCGGGACTGGCTTCTGGATTGACCGTTTTGTCGCGCCCCAGCAGCCCGGTCTGTTGCTTCTCCACGGCTACGGTAACGTCTACGAGATAAATCTGCGCCCTGGCGAAGCGATTGATGTCGAGCCGGGCGGATTTCTCTATAAGGATGCCAGCGTCCAGATGACCACGAACAGCCAGCGGCTCAGCACCGGGTTCCTGGGCGGCTTCAACCTCTTCATGAACCGCTTCGTGGGGCCTGGCCGGTTGGGTATCCAGACCATGTATGTCCATTTGCCGACGGCGGAGTAACCCCAGCGAACGCTAAAGACAGCAACAGGGGAAGCGCGTCCGGTGAGATTTCTGGCCGCCGGACGCGCTTTTAGTCCCGGCAAAATTTTTTAAAACAGGTTCAAAAGGTTATAATAGCCCGGTAAATTTTCCCGCAAGAATCCTTATCCTGGTTGGTCAGTTTGTCAGTATAAAAAGTAATTTTAAAGCACATACCACAACGGCTGGCGGTAAGTAAGGTTTTGTTGTCTATAGCAATTTCTTAGGAGATACAGGGGGTAATTTTGGCAGGAAAAAACCCTAGACGCCGGTCCAGGCTCTTTTCGGAAGGTCTTGAGCGAATAAACGCTTTTAGCGACGGCATTTTTGCGATTGCGATTACTTTGCTGGTATTAGATATTCACGTCCCGGAACTTGATCCCAAAGAAATAGACCAACTTCCACAAAAATTATGGGACCTCTGGCCGCGTATCCTAATCTACTGTATAGGTTTCCTGATAATCGGTGTTTTCTGGATGTTGCACCGGGGTATTTTTTCTTACATCAAGCGTTTTGATAGCAGGCTGCTCTGGCTTAACAATTTATTCTTGCTTATGATTGCGTTTCAACCCTTCCCAACTGCCGTACTGGGTGAATATGTTGATACCACCGTGGCGGTTGTTTTTTTTGCGAGTGTCCAACTTTTGTCATCACTTTTCAAATTGCTAATCTGGCTGTACGCTTCCCACAAACACCGTTTGATTGATGCCGGCCTGAGTGACCGCTTTATCCGCTACAACACTATGCAAAGTGCCAGCCCGCTTGTAATATATATGATTTCAATTGGGCTGGCTTTTATAAATACTACTATAGCCGAGCTTTCCTGGCTTCTGTTTGCCGTTGACGGCCAAATAATTCGGTTTTTCTATCCGGTGAGACCCCAGGAATATAAAGACGGAAGTGAAGATGAAGAAGTAAACCTGACTGACTTTGGTGAAGTCCCGGTTTTATCCCAGCCTGGGGTTATACAGGTTATAAAATCTCAGCCTGAAGCTCAACCGGTTGTAAAAGTGGGGGAGCTTTCCACTATTGAGAAATCTCCTACCGACACGAAAGAAAGTACGCCAGCCTCAACGGATAAGTAAATTTTATCGAAAACATGGGTCATCCCGAACTTTAAACTCAAAATTAAGCAGGGTAATTAACACAAAGAGAAACCTTTGACCTTATCATTCCGAGCCGCAGCGAGGAATCTTGGGCACCCACTTGTGGGTACCGTTGGACAATATCTGGTCCGTTGGGTTATCTAAACTCAACTCCTTGCCTTTCAAAACAAGGTAGCTTGGGAGGCAGTAATATTCGCCATCGGCGCTGAGGTTCCTCGGCTGCGCTCGGAATGACAATGTGGAGGCTTTACCTGTTATGGGTAAGCTTTCTCAGGTGTAAAAGATATTTCAAAATGAAATGAGTCATCCCAACTTCAAAATTCGGGATGACTCATGTTTCTTTTGCTTATTTAACCAGGGATTCGCCGGGTGATTAGTGAGCGGCCTGCGCCGTGGGTTCCTGGGCAGTGGGTTCGGCCCCGGTCTTTGCCACCGGGCGGCGGGTTAGCAGGGCAATTGCTACCCCGGCCACCACCAGTACCAATCCTACTATCAATGAGAGCGGTTCGGGCAGTTGCCAGCCCAGGGCATTATCCAGCGAATAGCTGCCCGGTCCGGCGATACCCAGGGCCAATGCCCCGGCCAGGATAACCAGGGCGTATTCGAGACCCCCTTCCGCCGCCCAGAACTTGGGCCAGTGAATGTTCGCCGCCATCAGCATGGCCGCGATAAGACCAAGTGAACCGAGCGGGCTGAACAGGCCCAGCGCCAGCAGCAAACCGCCCCCGGCTTCACTCAGGCCGCCCAGTAGCGACCAGAAAAAGGCCGGGCGCATGCGCATGGGACCACCCAGCATAAAGGAAAAATTCTTGAGGCCGGGCCCGCCGAACCAGCCGAACAGTTTCTGGGCACCATGTCCAATCAGCACAAGGCCGACCACAACTCTAAGTATTAATAGACCGAGGTCAATCGCCATCTTTTTAAACTCCTTATAAATGTCTCAAACTTGTGAATAGGTAAATCTTCTATGAGCAAACCTTACAGCAGGTTAAAAGCCCCGCTACACAGGTTTTAGTATTATTTGTTAAACGGACTGTAGTCCGGTTATATCTTAGCGGACTGTAGTCCGTTTGTCAAGGTTCTATAAAAAAGATATAATTTGAGGGTAAGCAAGGTAAGGTTGAAGAAAAAGCAAGAAGAAAATTAAATGGATAATCTCAAAGGCAGGGCCGGTGAAATTCTTCCCGCCCTGGTTACGACCCCTGCCGATTTAAAGCAGAGCCGCCAAAAACGAGAAGAACGCAGCGATGCGGTCCAGAACCGGCTAAAAATCCTGGAAGTAGCAAAGGCCCTTTTCGCGAAAAACGGGGTGGAAAAGGTTACGATGACCGAAATAGCCGAGACGGCCTGTATCGGGAAGGGGACGCTCTACCGCCATTTTTCCTATAAAGGGGAGCTTTGCCTGGCCTTATTGCAGGAAACCAGCCGGGCCTTTCAAAATGATGTGTTGAGCGGTTTCGGTGAGGAAGGTCGCCGCACGACCGCGCTGGGCCGGTTATACCTGTATGTGGACCGCTCCATTGATTTTATGGAGCAAAACCACGCCCTGCTCCGGCCCGCTTTAGAGAATGCCAGCGCCCAGCATAATACCGACCAGCTTGTCGCCTATGCTTCGATGCGGTTGCTGGGAGCGGTTTTGTTAAAAGAAGCCGTCGCTTCCGGGGAGTGCCGTTCCGACCTCGACATCGAGTATATGACCGACGCTTTACAGGGGCTTCTCGGAATCGAACTCTTTATCTACCAGCGCCAGGCAATCGGTCTTAGCGTGGACCGGCTAAAAGCCGGGGTCCGCCAGGTCCTTGAAGGCATCGTTACAAAGTCATAGCCAAGTTCAGGAGAGTTCAAAATGGAAAAGATTGGTCCCCGCGATTGGGTGCCCGCCGCATCGGTCCGGTTTTACGAGGAACAGGCCGCTAAATATCGCACCATGCCCGCCCGTGATTTCGCGGGTGAAGTTGAGCGTACCCTGGCCGCCCACGAACGCTATACCGACCTCGATTGTATCAACCTGTATGCCGGGACCAATTTTATGAACCCAAGGGCGGCCCGCTTCCAGGCGTCAAGCGTCGGTTCGCGGCCCAGCCTGGGTTATCCCGGCGATAAGTACGAGACCGGCCTTGGTTACGCCGAGCAAATCGAAATTATGGCGGTAGAACTTATCAAGCGGATTTTTAAGTGCGAATATGTCGAATTCCGGGTAGGGAGTGGGTCGCTGGCGAACCTTTACGCCTACATGGCCTGCACGAAGCCCGGCGACAAAATAATGGCTTTGCCGGTTGCCGCCGCCGGGCACGTGACTCACCACGCCGAAGGGGCGGCGGGGCTGTATGGCCTGGAAATTCACCAGATTCCTTTTGACGGTGACCGGATGGAGGTTGACCTCGACCGGTTGCGGCAGGAGGCCCGGCAGTTGCGACCAAAACTGATTATCCTGGGAGCCAGCCTGGCCTTGCAGCCTTACCCGGTGCGCGAGGTCCGGCAACTGGCCGACGAAATCGGGGCTTATTTGATGTTTGACGCGGCCCATCTTTCGGGGATTATCGCGGGCGGCGAGTTCCAACAACCCCTGGCCGAGGGCGCCCACCTCATGACCTGCTCGACCTATAAGTCGTTTGGGGGTCCCGCCGGGGGCCTGGTGCTGACCAACGATAGCGGAGTGGCCGAACGGCTGGACCGGATTGCCTATCCCGGCCTGACCGCCAATTTCGACCTGGCCCGGACCGCTGCCCTGGTCGCCGCTTCGAGCGACATCCTGGAATTTGGCCCGGCTTATGCCCGCGCCTGTATCGCTAACGCCCGCGCCCTGGCGGCGGCCCTGGCTGGCGAAGGCTTGCCTGTCCACGGACCTGCCGTGAAGGGGTATACCCTTTCGCATCACGTGGCGGTCCAGGCGGCCCCTTTTGGCGGTGGCACTACGGCTTCACGCCGTCTCGAACCGGCCAATATCCTGACCAGCGGCATCGGGCTACCGCTACCCCTGCTCGAAAATGATTATAACGGGCTGCGCATCGGCACCCAGGAAATCACACGCTGGGGCATGCAGCCGGAGGATATGCCAGCTATCGCCGGTTTGGTTGCCCGCATCCTGCTAAAGGGGGAAGACCCGGCGGCGGTCCAACCGGAAGTAATCGCCTTGCGCCACCGCTTTCATTCCCTCCATTACGTCTTTACCGATTAAACCAGCTTTAAAAATAAAGGCGAGTCTTCCTGTTCGAAGACTCGCCTTTTTAGGATTGCAGGATTCGTTAAGCTTTTGAAGCCTAGGAGACCATTACCAGTACAAGGGTCTGGTTGGCCTGCAGGTTCGACGAACCCAGGTTCGGAAGTAAAGTCGTCAGGGCCGAGATGTTACCGGTGTTGAGCTGAATCGCAACCACTGTTACCATGCCAGTGCTGGTGCCAGCACTGGTGCCGGTCCCGGCGGCGCTGGTGGTCATGGCACTGGTGGTCATGGCGGCGGTCGTGCTGGCCCCGGCGGCTGCCGTGGTGGTCGCACCTCCGGTTGTACCGGAGTTGTTATTCACGATGGTGCAGTTCAGGGCCGCCCCACTCGCGGTGCCGGTGCTGGTGCCTGTGGTGGTCCCGCCCGCCGCCGTGGTAGTCGTACCTGAAGTGGCCGCCGCGCTGGTAGCTGCCGAGGTCGTGGTGGTCCCGGCGGTTGTGCCGCCGGTGGAGCTAAAGGTATTAGCGGGGCACTGGAAGGAAATCATTTGCCCGGTCAAACCACCTGCCGAAATAGGCTGGCCCATTCCGGTGCCAGCGGTAGTCGCTCCGCTCGCGGCGGTAGTTCCTCCAGCGGCAGAAGTAGTGGCGGCCATGGTCGTGGTCGCGGCGGAAGTAGTGGCTGTCCCGGTCATGCTGCTGGAACCGCCAAGCTGGCTGGCATAGTAGCTTATGACCGCGTCAGGCGTATCACTGGTGGTAAAAGCCATAGTCTGGGTGCTGGCGGACATATTAGGGAGGCCCAGGCTCTGCCCGAAGGTAGTTACCGGAAGCGCGCCGATGTTAACGGCGGTGCCGGAGGGGTAGTTCAGGACCGCCGTAGAAGTAGCCCCGCTGGCCCCGGCGCTGGCCGAAGGGGTGGTGCTACCTGTGCCGGAAGTAGTAACTGCCGGAGTAGTGGCGGTTGTGCTGGTGGTGGCGGCGGAGGTTGTCATACCCGCTGCCGAAGTCGTGCCGGTTATCGTGCCGGAAGTGGTTGCCGCCGTGGTCATGGCACCAGAGGTAGTAGCGACTGCGCTTGAGGTATCGGTCCCGGCGGCGGTAGTGCCTGCCCCGGTTGCCGCCGTGGTGCTGGCAATCGTGGTTGGCGTAGCGGTATTATCGCCGCAGGCCGCCAGGGCAATTATCAACATCGCCAGGACGGGGAAAATATAGAATAGCTTACGAATGGTCAAAGTTTATCCTCCATTTAGGTCAAGCTGCCATGCCCCGCTCTTTCGAACCAACCGGACTCCGGTTAAATCTTGAAAGAACGTGGCGTGGCATTTTTGGGTTAGTGGGACTCTTAAAATTACCCTGCCGTCCTTCCAAAGAGATAGGGCAGGGTGCGGGGAGAGATCAGGAGATTGAGAGATTGGTTTGTTTCCCAAGCCAGGCTTGCGGTTTAACCAAGATTAGTCCCACTCCGGCCATGAGCAGCCGGGATTCCTTTCGTTTGTTAAAAGCTGAGAATTGTTTCCTGACTCCTGTTTATCAGAGTCATCCTCAACTTGAGCATTTGCTTCTTAAATATATCGCCTCATGCTAAATATTTCATCAGTCCATCAGTTAGTCCTTTGTTCTATAGCTTAAGAAAGCCATAAGGTCTAACCGGTATTTTCCCTTACCCCTACCGGGTCCGGTTAAGGCACGCTTTGAGCAATAAAAATCCCCGCCCAATTGAGCAGGGATTAAACAACAAAGATTATTTGGGAAGGTAAACCTATTTGACGGCCTGCAAGACCAGCCTTTCCGAGCCAATCAACCCCAGCAACACCGTGTTATTGTTATGCAGTTCGAACCGGGCCCGTTCGAAATATTGCACCGTGTGAACCTGCCCGTCCGACGACTTCTCCTCTAGCGGCTCGCTGATGGGATAGCCAAACCGCGCCAGGCCACCGTTCTGCTCCCAGTAGGCTTCGAACTGCGGTAAGACCGTGTGCCCGGTCTCGCCGTAGTAGGTGCCGTTCGCCGGTTTGCTCACCGGTTGGAAGGCCGTTTCACCCACCCTGCTGGCGGTTACCTCGCTACCGAGCCGGCCCATCAAGATTGTGCCGTTGTCATGCAACTCCAGCCGCGCTCGCTCGAAATACTGGACCGTATAGGTCTTGCCTTCGGCGGCGTGGAATTCCTGGATTTCCCCGGTGATAGGGTAACCGAGCGAAGTAAGGCCGCCGTTTTTGTTCCAGAAGTCGAGGAAAGCCCCGCTCACGACATGGCCCGTCTCCGGGAAAAGCACCCCCTTGAAGTTAGTATTAGCGGGGATGGCTTCGGGAGTGTTGCGGAGGGTCTCGCCGGTAAGGGTAGTAAGCGAGAAGGCGTAGATTTTGCCGTTGCCCTGGTTGGCGAGATAGATGGTACCGTTAAAGAGGGTCGGACCCTGGGGAGCAATATTGCCGCCGAGGGCTAACTTCTTGATGAGCTTACCGGTAGTGCGGTCGACGGTGTAGACGTTACCTTTGGTGTCGGCAAAGATGACGAAGTTGTCGAACACTACGGGGTTCCCTTTCACCACACCTACGTTATCGAGGCTCCATTTGACCGCGCCGGTGGCGGCATCGAGCGCATAGAATTTAGCTGCCCCGGAGGCCGCGCCGTAGTAAACCCCGTCCAGGATTACCGGCGTGGAAGCTTTGTTATCGTCCACCAGGGCCTTCCACCCGGCGTTAAATTTCCACTTGACCGCGCCGGTCTGGGTATCCAGGGCGTAAAACACGTGGCGCGGGTTTTTCTTGCCTTCCGGTACACTATCGTATTCGACGCCGTTGATGTACATCAGGCCATTGGCGATGGACGGGTTCGAGTCGTCTATACCCCCGCGAATTTCGATAAAAGGCTTTGCCGTTTCCCAGGCCAGGCTGCGAGTTTTGAGGTTGAAGCCAAAAGCTTTGACCGGGGCACCCCCGGCGAATACGAGCATATCGCCATCAATGTTGATAGAACCCATGCTAAAAACCGAGCCGAGGTTGTATTTAAAGACCAGTTCGCCAGTAGAGGCATTCAGGGCGTAGAGGTTGCGGTCCCCTGTCACGTAGTAGACAATGCCATCGTGATAGAGCGGGGTCGGCATCGCTTCTCCTACCACATCGTACTTCCAGATTTGTTTCCCGGTCTTCGCGTCCAGGGCGTACAGAGAGTTTGGTCCCGTCCCGCGTAATCCGGTCGGGTTGGGGTCAGGATAGTCGCGGTTGCCACTGCCGATAAAGACCTTGCCCTCGGCTACAACCGGGTTGGTCATAATCCAGTTGTTGGCCTCGAATTTCCAGACCAGTTTGCCGGTGAGCGCGTCAAGCGCATAAAACTGGTTCATCATAGCCCCGACATAGGCCAACCCGTCCACCACGATGACGTTGGTGAAGGGCATATCGCCCTTGGTGTTGTAGACCCAGTTTACGTCCGAACTGGCGGCGCTACCCCAGACCGGGTTGAGGTTCTGGAAGATGCCCACGTGGTCTACCTCGGTGGGCCAGAGGGTGGAGGTTGAATCGTCGGCCAGGGTGGTCTGAACGGGTAACTGAAGCAAAAGAGCGCCAAGCAACCACAAAGAACTCAACCAACCCAGGCGGGCGAGTTTGGTTTTTTTCATATTTACTTCTCCAGCATTGTTCGTAACTTGTATTGAGCAAGCAAAATCTAACTCTCAGGCAGTTAGTAAAAAATCGGCTTGTTTTTGAAACCAGGGTTTTCGCTTGAAACACTCCTTTTGAAGTGATTTGAGGCTTATGAACTGGTTTATCGAGACCCAAAGCGAAAGCCGTGTAAATAAAGCGATTACTTAATGATAGGCTATTTTGTAAGCGAACGTGGGCTAAAATACTAAATATTTACAAAGGAATTGCAAATTTTAAGCGAGGCTAACAATAGATTTTGCACATAAGGGAGTTGGAACCGTAAGATAATTTACAGGGTAAATAATAAGGAAGAGAAAGGGTGAAAAATAAAAAGGCCGCAACCGCGGCCATTACGAATTCAAACTTAGAAATTACTTATCGGACCAACAAAGTTTTACGAAGCGGTAATCGTCCCACCTTTGGTGGCATCCGCAGTCTTGGAAACTTCCACGCCTTCCGCAGTGTAAGGCAGTACCAGCCAGGCGACCACTAAAATTGCGAAAGCAATTAAACAAGCGATCAACATTTCGAAACCTCCTCTAAAATTTCTTCTCTGTGCTTGGGGAATTGATTGTTTTCCACACCTATATTTTTACACTCTGTGCTAAAAGTTACAATGTGCGTTGAAAACAATAAATGAGTCAAAAATTTGTACAGATTGCCCAGATTGGGGAGTGAACCGGCCAGGACTGGCCGGTTCACCTCGAAATTCGAACTGCTTAAATCTGGTAAGCCGGTTCGCCGTGCTGAGTAGTATCAAGGCCCAGCACTTCCTCTTTTTCCTCAACCCGCAACGGAACGAACAGGTTGATGAGTTTGAGGATAACGAAGGTCATAACAGCGGAGAAGGCTACCACGGCCACAACCGCCAGGATCTGTTTGCCGACCTGGCTAATATCGCCGGTAATCAGGCCGTCCGCGCCAGCCGAGTTAACAGCTTTCTGGCAGAAGATACCGGTCGCAATCGCGCCCCAGATACCGCCAACACCGTGGCAGGCGAATACGTCGAGGGCGTCGTCAACTTTGATAATGCTCTTGAGTTGGACGGCACCGTAACAGAAGATACCGGCGAAGAACCCGATCAGGATAGATGCCTTGGTATCTACGAAACCGGCGGCAGGAGTAATGGCTACCAGCCCGGCAACCGCCCCGGCAGCCGCACCCAGCACGCTAGGCTGTTTGTGGTGGGCCCAGCTTACGGTCATCCAGGTCAACGCGCCCATAGCGGCGGCGGTATTGGTGGTTACAAAAGCGCTGGCGGCAAGTTGCCCGGAGGCCAGGGCGCTACCGGCGTTGAAACCGAACCAACCGAACCACAGTAAGGCCGCGCCTAACACAGTCATTGTCGCATCGTGGGGATCCATTTTTTCCTGGCCGAAACCAATCCGGCGACCCAGGACCATGGCGGCTACCAGGGCGGAAACACCGCTCGAAATGTGGACCACGGTGCCACCGGCGAAGTCCAGCGCGCCGATGCCGCGCAGCCAGCCGCCAACACCCCAGACCCAGTGGGCAATCGGGTCATAGACAAAGGTCGCCCACAGCAGGCTGAAGATTACGAAAGCTTTGAAACGTTTGCGTTCTGCGAAAGCACCGGTAATCAGGGCAGGGGTAATAACCGCAAACATACCCTGGTAGACCATAAAGAGCAGATGCGGGACGGTCGCGGCATAATCCGCGTTCGGGGTAGTGCCTACCCCTTCCAGGCCAACCCAGCCAAGACCACCGATGATGCCCAGGCCACCGGCATCAGGCGAGAAAGCCAGCGAATAACCCCACAATACCCATTGCACGCTGATAAGGCAGAGCATAAAGAAGCTGTGCATAATGGTGGAAAGCACGTTTTTGCTGCGGACAAGACCGCCATAGAAAAACCCCAGGGCAGGAGTCATCAACATTACCAGGGCCGCGCTAATTAATAGCCAGGCTGTATCGCCGGTATCAACTGTTGGGGGTGTTGCTTGCATCAACATCCTAAAATTCTCCTCGTTTTCAAACTAATCTGACTGCGCCCCGTTGCTTTTAGCAAAAACACTACGCCGTGCTCCTGCTGATTTCCAATAAAACTATTTACTTCCCGTACTTCTTGCTGAACCAATTATTTTGTTTGAGCACCAAGTGTTGGATTGTTTTACTAAAAAAGTAATGCTTCATTTTTACAAATTGTGCGGATTGTATCAATGTACGCGTATTCCATATTTTGACCATTAATATTGTGCAGTTTGCCCAACGGAAAATATCTTATAAACAAATTGAACCTGGCTTTTTTGGGCAAGTTAGCAGGTGGCATAGCTTTTGCTTGTAGTGGCAGAGTAGTGGAAAAGTATTAAAACTTGTGTTCTTATTTCCAGGCAGTTGCCTCTTTTAAAAGGGTTTGGGCCTGTTTGACCCGTAACGCCTCTCGCGGGCGAGGAGTACATACAGCCAGATGTTACAAGCATTTGACCAGGTTAGAAAACTGATGCGTCAGGTTAAAAATGGTACGAAAACCGCCCGTCTTACGCCGGGTGTATTTCGCCGTTGGGCCGATGAAACGGCCCAAACCCCGGATGTTACCTCAACCGCCGGGGAAAATGAGGGTGGACTCCAATTCGATAATCCTTTTACGCTGGCTGATTTCGAGGTCTTTGACGACAATGCCCTGAAAGAGCTATTCCGCCGGAATAGCTTTGGAGTGTCGCTCAAAGAACTGGCCCTGGCTTTGCACGGGGAGAATTCGACCCTGGCCCAGAAAATCAGCCGCCAGTTGCCGCTGGCGCGGCGGTTGCGCTTCCGGCGCGAACTCAACCGGCCTGCTTCCCTGCCGAAAATTGAGGCGGCCCGGCAAAAACTGCTGGACGCTTTTTTCTGGGAATTGACTTACTGGAAAACCCCCGAACTTTACGAAGAATTGACCGCCGGAGAAAAACTCCATCCCGGTATTTTTCGTGACCTTGCGGCCTCGCTCCGGGATAAAACGGTGCTGGACGCCGGGGCCGGGACCGGGCGCGCTTCCTTTGAAAGCTTGCAGCAAGGCGCGGCCATGGTCTACGCGGTCGAGCCCTCGCCCGGCCTCCTGCACATCCTGGAAACCAAACTCAAGGATACGCCCGCCGGAAAGCGTATAAAACCGCTCCAGGGCCGGTTCGATGCCATCCCGTTGCCCGACGATAGCGTAGACCTGGCCCTCTCCAGCTCGGCTTTCACGGCTGACCCCGAACAGGGAGGGGAGATTGGCCTCAAAGAGTTGGTGCGAGTGACCAAAGATGGCGGCAAAATCGTTATAATCTGGCCCCGACCCCAGGACTATGGCTGGTTGGCCGGACACGGTTTTTCTTACGTGGCGCTGCCGGGCAGTTCGAAAATGAAAGTGGTCTTTCCAAATATGAAAGTTGCCTGGCAGGTAGCCCGGCGCTTTTACGCCCACAACCGGAAGTTGCGCACTTACTTGAAGAAACAGCAGCGCCCCGAAGTACCTTTCTCGGTGCTGGGTTTCAATCCACCTCACGATTACTGCTGGCTAACGGTACACAAGAAATAATAGCCAGCCGCCAGGAACCTATTTATTTAAATTCGCGAATTATCTTTAGACGGGTGTCGGACCAAATTTATATTTTTAATACACCAGGAGAGTATAGAGAACGAGGGTTAAATCAATGACAAGTACTTTAGCGCCGGAAGACCGGCAGGCTAACCGTCCCTCTCCCGACCAGCACCGGCCTCGCCGGGCGCTCTGGCGGGAAGGCCCCATTATCCAGATGCAGGATGCCGGAAAGAGTTTTGGTAAGGATAAGGTAGTCGTTCACGACCTCAATTTTGAGGTAACGCCCGGCCAGATTTTCTGTCTGCTCGGTCCCAGCGGGAGCGGCAAAAGCACCACCATGCGGATGTTGACCGGCTTGTACCGGCCCAGCCAGGGCAAAGTTTTGGTCTTCGGGCGGGAGCCGAGTACCTTTCGCAAAAAATGGCGTGAGCGTATCGGCTACATGCCCCAGCAATTTGTACTATTCCCCGAAATTTCGACTGTAGGTAACGTTAACTTTGTGGCCTCGGTCTATGGCATGAGCTGGTTCAAACGCGGTCCCAGAATCAAACGAGCTTTGCAGTTTGTCGACCTGTGGGAGTCGCGCAACAAACTCGCCTCGCAGTTATCCGGCGGTATGCAGCGCCGTCTCGAGCTGGCTGCTACGCTCGTCCACAACCCCGAACTTATCTTTGTAGACGAGCCGACCGCCGGGATTGACCCGATTTTACGCCAGAAATTCTGGGACCACTTCCGGGAATTACGTGACCAGGGCCGGACCATTTTCGTGACGACCCAGTACGTGACCGAGGCCGATTACTGCGACAAGGTCGCCATTCTTAACCGGGGCCGGGTCCTGGCCCTGGGCGAACCGGGCCAGATTCGCCGGGACGCCTTTGGTGGGGACATTATCAATCTCAGCCTGGAATTTGTTAGTCCCCAGGCGATTGAGATTATCCGGCGGGTGCCGGGCGTGACCTATGTCCAGTTTCTAAATACCCAGGATTTGAAATTGACGGTCCAGGATGGCAGCGAAACTTTGCCCTTTATTATCACGGCTTTGCAGGACGCCAACATCCCGGTGAAAACCATCGAGCAATATCGCCCCGACTTTGAAGAAGTTTTCGTCCGGTTGATGGAACAGGACGAGGCCGAGGACGATGAAGAGGTCGCGGTAGCTGAACCCAAAAAGAAAAAGAACCGGGAAGAACAGATGGTCCCGGCCCAGGCGGCCCCACGTCAGGCTCCGCCGCCCCCGGCAGCCCCGGTGGTTATCCGACCGGCGGAGCAGGAAGACAAAGCCCGGAAAGAAGAATATGTCCGGCCCCAGGTGGCAGTCCAACCGGAGCGGGGTAGGGACCGTAATTCACCATTTTTACAGCCCAAATCAATGGTGGCGGGGGCTGAGTCGCCCGTACCACCGGGCGGGCCTGACGAGCCTTTCCCGCCTGCTCCCGGTCCTTTCCCCGGCCCTGACCTGCCGGGTGGGCCGGATAGTCCGCCCCTACCTGGCCCACCGGGACAGCCCGGCCAGGTTACTCGCCCGCCTCTCAGCCAGGAGACCGCTCCTTTACCGGTCCCGGCTGCACCAAACCGGCGCCCGGTGGTTAATCCCAATCTTTCCCAGGCGGCAGATAGACCGGTTGGCGCTCCCGGTGGCATTGATAGCCGGAACCCTAACCAACCCATCGCTACTCCCCCGGTAGAGTCCGGCGAAGCGGTGCAACCTAGCAGACAGGAGGCGGGCCAATAAAATGGGCAGTTTAATTGTTCGGACGCTGGCATTTTGCCGCAAAGAGTTATCCAGTTCGGCTCGCCAGCCCTTAAAAGTGCTTGGTCTGGTGCTGGGGCCGTTTATCATCCTGGCTATTTTCGCGACCGGCTACGACGGTAGCAACAAGTTTGATACGGCCCTGGTCGTGCCCAACCGCCAGGGTATTTCGACCAACCCCGCCGACTATTCTTCCTTTTCGAAGGAGACTTTTAACATTGTCGAGGTTTCGACCAACCAGGATGCCGAAATAAACAAGCTAAAAGAAGGCAAGCTTGGAGTTGTAATCGTGGTGCCGGACGACGCGCTCGACCAGATTTACAGCGGTAAAAGCGCCCAGTTTCCGGTCTATTATCGCCAGTTAAGCCCGTTACAGGCGAATTATATCGAGTACAACACGTATGTATATGCTTCCGAGTTCGACAAAGTCCTTTTGCGCGAGGCCCTCGAAGCGGCAAAACCGCCGAACGACCAGATTAAGACCTACGGTGAGCAGCTAAACAGCGCGACCAACCAGCTTCAACAGGATATGCAGGCTAATAATGTTGTGGCAGCCAAGGCTGACATCGCCCGTTTGCAGGCGGTTACCGCCCTGACCCGGCAGGGTACGGCCAGCCTGATTATCCCCGGCAACGGCAAAGGCGATAGCCAGCAGGGCCAGTTGATTGCCCAGAAAGTCTCACAGGGGGTAGTGACCAACCTGAATAACCGGGTGGACGCGGTGGATGCCCAGGTCAACGCTATCAATGACGGGTTGAACCGGGGTGACGCTAATTCGAGCCAGCAGCAGCAAAACCTGGCAAAATTGAAAGATGCCAACACCGCCCTGATTAGCGACGCCAACAAAATCGCCAATATCCCGGCGGCGGTGCTGGTTGAGCCAGTCCTATCGCAGGCCAAGAACCTGGCAAGTACAGGTGCCAGTTTCCTCAACTTCTACGCCCCGGCGGTGGTTATCCTGCTGCTTCAACATATCGGGGTAACGCTGGCGGCTCTCTCAATCGTGCGGGACCGCATGCTGGGCGCGCTCGAAATCTTCCGGGTCTCGCCGATAAACCCAACCGAAATCCTGTTTGGCAAATTTCTCAGCTACATGATTTTGCTGATGGTGGTCAGCGGGTTATTGATTGCGGCCCTCCATTTTCTGCTGGGTGTACCGTTTATCGGTGACCCGTTACTGGCGGTCGGGGTTATAGCCTCGTCCAGTTTTGCCTCGATTGGGCTGGGCTTTTTAATAGCGGGCCTGGCGCGTACCGAGACCCAGGCGGTCCAATGGAGTATGCTTTTAATCCTGGCGAGCTTATTTTTCACCGGGTTCATTGTACCGCTTAACCAGTTCAACGAGTACGTCCGCTACTTCTCGTACATTTTGCCCATGACTTTCGGGGCGACCAACTTGCAGGACGTGATGCTGGACAATCGCCCTCCCGACTTGTTCTATTTGCTGATGCCACTTGCCCTGGGGTTAGTCTACTTTATAATTGGCCGCTTCCTGTACAAGCGTCAATTCAGCATCAGCTAAGTCGAGCAGGGGTAAATTAAGGGTTAAAACAAATAAGGAGATATTAAAATGTCGGAAAGTCACGACCCGGTAAAGGATGCCTTTAAGCACCTTTTCGGGATGGATAAGAAGGAAGAACCTCACCAGGACCAGGCGGCTCAGCCCGCTGAACCGGTCCCGTCCACCGAACCGGCTCAGCCGGTCGAGCAGGCGGCTCAACCGGTCGAACCAGCGAACCAACCGGCTCCTCAAACCGGTTCTCAGGACTGGAGTCAGATGGTAAACGCGGCGGCGAACCTGGCGAACCAGGCCACCCAGCAGATGACCACGCCGCAGCCTTCCCCGACTCTCGGCAACCCGTTTGCCGATAACCCGCAACCGGCAGCGTCTTCGGCGGCCCCGGCTGAGGAAGTCCGCCCGGTCGGGGAAAGCCAGACCGCCGCCCAGCCGGAGGTTCCGGCAGCCCCGGCGCCGGTAGCCCCCAATCCTGACGTTGAGTCAATCAATGGGCACGCGGTCGGTTTTGCCTTCCTGCGTTACTACAAGGCTCACCCGGAAATCGGTCTGCCGGTGGACGAGCAACACGGTGATGTTGGCGGCTACCAGATGTTCGAGCACGCTATTTTGCACTGGGACGGCTCGAACGTGCAGGTGGAAAACCGGGGCTCCCAGGGCCAGGGCAGCGGTCAGCGCACTTATACGGTGGCTTCGGGGGACAACCTGACGGCGATAGCCCGCCAGTTCTACGGGGACGGCAACCAGTGGCATCGCATTTATGACGCCAACCGGGATAAAATCTCCGACCCGAACCTGATTCACCCCGGTCAGGAGTTGGTTATTCCTTAAATCTTCTATAGATATAGAGCTAAAAAAGCACCCTCAAACCGAGAGTGCTTTTTTGCTGTTGGTTGGTTAAACGGTCGTGGCTACACAGGCGCTGTCTGTAACTGCCAGAGCCGGTTGAAAAGCCCTTTCTCCTGCAAAAGGTGGGACTGGTCGCCCCGTTCGATGACCTGGCCTGACCGAAGCACCAGGATTTCCTCGAACCCGGCCAGGTCTACCAACCGGTGGGTAATCAGGATGGTCGAGCGGTCTTTCATCAGGCTGTGTAGGGCTTGCATAACCAGTTGTTCATTTTGCCGGTCCAGGTTGGCGGTCGGCTCATCCAGCACCAGGATAGGCGCGTTTTTGAGAATGGCGCGGGCAATCGAAAGACGCTGCCTCTCGCCGCCGCTCAGGGCCATGCCGAACTCCCCGACCGGGGTCGCGTAACCCTGGGGCAGCCCGGTGATAAAGTCGTGAATCTGGGCCTGCTGACAGGCGGCTTCGATAGCGGCCTGGTCGGCTTTGGGGTTGGCAATCGCCAGGTTCTCCCGGATGGTCGCGTTGAAAAGATGGGTACGCTGGCTGACCAGCCCGATAATATTACGCACTTCCTCCGGTGGGATGGTTTTGAGGTCGCGCCCACCGAGCCGGATTTCGCCCCGTTCGTAATCCCAGAAACGCAATAACAGGTTTGCCAGGGTCGATTTCCCGGCCCCGCTTTCCCCGACCAGGGCGATAGATTGGCCGGGCCGCAGGCTAAAAGTCAGGTTTTGCAGGGCGTCGGGCTGGCCCGGTTCGTAGCTGAACGATATGTCTTTGACTTCGAGACTGTAGTCGCCGGTTTCGGTTGCGGCCTGGGTTGGCCCGGTCGCGGGTAAAGTCCTGACCGGTGGGGCCTTGTCCACGATTTCAAAGAGGCGGTCGGCGGCAACGAGGCTGATGGCAAGATACTGGAAGGCCTGGCCGAGCGGCAAGACCGCCTCGAAACTTGCCAGGGTCGCCAGGACGACGAGGGCGAGATAGACCGGGTCCATCTGGCCGTTGCGGACGATAGGAATCGCCAGCACCAGGATAGTCCAGGCCGCCACGTTGGTCAGCAGGCTGCCGAGCGAACCTTGCAGGGCGTTGATAGCGCCAAGGCGGACTTGCACCCTGACCAGTTCCCGGTTGAGTTTTTCAATACGGGCGTTCTGGCGGTCTTCCTGGCCGAAAGCGACCAGTTCGGCCATACCCTGGATGCCGTCAACCAGGCTGGCGTTCAGGTCGGACCGTAGCACGACCGAGCGAGCGGCCAGCCGTTTGCTCAAAAGATGGGTCAGCCAGGGCACGCCGACCCCGGCCAGAATATAGAATCCCAGGAAAGCGAAGGCGAAGACCGGGTTATACGCGCCGAGTAGCAGCCACATGCCCAGTCCGGTGACGACCGCGACCAGGGGCGGGGCCAGCACCCGCAGGTAGAAATTTTGCAGGGTGTCGATGTCGGAAACGACCCGGCTTAAGAGGTCACCACTCCGGTAGCGTTCCAGGATGGCCGGGGCCAGCGGTTCGACGCCTCGGTAGAACCAGACCCGCAGTCTCGAAAGTAGCCGGAAGGTCACTTCGTGCGAGACGAGTCGTTCCAGGTAGCGAAAGACCCCGCGCGCAATCCCGAAAAAGCGTACCCCCACGATTGCCACGCCCAGGGCCGCCACCGAAGGGTGCAAGGCCGCCATCGAAATCAACCAGGCCGAGGTCGCCATCAGGCCGATGGCGCTGCCGATAGTCAGGAAGCCGACCAGGGTCGCCAGGACCATACCCCATTTGAGCGGCCAAGCCAGTTTTACCAGTCTGAAGAAAGTTTTCATGCCAGGGTCTGCTCCTTGACCGCGCTATCACCGGCCACGCGGCCTGCTTCCAGCCGGATTACCCGGTCGGCCCGTTCCAGCAATGCGGCCCGGTGGGCTATCATCAGGACCGTCCGGCCCGCCATCAGTTTGTCCAGGGCGTCGAGGATGAGGGCTTCATTTTCGAGGTCGAGGTTTGAAGTGGCCTCGTCCAGCACCAGCAGGGGCGCGTTGCGCATGAAGGCGCGGGCCAGGCTGAGCCGTTGAATCTGCCCACCGCTCAGACGTGCGCCGCGTTCTCCCAAAATCGTGGCGTAACCCTGGGGCAACCCGGCGATAAAGTCGTGGGCGTGGGCCTGTCGGGCGGCGGCGATAACCTCGGCCTCGGTGGCGTCAGGTTTGCCGAGCCGGATATTTTCCAGCACGCTATCGTTAAAAAGATAGGGGTTCTGGGGCACCCAGGCCACCAGTTCGCGCCACGCTTTAGCGTCCATTTCTTCCAGGGGAAAGTTTCCTCCCTCCGTTTCCACCACGATTCGCCCGGCGGTAGGCCGGATAAACCGCAAAATAAGCTGGGCGACGGTGCTTTTGCCCGCACCACTCGGCCCGGCCAGGGCAATTTTGACACCTCGTTCTATGGTGAAATCGACGTTTTCCAGGGCCGGACGCGGGCCGTCGGCGGTCGGGTAGGCGAAGGACACCCCTTCGAAACGCAAGCCGAGCGCGGCGGGCCGGGTCGGCGGAACAGTCTTTGGTTCAGCCGGTTTATCCGTTTCAGAACCATCCGGCGTGGGAGTATCCAAAATTTCGAAGATGCGGCTGGCGGCGGCGATACCGGAGGTGCTGGCGTGGAAACGCTGCCCGACCGTCCGCAAGGGCTGGTAAAATTCGGGAGCCAGCAGCAGGACGAAAAAGGCCGACTGGAATTCAATCTGGCCGTAAAGAAGGCGCAGGCCGATTTCGACCGCCACAATCGCGGTGCTGATGGTGGCCCCGACTTCCATCACCAGGGCCGAGAGAAAGGCAATCCGCAGCACGCCCATAGTCCGCTGGCGATAGCGTTCGCTGACGCGGGCAATCGTTTCTTCCTGGTGATGGCTCCGGCCAAAAAGTTTGAGGGTGGTTAAACCCTGAAGAACGTCGAGGAAGTGGGCGCTCATCTGGCTTAGAATGTTAAATTGCTTCTGGCTCTTGGCCTGGGCCTGCAACCCGATTAAAATCATAAAGACCGGCAAAATCGGCATCGTGACCAGCAGGACAACGCCCGAAAGCACGTCCGCCGAGAAGACTGCCACGACCACGACCAGTGGCACCAGCATAGTCAGAAAGAACTGGGGCAGGTACTGGCTGTAGTAAGCGTCGAGGGCTTCGACCCCTTCCATGGCGGTATTGGTCAGTTCGCCGCTCCGCTCACCGCGCGTGTAGGCGGGACCGAGTTTGAGGATGTGTTTGAGAAGGGCCTCGCGCAGGGTCTTTTTGACCAGCCCGGCGGCTTTGCTGGCCGAGGCGTCCCCAACCCAGTTCAGGACGGCCCGCCCGACGATAACCGCCAGCAGGGCCAACAACCAGCCCCAGCCACCGCTCCCGTTTTTCAGGAAAATATCGTCAATTAACAGGCTCAGGTAGTGGGCCTGGACCACAATCAGGATGCTCAGCAGGCCCCCGGCGGCGACGGTGATACCTAGGAAAAGCCGGACTTTTCCGCCCTGCATAAACAAACGGCGGGTGACGGCGGATTTACTTTGACGGGCGGCAGTTTTTTGCTTCTTCATGCGCTAAGTGTTTCTTATGGCTATTCGAAATAATGACACCTGCAATTATTTCGTTTTTAGTTGTTCAGGAACCCAATTTAACTTCTTCCGGTAAAAAAAGAGCGTATACAGGTAAAATTCTGGTAAAAATAGCTCATATACAGTAATGTCATTCCTTAACTTTGTACAAAAGGAATGACATCAGGGTCTTCTGGAGATTATTCCCATTCAACCGGTGGCAAATGGTTGTGCTGGCGGACGGTTTCGTAGGTGCGGGTCAGGTTTTCCAGGTTGTTGCGGTGGGACCATTCTTGCAGGGAGCGCGGCAAATCCTGTTTGAGACTTTCCGCCGCCTGGTTGTCCCCGCTCACCTCGACCATGTACATCCAGGCCAGGATTCTGGCTTCTTCATTTGATACTTCATAAGAAGCTCTTTTGGACATTTTATTATACCTCACAAAATTTATATATTGGGTTTTAATTAATTCTTCAGCTTTTAATAAACTTATTTTTTAGATATTCAGTTCTTAAAATGGCGGTTTTGTAAATTTTGCCGGGTGGTCAGCGGCTTTCACCCCTGACCACCCCATTCTTAACGTTCAACGTTGTTTTTAGATATGCGCGGCGCTTTTCAGGCTGACCCGTTTGCGGAAGACCCAGTAGTTCCAGGCCTGGTAGCCGACTACCACCGGGATAAGGGTCAACGAGAACCAGGTCGAGATTTCCAGGCTCTTGGCCGTCGCGGCGGCGTTCGTGATGGTCAGGCTGTAGTCCGGGTTCAGGCTCGAGACCATCACGCGAGGGAACAGACCACCAAAGATAGCCAGGGCCAGACCGATGATAACCAGCCCGTTCAGAAGGAAGGCCCAACCGGTCCGCCCGGCCAGTAAGCTCGCTCCGCTCAGTACCAGG
This sequence comes from Chloroflexi bacterium 54-19, assembly GCA_001898225.1. Classification (GTDB taxonomy): domain Bacteria; phylum Chloroflexota; class Chloroflexia; order Chloroheliales; family Chloroheliaceae; genus 54-19. The sequence goes on from MKTJ01000058.1 coordinate 264,316, forward strand.
GCCACCACTGCGCCGATACCCGCGCCCAGCGCCAGGGTCGAGCGGCTAAAGATGTCGGTCGCCAGAGCGGCATACACGCCCAACCCACCGGCCAACAGGGCGACAGGCAGCCAGAGGATTTTAGCGGCCCGCTCGGACCGCGCCCGGATAGCACCCTCGGTCTTGAGGCTGAGGAAGTTCGCGCCGTGCAGGAGGCAGATGCTCACCAGGGCGACCCCGCCCAGGAGCGAGAAGGGGCTGAACAGGTCGGCGAACCCGCCAATGTAGTGCTGGTTGGCGTCAATCGGCAAACCTTTGACCAGGTCGGTCAGAGCCACACCCCAGATAAAAGCGGCGGCCAGGCTGCCCCCGGCAATCATCGCGTCCCAGAACTTCGTCCAGGCCGGGGCGGCGTGGCGGTTGCGGAACTCGAACCCGACCCCTCGCAAAATCAGGGCAACCAGCAAGGCGACCATTACGAGGTAAAAACTGCTGAACATCGTGGCGTACCAACCGGGGAAGGCGGCGAACATTGCCGCCCCGGAGACCAGCAACCAGACCTCGTTGCCGTCCCAGAATGGCCCGATGGCGCTGGTAGCGGTCCGGCGTTCCTCGGCGTTGCGACCCACCAGGGGCATCAGCATTCCGACCCCGAAGTCGAAACCTTCCAGAAAGAGGAACCCGGTGAACAAGAAGGCGATAATCCCAAACCAGAGCGTATTTAAGTCCATTTCTTTAATAATTCCTTTTAATTTAGTAGTCAGTAGCCGGTAGCCAGTAGTCAGTTTTTTTAATCAGGGTGGTTTAGTAACCAGTTTTTTTATAATTTGTTTTAATGTAATGTTTTTGTTTTGCAGGTCAGTGAGGTTTTAAGCAAGTATTTATTAAAACCCCACTGACTTCTGACCACTGGCTACTGCCTACTTTCTTAGTAAGCCCCGACCAGCAATTTCTCGTCGCTTTCCTCGGCGGCCTCGGTGTGAGCGTCGAAATCGGCCACCCGGTTGCCGTTAGCGAACCTGGTCATCAGGAAGATGTCGGCGACAGCCAGCCCGATGTAGAGAACGGCGAAGATGCTCAGCGAGATTAACAGGTCGGTCGCCGTGAGATTGGGTGAAACAGCCTGCTCGGTTTTGAGGACCCCGTTCACGACCCAGGGCTGGCGGCCCATTTCCGCGATAATCCAGCCGCAGGTGTTCGAGATGTACGGCAGGAAGACCCCGAACGAAGCGATAAAGAGATACCAGCGGGTGGTAGCCAGGCGGCGTTTCCAGGCCAGGAACAGACCCAGGAAGGCCAGCAGCATCATCGCGCCCGCCGCGCCGGTCATTCCCCGGAAGGCGAAGAACAGGACGTTGACCGGGGGAGTGTAGTTGCCGGGACCGTACTTGGCCTCGGCTTCGGCCTGGAGTTCATCAATACCTTTAACTTCGTGGAAGGGGTCTTTGAAGGCCAGGATGCTCAGCACGAAAGGAATTTTCAGTTCGAACAAATTTTTATGGTTCTGTTCGTCGATGATGCTGATTAAGGACCAGCCCGCGCCGCTTTCGGTGTGCCACAGCCCTTCCATCGCGGCCAGTTTCATCGGGTTTTCCTTGGCGTCGAACTCGCCCTGCCGGTCACCGGCAGCCGCCGCGCCCAGGGTAGCGATAACGGCGACCAGGACGGCCAGGTTAATCGAGCGGCGAAAGAATTCGAAGTCGCCCCGTTTGCGGAAAAGGTTGAAGGCGCTCACACCCAGGACAAAGAAGGAACCCATCACCAGCGCGCCCATCAGGACGTGCGGGAACTGCACCCAGACGTTCGAGTTGCCCAGCACCGCGCTGAAGTCGGAGAGTTCGGCCCGGCCATTGTTGATGGTGTAGCCTTCGGGGTGCTGCATAAACGAGTTGGCGACGATAATCCAGAAGGCCGACATCAAGGAACCGAAGACCACCAGCCACATACAGGCCAGGTGAACGTATTTGTTCAGCCTGTCCCAGCCGAAAATCCAGATGCCCAGGAAGGTGCTTTCCAGGAAGAAGGCCAACAGGGTCTCGATAGCGAGGGGAGTTCCAAAAATGTCTCCGACGAAGCGGGAGTATTCGGACCAGCTCATACCGAACTGGAACTCCTGCACGATGCCGGTGACGATACCAACGCCAGCGTTAATCAGAAAGAGGCGGCCCCAGAACTGCGCCATTTTCTTGTAAACTTCGTTTCCGGTCTTGACGTAGCGAGTTTCCATAACGGCGACCAGGAAGGAAAGACCGATGCTCAGTGGCACAAAGAAAAAGTGATAGATTGTGGTAAGTCCAAACTGCATTCGTGCCAGCATTACTGTGTCCATTGTTTGCCTCTTTACCTTTACTACTTTCGTTAATACTTTTGTACTTTAAATTCCGTAACTTTTTATATGTTTTATTTTTTGTAGCCCTGCGACTTTGCTTTACTGAGGATAGTTTAGCGGGTTAAAAGCTCTCTAACATCGTTAGTGGTACATATCCGGGCAGAGTGTGAACTCAATCACGCCCCCGGCAGTCTTTCGCGTGACCCATTTCACTTTTCAGGGCCTTTGGAGCTTGTGGTTGTGAAATGGGTCACGTTACCCTATGTAGGGCTACGTAGGACGTTAGACCTAGAATTCCCGCAGCAGTTCGCGGACTTTGAAGGGCTGTTTGCTTTCGTAGGACTGCCAGGCGGGCATAATTTTTTCGACACACCATTTCCAGCGGTCTTCGTAGTTGCCCAGGTTGCCGCCCGGCACGCAGTCGCGGAAGGACTTCTGTTCTTCCGGTACCGGCGAGGCTATCAGCACCCCCAGCAATTCGTGGAGCTTGCTGACCAGCTTCCAGGCCTGCTGGTTTAGCATCCCATCGTAGAGGACCGGCTGGATGATTTCCTTCTGCTCGTACTTGAGAAGCAGGGTGTTACCGCTCCAGATGAGGTCTTCGTCGCTGGTCTGGTAGCCCTGGTCAATCATGCGCCAGGCCAGGTAAAGCTGGGGCTCGAGGCTGCCTTCTTCAAAAAGGGCGGTCATTTCGGCGAGGCCACCGTCGCGGTAGGCCAGGTGCTGCCAGTAGATGTCGTCGTAGATGGCTTTGTTGCCCCGGCCAATCATGTTGTAGGCCAGGTCCAGCCCTGACGACAGGAAATTCAGGCTGGCGGCGGCTTTCTCGCTCACCAGCAGGGCCGGGACGCGCAAGAGGTTCCCGGCGGCCAGCAGTTCCATTTTTTCACCGATCGAGGCCGAGGCGAAAGCGGCCAGGCCCGCCCATTTGAAGATTTCGGGATTTGCTAAATACAGTTCGGCGTAGGCTCTGTTGATGACTTTGTTGCGATTCAGGGCCAGCGCGCCGGGTTGGCTGGTAGCTTCTACCTCGGCGAGATTGGCCTGAGCCTGGGCAGTCCACCTGTTTTTGTGGACCGGGGTCTTCACAACGGTCAGTTTGGGGGTGTGACGGCGACTCTGGCTGGGGGCGACCAGTAAAGGGAGGGCCAGGGTAGCGGACAAGAGATTGAGTTTGAGACCGAACATTGCTTTAGCTCCTATAAATAAGTCGTTTTGAATAATTGCTTTTTTTATTTAGGTTTTATTAAATTTGTTAACCGTTTTTATTATGTTTGCCGGGTAATATGGTCCCGGCGGTGTTTTATTTTTGTATCAATCCGGGGTTAGCCCCGTGTGATTGATGCTTTAACTTTACCGGAGCAAGCGGTTTGCAACATCGTTAGAAAAACTTATGGCGTTGTGAGCCTTTTCACAGTGTATTTAGTACCCTGAGGCATATCTTGTGAGGCCGGTCACAAGCTACATAGATGCGGGTTAACCATTTCACAGACCTGGTGTGATGGGCTTAACTAAGCTCAATAGAGGTGGGGAACAGGTTTGAAAGGGAAAATGTGGATTTGAAGTTTACAAAAACTTTACAAAGTTAACTAATATTTAATGTAGGGCAAAGGGTCCGCCTGTATAATGGTACAAATATGCGTTTTAGCGTAGGAAACAAAATTACTCTCTTAGAGAGAGCCGAATATCGCCACCTGATTTCGTGCTCGTAAGAGTTGAGTTCTCGGTTGAGAAACAGTTATGGCACTATCTACCCGGTTCTTTCGTGTTAGCCTGGCCCTGGTCTGTTTCTTCGGTCTGAATGTGGTCGGTCCCCTGTTAAATGTGGCCCAGGCAGCCTCCCCGGTCCTCTCCTATAACTCCAATACCGGAGCCAACCAGGCCAGCCTGGCGGTGCAACTTTCTATTCTTGCGCCCTGCACTTCGACTGTCCCAGCCAATCGTCCCGCCGCCAAAGAGGTTGCGCCCGCCGACAACCCCGACCAGACTGCTTCCGAACCGGGCGATTGGGCCACGGCTTTGCAGACTCAACTCAATGACCTGGTGCAGTCCGACCTGGATAACGGTCTTAGCGGGGCATCGGTTGTCATCAAGGACAGTGGGAGCGGCCAGACCCTCCAGTTTAACTCCGGCCAGGTCTTTTCCAGCGCGAGCCTCTATAAAATCTTTGTGCTGTGGAAGGTCCAGGAGGAAATTGAGGCCGGGCGGCTCAGCGATGATAGTGTTATTCCACTCCTGGGTTATGACGAAACCGCGACCGATTCGCCGGAACCTGCCGCGCCCCAGCAGGTCGGCTCCATTTCGGTTGCGGACGCCCGCCGCCTGATGATTACGTTGAGCGATAATGCCTCGGCCTGGTCACTCGGTTTTTACCTGGGCTGGTACAACATCGACGCGATGCTCCGGGCCCACGGCTATAACGATACAACGGTTGATATTGATACGCCGGTCACTACCGCCGCCGAAGTGACCCGCTTTTTTGCAGAACTCTATAGTCACACCCTGGATAACGCCCTGACCGATAGCGATTACGCTTTGATGCTTGATTTGTTCAAGGCCCAGGGGATTAACGACAAGTTGCCCACGGGCCTGCCGGACGGCGTGACTATTGCCCACAAGACTGGCGACCTGGACGATTTCAACCACGATGCCGGCCTTATCTATACACCAGACGGGCGGGCTATCTTTATCACGGTAATGACGCAGGGCTATTACAATGCCAGTCTCGACCTGATGCAGCGGGCGGCGGCTTTCGCCTGGACAAATTTGGGCCCGAAGCCGTTGCCGCTCTATTTCCCGGAAACCCAGAAGACGGTTAGCGGCCATTTCCTGGCCTACTGGCAGCAAAACGGGGGGTTGGCAACTTTTGGTCTGCCGCTCGATGAAGCCCGGATGGAATATAACAACGCCGCCAACGGGTATTTTTTGACCCAGTGGTTCGAGCGGGCCCGTTTCGAGTATCATCCCGAAAACAGGGGAACGCCCTACGAGGTGTTACTGGGTCTGCTCGGCAGCGAGCTTTGCCAGAAGGCTTTGCAAACGGATACGCGGTTTCTCCCGGCCGTCCCTATCAACGATCCCGGCCATTTCACTTATTTCCCCGAAACAGGCCACAACCTGGGCAACGGTTTCCTGGGTTACTGGCAGCAAAACGGCGGCCTGGCCCGCTACGGTCTGCCCATAAGCGAGGAGCATTTCGAGCTTAACCCGGCCACCGGACAGCAATATATCGTGCAGTGGTTCGAGCGGGCCCGGTTCGAGTGGCACCCCGAAAACAAAGGCACTCCCTACGAGGTGTTGTTGGGTCTATTGGGGACGGAATATTCGGGGATTACCCAGGCGAGCCAGGGCGAATAATTCCCCCAAATTTTATTACCCATTCGCGTTGTTCTACGGTATCGGGGACAGAGCGACCTCGCGCTGATGCCAATATATCAAAAGCATCTTCAACCGAAAACCCTGCCCGCACCAGCACACTGGCCGCAATGAGAGCCGAGCGGCCTATCCCGGCCCGACAATGTATCACAACATGTTTACCCTGACAAAGGGCAAGATAAAGCTGTTCGATAAAGTTTAGTGTGGCCGGGGTGAGGGATGGTGTGTCTCTATCGGGTATGGGTAAATTCCGGTAGTCAAGTCGGTTTAGTTGGCACAGCTTTTTTTCATTCAGAAGACCCAGTTCGCTGACTTCAAGGTTGGTCAATAGGGAAACTACTATATCAACCGGGACGGTTTTGAGCGAAAGGATTTCGTCTTCCAACCAGTCCCACCCCCTGGGATGGGCCATTATGCTTAATCCACCGGATGGTAAGTTTGGTACAGAATAGATTTCTGGCTGCATTTCAGGTTACCTTTAAAATTTTTTTATAGGGTGGTTCAGTGGCTTATTAAATAACAGTATATTACTTTATGATAGTTGAGTCCCAAAATAATCCAAAAACCAAATAGAAGTTGGGGCTATCTTGCAAGTGGCAGCTCAAAATAGTAAAATCAGGGCTGATAAAAAGGAAATTATCTGTCCAAGAGCGACAATTCTCTCAAAATTGAACAATCACAAGAAGGTTTTGAAAGAAAAGGCTTATTTCCGGCCTTTCAAAAGAAAACTCACTTTTTATGGAGGATTTTAATGGCACACAAATGGGTTTACCTATTCCGCGAAGGTAACGGCAATCAGAAAGATCTGCTGGGCGGAAAGGGAGCCGGGTTGGCCGAGATGACACGGGCGGGTATGCCGGTGCCGCCTGGCTTTACCATCACCACCGAAACCTGTAATTCCTACTACGATAACGGTAAACAATTTCCCGAAGGCATGTGGGACCAGGCCCTGGAAGCTCTCAAAGACGTTGAGCAGGCCATGGACAAGAAGTTTGGCGACCCTCAGAATCCGTTGCTTGTGTCGGTCCGTAGCGGCGCGAAATTCTCGATGCCCGGTATGATGGACACCATTCTCAACCTCGGCCTCAACAACGAAACAGTCAAAGGCGTTATTGCCCTGACCAATAACGAACGTTTCGCCTATGACGCCTACCGCCGCTTTATCCAGATGTACGGCAACGTCGTCTTGAACATCAATAAAGACGCGTTCGAACACGAACTCGACACTCTCAAGCACGCTATCGGCCCGAACGCCAAAGATACTGACCTCTCGGCGGAACAGCTCAAAAATCTGGTCGGCACCTACAAGAAGATCGTCCAGGAGAAGACCGGCACGCCCTTCCCTGAGGAACCCATCGACCAGTTACGGGGCGCTATCGAAGCCGTTTTCGCTTCCTGGAACAACGACCGCGCCATTGTCTATCGCCGCATGAACAAAATCAGCGACGCCCTCGGCACCGCCGTCAACGTCCAGTCGATGGTCTTTGGTAACATGGGCGACGACTCCGGTACCGGTGTGGCCTTTACCCGTGACCCCTCGAACGGTGAGAACACCCTCTACGGTGAATACCTGCCGAACGCCCAGGGTGAAGACGTGGTGGCCGGTATCCGCACCCCGCACCCTATTCACGAGATGGAACACGACCCGGCCTTCCCCGGCGTCTACAAACAGTTCTCCGAAATTGCCCACCGGCTTGAGCAGCACTACCAGGATGTCCAGGACATGGAATTTACCATTGAAAAAGGCCGCCTGTTTATGCTCCAGACCCGTACCGGCAAACGCACCGGCCCGGCGGCGGTTAAAATCGCCGTGGACCTGGTCAATGAAGGTTTGATTGACGAGAAGACCGCCCTTCAGCGGATTCCCGCCGACGACCTGAACCAGTTGCTGCTGCCGCGTGTCAGCCCCAACGCCAAGAAAACCATCCTGGCGAAAGGTCTGGCCGGTAGCCCCGGCGCCGCCGTCGGCCAGGTGGTCTTCACCGCCGAGGAAGCCGAAGAAAAAGGCAACATGGGCGAAAAGGTTATCCTGGTCCGCCGCGAGACTTCCCCCGAAGACTTGCGCGGTATGGTAGCCGCCCAGGGTATATTGACCGCTTTCGGTGGTAAGACCAGCCACGCCGCCGTTGTGGCCCGTGGTATGGGCAAGTGCTGTATAGTCGGCGCGGGCGCGATTCGCATCGCCAAGGACGAAAGCAGCTTCAGGATTGACGGCACCGATATTGTCGTCAACAAGGGTGACTGGATTACCCTCGACGTGGACTCGAACGAAGGCCGCGTGTTGGAAGGCCAGGTTGAAACGATTGCCCCCGAACTGAGCGGCGACTTCGCTATCCTCATGGAATGGGCCGACAAGTATCGCAAACTGGGTGTGCGCACCAACGCCGATACCCCGCACGATGCTCAGAAAGCCCGCGAGTTCGGTGCGACCGGTATCGGTCTGTGCCGTACCGAGCACATGTTCTTTGAAGGCAACCGGATTGACGCTGTCCGCGAGATGATTGTGGCCGACAACCTGGAAGACCGCAAGAAAGCCCTGGCGCTGTTACTGCCCTACCAGAAGGAAGACTTTGTCGGTATCTTCAAGGCGATGGACGGTTACCCGGTGACCATCCGTACTCTCGACCCGCCGCTTCACGAGTTCTTGCCTCACGAAGACGACGAAGTGCGCGAACTGGCCGAGAAAATGGGTGTCTCCTACGACAAACTGAAAGGCCGCATCGAAAGTTTGCGCGAAGCCAACCCGATGCTGGGCTTCCGGGGCTGCCGCCTCGGTATCCAGTACCCTGAAATCACAGAGATGCAGGCGCGGGCGATTTTCCAGGCTGCTATCGAGGTTAAGAAAGCGGGCGTCCATGTCGAGCCGGAAGTGATGATTCCGCTGGTCTCCGACATCAACGAACTGCGCATCCAGCGCGAAATCGTGGACCGGGTCGCGAAAGAAGAAGGCGTGACCGAGGCCGGTATTAAATACCTGGTCGGCACCATGATTGAGTTGCCGCGCGCCGCCCTGCTGGCCGACAAAATCGCCGAGCAGGCCGAGTTCTTCAGCTTCGGCACCAATGACCTGACCCAGACCACCTTCGGCCTGAGCCGGGACGACAGCGGCAAGTTCCTGCCGATGTATGTCGAGAAGAAGATTTACAAGGACGACCCCTTCCAGGTCCTCGACCGCGACGGCGTCGGCCAACTGGTCAAGATTGGCACCGACCGGGGCCGCTCGACCCGCAATACCTTGAAGGTCGGTATCTGTGGTGAGCACGGTGGGGAGCCTTCCTCGGTTATGTTCTGCCACGAAGTCGGTCTTAACTACGTATCGTGCAGCCCCTTCCGGGTGCCGATTGCTCGCCTGGCCGCCGCGCAGGCTGCCCTCGGCGAAACTACTCGCGATAAGTAGTTTGGTTTAGCAAGGCTGAGAAAATACAAAAGGACGGGTGTTTCGGCACTCGTCCTTTTGTTTGTTAGCAATGCTTGAAAGTCTTCCTGGGCTGGTCTAGTTTTGTTCCGGTTCGGGCCGGTTGGATTTGAAGGTCCAGGCCCCGTGTTTATGGCCCGGTCTATTTTCCCGGCCAGTTTCCGGTGTATTGGGAAGTTTCCGGTTGACCGGGGTAAGGCTCTCCTGCGAGGCCGTCTCGAACTGGGCTTTCAGGTTTTGCATCATCCTATCTTTTAACAGGTAAATATCTAGATTATTGAACATCGTTTTTTCCTTTCCTGGGTCTTTCTTTTTATTATTTTTTATATGTCCGGCGCTTCTTTGACGCGGACAACCCAAGTGTACCCCGGTCTTAAAAACCGGGGTAGGACAGGATTAGGGTATTTCGGGAAAGGAAAATTTGGGCAGGCGGAAAGGTTAACTAGTTAAGGTTAACACCCTGGTTTAGAGTGAAATGTGGGTAATTGTGGTTTTACGGTTTTTACACCACGTGAAAGTCGCAGGACCCCACACCCCAGGCACGACTAACTAAACACTGCACTGGTATTAAGAGGCCAGGGAAGCATTTTGACGGTCGTAGGTTTCCTGGGCGGCCTGGATGGCCGTGATATTATTCTCGGACCACTGGATAATCGGGGTTATGAGTTCTACCAGGGTTTGGCCCAGGGCGGTCAGTTCGTACTCGACCCTCGGCGGCACCTGGGCATAGACGGTTCGCTTGACCAGACCGTCTCGCTCCAGTTCGCGCAGGGTCTGGGTCAGCATTTTCTGGGAAATCCCGCGAATCTGGCGCTGCATGTTGGCGAACCGGAGCGGCCCCGGCTTGAGCAGGTTTATGATCAGGGTGGACCACTTATCGGCAATCAGGTCGAGGACTTGCCGGGTCGGACAATCGGAGGCATATACATCAGGGAATTTTTCAATAGTATCCATTAGTAACTTACCAACTTCCAGGTAACTACACCACTTTTAGGTGCCTTCTTGCTTTTTGATGCTTACTCTCTTATAGTAACTGTGTGGTAAGAAATTGTCAACCACGGCATTGCAAGGCTAAATAACAGCCCAAATATTTTACCCAAACAGAAATTTATCCGATTCGGGATAATAAGGAGAACTCTTAATGTACGCGCTAACCGGAGCGAGCGGTCACCTTGGCCGCCTGGTAATCCAAAATCTGCTCGAAAAAGTACCCGCCAATACCATTCTTGCGACCACCCGCAGCCCTGAGAAACTGGCCGACCTGGCCGAAAAAGGGGTAGTGGTGCGCCACGCCGACCTCAACGACCCGGCCAGCCTGCCCGCCGCCTTTGAAGGGGCTACCCGCCTCCTGATTATCAGCACCGATTCTTTTGATAACCGCGCCGACCAGCACCGGGCTGCGGTCGCGGGAGCGGTCCAGGCCGGGGTAAAGCACCTGGTTTATACCTCGGCCCCGGCAGCCGACGCGAACTCTTTTAATATTCTTCTGCGGACCCACGGCGAGACCGAGGAAGCTTTGAAGGCGTCCGGTATACCCTTTACCGCGTTACGAAATAACATTTACAATAATGAACTGGCCGGAACGCTCGGTCTGTTGTCCGGGGAGGGGAAAATCTATACCCTGGAAGGCGACGGCAAACCGATCTGGCTTAGCCGGGAAGATTGCGCCCGGATTGCCACTGCCGCCCTGCTCGACGAAAACATCGTGACCGGTATAGTTGATGTTACCGGGCCGGAACCGCTCGGTATCCCCGAACTGGCAGCCCGGTTGTCCCAGATTCAGGGCAAGGAAATACCCGTCCAGGTCTTGACTGACGAGGAAATGATTGCCCACCTGGGGACCAAAGGTTTTACGCCAGAGGCCGCCGGGGGTTTCCTGGGTATTTTGAAATGGTTCGCGAGGGGTGATTTTAGCCAGGTTAGCGACGTTGTCGAGAAATATACGGGTGTCAAGCCGGGCCCTGTGGACCCGGTCCTGGCGGCTATCCCGGTAGCCTAACCCTGGCAGGTAGTTAAATCAGGTGATTTTCCAGGGCCAACCGGGTGGCGGCGGCCCGCGAGGCCACATTTAACTTGCTGTAGATGGTCCGCAGGTAGGCGTTTACGGTCAGGGTGCTTAAAACCAGTTCCTGGGCGACCTGGGAATTGGTCAGGCCCCTGGCAACCAGCCGTAATACTTCTATCTCGCGGGCGGTGAGTCCGGCCAGCGCGCCCCGGCCCTGGGATGCTGCCAGGCCGGTCTTTTCTATTTCCGGCGATAGTGAGGCTTTAGCCGGTTGGTCCTGCGTGAGATTGGCAAAAGCGGTATCAGCCAGGGCGAATATTTCGGTGAGGGTGAGCGCCCGGCCCTCGGCCCATAGTATCTCAAAGGCGGGCAAGCCGAGCCGGGTTTTCAGGGCTTCGATTTTAGGAGTATAAGCCAGCCGGTCGTTATGGTGCATGGGTTGTTTTGCCAGTTCGCGCTGGGTCTCGGCAGCGCCAAAGAATCTTACGGCCAGTTCCGGTTGTCCGGTGCGGGCCGCCAGCATGGCGAACCCTTCCACGCACCAGGCCAACCCGCCCAGGATGTCAATCTTCTGGAAAGTCTGGAAGGCGGTCTGCAATTGCTGCCAGGCCGCCTGGTGGTGGCCCAACTCGATTTCGACAAAGGCCAGGTTGCCGCGCACATTCGCCACCTGGATTTCCGGCATGTCATGCCAGGTGCGGCTGATTTCCAGGCTGCGGTACATGAAACCGGCAGCTTCGGTAAAGTTCCCCTGGAAACGGGCGGCGACCCCTAACAGGAAGACGATATACGAGGCCATCGAATTTCCCGGCTGTTGCAGCAGGGTCTTGCTACGCTCGAAAAGTTCCTGCGCTTCCTCGTACCGGCCTACCGTGGTATACAAAATGGTCAGGCTAATCAGGCTGTTGGCTAGCTGCCAGCCATCACCCAACCGCCGCATGATTTCGACTTCCTCCTGCACAAAAGGAATCGCCTGGGCGACATTTTCAAGGCCGCTCGCTTTCATTTCGCACATGACGCCCGCAATAATACCGAGGGTTTGGGCCGCTTCCCAGTCCGCCCCCAGGCTTCGAAACAGGGCCAGGCTCCGGTGCAGCAGTTCCAGGTTGTAGTCGGTGGCTAGACCTTCCTGCCCAAAGTCAAAGCGACCCAGGGCTTGCAGGGCGCAGGCTTCGCAATATTTGTCACCGAACTGGCGGGCCAGCCGCAAACTCTCGCGGCCGTAATCCCCGGCCTGGTCGATTTCATACCGGTACCCCATGACAAGTTCGGCCTGGTAGAGGGCCAGGGCTCGTAACCGGGAGGGCGGTTCGGCGGCAGTCGCGACCAGGGCCTTTCCCAGCCAGGTTTGCCATTCCTCCCAGGTGCCGCGAAGGGACCAGAAATCGAACAGGGCTACCGGCAGGCGCAGTTTTAGCCCGGCCTGGCCTGTCTCTGCTGCCGGGAACTCGCCCGGTTCATTTAAGATCCAGCCCAGCCCGGCCCGCAGGTTATCGGTTTCCAGTTCCAATCTTTCCATCCAGGCAACCTGGGCGGGTCCGCGCAGAGCAGGACCGGATTTTTCGGCGAGGTCGAGAAAATAGTCAAAATGCCGCTGGCGGGTTGGGAAAAGTTCGCCGCTATCTTTCAGCTTTTTCAGGGCGTATTGCCGCAAGGTTTCCAGTAGGAAATAGCGGGGTGACGCACCGGGCCGGGGGTCGCTGCGGGCTACCACCAGCGATTTATTGACCAGGCGGTGCTGCAAATCAAGGATTTCTTCCGGTTCAAGGTCGCCCCAGCCGCCCACTTTTTCGGCTGCTTCCAGCGACCACCCGCCCCCAAAGACACCCAACCGCCCGAAAAGGGTTTGCTCGGCGGGAGTGAGCAGGTCGTAACTCCAATCGACCAGGGCCTGTAAAGTCTGGTGGCGGGGCATGGTGGCGCGACTGCCCCCGGTCAGCAGTTTGAAGCGGTTATCAAGCCGGGTAACGAGTTGCGAGACGGAAAGCATATTGACCCTGGCGGCGGCCAGTTCGATTGCCAGCGGCAGACCATCCAACCGAAGGCAGAGTTGTCCCACCAGCGGCCAGTCGGTTTCAGCCAGTTCGAAACCGGGCAGGATGGCCCTGGCCCGCTCAATAAAAAGCCGGACTGCTTCGGACTGCAACAATTCGCCCTTGGCAGTCTGGTCTGGCGCGGGTAGCGACAGGGTGGAAACCGGCCAGGTGATTTCCCCGGCGATATTGAGGCTCTCGCGGCTGGTGGCAAGGATGACGGTGGTCGGATTGGCGGCCAGGAGAGCGTGGCAAATCCGGGCGCATTCGGCTACCAGGTGTTCGCAATTATCCAGCACTACGAGGGTCCGTTTATCCCGCAGGTGTTCGAGCAGCACCGCCAGGGGAGAATTGCCCGGTTGTTCCGGCAGGTCGAGCGTTCCGGCGATAGTCTGGGCCAGCAGGATAGGGTCGTTCAGGGCGGCCAGTTCTATCCACCAGATGCCGTCCGGGAAACTTTCGAGCAAGCCTCCGGCGACCTGCAAGGCCAGGCGGGTCTTGCCGGTACCGCCCGGCCCGGTCAGGGTCAAGAGGCGGTTAGCCTGACCGGGCGCGGCTAATCTACCCTGGATACGGGCAATATCTTCCTGGCGGCCAATAAAGTTGGTGACCTGGGCGGGCAGGTTATGGTTGGGTCGTTGATAATCGGTGGCGTTCAGTGATTTACCCTGGAAATTTTCTATTGTGGCCGGAGCCGGTTCTTTAATTGTCTGCTGCTAAAAAATATGCCGAAAATTCAGGAAAAGTCCTGGGTGTCGCCAAAATTTTAGACCATCATTTTTGATTTTACAAGGGGAATTAAAATGTTTGGTGATCAGTTTTTAGTGATTAGTTTTAGAAACAGGCAGTTGACCTGGAAAAGGGGTAAAGCAAAAACCCAGGAGCCAATAACGGTTCCTGGGTAGCAAAGCTCAATCGAACCTGGAAAACCAGGGCGGGAAGGCGAGGTTTAACCTCGCTTTGGACCGGTGTGGGTTGGGAGTTAGGAAACGACCGCTTCGACCGCCTCAACGGCTTCGACCGTTTCAACCGGGGCGGCTTCTACAGCCACTTCCGCAGATTCGGCAGCCTGAAGGGCAGCTTTTTGTTTGGTGTAGCACTCTTTGCAGTAGACAGGCCGGGCCAATCGAGGACGAAAGGGCACCGTAGTTACCACCCCGCATTCGGCACAGGCCACTTCGCTCACATCCACCATTTTCGGCGGGATAGCGCCGGGAGCGGAAACCGAGGGCAGGTTCAGGGCGATTGCCTGCTGCTTGCGGCGGTTGCGGCATTCGGGGCAGCGGCCCGGTTCGTGGACCAACCCCTTGGTGGCGTAGAAATCCTGTTCCCCGGCGGTAAATAGGAAAGATTTCTGGCAATCTTTGCAGGTGAGCGATTTATCGGAAAATAACATTTAGCTAATCCTCCTTGGCTTTACTCGAAAAGGCAACCGCTTTCGAGTAACTATGCCAGACCCGTGACCCGGTCTGCTACTAAAATTGAACTTCGCGTTAAGCTGGTTTTACTGCTCGAAAAGTGAAAAACGCTGTTTCTGCCTGCGCCTGGTTGAATCCCAGGTGTACTACTGCATAAAGTAATAGTTCTATTATAGTTTATTTTTCTAGAAATGCAATAGATTTTAAAACGCTTATCACGCAATTCCCATGCAAATAGCCCAAATTGGCTACTCCCACCTCAAAAAAAGGCCTCCACCCCTACCTGTAGAGGGGGTTATCCACAATCACAACTATATTTTCCGCTTTGACTATTTGCGTGTTAAGAGTTATTATCTTTATTAAGAGGTTTCGGAAAAAGGGTGGTTCATAAATAGTAGAAATTATGCCAGTAATGATGTATGAAAATGTGACAATACCATTGTCACATTTCGGTGGTATCTCGTTGATATAAACTGTAAATAGGAGGCGCTATGACACAGTTTAGTGTACCGGACCCGGCTCCCGGTTGGGTCGGACCGGCCCCACGAGGTTGGGACAAACGGCAGCGTACCGGCCTGGTTTTGAGTGGCGGCGGCCTCAAGTTTGCCGTTCACGCCGGGTTGTACAGCCGGATGGAAGAACTCCCTTTCTTCTCCAATGAAAAAGCCCTGCCTTCCAGTGTCACCAGTAGCGACCCGGCCAATTTCGACATGTTCAGCGAGGCTTTCGATTGCGTGGTAGGTACCAGCGCCGGGTCGCTACTGGCTGCGGCCTGGGCTTGCGGTTTTTGCGCCGAAGATGTAGCCCGGATTTCTATTTTGTTCAGCCGCCCCGATTTCCAGAATATGATTCTCGACCCGAACTGGCTCGGCGCGGGGAGTTTCCTGCTCAAAGGCGACCCCGGCTATGTCAAAGGACTCTACCGGGGCGAAGCCTTGCAGCGCACCCTCGAAGCGGTCTTCTCGCATAATTTCCTGCGCCGCCTCGGCAAGCTCTACCAGTCCTATAGCGGCAAACGTAAACAGGCCAAAATTGACGACCCAAAATTCGATGACGCCCTGGCGAAAATTATACGCGACCTGCGGAATATGCCTCGCGAAAAGCTGCCCGGCATGTCGGAAATAATGACCAATACCAGGGAAATCGTTAAAAGTAAGGACCAGGAAAAAACGCTGGTGCCGATAACCTTTCAGGATGTCAACCCCGGCGTGCGGGTACCGTTGGAACGCTACCGCCGTTACGGTGACCCCGACTGGCAGCAACACGCCCGTGAAGAAGCCGAAGCAATCTACCGCGCCAACCAGGGCCACGCCTCGGCCTACCGGGTAGCCCTGGCCGAGTATTACCGGGGCCGGACTGCCGCCGGGCGCTACGTCCCGAAAGACCCCGATGGCGTGCGACCCATGCTGCTGCTGGTCGGGACCGACCTTATCACCGGGCAGAAGACGATTTTTAGCAGCTACCACCTTTTCGAAAAAGAGCTGGTCTACGCCAAGGCCGACCAGGGGCCGGACCCGACCGGGGTTGAATACTGCTATATTAATCCGAAGGGACAGTTATCGTCGCTGCCGGAGGAGATTACCGAGGAGTTGCGCCCGCCTAACTTCCTCTACAAAGACCTCGCGAACGGCCTCCCGGTGGCCTGGGGTATCCGGTCGAGCCTTTCGATACCGGGGGTCTTTGCCCCTTCCACTATCCACTACAAAGACGAGTTTGGGGTGGAGCGGACCGATTTTTTCATTGATGGCGGCGTGACCGATAACTACGCCTTGCAGGTGGCTGCCGACCCCAATATCGGGCGGTGCGATCGCATCCTCGGCGGTAATATTGGCAGCATGGGGCCGCGCATCCATACCTATGACGCCCGCAATGTCGTGGATATTTTGCTAAAGACCCTCTACACGATGGGTGACGGCAACGTGGATAGCAACGCCGACAACCGGCTGGTCGAGCGGACGCGGGTGACGACCATTGACGAACTGACCAAAAATGATGTAACGAGTATCACCGAGCTGGCAAAAATCCCGGACCTGCTCGAAGAAGGCAAGCAACTGGCCGACCAGTTTTTTACCAGTTTTCGCGATAAGGAAACCGGCCTGTTGGCCCTGGACCGCCTTTTTGGGCCGGACCCCGGCAGCTATATCGTCTTTTTGCCCCGCATCGAGACCTACGGGCACCCGCTCGGCATGCCCGCCCCGCCCGTCCCGGTAACGTCTTCCGGTGACGAAGTGGCGACCGGTTCTTCCGAGATTGACCGGATAGCCCTGCTGGCAAACCTGGTGCCGGAGGTGCGCGACGAGGTCAGGCGGGCCCGTTCGATTGAGCTGGGGAAAAGTGAGGCGGCCCTGATACCGCCGCCGGTAGTCGGACAGGGCGGTTTGCTGTTCGGGCCGGTTGGGTTAGTGTTGCGTCTGCCGGGCCAAATTTTACAACCCCTGGGGGTAACCGACCTGGTCAACCAGGCCCGCCGCAGTGTCCTCTTGATTCTCCTGACTTTTATAAGTCTGCTGGCGGTGGGTCTCTGGCGGGGCCTGACCTGGGTGGTGGAATTGACCGGGTTGCGCCTGGCCGCCGGGAATATCTTTGACGGCTGGAATTACTGGCTGGTCCTGGGGGCGGTGCTGGTGGGGGCGCTGCTCAGCTATTTACTTTTCTTCCGGGCGCTGATATACGATTTCTGGGTGGCGCGTAAGGCCAAATTTCTGCGACGGGCTCTCGAAGTGCCGGTGAGTTTGGGCTTCACGGTCGTGCCGGTCCTGCTGCTCGAAGGGGTCAAGGGGTTGGATAGCGGGGTCAGGAGCGCCCTGGGCCTGGTGCTGATTCCGTTCTCGGCCCAGGCGCTGGCCTTTTTCCTCTATGCCCTGGTCGCCTTTATCCGGGCTTTTAGCAGCCGCCGCCAGCAAGGTTAGGTTAACTCCCGGCGGGTTTGAGAGGAACGGCCCGGACAATCAGCCGGTCGGAGTAGACGCCGTAAGGGACACAGGTTATCAGGGTCAGCAGTTCGATGTCGCTCGGCAGCATGACCCAGGTATCCTGCGGCTTGACCGTCAAAATTTGAATGACTTTGTAATGCCGCTCCAGGGGCAGGTTCGGCCCGGCCACTGTCAGGATAATTTCATCGTCAAGGGCTATCTTTGGCAGGTCGAAAAAGAGATAATCCCGGAAACTGGCGTGGGCGGCCAGGATTATATTACCTTTGCCACCGGGATAGCCTGACACCGGCCAGTAATGCACTGCCGAATAGCGCGGCACCTCCCAGCTATTGAACGCGAATCCACCCTCCGTAATATCAGCATCTACTTTTATACGCGGCACCTGGACCCTGGTGGGCAAGAGCCCGGCCCAGGCCATTGTGGCTTCCTTTACGGGGGTGAGGGCGGTTTCGGGCGGGGGATTTTTGGCTAAAAACTGGCGTCCAAGCTGGCCGAGTTCGACCTGGTATTCAGGGGGTAAGTCGGGGTGATATTCGAAACGGGCGCGCTCGAAATACTGGACGGTATAAGACTGGCCGTCCTGGGGACTCTTTTCCTGAAATTCTTCCGAAAGGGGATAGCCAAAGACGGTTAGCCCGCCCCGGTTCAGCCAGAAATTTTTAAAACCGCCGCCCAAAGTATGGCCGGTCTGGGGAAAGAATAATAAATCGGGGTTGTCGGTGCTGCCGACCGGTTGGAGGGCCGGTTGGTTGGGGTCGTCCGGTAAGGCCCAGCGTCCCAGGAGGCCGCCTTCGACCAGGGCTTTATCGGCGTGCCATTCCAGCCGGGCCCGCTCGAAATACTGGGTCGGGACGCCATTTCCGAGAAAAACCTCGGTGATGGGAAAGCCAAAAATCGCCAGCCCACCGTTTTTCTCCCAGAAGGTCCGAAAATTATAGGCCAGGGTGTGGCCGGTTTCTTTCAAGAAAAGCGGGGCGCCACTGGTGTTGGTGAGTTCAGTCGTAGCGGCATGCACCGGTAAAGGGGTAACAGTTAAAATTAAGGTCATTGCCAGCCAACTGGCTGAAGCCAGGATTGGACCCAGGGCTGGCCCAAGGGTTGGCCCTTGAAAAAAGAAGCGACGTGTCATCGGACCTCTTGCCAGGGAAAGACTAGAATTAAACAGGAGGTGAATTGCCCCATTGCAACCCACCTCCCGCAAAGGCTGATAATTTAGTTGAGCCGGTTGTGGCTCCTGACTTCCGACCCGACCAGGCCGAGTTGGACCTGGTACTGGGCCGGGTTGTTAGGGTGCCATTCAAACCGGGCGCGCTCGAACCACTGGGTCATAACGGTGTCGCCGCTGGAATTAGTCTCCATTTTCGGCTCGGAAATCGGGAAACCGAACAGCGCCAACGACTCGCCAAAACTCTTACCGGTCTGGCCGTCGAATTCCAGCCCGTTTTTATTCCAGTAATTCAGGAAATTGCCGCATAGCGAGTGCCCCGTTTCCGCGAAGTAACGGCAGCCCGCCGGGGCGGAGGTTACTTTTGGCAGGGTGCCCCAGTCAATGCCTTGCTGGGCCAGGGCTTCCACCCCTAACCGTCCCAGCAACACATTGTAGGGATAGGCCAGGTCCGGGTGGAGTTCGAAACGGTTGCGTTCCAACCACTGTGCGATAACGCCGTCGCTCATGCGTTCGGAGTCAATCGGGTAGCCAAAGACCGATAGACCGCCGTTGAGTTGCCAGAAGCTCAGGAAAGCCCCGCCCATCGTGTAACCGGTAATAAAGCTGACCTGGCCCGGCACCGGCCCGGTGTTGGGTAACGGTCCGGTCGAGGGGGCCGGGGCGATACCGTCGTAGCGGTCAATGGTCCCGGCGTTCGGCGGGCCAAAGGCCGTCCCGGTCGTGACAAAGAGATTCCCGGCCTTATCAAAAGCGATACTGTTCGGAAAGTTCAGGCCGGTTATGACCGGGGTGCTGCTGCCATCGGCGTTGACCCGGCTGACCCGGCCCGGCTGGATGTCGGGTGGCGTCTTGGAAAAGTCGAGGCTGGTGGTCAGTTCCGAGACATAAACCTTTTTATCGGGGCCGATTGCTACGCCCGTGACCATCGTGAAGCCGGTCGAGAGGTCGCTAACCTTGCCGTCAGGGGTGACCTTGAGAACTTTGGCCGCGCCCTTGGGGAAAGGCCCGCCGCTGAGCAGCCCGACATAGATGGTGCCGTCCGCGTCAACGGCTACACCGGTCGGGACCGGGTCGAGTTCCTTGGCTCCGCCGCGTTCGGGATTGCCTTCGGGCGGCCAGGGGAAACCGGGCACGGTCAGACCGGCGAAGACCGCCACCAGGCTAACCGCCCCGGTGCCGGGGTTGATTTTGAGCAAATCGTTTCCGCCCGCGTCGGCGGCATAGAGCATGCCGTCCGGTCCCATCGCCAGGCCGTAGGGGTCGGAGTCTACCTGGTGTTTTTCGGGGTTGTTGGCCTTTTCGAAGCCTACCAGGTCGGCCACCTTTGTAATGGCCCCGGTGGCAATATCAATCTTCAGGACGCTACCTTCGTAGGGCAGGGCCGGTTCGGGCGCGCCGATAGCGGCCACCGTGGTAATGTACAGGACGTTTCCGGCCAGGACGATACCTTCCGGCCCGGTCGAGCCTTCCGAACTGCTATAGGACGGCAGCCCTTTGGCGATAACCGTTTTGGTGCCATTGGGGGCGATTTTCAGCACCTGCCCGGTGCTGCCTCGTGAGCCTTCGGCTTCGGGGTCGCCACCCGCTCCCTTGAGTTTTTCGTCGCCGCCCACGCCGGGGTCGGTGACATAGATGTTGCCCGCGTCATCCATAGCCATATACCGGGGATAATTCAACCCGCCGGCTACCGTTTTGCCTTCGGCCCTGGCCGGGGTCGGTCCGGCCTGGAGCAAACCGCAACAAAGCATGAGCGCTGCTAAGAGGTGAAGCGCTTTAGTCCGGGGAATTACTTTCAATTCGCCACTCCTTCCGAATTTTAAGGAAACCCACAAAATAGACTGTGTAGAGGTCAAAGGTGCCGAATTTAACTGGTTTCAGGGAGTCTGAAACCGGGACAATTGCGAAGGGACGGTGAGAGGACAGTTAGCGAGAGCCGAATATTGACCGCCGAAAATTGATGAGGGGCAGGTCGAAGGCGGTCAATTGAGATTGCGCGAAGGGATTCTTAGGAGACGATAACCGAAACAAGCCGAAAATGTTTCGCGAGAATTAATATTTGTCCTGAATTATTTTGCGGATATGGTAACTGCAAATAATTATAGCATAATGAACGCTATTTTCCAGCTTTTTAGCAAAAAGTTGAAATTATAATTGGTGCGCGGATTCCCTCCAACTGCTCAGTCAGGCTAAAAAATGAAATCTACTTGAAGTATAGGCGGAGTTGGTCTACCATACCTCGCAGGCACAGCTAATCGGGGAAACTGCCGGGCAATCCCCGGGCTGGTTCAGAGGCGATAACTCGATTTGAATAGTTGTAAAAGGCTATCCAATGGCACAAACTTTGCACCCTTTGGTTTATATCCGGTAAAAGATAGGACTGGACAGTTTTATGCGTCTGACTTTTCTAGGCACCAGCGCGGGTACGCCCTCGCGGTTGCGCAACGTCTCGGCCCTGGCGTTACAGTTCGACCAGCAGAGCGCTTTCTGGCTTTTTGACTGCGGCGAAGGCACCCAGCAACAGTTTATGCGGTCGCCTTTGCGGCTGAGCCAGCTACAATTCGTCTTTATAAGCCACCTGCACGGCGACCATTTTTACGGGTTGCCCGGTATGCTGGCGAGCCGTTCGTTGCAATACGGTGCCGATACGCCCGTTACGGTGTTTGGGCCTCCCGGTCTGCTCCGGTTTATGCAGACCACTTTCGAGGTAAGCGGCGGGACGGCCGGCTATCCCCTGACCATCCACGAAGTCAAGCCGGGGCTGATTTACGAGGACGAGCGCTATAGCGTGACCTGCCTGCCCCTGATTCACCGGATTACCTCTTTCGGTTTTGCCGTTGTCGAAAAGGACCAGCCGGGCCATTTTGACGTAGAAACGGCCCGGAGCCTGGGAATCCCGGCAGGACCGCTCTATGGCCGTCTCAAACGGGGCGAGACGATTACCCTGCCCGATGGCCGGACGGTTAACGGGTCGGAACTGGTCGGACCGCCGATTTCGGGCCGGAAAGTGGTCTATTGCTGCGATACCATCTATTGCCAGAACTCGATTCACCTGGCCCGGCAGGCCGATGTGCTGGTTCACGAGGCCACTTACGCCGGGGAAGACCTCGAACTGGCGGTGCGCGGCGGTCACTCGACGGCGACCCAGGCGGCCCAGGTCGCGGTCCAGGCCGGGGTTAAGGCCCTGGTTATGACCCATTTCAGCCCGCGTTACGAGGGCCAGGGAGTCGAGGGAACGGGTATGGAGCGGCTGCAAACAGAGGCCCGCCAGACCTTTGCCAATTCCTATATAGCGCACGATTTTTGGAGCTACGATATTCCTCGTCACGAGGCTTGAGCGAGATAAAAGCGGGAGGTGCGGGTTTGCTCGAAAGTATAGAAGATACCGAGGTTTTCCAGCGCATCGTGGCGGCGGTCCGGGCCGGAAACGCGGGCCTGGCTTCCGACATCGATGGCACCCTCAGCCCGATAGCGCCGACCCCTTCCGAGTCGTTTGTACCGGAAGAAGTGCGGACGGGCCTGGAAAAGCTATACTCGACCGGCAAATTCAAGCTGATGGCGCTGGTTTCGGGACGGAGTCCCCTGGATGGGCGCGGCCTGGTCAAAATGCCCCAGATGTTGTACCTGGGCAACCACGGCATGGAAAGGCTCGAACCTGACGCCGCTAACCCGGTGCCTGCCCGAGCGGTGGTAAAGTACCAGCCGATGGTAGCGGCGGCCCTCGACCTGGTCCGCCAGAATTTACTAACCCACTCGCCCCAGGATTTTGGATTCCCCGCAGACGCGGGACCGGAATGGGTGAACTCGCTACTTTTCGAGGATAAAGGGCTGACCGCCTCGATTCACTACCGGCTTTGTCCCGTTCCCGAACTGGCCCGGCAGACCACCCTGGATGAAATCAGGGCCGCGACAGTCAACACCGGCCTGATTATCACGGAAGGGCGGCAGGTGCTGGAAATCCGCCCCCCGGTCGAGATAAACAAAGGGACGGCCCTGACCGATTTGGCCCTGGAATTTGGGCTGGAGTCGCTAATTTTTATGGGTGATGATTTGACGGATGTAGATGGTTTTTTAGCTTTACGCAAATTGGAGATGGTTGGTGGTTCTTTCAAGCAGGGTTTTGCGATAGGTGTGACCAGCCCCGAAATGAATCCCAAAGTGCGGGAAACCGCCGACACCCTGGTAGAGGGTGTGGGCGGAGTAGCCGCTTTCCTGGAAAGGTTGTACCGCCACCTTCAGGAATAACCTTTGCCTTTTAAGGAGCAGATATTTTGGCTAACTCGGATGATACTCTCACGGACGATGAAACGTCTTCCATTCACGAAGCGACTTTGCAGGAGATTTGCCACCGGGTCCTGGGTGAGCGCCGCCTGGTGATTGCCAGCAATCGCGGCCCGGTGACCTATGCAAAAGACGAGAATGGCGAACTGGTGGCCGAACGAGGCAGCGGCGGGGTGGTGACAGCCCTCAGTTCGCTGACCCATATTACCCCCCTGACCTGGGTGGCGGCGGCTTTGAGCGAGGCTGACCGGGAAATCAGCGACAGCCCGGAGGCCGCACCCCTCCCCACCGATGGCATCGGGGAGAATTTGCGGCTACGGTTTGTCAATATCGACGAGGATAGTTTTGATAAATATCTCAACGTTATAAGCAACCCGCTACTCTGGTTTACCCAGCACGAGATGAACGATTTGTTGCTGGAAGAACGCGAATCGCTCAGCGAAATGTGGGTGGCCTGGCGGGAAGGCTATGTCCGGGCCAACCATGAGTTTGCCCGCGTGATAGCCGAGGAAGTCGACCTGCCGGAATCGGCCCCTTACGTTATTTTCCACGATTACCAGCTTTATCTTGCTCCCGGTGTGCTGCGCCGGGACCACCCCGGCCTGACCATGATGCATTTTACCCATATCCCCTGGCCTGGCCCCGAAACCTGGCACAATCTGCCGGGTACCTGGGTCCGTGTCATTTGTGAGTCGCTCCTGGCTTGCGATATTGTAGGCTTTCAGACAAATAGCGCCGTTGAGGCTTTTGCCGCGACCTGCCTGGAATATGTTGAGGGTGTAAAGGTTGCCAGGGACAAAGAGGGTAATACCCTGGTGTCCCGGCCTACCGGCCAGGGTGAAGCAGGAGTGACGTGGGTCCGGGCTTACCCGATTTCGATTGACCCGCAAGAAGTTATGCGAGTCTACCGTTCGCCGGAAGCCGCCGACTGGAAGGCCAAACTTCAGGCCGACCTGGGGAATTACGACAAACTTATCGTGCGAGTGGACCGGCTCGACCCCAATAAAAACGTGGTGGCCGGGTTCGAGTCCTACCAGCAGTTGCTTCAGGACCGGCCCGACCTGGCCGGCAAAGTGGTTTTCCTGGCTCTGCTGGTGCCGACCCGCGAGAGTGTGCCGGAGTATGCCCAGTACAAAGACCAGACTTTCGAACTGATTGACCAGATTAACGAAGAATTTGGCCGGAAAAACTGGCGCCCGGTCCATTACATTTACGGCAACGATTACGCCCGCGCCCTGGCGGCTCTCAGTATGGCCGATGTGGTGCTGGTCAATTCGGTCGCGGACGGCATGAACCTGGTGGCGAAAGAGGGTGTTATTGTCAGCGAAAAACCGAGCGTGCTGGTCCTTTCCACCAACACGGGGGCCTGGGAAGAACTCGGTGAGCATTCTATCGGGGTGGCCCCGGACGACCAGGCAGGTACGGCCCAGGCGCTATTCCAGGCTATGGAAATGCCCCAGCCCGAAAGAGAGGAACGCCACCGGGCGTTAAAGCAAACAGTCCGGGAAAATGACCTCTCACACTGGCTTGCCAGCCATCTTACCGACCTGGGCCGTTTCCATAGGGAAGCTTAAAGGGGCCAGGCCGAGGTGGTGCGGTGGTGGCCCGGCGGTTACATCTCCGGGGCAGGTAGGCCAAGGGCTCCGAGCGAAAAAGCCAGTTCTCCCCCGTGGTGCAGGTCATGCTCCAGCAGACCCCAGATAGTCCGTAACCCGGTAACTTCTTTTTCGGTTAATTGAGTGTCAGGCGAATATTGGGCCCAACCCTCTATTGATGTATTAATTCGCTGCCAGGTTAAATCCAGGCCCCACAC
Source organism: Chloroflexi bacterium 54-19 (assembly GCA_001898225.1). GTDB lineage: Bacteria > Chloroflexota > Chloroflexia > Chloroheliales > Chloroheliaceae > 54-19. The sequence goes on from MKTJ01000058.1 coordinate 289,062, forward strand.
AATTTCGGCGGCTGATGGAAGCGCCTCGCCCGGGTCTTGCCAGGCCAGGAATTGTTCGAGGGCGGTATCGCCTTCGGGCAGGGCGGACAGCAGCCATTTGGCCCGCGCATAAACAATATGGCTGGCAAGTTCGCCCAGGGAACGCTGGCCCGGTACGGCTCTCAACTTCAGTTGTTCCTCGGTTAAGGGCGCTACTACCCGTTTTAGCTCATTTTGATAATATTGCCAGCTTTCGAAGATTCGTTGTTGGACTAGAATGGCGGCAGTCAAAATATTACTCCTTTGGCCGGATTCCTCCGCAGTTGAGGCATCCCGGCCATTTGACCAATCACAGGCCGGGATCAGTAAGCACGTTTCGTTTCATTATAGGTATAAACCGGAATAAGTGCCGGGTAAATTGAACCGGTCAAATTGACCCTCACGATTACCTTTTAGAGCCCGGTTTCTTCCCCCCAAATTTTCTCGGTGTGTTCTGCTCATCCGTTTGATTTCTCTAAAATTAAGAAGAATATTCCTTATGTTGCGAGTGAAAATCGCGGCTGGCGTTTTATGTTATAATCGGTTAACAGTCAGCCAGGAAAACTCGCGGACCGGTGGCGCCGGTTTCAAACAGGATTCAATAACCGAATGCGAAATCATTACATTATCATTGGTACTATTCTTGGGCTGGGCCTGATAGGCGTTCTCATCATCCTGTTGACGATTCCCTCGAAGGCTGCTCCTGGGGCGGCTACCCCTACCCCTGACAAGAACGAAAACCTGCACGGCAATAGCATTGACGGCCAGATTATTTTCAGCCGCCAGGGCTATCTCTGGTCGTGGCGGGGCGATAAAGCGAACCGACTGCCCCTCGATCCGGGCGCGTCCTCGGTTGCGGGCAACAGCGTCCAACTTGTCCAACCGGCTATTTCGGTGGATGGCGGGAAGCTCGCCTATATTCGCCAGGACGAGACTTTCTCCGACCTGTGGGTGGCTAACTCGGATGGCACCAACCCGCGCAACCTGACCAATTACAAGGGCACCGGGACGCCCCGTTCGCCCGATTTTACCGGCTCGTCGCTCTGGGCTTTCGACCCGGTCTGGTCGCCCGATGGAACGAAAATTGCCTTTTTAAGTGATGTGGGCACGGACGACCTGGCATTGTGGTCAACTGATTCCCGCCAGTACAGCCGCCAGGCCATCAGCAAGTTCGCGGTCGGGAGCGGCGGCCTGCTCCGGCCCAGTTACAGCCCGAATGGCACTACCATGATTGTAGGGGCTTTCCAGAACGGGAAATCCCAGGTCTATAGCCTGAACGTCAATGACGGTTCCACCAACCCGCTAACCAGTGTCCAGGATGGCGCTTACGACCCGATAATGTCGCCCGACGGCAACTTTATCGCCTATATCGCTCGCAAGGGGAATGTCAGTGAGCTCTGGGTGATGCACGCTGACGGCAGCGCCCCGGTCCTTATTTCCGGGCAGTCCAGCCGTTACCCGGCCTGGTCGCCGGATGGCAAAAACCTGGCTTTCTTATCGCTAAAAGACGGCACTTTCGAAATTTTTATTCAAAAACTTAAAGCCGATGGCACTCCTGACGGGAGTCCGCAGCAACTCAGCGGGGATGCCAAACTGGATGGGGCCGATGGGATTGCCTGGGGCCGCTAGGGCCAGGCCCAGGTTTTCAGGTCGGAGCGGAAACAAGACCCTGGTCTAGGGTGGGTGTTTTGAAATTCGGGTGTACAATAAGCCCAAACTCCGTACCCGAATATAGGTCAAAAGCAGGAAGCGTTTGACAGGTGGATTTGCTATAATAGAGTGTTGCTGGATTGTGGTGGCTTGTAACAATGCTGTAAGGTCTGACTCGCGTCCGAAGTTTATTAGATAAAGGGAGAAAGGGCTGGCTATTTGGGTAAGCCGGTCGAGAGGAAAATGACAGTTGACCCAGCTTAAAACCGCGGTTGTGGCCGCACCTGAGAAAATCCTGGTACTGCCTTTTGCCGACGGTATCGGTGATTTTGTGAATATGCAGCCTTTATTGGCGGCAATTGCCCGTCGCTTCCCCGGCGCGGATATTAGCGTGGCTGCTTCGTCTTATGCCAATTACCTGAACTCGCCTTCCAACCCTGTTAAAATCGTTACCCCAAGCTGGTTTAACAAGGAACCCGGCCCGGTCGCCCAGACTCTGCGCCACTTTATCCCTCAATCGGTGCTGGCCCGCCTGGCCGGACCGCTTTTCAAGCGCGAGATGGGCGGCGATGTAGATTTGCTGGTCAACACCATATTGCTGTGGGAAAAGAACATGGATTTCCCACGCTACTGGACGCCCCAGACTCCGCCCCGGCCCGGCGCGGTCCATACCCTCGATTGCCTGGCAAACGCCCTGGAAGAAGAACTCGACCTGGTCATTCCCGTGGAAGAACGCTACCCGCACGTGGAAATCCGCCCTGACGCCCGCGCCTGGGCCGACGCCTACATGCTGGAAAATGACCTGCAAGAAGGCAAGGTAGTGGCCCTGATCCCCGAAAGCAACATGCTCATCAAGAAGTGGCCCGCCGCAAGCTGGGCTTATCTTAATGACAAGTTGCAGGAGCGCGGGTTCCAGCCGCTTTTCTTTGGTCCCCCCAAAAGCGAACAGCTTGATGCGATAGAGCAAAAGGCCCGCCGCCCGGTCCGCCGGGTAGCTACCACTCTTGATAAAGTCGCGGCCCTGCTGGAACAGTCCAGCCTGGCAATTGGGGTTGATACCGGTTTGCTGCATATCGCGGCGGCGGTCGGCACCCACTGGCTCGGCATCTTTGGACCGACCAACCCGGATGTTACCGGCCCTTACGACCACCGGATTGGCCGCGGCCTTGTTGCGCCGTTCCCGCGTGGCGAGAGTTGCCGGACCTGCTGGAAAAGTTTTAAGTACGAGGACGACAAGTGCCACAGCCTCGAACTGGGGGCCTGCACCGATTTCCTCGACCGCCGCTCCGTCCTGATTGCGGCCTGCGACATGCTGCCCGTGGCTCTGCCGCCCCAGCCTTAAAGATGAGCCCTCAATTTATTCAGTTCGAACATGATACCGCCGGGATTTTAACGCTTACGCTTAACCGCCCGGCGGTTTTTAATGCCCTGAATGTGCCGATGTTAGAAGAATTGCTGGAAACATTTCAACAGGAGGCGACCCGGCCCGAAGTGCGCTGTGTGGTCCTGACCGGGGCCGGGCGGGGCTTTTGCGCCGGGCAAGACCTGGAAGAACGCCGCGCCTTTGTCGAGGGCACTTCCGCGCCGCCCTCGCTGGGTGAATCGTTGAGGTTGCGCTATAACCCGCTTATCCTGGCAATCCGCGAACTGCCCAAACCGGTCATCGGGGCCATCAACGGCGTCGCTGCCGGGGCCGGGTGTTCTCTTGCCCTGGCCTGTGACCTGCGCTTCGCCGCCGATAGCGCGACTTTTATCGAAAGTTTCGTGCGGGTGGGATTGGGCCTGGATAGCGGTAGCAGTTTTATCCTGCCCCGGTTGGTCGGGTTGGCCCGTGCCTTTGAGCTTGCCATGCTGGGCGAACGCCTTGATGCCGCCACCGCCGCGCAGTACGGCCTGGTCAACCGGGTTGTCCCGGCGGCTCAAGTGCTGGATGAAACATACGCCCTGGCCCGCAAACTGGCCGCGTTGCCACCCCAGGCCCTGGGCCGGATAAAACGCGCCCTCAATTATGGTCTCTCACACGACCTGGCGGAAGCTCTTGAATTTGAGGCAACCGAGCAAGAACTGGCCGCTCACCACCCCGAATACAAAGAAGGTCTATCCGCTTTTTTCGAGAAACGCCCGCCCAATTTCGGTTAATCTTTCCCGGTAAAGCCTCTCCCACCCCTCAACTAATCCGCATAAATTCTTTACCTGTAATTTGTATTCCTGATTTTCAAACAAACTATTGACGATAGTTATAATTGGCCTTTATTATAGGAAATAACCGGTACTCGGCTAATTAAAAACAGGTTTATTTCACCACTGGCCGGAGGATAATCATAATATGTCCACTCCTTATTCGGTGAACGCCAGACCCGCTGCGAAAGGTATTTCCTGGCCGGTCAGGTTGCTGACCCTGGCTTTATTGTTTGGTGGGCTGGCAGGTGGTATCGGCAACCTGGCGCTGGTGCCGCCTGGCTTCTGGGTCTGGGACATGCCTGCCCTGGCCTACCGGTTCCTGGCAGCGGCGGCTTTTTCTTACGTGGCAGGCAGCTTGCTAACTCTCACGCGTTCGCGCTGGGTCGAAAGTGAGTTACTCCTGGCGACCGTCAATTTTTATGGTTGGCCTCTTTTGTTAGCCATCCTGCTACAGACCGACCAGCTTGATTGGAGCAAGTTTATGAGCTGGGCCTTTGTAGCTGTGGTGGCACCGGCCCTGGCTATCAGTGTGCCTTACCTCTGGTTCAACCGGAGGCGGGTCCGGCGGGAAGCCCGGTTCCCGCTCGACCCTTCTTTGCGAATATACCTGGTAGTGGTGGGTCTGGCGGCTATGCTGGTCGGGTTGTTTGTCTATATCGTGCCCAGACAAGCCGGGTTTATCTGGCCCTGGGCGGAACTGGCGGCCTGGAAATTACTCGACAGCCGTCTGATTGCTTCGATGCTGTTAACGATGGGGGCCGCCGCTTTCCTGGTGGCCTGGCGGAACGACCGGGGCGCGGCCCAGCTTTACCTGGTGATGCTTGGGGCTTATTGTATCTTTGCCGGAACCGGGGTGGTGTTGCACGCCCTGGTAACGCCCGCCTTCGTCTTCCAGGATTTAGTCTACATGGTAATTTTTGGCGTTATCTTCCTGGTCGGGCTAATTCTTTTCCCGCGCAGCCCGGTGTCCGCTGCCGTTGCCCCTCACTATATACGTTGATAGTAGCCGGGCGATTCCCCGATTCTTCGCCTAACATTAACCTTTCCCCGGTCTTAATTTTTGCTGCTGGCGCGAAGTATGCCCTTTAGCCAGGGGTATTTTTGTTTTGCGCAGGAAAATGTAAGTAAGGAAAAGAAGAAGTTAGCGAGGTAACAGCGGTGGAAAGTGCAGGCGAGGTTGTCAAAAAGAGCCGGTCGCGGGCCGGGGCCGGGTTGCCCGCTTACGGTTACCCGGTGGAGGACAAAACGGTCCTGGTCGAAAAAGCCGGGGTGGTCAATCAACGCCTGACGGTGAAATATGGCCCGGCCCGGTGGTCTAGCAAAGACCCCATGAGTATGCTGGTTGACATAATCCTCTCACACCGGACCCGTGACGCCCAGACAGCCGCCGCTTATGCCGCTTTGAAAGCGCGTTACCCCACCTGGGAGGACGTGCGCGATGCCCCGACCGCCGACGTGGAAGCCACAATCGCGGGCGTGACCTGGCCGGAACAAAAAGCGCCCCGTCTGCAAGCGATTATGCGAAAAATCACTGCCGAACAGGGCAACCTGAACCTCGATTTTCTAAAGGAGTGGCCGGTCGAGCAGGGAGTTGAATACCTGAGCCGGTTCGAGGGAGTCGGACCCAAGACGAGGGCCTGCGTCCTCCTGTTTAGCTGCCGCAAACCGATTTTGCCGGTGGATACCCACGTCCACCGGGTCAGTATCCGGCTGGGCCTGATTGGAAATAAAGTGAGCGCCGAGGCGGCCCATGCTTTGTTACAGGCGCTTTTGCCGGACGACGCTCAGACTATCTATAATTTCCACAAAGGACTTTTGCGGCACGGGCAGCAGGTCTGCGTCTATGAGCGCCCCCACTGCCAGCAATGTATTTTGCGGGATGTTTGTGATTACTACCAGTCGAAGGTCTTGCCGAAATCGAACCCGACCCTGGTTTAAATCGGGTTATCCTCGCCCAGTTCGAATTCGTCGAAGCGAGGTTGTGGGCGGGAGCGGGCCGGGGGTAAAGCCGGGACAGGCGCGGGCAAACGGGGCGTATTGTCGTACTTGGCCCGTTGCTCCAATAGCTTCATACGGTAATAGGTCTTGGTGCGGTCGGCCACGTTCGAGATAAAGAGATAGTTGGCTGTGCCGCCGATGACGCTACCCAGCACCGGCACCAACCGGGCCGCGCCTTGCCGGGCAATCTCCATCCCCAAATCCTTCGCTATTTCCTGCACGATGCGCTTCATAATCAGGTCGCGGTAAGGCTTGGTCAGGACATTCTTGGTCAGGTTGCTCAAAATCACCTGCGAACCGGCCACGTTGATTGATTCGATGCCGGTCGCCCCGGCGAAGAGCAACAGGGCAATTGTGCGCCCTTCCTCGGTACGGGTCTCGCTGCCGTAACACTGGGCAATCCCGCTGATAGTGCGGAAAGAGTAATAGGCCAGGGCCGAAATGTCCGCCGGGATGGTCGCCAGCATCAGGGCACCGCCGGGGAAGCCCATAATGGCCCCGCTGCCGGTCGCCCGCAATCGGTTGGCGCTGACGAACTGGTCGGCCAGGCGGTCGAGCTCTTTGACCGGGACCAGGGCGATTTCCTGGGGGGCGTTAATAACGATGCCGTGCTTGCGGGCTTCTTCGGCCACCTCCCGCGAGGGTATCTGGGCCACGTGCAAGTAAAGGTTGAGGGCCTGTACGAGAGTGTTAGTCAGGGGGTTGTTTTCGGTATCCAGGTGGACCTTTTCCTGGCCTTCCCCGGTCCGCTCCTCCTCCTCGGCGCATTTCAGGCAGAACGGGCTGCCGAGCGGGTTCTGAGTCCGGCACTTGGGACAGGTCCAGTAGGTTTCTTTACTTTCTTTGTTCCGGTTTAGATTGAAAAAATCTCGTAAGGCTCCGGCCATCTTAATACTCCTTGCCAGGTTTCGGAAAATTGAAAATTAATTTTGATTTCCTTAGTTTGTACGTTATTTTAGCCCTTAGGTTTCATGGCTTCCGATATATCTTGCAGATACATCTCGGCTGACTTCTTTTCGTCGTGATGAATAACGTGCCGGGGTGTCTCCGGTAGCTCTTTTAGCCCTGTCTTCAAAAAGGAGGGATAGATGGGCAACTCTGCCAGTACGTCCGGCGAGAACCAGCGAAAAGTCAGGTCGGTGCCCGCCTCGATACCCTTAAAAACCTCTTTTTGAAGAATCTCGCTGTCCGGCGGCAAGGTCACCAGGTAATAAAGGGCCAGTTCGTGATAGTTTTTTCCATTATAATCGAAAAAATTCTCGACCCACCACAAAAGCCGCTCAATTTCGACTTTTAGCCCCAGTTCTTCAAGCATTTCACGTTTCAGGGAAAAGTCGGACGGTTCCAGCATTTCGACCCGCCCGCCCGGCAGGGTCCAGAAGTTATCACTAGCAGCCCGGTGCAGCAAGACCCGCTCCCCGGCGAAAGCAACCCCGACTACCCGGTAATTGAAGCGGTCGTTTTCTCTATCAAAAGTAATCATCTTAAAAAATATTATTGGTGAAAATCCTGTTAGTGTTAAATTCCCGGTCTATTTAAACCGGGTTTACATTCGCCCATTATAAGATATTTGAGATATTTGTGTTTTAGTTTTGTTAGAAATCGCCCTTTTGGACCGCCAGGGTTGTAACGTCGTTCCGGGCGAGTACGTATATTTTTACACCTTCTGGAAAGAAATTGCCAGCTTGCGGCGACCAAAAGCCAGATTTAGCATAAAAGTAACAGGTTTTTTGAGGGAGTATTGGTAACATTATGGCTTCAGGTTTGAGAGGGCGAAGCGCGGGACGGCCCCAGGCCGCTAACAAAGAAACGCCCGTGAAATTCACCCGGCGCGGTTTTCAACGGCTGCTCGGCTTTGCCCTGCCCTACTGGTATTTACTGGTCGGCGCGGGTGTCGCCATGCTGATTGGCAGCCTGACCGGGCTGGCCCTACCGGCGATCGCCGGGAGTTTGATTGACACCGTCTTTCTGAAGGGCGACCCGAACGGCCTCAACCAGGCCACGCTTTTCCTGGTTGGCGCTTTTATTATCCAGGCTATTTCGGCTTTTATCCAGAATTTTCTTTTGAGCTATACCGGCGAGCGGGTGGTGACCAATTTGCGCATCAGCCTTTACGCGCACCTGCAAAAATTGCCGCTCGGCTTTTTTAACGAACGCCGGACCGGCGACCTGATTAGCCGCCTGACCAACGATGTCTCCCAGGTCCAGACCGCCGTAACCTCCAACCTGATAAGCATGGTGAGCAGCCTGGTAACCCTGGTCGGCGGGGTCGTTATCATCGTTACCCGCGACTGGCGGCTGACCTTACTCATCATGGGTCTGATACCGGTATTGGTCGGGGTCGGTTTTTTGGTCGGGATGCGGCTGCGCAGACTTTCCCAGGCCGTTTCTACCGAACTGGGCGCGGCCACCACTACCCTGGAAGAAACCCTTAGCAACGAAAAGACCGTCAAGGCTTTCACCCGCGAGGATTACGAGGTCAATCGTTACACGGGCCGGATTGAAAAGGTCTTCCGGCTGGCTATCCGGCGGGCACGACTGCAAAGCGGGTTTATGGCGGTCATGATGCTGCTGGTCTTTACGGCAGTGGCGGCGGTGTTGTGGTTTGGCGGGCATGAAGTCCTGGCGGGGCACATTACTCCCGGCGAACTGGTCTCCATCCTGATTTACATGGGCGTGGTGGCGGCCCCGGTCGGGGCGTTGGCCGGGCTCTTTGGCGAACTTCAAAAAGCCCTGGGCAGCGCCGAACGCATCTTCAGCATCCTTGACGAGCCGGTTACGGTCGCCGATGCCCCGAACGCCCTGCCGCTTCCGCCTTTGCGGGGCGAGTTAAGGTTCGAAAACGTCTGGTTCGAGTACGACGCCGCCACGCCGGTCCTGGAAAACCTCTCGTTTGTGGCCGAGCCGGGGCAAGTCCTGGCCCTGGTGGGGCCGAGCGGGGCCGGGAAGACCACTATCGCCAACCTTATCCCGCGCTTTTTCGACCCGACCGGGGGCCGTATCCTGGTGGATGGTTATGATATTCGCCAGGTGCAGGTCAAGGGGTTGCGCGAACAAATCAGCACAGTCTTGCAGGAACCGGTCCTCTTTGGTTCGACCATCCGCGAGAATATAGTCTACGGGCGGCTGGATGCGACCGAGGCCGAAATCGTGGAAGCGGCCAGGGCGGCTAACGCGCTCGAATTTATCGAGAAACTGCCGGAGAAGTTCGATACGGTGGTGGGCGAACGGGGCGTCAAGCTGTCGGGCGGGCAGCGCCAGCGCATCGCTATCGCCAGGGCTATCTTGCGGAACCCGCGCATCCTGATACTTGATGAAGCGACCAGTTCGCTCGACAACGAAAGCGAAAGCCTGGTCCAGGAAGCCCTCGACCGCCTGATGCGCGAACGGACGACCGTGGTCATCGCCCACCGGCTTAGCACTATCGAGAACGCCGACAAAATCGTGGTGATTGACCAGGGCCGCCTGGTCGAGCAGGGGAACCACCCATCTTTGATGGACAAGGAAGGGCTGTACTACCGCCTTTATACCCGCAACTTTACCGAGGAAGTGGTTGGGGTCTAAGAAGGTTAAATCGTTGCGCCCTCCAACCCGGTCAGGCGGGCGCTTTCTTCCCAGAGCAGGACAGCGGCGGGCTCGTTGTAGCTGAAGGGGGCCGATTTGCGAGGCTTTTGCCTGACGAAGTATTTCCCGCTCACCCCCTCGACCTCCGGTGAAGCCGCCAGGTAGAGCGGGGTTACCGCTCCTTTTTCGGGCGAAATGTGGAATGGCCGGGTCAGCTTAAAAGGAATCGAGAACACGCCGAAACTATTTTTGGCGAAATTGGTCCTGACCAGGCCGGGATGGAGGGTGTTAGCCGTGACGTTAAAGCCCGCTCTTTCGAGGCGGCGGGCCAGTTCGTAGGTGAACAGGACATTTGCCAGTTTGGATTGACCGTAAGCCCACATTTCGTTATAGCTTTTCCGCAGTTGTAAATCCCCGAAGTTGATAGGGGTTGCCACCTGGGCCGCCGAACTGACTGTCACGACACGGGCTTTCCGCTCCGGGGTGCCGGTGGTTTCCAATCTTTCGAGTAACAAATTGGTCAATAGAAAAGGGGCCAGGTGATTGACGGCCAGGGTCAATTCGAGGCCGTCCACGCTCTCCCGGCGCCGCCCGCTGGTCAAACCCGCGTTATTAACCAGCACATCTAGCCGGTCGTACTTGCTTTTAAAATCGCTGGCAAGCTGCCGGACTGCCACCAGGGACGCCAGGTCGGCCAGGAGCAAGTCCACGCTGGGGTTGGCGGTCTGCGCCTTGATGTCGGCTTGAGCCGCTTCGCCACGGGCGCGGTCCCGGCAGACCATAACGACTGTTGCGCCCAGGCGGGCCAGGCCCAGGGCGGTCGCTTTACCGACACCCGAATTGGCCCCGGTCACGAGGCAAACCCGGTCTTGCATATCGGTGGTCGTACTACTCAGAGTGTTCCCATCCTTTTAGTGCTGTAGATTTTCGACAATAAGGGCGATGCCCTGACCGCCCCCGATACAGGCGCTGGCGATACCGTAGCGACCGCCCCGCCGCCGCAATTCGTAAAGGATGCTCAGGGTAATCCGCGCCCCCGAAGCTCCCAGCGGGTGGCCCAGGGAAATCGCCCCGCCGTTCACGTTAAAGCGGTCGCGCTGGATACCCAGGTCTTTTTCGACGGCGCAACACTGGGCCGCGAACGCCTCGTTTACTTCCACCAGGTCTATATCTTCCAGGCGCAGGTCAGCCCGTTTGAGAGCTTGCCGGATAGCGGGAGCCGGACCAATGCCCATGATGTGGGGCGGGACGGCCACGATACCCCAGCTTACCACCCGGCCTAACGGTTTGAGGTTGCGCTGCTTTGCGTAGTCCGCGCTTGTGACGACAACAGCCGCCGCCCCGTCGGTGATACCGCTGGCGTTCCCGGCGGTAACGGTCCCCTTATCTTTGATAAAGCGGGCCGGGAGTTTGGAAAGGGCCTCAAAAGAAGTGTCGGCCCGGATACCTTCGTCCCGGTTCACCATCTTGACGTTGCCCTTGCGGTCTTTAATCTCAATCGGGACGATTTCTTCGCCCAGCCGCCCGTTTTCGGTCGCGGCCAGGGCCGTCTGGTGGCTGCGCAGGGCGTATTCGTCCTGGGCGGCCCGGCTGATGTCGTATTGCTGGGCCAGGTTTTCGGCGGTAATCGCCATCCCCTGCCCGGTGTAGCTATCAATCAGGGCTTCCCACAGCGAGTCTTCCAGTTTGCCGCCCTGACCGAGCGGGATACCCCAGCGCGCTCCCCGGATGACGTGGGGCGCCTGGCTCATGTTTTCGGCTCCCCCGGCCAACGCCGCCTGGCTTTCGCCAAGCAAAATGCTCTGGGCCACGTTTACGATGGCCTGGGCCCCGCTGCCGCACAGACGGTTGACGGTCAGGGCGGGGGTCTCGATAGGCAGCCCGGCTTTCAGACCGACGTGGCGGGCCAGGTAAATCGCGTCCGGGCTGGTCTGGATGACGTTGCCAAAGACCACGTTATCGAGTTCGGCGGGGTCCACTCCGCTCCGTTTAATGGCCTCTTTGCTGGCGATAACGCCCAAATCGGTGGCGGAAATATCTTTCAAAGACCCGCCAAAATTGCCAAAAACGGTCCGGGCTCCCTCAATGATTACGGCTTCACCTGGCATATTACACCTCTCCTTCGAGCTACTGCGGGGACAAAATTCGCTTAAAATCGTATTTATTATAGCACCATGCACTTTTACAGGTGACGTGGGCGACTTTTTCAAACGACCGGGATATTCACAGCTGGCTACTGACTACTGACCTCTGACAACTATTTTTGCGGCCTGGGTTGATAAATTTACCCCGAATGTGATAGATTGGCGGCAGATGGCAAACTTTTGCTAATTTTATCCCACGCGGTAAAACTCAACGTTCGCGCTTTTACTTCACCGGCAGGTCCATATGACACAAACGCAAAGTATCGAATCTTCTACCGTCGAGGCCGTCACCCCGGCTTATATAATGGTAGACGCTCGCAATCTCCAGAAAAACTATCCCGGTCAGCGCCAACCGGCCCTGGAAGACTTCTCCCTGGCCGTTCCCGAAGGCCAGATTTTTGGCCTTATCGGTGCGAACGGGGCCGGAAAGACCAGCGTCCTCAAAATCCTGGCGACCCTGGTCAGGCCGGATAAGGGCGATGCCTACGTGGCCGGGTATTCGGTCAAACGCAACCCGCAAGAGGTCCGCCGCCTGATTGGCTACATGCCCGACAACTACGGTCTCTACCAGGATATGCAGGTCGAGGAATATCTCGATTTCTTCGCGGCCTGTTACGGCATCCGGGGTAAGAAACGCCACCGCCTGATTAACGAATTGCTCGAACTGGTGGACCTGGGCGACCGCCGCAAGGAAGAATTGCGCAACCTCTCGCGCGGCCAGAAGCAGCGCCTTTGCCTGGCGCACACTCTTGTCCACGACCCCAAGTTGCTGTTATTGGACGAACCTTCCAGCGGCCTCGACCCCCGCGCCAGGGTCGAACTGCGCGAACTGCTGCGCGAGCTAAGCCACATGGGCAAAACGATTATTTTGAGCAGCCATGTTTTGAGCGAAATCCAGTTGATGTGCGATGCCCTCGGCATTATGGAACGCGGCCAGCTTATCACCTATGGCCCGACAGAAACGGTCGTGAACCAGGTCGAAGCGTTGCCACGCCGGGCGGTCAAACTGCGGGTCTTGACCCAGGAAGACCTCAAACGCGCCGCCGACCTGGCCGGGGCTTTCTCCAACCTTCTCAAAGGCAGCCTGCGCATAGATGAAACCAACCTGACGCTCGACGTGGTGCTGGATGGCGACGACCGGACCAGCGCGTCTTTCCTGACCCACCTGACCATCTCCGGGGTTTTCGTGGCCCAGTACGGCCAGAGTACCGCCCGGCTGGAAGAAATCTTTCTTAGAAACTAGAGGCGAGTGAGTATGGCCCGACTGATGATGCCCCCCTTTAACCCGGTCGCCCTGCGCGAGATGAAATCGCGGGTGCGGGGCCCCCGGACCCTGGCCCTCTTTTTCACTTACCTGGCGGTCCTGGCCGTCCTGATTTTCGTGGTTTATCTCCGCAAGGGCGCGAATAGTTCCTACAGCTATGGCGGCACCCTTTTAAGCGGTAATTACGGCCCAACCCGCAATTTTGAAACCGGGCAAGATATTTTCCTGTCAATTTTTCTTTACCTGGTTTTGATGGTCGCGGTGGTGACCCCGGCGGTCTGCGGCGGTCTGGTCAGCCGCGAAATCGAGGAAGGCACCTACGACCTGTTGCTGGTGACGCCGGTCAAGGGCCGCACCCTGGTTTACGGCAAACTAATCGGGGCTATCGGCTATCTTTTCATGCTCATCCTGGCAACGGTGCCCCTGACCTGTATCGTCTTTATCTTTGGCGGGGTCAGGCCGGAGGATGTGCTGGCGGGGTATTTAATTGTGCTGATGGAGACCATCGTCTTCAGCATTATCAGCCTGTTTTTCTCGGCTATCTTCCGCCTGACCAATGTCGCCATCATCTTTACTTACTTTGTGATTGCCCTGCTGCTGTTGGGGGTGCCGGTGGTAAGCAGCAGCCTGGTAGCCTCGATTAATGGTGACACCGGCCGCCCCGCCGCCAACGGTTTCCGGGTAGACCCGCGCACCGACCCTGACTTCGACCTCCCGAAAAGGCTCCTGGTCCTCAATCCGTTTGCCTCGCTCGGCTCGGTGCTGGCCCCCAACGCGCCCTACCGGCCTTCTTCCGGCGAAGATTTGCAACTTTTTCCCAACAGCCGCCTGTACTGGGGCAACCCGACCGTCTATTACGGCACACCCACCTATTTGCCCAACTCCAACTCTCGCCAGCGTTACGAAGACTCGCGATTGCCGGTCCTGCCCTTTGGTTTTACCCTCTGGCAGGGCTATTTGCTGGTTTACGGCGCACTTGGGATAGTCTTCCTGCTGTTGAGTACGGGCGCGGTCAAACCGGTACCGGGCGGGGTCATATATGCCCCGGCCAGAGGGGTTTCCTGGCTTAAAAAAGGAGGGCGGTCAAAAAAGGCTCCGCTCCCGGCTAAGGCCGTTTCTGCCACCCTTTCGCCCGTAAAAGCGGAGAAAGTTAAGGTTAAAAAAGTCAAAACGAAGAAGGCTAAAGGTGTTTCTACCAGCCCGGTTGAGGTTGCCGCTCCGCTGACCGAACCGGTTACGGAAGTTAAACCTGGGCTTTTCTCCGCGCCTGCCACATCAACAGGTCAGGCTGGGAATCCCGTTGAAAATCCGACCATAGAGGCCGCGACCGAAGCCGTTATCGGCCCGGAGAAAAGCCCGGTGTCTTCTATTGCCGGGGCCGTCACACCTGATGTTGCCGTGGTTGTCCCTGAAAATGTCGCCGCTGCCCCTGTGCCTGCCGTAGAGAAAGTCCCGGCCCCGGCGACGGTTGAGCCTGAAAGCGCAGGCGCGGATATAGAAAATCTCTCGGAAGGGTTTATCCCGGAGGGAAGCCCCGTATCCCCGACTCCTGCCGAAGCCAGGTTGCACCCCCGGCAGGACGAAGCCCTGGGCTAATCCTGAACAAAAAGGGAACCATCCCGAATTTAAGACTTAAAATTGAGTAAGGTAAATATAACCGGAGATGGCTTTGACCCTGTCATTCCGTGCGTAGCACGGAATCTCCGGTCCGGTGGACCATATCACGGTCAAAGGTATGAGGTATCTTGGGCACCCGTGTCGGGCGTTGTACGAGGACTGTTAGTGAAGGTCACCCCTCCCAAGCTGATTATTTTGAAAGGTCATAGGTTCGAATTTAGGCAGCCTTTCGTTTCGGCTATGGTCCAACGGACCGGGGATTCTTCGGCTGCGACCTCAGAATGACAACGGGAGCGGATTATAAGTACCTGGTATAATAAGCTATTTAAGCCGCAAAAATAGTCCAAAATTAGAAAGAGAGCCAATCCAATTTCAAAATTTGGGATGGCTCTCTTTTAATTTTAAGGAATTTAGAAGGTCAGGGCGTCCATCACCTTGCGGGCGGCGGGTACTGCCGTTTCGGTGCTGAACCCGGCGTTTTCCAGGCAGACCACCACCACGTATTTGGGGTTGGTGGCCGGGGCATAGCAGCAGAACCAGGCGTGCGGGTCTTCCACGCCGCTTTCGGCGGTGCCGGTCTTGCCCGCTACCGGGACCCTGTAACCGGAGAAATAATTCCGGGCGGTCCCCAGCGACTCCTGGGTCACTCCCAGGAGGGCCTGCCGTATCAACTGGATATTGGCGTCACTGACCGGCAGTTTGCCTTTGGTGGCCGCGGGGTAAGTCTTGCTGGCGGCAGCATCGGTGCTTTCGGCCCGGTCAACCACGCGCGGCACCGGGATAGTCCCGCTCATCGCCAGGGAAGAATAGACAACTGCCATCTGGAGGGGTGAGGCCAGCAAATAGCCCTGCCCGATAGCCAGGTTCACTCCATCACCCGGTACCCAGGGCTGGCTGAGATTGGCCTGTTTCCAGTCGGGGCTGGGAACCTGGCCCGCCGAGTCGTAGAGGCCCAGCATCCCGGTCGAACTCCCCAGGCCAAAGCCCTTGGCAAAGGTCGGGATGATATTCGGGTCAATCTCGTTCAGCCGCTTGCCCAACTCGTAATAGACGAAGTCGCACGATTGGACCAGGGCCTCGTGCAGGGTGATTTTGCCGTGCCCGGTCTTAAGATAGCAGTCCTTGGCGTTGGCCTCGCCCAGGCCGGTCCAGTGGCCGGTGCAGTTAAAGGTGGCATCCATATTAACCCCGGCTTTTTCCAGGGCTGCCGCCGTGGTGATCGCCTTGAAAGTCGAGCCGACCGGCAATTGTCCGTTGACCGCCCGGTTTTTGAAGGGGGCGCGAGGGTCGTCATTCAAAACCTTATACTGGGCATCGGTCAGGCCGTTAACGAACACGTTAGGGTCGTAACCGGGGAAGTTCGCCAGGGCCAGAACCGCCCCGTTAGAGGGGTCCATCACCACGATACTGCCGTTGCGCGCCCCCAGGGCCTGCTCGGCGACCTTCTGAATCTTCATGTCGAGGTTCAAAATGAGGTTGGCCGACGGTCCCGCCGGTTTTTCGGCCATGGTCGCCACGGTCCCACCGTCGCGCTGGATGACGGTCAGTTTGCCGCCAAAAGTCCCGGCCAGCGTTTCCTCGCCCCAGAGTTCGACTCCGGCCTTGCCGATAACATCGGTATCGGTATAGCCTTTGGCCGCCATGTCCTTGAGTTCGTCCGCGTTAATCGCCGCGACATAGCCGACCACCTGGCTGGCCGAATAGCTCTGCGGGTAGCCCCTGACGCTGGTTTCGTCCACGCCCACACCTGGCACCGCTTTCATGGCGGTGATTTTGTCGGCGGCATAGGTGCCCGGTAAGTTTTTGATGGGCATTCGCCAATCGGGTTGGCCGTCTTTGTAGAGGTTCTTTATATCGTTCGGGTCCATAGCCAGATTGGTACTCAGGACCCCCAGCAGGTTGGTCTCGTCCTTAATCTGGCCCGGTACGACATAGACCTGGTACTGTTTGATGGGGCCTGTTAGCGGGGCGTTATCGCGCGTGACAATATTACCCCGGTCCGATTCGGTTGGGACCATGCGGACCAGGTAGGTGGTATTGGTGAGTTCCTTGAAGATAGCGGCAGGGGTCCAGTCAACTTTCCAGGTACCGTTTTCGATGACCAGGTTGAGCTGGTTGTCCTCGCTGAATTGGCCGACCCGGCTGGTATTGTAAGTCGCCTTAAAGGGCACCGGGAAACTGGTCTGGGTGCCGGTCGGCGGAGTGACCTTCCCGACCTCAATCTTGACCGTGTTGATGGTAGCCTCGGCTTTGATGGCGTTGTAGCGGTTGACAAAGGCATCCTGCGCGATAGTGCTTTTGGCCCCAACCGTGAGCATCCCGTACATATCGCTATATTTATCGGCGGCCCAGTCGTTCAAGAAAAGTTTGGCCGTATCCAGCGGGTTGCCTACCACAGCCGCAGTCGGGGAAGGCGCGGCGGTCGTCGGGGCTGCCGTGGTGGCCGCAGCCGTTGTTGGGGCGGCAGTTGTCGCGGCGGCGGTGCTGGCTGAGGCCGCCTGGGTCGTTCCGGCGGCGGTAGCGGTGGTGTTCATACCGGGTATAATCTGGCCGTTCGCCGTTGTGGCGGCGGTTGTACCGGGGGCCGAGGTGGCGGTGGGTTCTTCGCCGCAGGCGACGAGGATGCCGCTGGCACCCACGGCGATAACGGTCAGTCCGGTCGCCTGTAAAAACTTCCGGCGGCTCCATTTACTATTAAGCGGGTGGTCTGGATTGGTCTGGTGTAGGGGTGAAATATCGTTCCGGTGGTTAGAATTCTCTTTAGAATGCCTGTTAAACTGCTCTTTCAAAATCAAAGTTCCTGTTTACTACATCGGGGTTTCCCGAAAGGTTAAGCCTACTTGGTCCACATTATATAGCAATTTGCCGCCCAGGTCTTTAAGGCTGGATGAGTTTCTTTGGAAAAAGCAAACCATTTACGGTTTCCCCGGGCTCGTGAAAGCTTCACCCGGTCTTACTTTCCTCCTGAAACCCCTCCATTAAATAATAATGAGGTAACCCGCCGACAGTTACTTTTTAATTTCAGATTGGCCGGCGCAAAATAAAAAGCTCCTTACCATAGGTAGCAAGAAGCTTTAGTAGAGATATTATTGAAGGATTATCTTCTAGTGTTAACTGGCGGTTGCAGGCGCGAAGACCAGTTGTTCGCTCAATTCCCACAGGGCCTGGGCGGTCGCCTTATCCACGGCCCAGGGGCGGACGCCTGCCGCGTCCTGGTTGTTTTCCGCAATAACCGGTGAAATATCGCAATCGGCGCAGTAGACACCCCCTTTGCCTTCGAGTTGGGGACTGACCGCGCACCAGACCGTGGTAGCCGCGCCCTGGGGTATGGTTTTTTCAAAAACCGTGTTGGGAGCGGTGCTGCCGATGGCCGTTCGAAGGGCGCCTTGTTTATCTTCTTCGCTCATAAAACGCATCAGGTCGGTCGAGAGTATCCGGCCCGGGTGGACCGCGAAAGCCCGGATACCGCTGGCCTGGCCCCGGCGGTCGAGTTCTACCGAAAAGAGCGAGTTGGCCGACTTGGATTGCCCGTATGCGGCCCATTTTTCGTAGGGCCGGTTTAGAAAATTGGGGTCTTCCAGGTTAACGTTGCCAAAACGGTGGCCGAACGATGTCAAAGTTACTACGCGGGAATTTTTGGCGTTTGCGAGGGCCTGCCACAGGCGCACCGTAAGCTGGAAATGGCCCAGGTGGTTGGTCGCGAATTGCATCTCGTACCCGCGACTGTCGCGCATGAGCGGGGTTGCCATAATCCCGGCGTTATTTATAAGTATATCGAGTTTTGAATTTGCGGTCAAGAAATTTTGGGCGAAGCGGTCAATTGAGGCCGGGTCGGCCAGGTCAAGCTGGCTGACACTCGTATTCTTCAGACCGGCCAGGTTTTCGAGGGCTTTCTCCGGGTCTCTGGCTCCAACCACGACCCTGGCCCCGGCTTCGGTCAGGACGCGGGTGGTTTCGAGACCGATGCCGCCCTGCCCCCCGGTTATGATAACCGTCTTGCCGCTTAAATCAAGGCCGCTGGCGACCTCGGCGGCGGCTGTTTCGAACCCAAATCCTGAGTTTATTGGTTTTTGTGCTGTTTCCATTTTATAAAACCTTTTAATTTTCTTCTTTGAACCAAATTTGAACCAAATTTTATTATTCGTGCCAGCCGACCATTTCTTCCGATAGAGTCCAGAGCCGTTCGGCGTTGCCGGGGTCTACCGCGTATGGTTTCAAACCCCGGCTTCCCGCCTGGGTGGGCGCACCGGGTTCCAGCTCGTTACAATTTTCGAAATAGCGCCCGCCAATACCTTCCAATTCCGGCGCAACCCCTACCCAGACCGAAGTGGCCGCGCCCTGTTCAGGGGTCTTCCATCTCAGGGTAGTATTGACCGGGTTACCCTTCTCATCAATCCAGCCTAAGGCCCGCTGCTCCTCCTGCGAGAGAAACTTTTGCAGCCCCGTCCGAATTACCCCCGGCGTGAGCGCGTTGGCCGTAACACCCCGGCTGGCATAGTGGTTGGTCAGGGCTACCGCGAACAGGATGCTGGCAGTCTTTGACTGGGCGTAGGCAACATCTTTATCGTAGGGACGCTGGCGAAAATTAATATCCTCGAAATCAATGTCCGAAACTGAGTGCAAGCCCGAAGAAACTATCACTACCCGCGCCGGGGCTGCTTTTTCCAGGGCCGGAAGCAACAGGGCGGTAAGCAGGAAATGGCCGAGATAGTTGGTGCCAAACTGCTGCTCGTAGCCGTCGGGAGTGTAACTGAGCGGGGTCGCCATAATCCCGGCATTATTTATAAGCAGGTCTAACTTGGACCAGTGCCGGTAAAATTCGGCAGCCGCCTGGCGGACCGCCGCCAGCGAGCCTAGGTCGAGGGGCAGGACATGGACCCGGCTATTGCCGGTGGAAGCTCGCAATTCCCGGGCAACCTTTTCCCCTTTGGTAGAGTCTCGCACCGCCAGGATGACTTCGGCGTTGGCCGAGAGCAGGGCGCGGGCCGTCTCAATGCCGATGCCCGACGATGCCCCGGTTACCAGGGCGGTTTTGCCGCCGAGGTCGTGCCCGGCAATCACTTCGGCGGCGGTTGAATTTCTGCCAAAGGCAGAAGTTATACTCATTTTAATAATCCTTGGAATTAGCTATTTAGCGCGGCACCCGGTCGTTATTCTGGCGGGCAATCATCCAGCCGGGATATTCCGGGGCCAGGGCGCTCACCTTATCAATCCGTTCCAGTTCGTCGGCGCTCAGTTTGATTTCCGGCGCTTGCAGGTTGTCGTTAAGCTGGTCGAGGGTCTTGGCCCCGATGATGACGCTGGTGACAGCCTGCTGGTGGAGCAGCCAGGCCAGGGCTATCCGCGCCACGGACACATCGTGGGCCTGTCCGATTTCCTGTAGGACGGCGATAATGTCGAAACCCTTATCTTTGTTGACCGGCGGGAAATCAAACTCGGTGCGGCGAGAACCTTCGACGGTCTGGTTTTCACGGGTGTAGCGGCCTGATAAAAAGCCGCCCGCCAGGGGACTCCAGACGAGCAGGCCCATCTGCTGGTCGGTCAGGGCCGGTATAAGTTCGCGTTCGAGTTCGCGCCCGGCCAGCGAGTAGTAAGCTTGCAGTGTTTCGAAACGAGCCGTATTTTGTTTATCGGAAAATCCGTTGGCTTTCAGAATTTGCCAGGCCGCCAGGTTCGAGCAACCGATGTAGCGCACCTTGCCCGCTTTTACCAGGTCGTCGAGCGCCCGCATGGTTTCTTCAATGGGCGTTACGATGTCGAAGCCGTGAATCTGGTAGAGGTCGATATAATCGGTCTGAAGCCGTTTCAAGCTGCCGTCAATTTGTTGCATGATATGGCCCCTGGAAAGGCCAATTTGATTGGGACCGGGTCCGACGCGACCACGTACTTTGGTGGCGAGGACAACATCCTGGCGGCGACCTTTAAGGGCTTCACCGAGCAATCGCTCCGATTCACCGGCGGAATAGACATTGGCAGTATCAAAGAAATTAATGCCCGCTTCGATAGCCCGGTCTACCAGGTTGTTAACTTCTGGCTGGCCCAGGCTGCCGATGGCTTGCCAGACGCCACCCCCGCCAAAGGTCATCGTGCCAAGACAGAGTTCGGAAACAAATAAACCGGTCCGGCCTAATAATTTGTATTGCATTTAAAAAATTTTCTCCTTCGCTTAACATTAACGTTTACGTAAACGTTATCAGATGGGCAAAAAATTAGCTGGTTTTAGTATCGGTTTCTTCCACGCTTTTTTGCAGCTTTGCAATCTGAGTAGTAATCTCGGCCCGGAACTGTTGGAACGAGGCGATTTTCTCGTCGGTTTCCTTCAGATGAGTTTGCAGAATTTCGATGATTTTAACTTTACCCTGCCGGTTGGTCGGTTCGGTGTAGTAAACCTCAATCACCGCCTTAATTTCGTCCAGGCTGAAATTAAGGTTTTTCATATAGTCGATTTTTTTGAGCCGGGCCAGGACTTCCGGTCCGTAATAACGGAAGCCCGAGCCTTCCCGCTCGCTCGGAGCCAGCAGGCCAAGACTTTCGTAATAGCGAATTGTTCGTGGCGTCACTTTGGCCCGTTGGGCCAGTTCGCCAATTGTCATTTTGTCTTCCAAGTTAATCCTCAACCTTGACGTTAACGTCAGGGTTATTGTAGCACCGATTCAGGCAGAGTCAAGCCTTTTAAGGTTGAGATTTAAAAATTCCGCCGCTTTGCTGATTGAACTCGGAGCGGCCAGGATGCTAAAATTGTCCTATGATAGATACAAATGAATTAACCGTGCAATTAGAGGCGACTTTACACCACGAAATCCCTTTGACCCTGGCCCTCGGTCTGACGGTCGAGAGCTATGACGGCCAGACCCTGGTTTTAGGCGCGCCCCTGGAACCAAACATCAACCACAAGGCGACCGCTTTCGCCGGGAGCCTCAACGCCGTAGTGACGCTTTCGGGCTGGGGAATTGTCTGGTGCCTGCTCAAAGAGGCGGGAATTACCGCTAAAATCGTTATACAGGATAGCCAGGTCAACTATTTGCTGCCGGTAGCCGGTGATTTTGTGGCGGTCTGCTCGAAGCCGGACCCGGCCCAGGTCCGGCGGTTCCAGAATATGCTGCTCAAAAAGGGGCTGGGCCGTCTCGAACTAACAGCCGAAATCCGCAGCAACTCCCAACCGGCGGTGACCTTCCAGGGCCGGTATGTGGCCCACCTGGTTAAAAATCCCGAAACCGAAGCCTAAAAGCTCTTAGCTCAAGCTGCAAGTTTAAGCGTGCAACTTATATTTTGAACCCGTAAAACTCGTGGGTCAGTTCACGGCTTAACAGGTCGTAGATGGCCCGCGGAGTCGGCTTGTTCTCGAAAAGGACCAGGTACATCTGCTCGGTAATCGGCATTTCCAGGCCGTAGTGCTGGCCCAGGCGGCGGGCGGCGGCGGTGGTAAAGACCCCTTCCGCGACGTGGTCCATCCCGGCCCGGATTTCCGCGAGAGTGCGGCCCTTGGCTAACTCCTGGCCCATGAAGCGGTTGCGGCTGTAAGGACTGGCGCAGGTCGCCACTAAATCCCCCAGCCCGGCCAGACCCAGGAAGGTCAGCGGGTCGGCCCCGGCGGCTACTCCCAACCGGCCAATCTCAGCGATACCCCGCGTCATGAAAGCGCCCTTGGCGTTGTCGCCCGCGCCCAGCCCGTCCGAAATCCCCGCGCCCAGGGCGATAATATTTTTAAGCGCCCCGCCCAGTTCGACTCCGACCACGTCGTGATTGGTATAAACCCGGAACATGGTCGTGTTAACTAACTCCTGGGCTTTCTCGATAGTGGCGGTCTTCTTACCGGCAATTACGGTCGCGCCCGGTTGTCCCTCCGCGACCTCTTTCGAGAGGTTCGGGCCGGAGAGGGTGCAGACCAACCCTTGCTCGGCGGCTTCCGGCAAATCCTGTTCGAGAATCTGGGTCATGCGCATGAGGGTATCCATTTCTAACCCCTTGGTGGCGCTGAGGGTAATCGGCTTCTTTTTTAAAGCTTCGTAGTAAGGCCGGGCCTCGACCACGTTGGCCCGGAACTTACTGGAAGGCGCGCTGAAGATAACCATCTGGCAGCCTTCGGCCAGGGCTTCTTCCATGTTGGCGGTAACTTTAAGGGTGGGTGGGAACTGGTGTCCCGGCAGAAAGCGGCGGTTTTCGTTGTCGGCCCGGAGAGTGGCGGCTTCCTCGGCGGTACGGGTCCACAGCCGCACCGGCAACCCCTTGCGGGCCAGCACCAGTCCCAAAGTGGTGCCCCAACTGCCGCTCCCGATTATCGCGATATGTCCCTGTTCGCTCTGGCTCATTTTCTTCTTCTTTCTCTTGCCACATTTTTTAAAATTGTAACACAGGGGTGGTATACCGATAAATTCCAGCCCGCTCACAAGGGGGTCAAAAATAGCGGTTTTAGCTCGAAAAGGACTGTTACCGGACCGGAGTAGTGAATTTAAAACGAATTTTAAAAACTCGTCAAAAACCGGGGAACTTTTTTGAAACCCGTGTCGTCAATAGTACAGCGAGGAGAGATTGTTAGGAGAAGGGCGTTACGTCTGGGACGAACGGCCCTTTCCCCTTTTATACACCTTTTTCTAAAGCCACTTTTGGCAAGATTTTCCCGGCTGGACAACCTTCCTTGTAGCTGCTAATATTTCCCCCGTGAAAAACACTGACCCCCAGGAAATTGAAAATAGTTCGCAGCCGTCCTCTGCCTCCGTTGCTGGTGGGGCCGTTTTAGCCGACCCTGCCGTTTCGAAATTTATTCCCGGCGCGTGGTTTAAGAAGAACTGGCCGGATTATCTGCTGGTGGCAATTTTGCTGGCGGCAGGGCTGGTGGTGGCCTGGCTGCCTGTTGGCTGGACCCGCGACCTGAAACGCCCGGCCCAGGCTCCCAACTATGCCTGGGCTAGTTTCTTATATACCCTGCTATTTGGCGGGGCGGCCTGGTGGCTCTGGCGCAGCCGCGATGCCGAGGAACGTTTTCGCCAGCGCTGGCTGGCCCTGGCGCTGCTGGTCTTTCTGCCGAACCTTTTCAATATCTGGCTGCGTTATGCCTCGCCCCTGACCGCGACCGACCCCCGGCCTCTTTTTGGCCGTGATTCCGATGTGAACCTCTATTTGCATTACGGTATCTCCCTCACGCAGGGCCAATGGCCGCTCAATCCGTTAGGACAGTATATAGAGTACCCCCAGCTAAGTTTCCCTTTCTTCTGGCTGGGCGCGGTCCTGTCGGGTTCAAACCCTGAAACCTTTTACTGGGTCTTCCCGGTGCTGATGACCTTTTGCCAGTTCGGGGCGGCGGCGGCGCTTTACGGCCTGGGCCTCAAACTGGGCCGGGCGCGGGCGGCATTTCTCCTGGCGGCCTGGGTCGCAGGGTGCCCGGCCATGCTCATCTTTGGCTATACCCGTTTTGACGCGGCCCCGGCGGCAATCCTCCTGGCCGGGATTTACCTGGCGATCCCCGGCGACTTCAAAGGCGAAAAAGGTTTAGCTGCGGCCCGGCGGTTTTCGCTTTGGGCAGGTCTGTCCGGTTTTCTGCTGGCGGTAGGGGCGCTGGTCAAGTGGTTGCCCGCCGTGGTCTGGCCCTGGTTGGCTGCCGGGTACTGGCGCACCCGCAACTGGGTGGCTTTACGCAATTTCGCGGTGGTTACGGTCGTAAGTGGGCTGGTTTTGACCCTGCCATTTTTTGCTATAAACTCGACGGCCTTGCTCTATCCTTACAAGTTCCAGGGCAGTCGCCGCCTGATTGGGGAAAGCGTCTGGTTTTTGGTCCAGCATACCTTTCTCGACCCGACCAAATCTATCCCGGACAAACCCTGGGGCGAACCCCCTAAAATCGTCCTCGGCAACAACTGGCTGACCCTGATGCAGGTCGGCCTGACCGGGTTGGTCTTTGTGCTGGCGCTCTGGCGGCTGTGGCAGGTGCGGGAAGCGCGTCCGGCCATGACCCGGTGGGCGGCTGCCGGGCTAATTGGTCTGACCGTCTTTACCCTGGCGAACCGGATTTTCAGTCCACAATACCTGGTGCTGCTGTGTTGGGCCTGGGCGGCGGCGTTAATCCTGCGCCCGGTCGGCTGGAAGGGCTTGCTGGTGACGCTGGGATTGATGGCGCTGGCGGCAGGGGCGAACTTCGAGGTCTATCTCCTGGGGGCTTACCCTGATACCTGGGTCCGCGACTCGGCTATCCTGTTTGCTGCCGCCTTTATCCTGAGCGGTTGGTTGCTCTGGCGGGCGTTATCCAGGCCGCAAAAAGATTAGTTTTTATCTACACTTTCTCACGACATATCCCCAATTAAGATTAAAGAAGGTAATAAAATAAAAGAGAAGTAAAGTAATGGGCGTATCAATTTATGTTGAAGGATTAGTGAATATTAGAATGGGTCTTAAGACCTCTATTTCCAGGGCCGGTTGGAATTTTGTGGCCGATATTTGTAAAATTATGGGCTGGGAAGAAATTCCCTGGCAGGAACCTAGCGAGGTTCGGGGCCTCGTTACCTCGCGCAGTTACGGCACCTACAATCTCCTTTTAAAAATAGCCCTGGCCGCCGACCCCAATAGCCCTCCTTACAGGCTAGATGGCGGAATAATTTGCGATTGTAAATCCACAGTCTTCCCGCAGTTACTAGACCGCGACATTTACCGGAACATTTATGTACCCTTTGACCTACCGGATCCAGTTGTGCATGGGGATAGTGAGGGAAACACGAGTTTCACAATAGGTTCAGTGGTTCGCTATAGCCAGGAATTGGACAAACTCGCGCCTTACCTTCAGCCGGATTTCATTAAACAGGCTTTTCAAGCTGATGAAATAGAAACGGCTAGAATTCTCGATTTAATGGAAGACCTGGTTAAAATACTCAGGGTGGGTATAGAAGACAGCTTGCGGTTGAAATTGCCGTTACTTGTAAGCTGGTAAAGTGTAAGCGAATTTCTCAAACCCTCCAATTTTCTCAAAACAAAACTACTTCCTAGTTGGTTAATAGATTAGTTTCGACTAACCGGACCCCTGGCGCTGGGTTTCCTTTCGAGGCGTAGCCCAATGGGCCGGGGATTCCTCACTGTCGTTCGGAATGACAAGTCTTCTGGTTGTGCCCTACACCATTGGCGCTGCCCACAGGGAACTCTACGGGCTGGATTCCACCAATGCGATTGCCACTTTGGTCAGAAGGACAAAGTGTAAGCCTGGTCTGATAAATAGGGACCGGGCTTACACTATTGGTACAATTCGGAACCCCGTTAAACGTTGTTTCGCGCCCTTTAGGGTGAACGTTCAACGACGACTTTAAAGTTATCTTTACTATTATTGGGCTGCCCAATCTTTGACTAGCAGGTAGCCTTGTGTTAAGATGCCGGGGTATTTAAATCCGGGCTCTATGCCGCTTCATTCTTGGAGAGATTATGCTGAAAGACTCGCAGCCGGTCACGGCTGGCTCATTTGTCAACCCCACATCCACCACCCAGCTAAACCAAACTTCCGATAGCACCGACCGCATCAGCACCGCCTCGCTTTTTGGTGTATTTTTTATTGCGATGGCGCTCATCATGCTGGAACTTATCCTGACCCGTATCTTCTCGGTCACGATTTACTATCATTTCGCCTTTATGGCCGTGTCGCTGGCCCTCCTGGGTACCGCCGTCAGCGGTGTCTGGGTCTACATCATGCCGAAGTGGTTCAGTAAAGCCCGGTATAGCGTCCAGGCCCCTATCGCGGCCATCCTTTTCGCGGTCACGACCTGCGCGGCCCTCATCCTGTATATCAGCATACCCTTCCTGCCGACGGCGGACTGGGGCGACTTGCTCAAAACAGCCCTGATTTACATGGCCCTTTCTATACCTTTCTTCTTTGGGGGTCTGTGCGTGTCGTTGCCGCTCAGCCACTATCCCAAACAGGCCAGCCGCATCTACTTTTTCGACCTGCTGGGAGCCAGCATCGGTTGTCTTTTGACCATTGTGGTCCTGACCTTTTTAGGCGGGCCGACCGCTGTCCTCTTTGTAGCTGCCCTTGGGGCTATCGGGGCCCTGGTAATGAGCCTGGCGGTGCCGCGTCGCAACCTGCGGTTACTTAGCACGGCAGTCAGCGTAATTATAGTAGCCCTCGTTGTGCTTAACCTCGCCACCAACGTTATCAAAATTAGCTACGCCAAGGGCGAATACGAGGGGACCAAGTATTACGAACACTGGAATACCTTCTCCCGCATCGTGGTAGTAGACCCGCCCGCGGGCACCCAGCCGGTCTGGGGTCTCAGCCCCGCCTATAACGGTACCTTCCCACCCTTCTACCTGATGAACATTGACGCCCAGGCCGGTACGCCCATCATTAAATGGGACGGCAACCCTAAATCGCTCGACTTCCTGAAATGGGATGTCAGTACGGTCGTCCACAGCCTCAAGACCAACGCCAACCAACTTATCATCGGGGCCGGGGGCGGCAAGGACATCATGGCCGGGCTGCTCTTTAACCAGAAGAAAATTACCGGTGTCGAAATCAACCCCGATATTATCAACGCGGTTAAGAACCAGTACGGCGACTATACCGGCAATTTCTATAAAGACCCGCGTGTAAATATCGTGGTCGAGGAAGGCCGGACTTACCTGACCCAGACCTCCGAAAAGTACGATATTATCCAGGCGTCCCTGATTGATAGTTGGGCCGCCACCAGCGCCGGGGCCTTCGCCCTGACCGAGAACAGCCTCTACACCGACGAGGCTTTCAAAATTTACTGGAACCGCCTGAACGATGGCGGCATGCTCTCGATGTCGCGTTTTTATTCAAGCGACCGCCCCGACGAAACCCTGCGCTTGCTAACGCTCGGTCTCGAAAGCTGGCGGGAACAGGGCGTCACCGACCCGCGCCAGAATATCGCCGTGATGTACAGCGGCGGTATCGCCACGGTCCTGTTCAAAAAGGGACCGGGCTTTACCCCTGACGAAGTGAGTATTTTGCAAAAGCGGGCCTTGCAGTACGGCTTTAGCCTGCTCTACGCGCCGGGCGCGACCCCGGACGCCCAGGAGCTTTACCAGGCCGGGCCGATACCGCAGTTGATGGCTCAGCCCGACTACAATACTTTTGTCAAGAATTACCCGCTCGATATTTCGCCGCCGACCGATAACCGGCCCTTCTTCTTCCACACCCTGCGCTTTGGCGATTCAATCAAGGCCATGCTGGGGATGCAACTCCCACCGGAAGCCCAGAACGTCCATAGCAAAGCGCCGCTCTCGGTGCTGGGGGCCCTCCTGATTATCGTGACGATAATGGCCGCGCTCTTTATCTTCGGGCCGCTTCTGGCTATGCGGCGTAAGAAGACGGCAGGGGCCAACCAGAACCAGAACAAGGAAAGGCGGAGTATCCGGGATAACATTCCGTATATTTTGTACTTCCTGCTAATCGGGCTCGGCTTCTTGATGGTCGAACTGCCGTTAATCCAGCGGTTCAGCCTTTTCCTGGGCCAGCCGGTCTACGCCCTGGCGGTGACGTTGTTCTCGATTCTGCTCTTTAGCAGCCTGGGCAGTTTCAGCACCGACCGGGTGATGTTCCTGGACGCCCGCCGCCGCCTGATTATAGCCGGGGTCGGCTTGAGTATCCTTTTGCCGGTTTACATCGTTTTGCTGCCGGTCATCCTGGAAGCCCTGACCGGGTTGCCGATGCTGGTCAAGGCCGTCATCTCGGTAATTATACTGGCCCCAATGGCCTTCCTTATGGGTATGCCTTTCCCGCTCGGCGTCAAGTTGATGAGCCAGAACCGGGCCTGGATGGTGCCGTGGGTCTGGGGTATCAACGGGGCTTGCTCGGTTGTAGCCTCGGTGGTGTCGGTGGTTATCGCGATTTACTACGGTTTCAGCATGGCGCTGGCGCTGGGTACGGCTTGCTACTTCTGCTTATTGCTCCTGGCCCTGTTCAGTCGCGTCATCAAACAGGCCACAACCGAAACCGAGGCCCAGGCTTAACGCTCAGGCTTTAGGTCGAACATCAGGTCCAGGCTTTACCTTTACTTGGTATAAGCCTGGACCTTTGTCATTCCGGGCACAAGCCCCGGAATCTCCGGTCCGTTGGACCATATCACGGTCCTTTCGAAATCACGTTCAACGTTGTCTCGTTCAACGTTCAACGACAATAGATTTGCCGGGTAAGTCGCCAGACTGCCCGGCTTTTCTGTTTCGTGTTAGGCGTTTCGTGCTATAATTTACGGACCAAATTCTGCTTTTTACTTTGCAACGCCGGGAAGGGATAAGAGATGGATAAACAGGAATTAGTGGCCGAACTCCTTAAAATTTTTGGGCCGGACGGAATGTTGTACGCCCCGGAAGACGTGCTGGTCTACGAGTACGATTTCTCCCTGGACAAGAATTTGCCGGAAGCGGTGGTCTTTCCCAGCACCACCGACCAGATTGCGGCGCTCCTGAAACTGGCGGGTGACAACGATATACCCGTAACTCCGCGCGGAGCCGGGACCGGCCTGAGTGGCGGCGCGATTGCTGTCCGGGGCGGGGTAGTCGTGGCGATGGCCCGCATGAAACACCTCCTCAAACTTGACGTGCCCAACCGCTACGCCGTGGTCCAGCCCGGTCACGTCAACCTGGAGCTTTCGACCGAAATTTCTCCCAGCGGTTATTTCTTCGCCCCTGACCCGGCCAGCCAGAAGGCCAGCACGATTGGCGGCAACCTGGCCCTGAACGCGGGCGGTCCGCACTGCCTGGCCTACGGAACCACTACCAACCACATTCTGGGCCTGGAAATGGTCCTGCCCGGCGGCGAGGTGGTCCGCACGGGTGGGGCTGCGCCCGACCGCCCCGGCTACGACCTGACCGGCTTTATCGTCGGGAGTGAGGGTACACTTGGCATTGTCACCGAGGCCACGGTCAAAATAATGAAGAAGCCCGAAGCGGTCAGTACTTTCCTGGCCCTTTTCGAGGATGTTGGGGCTGCCTCGGACGCCGTTTCGGCGGTCATCGGGGCCGGGATAGTCCCCGCCGCCCTCGAAATGATGGACCAGTTGACCATTCAGATGGTCGAGGAAGCCCTCCAAGCCGGGTATCCGCCAGAAGCGGGGGCGGTCCTCCTCATCGAGGTAGACGGTTTCCAGGAAAATATGGATGAACTGACCGGGACGATTGTCGGGATTTGCCGCGATAACGGGTCTTTCGATGTCAAGAGCGCCACTACCGAGGAAGCCCGCACGAAATTATGGGCCGGGCGCAAAGGGGCGGCTGGGGCCTTTGGCCGGGTCGCGCCCAACTTTTACCTGCACGATGGTGTCGTGCCCCGCTCGAAACTGCCCGAAGTGTTACGCCGTATCGGTGACATTGCCAAAGAATACGACCTCGTTATCGCCAACCTGTTCCACGCCGGGGACGGCAATTTGCACCCCAATATCCTGTTTGATGCCAGGGTGCCGGGTGTCCTGCCTCGTGTGATGGAGGCGGGCGAGAAGATTTTGCACCTGTGCGTCGAGGTGGGCGGGACTATCAGCGGCGAACACGGTATCGGCACCGAGAAACAGGAATACATGAGCTGGATTTTCAGCGAAGCCGACATGGAAACCATGAAGAAGGTCAAGGAAGTCTTTAACCCGGAGGAAATTATCAACCCCTGGAAGGTTTTCCCGACCAAAAAGAGTTGCGGCGAGATTTCGCTAAAGATGCGCCTGCTCAAGTCGCTGCCTAACATGGACGAGGCCTGGATTTAGGACCAGTAGCCAGAAGTCAGTAGTCTGTAGCCAGTGAAAACGAAACAATGTTTAACGGAGAACGAGATAAGAGAAAATGCTAACAACGGATAACCTGATAAACGATTTGCTGGCGATTGGCGGCGAAGATGCCCTGACAACCGAAGCCTCCCAACTGGCTGCCGCCAGCGTGGACGGCCAGACGCCCCCGGCCATCGTCCAGCCCGCCACAGCCGAAGAAGCCGCCACCTTTTTGAAATACGCCAATGATAAGGGTCTCAAAGTGAGTATTCGGGGCGGCGGGGTCCATAGCGGTATCGGCAACCGGGTGGAGAAACTTGACCTGGTCCTTTCGACGGCCCGGCTGGCGACAATCACCGAATATTCCCCGGCAGACCTCATGGTCGGGGTCCAGGCCGGGGTCAAACTGGCCGACCTGCGGGCCGAACTGGCGAAAAACGGCCAGTTTTTGCCCATCGAAACTACCGGGGAGGCGGCGGGCGCGACCATTGGCGGCATTATCGCGGCCAACAATAGCGGTCCCTTCCGGCTGGCCTACGGCCCGGCTCGCGACTGGCTTATCGGGGTCAAGTTTGCCCTGGCCGACGGTACCCTGGCGAAAGGCGGCGGGCGCGTCGTCAAAAACGTGGCCGGGTTCGATATGATGAAGCTCTTTATCGGTACCCTTGGCACGCTCGGGCTCATCCACGAAATGAACTTCAAGCTGTTGCCTTTCCCGGCGGCCACTTCGACCCTGGTTATCGGGTTTGCCGATTTCGCGGCGGCCAGCCAGCTTGCCCTGAAATCCATCGAGGCCGGGACTTTCCCCTCGGCCCTGACCATTCTCGACCGGGGCGCGGCGAAAGAACTGGGCCTGCCGGAGCGCCCGGCCACCCTGTTAATTGCGGTACGCAATACCGCCCTGGCCCTCGAACGGCAAATCCGTGACCTGACCCGCCTCTGCAAAGAAGCCGGGGTAGCCAGTCCCGAAATTCAAGCCGATGCGACAGCCCAGGATTCCCTGTGGGCCCAGGTGACCAACTTCGGCTACCGGAAAGACCCCGGCCAGAATATCGTCTTGAAAATAAGTACCCTGGCCGACCACAGCGCCGCTTTATTGGAACAGGCCCATGCGGTCGCCGGGCGGCTCGGCATGGAGGCTCAACTGTTGAGCCACACCGGGCACGGCACCTCCTGGCTGACCGCCGAATACGCTGACGAGGCCAAAGCTTTCGAGTTTATCAAAGACCTGACAGGCTGGGCCGAGCGGGGCGGTGGTTCGGTGGCGGCGGAACGCCTGCCCCTTTCGCTCAAAGAACGCCTGGGTGACATCTGGGGTTCGGCCCTTTCCGAAGGCGAGCTAAAACTGATGCGCGGTATCAAGGAAAAACTCGACCCGAACCGGACCCTCAATCCGGGCCGTTACGTCGCGGGTATCTAACCGATGGCGTCCGTCCAAATCGAAGATTTAACCCGGTTCGAGGGCGATACCCAGGGCGTGCGGGCCAGGTTGCGCCTGGATGCCAGTATTGACTTTCACCAGCAGCTCGAAAGCCTGCGTTACAGCGGCGCGCATGACATCCTGGACACTTTCGGCCAGGACGCCAGCGGGGAATGGCTGGAACGCCCGGTGATGCCGGGGGAGCGCCCTTTTTTGCTCCGCCTGACCGGATTACCCGCCACGGATGAGGCCGCTTTCGTAGAACTCAGCCTGACCGCCGACGACCATTTTGCCGAGCCGCCCACTGAGGCCGAAGTGCGGGAGGCTATCGAGTTCGCAACTCGCCGCTTCTGGTGGGAACTCGACATGGCAGCGGTACGGAAAGCCCTGGTCGTGAACGAGTACGGCCAGGACCTGGTAGGGCGTTACTGGCCCAACCGCCCGGCGAACCTGGCCGGACCCTGGGAAGGCTTGCTGCGGACGGTTATCTCCAACCAGATTTTTCCCGGCCTGGCCGTCAAACTGCAAAAAGGGTTGGTAGATTTCTACAGCGAGCAAACGGCGACCTTCCAGGGCAAGCCCTACAAGTTTTATCCGTCGGTCGAGCGGGTGGCCGATATTGCCCCGGACGATTTGCTGGGGCTGCGCTTTAGCCGCCAGAAGGCCCGGTTCGTTCCCGGCCTGGCGACCATGCTCCTGGAACAGCCCGACCGCTTTAACTGGGAGAAATTAAAGACGCTGCCGGGCGCGGAAGCGGTGGCGATTCTGGACGAGTTACCCGGTGTCGGCCCCTGGACGGCGCATTACGTGGCAATGCGGGGTCTGCCTCACCTCGATGTTTTTATTGATGAAGCCGGGCTACGGAAGACTATTGCCGTGGGCTTCAACCGCCCGCCCGACATTTCCGGCGAGGAAGCGGCCCGCCTGGCGGCACCTTTCGCGCCCTATCGTTCGATTGCCTGCTATTATAGCTATATGAAGATGTACCAGGTTTAGTTAGCTATTCGGAACAATGAAGTATCACGTTTAGCCGTTGACAAAGTTTTGCGACCAACCTAAAATTTGGCAACAAAGCTTTGCTAGACGGAGGTTGTACATGTCTATGCCCAACTCTGAAAGACGTTCCCCGGACGAATTTATTGAAGAACCGGAACCGGCTACCCTCGGCTTCGAGGTGGTCGAGTTTTCCGAGTCTTTCGACGAGGATGACGAAACCGGGGAAGACCCTGAAGACGACGAATACGAAGAAGAAGACGAGGACGCGGAAGGGGAGGACGAAGCAGGCGCTATCGTGGTAGAACTGCCCGAAATGGCCTCCCTGCCCCAGAACGATTCCAAAAGCTGGCGTTTCAAAGACAGCGAGGACGAAATCGTCGGACTACTCAAACGCGGCGTTTTTGGCAACCTGAAACTGGTCCCGTGGGGCAGCAACTATACCTTTATCGCGCCCCTCTGGGACGAAAAAAGCCAGCGCGAGGTCGCCGTAATTTATAAACCGGTGCGGGGAGAAGCGCCTCTGTGGGACTTTCCAAGCGGCACTCTCTACAAACGCGAACACGGGGCTTACCTGGTCAGCCGGGCTCTCGGCTGGAACTTTATCCCGCCCGTCATTATCCGCGACGGCCCGCACGGCGTCGGTACGGCCCAGTTGTTCGTAGACGTGGACGAGAAAAAACAATATTACGACTACCGTCACCATCACTCCAACGAGCTACAGCGGATTGCGGTCTTCGACTATATTACGAATAACGCCGACCGCAAAGCCGGGCATTGTTTGTTAGGCAACGATGGCTATATCTGGGGCATTGACCACGGCCTCTGTTTTAATACGGACCCCAAATTGCGCACGATTATCTGGGAATTCGCGGGTGAGCCGCTGCCCGATGATTTATACGATGACTTACTGGAACTGGCTACCAATAGCGAACGCCTCCACAAATTGACCAACCAACTTGGCGAATTGCTGACCCAGCGCGAGGTAAATATCTTCCTGTCCCGGCTCGAACGGGTGCTGGAAAACCCCGTCTTCCCCAGCCTGAATTCACGGCGGCAGATTCCCTGGGAGTTTTTCTAGGCTGCCCTGTTTACTTTAATTCGCGGGGAGTCTATAATGCTGCAACAGCGTTAAGACAATGGTGGCCTTTTCGTTAGTAGACGGAGAATCTTATGTCCGAAAAAATTGACCGAAATTTGTCACTTGAATTAATACGAGCAACGGAAGCGGCGGCCCTTTCGACAGCCCTGGTAATGGGGCGAGGCGAGATAAAATCTATCAGCCAGGGAGCCGCCCAGGCCATGCAGACCGCTTTGCGCGCGGTGGATGTGGAAGGCCGGATAGTTATTGGTGAAGGCCAGGAAGGCGAGGCCGCTTATCTTTATACCGGCCAGGCGGTCGGCACCGGCACCGGCCCCAAAATGGACGTAGCGGTGCGGGCAATTGATGGCGCCCGGCTTTTGGCTCACGGCGCCCCTCACGCGATTTCGATTATTGCCCTGTCCGAACAGGATAGCCTTTTTAAATTGCCGCCCGGCCTGCGCTACATGTACAAAATCGTGGTCGGCCCGGAAGCCAAAGGCGCTATCAGCCTCGATAAACCCGCCGACTGGAACCTTGCAAATATTGCGAAAGCCAAACATATTGACGTGCGGGAAGTCACTGCCGCCGTCCTCGACCGGCCCCGCAACCAGCAACTGGTCCGCGAAATTCGTCAGGCCGGGGCGCGTTTGCATCTCATCAGCGATGGTGATATTCACGCCGCGATGATGGCCGCCCTGCCCGAAACGGGCGTGGACGTGTTGATGGGCATCGGCGGGGCTAACGAAGCCATCGTGACCGCCTGTCTGCTCAAATGCCTTGACGGTGAGATGGTCTGCCGCCTCTACCCGCATAACATCGCCACCCGCCAGGACGCCCTGGCCCAGGGCCTGACCCTGAACGAAATCTACGGGGTCAATGACCTGGTCAAGAGCGATAATGTTTTCGTTTCGATTACGGGTGTCACCGATGGTGAACGGTTGGAAGGTGTGCGCTATTCCGAAGGTAACGTCCACACACACTCGATTGTCATGCGTTCGAAGTCCGGCACCATGCGTGATGTTCGGGCCCGGCATCGCCTGGATAAGTTGATGCGCTACAGCGAGATTGATTTCGCAGGGGCGAACAACCTGACCGGGGCTGGCGTAGCGACCCGCTAATTCCTGGTAAAATAAACCGGCCTGGCCGGAAAGGGGCCGTTCGGCGGCCCTTTTTAATGCAACCTTACACGTTCAAAATGCGTTTAACAAGAACGCGACTTTCGCTTCGGGCCTGGAAAGCCAGGGCTTAGGTGCTAAACCCCCTCAAAAGGAGTGCTTCAAGCGAAAGTCCTAAAAAGAAGGGGCCTTAATGGCGGAATCAGAGTTGAAACCGGATATTCGCGGCGAAGCCACCGTCAGGGTAACGCCCGAACTGACCGCTAACCGGGTTGCTTCCGGGGTGGTCGAGGTCTACGCCACGCCTCAAATGATTGGCCTGATGGAAAAAGCGGCCTCCGAAGGGGTCCAACCCTACCTGCCGCCCGGCCAGAGCACCGTCGGCACCCTGGTCAATGTCACCCATATCGCGGCGACCCCGGTCGGGCTAACCGTCCGGGCCGAGGCCGAACTGGTTGAGGTCGAAGGGCGGCGGTTGGTCTTCCAGGTCGTGGCTTATGACGATGTTGAAAAAATCGGGGAAGGCCGTCACGAGCGGTTTATAATTGACGAAGCCCGCTTTTTAAGCCGGGTTGCCCGAAAAGCTCCCAGAGAAAGTTAATTTCCAGGCCCATGGCGGTTACTAAATTCTCCAATCAGCCTTCCCCGACCCGGCCAAACTTCCTGGCCGGTTTGCTTGCCAGGTTGCTAGCCGATTTACCGCGCACCGTGGTAATTTTGCTGGCGGTTGCGCTGGGAGTGGGGACCGGGTTGGCTGCCGTCCTGCTGCCGAACCCTTTAATTGGTTTCGTGGGTGTGCTGGGACTGGTTGTAGCCGGGGTCATGTTCGCCCGGCCCCTCTTTACGCTGGGCGGGGTAGCTGTCGTCTGTTGTCTCCTGCCTTTTGGCACTATCCCGGTCAAGCTCGGCCTGACTTTTACCTTCCTGGAAGCGGCCTTGCTGGTACTGTTCCTGGTCTGGCTGCTCCGTCTCGCCGTCAGTAACCGCCTGCAAACCGAAGGTGAAGGGTTGGTCAGCAGCCCTTTCGACTGGGCTATTTTACTTTTTATCGGCCTGAGCTTCTTTTGCTACATCCTTAACTGGCAGACCGCCAACCAGACCGACCTCATCCACAGCTACGCCAAGTTGATGCTGGCGATTTTGCAGTTTTTCGCGGTTATCAATGTCGTGCGGACCCAGGTGGCGGTGGATACTCTGCTGCGGGTCTTGATGCTGTCCGGCTCGGCGGCGGGCTATCTCGGCGCGCTCCTGACCCGGTTACCCCGCGACCTTCAATTTACCCTGCTTAGCAAACTCAGTATCGTGGGCTACCCGACCGACGACCGGGTCTTGCGTTATGTCGAGGACGACCCGACCAAACCCCAGCGCGCTACCGGCACCTCGATTGACCCGAACAGTTTCGGCGGTCTGCTGGTGCTGGTAATCGCCCTGCTGGTGACCCAACTGGTCTCGAATAAACCGTTACTGCCGCGCTGGATGCTCGGTCTGATGCTGCTCGGCCCGCTCTTTTCACTTTACCTGACCTACAGCCGGGGTTCGCAACTGGGAGCTATCGCCGTGATTGCCGTGGTCGCCCTGGTCAAGTACCGCAAAATCTTCCTTTACGCCCTCCCCTTCCTGGTGGCGGGGGCCATCTGGCTGCCTTCGACCTTCCTGGGGGCGCGCCTGGCGGCAGGGTTCGCCCTGGAAGACCAGGCCACCGTTTTGCGCCTCGCCGAATACCAGAACGCGCTCGATGTTATCGGCGGACACCCGCTCTTTGGGGTCGGCTTTGGCAGTATCGCCACCCTCAATGTGACGGTGCCGGTCTCGATGATTTACCTGACTATTGCAGAGCGCATGGGGCTAATCGGCCTCTTCTTATTCCTCCTGATAATGTTCCTCTTTCTCAGTTACGCCCTGAACCGGCTCTATCGCCTTCAGAGCGACCACCAGCAGGCCAATTTACTGGGCCTGACCGGGGGTGT
The DNA here is from genome assembly GCA_001898225.1 of Chloroflexi bacterium 54-19. Taxonomy (GTDB): domain Bacteria; phylum Chloroflexota; class Chloroflexia; order Chloroheliales; family Chloroheliaceae; genus 54-19. The sequence continues at coordinate 325,760 of MKTJ01000058.1, forward strand.
AATCGGGGCCCTGGCGGTCGGGCTGCTCGACCACTACTTTTTTAACGGTGAGTTCAGCCACATGGCAACTCTGCTCTGGCTTTTTATGGGTCTCGCGGTGGTCCAGATAAGAATCGGTGAGGTTGTTCCCACCAGGGAATTAGCTCCCGGTAAACCCGGCTAAAGATTCTTAAACAGAAAATAAAGAGACCCCTCACTCGGCTGAAGGGTCTCTTTATTTTCCTGAGCGTTACTGTAAAAATGTTACTGGCCGGAGGGGATGTGTTGTCCCTTGCTTTTGGCGGCGGCTTCGACGGCCTTGACTTCCGGCACCGTCTCCAGGTCAACCGTTGCACCATGCCCGACCACAGCTACAGACGGCTGCTTTTTGAAGTCGAACATCGTCTTGATAATCCCCAGGTGGTCGTGGATAGACACCCGGAAGAACAGAATCACTGCTAGCACGATATAGATGATACCGAAGACATAGTGGGCGTCTATCGGGATAAACAGGAAGTGTTCCGGGAAGAAGAACTGGGCCACAAACAGGCCGAACAGCAAAGCCGCCTCCCAGACGTGCGCCGTCAGGTTAATCATAATCGCTACTGCCAGCAGGGTTTGACCGCTGGTCACGAACATCGCGCCCACCTGGTCGCCGTTAAGAGGCAACCCGGTCGGGTCGTTGCTAAAAGGCAGCCCCCGGAGGCGGCCCGAACCGAGCGAAAAGACCAGCGGTAGGGTGCCGACCAAAAGCGTCCACTGGTTGACCTTGCTGGCAACCAGCGCGCCCAGGCCTGCGCTGGCAAGACCGCGCAGGGTAAAGAGGACACAGACCACGATTTCCGGCGCTTCACTCGAAATCGGGGCGAACCATTGCACCATAAAGACTTCACTTATCCCCAGGTTCTTGCCCAGGTGTATGAGCGATTCCGAAAAAGGATGGGCCGATACAAAAATAACGGCAGCAGCAAAGACCAGCATGAAACCGACTACGGCCCATCGTGCTCGCTTGGAAAGTTGCCCGATTACTTCTGCCGGGCCAATCAGGTGGGGTTCTTCCACCGCTTGCCGGGTAATCCGCACGGTATATAGGATAAACAGGCCGACCAGCACGACCACGTCCACCATGTCGATGTGGCCTTTAATCGGGATAATCAGGGAATAGAGCCCGGCCAGTCCCAGGTAGCCGATTTCGACCCGCTGGCCTTTTTCGAGGGTAACGCCGCGTTTGCGGAAGCGCGCCCAGAACAGGAAAATTATCAGCGGCCAGGCCAGACCGACAATCATCCGGTTGGCCCCGATCATATTGGCAACAGCCAGTTCCTGGTATTCCGGTTTGGTGGCGGCCTGGTAGGTCAGGTTGAAATCTACGGCGTATTCCGGTAAAACCGCCACGAGGGCCAGCACCGACAAGGCCAGGGCCGCCGGAATATCTAATTGGGCCACCTCACAGGCCCAGGAAAGCAAAAAGGCCGAACCGAGGACTGCCAAGCCAAAAATAATTGCACCAATTTCGGGGTTTGTTACATCAAGATGAGCACCCGTGGCAACCGCGAACACCGCCGGTAGGGTTGCCACAAATGCCATGATTACTAAAAGCCATCTTTTCAATTAAGAATCTCCTAAAATTTGCTTTTCGTCTCTCTCTTGCGGAAGCGGGAAGCTCCGATTTTCTTCCCGCCATCATAATCCAGGTCAAGTCCGCCGCACGCCATCACCAATAGAGTATTATTCTCCTGGGTGGTTAAGTCTTTATGAAACTATTCTTAACGCTAGATTAATGGATTGGACCAATACGCCCCCTGGACCTAAGCTCCCCTCGCTTGCATTGGCTGCATCATAATAAGGACGCCGATAACGGCCAGCACGAGCGCCAGCGCCATAAACGGCAGGAAGGCACGGCGGGCCACTTTTTTCTTGTACATCTTGCGACTAATCTGGTAGATTGCAACACCGCTGGTCATCAAGCCGACATAGATTATAAAAATCTGGAAGGGATTGACAAATTCATACGGCAGAATGGTGCCGGTGCTGTAGTTGGGTTGGCCGAAGATGGGGAGACCCAGCCGCACGAACATGTCCTGGATGGTCGGCCAGAAAGCTTTGGCTCCTATCGAGAAATGGAAAAGATAGTGAGCAATCCAGAAGGAAAAGCTGAGCGGCAGAAGACCGAGCGCGTAGCGTTTGAAAATCGCTTCGAGCGGTTCGGGGCTGCGGGCCAGTTTTTGGGTCAGCCAGGTCACCAGCCAACCTACCAGGGACGGGAGCGCCACCGTAAAAAAGAGGAAAATCAGGGTGTAGTTCCAGAAATTGTCGTGAATCCCGGTGGTGTTGCCGACCCATTTCTCAAAATCGCCAAACGGCCCAATCATACTCCCGGCGTTGGTCAGAGCCGCGAACCCCAGCACCAGCGCCGCCGCGCCGACCGATAAATCGCGCTTTTTGACATTGGTCCAGAGTTCCCGGACCGGGTTGCGCAACTGGAAGCCGACATTGTTATAGGGGCAGGCCCTGGCGCAACTCATCTGGTAGGTGCAGTCGATATTGCTGGCCTTGGTCCCCATGTAAAGGGACATCTGGCAGCCTTCCTGGTGGGTATGCGCATCGCCTTTTACACATTCTTTGGTCGTGCAGCTTTTGCACATGGTAAGTGAGCGCGATTTTACCTCGGTGGGGGAGAGCATGGCGTAGGTCTGGTTAAAGAGGCCGAGCGGGCAGACGTATTTGCAGAAGGCGTTACCCTTGAAAACGAAGTCAG
>MKTJ01000058.1:328517-351340 GCA_001898225.1 Chloroflexi bacterium 54-19
AAATGACTGTAACTGTAGCAGTCAGGGCCGGGCTATCCCACAGGCTTAGTTGCTCGTAGCTGAAAAGAATCACGATTAACAGGCCGAGGGCCACCCATTTACCCTTGAGCCAGCGGGGCCAGACCCGGTTGAGGCCAACCCGTTTCTGGATGGAGTGGCTAACCAGCACGAAAGGGCACGACATGCAAAAAAGATTGCCGACCAGCAAAATGACCATTACCAGCAGGAAGCGGTAGTCAATCCACGATCCGACCGTAGCGAAGTTGCGCGGGGCAAGCTGGCTCCCAAAAAAACCGTCAAAAATGACGCCCGCCGCTGCCACCAGCAGAATTAATTGAAAAATGGTCCGGCTATGCCGCCACAACAATACCTGGCGCAAGACCGGCACTGTATACAAATCGAAACCGTGCCGCTCCTTGTCCTCGCCCCGCTTGGGGTTAATCGGGTTAAAAGCAGGTTGCAGTTCGATTATTTTATTTGCCAACTTTTACCTCCCGGAGCCCTTTACCCTGGTCTTCGTCCTCATCATCCTCCTCGTCTTCGTCGTCATCGTCCTTACTGTTGCCACCTCGGAATAAGAAAAACCAGGTCAGTCCTGCAAGCACGGGCAGCACGATAAGAATGGCGATAATGATGGGCCAGGGGGCATCCGGTTTCTCAACTTTGGCGTTGGCGGTAAAAGAGGTAGTCCCGTACTGGGGGTCGGTGATGGTCAGCTTAAAGGTCCATTCCCCTTCCATCGTCACCGGCACGTCCACGTCATACTGGTTGGGACGGCTGGGCGTCTGGATAAAACGCTGTCCGCCTGTTTCCGGCATCGCCATGGAAGGCATGGTCGGTTCGACCAGGACCGTCGCGGCGGTCACGGGCGTATCGGTGCCTTTTTTAGTAATAATCATGGTAAGGTGGGCCGGGACGGTCGGGACCGGTGGCGAGGGGCTGATAAGCAGATACACGTTAAAATTGCCGGTGTCGCCGTTGTAGATAGGGGTACCGCCGTTTGCCAGCACGTTCATGGGTAAAACGAGGCTCAACACGGCCACAATCAAACCAAGCCAGATTTTCAGGAAGCGCGAGGGCGAGGAAGGGTTATTATTTTTACGCAAAAGAGGTGATGAGTATCGAGCCAGCAAGATAAAAATTCTCCTGTTTCCAAAATAAAGGAATAGATATAGCTTTACCTAAAGTTAATCCATTATAACACCAAAATAAAACCTGCCCCAAATTCTGAAAATAAGATAGTGGTTAAAATCACGCAGTGTGGAACAGAAGCTCGCTGTATGTCTTGGAAAAATGCTTTGGTCAGGTTTTTTATACTATTACATATAATGAATAAAAGCTTCAAAAATAAGTTTAGGAAGAGCTTCTTTAATTACTACCCAGCTTCTAAATTTTAACTCTTGCACAAAAGTACAGTTTTATGTATATTCTATATACATAAAAAGAGCAAGAAAGGAGCAGAAATGAATATAAATCTTGCCCCCATAGATGAAGAATATATCAAAAGCAAGGTAGAGGCCGGTTATTACACTAATTTTGCCGAGGGAGTTCGTGATGCCGTTCGGAAGATGCGGGAAACTGACACCAAATACAACGAGTTAATGGCGGCTGTAATGTTAGGGGAGCGTGATATAGCCCAAGGTAAACTTACCAAATATACCCCAGGCCTGATGAGCGAAATTAAGGGTGAAGCTCGTGACAAATTAGCACGTCGCGAAAAGTAGAATCCCAATGTCATATATTAACTCTAACGGCCAACAATATACTTTATTTCTAACTCATCACGCTAGAATAGATTTGGAGGAAATCTATATCTATGGTTTGCAAAAATAGGATGAAATGCAAGCTGATAATTACCAGGAATTACTTGACAAAACTTTAGCTGAGCTTCTTAGAAATCCATTTAAAGGCAAGCAAGTGCGTCAACTTCCCGAAGGCTACAAGTCTTTTCACGTGGGAAGACATCTAATTATTTACCGGGTTGAGGAGACTGTAATTTATGTATTGAGGGTTCTGGGAGATCGCATGGATATAGCCAGTAATATTGAGTTCTCTGAATAAGAAGTTTATACTTTAAAATTAAAAATACCGCCTCGAAGGCGGTATTTTTAGTGAGGGGTGCCCAATGGGACTTGAACCCACAACCCCTGGTTCCACAGACCAGTGCTCTAACCAATTGAGCTATGGGCACCACGTTAATTAGGTAGGATAGAAAGAGAGTAAGCCGAGTTTTGTTCGTGACGGTCATCTATCTCGGTATTTACGAGAAATACCGGCCACATCGTCACCTTTGTGGCTGCTCTCGACTTCCGGTCTCGGCGAGTAACCGTCTTTAGCGACCGATTCGGAGATTGCAGCAGGGAGGATTGCCCTTTTCACACCCTTGGCCTGACGGCCAGGGTTTGGTCTCTGTTGCTCTACCAGCCGTTGATCCCTCCAAAAAGAGGTCTTAACGACCAGCCCAATCTGGACTGTCGACGGCTCTTGCGAACCGCCTCCCAGGCTTAAACCGTAGTCTCCGCCTGGCACCCTACTCTATGCTGCTCGGACTTTCCTCTGGCTTGCACCAGCGACCATCCTTCTTTCTACCCTGAGTTTCCTATTATACATCCTGTCTTAAGGTGCGGCAAGTCGGATTTTCCCCAGGCTTGCATCCGGCAGCCCGCTTGTGGTGGCAGGGACCGAACCGCCGTTATTATACCATATTTGCAACGAATTTCCAGTCCGATTCTGGCGGAATTAATAATTCAGGCGAGAGTTTGTTCCAACAGGCGGCGGTGGCGCAGCATCCAGGCCGCCGCCCGCGCCCGCCAGGCTATACCCCAGAGTGGCCCCTGGCTTTCCGGGGTAACCTTTCCCTCAACGGCTTCTTCGGCGGTTTCGCAGACGGCCACTTCCAGGATACGGTCGAACATGCCCTGGCGCTGCCGGGCCGAAAGACCGTAAGCCTCTACCAGCAGGCGGAGTTGGTTGGCCCGGACTTCCGGTGAGGCCAGCCCGACCCGTTCGGCCACATCGTCGCCGTGGAGTTGGGGAAAGAGCCAGCAGGCCCGCGCCAGTTCGTACAGGGGGTCCACCGGTCCGGCGAATTCCCAGTCAAACAGCCCAACGGGGCGCCCAGCCCTGGTTACCACGTTCCAGGGCGCGATGTCACCATGCCCGATAATAAAGTCCGGCCCACCCAGGTTGCGCAAGAACCAGGGTTTCCAGGTGGCCCCGGCGGGTGGTGTGAAAGTGGCGGTTGCCTGGTGAAGCTGGCGGATCATACCGCCCACCTCTACGATGGCGTCGTCGGTCCAGGGTCCGGGATGGACGAGCTCGCCCTCGATGTAGCCGACCATTTCCTGGTTGTGGGCGTCAAGGCCCGGCTCGATAACGGGCGGCGAAAAGGGAAACCCGGCTTCTTTGAGATGCCGGAGTAAGGCCAGGATGGCCGGGGTCCAGGGTCCGGCGGGCCGGTAGACTATTCCACCTTTGCGCCGGACCGAGCTGACCGTCGAAAGAATTGTTTCAGTGTCTGCGGGGGAAGGTTGGTCCACCTGGTTAGGCCCCGACCGGCTGGTTGTGGCTGGTTTCCAGGGTTATGCCCCGTACATTTTCGGGTACGGTCACGGGCGCGCCGGTCTTTTGCACCACTTCCTCGACCGTTACATCGGGGGCAATCTCGGCCAGCACCAGGCCGTCCGGGGTCACATCAAGCACGGCCAGTTCGGTGATAATCCGGTTGATAACCCGCGTCCCGGTCAGGGGCAGGGTACACTCGGGGATAATTTTGGGTTCACCCTTTTTGCTGGTGTGTTCCATCAGGGCGATAACCCGTTTGGCCCCAACCGCCAGGTCCATCGCGCCGCCCATTCCTTTGACCATCTGGCCGGGGATGGTCCAGTTCGCCAGGTCGCCCTGGGCGCTGACCTGCATCGCGCCGAGGATAGCCAGGTCGATATGGCCGCCCCGAATCATCCCAAAGCTGTCGGCGCTGTTGAAGATAGAAGCGCCCGGCACCATCGTAACAGTCTGTTTTCCGGCGTTAATGAGGTCGGCGTCTTCTTCGCCGGGGTAGGGGAAAGGCCCGATGCCGAGCAACCCGTTTTCCGAGTGCAAAAAGACATCTACTCCGTCCGGGATGTAGTTGGCGACCAGGGTCGGCAGACCGATACCCAGGTTGACATAAAACCCATCCTGTAGTTCCTGGGCGGCCCGTTGAGCCATCTGTTCTCTGGTAAGCGGCATAGCTTAAGCTCCTTCCTGTGGCCGGGGTCGGGTTGTACGTTTCTCAATCGGTTTCTGGTAGTCTTTTCCCTGGATGATGCGCTGGACGAAGATACCGGGGGTATGGATGTCGTTGGGGTCAAGTTCGCCCACCTCGACCAGTTCTTCCACCTCGGCGATAGTGATTTTCCCGGCGGTTGCCATCATCGGGTTAAAGTTGCGGGAGGTCAGGCGATAAATCAGGTTCCCGGCAGTGTCGCCTTTCCAGGCTTTGACAAAAGCGTAATCGGCGCGCAGGGCAGTTTCCAGGACACACATCTTGCCGTTGATTTCGCGGGTCTCTTTCCCTTCGGCGATAACCGTACCGACCCCGGTCGGGGTATAGAAAGCCTCGATACCGGCCCCACCGGCCCGGATACGCTCGGCCAGGGTGCCCTGGGGGTTCAGTTCAACCTCGACCTCGCCGGCCAGCATTTGCCGTTCGAAAGTCTTGTTCTCACCGACATAACTGGCGATAATTTTCTTGATAAGGCGGTCTTTGAGTAAAAAGCCGAGGCCGAAATCGTCGGTCCCGCAGTTGTTACTGATAACGGTCAGGTCTTTGACACCTTTTATATGCAGGGCCTTGATAAGGTTTTCGGGGTTGCCGGAAAGCCCAAACCCGCCAAACATCGCTGTCACACCGTCGCTAACATCGGCAACTGCTTCTTCCGCAGTTGCGTAAACTTTTTTCATGCCTTGGTTGCCCTCCCCTTTGAAGTGGGTGCTTTATCTCTTTTACAAGCTGAATGGCCTTAAATTTAACATTTTATAAAAAAGCCGTCAATTGGAGAAAGTAGTCAGAGGTCAGAAGCCAGAGGTCAGGGAAATTTAACTAACAATATCCCTTCTTGACACCGCTAAGAAGATACTATAGTATAAACATCTAAGCTATCAACTTCGGAGAAAAGGATAAAAAGAATTTGGCTGAAAAAGACGAACGGGTCAAGATGCCCCTGGTGGCTTCCGAACGAGGAATGCTGACCGGCGCGCTCGATTTCCAGCGGGCGACCCTCCTGCACAAGGTAAACGGGGTTTCGGAAGAAAAAGCCAGGGTAGCGGTAATGCCGCCTTCCACGCTTAGCTTGTTGGCCCTGGTCAAACACCTGGGCTATGTCGAACGCTGGTGGTTCCAGTCGGTCTTTGAAGGCAAAGGCGAGGAGGTCGAATACGTCGAGGACGAGTTTGTATTGGAACCGGGCGACACCCTGGAAGGCGCTATCCGCTTTTACAATGAGGAAACCGAAAAATCGCGCCGGATTACCGCTGCCGCCAGCCTCGATGACATAGCCAGACTGGGCGGGTTCGAGCGAAACCTGCGCTGGATTCTGGTCCACATGATAGAGGAGACGGCCCGCCATAACGGCCACGCCGATTTCTTACGCGAGGCGATTGACGGTGTAACGGGCCAGTAGCCATAACAAATTTAGAGCCGGGCCGTTTAAATGCTATAATGAGGCATCCTAATGACTAACAGGCATTGAAGCGGAACCGGATTGATTTCAACTAACCACGAACCGATAAACCCGCCCGACCAGGCGCCGGGCCAGGCGGTCTACCACATTGAGCGGCTGACTAAAATTTACGGCAGGGGTCGCGCTTTACAGACCGCCAAACCGGCCAACCAGGACATCAACCTGGACATCCGGCCCGGCGAAATCTTTGGGTTGCTTGGCAGCAATGGGGCCGGGAAAAGCACCCTGATACGCCAGATGGTCAACCTGGTCGCGCCGACCTCTGGCAAGATTCTTCTGATGGGCCAGGATATTGCCCGCTATCCGGGAGCGGTCACTCGATACGTGGCCTATATGCCCCAGAAACCCCATGCCCTGCTTGATTTAACCGCCGAAGAAGCGATTTATTATACCGGCCACATGCGCGGCCTTTCCCGCCCGGCGGCACAGCAGGAGGCCCGCCGCCTGGTCGAGGAATGGGGCCTGGAAGACGTCCGCAAGAAAGCGGTCCGCCATCTTTCGGGCGGGCAGCACCGCCTGGTCAGCCTGGCCGCGACCCTGACCGGGAATTTGCCGGTCCTGATATTGGACGAGCCGACCAACGAACTCGACCCCGCTTTCCGCAAACAGGTCTGGGAGCAAATTGTGCAGGTCAACCAGAAGCGGGGGACGACGATTATCCTGGTGACGCACAATGTCCAGGAAGCCGAGCGGGTTATCCAGCGGGTCGCGGTAATGAGCCAGGCCCGGATTGTGGGGTTGGGCCGGGTGAGCGAGTTGAAAGCCCAGATGGAGCAAGAAGTCAGTCTTGAACTTTTTCTGAGGCCGGATGTGGCCGCTGCCGCCGAGATGGCGCTGGAGGATATGCCCGGTGCGCGCCGTTTGCAGCCTTACCAGTGGAGCGTGAGTGTGGAGCGGACCGGCGGCGAGGAGGCAATTCACCGTATTTTAAGCCTGGTGAAACTCGAACGTCTGGAAGATTTCCGGGTCCATACCGCCAGCCTGGAAGATGTCTATATGCGCCTGACCGGGCACGCTATCTCCCACGAAGAAAGCGAGGACAAATCGTTGAACGTTAAACGTTGAACGTAAGGAAAAGGGGAACAAAACTGGGATTTGGCGGATAAGTGGTTTGAAGGTAAAAGCGGTAAACCGCCGTGTTATAATTTTGCCGATAGGCAGACAGGCCGGGTCGCCGGGTAGTTCGAGGCAAGGGTAGTAAAGGTAAGCGCACTATGGCAACCGAAGTTCTAACAGATAAAAAAGGGCCACGTAGAATTGGTTCAACTCGCACAGCAAGCCGCTATAGAGGCAATAAATACAGTGGAAATTGGCCGCTGGATTACGAGTCGGCCTACAAGCGTTATCCCGGACCGTACACCGCTGTCAACGCCTGGGCGCTGCTGGAAGAAGAACCCCTCGAACTCTTTAACGGTTGGCTGGTGTGGCAACCTATGACCAATCTAGAAGAAAGGCGTATCGCCGGGGTTATTCAGGCGATACTCGATATGGCGGCCCGCTTTGCCAATTTCGGGCAGGCTTACCCCGACCAGGCCGAATGTGAAATGTCCAACGGCAACGTCCAGAAGCCGGATGTCTGCGTGATTTCCAATAAGCGGTTTGAAGCGCAGGTCAAGCCGGTCGAGGAAGGTCACGAACATCTGGTATTAAAAGGTAGCCCTGAACTGGTAGTCGAAATAAGGTCGCCCTCCAACCGCCGGACCAAAGAAAAAGAAAAACGACAGGTCTATTTTGATAACGGGGCCGAGGTAATCTGGGATATTGACCCTAAGAAGCACCATATTTGGGTCTATGAGGTTGACAATCCTGAAAAACCGGTCGAGTATACCGAGCAGGCTGAAATCAGTTGCGAACGGTTGTTGCCGGGCTGGCGCAGACCGGTGCGCGACCTTTTTGCTAAAGACCTGAGCGCCGAGGACATCGCTGGGCAGGCCGCCGTCAAATGGCGCGAAGAAAGCGAAGCTAAAGGCGAACTACTGGCTCTGAGAGGTGTCTTGTTACGGCAGGCCCGCCGCCGCTATGGCGAAGAAACGCTTCCGGCAGACCTGGTCGCCTGGTTGGAAGGGTATACTGCGAAACAGCTAAACGAGTTAGCCGATAGTTTTGCGGATAGCGCCAGCCTGGAAGAATGGCTCAAAAGCTTTCCTGCAAAATAAGTTCCGCGTTCAATTTACTAAACCAAAGAGAAAAGTTTGCAAGCAATCACCGAAACCGAATTGGTAGACGACCAACTCCGAGCCGACCCGGCCAATTTATCCCACGCCAGGGCTTTCTGGGATTTACTTTTAATTCAATTAGCCAACTGGCGGTGGAGTTGGCCCGCTACCCTGATAAACGGTCTGCTGGTTCCTTTAACGGCCCTCTTTTTTCTGCGGGCCGCGGCGGGCGATAACCTGGCTTCCGCCGAGTTTTTGGTGAGCGGCAACATCATTATCTCGCTGATATTCACGACCATGTACGGCACCAGCGCCCGCTTTTCGTTTATGCGGACCTTTGGCGTCCTCGATTATTACGCGACCCTGCCTGTTTCCAAAATCTGGCTGGTACTGGCGGTCAACACCGGGTTTTTGATTCTAACCCTGCCAAGTTCGCTTTTGACCATCGTGATTGCCCAGTTGTTCGGGCTCCATTTCCAGGTCAACTTTTTCTTTTTGCTGATTGTGCCGCTGGCCTCTTTTTCGCTTTCGGCGGTGGGGGCTTTCGTGGGGGTAGCTGCGCCCAACTTCGATACCGCCAACACCATCACCGGCATATTGCAATTCTTGTTCATGGGGTGCGGCCCAATTTTAATCCCGGCAGACCGCCTCCCCGACTTCCTGAACGTCATCGGGCATCTTCTCCCCAGCACCTACGCCGCCGACGCCATGCGCCACGCCCTGACGGGCAGCTTTGATACCGCCTTCCTGCTCGACATGGCTTTCCTGGTGGTCTTCGACTTCCTGGCGATGTTCTTCGTGGCTCGCCGGATGGAGTGGCGGCGCGGCTAAGTCATTTTGCCCCCGTCCCCGTTACACGATAAAGTTCACGGTCGAGGCGTCGTTTTTATTTAGGAGGCCGTGAGCTTGCCAGGCCCGGCTTAACCGGCTGATGCCATCCTGGATGTGGGCGTGGTCGTGCAGGAAGGGCAACCGGATATACTGGCTGTAGGATTCGTCCACCGACATCATATTCCCCGGCAGCAAGATTACTCCGTAGCGCATGGCAAGCTGGGCAAAAGCCCCGGCGTTGACCCCGGCCAGTTTTACCCACAAAAAGATACCGCCACCGGGCCGGTTGTACTCCCATTCGGGCAGGTGTTCTTGCAGCAACCGGATGGTCTGGTCGCGGCGAGGCAGCAATTCCTGTTTGCGCCACTCTTTGGCCTGGGCGTAATTTTCCAGCCAGCGGGCCGCCAGGGCCTGGTTGACCATCCCCGCTCCCAGGTCGTTGACCACCTTCAGGCGGGCCAGGCGGGTGATGATGGCGGGAGTGGCCCGGACCCAGCCGATGCGCAGCCCGGTCCAGAACAGCTTGCTCATCGAGCCGACCGTGATAACCTTGTCGTCCTGGCTGAAGGCGGCCAGCGGCGGTGGCGCGGCCTGGTCGAGTTCGAGGTCGGACAGGGTATTGTCCTCCACAACCACCAGGTCGTTTTGTTCGGCCAGTTGGACCAACTTTTTGCGGTGTTCGACCGGCATGACCGCCCCGGTCGGGTTCTGGAAGGTCGGGGTCAGGTAGAGAAAGCGCGGGCGCATGCCGGAAAGGGCGGTCTGCAGCAAATCGAGCCGGATGCCGGTCGTGAGGTCCACGGGGATACCGTTGAGGCGGGCCCCCACCTGGCGGAAGGCGTCCATCGCCCCGAAATAAGTCGGGTTTTCCAGCAGCACCATATCGCCCGGTTGGAGATATAAAGCTGCGAGCAGGGCGATAGCCTGTTGGGCCCCGTTGGTGATTAAAATCTGGTCTTCATTGGTCGGGATGCCCTGCCGGGTGTACAACTGGGCCAGGGCCCGTCGCAAGACCGGCCAACCCTGGGCCAGGTAGTGTTTTTCGGCCATTATGAGGCTGATGTCGTAGTGGGTTTGACCGAGGCGGGCCAGGTCGAGCGCCGCCGGGATACCTGCCGAGAAGTCAATCAGGTTGTCCGGCTTATCAAACATCTGCTCGGTTATCGGGCGGTCCGCCGTGGAAGGGTTATAGACGGTTTCGAGGGTCCTGGCGCTGGGGATGGGCGGCATCAGGACTTTCGTGCCGCTCCCCTGGCGGCTTTCCAGCCAGCCTTCCTCGCGCAAGAGAGCATAGGCCGCCACGACGGTGCTGCGACTGACCGCGAGGGCTGCCGCGAAAGCCCGTTCGGGTGGCAGTCGGGAGGCCAGGGGGATGTCACCCTCTAAAATAGCTTTTTTCAAGCCTTCGGCCAGTAACTGGTAGAGTGGCTGGTTACCCACCGGCCACTTGCCCAGCCGTTTGACTACTTCGGTACATTCCAGTTCCATACCAATTCCTTTCAATTGGCTATTTACGCCCATACCACTATTCATAATAATAGCTTATATTCTGGTCAGGAATTATTCTAAAGCGTATTTGGAGATAAAACAAGAGCAAATTGGTCTGCTTTTACAGACCAGTCCAAACGGGAGATAAACTAATGAAAAAATATGATTATGTGCTTCTGGATGTTTTTACCCACCGGGCCTTTGGCGGAAACCCGCTGGCGGTCTTTTCGGACGCGCGGGGGCTTTCCAGCCAGCAGATGCAAGCTATCGCCAACGAGCTAAACCTGTCGGAAACCACTTTTGTATTGCCGCCCGAAGACCCGGCTAACGATTTTAAGGTGCGAATTTTTACCGCGCAGATAGAAATGCCCATGGCCGGGCATCCCACTATCGGGACGGCTTTTACCCTGGCCGCCAGGGGTATGACCGAACCAGACGGGCCGGAAACGATGGTCCGCTTTGAGGAGAAAGTTGGTCTGATTCCTGTTAAAATCAGGTGGGAAAACGGCAAAGCGGTTTTTTGCCAGATGCAGCAGAACCTGCCCGAATTCGGCCCGGTGGTGCAGGACAAAAAACAGGTGGCGGAAATTCTATCGCTGCCGGTCGAAGCGCTTGAAGATACCTTACCGGTCGAGGTGGTCTCCTGCGGGGTGCCCTACCTGATTGTCCCACTAAAAACGTTGTCCGACATCGAAAAAATTCAGCTCCGGCCCGAACTGATGGCAAAGCTCAAACCGTCTATCAATGACGCCAACCTGTATATTTTTACTCGCCACTCTGTGACCGACCAGGCTCACCTCCACAGCCGCATGTTCTGGCTGGAAAACGGTATCTTCTCGGAGGATGCCGCCACCGGCAGCGCCAGCGGTCCGCTCGGCTGTTACGCCGCCCGGCACAACCTGTTTGGCTCGGCGGCCTGGTTGGAACTGACCAACGAGCAGGGGTTCGAGATGAACCGCCCTAGCTGTATTCGGATCGAAATCGAGCAGGAGGCCGGGAAAATCACCGCTGTCAAAGTGGGCGGGGAAGCGCATTTCATGGGCGGCGGCTATTTTGAAATAGAATGAGGTTTTTGTAATGTACGAACTACGGTTTGATTCGCAGGTCCAGGAGAAATTTCCCGGCTATACCGGGCTGATTTTGTACGCTACCGGGTTGACCAACGGCCCCAGCGACCCCGAAACGGTCCGGCTGTTGCGGGAAACCGAGGCCGCGAAACGAGCCGAGTTTGGCGAAAATAAACCTACCGCCCATCCCCATATCGCGGCCTGGCGCGAGGCTTACCAGAAGTTTGGCGTCAAACCGAGCAAATATCCTTGCTCGGTCGAGGCCCTTTTGAGCCGGGTCCTCAAGGGCCAGGACCTGCCCTCGATAAACCTGGTGACGGACCTCTATAACATTATCAGCCTGAAATACGTTTTGCCGGTGGGCGGGGAGGACCTGGACAAGCTGACCGGGGATTTGCACCTGATTTTCGCCAGCGGGAATGAGCCGTTCGACACTTTCCGGGAAGGCGCGGAAGTGATTGACCATCCCCAGCCGGGCGAGGTTATCTGGGCCGACACCACGGGCGTGACCTGTCGCTGCTGGAACTGGCGCCAGGGTTTGAGGACGCGCCTGACCGGCGAAACGGTCAACGCCTATTTCGTGCTGGATAGCATGCAACCTTTCCAGGTGGAAACGCTGCTGGTGGCAGGGCAGGAGCTTACCGCTTTCCTCAAAAAAATAGCCCCGGCCTGCCAGGTCCATCAGGAACTGCTGGGGGTCGGGGCTACCGCCTGATTCAGGGCTTAAGCCGGGGTCACGGTTGGGGTGGCGGGGTCTTCTTCCAGGAAGAATTCGCCCTGCCACAGCCGCCTCATTTCGGGGCTGGTCTGGAGCAAATCTTCCAGGCGGCCCTCGGCCTCGACCCGGCCATCGGTCAGGACGATAATCCGGTCGGCCCTTTTGAGAGCCACCCGGCGGTGGGACACCACCAGGCAAGCCGGTTTATCGCGATTATCGAAATTCTCCCACAACTTCTTTTCGGTTTCCACGTCGAGGGCGCTCGATAGGTCGTCAAAAATCAGCAGTTCGGGGTCGCGCACGAAGGTCCGGGCCGCCGCCGACCGCTGGATTTGCCCACCCGACAGCTTGACCCCACGCGGTCCCACCGTCGTTTTAAGACCATCTTCCAGCCCCGATAAATCCTGTTCGAGGATGCTCAACCGGATGGCCTCCGCTAAATCCGCCTCGGTCTCCGGTATCCCCATCAGGATGTTATCGTGCAGGGTGTCGCTGAACAGGCGCGGCACCTGGGGCGTATAGGCGCTGCGAGGCGGCACGAAAAAGAGGTCCGGTTCGGTGACAAGCTGGCCGTTCCAGCGAATCTCGCCGCTTTTCAAGGGTAACAGACCCTGTAAAGCTCGCAACAATGTAGTCTTTCCGGCTCCAATCCGGCCCGTCACTACCACGAACTCGCCCCGGTGAATGGTAAAGCTGATATTCTCGATACCCCGCTCCGAACCCGGATAGTTGCAGGTCAGATTTTTAACTTCCAGCGTTTCCAGCCGGTGGGCCGGGCTTTTGGGAGTATGTTCGACCGGTGGGTAGTCGCCTTTCAGGCTGATTGGTTTGTGTTCGACCAGCGTTTCGGGCGGCAGACCCTGCAACAGTTCGTTCAGGCGATCGAGCGAGACCCCGGTCCGTTTGTGCTGGCCTATCATGTTGCCAAAGTAGAACATCAGGTTGGTCACGCGCGGCAGGTAGGCCAGGAACAGGGCGAAATCGCCCAGGCTGAATTTCCCGCCCTGTATCGATTGGGCGACCAGTAGCAGGATAACACCGGTCCCGACATTGACCACGTTGGTATTTACCGAGCGGAAAATCTCGGTAAAGAGGCTGTCCTTGAGGGCGGCCTTGCGGCGAGTTTCGTTGATGCCTCGGAAATAGCCGGTGATATAGGGTTCCGACCCGGCCACCTTGACCGCCTGGATAGCCCCGAAAAGTTCGCCCAGGAAGTCGGTCACGTGCCCGCTGGCCTCGCGGTTGGCCCGGCGGTACTTGCGAATCCGCCCGGTCATCTGCTTGGAGAAGACAATAATCAGTAAGAGCGGCACGAAGACACACAGGGTGATAAATGGGTTGATATTGAACATCACCACCAGGGCCAGGGCCACGAACATGACTTCGCCGCCGTTGTCCACGAAGAATTCCAGGTAGTTCGTTACTTCGTGGACATCGTCGCGGAAGCGGCTAATGGCTTCGCCCGGCGATTCCATCATGGCCCTGGCACCAGGCCGGCGCAGGAGCCCTTGCATCAGGTTCTGGCGCAGGTAGGTTTCGATACTCAACCAGTAGGCGTTCCAGATGTTCGACCCGTACAGGATGACTACCGCCCGCAACCCCTCGATACCGAGCAAGGCGAATAATAACAGCCAGAGTTGCAAATCGAGCGTTTTGGCCCCTTCCAGATGATTGAAGAACTCCCGGATAATGAGGCCAAAAGCGACCGGAAGGGTATGAATGGTGCCCCAGGTGAGGACGTTACCGATAAAAAGCCAGCGCCGGTAAGCCAGTATTTTTAACATGTAGTGCGAAGTTTTCATAATTTCCTTAAACCAACGCTTCTTCCAGGCCGGTCTTTAACAGTCCGTAGAAATGCGATGAGGGGTCGGCGGCCAGTTCCTCGCGGCGGCCTTCCTCGGCTATGCGCCCTTCATCCAGAATCATGATGCGGTCCACCTTCTGGACGGTCGCCAGGCGGTGCGCGATGATGATGCCGGTCCGGTTATGCAAAAGCTTCTCAACGGCCCGCTGGGTCAGATGTTCGGTGGCCGGGTCGAGGCGCGAGGACGCTTCGTCCAGGATAACCAGGCCCGGATTTTCCAAAAAGACCCGCGTAAAAGCCAGCAGTTGGGCTTCCCCGGCGGAGAGCCCGGCCTGTCCGACCTTTAGCTGGGTATCAAGGCCGTCCGGCAGCGAGTTGAACCAGTCGCTCAGGCCAATATCCTCGATAACGGCCAGGATATGCTCGTCCGAAATCGAGCGGTTAAAGAAGGTCAGGTTATCACGCACCGAGGCGTGAAAAAGCTGGACTTCCTGCGTAACCATGCCGATTTTCCCGCGCAGTTGGGTCAGTTTGGCCTGGCGAATATCCTCGCCGCCCAGGGTAATCCGTCCCGCTTGCGGTTCGTAAAGTCGGAACAGCAGCCGGGTAATGGTGGTCTTGCCGCTCCCGGTCCGTCCCAGTAGCCCCATCACCTCGCCCGGTTTGAGCCGGAAAGAAATGTCGTCCAGGGTCGGCTGGGCCTGCTCGGTGTTATAGGTAAACTCCACCTTTTCGAAGGCCACCGGGAGCGGACCCGCCGGGTAAGCCTGGCCTGGTCCGTCGGTAACCTGGCTGCGCTTGTTAAAGAGTTCGGTCACACGGGCAACCCCGGCCCCGGCTTTTTGCAAGTCCTGGACCTGGCGGTTGAGTTGCTCGATAGGCGTCCGCAGCAGTTCGGTATATTGGTAGAAAAGATAGACCTTGCCCAGGGTAATCTCCCCACCGATGAAAAGGAAGGCGCTAATCAGGAAGACCAGGAAGTAGCCGACCGCGAAAAGCGAGATGGTAATGACCCAGACCACGCTGAATTTCATCCAGGCCCGGTGGGCTTTGTAGTAATAGTTTCGCAGTTTGCGGGCTAACCCCTGCATTACAAACGAACTGGCCCCGTTCGAGCGAATATCCTCCAGCCCGGCCAGCCGTTCTTCCAAAAAACCGAACTTCTCGGCGCTGGCCTGCCGTTCCTCTTTGGTGGCCTCGACCCCCAGGTTGCGGACCCGGCTCAACACCCCAAAAGCGATAAGGCTGTAGAGGCTCAAAGCCAGGCCGACCCGCCAATCTTCGACCCACAGCAACACCAGAATACCGGCTAAAAGCAGCAGATTGCCCACGACCTTTATAACGAACTGGGAAAAGAAGTTCGCCATCGCCGTCACGTCACCGTCAATCCGTTCAATCATGGCTCCCGGATTGGTGCCGTTGTGGAACGACATGTCGAGGGACATGGTATGTTCGGTGAGGTCAACCCGCATCAGGTTCGTGGCAGTCCAGCCGACATTCTCGCTGACGTAGACCGACCAGACCGAAACGACCTGGGTCACCAGCGCCACCCCGATAAAGATAAGCGCGATAAGCGAGAGTTCCCACACCGATTTCCCGGCCAGCGCATCGTCAATGAAGGCGCTTAGAATCTGGGGGTTAAGTAGTTGGAGGCCAATCATGCCGAATATTAAGATTGCCAGTAAAACGGCCCTGGGCCATTGGGGCCTGAGATAATGTCCCAGGAGTCTTATATAGTCTTTATAGGTGATTTTCACCGGATTTTCCTTAATTTGCCCACCCCGGCCTGTGCTCCGGGAAACCTCGCCGAACTTAAAGTTAAAGCCAGGTTTAATTGCTTAACTGTATATACTATATATTAGTATAACAAACCGGTCAATAGCGGTCTATTAGTCATTGGTCCAATGCATTTTACCAGTCTCAGGTGTCGTTTTGGGTTAGTGGCAAGGGTTTTCCGGTTGTGGCACGTAGTTTGCTTTATGCTAAACAGTGGTAGAGGCAAAAGGGTTGGGCCGAAAAAGCTCAATGCCTTTATCCGAAACTGAGGCCGGGAGAACGTTCGAAGGAGAATCTGGCCCAGTGTTAAATAGTGGAAAGGAGATTCCAAAATTGGCAACAGTAGCAGGACTTTTCGAGACACGTGCAGATGCGGAAGAAGCGGTCAAGCAGTTACAGCAATATGGCGTTGACCGGAACAATATCGGTGTGGCTTTGCAGGATAAGGCCGAACAGAAAGAATTCGTGAATAATACCGGGGTAGACGCGGGTGCTGCTACCGCGACCGGTGCGGTTACGGGCGGCCTTCTTGGCGGCGGCCTGGGCCTGGTTTTAAGCGCCATTGGGGCTGTAACAATCCCCGTTATCGGCCCTATCATCGCGGCGGGTCCTATCGCTGCGGCCCTGACGGGGGCCGGGGTAGGCGCGGCGACCGGTGGTTTACTCGGTGCCCTGACCGAAGCCGGTATCCCTGAAGAAGAAGCGCGGGTCTACCAGACCGGTGTTGAGCGCGGCGGCGTCCTGGTGACGGCGAATGTCGCTCCCGACCAGGTAGCCCAGGCCCAGTCTATCATGCAGCAGTACGGTATGCTCGATACCGGTGTGGCCGGAAGCACCTTTGCGAACGACCCCAACTACCGGTTTGGCACCGGGCGCAGTCTGCGGACTAACCGCACGACTTATGATACCCCGGCTGGAACCTATAACAACGCGCCTTCGGGTATGTACAACACCCCGCCTAACGCCGACGAAGTTGGCGATGGCACTCGCTCCGGCGGTACTGGCGGCACAGCCGTCGGTGGCGGCGCGGGCGCGGTAGCCGGTGGTGTGCTTGGGGCCGTCGTTGGTGGTCCGGTTGGCGCAGCCGCCGGGGCGGCTATTGGCGGCGCGGCTGGTGCGGGTGCGGCTCACGTGGCCCAGGACGAGCATGGCAGTAATGTCGGACCGGAAGCCGGTGGTGCGACTGGCGCGGTCGTAGGTGGCGCGATTGGCTCGGTGGCGGGTCCGATTGGGACAGCTGCCGGGGCGGCTATCGGCGGCGCGGCCGGCGCGGCAACTGGTGATGCTACTACCAAGGCAGCGGACAATGCCGACGACAGCGATAACGTCTATAACCCGAACGATCCGAATGACCCGAACTGGCGCAATCCCAACCGCAGCATGTAAGAGGCGGGTTACGCTAAAAAGTTTGTAAGATAAACTTTGGACAGGGCAGCCACACGGTTGCCCTGTCTTTTTATTTTGAGGCCCCCGGAAGCCGAAAACGTTTTGGATTTGACCCGGCTTGTGTGAGGTGTTTCACATTGGAAGGGGTTAATTTCGGTTATAATCGGTTAGCCTTTCTGAGATAGAAAAAGCTCAATCCTGGGTTAGCCCAATTGCTGGTGGCTTAATAGGTCTAAAGTCGCATCTGTAAGTTGCTATAACTTAGTATAATGCTGATGACCCTTCCTGGAAGTTCTAAAATTTATATAACGAGCAACAAAGGAAACTTGGCAACCACCAGCCATTTGCGCCGATTGATAAACTGTCAAAGCTTTTAAGTCCCGAAAACTAATCCGCTATTTATTCGGCATTTACACCGGTATATGAGGAGTCCGAAGCCAGTATGAACCCTCAAACTTACAAAAACACCGTTTCCAGTACAGCTATTCCCAATTTCTTCCTGGATAATAAAAATAATATTGCCCCCAGGATGCGTAACGAACGCGAAATTACCCGCCCGAACCTACAGGTAGTCAGCCGCCAGAAAGAAACCCCGCTGGCCCCGACCCACAACCTGCCACTCCTGGCGTCCGCTATTGTTGGCCGTGACCGCGAAGTCGCCGAGTGTGTGGCCCTTTTACGGCGAGATTTGAGCCTTTTGACCCTGACCGGGACGGGTGGCACCGGCAAGACCCGCCTGGCTTTGCAGGTAGCCCACGAACTGGTAAACGACTTTGAAGACGGTACTTTTTTTGTAAGCCTCACCGCTATTTCGGACCCGGCCCTCGTCCCCACGACAATTGCCCTGACCCTCGGCATCAAAGAAGGGGGCAAGCCGATTCTCGACCTCCTGAAGGAATGGTTGAGCGCACGCCAGGTCTTGCTGGTGCTGGATAATTTCGAGCAGGTCGTCTCCGCCGCGCCTCTCCTGACCGAGCTATTGGTGGTTGCGCCGGGTCTGAAAATCCTGGTGACGAGCCGCGAAGTGTTGCGGGTCTATGGTGAACGTGAATACCCGGTAACGCCCCTGGCCGTACCCGACCCTAAAGAAATGCCTTCGCTGCGACAACTCTCCGAGAACGGAGCGGTTTCGCTGTTCGTCCAGCGCGCCCGCTCGGTTAAACCCGATTTTGCCCTGACCGAAAGCAATGCCCAGGCTATCGCCGAAATTTGCGTCCGGTTGGACGGTCTGCCGCTGGCGATTGAACTGGCCGCCGCCCGCAGCAAACTTTTTACGCCGCAGGCTTTGCTCGCGCGCCTTTCCAATGCGCTGGACCTCCTGGTAACCAACATGCGCGATATGCCGCTTCGCCAGCAAAAACTGCGCAGCGCTTTCGATTGGAGCTATACTTCGCTCGAACCGGCTGAGAAAACCATCTTTACCTGGATGGCGGTCTTTGTTAAGGGTTGCACCCTGGAAGCCGCCGAGGCTGTTTTTAGCGGGTTTAACAACCCTGACTTCGAGGATTACGCTATTCTCGATATTCTTTCGTCCCTGGTCGACAAAAGCATGCTGCAACTGGTCAACGGCAAGAACGACGAGCCCCGTTTCGGGATGCTGGAAACCCTGCGCGAATACGCCCAGGAGCGGTTGACCGGCACGCCCGAAGAATACTGCCTGCATATGCGTCACGCCGAGTATTTCCTCGACCTGGCCGAAAAAGCCGAGCCGGGCCTGATTGGGCCGGACCAGACCAGTTGGGTCGAGCGGCTTGACCCCGAACAGGCCAATTTCCGGGCTTCTTTGGAATGGCTCCTGGAAAATAACCGGGTTGTCCAGGCAAACACTCCCTGTACTCCCGCCGAGCCGTCCCGTTACCTGGAAATGGCGGCCCGGATGGTCGGCTCCCTGGCCCGGCTGTGGAACATTCGCAGCCAGACCACCGAAAGCCGCCGCGGTTTCGAAACGGTTTTAACGAAAATCAGCGACCGGACCAGCCTGCCCCTGGCGATTATGCACAAGACCCTTTCCGGGGCCGGTTCGATGGCCTATATCCAGGGCGATTATCCCGCTTCGCTGGCCTGGTACCAGGAAGCCCTCGACCTGAACAAGGCTAACGGTGATAACCTGGGCACCGCCCGTATCCTGCGCGATATGGGCCTGGTCAAAGCCTACGCCGGGGAATGCCGGGAAGCCCTCGATTTGTTCGAGGAAGCCCTGGTCGTCCACGAACAGTTGAACGATCGCTGGGGTATGGGCGTGACCCTCTTGAACCAGGGCCTGACCAGCATCGGCGCGGACAATCTCGAACTGGCCGAGACCAGCCTGAACGAGGCTTATAAAATATTTACGGACGTGAAAGAGACGCGGGGTAGTTCTTACGTCCTCAACAATCTCGGTTATGTGGCCCTGCTGCGGGGCGAATTCGCCAGGGCAACCGACCTGTTGCTGCAAAGCTTGCGGCTCAAACAGACCTTTAACGACCGGTTGGGTATCTCCTGGTCGCTGGATGGCCTGGCGGCGATTTTAGCCCGGCGCGGCCAGTTTGAGAAAGCCGCCTATTTTCTCAGTGCCGCCAACAAGTTGCGCGACCTGGTCTGTTCGCCCCTGACCTACTTCGGCCATAAGCTGAACACCCCGACCCTGGCGCTGGTCCGGGAAGGTCTGGACGAGGAGACCTACCGCAAAGCCCTGACCGCCGGTTACAACCAGTCCCTGGACGAAATGCTGGCCGAATCTTACAGCCTGGAAGGCACCATCGAGGACCGGCGGCAGGATGCCAGGGTGACGACTAAAACGACTCAGTCCCTGCCCATCGTGCCCAGGAACAGCGCGGCCACCGAGGAAATCTCGCGGTCACGGTCATCCAGCCTGAAGCTGATTGATACGTTGACCAGTCGCGAAATCGAGGTTTTGCGGACGGTAGCGCTGGGTCTTTCCAACCAGCAGGTGGCCGAAAAACTGGTGATTGCCCCGCGCACGGTCAATGTTCACCTGACCTCGATTTACGGCAAACTCGGCGTGACCTCCCGGACCGAGGCCACCCGTTTCGCCTTCGAGAACAACCTCGTCTAGCAAGATAACGAAACAACGCGCCCTTTATGGGTCACCCAGGGGCGCGTTGAACGTAAAATCGGGTAGGCCGTTCTTTGAATAGAATGGCCTTGAAATACCGGCGCGCTTTTAACCGCAAAGTGCTAATTACTCCTTTTCTTGTTGTTTGGTCAGGCGCAAGGCATTTCCAAAAAGCGGCAAACTGAGCGCCAGCACCAGCGCTGAAGTCATTAAGGCCGCCGGTATCGAAACGGTTGTGCCGATAAAGCCGGTAAGCGGCCCACCGAGCAAATGGCCTACTGCTTCCACCTGACTGTCAAAAGAAATTACGGTGGCCCGTACCCTGGCATCCAGGTTCCGATTAACCCAGATCGGGAATAGACCGGTGGTCCGAAAGGTCCGGCCAACCAGGCAGGCCCCCAGGGCGACATAGAAATTTCCGGCCAGGGCAAAAAATATCAGGCTTACCACCAAAATCACGTGTGTACCCATTGAAGCCTTCAGAATGTCACGAGAGTTTCCCAGTTCGAACCGCCTGATAAGAATTTCCAGCAAAAGTAAATTTGCCAGTTGCGCCGCAATCCACAGGAGGCCAAACCACTCTGCCGGGGTTAGAAGTGGGATGGCGAAATCTTTAATAAAATGTGCTTCCCACAGGCGGTCGAAACCTGCATCCGAAGACCCGAAAACTAATCCCATCGCCACGATAGTCAGGGCCAAGGGCCGCCCTCGCACCACCTGCCAGCCGGTTTTCAAGGACTGAAAAAGCGGCGTGCTTCTACTCTCTTTGGTGGGCTTGAAATTTTTTTCGGGCATCGCGAAAATCATAAAGACTGCCAGGAGCACTACCCCCAGCCCGCCCGCGCTGATTATGGCACCGAGCGGCAGAAAAGTTGACAGCCAGATTCCAATTCCTGTACTGACAATTCCGGTAACCTGGGAAGCCTGGTTCGCTCGCATAAGGATCCGGCCAACCTTTTCTACGCCAATTTCGTCGGTAATCCAGGCCGTAAAAGCGCCACTGATAAATGTTTCGCCTATAGCTCGAAAAAATTCGGCCAGGATAATAAACGCAAAAACCGGGAGAAGCCCTTCCACCGCAAAACACAACCCGCCGGT
The DNA here is from genome assembly GCA_001898225.1 of Chloroflexi bacterium 54-19. Taxonomy (GTDB): domain Bacteria; phylum Chloroflexota; class Chloroflexia; order Chloroheliales; family Chloroheliaceae; genus 54-19. The sequence goes on from MKTJ01000058.1 coordinate 349,620, forward strand.
TAGCATACCGATAATCACCGAGACTTTGCGGCTGTAAGAGTCGGCTACCACCCCGGTCGGCACCTCAAAGACAAAAATCGTTACCTGCATGACCGTATCTACCAGTATCAGTTGTAAGGGGTCCATCCCGGCGTCCTGGATGTAGTAGACCGGCAGCAAGAAGAAAAATGTACCCTCAAAAAGCGACCATAAGCCGCGTACAATCAAATAGACTAAAGTTGGATTTAGCCTGTCCATAATAGACCTACCTTTTAAAGTTTTTACACATCGAAAAAAGCCCGGTAAAAAAGGCCGGGGAAAAACGATAACTGGTAGGCTTTTAAATGGGATACAAAATCAGGCGAGCTAAAAATTGCGCCGGAGGGGAGAAATTAGAATTTGGAAGACAATTCTGGTATTAGCAACCGCCCTCGATAGTCCCACAAGCGTGTGACGCAGTTATCGTTTGGCTGTTAGCTGGTACTGGCAATTGTTATTTTCTCCTAAAACATAAACTTATAAAAAGGCAGCAGGCGCTGCCAATCTAAAGTAACAATATCCTGAAAAGATGTCAAGGTTTTCCTGGCAGTATTTACCGCTTGATTTCATTCAACAGCACCCACGAATCGACAAAACTGGCCGTGCAGGCTAAAAAAGGCCAGGGCAGGCGTTGTCACTATATCGGTTAAATTAATCGAGACCCCTACAAAGACTAAACCGATAAGGGCGGCGGAAGCCCCCGGCTCGCCCAGGAAAAAGTTATGCCAGAGTTCCATATTTTCCCCTCTAATTTCTGATTGTCTGCTATGTTGCTATCCTGGTTATTAAGCCAAACGTTGGTAGCGCCGGGTGCAGTTAACCATGTGTGGTACCTGTTGGAGACCTGTTATTTTGGGGAAAGCATGGGTGTTGTTTCGCCATATTATAGATTAAAGTTCCTGGGTGAGTGAGGCAGAAGCTGCCAGAAAGTTGCACATAGATGCTTAAAGTTGCATAATAGTCTCGAACTCAAATTTAACTTCCCCAGAGGAAATAAAAGACTTCGAGGGTTTCTAAATTAATAATGGAAAGGGATGTGTAATGCCAGAACAGCAACCGGGGAAACGGTCGCTTAACTTTCGCAGCCAGGACATGACGGCGGGACCGCAGCGCGCGCCGAACCGCTCGATGATGAGGGCGATAGGTTTCAACGACGAAGATTTTAACAAGCCGATTATCGGTATTGCCAGCACCTGGGCGGAAACCTCACCCTGTAACATTCACATCAACCGGCTGGCGGAGCGGTCGCGGGAAGGCGTCCGCATGGAAGGCGGGGTTCCCCAGATTTTTAACACGATTACCGTGAGCGACGGTATCGCCATGGGTCACGAAGGCATGAAATACTCGCTGCCCAGCCGCGAGGTTATCGCAGACTCAATCGAGGTTTCGGCCAACGCTCACCGTCACGATGGCCTGGTGGCAATCGGCGGCTGTGACAAGAATATGCCCGGCATCCTGATGGCCCTGGCTCGCCTCAATATTCCGTCGGTCTTCGTCTATGGCGGCACCATCATGCCCGGCACCTGCGGCGGGCGGGACGTGGATATTGTCAGCGTCTTTGAAGCGGTCGGCCAGTACAGCGCCGGTAAAATCAGCCTGGAAGAACTGCGCGCAGTGGAAGTGAGCGCGATACCGGGTGCGGGCGCTTGCGGCGGTATGTACACTGCGAACACCATGGCCTCGGCTATCGAAGCTCTCGGCAT
>MKTJ01000058.1:351363-522373 GCA_001898225.1 Chloroflexi bacterium 54-19
TGCCCGCCGTGACCTCGCGCAAGGGTGACGATTGTTTCGAATCGGGCCGGGCGGTCGTGCGTTTAATCGAAAAGGGCATCAAACCCCGCGACATCATGACCAAAGAGGCTTTCGAGAACGCCATCACGTTTGGCCTGGCCCTGGGCGGCTCGACCAACCTTATTTTGCACCTGCTGGCGATTGCCCGCCAGATGGACCTGCCGCTAACCCTGGATGATTTCGACCGGATTGGCCGGAAAGTGCCCCACCTGGCCGACCTCAAACCGGGTGGCCGCTACGCCATGACCGACCTCGACCGGGCGGGTGGCACCCAGGCCGTCCTCAAACTCTTGCTCGAACACGGCCTCTTGCACGGCGACTGCATGACCGTTACCGGCAAGACCCTGGCCGAAAACCTGGCCGAAGCGCCCGGTTTCGCAGCCAACCAGGATGTTGTCCACGGCTTTGACAACCCGCTCTGGCCGACCGGGCCGCTGGTGATTCTGCGCGGCAATTTAGCCCCCGAAGGCGCGGTCTGCAAAATCGCCGGGTTGAAGAAAATCGTCCATACCGGCCCGGCCAAAGTCTTTGACGGTGAGGAAGCGACCTTCGACGCGATTATGAAAAACGAAATCGTGGCCGGGGACGTGGTAGTTATCCGCTACGAAGGGCCGAAAGGCGGGCCCGGTATGCGCGAGATGCTGGCCGTTACGGCAGCCCTGGTGGGTCAGGGTCTCGGTGAGGATGTAGCCCTGATTACCGACGGGCGTTTCTCCGGTGGTACGCACGGCCTGGTGGTCGGTCACGTGGCCCCGGAAGCCCAGGTGCGCGGCCCGATTGCGGCCCTGCGCAATGGCGACATTATCACCCTCGACGCCCCCAACAACATCTTGGAGGTGGACCTGACCCAGGAGGAAATCGAGGCCCGGCTGGCCGATTGGAAGGCTCCCGAATTGCCTTTCCACCCGACCAGTCTCCTTTCCAAGTACGCCAAACTGGTCAGCTCGGCGGCGGAAGGCGCTATCACCATTTAGCCGTCTATTCCCGGAAATAAAAAGAGGGCTGGTACTTTTTAAGGTGCCGGTCCCTCTTTTTTTCTATACCGGTTTACCTGGCCTGGGCGACGCTTTCTTTTAGTTCGGGTTTATCAAGGGCGAAGGGTTCGCATTCGGCAAACCCTCTCTCGCCGAGGGCGGTCCGCAGGCGTAAGGCTTCGCGGTTGAATTCGGCCCGTTCCGCCTGGGGCAGGGCGGCCCGGATTTCATCGCGCAAGCGGGCGGCGGTCTTGAGCCAGCGGCCCGCCACTTTTAGCTCGTCCCGGCTGCTTTTGCCCAGGTTGACCGTAAAGGCCAGCCCTTCCAGGCAGCCCAACATGACCTTTTTGAGACCGAGTTCCAGCGCCACCGTCCAGGCTTCCTTGAAGTAAGCCAGGGCCATGCCCCGGTCGCCGGTCCGCAAAGCCACCCGGCCCAACTCCACCAGGCTTTCAGCTACGCCCCAGCGGTCTCCCAGTTCGCGCCGCAGGTCCACGCTTTCCTGCAGAAGATTGTGGGCTTCATCCTGCTTCTTTTCCAGGCTGGCGAGACTCCCAAGGGCGGCCAGGCACCGGCCAATCCCCCAGCGGTCCCCGATTTCCTGGCGCACTTCCAGGCTTTCGTTCAAAAGCGCGTGGGCCTGTTGAAAGTCGCCCTCGGCATAGGCAATCAGCCCCAGGTGTTGCAGACCGTGGGTGCCGCCGAGTTTATTGCCCAGGTTTTGCCACACTTTCAGGCTTTCCTGCTGGTGGCGGCGGGCCGACTCGTATTCGCCCTGCTGGTAGTCCACCGCGCCCATGTTGCTCAACGTCATGGCAATCCCGGCCAGGTTTTCCTGCTCTTTCCAGAGCTTCAAGCTTTCCCGGTAGATTTCCTGGGCTTTTGGAAAGTTGCCCTGGAACCAGTTTGCCAGGCCGAGGGTATTGAGGGCATCGGCCACCCCGTACTGGATGCCCGACTTGCGGGTGATAGAAAGACTTTCTTCCAGGAGGCTGCGCGCTTCATTGTAGTTACCGATGCGGTTGGCGATATTGCCCAAGTAAAGCAAGACCTCGGCGCTCTGGGGGATTTCGTTGACTTCCCGCCATAGTTCGAGGGCTTTTTCCAGCAAGGGTTGGGCTTCCCGGTAGTCGCCTTGCAGGTAGGCCAGGCGGCCCTCTCCGCTAAGAGCCTTGGCGCGGGGGGCGAAGGGTTCTTCGGGGCTCTGGGCCAGGGCCCGGAACAGCCAGTCGCGCCCTTCCAGGAAGTAGCCGCGCAATTCCCAGAACAGGCTCAGCGACCCGGCCAGTTTGAGCGAGGCCTGTTTGTCGGCGGCAGGTTTTTCCATGTCCAGGCCCCAGTTGAAAGCGGCCCGCAGGTTGTTATAGTCGTCTTGCAGCCGGTCCAGCCAACGTTTGGTTTGGGGACCGCGCAACTCAGTCTCGGCTTGCTCGGCCAGTTCGAGGAAGTAGGTCATATGGCGTTCGCGCAACTTTTCGTATTCGCCGCTTTCGACCAGTTTTTCAAGGGCGAACTCGCGGATAGTTTCCAGCATAAGCAGCCGGGAATCGCCTTCGGAGCCTTCGACCTGCTGAATCATGCTGTTATCGAGCAGGGCCTGGACCCCTTCCAGGACTTCAAAACTGCTGGCCTGGTCGTCTGTAGCATCGTCGCGGCAAATTATCTCGACCGCTTCCAGGGTGCTGCCGCCCGCGAAGACCGCCATACGCGAGAAAAGCCGGGCCTGGTCGGGGGTTAGCAGTTCGTAGCTCCAGTTGATGGTGTTGCGAAGGGCTTGCTGGCGTTCGGGAAGGTTCTGCGCACCCCTGGTTAGCAAATTGAGGCGATTGGTCTCGCCCGGCCCAATCAGGCGGGCCAGCATAGCCTGGGGCGTATAGAGTTTGCTGCGGACCGCCGCCAGTTCGATAGCCAGCGGCAAACCGTCCAGGCGGCGGCAAATTTCGGCCACGGCCTGGGTCGTTTCGGTTGTTAGCTCGAAGTTGTGCTGCAAGGCCCGCGCCCGCTGCAAATAGAGTTGGACCGAGGCGTATTGCCCGCTGGCCCCGCTTAGCTCGGCGGACTTTTCCGGCAGGGCCAGGGGCGGCACTACCAGTTCGTTTTCCTCATAGAGATGCAGCACCGAGCGGCTGGTTACCATGATTTTTAGCTCCGAGGCCGCCTGTAAAAGTTCGCTGACCACAGTTGCCGCCGGTAATAGCTGCTCGAAATTATCCAGGAAAAGCAGGAGCCGTTTATCCTGCAAGAAGGTTTTGAGTCTTTCCAGCAGCGAGAGGTTGCCGCTTTCAATCAGGCCGAGCTGGTGGGAGATGACCGACACCACCAGGGCCGGGTCGCTAATCGGGGCCAGCGGTACAAAATAGACGCCGTCAGGGAATTGTTCCAGCACCTCGCGGGCAACCTGTAAGGCCAGCCGGGTCTTACCGATGCCGCCCGGCCCGGTCAGGGTTAAAAGGCGGATCTGGGGTTGGCCGAGCAAATTCAAGACCTGTTCGATTTCGCGTTCCCGCCCGACCAGGGGAGTTAGCTGGGTCGGCAGGTTGTGGCGGACCTCCGTCTTGGCGCCCACCGGTTTCTCGGCGGCGGTAAGAGTTGGTCTTGTGGCCGTGGGTGAGGGCGCGGCGACCCGGTCCGATTCAAGCAGGGATAGTGGCGGTTCCTGCCATTCCTCATCGGTAAAGCTATCGGGGGTCAGACCGGCCAGGGCCAGCAGTTCGACCGCCTCGGTATAGGTATGGATGGCCTCCCACTCGGCCAGGACTTTGAGAATGCCCCGTACCTCTAAAGAGGTAAAATTGGCCGAGTTGACGCCATTTAGTTTGTTACTGAGAAGGGTAGGGTGCAGACCAAGCTGGTAGGCCAGGGCCAGTTGGGAACGGCCACTTTGCCGCCGGTAGTCACGTACTTTGGTGCGAAATTCTGCTAGATTCATTGTATTACTATAACCCAGGTAGAAAAAATTCCCCGATAAAGCTAATAAATAGTAGCGACAAACCGCCCAAAAAACAATGGTCTTTAGGCTTAGAAACTTATGAGAATTATGATTATTTTACTTACGGAAGCGCAATACACCTGATATTAGCATACCTTATTCTGCCGTAAAGCGCAAAAGTTGTTGCAGTTTGTAGCGGACAATTCGTCTATATCTTAGGTCTATATAACCAAAAGTTTATAGTCATGGCAAGAAATTTGCAGCAAGAAAAGTTGCCCGGTAAATTTTTATTTAATGGCTGGCTACCAGGGTAACGCGGGATTTGAGGATATTTGATTATTGAAACAGGTCGCTATTTAGTTTTTCAGGGATAGGAGGGCCATTCCGAGGTCGGACATATCATCGCCACGGGCGTGATGATAGGCCAGGCGGGACAGCAGGGCGTTGTACTCCAGAATGTCCAGCCCAGCCATCTGGTAAATCTCCGTATCCTGGGCCAGGCCGGCATCCACGACCTTTTGTAGTTCAATCAAGGTCTCTCCTTCGTTGGGATAGAGAGAGGGCTGTAAGGTTGAGTTTAACAACGAGTAAGCTAAAAGTTTGCTGGCTCTTAAAATAGCGATTGCCTGGGTTCTGGTCATTTGACACCTTGACGATATAAAACTTAGTTTGGTTTGTTCTCTCCGGTTTCTTGCTGGCAAATCAGGAATAAAAATAAATTGGTAAGGCAGCAAGAAGAGAGCATTTTAATGAGGGAAACATTTATACAAGCTACTAATTTTTGGTGAACTAATAATTTAGTATATCTTCTGACAGCACTTCAACCCGTTATGTACGCAAACGTACATAAAAGACATTATAACACGCCAGGCGACCAAGTAAATATATTTACGGCCTTGGCTTTAGGTCTTTTAGGTTAGTTATTATGCCAATTTATAACCGGCGAAGATATGGTAAAAAGTCTTTGAGTTAAAACTTTCTAAAGTAGTTCATTTATAACTTTATAACTTGCGATAGAAAGCGAATAAAGAATTAGATGAAGAGTACAGAAATTGATTTCCCCACCGAGACTCTTTTAGAGCAAAAAAATCACCTGCTTCTCCGCATCGCGGAGGACGAGCGCCAGTCGGTCCTGGCTGAGCTCGAACTTCACGACTGTGAGGCCCGGCATGTTTTTTACGAGCTGGGGGCACCGATAGAGTATGTTTACTTCCCGCAAAATTGCGTGGCTTCTATTTTAACCGTTATGCAGGATGGGACCGCGATTGAAGCCACTACTGTGGGTAAGGAAGGGTTGGTTGGATTACCCGTCTTTCTCGGTGACGACCGGTCTTTCCAACGGGCGGTCTGCCAGGTGCCGGGCCAGGTCTGGCGCATGGAGGTGAATACCTTTAAGGAGTTACTCGGCGAGAGCGCAGCCCTGAAATATGAATTAGGCCGCTATACCCAGGCCCTGTTTTTTATGGTCGCCCAGTCCTCGGCCTGTAACCGCCTCCATACTATCGAAGAACGCTGCGCCCGCTGGTTGCTCCTGACCCATGACCGGGTTGACCAGGACCAGTTTCACCTGACCCAGGATTATTTAGCGAGTATGTTAGGGGTGCGCCGGGCCAGCGTTAACGAGGCTGCCGGGTCCTTGCAAAAGGCCGGGTATATCCGCTACCGCCGTGGGGTCATTACCGTCCTGGACCGTCCTGGCCTGGAGGCGGCGGCCTGCGAGTGTTACAGGGTTATCACAGATGAATTTACCCGCCTGGTCGGGTTGGTTTAGCTTCGAGCCAATAAAAAAGGTTGCGCCCATGAAAAAGCCGGTAGCCTGACCAGACCAGGGCTACCGGCTTTTTTTGAAGTTATTAACTAATACCCGGCCTTTTTATCCACGATATTTTGTAGTTCCTCTCCCTTCAGGAAGCGTTCCAACTGTTCGTAGAAAAATTTGAACGAGTTTACATCCAGTTTCTGGAAAATTCCGCCGGAATGGGGCGTCAGGAGGACGTTCGGCAAGTCCCACAACGGCGAGGTAGACGGAAGGGGCTCTTTTTCAAAGACATCCAGCCCGGCCCCGGCGATAGTCCCGTTTTGCAGGGCTTCAACCAATTCCTGCTCTTTAATCAGTTGGCCCCTGGCGATATTTATCAGGATGGCGCTCTTTTTCATCTGTTCGAACTCGGCCTTACCCAGCAGGCCCCTGGTGGCCGGGGTTGAAGGGGCCGTCACGACCACATAGTCGGATTGGGCCAGGAGTTCCGGCAACTGGTCGTTGGAGAAAGCCTGGTCAAGGTATTGCGCCGGGCGTTCGGGATGAGTGCGGGTGGCAATCACGCGCATACCAAAGGCCTGGGCCCGTTTGCCGATTTCCGTACCGATTTTGCCGTAGCCGATAACACCGCAAATTTTACCGGCGAGTTCGTCCGAGATGTTTTCGAGCCCCCGGCGGTCCCATTCCCGCCGTTTCTGGGCTTCCCACTGGTAAGGCATCTGGCGGGCAAAACTGAGGATATAAGCGAGGACCAGGTCGGCGACCGGGGCCGCGATAATCCCCGCCCCGTTGGTCAGGATGAAGGGACTGTTTACCACTTCCTGGTCGACCAACAGCATATTAACGCCGACCCAGGGTTGGTGTGCCCACTTGAGGTGCGGGGCGGCCTTGATTATCTCCGGCCTGGGGTGCCGGACATACAGCACGTCCGTCCCGGCCAGGACCTGGTTCTTTTGCTGCTCGTTCGCATCTTCCAGGCCGTTAACAAACCGGCCCTCAAACGGTTTCAAAAGCATTTCAAGCTGTTTGGCCTGCTCCGGCGTCACGGGCAGGTCCGATACAACCGTAATATTATTCAACTTTTCCTTACTTTCCCTTCCATATTCTTATAAAGCTAGTTTTTAGTAACGCACGAGCAAACTATACCCGCCAAGGATACCATAAATAAGCCCTTTTTCTCCGAAAATAACGTTGCATTTCACCGCAAAGCCCTCTTATTGCGCGGAACCGGAATTGTCGCTATCATCGGACCAGGTAAATTCAAAGGAGGTCAAAGTTGATAATCAGTTACAATGGCAAAGTTCCCCGGATTGGCCCGAACGTCTTCGTGGCGCCCAACGCGACCCTGATTGGCGACGTGATAATTGAAGAAGGGGCCAGCATCTGGTTTGGCGTGGTGTTGCGGGCCGACCAGAACCAGATAATCGTGCGGGCCGGGGCCAATATCCAGGATAACTCCGTCCTGCACACCAACGAGGAAGACGGCCCCACCGAGGTCGGACCCGACGCCACCATCGGGCACGCCGTGACGATGGAAGGGTGCAGGATTGGCCGGAACGCCGTTATCGGGATGAACGCGGTCGTGCTGGGCGGGGCGGAAGTTGGCGAAGGGGCCATGGTCGCCGCCGGGTCGGTGGTCGGGGCCCGCTTCAAAGTGCCGGACGGCCATCTCGCGGCGGGCGTCCCGGCAGTTGTAAAAAAACCGCTCTCCGGGGCGGCCCTGGAAGCGGTCGAGGTCAGCGCCGCCCATTATCACCACCTGCGCGACCAGTATCTCGGTGAAGGGGTCGGCAGACCCGAATAAAGTTTGTAATTTCGCCCCATTCCTCCAGGGCCGGACCGTCATTTAAGTTTCGACGGTCCGGCCTTTCCCATTTTCACCTGATTTAAACCTATTTTGACCCTTATTTAAAACCTGCTCTGTTAGGATTAGGGCGGTGGAAAAAGCTATTGCAATGCCGCAAAGGAGTAAATTTATGACAACAATGCCGATTTCTCAATTATTTGATTTAAAAGGCAAAGGCGCGATTGTCACCGGGGCCGGAATGGGCATCGGCCAGGGTATCGCTTTCCGGTTGGCCGAGGCGGGCGCGAGTGTGCTGGTGGTAGATATAAACCCCGAAGCCGCCGCCGAAACGGTCCGCCAGATTCAGGCTAAAGACGGTATTGCTTTCGCGGTCCAGGCCGACGCCGCCAGCGTGGCGGACGCCGAACGGGTCGCCCAGGAAGCCGTCACGAAGTTTGGCCGCCTGGATATTCTGGTCAACAACGCCGGGATTTTCCCCTTCTCTCCGGCTTTGCAAACCACCGAGGCCCTCTGGGACAAAGTCCTTGACGTAAACCTTAAAGGCGTCTTCTTCTATACCCAGGCTGCCGCGAAACGCATGGTGGCAGCGGGGCAGGGTGGCCGGATTGTGAATATTGCCTCGATTGACGCGCTACACCCGACCGGGAACCTCGTTCACTACGATGCTTCTAAGGGTGCCGTGGTTATGGCGACCAAGGCGCTGGCGCTCGAATTCGGGCAGTATGGTATAACGGTCAACGCGATTGCTCCCGGCGCTATCAATACGCCCGGCGCTTCGGCCGGCACGGCAGGGGTTGAGATTTCGGAAGAAGTCCTGAAATCGTTCCTGGTCCGTATCCCGCTAGGCCGCCAGGGGGTGCCGGATGACATCGCTAAAGCCGCATTGTTCCTGGCGAGCGAAGCGTCCGCCTATATAACCGGCAGTTTGCTGGTGGTTGACGGCGGCTATCTGCTCTCTTGAACAGGTTCCCCTTTTGGAGTAGGTTGGCTTCAAAGCAAAGGAGGTCTTAAGAGGTAGTTATCGTTAACGCTTGCAGGATAGCCCGGCCAGTGGTTCAACTGGCCGGGTTATTTTTTTCTACGTTTACCAGGAGATATTCACCCTCGACCATGACCGGGTAGGTCGGCAGGCAGACCGGGACGCCCGGCGCGACGTTCTCGCCGGTCCGCACGTTAAATTGCCAGCGGTGGAGATAGCAGCGGACCAGTTCGCCCTTCATGTCGCCGGACCAGAGCGGCCAGCCCTGGTGAGGGCAATTGGCGGCAAAGGCGTAATAATTCCCCCCGATATTGGTCAAAGAAAGTTTGGTCTTTCCGGCGCTGGCCTCCCGAATCACGCCGGGCCGGATGTCTTTTAGCCGGGCGATCCGGACGAAGCCGTCCGCCCGGTCAGGTTCTTTTTCCTCTTTTTTGCCGAATAGACTCATAGAAGGTGCATCAGGTGAGGGTAGGCGGCCAGCTTAGCGGTCTGAAATCGGGCGTATTGTATTCGGGATAGGCCCAGTAGCGCCGGGGCAACTTTTCCTTGCCGTAATAAAGGTAATTCAGCAGGGGTTCGCCCAGGCTTGGCCGGACCAGCAAGGCCGCCGCTTCCTCGAACGAGACCCAGCGCACCGCCCGCACCGCCAGGTCCGTTTCGGATGAAACTTCCGGTCTCCCGGTGGTCGGATTAGCCAGGGCCAGTTCGAAGACGCAGGTTACAAAGTGGCGCCGGTCCCGTTCGGTCTTAGCGTCGACCACGAAAAGCATCTCGCCCGCCGCCACTTCGAGACCGGTTTCCTCCTGTACCTCGCGCACGACTGCTTCCGGGTGTTGTTCGCCCGGTTCCAGCCGCCCGCCCGGCAGCGACCAACTAAGTTCCGGCCCGCCATAATCGTTGCCGACCAGCAGAACCCGGTCTTCGATAACCAGGATACCCTGGGCCACGTTGTAATTGACCCACTGGCCCGGCGGGGGAGTAATAAACGAGGTCATCGTTTGGCCCCGGTTTCCTGCCGCACTTCCTCGCGCTGCCGGGCCAGGCGCGGTGTCGGTTCGGCATAGACCTTGTCAAAGAAGCTTTCTGGGGCCGGGGCGGGATAGTCATAGGCCCGCTGGACCTCCTCGTTCATGTAGGCTTCGATTTCCAGGGTCAACGCCTTGTCGGCCTTCTCATCCAGGTAGCCGCCATCGTACAGGAAGCGGCGAAACCGTTTCAGGGGGTCGCGGGTTTCCCAGAGGGCCAGGTTTTCGGGCGGGCAATAGCGGGTCGGGTCATCGGAGGTGCTGTGGGCAGCCTGGCGGTGAGTCACGCACTCGACCAGGGTCGGGCCACCCCCGGCGCGGGCGTTGGCTACCGCTTCTTCCATCACGGCGTGGACGGCCAAAATGTCGTTCCCGTCCACCAACCGGGCCGGGAGGCCAAACCCGATACCGCGCATAGCCAGGTGTTTGGCAGCGTACTGCTTGTGGCTCGGTACGCTGATGGCCCAGCCGTTGTTGACCACGACCATCACCAACGGAGCGTGATAGACCCCGGCAAAATTCAGGGCCTCGCTAAAATCACCTTCGCTGGTCGCGCCGTCGCCACAGGTGCCGACCACGACCGAATTTTCGTTCCGCATTTTCGCGGCCATCGCCAGTCCGACCGAGTGCAGGGTCTGGGTGCCGATAACAATCGTGAAGGGCAGGCAGCGGGCATCTTTGCCGACCAGTTCGGGCGGAGGTGGGTAGCCCCGGCAGAAATAGGCCACCGCCGCCGGGGAGACCCCTTTTTGCAGATAGCCGCCCATTTCGCGGGGCGAGGCAGTCAGCCAGTCCTGCTCCAGAAGGGGAGTAGCCAGCCCGACAGCGGTCGCTTCCTGGCCGTTCGAAGGAATCCAGGTGGTGGCCCGGCCCTGACGTTGGAGCGCGACCAGTTTATTCGATAGAAACCGGGTCAACCACATCATCCGATACCACTCAAGCAGCCGGTCCGGTGCCAGGTTTGGGGGCAGCGGCCCGACCACCTGACCGTCCTGGTCTAAAATTTGCAGCGGTTTGTCAAATTCTTTTGTCAGCATGGTTTTATTCAGATTTCAAGTCCTGTTATAAGTTTACTGGTTTGAGGTCAGTATACCATTCCTGCTCCAAAACGGGTAATTTTCTCCACCGCCCGATAACCTCCCTGGTTGCTTTACCGAAACTTTAGTAAAATTTGGCCCGAAAAATTGGTACAATAGAGCAGTATAAAAAAGGGATTTCTCCACTGAGCTTTTGTCTGAGACCGGGTCAGGACAATTGATAGATAGAAATGATAGATGGAAAGCGGGATAAGAAATTTTGAAAGACGAGCTTCTCGACACGATTTTAGACCTCGATAGCCGGGTAATGCGCCATACCAGGGCCGGGTGGCCCGCTTCCTGGGTCCAGGTAAACCTGCCCTCCGGCCATATCCGCGCTTTGCTCATTATTGAGGCCGGGGGCGCTCGTACTCCCCGCGAGGTGGCCGACCTGCTGGGGATAGGCCGCACCAGCGTCACCGGGCTGCTCGACCGGCTGGAAAGCGAGGGTCTACTCACCCGCTCGATTGACCCGGACGACAAACGCAGTTTTATCCTCGGTTTAACCGAGAAGGGCCAGAACCTGGTCACGCAGATAGACGCCCTTCGCCGCCAACAATTGCACGACGGGCTGCTTCTGATGGATGAACCCTCCCTGGAAGCGCTGCGCACCGGGTTAGAGGCCCTCTCGAAGGCCCTTTCGACCCTTAAACCCCCGGCTAAAGGCGGGCCGGACGTTGATAGCGAAGATTAAAAGTTAATTCAGCCCCCTACCAGCGTCACGGCCCGGCAAAACCATTTTAACTGGCGGCTACTTCTTTCATCTTTTCCAGCAAAGAATCGGCGATGGGAGTGTCCCGCCGTCCCATTCCGCACGAACAGGCAATCCCGACCGGTTTACCGCGCACATCTTCAATCGCTTTCAGAATCTGGCGTCCTTGCTCCGCGTTGAGCTTTTCGTGAACAAACCCGGCCACAAAATCGGTTCCCGGCGGCAGCTTTATATCTTGCAAAGGCGCGTAGTAAGGTGCGTCCAGGCGAGGCGGGTCGGCGGCTTCGGCCAGGGGATAATGGACGTAGAGGGGCGGTTCAGGCAGGGGCCAGGCCGCGATAAGTTTATTGGAAAAAGCCACCATTGTATTCAACGTTTTAGCCTTGGTCAGGGCTTCGTTATTGAGGTCACCCAGGCAAAGATGGACCCCCACTTTTGCGGTAGCCGGGAGGAGTTTTACCAGGGCTTTGACCTGCCCTACCCCGATAATGCTGCCGAGGACGGGCAGCATGTAGGCCAGGGCCAGTTCCGCCGGGATTTCCACCTGAAAAATCACGTCGTCGCCCGCTTCGGCGATTATCTGTCTGACCTCGTAGGCGATGCGCCGGTTGAAAGCGTTGGCGTACTGGAAAGCGTCTACCGGTTGCATCATAATAAAAGAGATACCTAGACCTGTCGGGACGCCGACCTGAAATTTGAGGTTGGGCAGGTTCTTTTCCTCGCGCAGCTTTTTAAAAATCTCGTAGCTGCTCTTGAAATAGGTGTAATAGCCGAGGTCGAGATGTTTATCGAGTTCGGCGGGGGAATGGAGCGGCTTGAGCTTTTCGAGGTGTTTGTAGTCCACCGGGAAGCCCTCTTTGTTTCTGACAAGGTTCTTGATAACCTTGAAGTTCTCTTTATCGGCGGCGCACTGGTTAATCTGGGTTAAGACCCAGGCCGAGCGTTTTCCCTTCGGATACATCTCGGTAATTTCACCGATTTCTCCGTCCGGCAGGCTAAAAAGGTACGGTCCCACCGTATCAAGGGCGCGGGTCATAGCAGTCTGTTCACTGTCGTAGGGCATGCTACCGATAAGCAGCGCTTTACGTGCAACCATTAAAATCCCTCAATTCTTTGCTGGCAGGCTAAATCAGGTTAAAGCCAGGGCTATAAAACTGTTGAAAATTTGTTATACTGGGTCTGGAATTGTTTTATTATTTTACTACCCCACCTCTCGATTTTGCAATTTTTTCTTTACAATTCCGCTTTTACGCCTCATAACGGCCCCAATTCCGTCCCGCTTTTGCTATGATGGCATCGGTGTACTCTCAGTTGTGCTGCTTTTAGACTTTTAAAAGGTTTTTGTGACTATCCTGACCAAACCGGGGGTTACCTCCGCATTACCCCGCGCCTTGCGGAAAATATCTTATAGACCCAGGTGGGTTGACCTGGGCTGGCTGCTTCTTTTCCTTTTGCTGTTACCCGGCCTAATCGAGTTCCTGGCTCATTCGTGGCAAGTTTTGACCTGGGAATGGCAGATAGACTACGACGAAGGCTTTAACCTTGACGCCAGTTGGAAGCTGGCGAACGGCATTAACATTTACGGGCAGGCCCGGCCCGACCGCTTTATCGCCGCGCCCTATCCACCGGTCTATTATGTCCTGTGCGCGGTCTTCCAGAAAATCTTTGGCTATGGTCTCCTGGGGGGCCGCCTGCTTTCGTTCGGTTCGGCCCTGGCGCTCGGCCTTTTTATCTTTCTCTTTGGCCGGAAGCTGGGCCGTGACTTTTTCAAACTCGGACAGTTGGACTCAAACCTGGCCGGGCTGCTCGGTCTTTTGACCTGGTTCTCCCTGAACGTGACGCTTGTCTGGGGCACTTTTTTCAAACAGGACATGCTGGCGATGGCCCTGGCGACGGCAGGGTTATGGTTCACCTGGCGCTGGCTGGAATCCAGCCGTAAATTCTGGCCGATGTTGCTTCCGGCAGTTTTGCTAACACTCGGCTTCTACACCAAGCAAAACGAACTGGCCGCGCTGGGTGGGGCCTGGCTGTTCGTGGTCCTCAAGGATTGGCGGGCGGGTCTCAAGTTTGGCCTGACCCTGGCTGTGCTGGTAGGTGTCCCGTTCCTGGCGATTGACTTTCTGACCCACCACCGTTTTTATTTCGAGGTTTTCGTGGCCCAGCAGGTGCCGTGGGTCTGGGACGATTTCTGGCGGCGCATGACTACCCGGCTAATCCCAGACCACCTGCTGCTCATTTTGCTGGCGCTGGCTTTCACGGTCCTGGCCCTGGTCGGGCTGGTGGGTAGCTGGCTAAAAAGGAAATGGCAAGGCCCCTCTATCGAGCTTATCTGGCTGGCGACCGGGGCTTTTACCCTGGTGACGGTCGGCTCTTACCAGAGCGGCTATAACCACGCCCTGGACTTCTTTCCGCCGATGGTGGTGGCGGCGGTCGCCACCTTTGGCGGGCTGTTAAACCTGGCGGCCCGGCCCGGTCCAAACCGTTCGCGCCAAATTGCCTGGGGGCTGGCGGCCCTGGCCATTACAGGCGGGCTGGCCTGGCAGATTTTCGCCTATCCATCGTCCAGCTTTTACTATTCGGCGGGGAATATGCCCTCGCAGACCCGCCGGGAAATGCTCGAAGGTCTGGTCGCACAGGTCAACCAGGCGCCGGGGGACATCCTGTCGGAGGATATTTATCTCCAACTCAAGACCGGACGCCCGGTGGCCTATGACGACCTCTACCACATGGCTTTGCAGGCGGAAGCGGGCCAGTGGGATGAAAGTCGGTTCGTGGCCGACCTGAAAGCCCGGCGCTTTAGTGTAATTTTGCTCGGTCAGGGTTCGCGGCGGTTTACCGACCCCGGTTGGGAAGCTCTGAACGCCAATTACCGGCTGATTTTCCCGGACGGTATCGCCCTGTGGCGGCCCCGGCCCCAGCCTATTTTGCCGCAGACCCAGGCCAGTTGCCAGGTCGGGGACGCTTTAAGTTTTGGAGGCATCAGCTATGGCCGCACGACCCAGGGTAACGTTTTGAGTCTGACGACCTACTGGCAGGCCAAATCGGCTGTGCCCGCCAACTATACCTTTTTTGTCCATCTTTTAGACCCGGCTGGCAAACTGGTAGCCCAGCGCGACGCCTCGCCGAGCGGTTGGGCGGTGCCGGACCCGCAAGCCCTCATCCGGGACGGGAAGGATTTGCCTCAACCGGACGAACAGAGTTTACCGACTGCCGCCTGGAAGGCCGGGGAAAGTATGCTGGTCAACCAGACCCTACCCTTGCCGAGTGGGCTGACGTTGACCAGTGATTATCGTTTGATTATTGGCGCTTACAGCCTGGATGCCGCCGGGAAGATAAATTCCTTGCAGGTCAGTTGCACCGGGACCGGGAGTGGCGGTGGAGATGTAGTAAATTTACCAGCAGTTGGGGCTTAGAAATCAATGAGTTTACTGGGGAGCAAACCACTTTCGTTAAAGACAAAACCCGGTTCTAACGAGAAAAAAGAAACCCTGAACCGGAGACTTTACCTCTGGCTCTTTCTTTTAGCGATAGTTTTCGATGTCCTGAGTGTATTTGCTTTTTATCAGGTAAAACCCGAATACACTATCACGGTCGGTGCGGCCAATGATAGCTGGTACATAGATAAATTTTATGATGTCGAGTCCAATGCCACGGGCGCGTACCGTTGGAGTAAGGATGGCGCAACCGTTACCTTGCCGCCGGTCGGCACTCCTTTTGAGGTGCAGGTTGAAGCGCAAGCTTATCGCCCGGCACCCCAACCCTCACCCACCTTTAGCCTGGACCTCAACAGTCCCTCCACCGTTGATACTTTCCAGGGCACCGGCACCCTCCAGAATTACGAGTTAAAAATTAAATCCAGGCTGGATTTTAGCCTGGACAAAGTCCTGACCATTCACAGCCCTACTTTTCAGCCCTCCAAAACAGACGACCGCCAGCTAGGTCTGTTGGTCAGGCAAGTTTCCATCCAGGCCCAGCCCAACTCGTTCGGTTTCGTTACTCCGCCGGTCTGGGTCTGGTTGACCATCACTTTCGGGTTGGCTGTAGTCCAGGGTACGGTTTTTCTGAACGTTCTACCCAGGCGTCGACGCTATTTTGGTTTTTTACCGCTGGTGACCTTTGTTTTGCCGTTGCTCCTGTTCGGAGCCGGGTTAGCGTTTCCCCTCCTGGCGCTTGAAAACGCTTTTTCGGTGGGAATGGGTTTATGCCTGCTCGGTTTTTCCGGCCTGGCCCTTTATTTATCACATAGAATCGGGAAGATTTGCTGCGCCGGATTGCTTGCTCTGGGTGTAGCCGGGGTTTTCACCGACCTGTTTAATTTTGTCGGGTTAGCCGTGTTTTGCGCCGGGTTAATCCTCCTGGTGTTTTTGTATAATCCCCGGCTCAACCGGACCGGGTTCAACCTGCTAATCGTGGCAGCGGTCGGTCTGTTACCATGTTGGGGGCTGTTACAGCAGCGCGCTTTTGTCACGATAGACGGCGAGTCGCATCACCTTTACTGGCTGAACGAGCTAAATCTGATGGTCAAAGAGGGCGATTTCTTCCCTCGCTGGGCCCCTCACTTTAGCTACAACCGGGGCAACACCGTCTTTATGTTTTACGCCCCGTTATCCCGCTACCTGGGCGAGTTCTTCGTACTGGGCGGTCTGACCCCGGCCTTCGCCTTCCTGGCGGCCCTGGTGGGGATTACAATTGCCAGCGGATTGTCGATGTATTTCCTGGCCCGCGACTTTGTCAGGGGGCCGGGGGCGGTGATGGCCGCTGTCGCTTACCTTTACAATCCTTATCGCCTGGCCGACATGTACCAGCGGGGCGACATCGCCGAAGCCCTGAATTTTGTCTTTTTCCCACTGGCTTTACTGGCGGTCAGCCGGACCCTGCGGTTTAACCGTCAGCCAGGATTGAAGCTAATTGCTGGTGGCGGTATATCTTTCAGCTTGATGTTAATCAGCCATCAGTTGAGTGCCTTTTACTTTGGCGTCTTTGTGCTTTTTCCTTTTGTCCTCTTTTGCCTGGCGCGGTTCCTCTGGCAAGAGCGTAAAACCTTTGGCTCGGCCTTGCGCAAGGTGCTGCTCCGCTTGGGCTACCTGGCGGCGATGGTTGCTTTGGGAGTGGGTTTAAGCGCCTTCTATATCGTGCCACTTTTATTGGAGACAAAATTTATCCGGGTCGATACCAAAGTTGATATTGACTCGACCTATGGCTTTTTAGAGCCGAATCTTTCGAACTGGAAAGATTGGGTTTCCTCGATCCGCCCCCTGGAATGGGCCGACAAAAGCATGACGAACCTGGCCTGGTTTGGACCTACCTCGCTGATGCTGGCCCTGCTGGGGGCACTCTCCCTACTGTTGCCTGGCAAATCTAAGAAGCGTTTTCGCGGCACCGGGCTTTTCTTTGCCGGGCTAATCGTGGTTTTGCTGGTCATGCAGATGCAATTTACCCTGCCTTTCTGGAAGAACGTGCCAGGCATGATTTTTATCCAGTTCCCCTGGCGGCTCATGATTTACGTGGCGCTACTGGCTTCGCTTTTAATCGGGGTCCTGGCCGACTTTATCTTTAAGCTGCCTTGCCTGGCCCTGGTTCACCGCCCTAATACCGCTAAACTGTTTATGCTGCGTCACCGGAACTACCGTCTATCTCTGCTGAGCGGATTAGTCGTAATAAGTCTGCTGGGGTTAGGGCTGGCGTTCACCGGGTCCGGACGGGTGGATTTGAATTATTATCCACCAAGTTTTAGCGGCACTTATAGCACGGGCACCCTGATTAACCAGTTTGAGAACGGCGACCTCTTTTATCTGCCTATCTGGGCCAGGTCCCTTGATACTCTCGATAAAGACCCTTACCGGGCTTATATCGTGCGGGACGGCCAGCCTCAGACCGACGGGGTCAATCTTACCCGGCTGAAGTCTGCCGAATATAATCTCGACGTAAATGCTACCGCTCCGGGAACCTTAATCATCCCGATTTTCTACTTTGATGGTTGGACCCTCACCCAAAACGGCCAGAATATCCCGGTCAGTTACAACCAGCCGCAGGGCTATATCCAGGCGACCGTTCCGGCGGGCAATTATTCGCTAACCCTGAGCTTTGAAAACAATGTGCCCCGGACGGTTGGGGATGCGAGTACCTTCCTGGCCCTGGCCTTGCTACTCTTTTTAGCCTGGAAAGCCGGGTTCTTCCGGTTCAAGTTTTTAAGATTGGGGAAAATAAAAAGGCTGGCCTAGCGCCAGCCCTCTTTTATTATTGAGACCTTAGGAAGCAACCTGGTCGGAAAAGGCGGCGGGTAAGCGCACCCGGCCCGTCAGGTATTTATCCACACCGAGCGCGGCGTCCCGGCCTTCCGCGATGGCCCAGACCACCAGCGACTGGCCACGAACGTTATCCCCGGCGGCAAAGACCCCCTCGATGCTGGTCATTTTGTCGTGGTTGGTCCAGATGGTGCCGCGCCGGTTCATCCGTGGGTTCAGGCTGTCCAGCAAGCCTGCCCTGGTCGGTCCTGTGAACCCCGCCGAAATCAGGACCAGTTGCGTTTCGATGGTAAATTCCGAGTCGGGAATTTCTTTGAAATGGCGTTGCCCATGGTCGTCAAAGTAAATTTCAACTCTGACACCCCGCAACCGTTCCAACTTACCGTTCGAACCCTCAAAAGCTTTGGTCGCCATGCTGTATTCCAGGCGTCCACCTTCTTCATGCGAAGTCGATTTCTGGAAGACCAGCGGCCACTCCGGCCAGGGGTTGTACTCCGGGCGTTTGGAAGGCATCGGCGGTTTGTGTTCGTACTGGATAACCTCGACCGCGCCCTGGCGCAGCGAAGTACCCAGGCAGTCACTCCCGGTATCGCCACCGCCGATGATAACGACGGTTTTGCCACCAGCCAGGATGTCGGGGCCGTCAACCGGGAGACCGAGGTTGCGGCGGTTTTGCTGGGTCAGGAAGTCCATTGCAAAATGGACCCCATCGAGATCGCGCCCCGGAATATTTAGTTCGCGAGGGTTTTCCGCGCCGGTCGTAAGGACCACCGCGTCGTATTCTTCCCGCAGTTGGGCTATCGAGGGGTGGCCGGGCGCGCCGATGTGGGTATTGAGTTGCCACAGGACGCCCTCGGCAGTCATGAGGTCGAGCCGCCGCTGCAAGACCGCTTTATCCATCTTGAAGTCTGGGATACCGTAAATGAGCAGGCCCCCGGCTTTGTCGGCCTTATCAAAGACTGTCACCAGGTGCCCGGCCCGGTTGAGTTGTTCGGCGCAGGCCATGCCTGCCGGACCCGACCCGATTACGGCGACCTTTTTGCCGGTCCGTTTTTCCGGCGGCTGGGGTTTAATCCAGCCTTCCGCGAAACCTTTATCAACAATCGAAACTTCAATCTGCTTGATGGCGACCGGTTCCTCGTTGATGCTCAGCACACAGGAAGCCTCGCAGGGGGCCGGGCAAACTCGCCCGGTAAATTCCGGGAAGTTGTTGGTTGCCAGCAGAATATCAAGGGCTTCGTGCCAGCGGCCTTCGTAGACCATGTCGTTAAAGTCGGGAATAACGTTATGGACCGGGCAACCCTGGTGGCAGAATGGAATACCGCAATCCATGCAGCGGGTGGCCTGTTCCTGCACTTCACCTTCGGAAAGAGGGTGCGGGATTTCCAGCCAGTCGTTCAGGCGTTCCTGGACCGGACGGTAGGGGGCGTTTTTGCGCTTGATTTCAATAAATCCACGATGCTTAGCCATTCTTGGATGTAACCTCCTGGGCCAGTTGGGCCAGCGCCCGGCGGTACTCGCGAGGAGTTACTTTAACGAAACGGGCTAAATAATTTGTCCAATCGAGCAGAATATCTTCGGCAATCCGGCTGCCCGTGTACTGGTAATGTTTGCGAATCAACTCGCGCAGTTCGGCTTCGTCCTCCGGCGCGACCGGTTCCAGGTCAATCATGCCGTGGTTGGCCCGGCTGTTGAACTGGCTGTCTTCGTCCAGCACGTAAGCGATACCACCGCTCATCCCGGCCCCGAAGTTGCGCCCGGTCTTACCCAGGACAACTACCCGGCCCCCGGTCATATATTCGCAACCGTGGTCCCCGACTCCTTCCACTACCGCGTTCGCGCCGCTGTTGCGGACGCAGAAGCGTTCCCCGGCCACGCCGTTGAAGAAAGCTTCGCCGCTGATAGCGCCGTACATGGTCGTGTTACCGATTATGATGTTTTCACGCGGGTCGAAGGTGGCCCCGGCTGGGGTCTTGACAATAAGCAGACCGCCACACAATCCTTTGCCGACATAGTCGTTAGAGTCGCCCTCAAGGGTCATCGTAATGCCTTTCGGGACGAAGGCTCCAAAGCTCTGCCCGGCGTTACCGCTAAAGTTGAGCCGGATGGTTTCGGGTGGTAGACCCTCCGCGCCATATTTTCGCGACACCTCGCCGCCAAGCCGCGCCCCCACGGTGCGGTTGGAGTTGCGAATCGGCAGGTTGACCTCGACCGGCGTCCCGTTTTCGAGGGCGGGGGCGCACAGTTCGAGCAACCGGTTGTCGAGAGCTTTTTCCAGGCCGTGGTCCTGGTTGAGGCTCTTATAAGTACCGGTCCCTGCCGGGACTTCCGGCTGGAACAGGATAGGGCTCAGGTCCAGGTCGTGGGCCTTGGCCCGGTCCAGGGCTTCTTTGGCTTCAAGGACGTCTACCCGCCCGACCATCTCGTTAATGGTGCGGAAGCCGAGTTCGGCCATAAGTTCGCGGACTTCCTGGGCGATAAAGGTAAAGAAGTTGATGATGTACTCCGGTTTGCCGTTGAACCGGGACCGCAATTTAGGGTCCTGGGTAGCAATACCGACCGGGCAGGTATTCAGGTGACATTTGCGCATCAGGATACACCCGGAAGCAACCAGCGGCGCGGTGGCGAAGCCGTATTCTTCGGCTCCCAGGAGGGTCGCGATAACCACGTCCCGGCCTGTCTTTAGCTGGCCGTCGGTCTGCAAACGGACCCGGCTCCGCAGGTCGTTCATCATCAAGACCTGGTGGGTTTCGGCCAGGCCGATTTCCCATGGAATCCCGGCGTGTTTGATGGAGGTCAAGGGCGAGGCCCCGGTGCCGCCATCATAGCCACTGATGAGAATCGCGTCGGCGTGGGCCTTGGCGACCCCGGCGGCAATAGTGCCGACCCCGGCTTCCGCGACCAGTTTTACCGAAATATCGGCCTGCGGGTTGACGTTTTTGAGGTCGAAGATAAGCTGGGCCAGGTCTTCGATAGAGTAAATATCGTGGTGCGGCGGCGGCGAAATCAACGTGACGCCGGGGACCGAGTTACGCACGCGGGCGATATTCTTGTCCACCTTGGGGCCGGGCAACTGCCCGCCTTCGCCCGGTTTCGCGCCCTGGGCCATTTTAATCTGGATTTCGCTGGCATTTACAAGATAGTGGCTGGTTACACCAAACCGGCCTGACGCCACCTGTTTGATGGCGCTGCGGCGCCAGTCCCCGTTGGGGTCGGGCTTGAAGCGGGCGGCATCCTCCCCACCTTCCCCGGTGTTGCTCTTGCCGCCGATGCGGTTC
This sequence comes from Chloroflexi bacterium 54-19, assembly GCA_001898225.1. Lineage (GTDB taxonomy): Bacteria > Chloroflexota > Chloroflexia > Chloroheliales > Chloroheliaceae > 54-19. The sequence goes on from MKTJ01000058.1 coordinate 372,187, forward strand.
ATGGCAATCGCGAGGGTTTCGTGGGCTTCCTGGCTGATGGAGCCAAACGACATGGCCCCGGTGCAGAAGCGTTTCATAATCGCTTCGACCGGCTCGACTTCCTCAATTGGGATAGGGCTCCGTTGCTTGAATTTGAGAAGGCCGCGCAGGGTGTATTCGTGTTCGGCTTCGTGGTTGACCAGGGCCGTAAACTTTTTGAACAGCTTGTAGTTACCAGTCGCGGTGGCGTGTTGCAGCCGGGCGATGGTTTCCGGGTTGAAGAAGTGCTGTTCGCCGTTCTTGCGCCACTGGTACTGGCCGCCCCGGTCAAGGGCCGGGGTGAGAGTGACCTGGGGCAGGAAGGCCGCTTCGTGGCGGCGCTGGATTTCCAGGGCCAACCCCTCGAAGCCCATACCGCCCAGCCGGGAGGTCGTACCGTCAAAACAATGCGCGATGATTTCCTCGCCCAACCCGATAATCTCGAAAATCTGGGCGCCCTGGTAGCTCTGGAAGGTCGAAATACCCATCTTCGAGAAGATTTTCAGCAGACCCTTTTTGATGGCTTTGACATAATTGTGGTAAATGTCATCGTGGCTCATTTCGGTGGGCAGGAAACCCTGAAGGCGCATCTCTTTGAGCGTTTCGAGGGCCAGGTAAGGGTTGATGGCGCTGGCCCCGTACCCGATAAGCAGGGCGAAATGCATTACCTCGCGGGGTTCGCCCGACTCGACAATCAGGCCGCAGCGGGTGCGGAGTTCGGTCCGAATCAGGTGGTGGTGGACCGCGCCGGTCGCCATAAGCGATGGGACCGGGGCCAATTCAGAGTTAACGCCCCGGTCGCTCAGGACCAGGATGTTGTAACCTTCGTTGATGGCTTCGGAGGCGGCGTTTTCGAGGCGGGTCAGGGCCGCTTTTAAGCCCGCCGGGCCTTCCTTAATCGGGTAGAGCAGCGATAGGGTCTTGGTCTTGAAGCCGGGCTGGTCAATCTGCCGGATTTGCTCAAGCTCGTAAGAGGTCAGGACCGGTTGGGTCATGTGCAACTGGCGGCAGTGGTCGGCGGTTTCATCGAGCAGATTCAACTCGGTGCCGACCGAGGCCGAAATCGACATCACCAGGTCTTCGCGGATAGGGTCAATCGGCGGGTTCGTCACCTGGGCAAACAACTGCTTAAAGTAGTTAAAAAGAAGCTGGGAGCGGTTGGACAGCACCGCCAGGGGCGTGTCGTTGCCCATACTGCCGATAGCTTCTTCGCCGGTCGCGCCCATCGGGGCCAGCAAAACCCGCAGTTCTTCCGAGGTATAGCCAAAGGCTTGCTGACGGAGCAGCAAGGCGGCGGCATCATGCTGGGGAGCCTGGTAATTTTCAATGGGCGGCAGGTCGGTTAAACGCAGTTTATTCTTATGGAGCCATTCGCCATAAGGTTTTTTGTGGACAATCCGGTCTTTCAATTCCTGGTCGCTGATGATACGACCCTGTTCGAGGTCGACCAGGAACATTTTCCCCGGTTCGAGGCGGCCCTTCTTGACCACGTTTTCAATCGGCACATCCAGGACACCGACCTCGGAAGCAACCACGACCAGCCCATCACTGGTAACGACATAGCGACCGGGGCGCAGCCCGTTGCGGTCGAGGGTCGCGCCTATCACGCGCCCATCGGTGAACGAAATCGCCGCCGGACCGTCCCAGGGCTCAATAAGCGATTGGTGATAGTCGTAGAAGGCGCGTTTAGCCGGGTCCATTTTCGGCTGGGTCTCCCAGGCTTCCGGCACCATCATCATCATGGCGTGGGGCAGTTCGCGCCCGGTCTGGACCAGCATTTCGAGGACGTTATCGAACGAGGCCGAGTCGCTGCCGTTCGGCACAACCACTGGTTGGAGTTTGGTGACATCATCACCCAGGAGCGGACTTTTGAACTGGGACTGGCGGGTATTCATCCAGTTGGAGTTGCCGCGCAGGGTGTTGATTTCGCCGTTATGCGCGATATAGCGGTAAGGGTGAGCGCGGTCCCAGGTCGGGAAGGTGTTGGTGCTAAACCGCTGGTGGACCAGGGCCAGGGCGCTTTTCATTTCAGGATCGGTTACATCGGGATAAAAGAGGGGGAGTTGGGTGGGGGTGACGAGGCCTTTATAGATAAGAGTGCGGGTCGATAGGCTGCTGATATAACAGCCCTGGTCCTCGTGGGTCCGGCCATGCTCCACTACCCGTTTTTCAATAACCTTGCGTAAAACGTAAAGGCGGAGTTCCAGCCCGTCCTGGTCTTTGAAATCGTTAATACCTACAAAAAACTGGCGGACATAGGGCTCATTCTTGCGAGCCAGTTCGCCAATAACAGAGCCGTCGGTCGGCACGGTGCGCCAGCCGATAAAGACCAGGTTTTCGTCCTTAACGGAATTCTCGATAATTTCTTCGTAGGGGCGCGGGTCGTCATCGTCTTTGGGCAGAAAGACCATGCCCACGCCATACTGGCCGCGAGGGGGCAGGTTGAGGTCGTTTTGGGCCGCTTCTTTACGGAAAAATTCGTCAGGCAACTGGATGAGGATGCCTGCCCCATCCCCGGTGTTAGGGTCTGCGCCGGTAGCGCCCCGGTGTTCCAGGTTATGTAAAAGGGTAATCCCTTTGGTGACAATATCGTGCGAAGGTGTGCCATCTATCCTGGCAACAAAACCAACTCCACAAGCATCCTTTTCAAACTGTGGGTCGTAAAGCCCTTGTTTGGGCGGCAGCCCCGAATTCTTCAGGTTCAAATTGCCCTCCTACCTCTAAAAAAGCTCACCTTGAGTGAACCAGGCACGCCAGCAAGCGTGGAACGCGGTAAGTTTAACTATTGGGGCATCTTTGCCATTTTTTTTGGATATTAAAAAGTTCCTGCGACTACCCTGCGTGGAATTTACCCGCTGGTTCCGGCAGGGTTCCTCGGCATTGAGGAGATGCGTGGGGAAAAATCATACAGATTTTGAGGCTTCCACGGATACAAAAAGCCAGAGCGACCTTTCAGGCTTGCCAGGTTTTTGAAGGTTTTGCGGCTCTGGACTAAATAACTTACGTCTGTGGAGTTCTCTTACTATCGAGCGTCTTCGCTGGTTTTAATTTTAGCCGATTAACCAGATTTTTACAAGTGTTAAAAGGGTCAATTTGTACCAATTTGTCACGACAAATTTGTAAAATCTCACTATTCCCAGGTAGTGACAGCCAATTTTGGGCTATGCGGCAGCTTTGCGGTTTCCAGACCCAGGCTGATAAGGTAAAATAATTCCAGCAATCAGTCAAATTTAAAAGCAAAGGATAATATTCACTTTTAATGGCGCGCAGCAGGTTTCTGGGAGCAATGGTCTGGGGCCAGGTCTGGCGGTTAGGTGAGGTCGTTTTGAGCCTGCTTTTTACGGTCCTGGTCGTGCGCAGCCTGGACCAGAACAGCTTTGGCACCTACTCGACCATCACCACCTTTATCGTCATTAGCATCTATCTCCTGGGGTTGGGCCTGTCGGAAGGCTCGGTGCGGTTTGTGCCAATCCTGCGCGCGACCGACCCGGCGGTTCCCTTCCGCCTGTTCCGCCTGTTTTTGCTCATCCGGCTGGCAATCTGTTTGTTCGCGGGGCTGCTGGTCTGGGTAGGTAGGGGTTGGCTGGCCGCGCTGTTCAACCAGCCTTTTTTTGAGAGCGATAGTTTCCTCCTGGCGGCGATGCTACTTTTTTATAACCTGACCGATTTCACCGGGAATTTCTATACCTCGATGCTCTGGGTCAAGCAAATCGTGCTTATCCGGTTGTGCGGTCAGTTATTTACGATTGTTTTGGTGGTCGCCGGGTTTCATCTCTGGGGGTCTTCGGTCCAGCTGTTATTTGTCGTGTTAACTGTTAATAACATCCTGATGGTGCTGGCAAGCTTGCTGGGCGCGCCCCGGGCCGGGTTGGCCGGGACGTTTGAGAAGACCGCACCCGCAAGCCCGCTTCCGCTCAAAGAGATTTTCAGCTATTCCCGCGACCTCTGGATTATCAACCTGGCGACCATCGGGTTGCTAGGCCAGATGGATGTCTTCCTGATGGCTATTTTGAATACCGGGCTGGCGGAAATAGGTTTTTATAATCTGGGCGTTATCCTGGTTGGGCGGTTGGTACTATTGCTGCAAGCCTGGGCTACCTCGCTGGGCTCGATAGTTTCGACGGTCTATCTTGAAAAAGGGCAGGCCGGGCTGGAACGCTACTTTGTTTTTTACTACCGGCTCAGTCTACCGGCCCAGATGATTCCGATGGGGGGGTTGGCCTTGCTGGCCGGGCCGTTTGTAGGGCTAATTTTTGGAGAGCGCTACCTCACGGCGGTTGGTCTGCTGGCTGTCATGGCCTGGTTCCAGGTTATCCACGCCCTGTTCGGTAACACCATCACGGCAGCTTTTTTGAATACGCTGGGGAGACAGCGTTCAGCCCTGGTCTGGCGCTGTTCGTCCGCCCTGCTAAACCTGGTGCTGGATTTAGCGCTTATTCCCGTGTGGGGACCGCTAGGGGCGGCCATCGGTACCGGGGTTTCCATTGCGGTGCTGCATTTTTTAGAAGGCTGGCTGGTGCGCGAATTGTTCTGGAAAGTCCGATGGAGCTATGTCCTGAAGATTGGCGGGGCCGTGGTTAGCGGGGCCTGGCTGGGCAGCTTTATCGGTGGACCAGACCTCGTTTCGTTCGTGGGGCGCGGCCTCTTTTATGGGGCCTGGTTGCTCCTCTTTTTCCTGCTTGCTAAACCGCTCGGCGAACCGGATTTGCAACTGCTGCCAAATTTAAGGCCGGGATTGAGCCGGGTCTTGCGCTACTTTGTGCGTTAGGCCCTTAGCCAAGGAAAAGCATTGTGCAAACTGAAATGAGGCCAGTCCGTGAAGATTAGCCTCATTTTTTATTTTAGCCGGTAGAGCGGTTAAGCACCGATAGGGTCGCCCGATTTTTTGGCAACTTTTTGCAGGCCCGGTAATTGGGAGGCCAGACCTGGATTGGTTACACCGGCTTTTAACTGGCGGGGCGGTTCGGGTTGCGGGTCAAAACCGCCTGCGACCTGTTCCAGGTCGGCGTCGCTCAACTCGTTTTCGGGTAGAGGCGCTAAATTCGGTTGTTTATCGTTCATTGCTTACTCCTGTTTTCTACTAAACTAACTGACGATACTATTTTGATGGCTAAATTTAAGCAAATTTTATAAAACTATGTTATGAGTATCGTCACAAAGTAGAGGACTGGTTGTATACTACTTAAAGATGCGCATTTTGCCGAATCCTTCAGCTAAATCGTAAAAGTTTGGTTAAATTGTTTTTAAATTGGCCCGGTTAACTCGTTCGCTTCTGGTAAATACGGGTTGCTCTGGTATATAATTTTCAGGGTTAAGCTTTTATTTGGTTTGGTAAGCTCAGCATCAGGTGTTTTCCAAGAACGAGCGGCTATTAAATAGAAATCGGGTGAACCGGCGGGAGGCAAATCAAAGATGACTAATCTCGATCAGGAAGTTGTCACATTTATTCTGGCAGGCGGGCAAGGCCGATTAAACGCTATCACAGCAGAACGGACGGTCGCTTCAGTCCCCTTCGCCGGTAAGTATCGCGTTATTGACTTTACCCTCTCCAATTGTGTCAATTCCGGTCTGTTCAATATTGAAGTACTTACTCAGTATCGCCCACTCTCGCTCCACGACCATATTCGCAACGGTAAACCCTGGGGTCTTGACCGGCTGCGAGGGGGTGTCAGGCTGGTTTCGCCCTACGTGGGCCGCCAGAACAAAGGTTGGGACCGGGGCACCGCCGACGCCCTCTACCAGAACATGAACGACTTACTCGAACTCCAGGCGGCGACCAAAACAGTCCTCATCCTGGGTGGGGACCACGTTTACAAGATGGATTATGGCCCGATGCTCGAACAGCACCAGGCGACCGGGGCCGACCTCACCGTGGGGGTGGTCCGCATGCCTGTCGTCCAGGCCCGCCGCTATGGTATCGTGACCGTTGACGACAACAAGCGCGTGACTGATTTTGTCGAAAAACCAGAGCATGCCGAAAGTAACCTGGTTTCGATGGGTATTTACGTTTTCAGGAAAGAAGTGCTGCTCGAACGCCTGATTGACGATGCCGACGACCCGGAAAGCCGCCACGAATTTGGCGGGGACGTGCTACCCAAAATGATTGCAAAAGGTGATAAGGTGTTGGCCTATACTTTTGAGGGTTACTGGCGGGATGTCGGCACCCTCGAATCTTACTGGCAGGCTAACATGGAACTGCTTAACGAGAACCAGGGTTTGCAAATCTACGACCGCAGTTGGACTATCTTTACCCGCAGCGAGGAACGACCCCCGGCGGTGTTGGGTCAGGACGCCAAAGTGGACCGGAGTGTGATTTCGCACGGCTGCCAGATTAAAGGCCAGGTTGTCAACAGTATTCTTTCGCCGGGCGTGGTGGTTGAGGAAGGCGCGCTCGTCAAAGATTCGATTGTCATGGTGGATACCGTAATCGGCAAGAACGCCGTGGTCAACCGGTCCATCCTCGACAAAGCAATATTAGTGGGGGAAAACGCGGTTGTTGGGGCTGAAGCGAGCGATGGCAAATCGGCCCTGACCATTGTGGGCAAGCGGGCTGTTCTGCCGGAGGGTATAAAGGTCGGGGCAGGCAGCAAAATCGGGCCGGGTGTCGCCATAACCGACTTTGATTCGCTGGAACTTGCGCCAGGAAGCGAAGTCGAGGGGAAAGTTCTTCTGTAGGCTTTCTCTTAAAAACTTGTAAGAAGCAAGACAGGCTCCGAAGGACATATCCCTGCAGAGCCTGTTTTTGTTGATAAAATAGGTCCTAAAATGAGTTGCGTATTGGTGAATTTTTTGGTAATATAACGGGGCAAATCGCGCAAGTGGCGGAACGGCAGACGCGCTACATTCAGGGTGTAGTATCCTTACGGGTGTGAGAGTTCAAATCTCTCCTTGCGCACCATCACAATTTGCAGCAATTGCGGCTTTACAAGCCCGGGTGGCGGAATGGCAGACGCGGTGGTCTCAAAAACCATTGGGGTAACACCCGTGTGGGTTCGACTCCCACCCCGGGCACCATCTATTTTAAAACTTAAAAAATGTATATAAAAAGCCCATGTAGCTCAGTCGGTAGAGCACATTCTTGGTAAGAATGAGGTCAACAGTTCGATCCTGTTCATGGGCTCTTTTTGTTTCATAAAAACGGGCAAGCCCGGTTGGTTTACCGGGCCTTGCTTTCCAGGTACTTCACCACTTCCGCCAGCACCCGCCCCAGTTCCCTGGCTTCATCGGCGCTGAAATCGAGCGTCAAACCCCTATCGTGAAATTCCAGGCTGATGACCTGGTGGACCGATTCTTCGTAGGCCGAGACGCTATGGCTCTGCGCGATATTGATATACTCGTGTTCGTGGTCCTCGTCCTCTTCTTCGTAGACATAATTTTCATCCGGGATTTCCCCGTCTTGCCCATCATTGTTGTGACCGTGTCCGTTGCCGTTGCCATTAAAACTAAAGCCGTTACTATTGTTTTCGAAATTTGCCATAGGGCACCTCATCTATCTAGTAAATTAAAATTCAGTCCTTTACCTAACTTCTCTTGCTCAATCTATGCCGGGCCAGGTCTACCTGGGATTAAAGCGGGGGCAGGGAAACCCAGCATTTTGTTTCCGCCGACTGCCGGGCCGCTTCGATAACCTGCTGCACTTTGTAGCCATCTCGGAAACTGGGGGTAAGCTGCGACTCCGGCAGATTGCCCGCCGCCTTCACCCGGCGAATCGCTTCCAGGAAATCCCCGGCCAGGGTTACAAAAGGCCGCAACCGCTGGTCGCCCGAAGATGGACCACCCGTAAAGCGGCTTGGAATTTGGAGCAGTTGCAGGCGGTCTTCCCCGACCCGGCCACAATAAATCCGGCCTTCGTTATCGAGAATCAGGGCGCCTCTGCTGCCGTACAGTTCGATCCGTTCACCGTTGCCAAAAGGGACCACCACCGATACGTTGATAATGGCGGTTCCGCCCCTGGCGAAGCGGCACAGCAACACAAAACTATCATCGGCGGTTACGGCCCGCATTTCGTTGGAGTTGGGCAGGTAGCGGCTTTTAACCACCGTATCAATTTCAGCGCTGACCGCCGCGATTTCGCCAAACCAGCCCCGCAAAGCGTCAATATAGTGCGAACCGAGCGCCCCCAGAAAACCGCCCCCGGCCTCGCGGTCGAACAGCCAGTTCCAGGGCCGTACGACAGGGTCCGCCGAGGAACCGCTTAACATTGTGACATTCGCCGAGATAAGCTGGCCGAGCCAGCCCTGTTGAATCAGTTCGCTGGCGAAAGCCCTGGCCGGGACATAGCGGAACTCGTGGTCAATCATCGCTACAAGGCCGCTTCGCCGGGCTGCTTCGAGCATCTGGCGGGCTTCCTCCAGGTTTGTTGCCATCGGCTTTTCACACAGGACGTGTTTACCTGCCGCGAGGGCTTGCAGGGTCAGGTCGCGGTGCTGGTAAGGGGGAGTTGCGATACTGACCGCGTCAAGGCCAGGCACTTGCAGCAATTCCTCGAAGGAGGCGCAGACGTTTTTGATTTTAAAGTCGCTGGCGACCCGCCGGGCATTTTCCAGCCGCCCGCCGCTCATGACGGCGCTAACTTCTACGCCATCCAGCTTCAAGAAACCGGGAATCTGGACTCGCGCCCCGAAGCCGGTCCCGGCCACACCAATTCGTATCAATGGAGCGTTCCCTGCTGACATCTTGCGGTCCCCCTCCTTTTAACTACTTTGGTCCGGTTTTGACGTTTGTTCCAGCACTTTCACCAGACGGTCAGGATAATTGGTAATAATTATATCCAGACCGAGCGCAACCATCCGTTCCATGTCGGGAAATTCGTTGACCGTCCATGTGTTAATATCCAGGCCGTTAGCGTGGGTCTTTTCCACCAGGGAAGAATCGATAATCCGAAACGGCGGGTGCAGGGCGACCGCGTTGAACGATTTGGCCGTCACAATCGGGTCGAAGTCGGACGGATAGAGGTGGGGCCGGGCTTCGTAGAGAAAAGCCAGGCGCAGGCCAGGGTCGTAACGATGCAGTGAAGCCAACCGGAACGGGTCGAAGCTGCTAATCAGGGCGGTGTCTTCCAGTTTGTACTTGCGGACCAGGCCGGCTATCTTTTGTTCGAGACCGTTATCCGCCTCGAAGTTGGGAGTGCTTTTAATCTCGATATTCAGGCCGAGTTCGCTGCCGCAATTCTCTAGAACTTCTTCCAGGGTCGGAATCTTCTCCCCGGTGAACTCCGGGCTGAACCAGCTTCCGGCATCGAGGTCTTTCAGTTCGGCCAGGGTTAGCTGGGTAGGGCGGAGTTTTCGGCCCAGGTTGGTCGTCCGGGCCAGGGTATCGTCGTGCAAAATAATCGGGACGCCATCGGCGCTGAGTTGGACATCGAATTCAATCCAGGTCGCGCCCAGCTCTTTAGCCCGGCGAAAAGCCACCAGCGTATTTTCCGGGGCGTGTCCGCTGGCTCCCCGGTGCCCGCATACTGCCGGGGTATGAACGCTTTTCGGTTCAAATAAGCTCATTTTATTTTTCCTTTTCCGGTTATGAACACGCTCGATTATATCCTAAACCGGAAAGGGCGGCAATGTAGTTTGAGTACTTTTTGTATACTTGTAGAATGGTTTTACATAAGATAAAATGTTAAAAACTATCTAACACAATCCCCTGCGGTATGAAGGGTAGGAGGCGACGCAATGCAAAGCGACTTTGCTCTCGTAATTGAAAAGAGGCCAGTCAAGAACTTCTGGAAGGGCCGGGGCGGTTTCTTGCCCATTGCCATTGTCGAACGGATGATGCAGGGTTCTATTGAGGATGCCGAACAATATTTTAATGGCCGGAGTCCCGAAGGTGTCTTTGCCGTGTCGTCACATTACGGTATCGCCCGCGATGGCCGGGTCTGGCAGTTTGTGAATGACGAGGACACCGCCTGGTCCAACGGGGTCTTGCAAAATCCTGACCTGAGTATCGGCTGGCTTAAAGAAGTTTACCAGGAAAAGGTCAATTGCAACCTGGTGACCCTTTCGGTTGATTATGAAGGCTACAGCGGGGAAGCTTTGACGCCCCGCCAGTATGAGGCCGCCCTGGCTCTGCACCGCCAGTTGACCCAGCGCTGGGAAATCGAGGCGGATAACCAGCACATTATCGGCCATAACTGGATTGACAGCCTGGAACGCAGCCACAACCCCGGCGCGCTTTTTCCCTTCAACCAGCTTTTAAAAGATTTGCATACCGCCCCGTCCGAAATGGTCCAACCCCCGGCTCCGCCGAACCTGCTGGCCTACCTTGAAAGCCCTATGCCGGAGGCCGAGGCGGAAGTGATCCCTCCACCGGTCGTGGAAACTGAACAGGTCGCGGCCTACCAGCCTGAAACGGTCGAGGAACCGGCTTACGCTCCCCAGCTTGAGGCTTTTACCTTTACGCCCGAACTGAACGAGGAAGTTGACCAGGTGGTTGCCGAGCCGGTTGAGGTTGAACCTGCTACCGCCGAGCCTGAAAGTGCCCCCGACGAACCCGAATTCTCCCTGGCCGATGTACCCCAGGACCAACCGGAAGAAGCCTCGGCTTTCGAGGGAGTTTCACCGGCTGCCGTCGATCAGCCCGAAGAAGCTTCTGCCTTCGAACCGGAACCGGCCTTGCCCGCTTTCCTCGAATTGCCGGAAGAAGGCCTGGTCGAAGAACCCTCGCAGGTTGAGCCAGCCCAGGCCGCTTCGCCTTTTGAGGAAGCTAAAAGCGAAGAAGCGGCTGTTTCTCAGGAGACGTCTGCCCAACCGGAAGAATTCTCGGCGGAACCGGCTGGCGAACCCGCTGTAGCCGAGGAAGCCCCCGAAGCAGTTTCTCAGGAGGGAGCCGCCGAAGTTGTTTCTCAACCCGAAGAAGCGCTGGTCGAACCCCCCGTTGAGGAAGCCGCCGAAGTAGCTTCTCAACCGGAAGAAACTTTGGTCGAATTTTCCCCGGTGGGAGAAGCCGAAGTTGTTTCTCAGGAAGAACCGGGCGACCTACTTTCTCAGGAGGCCGCTGCCGAGGTAGTCTCTCAAGAGGAACCTGCTGAAACAACTTCTCAAGAGCAGGCGACTGGGGCGGTTTCTCAGCCGGAAGAAGCGCCGTCCGAACCGGCCTACCAGTTTGAAGATTTCGACCTGGACGATATTGAAGCGTCCCTGGCCTACCAGCCTACACCTATCCGTCCGGCCCCGGCCCGTAAAGAGGTCCAGACCGCGCCCCCGGTCGTGCCGCAAGCCGTACCAGTAGAGGAAGCCGCCGCGACCGAGGCCCCTGCCGAGGTTTTGCCGGAAGCGCAGCCGGAACCCGTTGCGCCGCCCCAGGAAGTTGCTCCCGCACTTTCGGATGAGGACGAAGAAGCGGCCCTTGAAGCGGAAGAACCGGAAGCGGTAGCCGCCGAGCCCGCAAGCGAACCCGAAAATCAGCCGGAAGTCTTTGACGCGCCCGGTCAGCCTTCTTACCTGGCCGACCTTGAAACGGCCACCTTTGCGGCGGTTGAAGAAGCGGAACCGGTCGCAACCGAGCCTGAAGTTGAAACTGCCCCGGAATCCGCCGAGCAAGCCGAGCCTGAAATTATCACTGAACCTGCCGGGCAAGTCGAGCCAATTTCTTTTGAGGAAGCTCAGCCGGAAGAAGTTTTACCATCGCCCGAAGACAGCGCCGCCCTTGAGGCCGTCCCGGTTGAGACTGCCGAACCCGCCCTGGTTAGTGAGGAAACGGTTGTTGAAGAAACGGCCAGCCCGGACCATGACGATTGGGCCGCCGACCTCTTTGCGGGCGATTCGGTCCCTGGCTTTTTTGAAGAGCCTGTGTCAACCGAACCGGAGTCGCCGGTACGGGCGGCCACCCCTACCACCGATGAACTGGAAGTTCCGCCGGCAATTGGGGACGATATTACACCCAAGTATTCCCGGCCTGCCTTCTTTGATACCTCGTACACCTATGAGCCGACCCCGGTCGAACTCACCAACCTGGATGAGGTAGCCGCAGAACCTACCCCGGAAGCCGCCATTGTGAGTGGCCCGGTAGAAGCCGAGCCCGCTAACCCGGTGGAAGAAGCTGTCGAAGCCGTCCCTGCCGAACTGGAAAGCGCCCAGGAGCCTGCCGAAGCGGTAGCCCAGGCAACCCCGGCAGAAGCGTTTGCCGAGCCTTCTGGAGAGGAACCTGCCGTAGAAGCCGCAGAAGTCACCGGGGAGGCTGTGCCGTCTACGGATGAAGCGGCAGCCTCGGAAGAAGCTGCTACTCCGGCGGTCGAAGAAGAAACGGTTGGGGAAGAAGTCGCTGCCCCGGCGGTCGAAGAAGCATCCGCAGGGGAAGAAGTCGCTGCCCCGGTGGTCGAGGAAGCACCCGCTCCCGCCGCACCGGAAGAAGCCAGCGCGGTTGTGGCTCCTGTCGAAACCGCCCCTGAAGCGCAGCCGGAAACCCTTTCACAATCCCAGGAAGCTGCTCCTGCGCCGGTCGTCCAGGAAGTCGCTCCGTTTCCCGCCCCGGCAACCCCGGTTGAAACCGAGAAGCCCGAAGAAAAGCATCACTGGTACGACCGCATTTTCAATCTCTTTGGCGGTCACGACAACAAACCGGCCCAACCTGTGCCAGTGGAACCGCCCGCTCAATCCACTGCCCCAGTTAGTTTCGGACAGGTTGAAGCCCCGGCTCCCAGCCTGGCCCCCGAAAATGCCGTAGAAACCGTCCCGGTGGAGACCGGTCCGGTCCCGGCTTTCGAAGCGCCCCAGGTGTATGTAACTGAACCAGAAACCTACCAACCGGATTACGCCGCCGAGCAAGCGCTGTTCGGTTCCGATGATGGTCCCGCCCCTGGCACGATTGAAGCGGCGACCGAACCGGCCCGGTTTGAGGCGGCCACCATCGCCCAACCGGAGGTGCTTCCGGTAGATTTCATGCCGACCCCGGCTGAGATTGGCCCTGAGCCGGTCAGCCCGCCCGCGCCGGAAGCCACCACCACGGTCGAATCTTCACAGGAAACCGGCACGCCTGTTTTGCAACCTGAAACAGAAACCACTGAGCCGCAGCCGAGCCCGGTTTATCCGCCAAGTGAGCCCGCCCAGGAAGCGGAGAGTTTCTACCCGTTCGAGCTTGAAACTCCCAAATCTACGAATTACGACGCTTATTATGGCTCCGATAGCCCGGATGAGCAGCCCGGTCAGTCAAGCAGCTTTAATTACGACCTGACCGGTTTCGAGAAAAGCTCCCCGGCTTCTACCTACAGCCAGGACTATAGTTCCAGCGGCCCCAGCGCCTACCCGTTCGAGCTTCCCGCCGAGGAATCCTCGAATAACTATTTCCAGTCTTTCGCGCCTTCAGCTTCGCCGGTAGAGGAATCCCAGCCTGAAGCGGTTATTCCGCCGTTTTCGCTCGAACCGGAAAAGACTGGCGACCAACCCTCAAACCTGTTTGATAACGCTCCTTCGGTAGCGGGCCATCCCCAGTTTACCGCCGATGACCTCGAATTACCTTCCTGGCTCGATGAACCGGCGACCCTACAACCGGAGCCGGAACCCGCCCAGGCTGTGCCGAGCGCGACCCCGCCTGTTGAGGTTGCCGAACCCGCCTCGGAGCCAGAGCCAGAAGCTGTCGAGGAAGTCTCGACCCCTGCCGGTAACGATTTCACCTGGGCCGGTAACACTACCGAGGAAGATGAATTGCCGGGTTGGCTCAAGGCCGCCAGAGACGATAGCGGGTTGCCGGACTGGTTGAAAGCTTCGACCGAACCGCCCCCAACCGCGCCCCAGCCACCTGTCGCTGCCGCGCCGGAAAGTGCCCCGGCTTCCTTAACGGCCCCATCGCCTAATCTCAGGGATGCCCCGGCGGTAGAAATTCCTAATAAAGATTGGCTTGAGAACGAAAACCTTTTTGAGGATGACGACTTTTTTTCGCTGCTCAACCAGTCCGGCCTCGATTTAAGTCTTGAAAGAGGCGGGACCGGCACCCTGAATACTCCTCCCGCTTCGGCGTCTACCGCTTCTTCGGAGGCGGCACCACCGGCAACTGCGGGTGAGAATACCCCCGTTCAACCGGTCCAGGCCGCTCCGGCGCAACCCGCGCCCGCTGCCCCGGCCCCTTCCGGCCCCGAACCCGAATTTGATACCCTGTTTGACGAGGTGGAACCAAACCCGGCCCCGGCTAAAGTCACTGTCCGCCAGTTGATTGACCGGAACGATGGTTATACCGCCCCGTTGAGTTATGAAGACCTCGACATGTCGGTGCCGATTGGTCTGGATGACGATGTAACCCGGCCCGGCACTTTCCAGCCTGTCCAGCCGGCCCCGGTCGCACCGCCTCCGCCTCCCGTCCCAACCAGGGCCGAGCCGCCCGGTTTCCACCGGGTTGACCTGGGCAGAGGCCGGACCTCGGTCGAACTGGCGAATGTCCGCACCATCCCCAGTTATGATAAAAATACGGTGGTGCGGGTCAGCGAAGAGGGGGAACGCTTCGAGTTTGACGGCTGGATTGATGGCCCTGAACTGCGCGGCTCGACCCGCTGGTATCGTATCCTTACGCCCTCCGGCGATGAGTGGATCCATAGCACCCTGGTCCAACTTGACCGGCCTTTCCGGGGCTAAGAGTTGGCCGGGGTTATTACAGGGGAAGAACTGGACCGGCTCTGGCGGAATCCTGCGGAACGCCAGAGCCGGCACCTCGCCTCGCGTGACGCCGCCACGACTTTTCTTACCGCTGGGGCTGCCAGCACCGAAGATTTCGCGCTACCCCGGATTGCCGCCGTCCTGCAAAGCTCGGCGGTTTTTCGAACCCGGCCCTTCCTCCTGGACGCGGGCTGTGGCCCCGGCTATTACCTGGCCGCCCTCTTAGAAAACCCGGCCCTCTCGCTCCACCTGGCAGTGGGTCTCGACCGCAACCGGGCGGCTTTGCAAAAAGCACAGGACCGTTTGCGCCACCGTCCTGGCGGGTCACTGGTCCAGGGTGATATTTTACGGCTACCCTTTGGCCCGGCGACCTTTGGCGCAGCCATGTGCAACCGCATGCTCAACCAGACCGGGGATATTGCCAAAAGCCTGGCGGCGGTAGCGGCGGCCCTGGTGCAGGACGGTCTTCTTTTTATCGTGACAGCGGACACCGACGAAGTTTCACCTTTGCGGGAGGCTCACGAACGTATCCAGGCCGAACTCGGTTTCCCGGCCCGGATTTACGGCCATACCACCCGCCCCGACCAGCGTTTTAACCTGGCGAACGGTCCGGAATGGCTGGCTTTGGCCTTTAAGGAGTGGCAGGTCGAACTGTACGAACGCCGTTTAAGGTTCGAAGACCCGGCCCAACTCGGCGAATATTATGCTTCTGGACTGCTCTTTCAGAAATCGTCCGGCCTTGATGAACCGGCTTTGAGTGAGGCCCACTGGCGCGAACTTTACGCCAGGGTTATCACCGAAATGACCCAAATTATCCGGGCTAGCGGTCACCTGAGTTACCGGGAAGGGGCCGCTCTTTTTATCGCCCGGCGCAAATAATTAAGGCAAAAATGACTCTCCCAACAATTTCAAAACTACCTCCGGCCCTTTTCGAGCGACGGATAATCCCGGCTATGCGCTCTCCCGGTGACCTTGACCGGGTGCTGGCCCTTGACCTCCCGGCGGCAATCATGCTAAAAGGCGATATTTTTGATATAGAACGGGTCTTGAATCGGGCGCAGGGGAAACCGGCGATTTTACTGCATATTGACTTGATGGAGGGAATCGGGCGGGATAAAGCGGGTCTGGCCTATCTCAAACAGCACTTCGGTATTGGGGGGATTGTCAGCACGCGCTCGAACCTGATAAAAGAGGCGCGCTCGCTCGGTCTGATTTCAATCCTGCGGTTTTTCGTACTAGACTCGGCTGCCTATTCCACGGGCGTACATCTGCTCAACAGTCTCCAACCCGATGCGGTGGAAATGCTGCCAGGTGTGGCTGTACCTTATATCAAAGACCTGCTTACCCAGGATGTTAAATTGCCGGTAATCGCCAGCGGCCTGATACGCACCGACCAGGCAATCCGGGAAGTCCTTGCCGCCGGGGCCGACGCCGTTTCGACCAGTCGCCCCGAACTCTGGCAATTCAGACCCTAGTTGCGTGCAGGTTATGTGGTTAAATCCTAGTAGAATTGGTTGTTGAAGTCGGTCATTTGCTCGTTCAAGACTTCTTGCAACTGGTTGGGTGTCAGATAACCGTATTCCAGCAAAACCTCCCCCAGCTTTTTCGGTTGGCCCAGCCGGGTAAACATTTCGTGGACAATTATCGCGGTGTCGAGTTGGTCCTGAGTTATAAATTTCTTTTTGAGCAAAAGCTGCCCCACCGGAGTAATCGGGGCGCTGCGGCGATCTTGCCCTCGCCGGGTCCGTTCTGCCTGGATTTTTTCGGCCATAGTCCAATAATTCAAGACGCCCGACCCCGAAATTAGCTGGTCAAGCTCGATGATGCGATTTTTACCGGCGGCCAGGTACTCCTGGTACTTGGTATTTTCCGGGTGGCTTACCACCAGTTTTTCAAGGTAGCGTACTCCCTCGTAGGCATCGCTGGTATGCCAGGCCAGCCAGATCAGGGCCGTTTCGTTATACTGGTCCAGCTTAAGGACTTGCAAATATAATTCGCGGGCATCAACACTATTCTGGGCCCGGTCTGCCTCGGCAGCCTGTTCCAGGAGTTGCACCAGGGTAGAATTATTGCCCATTTCGCCATATACATCCAGTGGGGCGGTCTGGCGTTTGCTGGCAAATTTATCGGCAGGGGCTAGCTCATTCTGGGGCAAAATGGCGGTGGCACGCTGGCGGTTTTGAAAAGCGGCCTGGGGTTGTTCGGGACGGTTGGTCCGTCGCAGCACTGCTTTTACCCGCAAAACAAATTCCGTCGGGTTGATAGGCTTGATGATGAAATCGTCGGCCCCTGCTTCCAGGGAAGCAATATGGTCCTCGGAGGAATATTTTGAGGTCAGGATAATTACATGGATGTTCAGATGCGCGTTGCGAAGGCGGCGACAAAGGTCCACCCCCGATGCATCCGGTAATTTCAGGTCCACAATAGCCAGGTCCGGTTTTTCAACCTGGGCGCTTTGGAGGGCTTCCCGGCCATTCTCTGCCATCACTACCCCATACCCGGCGCGCTGCAGGTGAAAAACAGACTGCATCAGCAGTTCCTGGTCGTCTGCTACCAGCAAAATTTTTTCGACTTGTTGGCTCATAACTTCACACTCTAAGGTTGAGGACTATGACGGTGAAACCGGTACGTGCGTTAACTCCACCAGACTCAGGTTGCCCCTTGTAGGATGTCTTTAACCTTTCCCAAAAAATTATTTACATAATACCCTATGTTTTACGATGCCACAATAGTCAGGCGGTATATTGCCAAAAATCACCGGGCTATCCCAGGTCTATTGTCGGTAAGCCGTTCACACTGAGGATAGAGGAAAGTTCGCCACTGTGCTGGATGTCATGTTCCAGAGTATGCCAGATAATCCATTGTAAAGTTCGGGCGGAGTCTGCCGGGTCATTCGGGTCTGGATAGGGATCGGGGTAGGCCCGGTCGAGGTCGGCGGGTGTCATCCGGTCGAGGGTGTTCTGGATAAGCCGCCAGCTTAATTCGAGCCCGGTAACGAGTTGTTCCGCCGTGTGTAGGGGGTCTTTGCCGTCCTCCCGGACGAAATAGTTCCAGATTTCGTAGGCAGCCAGGTCAACACTGCGTTCGCCCATCCAGGTGTAGAACCAGAAGACTCGTGACCCGACAATATGGGTTGCTATCATGCCAACCGAGTAATTTTGTGGGGCGCTGCGTAAAGCCAGTTGCTCGGCGGAAAGGGGCGTGATAGCGGCGACAAGCTGCCGGTGAAAGTTGTCCCACCCTTTGTAGAAAGCGGTCAATGATGGCTGTCCCTGGGTCATAAGATACCTCCCTGAGCTATATTATCCGATAAAAATGGTCTGGTTTTATCTTACGGTAATAATACTACGTGTGAAAATCAAAAATCGGCCCTCGATAGAGAGCCGACCCTGGCGGAAATTTTATAGGCGACAATTTAAGCCTGGTTGGTCAGGTCGCGCAGTTTGTCGCAGACCGCTTCGTACTGGCGCAATAACTGGATCCAGTAATCTTCCCAGGAGGTGACATCCTTACCCTGGCTGCGGGCTTCTTCGATTTTGGCCGCGCCAATATCGAGTCTTTCAACATATTCGTCGCGTTTTTCGCTCAGGCGCGCGATGGTTTGCTGGCGCTCCTGGTATTGAATTTCAGCCTCACGGTTGACCTGGGCTTTGCGGCTTGCTTGCTTCATAGTGGTCCCTTCAAGTTTTAATTCATTCGATTCGTTTTCATCAGGCAAATCCAGTTTACGGGCGGTTGCTTCGGTGCTGGGCGGTGGCACAATCCCTTTGGAAGAGTTACGCCGGGTCGTTCGCCGGGAAGTGTTATTAGCTTCATTTGTAATCGTCGCCATTGTTGTCACTCCTTTTTGCTTGGCCCGTTTTTGCTGTCTGTCCGAGCCTTTTTATTTCCGCGTCGGTTTTTTCAAATTTTCTTTTTTATTACCTGAGTTTTTATCTTTAGCGGAGTAAAAAAGAGCCACTTTTGGCGGGATTTACCACTCAATTATTGGCCCCTCACCGGTGCGAACCTATGTTCTAATTATAGCTATAACTTGATTAAGAGTCAATAATCCGGCTCAGAATCCAAGGGGGATTGAAAAGTTTCAGGGTTCGGTGTTTAGTTTTTGGCATATCGAATCCGGCCATAGGCTTGCGTTACGTCCGCAAGTGCGACCATAAGTGCCACTTACGGGTGCAGGGGAAGATAAAATTAAAGTGGAAAGTGCCTAATTAAGGTGGTTATCCTGGTCAGTGGTGGGTACCGCGAGGGGCAGGGCGATAAAGAAGGTAGTGCCGTGGCCGGGCTGGCTTTCCAGCCACATCCGGCCCTGGTGTTGCTCGATAATTTTGTGGCTGATAAAAAGACCCAGGCCGAGCCCGCTGGTCCGGGCGGTCTGCTGGCTGCGGACCCGGTAGAAACGGTCGAAAATGTGCTGCTGGTCTTCGAGGCTAATGCCGTGGCCCCCGTCTTTGACCGAAATTATTGCTTCGCCGGGCTGTTCTCCATCAACTTTAATTTCCACGGTTACCGGGCTTTCTTCGGGGCTGTACTTAAAGGCGTTGGTTATCAGGTTATGGAAGACCTGTTCCAGCCGGTCGCCATCTCCCCGGCTGACGGCCCGGATTTTCCCGGCCTTGAGTGATAAAGGCCGGTCCGGTTCCAGGGTGCTTTGCTGCTCAACCACCCTTTCCAGCAAGTTGACCAGGTCGACCTGGGTGACCTCGGTCAGTTCGAACTGGCCGCTTTGAATCCGCGAAAAATCGAGCAGTTGCGAAATCAGGCCGTTCATCCGGTTGGTTTGCCGCTGGATGGTATCGAGAAAATGTAAATTCTTGACCAGGGTCTCGTGATGGACCTCCGGTTCGAGCGGTTCCGGCTGACGGAGCAGGCTGCGCTGGAGCATCTGGGCAAAACCGCGAATGGTCGTAAGCGGGGTCCGCAGTTCGTGACCAGCAATCGAGACAAACAGGTCTTTTAAGTAATCGAGTTCCTTCTGGACCCGGAACGCCTCCTGGGCTTCGCGGTAGAGCCGGTTATTATCTAGCGCCATGGCGGCCCGGCGGGCCAGGTCTTCCACCAGGGCTATTTCGGCGGGCCGGAAGGCACGGTCGGGCCGGACCTGGACAAAAGTAAAGGCCCCCAGGGTCTTTTCGCGCCCTACCACCGGCACGACGAGTAAAGCTTGCACCCCGACCTGCCGGAGTAATTCGAGACGTTCAGGGCTGCAAACATATTTTCCTAAAACGCCGGGAGTGACTTTGTCATAGACCAGCGACCTGCCGCTCCGCACCGCTTCCCCAAAAGGATTATCAATTTCGAGGTCAACCGGGGCGACCTGGCTTAGATTGTAGAGGATATTGTCGGTATTCGGGTCCAGGTCCGAGGCGGTCACCTGGAAAAGGGCCTGGTTTTCTTCTAATAGCTCAACCAGGCCGTAGTCGGCCAGGTAGGGGACCGCCATCTGCATCAGGGCAGGCATGCTATCCTGGTATTCGAGGGTGCTGACAAGGAGGGCGGTCGCCTCGGCCAGGAAAGCGAAGTTGCGGCGCGAGGTTTCGGCCTGGGCCATAGCCGTTTCTAAAAGGGTGGTCCGTTCCTGGACACGCTGTTCCAGTTGGGAATTGAGCAGTTTCAGGCTTTCCTCGGCCCTTTTGCGGGCGGTAATATCCTGGACCTGGCAGATGAAATAAAGTGGCTGGCCCTCGCTGTTGCGGACGCAGGTCGCGTTAATCGAGACCCAGACCAGCCAGCCGTTTTTGTGAACGTAACGTTTTTCGATTTCCACCGCCGGGATTTCCCGGTTGAGTAACTGGCTGCGGATATTTTCGCCGGGGATCAGTTCGTCCGGGTGCGAAACGTCATCGGAGGATTTGCCGGTTAGTTCCCACTCGGTATAGCCGAGCATCCGGCAGAAGGCCGGGTTCACCTGTAGAAAGCGGTTTTCGGGTGTGACCAGGGTAATACCTATCGCCGAATTGTAAAAAGCGCTTTTGAAACGTTCCTCGCTCTCACGCAAAGCTTCCAATGAGGCGGTTTGTTCGGCCAGCAGGGCCTGTTTAGCTTCGAACTCCGCCGAGCGGCTGAGCGCGGTTACTACCTGGCCTACTAGCAGTTGCAAAGTTTCGACTTCATGATCCCCAAAGGTATTCGGTTGTGACGAGAAAACTTTTAGAATACCGACGATTTTATGCTGGTAAAAAATGGGGATGGATACCAGGGAACGGATATTCCAGCCCCGGTATAATTCAGGGTCAAGGCGGGAGTCGGTAGCACATTCTTTGCACACGATTATTTGCCCGGTCGTAACCACCAATGTCGAAAGGTTGCCCAACGCCCTGAACTGGGGGATGCCGGAAGTATGGCTTTTAGCCGTACCGCTGTCGGCCCGGTAAATGACATCCCGGCCCTCGACCAGTTCGATAACCGCGCCGTCGCCCCCGGCTAATTCCTCGGCCTGCTTGACCAGTAACTGGAGTGTGTCGCTTAAATTCGGGGCGGTGCGCTGGATTTCTTCCTGGATTGCAACGACCGCGGAAAGCCGACCCGTGGTCAGCTTCAAATGTCTTTCCGCCAGGTTTCGCCGGTCCTCGGCTTTTTCCAGGTCGGTCACGCGGGCGCGCAGCCGGGCTAATTCTTCCTGTTGGTTATTTGCTAAGCGACCGGTATCGTCCGTGCCCAACCCGGTATTCTTTCCCTGTTCCGCCATTGTTGCCTGACTAAGTTAAGATTTAGCTCAACGCTTCAACCAATTATACCGAACAAAATCTACCGAAGGTTACATTTAGGTTATATCCCTATTATAGCGTACCTGTCACTACCCGGAAGGTGACTTTTAGCTATACCAAAAGTCTTATTGAGCTAAGAAAATCTTCAAATTGACAAACCCTTTTTCCCCGGCTACTATTGAACTCAACCGGCGATTTTGTTAACTCTATAACAAGGATTATGTGGATGAGCAGCCTCGCTACCCGGATTGTTTCGGTAGACTTCGAACCCCTGGATATTCCCCTGATTGAGCCTTTCGTGATTGCGATAGGGCGGTTGGACCACGTCCGCAATGTCCTGATAACCGTCACTCTCGAAAACGGTGTCATCGGATACGGCGAGGCGGCTCCCCTCGAACCGATAAACGGCGAGAACCAGGCGACCGTCCTGGCGACCCTGGGCAGCCTGGCTCCGCTCCTGGCCGGGCGGGACGCGTTGGAATGGCGCCAACTCTCCCGCGAACTGGCCGGGCTTTTCTCGATGCAGGCTGCGGCGCGGGCCGGTCTCGAAATGGCCCTGCTCGATGCCGCTACCAAGTCCATGCGGGTGCCTATGTACAAATTCTTCGGCGGTATGACCGACCGGGTCGAGACCGACATCAGTATCCCGATTGTCGAGCCGGACCGCGCCCGTGAACTGGCCCAGGGTATCACCGCCCAGGGGGTCCGCTTTATCAAGATTAAGGTCGGGAGCGGCCTGGATGCCGATATTGCCCGGACCCTGGCCGTCCGCGAAGGTGCTCCCGACTGTGAAATCCAACTGGACGCCAACCAGGGCTATAGCGCCCCCGAAGCGGTCGAACTCTTGCGGGAACTGCGTGACCGGGGTATCCGGGTGCGCCTGTTCGAGCAGCCCGTACCCAAACACGACCGGCTTGGCCTCAAATTCGTAACCGAGCAGGGCCGGGTGCCGGTAGCTGCCGACGAGACAGTCTTCGGGGCTTACGATGTCCTCGAACTGGCCCATATCGGCGCGGCCAACGTGGTCAATATCAAGTTGATGAAAAGCGGCCTGGTGGAGGGCATGGATATTGCGGCGGTCTGCCGGGCGGCCCATATCCGATTGATGATTGGCGGAATGATAGAGTCGAAACTGGCGATGTGCTGCTCGGCCCATTTCGCCGCCGGAAATGGCGGTTTCGACTATATTGACCTTGATACGCCTTTCCTGCTGGCCGAAGACCCCTTCGAAGGTGGCTACCGGGTCGAAGGCCCTATCTATCACCTCTCCCATATCCAGGCTGGGATTGGTTGCTGGCCCAAGGGACGGCCCAGTGGAATGCTCGAATGAAAATACTTTTACTCGGCCAGGGTCCACTGCCACCGGAAGGTGAGGCGGACCGGGCCGGTCGGTTGAGCGCTCCCAGTATCCGGGCCTGGCATATCGCCCGCGCCTTGCAGGAAGAAGGGCACGAAATCGCCCTGGTCTCCCTCAAAGCCGGTCGAACCGGCTTTTCCTCACCCCGTGAACTTGCTCCCAAATTACAGTTGTACTCAACCGGTGAAGCGGAAGTTACCGGGCAAGCCGCCCTATCTAACCTTGAAAACGAGTTTCAACCTGACGCGGCGGTGGCGGTTAGCGCCTGGCCCAGCTACCTGGGGGCGCTCTACCTGTCTCCCTCGCTCCCCTTCTGGGCCGACTTCTTTGGCAGCCCCCTGGCCGAGGGTCAGGCCAAGGCTTTCCAGGCCGGGGATGACTCCCTTCTCGAACCCTTCGCCCGGTTCGAGCGGGTGGTGCTGCGCCGGGCCGACGCGGTCAGCGCGGTTTCACCTTACCAGGAACACGCCCTGGTCGGGGCCATGGCGACCCATGGCCGACTCAACCATTTCACGGACGGTTTCCGTCTCGCCTACACCATCCCTGCGACCCTCGACCCGACCCGCTTGCCCGCCTCGGACGAGCCTTTCTTGCGCGGGAAAATCGTGCCAAACGAGGCCTTTGTGGTGCTGTGGAGCGGCGGTTTTAACACCTGGACCGACATTGACACCCTTTATAACGGGGTCTTCCAGGCCATGCAGGAAAATCCGGCCCTGCATTTCGTGGCGACCGGCGGGTCGCTCCCACCTCACGACAGCCAGACCTTTCCCCGCTTTCAAAAAATGGTCGAAGCCTCCGAATTCAGGGACCGCTTTCACCTCCTGGGCTGGGTGTCTTACGAAGGTTTACATAATTATTATCTCGAAAGTGATGTGGGCTTAATCCTGGACCGTTGGAGTTACGAGGGTATTCTCGGTAGCCGGACCCGCCTGCTCGACTGGTTGCTTTACGGTCTCCCGGCGGTGGTGACGGTCACGGCCTACCTGACCGAAGAACTGGTCGGCGAGGAGCTGGCTTTCAGTTTTCCCCACGGTTCGGCCCCGGACCTGGCCGCCCGTCTGCGCGAACTGGCCGAAGACCCCGACCGCCTGACCTCGGCTGCTGCCCGGAGTAAGACTTTCGTGGCCGAGCGTTACAGTTATGCGGCGGCCTGCCGCCCTTTGCTCGAATGGGTCGTGAACCCTCGCCAGGCTCCCGACGCCGGGGAAACCCTGCCTTCTTTTGCCGTCGCCGGGAACGATAACGACCGGGACCGCCTCCTGGCTGAATACGAAGCCCAGATTGAGGCCAAAAACAAGGCCCTTGCCAGCATGGAAAGCTGGGCCAAAGAGATGGAAACCCGCCTTCACAAGGCAAATCCGCCCTCGCTCTACGAACGCCTCTCCCGCCGTTTCAGACACTAAAACCTTTCCTCTCCAAAATTGGCGGCGTATTTTTGTTTAGCTTGAAAATAGTGCTAAAATTTCGCCAGTAAATACGCCAAATTTACGTTCAACGCTGTTTCGTGCCCTTTATGGGTATACGTTTAACGCTAACCGAAGGAGTTACCGATGACCTCGCGCCGCCTGCCAAGTTGGGCCGAATTGAGCCCGTTATTGCGTCCCAAACCGCTCGAACTGGACCCCGTCAAAAGGCGGCTTTCCAGGGCCGTGACCATCGGGGACTTGCGCGACATCGCCCGGAAGCAGGTGCCCAGGGCTGTTTTCGACTACGTGGACGGCGCGGCGGAAGACGAAACCAGCTTGCGCCGTACTCGCGAAACTTTCCAGAAGGTCGAGTTCGTGCCCCAGGTCTTGCGTGACGTTTCGGCGGTAGACCCCTCGACCACTATCCTGGGCAAGCCCAGCACCCTGCCGCTCGTCTTTGCCCCGACCGGTTTCACCCGCATGATGAACCACGAAGGCGAACCGGCAGTGGCCCGTGTCGCCCAGAACACCGGGATACCCTACGCCCTCTCGACGATGGGTACGACCGGACTTGAAGCGCTGGCCGAGGCCGCCCCCGACGCCCGGCGCTGGTTCCAGCTTTACCTCTGGAAGGACCGCGCCGCCAGCCGCGACCTGATTGCCCGCGCCAAAGCCGCCGGGTACGAAGCCCTGGTCCTGACCGTGGATACCCCTATCGCCGGGGCGCGCCACCGCGATACCCGCAACGGCCTGACCATCCCCCCGGCCCTGACCCTCAAGACCTTTTTTGATGGCGCTTTGCACCCGGCCTGGTGGTTTAACCTCCTGACCACCGAACCCCTGAGTTTTGCCTCGCTCAATTCCTGGAACGGCACGGTAGCCGAACTGGTCGCGGTTATGTTCGACCCCTCGGTTACTTTTGCCGACCTCGAATGGCTGCGCGGTGAGTGGAGCGGTCCCCTGGTCGTCAAGGGCATCCAGAATATCGAGGATGCGCGGTCAGCCGTCGAACGAGGTGCCGATGCCCTGGTCGTTTCTAACCACGGCGGGCGGCAACTCGACCGCGCCCCTCTCCCGCTCGAACAACTCCCGGCCATTCTCCAGGCGGTTGGCGACCGGGCCGAAATCTATCTTGACGGTGGGATTATGAGCGGGGCCGATATAATCGCGGCGGTAGCCCTCGGCGCGAAAGCCTGCCTGGTGGGCCGGGCCTATCTCTACGGCCTGATGGCGGGTGGACAGCGCGGTGTCCAGAAGACCGCCGACATTCTAACCAAAGAAATCATCAGGACGATGCGGCTTTTAGGGGTCAAAACTATTTCCGAGCTTACCCCGGCCCGTTTGCGCCTGCGCGATTGATGCTTGCCGGTGACTCCTCTATCAAAAGAATAAATTAAAAGCTTCTTCCTCTTGACATTAAAGCACGCGTCTTTATAATATACACAGGTAAGCGAGCTTGTTCCCGGTAAAAGTGGGCTGGCTTTACCGGGATATTTCAAATTACAAAAAGACGGTTTCAAATGTTGTTAACCATAACCACCACCTACCAACCAGCCACCGACCTGGGTCACTTGCTCCATAAAAACCCGGCCCGTTTCCAATCTTTCGACCTGAATTTTGGCCGGGCTCACGTCTTCTACCCGGAAGCCTCCCCCGAAAAATGTACCGCCGTCCTGTTGCTGGATATTGACCCGGTCGCCCTGGTGCGCGGTAAAAGCGGCAGCGAAAGCGAACGGGCCAACCGGCCTTTGCAGCCCTACGTGAACGACCGGCCCTATGTCGCTTCGTCCTTTTTGAGCGTGGCTCTGGCTCAGGTCTACAGCTCGGCCCTATCCGGCAAAAGCAAATCCTACCCTGAACTGGTTGAGACAAAGCTGCCTCTTTCGGCCCACCTTGGGGCAGTCCCCGCGCGGGGTGGCGAAACTATCCTGCGCCGTTTGTTCGAGCCTCTCGGTTACACTGTCACGGTTGAACCGGCCCCTCTTGATGTTAAATTCCCGGAATGGGGCCAGAGCGCCTATTACAGCCTGACCCTGGAAGGCACCTTTCGCCTCAAAGACCTGCTCAGCCACCTGTACGTGCTGGTCCCGGTCCTTGACGAGGAAAAACATTACTGGTTTGGCGACGACGAAGTGGATAAACTTTTGCGGCACGGCGAAGGCTGGCTGGCCGCCCACCCCGAAAAGAACCTGATTGCCCGGCGCTACCTGAAACGCCCGCGCCTGACCAGGGATGCCCTGGACCGCCTGGTCGAAGTTGAGGACACCGGCCTGACCGAGCCGGAAACCGGCGACCCTATCGGGTTGTCCGAACCGAAAACCGGGTCCGGCGAAGAAGCGCTCGAAGAAAAAGTCAGCCTGAACGAGCAGCGCCTGGCGGCTGTTGTGACAGTCCTCAAGCAAAACGCGGTTAAACAGGTGCTGGACTTAGGCTGCGGCGAAGGTAAACTGCTAAAAACGCTGCTGGCCGATTCTTCTTTTACCCGGCTTACCGGCATGGATGTTTCTTACCGCGTCCTCGAAAAAGCCAAAGTGCGTCTCCACCTGGATAGCCTGCCCTCGTTCCAGCAGTCCCGCCTGACCCTGCTACAGGGCAGCCTGACTTACCGGGATAAACGCCTGGCCGGGTACGAAGCCGCTACTGTAATAGAGGTTATCGAGCATCTCGACCTGGCCCGGCTGGCCTCCTTCGAGCGGATCTTATTCGAGTTTGCCCGGCCCGGTATCGTAGTTGTTACCACGCCGAACGTCGAATATAACGTGTTGTTCGAGGGCTTGCCCGCCGGGAAACTGCGCCATCCCGACCACCGTTTTGAATGGAGCCGGGCCCGTTTCCAGGAGTGGGCCGGGGATGTGGCGGCAAGATTCGGCTACCGGGTCGAGTTTTTACCGGTTGGTCCGGTTGACCCTAACTACGGCCCGCCCACCCAGATGGCCGTCTTTAAGCGTTAATACTTCCCGTTTTTGAGAAATACAGACTTTTAATGAGTTAACTCCTATTTTTAGAATTGCATTTATTTTATGAAGATAACCCTGCCTGAATTGTCCCTGGTCGTCCTGGTGGGTGCGTCCGGGTCTGGAAAATCGAGTTTTGCCCGCCAGCACTTTCTGCCGACCGAGGTCATTTCCTCCGATTTCTGCCGGGGCCTCGTTTCCGACAACGAAAACGACCAGTCCGCCACCACCGATGCCTTCGAAGTCTTGAATTTTATCGCGGCCAAACGGTTGGCGGCGGGCCGCCTGACCGTCATTGATGCTACCAACGTCCAGAAAGAAGCCCGCCAGCCTTTGTTAGCCCTGGCCCGCCAGTATCATGTCTTACCGGTTGCCATAGTCCTCGATATGCCCGAAAAACTGTGCCTGGAGCGCAACCGGGTCCGGCCCGACCGCGATATGGGTCCGCACGTCATCCGGCGGCAGGTCCAGAACCTGCGCCAGTCGCTCCGCAACCTCGAACGCGAGGGGTTCCGGCATGTTTTCAAGCTTAATTCGCCTGAAGAAGTGGCCGAGGTGACCCTGGAACGCCAACCGCTCTGGAACAACCGCCGCCACGAACACGGCCCCTTCGACCTTATCGGTGACGTGCATGGCTGCGCCGGGGAGCTTTTCCAACTGCTCGAAAAACTCGGCTACGTGGTCGCCCGCGAGGAAACCGAAAGCGGCCCGGTCTACCGGACCGTTCATCCTGACGGGCGCAAGGCTGTCTTCCTGGGTGACCTGGTGGACAGGGGGCCGCGCGTGCCGGAGGTCTTGCGCCTGGTGATGGACATGCAAAAGGCCGGGACGGCCCTGGTGGTGCCGGGCAACCACGATACCAAGCTGATGCGCAAGCTCAAAGGCCATAAAGTCCAGGTGACGCACGGCCTGACCGAGTCGCTCGAACAACTCGACCGCGAACCGGCCAGTTTCAAACGCGATGTAGCCGACTTTATTGATGGCCTGGTCAGCCATTACGTCCTCGATGGCGGCAAACTGGTGGTAGCCCACGCCGGGCTAAAGGCCGAATTGCAGGGCCGGGGTTCGGCCAAAGTGCGCGAGTTTGCGCTCTACGGTGAAACAACGGGTGAGACCGATGAATTCGGCCTGCCCGTCCGCTACAACTGGGCCGCCGAATACCGGGGCAAAGCCCTGGTCGTTTACGGCCATACCCCGGTCCCGGCACCTGAATTTTTGAACAATACAATTTGTATCGACACAGGGTGCGTCTACGGCGGCAACCTGACTGCCTTGCGCTACCCTGAAAAAGAGTTGGTGGCGGTCCCGGCGGCAAAAGTTTACTATCCCCCGGCCCGCCCGTTTCCTCTGGCCCAACCGGAAAGACCTTCCTCGCTTAGCGCCCAGCAGCAAAACGATGACGTGCTGGATATTGAGGATGTTTCGGGCAAACGGGTGGTCCAGACCCGCTTGCAGGGCCGGGTGACGCTCCGCGAGGAAAATACTATCGCGGCCCTGGAAGTGATGAGCCGGTTCGCCGCCAACCCGCGCTGGCTCATCTATTTGCCGCCTACCATGTCGCCAACCGAAACTAGCCAGCGGCCCGGTTTTCTGGAATACCCGACCGAAGCTTTCGAGTTCTTCCGGCGTCAGGAAGTGACGAAAGTTGTCTGCGAAGAAAAACACATGGGTTCGCGGGCGGTCGTGGTAGTCTGCCGTGACGCCGGGGTGGCGCGCCAGCGGTTTGGGGTGGAAGGCGAGAACGCCGGGATTGTCTATACCCGCACCGGGCGGCGGTTCTTTGAAGATGCCGCGCTCGAAGCCGAAGTCCTGGAAATAGTGCGGACGGCCCTCGACCGGGCCAACTTCTGGGACGAGTTCAAAACGAACTGGGCCATCTTTGACTGCGAGTTGATGCCCTGGTCGGCCAAGGCCCAGGAGCTTTTGCGCCAGCAGTACGCCGCCGTGGGCGCTGCGGCGAGCCTGGCCTTGCCCCAGGCGGTCGAAGCCCTGAGCCGGGCCGCCGAGCGGGGTCTGCCCGAAGCCCTGGCGTTATTAGAGCGTTACCGGGAGCGGGCCACCACCGTAGAGCGGTTTGTCGAGTCCTACCGGCACTATTGCTGGCCGGTAAATTCGGTGGCCGACCTCAGACTGGCCCCGTTTCACCTGCTGGCAACCGAAGGCCAGCTTCACCTGGACCGGAATCACGTCTGGCACATGGCGACCCTGGCAAATATCGTCCGGGCCGGGCAAACTGAGGGTTTGCTTTTTGCTACGCCTTATTTACAGGTTGAGTTGAACGACCCGGCCAGCGAAGCCGCCGCAACCGCCTGGTGGGAAGACCTGACCAAGCGAGGCGGCGAAGGAATGGTTATCAAGCCGCTTGACTTTGTCACTCAACACGGCCAGCGGCTTATCCAGCCTGCCCTCAAATGCCGGGGACCGGAGTATTTGCGCCTGATTTATGGCCCCGAATACAGCCTGCCGGAGAACCTGGAGCGGTTGCGGGCGCGGGGCTTATCCGCAAAACGTTCCCTGGCCCTGCGCGAGTTTGCCCTGGGTGTGGAAGGGTTGGAGCGGTTCGTGGCGGGTGAACCGCTGCGGCGGGTCCACGAATGTAGTTTTGGGGTGCTGGCCCTCGAAAGCGAGCCGGTAGACCCCCGCCTGTAAAATAATAAGAAACTGGAAACGAGTCTTTGCGTGAATTCTGAACAGGTTTTTGAACTGGTAGATATAGGGGTAAATCTAGACCACCGCTCTTTTGATAAAGACCGGACCGCCGTCTTGCAACGGGCCCTGGAGGCCGGGGTTAAGACGCTGGTCCTGACCGGGACAAATGTCCGCAGCAGCCAGGCGGTCCTGGAATTGGCCCGGTCGGAGAGCCTGGTGCGGCTCTACTCAACCGCCGGGGTCCATCCCCATGACGCCCAGCGTGCCGATGACCGGACCCTTTCACAGCTACGAAATTTAGCCGCCGCCGAGCAGGTAGTCGCGATTGGTGAGTGCGGTCTTGACTTCGACCGGGACTTCTCGCCGCGTCCGGTCCAGGAACGCTGGTTCGAGGCCCAGCTTGAACTGGCCTGTGAACTAAACCTGCCCGTATTTCTGCACGAACGGGCCGCCCATGTCCGGTTTGCCGGGATTCTTTCGCAATATCGTTCGCGGTTGGCCGGGGGTGTGGTCCACTGTTTTACGGGCACCCGCGAGGAACTTGAAACTTACCTGGCAATGGGTTTGCACATCGGTATCACCGGGTGGATTTGTGATGAAAGGCGCGGCCTGGCCCTGCGCGAACTGGTCAAATATATTCCGCTCGATAGATTGATGCTCGAAACCGACGCGCCCTTCCTGACTCCGCGCAATATGCGGCCCAAACCGAAAAATGGCCGGAACGAACCGGCTTTTCTACCGGTCGTCCTCGAAGCGGTGGCCCAGGAGCTGGGCCGACCGGTTTCTGATGTTGCTGCCGCCACCACGCATACGGCCCGGCAATTCTTTAAGTTGGATCAGACTGCTGTTTAATACCGAATTTATCCAGCCCGGCCTTTCCTTTGCGGATTATTAGAGATTTCAGGTTTTTTAAGAAAGGCCGGTTAAGAGGAAACAACCATGACTCCCGAACAACTGCTGCGCGAACTGGAACCCCTGACCTATGTAGGCCGGGTGCGCTATATGATTAACCTGGGGCGGCAGGTCGCGGCAAACACGCCCGGCGCGGCCTCACTCAGCCAGACTTTGCAAACCTTCGAAGCAGGCGATTTCTATCGCCGTTATATGGCGCTGCTGTCCGCCCAGGGCAGCCGCGATGGCGCTCACGCCTTGCGGTCGCTTTCCGATCCCTCCCGTATCATCCGGGGCCTGGCTATAAACCTAATCCCGCTGTTTTGCGACGATTCGCAGGTCTTGCAGGCCCTTACCGCCGCCAACTTTGAAACCCGGCGCGCCCTGCTACCCCGTCTTTTCAAGCGACAACGCCAGGCCGTTATTGATGAATTTCTGGCCCAATTTTTAGCTGCCCACCCCGACGACCCGACCCGGTTGCGCCTGCTGGCCTACGGCTCGGCCCGGTTCCTGGCCGGGCAGCGGTCCCTGGTCGAAACGATGAGCGACCCGCTGGATTGGGCCGCTCTTACTCGGATTCATCCCGACTTTGTCGCCGGGGTGCTGTTGGATAAGCTTGCACGGCTGGACCGGCCCGATTTTCGGGTAAAGAGCCAGGTCCAGCGCCTCATGCCCCACCTGGCTCTCCGGCGGCCCGACTGCGCCCTGGAACTGGCCCAGGTCATGCTAAAAACTTTCAGTATTCGTGATATCAACCTTCAGCGGCTTGTTACCCTCCGCCCTGACGCGGTCGCCACCCTTGTACTATCCACCACCGACCCCTCAAACCTGGATTTTTCCCCGGTAATCCCGCGCCTGGACACCGCTTTGTTAATCGGGCTGCTTTCTCGGAGTGAGCGCGCTTTCAGCGTTAGGGTTGACGTATTATCCCGGCTTACTCCTGACCGGCGCCGGGCAATATACACGGCCCTGCACAACGGCTGGCGAACCGCCGATGACACCGTTCCTCTCTACTGGCTGACCTCGTTACCGGTGGATTTAAGAGAAGCGGAAGCCCGGCGTAATATTGCCCTTCCTGCCCTGGCTACCAGCCCTGCTAATCGCCTACCTTACGCGGGTTATCTGCCCTGGGAGGAAGCCTTCCTGCTCATCAGCCCTTATCTTGGCGACCCCGACCCCGATTTGCGAGTGGCCGCTCATTCTGCCCTGGCGACCGTCGTCTATTACCATTCCGACCGTCTCCCTGACCTCCTGGCCCTGGTAAGGGCTCGTCGCAACGAGCAAGACCCGGTCCGGTTGTCAATGGTCAGGGGGTTGGCAAACATCCAGCCAAGCCGCTGGACCCCTCCCCTGCTGGCTGAACTCGGCCTGGTTATCCGCGAGGCTCTTAACGCCGCCGACCTTTCCCATATCACCGCCAGTCAGCTTGAGAGGCTCGTTATCAAAATCCTGCCTTTCTGGCCTGATTGGGCCGCCGAATGGCTGGCTGCCCTGGTCAAAGAACGGGGCAGTATCTCTTTCTTCGACCTTTCCGCACGTCTTTCCGAACGGGACGTGCAGCGTATTAAACCGGCCCTGGTGCCGGTCCTGGCCGCCTGGGAAAAACGCGGACGCGATAATCAGTTGCTGGCAGCAGCCCGCAGCCTGGGCCGCCGCCTGAAAGTCTTTAATGAGTTTGTGCGCATCCTGATGGATGTCTTAAAGACCACCCGGAACAGTTGGATTGCTTCGGGCATTCTCGACTTATTGGGCGAACACCGCCGTGATGTTTTGCCCGGCCTTATACCGGCCCTGCTGAAAGCCGACCGGAGCTGGATAGTTATCGCGCCGGTTTACACCTATTTGCACCGCACTCGCCAGGATTTACTTACCCCCTACCTGGGCCAGAACGCCTTCAAAGGCCATTTTAGCAACGGCAAGACCCGCCAGGTTCTGCCGTTCTATTCCGGCTTCCAGCGCTGGACCCCCATGCAGCAAGCCACTTTTGCCAGGACCCTGTCCGAGGTAACCGGGGACGAGATGCGCGACA
Source organism: Chloroflexi bacterium 54-19 (assembly GCA_001898225.1). Classification (GTDB taxonomy): domain Bacteria; phylum Chloroflexota; class Chloroflexia; order Chloroheliales; family Chloroheliaceae; genus 54-19. Next base: position 404,774 of record MKTJ01000058.1, read on the forward strand.
GCCCGGCTCTCCTGACTACTATCCGGCAGTTACAGGCTTTACCGGGTCTGGCCCCCACCCGTCTGGTGGAACTTGCCAGCGATAAACGCCCTGCCGTGCGGGATGGCGCCATCCGGGCCCTGGGCCGCCTGGACGCGGGCGAGGGGGTGCCGGTCCTGCTGGATATGATGAACGACGACCGGGGCCGCCTGGCGATTTATGCCTTGCGCCGTTCCTTGCTTGAGATGCTACCTGCTGCCGCCGCCTCTATCCTGGCGACCATCCCGCTGACCAGGGTAACGGTCGCCAAAGAGGTCGTTCGCCTGCTGGGCGACCTGCGTACGGAGGGCGCTTATCGTGAGCTTTTAACTATCGCCGGGGAAGATTTACACCGCGACATCCGGGTGGCGGTCCTGCGTGGCCTCTGGAATTATCTCGAACGGGCCGAAACCTGGCCTTTACTGGAAGCGGCGGCGGTCAATCCCGACCCGGCGATTGCCGCCATAGTTGGCCGGATACCCACCGAACGCCTCTCCCCCGTAGCCGAGGGCCGGTTGGTACGTTTACTGGCCCAGTTACTCGGTCATCCTGACGCCCGTGTCCGTACTGCTGTATTGGAACGGTGTAACCAGCTTCCCGTAACCGACCGCGAACAGGTCTTATTGCCGCGCCTGGTCGCCGCCCTTGAGTCGGCCCTGCCCGGTGAATACACCCTGGCGGCGTCGGCTATCACCGCTACCTATCACGGTCAGGATGCCCCAATCATCGGCCAGGTGACCGGCCGGATTCTATCCCGGCGCAAGGTCTTGAAAACCCTGGTAGACAACCTGGGGGAGCAGGCCGTCACCCAACGACGCCAGATGTTGCCCACGGTGCAAGCGGTTTTACAGGCCCTGTTGCCGGACCCTCTTACCGCCGGGCTCCAGGCCGAGTTAGCGGTGGCCGGGTTGGAAGTGGTTGACCTCGCTCATTTCTTCAACGAAATGGCCGGGCGCGGCGACCTGCACGAGGGCGCTCTTGGTGCCGCCATCGTCGCCGTCCAGGGTATCGGCTATCGCTCCGACGCAGCCCAATTGGCCTTGTTGGAAGAAGCCTTGAGGTCGAGCCCCGACCCCCGGTTGAGGCGGTTGGCCCTGGCGGCCCTGGTCGGCCTTGCCGGGTCGCCCCAGGGTTGGGACGATGCCCGGTTGGCCTGTCTGCACCAGTACCGGGCTGACCCCGCGCCCCTGGTAGCTGCTGCCGCCCAGTTTACTTTCCCACCCGGCGAATAGTAGTTAATGCGATGGGCCGGTTGAACCGCAACCGGCCTGTTGTTTCGGCACATGCTCCTAAGTCATGCTCGCAGGTCGTAGCTGTGGTTGCATCTCAGAAAGTGACAAAAACTAAACACTGACCACTAAAAACTAAACACGCTTATCCCATATTGCCTCGCGTATACCGATATGATATACTGAACCGGATTTATTATTGGGGGATTGTCGGAATTGGCAGACGAGCATGACTTAGGATCATGTGCCGAAAGGCGTGTGGGTTCGACTCCCACATTCCCCACTCTCTTTACCACTTTGACGCAGACTCCCCCTTTATCAAAATGACCACTTCGCCCAGAATCGCCGTTATTATTCCCACCTTTAACCGGGTGCAAACCCTTTTGGCTTGCCTGGAATCGGTCTATGCCCAATCGGACCTATCCCTACAGGCCATTGTCGTAAATGACGGCTCAAAGGACGGCACTTCTGAGAAAGTACGGGACGCCTTTCCCCAGGCTCATATCGTAGAGGGCGACGGCAACCTCTGGTGGGCCGGGGCCATAAATGCCGGGCTACGTAAGGCCCTCGCGGCGGATTTCGACTATTTTCTTTTGCTAAATGATGATAATTTATTGGCACCCGGCGCTGTCGAGCATTTACTCGCTTATACCCAGGACCATCCGGGGACTATCACCGGGTCGCTGGTGCGGCTTAAAGATACCGACCTCATAAGCGATGCCGGGGTCGCTATAAACTGGTGGCGGGCCGGACCTTATCTCAAAGATTTTAAGCAGCCCTATTACCCCGGCAAATACCCTGCCATAATGCCCGCCGATGCCCTGGCCGGGCAGGGCGTCCTGCTTTCAAGGGAACACCTTAACCGGGTCGGGTTATTGCACGACCGCCAGTTTCCGCAATACTTCGGCGACACCGATTTCTATTTGCGGGCCAGGGCTAACGGTTTTCAGGTTGTGGTCAATACCGCCAGCGCGGTCTGGAACAACCCACCTAACCGCCCTAAATCGCCCCGCCCCGTTAACCTTAAGGAAGCCATTACCCGGTTCATTCGCCTGTACACCTGGCCCGGCTCGCCTTATAACCTGGCGGTAAATGCCCGGTTCTGGTGGCGGTACTGCCCTAAATATATGTTACCCGTGACGGCAATTTACCGTCTACTCAGCAGCTTGCGTTATTTTGTCAAGAAGAATTTTTAACAATCGCCCGGTGTTAAATTATCCGGCCTGAGTTTTAGCCAGCATGTCCAGACCGATATTTCTAAACGATAACCTGCCCGCGCCCCGCACCCAGCGCGGTATTTCTCGCTATTTCGAAAAGCTGGAAGAAGGCCTTGCCGCCGAGTTTCCCGGCCAGGTGGCGCTTTGCTCGGCTACCCCGGCCAACCCCTATCACTTCAAATTCTACCCCTCGCTTCGATTTAAGGGCAGCTATCGTTTCAAACTGCACGACCGCATCGCTACCCTGGCCGCGCGCCTGGAAAGACCCCGGGTAGTTTATAGCGATTACTTCGGGGAGGCCCGCGTTAACGCCGCCGAGATTTTTACCATATTCGATATGATACCCGAAAAAATCTGGCTGCCCCAGGATAATAACCGGGTCAACCGCCGTTTTGTGCTGGAGAAACAGGCTTGCTTTGCCCGCGCCGCCGCCATCCTGTCTATCAGCGAAAACACCGCCCGCGATTTCAAAACCATCTACCCGACCTTCGCCCACAAAGTTGTCGTTACTCCCCTGGGAGTGGATACGTTCTTTTTCGAAAAGTCTTCCGAGAAGACGCGGGATACCGGCAAACCCTATTTTCTCTATGTCGGTACCCGCACTCCTTACAAGAATTTTCTCACTCTCCTGGATGCCTTTGGACAGTCCGGCCTGAAGGCGGATTTCAATTTGCAGGTTATCTCGCCTGGTTCTGCCGCCTTTTCCACCGAGGAAACGGCCCTCCTTCACAAATGGCGGCTGGCAGATAGCGTAGAACTATTTTGTTCGGTCACCGACGCCGAGTTGCGCTGTGCTTACGCCGGGGCGACCGCTTTTGTCTATCCCTCTAAATACGAAGGATTTGGTCTGCCCATCCTGGAAGCCTTTGCCAGTGGGACATTAGTGGCGACCTCCAACACCTCGTCCATGCCGGAAGTCGGCGGCGAGGTGGCTTTCTATTTCGACCCCCTTCTGCCGGAAAGCCTGGCCGCAACCCTCAAACAGCTTGCCGCGCTACCACGGTCAACTCGCCAGGACCGCCTAGCAGCAGGCCTTGCCAGGGCTCGGACTTTCTCCTGGGAACGCTTCCAAAAACAAACCGCCGCTGTTTTCAAAGAATTTGTTTAGGCTGAATTTACCGGGGATTAAGCCTCATTTAAGTTGTTAAAGCCCCATAACCCGTTTTTACATCCTGCTAACAAAAAATTAACGCCACCAGGCCCACAATAATAATTACTTGGTGCTATATTCGGTTTATCAGAAGCATTTTCTTAATTTATTTATATATTTGTTTCCTGCTGTTCAGGTGTAAAAAATGGGCACATCTGCTAATCAAAAAAGGGTGGGGTCATCTTCCAACCCTTCCACCTCGACTAAAACTCAGGGCCATCTATCGGAAGCATCAACCGGCCAGGGGTATGAAGATAGTATCGCTACCACGCCGGGGCTTGGCCTGCCTTCAGTCCCAAACCCAAATGTAAATAGTATCCAGCGGACCATCCTGAACGCCGGGCAACGCCGGAATCAAACGGTCCTGGCCCTGCAAAGAAAGTACGGCAACCAGGTGGTCCAGCGGGCCCTGGCAAACCTGACGCCCGTCCGCTCTAAAAATCCCGGACAGGTCCAGCGTATTGCCCAGGTGCTCCCCAATACCAAACAAAAGCTTGAAGCCGATTCCGGGTACGCTTCTCTGCAAACCGAAGCTAACGGCCTCTACGATTGGATACAGGATACCGTTAACCAGGACGTGAACGATAAAGCCAGCCGCCTTAAGGTCGCCAAGGCCCTGAATCCTGAAACGGTTACCAAAATCGAACTCGAAACACTCTGGAGTTATGATTTAGCCAACCGGCATATTACGAATCCCTCTCCTGCCGTCCTTGCCGTCGGTGTCCCTCCTACGGCGAAAGATTTGCAGACCACCAAAGACAAAACGGTCGAACATCAGCTTATAGATTTGATTCGCAAAGCCCTGGCGGCTTCGACGGCGCGCCGCCTTAAAAGAAACGCTGACGCCAGGGTGGTCAAGTTGCGCCAAGACCTGGTCGATGAAACCACCCGGATAGGTAAGGACGAGGTGTTACCCACCAAAAATAACAAACCCAAAAATTAAGGAATACAACGAAGTAATTCTTGAAACCTATAAGAATAAAATCAGTAAAGCCGAAAAATTGGCCGCAAGCGTTAACGAGAAGGTCGCCTACGAGGTTTCTAAAGGTGTGGTTGATACCAGCACCCCCTTTATAAAAGATTTCCTCACCAACAACGCCAACGACTACCTGAAAATAGGCGCGCCGGTTGAAAAACAGCTAAAGGCCCCGTTTGAGGAAAAAACCCTCAAACCGGAAGCCTCCATCCTGCGTAAGCACCTGCGTATTCTCGCTCTCAAAAATGAAATCGACACCAACAGCAAAATGGGGTCGTTCGCCCGCCGAAGTTACAAAAACAAACTTATCACCGAGGCGGAAAAGCTGAGAAAAAGGGATTACGAAGATAAAATCTTCAAAGAACTGTCGGGCCTGTATGCCGCCCAGGCTGATATTGCCGAAAAGGCTTTGGCCCCTCTTATTGAAACCTATAAGCAGAAAGCCGAGAAAGCCGCCGACACCCAGTTTAAGGCCGGGAAGTTAAGTATTCACAAGAATAACACTACCTCACGGCATCACTTGAAAGATGACCTTACCAGTAAAACCCAGCAGACGCTCGAAGAAGGTCTGAACAAAACCGACGTTACCTCCGAGCAGACGGTTAAAAAGGCCCAGACCGAGGCTGTTACCGATGTACTGGAAGGTACGGTCCATTCCCGCTTACGCCATGTCGGGACCGCCCTGGGTAAAGTAGTTCCCCAGGACGGCGATAAAGCCAAGATTGAATTTACACTTAAAGCCCCGGTCGGTGACCCCACGGGCGGTGGGTATATTGGCATGCGCATCATGGGCCAGATCGAACACGAGCTTGAGTACGACGAGGAAAAAGTAGGTAAAACCCTCCCCGGTACCAAAGTCGAGAGAATGAAAAAGAAATCGAACGTCAAAAACGACACCTATAAGGTCAAGGCCGAACTGGCCCTGGTCGGGGGCTACCGGGTGCCTTTCCTTATGGATGTTGGCGGCGAAGTTGGCGGCTATCTCGAAATCGAGTCCAACCAGAGTATGGAACGGGCGATGGAATTGCTCTCGTTTGGTTTCTACCGGCGGTTCCGTGAAAGCCAGGCTATTCCCCAGGACATCACCGACGGTATGTGGGGGATGGGTGGCGACTCGGCCCAGAAAGGTAGCACCTGGACCGAAAAATTCAAGAATAAACGGAAAGCCAGGCACAAAGAAGCCAAAGCCTGGGGCGATGCCTTCCAGGAAACCATGACCGATAAAGAGTTTGTGGAAACCGGCGGTTTTGGCGCAGGGACCGGCTCCGGCTCGATAACCGATAGTGTCAGTATAAAAGGCTCTCTCAAGGGTTACCGGGGCAAGCGTTACCAGAAAAATATGATGTCAGCCCTCGCCAAAGGCAAGGCTGGACCTGGCGGCGACCTTACCGGGGCGACCTCCTGGGATAAATTGATAGGCTCGAAACGCGAAAGAAACATGGGCCGCAATATGAACGGGGCCGAACTCAGCGCCGAGGTCAATGTAGGGCCGTTTGCGGCTGGCCTTAAAGGAAAAATCTCCTGGATGGATAACCAGGTCAAGAGCCTTGTTCCGGGCAAAAGACTCCTGATCGAGCAATACGAAAAAGACCTGAAACAAATCAGGGAAGATAAAGCTGCCCTCAAGACAGACCAGGAGAGGTTCGAGGAGGAAATAGAGTTGTACTCGGCGGACCCGAATAAGAAGGCAGAACTTGCCCATGCCCAGCAGGAATTGCTGAGGGTCCAGGGCGAGTTAATCCAGAAAGATAAAGCTAAGACCGACCTGTACAACAAAGAGGAAGCCCTTCTCCATCACCAGCTCAAACGCCAGTTCTACAGCCTCGAACTTGAACTGAGCGGCGCGACCAAAGGCGGTAACTTCGCCAACAGCCAGATGATAGGGGCTGAAGTCGCCAAGTATGCCGCCGAATTCGGGGCCAAGCTCAGGGAAACAATAACCTCCTTCAGCGACAGCTACGCCAAAAATAAGAAACTCAATAACGCCGGGGCCGACCTTTTTGGCTCGTCTATGAAGGCGGTCGAAGCTGGGGTCAACCACGCTAAAAACTTTGACCCAAAAATTGCCGCCGACAAACTCGAAAGCTCCAAGAAGCTGATTGATACCCAGCAAAATTTAGGCGTATCGGGCGGTTTACATAACCAGAAAGCCTGGGATAAAGCCGGTGAGTTCGCCGTTAAGAGTTCGAGCGGTATGAAGTTAACTTTTAAGCTAAACGGCAAACGCGACTTCGCTTCGGAGAAGCCGGGTGTGAAACAGAGTAAAAATTACCCGGTCAAGGCTGAGCTTATCCTGGACCAGGTTTCCGGTGGCAGCCTGGGGACCCAGGTGGCAACGGTTTCTCTGGAGAAAGCAACCCGTATATTGCGTATCGGGGTCAAGTATAAGGATGGCAATATCTCGTTTATGACGTTCTAGCCACTGCGGGCCAGTTATGACTGAAATTGGAAGGTGTGATGAGCGAAATTTTTGACGAAGTAAAGGCTTTTTTTGCCTACGAAGATTGGCCGGTCCAGGTTTCCGCCTCGGAACAACTGCTGGAAACTCAGTTTAAGGGTGAGCAAGGGCAGTGGACCTGCTATGCCCAGGCGAACGAGGAAGCCCACCAGTTTGTTTTCTACTCGGTATGTCCCACTCTCGTACCCTCCGCAAAGCGGGCGGCGATGGCCGAGTTTATTAGCCGGGCCAATTTTGGCCTGATGATAGGCAATTTCGAGTTGAATTTTGATGATGGAGAGGTCCGTTACAAGACCAGCCTCGATGTCGAGGATACCGCAATCAACTTTAACCTGATAAAGAACCTTGTTTATGCCAATATCACCCTGATGGACCACTATTATGGCGGAATAATGAAAGTTATTTATAGCGACAAAACGGCTGCGGAATTAATTGAGGAAATCGAAAATTAAAATCTGGGCCTAATAAAAATAACCCCGCTTCGGCGGGGTTATTTTATAACTTCTTGTTAGGTGGCTGGTATGGCGTCCAGGAAGGTCGATAGCACCCAGCCGTCCTGCCCTTTGTAGGAGACAGGCCACCACTCTCCGCCGTCAACAGTTTTGCGGTCGGCGCTGCGAATCGTCACCAGTTGGCCGGAGGCAATCTTGGTGAGAATCTGGCTGTTAGTGCCGGGGTCTTTACGCAGGTTCACGCCATCAGTCCCGTTAACCTTGGCCTGGGTCGGCCCGGCGCTGGGGGTCGGGGTCGGTGGAGCGGCGGTCGCTGTCGGCACCAGGTTCGAGAGCGTTGGCGTTGGTGAGACTGACGCCTTCCCCCCGGAAGCGGTTGGAGCCGTGGTGACATCGTTATTCGTTACCAGGGCTACTCCTGATTGGGTTGCGTCAGGGCTGAGCATCGTGCTGGCCGTCTGAGTGGGTGTGGTGTCGGTCGGGTTGGTGGCAGGTTTTTTCCCGTTAAGAAGGTTGAAAATCAGGAAAAGCCCCACCGCCACGATGATGACCCAGGGCAGCACTCGCATCAGGTTAATCCGCGAGATAGGTCCGTCAATTTTGTCGTAGTAAGGGATATTTTCGACCAGCCAGCGGCGGGTCTGGCTTGGTTTGCGGACCACACCGGGCGCGGCGTCGGCTTTCTCACGCCGGGTTATAACAGGGATGCCGTTAGGGGGCGTATTCTGTGACATGCTGCGGGGCCGTAAAATGCCATCAGTGGGTTGGCGGCCCCGGCTATAACTGCTACCGCTATCGGCCTGTCCGCTGTCCGCCGAAGGGTTGCCGGTAATGCCGGTAGGAGCGCCGTAGCCGGTAAATTCGGCCGTGTCGTTGGATGGAACAGGTTCCCAGTAAATTCTGGCCCGAAAAACCTGTTCGCAGTCAATCGTCGCTGCGTCCACAAGGTGGTTAGCTCGCCGGTCGTAAAGACGTGGGTTGCGGCACCAACCTTTGCGCCAGAGGGGCGCCGGTTCGAAATAGCGGCAGTTTCCACATTTCCGGTTGCGCGGTAACGATTTTGTTTCTTGCTTTATCTCCATCAAATTTCTATTTCCTAAAAAATTAATGCCAGGAGCAACCTGGGCTATAGCTTTTAACCACGCTAATTTACGAACCTCATTATTCGAAACGCCCGTTTGAGAAAGTTATGAATCTAACCAAAGGATGAAATAAGTCCGTAAGCGCGGTCAAGAGTTTGGTTATGCCTTTTATATTTCCCGTGTGCCTCAATAAAAAAATTAAATGTGAAGCAACCAAAGTAGGCTTAAGTATGCTAAATCCGAGTTTAACTCAAACTTGAAGTTAAGTCAAGCCTTCCTAAAAGGGCAACGAGGCGTTGAGCTTATTACCATAAGCTAAAGGGCTTTATACTATTCTCTCAAGAACTCACTTTGTGCGGCCCTAATTGTAATTTAGATTTAGCCGGATTTTCTGGTTGTCAGCCCCCTGACCCTTAAACAGTTTAAACTGGAGTTAAATCAAGCTTAACACGGTTTTCATTTATTAACAATTGTTTTTGCGCGACTGCCCGGCTTAACGCTGGGCCGACCGCCGCTTTTCCTCGATAATTTCGTCGGCTTTGCGGATATGCTCCCGCGCCTCATCGAAGTGACGCATCGCCAGGTTGACATAGAGGGCGTCTACCACGCTCAGGTGGGCAATCCGGCCCGCCATCGCCTGGCTGCGGAAGGAGGTTTCGCGGGAAGCCGTCACCAGTTTAATGTCGGCGTGCCGGATGATTTCGGCCCGGTTGTTCCCGGTCAAACAGATGGTAATCGCGCCGGTCTCCTTGGCTTTGCGCAGGGCAAAAATAACTTCTTCGGTCTTGCCCGAATGGCTGATGGCAAAGGCTACCTGGCCCGGCCCCAGTTGGGCCGATACTATTGCCTGCATGTAAGGGTCGTTGACCAGGCTGACCGGCAGACCGAGCCCCAGAAAGCGGTAATAGGCGTCCAGGGCCGTCGAGGCCGAACTACCAACCCCGAATAGCTCGATCCGGCTGGCATTATCCAGGGCTTCGACCGCTTTCTCCATTTCGGCGTCGTCCAGCACTTCGAGCGAATCGGCGATAGCCTGTAAGTCGCTCTGAAAGACTTTGCGGGTGATAGACCTTATATCGTCGTCGCGGGAAAGGTCTTCTTTCTTAAAATTAACGGCCCCGCGCATCTCGGCGGCCAGGGCCAGTTTGAATTCTTTATAGCCGTCATAACCCAGGCGGCGGCAAAAGCGGACGATAGTGGCCCGGCTGGCCTGGGCTGCGTCGGATAACTCCTGCACCGAGAACCCGACGACCTGGTTGGTGTTCGCCAGGATGTACTCGGCAATCTTGCGCTCGACCGGGAAAAGGTTTTTGTGCGATAGCGCCGACTCAATCCGGGCCAGGCAACTGGTAAGGTGAATCCGTCCGTTGAGACCCTTCAGACCCCGAAAGTTGACCGATAATTCTTCACTTTTAGGGATACTTCTTAACCCTGGCATTGTTGCGCCGACCTTTTTCGATTTGTACTACAAGCTGGTTTTCGACATTGAAAGAAAAAGCTGGTGGTAAAACAAAACTCGTGGATACTTCAAGTTTATCAAAAATTGGCGTTTTATTCAACCGGACCAAAACGACCTGTCCGAAGATAGGTCGTTTACCTGAAATATTAATGTCTAAGCCGGTTTTTCTTCCATCAGGGGCGATAAGCCCGGTACTGGTCTACCAGCGATTTAACCGTATTGATATAGACAACGGGCTGGTTGTGGTCCTCGGCAGGCGCGTAGACCGGGATAATCTGTTCCAGGGTGTAAAGCTGGAACTTGGCGGCGTAGACATCCTTGAGGAGGATAGCCCAGTCAATCAGGCCCTCGGTCCAGGTGCTGTAAATTTTAAAGCCGCCACCGCCACCGCTATAGTCGCAGGGCCAGCCCGCCGTACAGCGAATATTGCCAAATGATTTGTGGCCGACCGCCGCCCCCATCGTCCCCATCGAGGATTCGTGATTGAAGAAAGCCAGGGCTACCGCCGGGTCGCAGGAAAGTTTGATACAGTTTTGGTACATCGAGGCCGCTTCGGGATAGGCCGGGCTGTTATTCTTTTTGAGAAAATAGGCAAAGGTTTCCAGGCTGATAGTGGGCGGCCCTATCGGGTTATATTGTCCGGTCCCGGCCCGTACCGTTACCACGGCTACTGCCGCCTTGGAAGGCTGGGCTTCGACCACGGCAGGGCCGGGTATTTCGTTCGAGGCCAGCATCCGGGAGTATTCGTTGGTGATTAGCTGAGCTTTATCCCAATCCGAGGTTATCGCCGCCGTAATGGTGACCGGGTCGCTTCCCCCGGCAGGTTGGGTATTTAACAGGTCAGGTTGGGTGTTCACCTGGGTGTCCGGTTGGGCAATTATTGGGCGGGTGGTGGGTGGAGTCGCTGGGGCCGCCGGGGTGAGCGCGGCCTGGGCAGGCAGGTTGTCACCGACCTGGCTCTGGTAGTAGCTGGCATAATTCCAGCCTGCCGCGGTGGGCGTGGAGGCGGGGGCCGAGGTCGCTACGCTACCCCACCAGAAAAAGAGGCCGGTCAGGCTGCTCAAAGCTATGCAGGCCAGCGAAAATAACCACCACGATTTAAAAGATGATTTACCCAAATTTATCCCGGTAAAACTTTAAAAAACTTCTTATCAAAAGGCTTGACTGATTCATCTTAACATAAAAAATGGCCGGATAAAACAGGTAAAAAGGGCTATCCCGGCCAGACTTTTGGTTTATTTCAGGTTTTGATTTTTCAGGAAACGGTTTCGATAGCGTCGTCCGAGGCCAGATTGCTCTCGGTGAGCGGTATCCGAATAATCACGCGGGTGCCTTTGCCGACCCGCGATTCTATGGTCACTTTCCCGCCGACCAGGGCCGCCCGTTCGCGCATGTTGGTCATGCCGAGACTGCCCCTTTTATCGTAATTCTGCTCGATGGCCGAAGTATCAAAGCCTTTGCCATCATCCTGGGCCACCGCGTTGATATAACCTTCCTTATAATCGAGTTGCAGCCAGATATTCTTGGCCTGGGCGTGCTTGCGGGCGTTATTGACCGCCTCTTGCAGGATGGTGAAAATGGTATTCTCCACGCTGGGGCTGAGCCGGATGTCTTCCTCACCCAGCCGCGAGAAATGGACCGCCGGGTCGTTCTGATTGGTCGGAAAGCGCGAGGCGTACTGTTCGAGGGCCGCCTCAAGCCCCTGCGACTCCAACACAAGAGGTCGCAATTCGTAGAGCAAGGTCCGAATTTCTTTGGAGGTTTGCAGGGCCTGTTTGCCAAGAATGGCGAGTTCGTTATAGGCCCGCTCCGGTTCGCTGCGCATCAGGCGGCGGATAAACTCGATTTGCATCGAGAAGGAGGCGACCGCCTGGGCCGGTCCATCGTGCAGGTTGCGGGCCAGGGTGTGCCGCACTTCTTCTTCCGAGGTCAGCATTTTGTTGCGTTCGGCCAGCAGGTTCTTGTAGAGGGTGGCGTTTTGCATTGCGACAATTGTATGCGAGGTCAGGGCCACCATCAGTTGCACGTCGCTGGAATGATATTTATCGACTTTCTGGGAGGCAATCAAGAGCAGCCCATAGACCTCGTAACCGCCACGCAGGGGCATTATCAGGGCGGCGCGACATTTTGCCAGCGAGGGGAACAATTTGCGCCAGGAGTTGATTGTGTCGTCGTCGTTGATGAGAAAAGGTTGGGCCTCGGCCAGCGCTTCTTTGACCACGCCCTGGTTCGAACTGTAGAGGCGTTTGCGCTCGACCTCGTTTAACCCTTCCGAGTCGGCCACCTTTAAAGAATCGGTGGTGCCTTCAAAGAGCAGGACTACCCCGACCGAAATATCGAAGACCAGTTCAAGTTCGGTCAGCATATCCCGGACGACTTTTTGATAGTCCAGGCTCGAAGTCAGGGTGCTGGAAACACGGTAGATGGATTGGACCCGGCTCTGCAACTCGGTAATATTTTCCACGTCTGACCGGTCGAGGACCCTGGCTAAAAGTTTATCCCCGATGTCCATCAGGGCGGTACCGCTGCCGGTGATAAAGTAGAGGGTGAGCGGGAAAAGGAGCGCGCCCGCAAAGACTGCCAGCATAGCGATACCTTCCAGCGAACCAAGACTGAAATTGACCGAGTAGGGGTTTACATAGAAAAATATGATGTTTACAAACCCGACAAAGGTCACGCCCAGGGCGCTATCGGTCAACCTGGCAAAGACACCCAGCAGCAGGGCGGGCAAATACGCGATACCGAAGACCGGCAACCCAATTACCCAGCTAATCCCGGTCACTACCAGCACATCCAGGTAAAGGCTAATCCGGGGATAGGCGCGGGCTTTCCGGGCAATCGTCCGGGCAATCACAAAACCGGCCAGGACGTAGGCAAAGTAACCGATTGCCAGGTATAAGCCAAGCCAGCTTTCTTCGGGCGCGGCGGCAAAGGCCCGTTTTAAAAGGGCAAAAACAACCAGTGTTCCTCCAATAAAGCCACGTGAATAACTTAACCGGAGGTTACTATTGGCGAGGAAATTCTCGACCTGTTTATTTAGCTGGTTGCGGGTACGAGTTTCGACGTCCACAAATTTTCTGCTTCACTTAGATGGATTCTTTAACTTTATTAAGGACCGGGTTTTACCCAATTCAGGCCAGGCTGCTATGGTAGTTAATCCTAATTTAGCCCTTGGTTGATAATATGTCAACCTAATTATTTAATGATAGCAAGAATTTGCGCTATCCCCTATAGGTTGACCCGGTACCTTTTGGCTACTTGGATAACTAATTTAAAAACCCGTTATCCCCAAAGTTAACCGGGCCTCCTGATCGGTTTAGGGAGTGGTTTTTACCACGGTGATTGGGTAATTTAACCGCAGGGCAGTGCTGTCCGCCGGTTGGCTCAAGGGTTGGTCGTTGTAGGTGCCGGAGACGGGTAGCGGTGACTGGGGTTGTCCCCTGGGATAGGCCAGGAGTTCAAGCTGGTACTGGCCGGGTGGCAGTTTTATATAGACGTCGCGGTAGTCGCGGACGGCTTCGTTAATATTCCAGCGCCCGGTCGGGAAATAGCCACCCAGGGGTTGGGCCGGGTAGTTGGTCCCGGTATCGTGGCCGTTCTGGTCGAGCAGGCGAACCTCGAAGACATAATCCTGGTTATCCTCGGCGGTCTTGCGCCAGTAAAAGGTCAGGTGAAGCTGCGAATCGTAGGTGACCTGCCCGGCAGGGAGGTTTTTTTCTGTTGAAGCGGTCGGAATAACATCAAAGCCTTCCAACTTTAGCGACGAACCGAACTTGATGTTGGTCCGGTCGGCCCGCTGGCGGGGATAATAGTCGGCCTTTGTCCCCGGAATCTGTTTGAAAGTATAGCCGTAGATGGTCACGCCGACATAGACCTGGGGGTCGTGGAACATCCATGTATTGTTGTCGAACCAGACCTTTCGGACATATTCTTTGGGGTCGTCCTGCAAGTAGTGGTCAGGCGATACGACCAGCCAGGCCCGTTCATGCCCGCGAATAATGCCGTTTTCGCTCGAAAGATAGGCGTTCAGGTCAGGGTCGTTGTGGCCGTTTAGCAGGTCTTGCGGGATGGTATAAATCGGGACGTTGGGCGGGGTTTTCAGGTAATAATTGACGGCGGTCTGGAGATAGCCCGGCACCACGATAATTTCGTCACCGTCACGCAGGTTGGACTGGAGCCAGCGCATAGCTTCCCGCCAGTCTTCTTTTTGAGGGGCTTCCGAGTAGTTGAAGCTAAAGAGGGCCACCCCGGCAAAGACCAGGGCGGTGGCCCCGGCGACCAGTCCCAGCGGCCAGAATTTTCGCAGCAGCCAGGTCAGCCCCCAGGCAGCCAGCAGGTAATAGGCCGGGGAAGCAATCAGCAAATAGCGTTCGGCGAACGAAGGAATCCGCAAGGTCAGGAGATAAAAAGCCACTACCGGCAGCACCAGGTATAGGGTGAGCAGCCAGGCTGCTTGCGAATTACTAGCCTCTTTTTCCGGTTGGACGTTCTCCAGGCCTGGGGCAGTCTTGCGGGATACCCAGAATAGCCGCCAGACCACTAACAATCCGCCCATAACCAGGAGGGCATAGACGATGGCCCCTACCGATTCCCAGAAGGTGTCGGGTATCCGGTTGACCCCGAAGCGGCGACCCAGGGTGTCAATCATGCTAAAGAAGCCGACCGGCTGGAACCAGGTGTTACCGATCCCGCCATCCCACAGGGCGCGGGCTTGCCAGGCTGCCAGCGGCAAATAGGGGAGCGTCAAAACACTCAGGGCGATAACGGCCCGGCTGCGATAAGCCTGCCGGATTTTTTGGAAAATAGTCAGGCGAGGTGCGTTTGAGGTCGCAGCCGCTATGGCCTTTTCAAGTTTGCGGTGGGGCCACCAGACTGCCAGCCAGAAATAGCCGACCTCCACCGCCACAATCAGGACGCTCATGAGATGGACGTAAAAACTGAGGGTGGTCAGGACCACGTAGGCAATCCACCAGCTTTTGCGGTTGTTTTCAAGGGCGGAGAGGAACAGGTAGACCGAGGTCATGGTCAGGAGCAGGGCCAGCGGGTACATCTTGGCGTCCTGAGAGTACCAGACCTGGTAGGGCGACACAGTCATCAGGAGGGCCGCGATTACTCCGACCAGCGCACTGCGGCTGATTTTACGGCCCAGCAGGTAAATCAAAGGGATAACCAGCGTCCCGGCTATCATCGAGGGGGTCCGCAACGCCGCTTCGCCGGTCCCGGCCACTTTCAGCCAGAAATGCATGAACAGGGTATAGAGCGGGCCATTCTCGCCCGGTTTGAGCATGTCACCCAGCAAAGCGCCAAGGTCTTGCTGGGCTCGCGCTACCAGGTCGGCCTCGTCGAACCAGAGGGATTGGGTCGCCAACCCCTTGCGGCGCATCAAAAAGGCCAGGACCGTCAGGGCCGCGACGGCCAGCCAGGCCCACGTGACCTGCCGGGTACGCGGGCGTAAGGCGGCCACGATTTCAGCGAAGTATTTATTTTTGCGGGATGAAACAATCATTCTTGAAAGAGTTCGATATAAATTGCCAGGGTGCGCCGGGCGATTTCCGGCCAGCCAAAATGGCGGGCAAGGGTGAAGGCCCCGCTTTGCAGGGTAGCGCGCAACTCTGGTTCCTCGCGGACTCGCCGGATGACAGTTGCCAGTTGGGCCGGGTCTTCCGGGTTTACCAGTAAAATGTTCCGGCCATCCAAAAGTTGCGGATCACCGGGAATTCCCCCAAGATTTCCGGGCATCTCTGGCCCGGTCGGGGGCCAGGTGGAAATCACGGGCAGACCGTGCGCCAGGGGTGCCAGCAGGCTGCCTCGCCGGAAACTGGCCCCGTCCCGGAAAGGCAGCGCCACCGCATCAATAGCATAGAAAAGGCGGGAAGTTTCTTCGGCGGTCTGGTGACCGGTCCTGATAACCGCCTCGCTCAGCCCCAGCTTTTCAACAAGACTGGCGATTTCCCCGGCGTAAGCCGTGTTGGTGGTATCGGTCTGGCCGGTCTCGCCGCCGATAATGACCAGCTTGAAAGAGCGGTCCTCTTTTACCAGGGAAGCCAGGGCAGTCAATAGAGTGTCGAGTCCCTTGCTCCGGTTGACCAGCCCAAAATAACCGATGGCAAAATCGCCCTCGTTTAACCCAAGCCCGCGCCGGAAGACCGCCCGGTCGAGGTCGGACGGAAAGTTTGCCCCGGCCTCAATATTAGAGCCAATCGGCACCAACCGCAACCGGGATTCGTTGATGCCCCAGGCCAGGGCTTGCTGGTAGTCCGCGGGATTGGTCATGATAGCCCGGTCGCTGGTCTTTAAAAGAAGCCGGTTGACCCAGGTCCGCACCTTCCCGGCTTTTGGGAAAAGATAGGGTACTCGCAGGTCGTGAAAGGTGGTTACAATCTTTGGCCGGGCTTTGCCCAGCTTAAAACGCAGGTAAAGCGGCAGAAAGTTGATAGCCGGGTGCATCCGGTAGGCCCCGGTCTGGTACTGGATATTCACAACCTGGCGGGCCTCCCCCTTGAAGCGGGCCGCTATCAGCGGGAGACTTGTCCAGCCCCACCCTTTTATTCTCACCACCTTGTACGGGAAATCTTCAGCGTCGGAGGTGGCGGTCCGCCCGGTCAAGACCCGGACCTGCCCGGTCCCGGCCTCCTGCAAGGCTTTCGCCAGGCAGGCTGTGTAGTCACCGACTCCGCCCGGTTGGGGTGGGAATTCCGCCGAAAGCAGCGTCAAGTTGAGTTCGACCGGGGCCGGGGGGAAGGGCGACTTATAGGGCCGCAACCCTGAGGCCAGCACTTTGCGAATAAGGGCCAGCCGTTCCCGGCGCAGGTCCGGCTTGTGGCGCAGTTGCAGTTTGAGCCATTCCTCGCCGTACTGGAAAAGATAGGTCGCCAGCAGGAAATTTCTAAGTATTCCGGCGTAGCTTCGACCATAAAATTTCCGGTAATAGGCGATTTTGCTGGTCTGGAAATTTATGTGCCGGAAGGGCACGTCCTGTTTGCTGCTCTGGCCTTCCTGGTGGACCACCGTGGCGGCGGGAGTGTACCAGACCTCCCACCCGGCTAGCCTGGTCCGGCGGCAGTAGTCGAGTTCTTCCGAGTACATGAAATAGCGTTCGTCGAGGCCGCCGATTTGCTCTACCACCTCACGCCTGACCACAAAGGCCGCGCCGACCAGCCAGTCCACCTGTTGCGTTATCTCGGCTGAAACATCCTCGACATTAAAGCGCCGCAACGCCTTGAGATTCTTGAAAGGGCGGTAACGTTGCAGGATGGTGCTTTCGACAAAAGCCAGCCCCGGACCGGGAAAACGGCGGCGGTTTGGCTGGGTTGTGCCGTCCGGGTAGCGAATGCCGGGTCCGGCAATGCCACAGGCCGGGTTTTCCTCCATGAAGTCGAAAAGAGTTTTTAAAACACCTTTTTCCAATCTGGCGTCAGGGTTGAGAAAGAAAATGTAACGTCCGGTGGCCTGGCGCAGACCCTGGTTGCAGCCGCGCGGGAAACCGTAGTTAGAAAAATTCTCGATTAACCGGGCTTGCGGGAATTTGCTACGGACCAGGGCCGGGCTGCCATCGTGGGAGGCGTTGTCAACCACGATAATTTCCAGGCTCAGACTTTCCCGGTTATCGAGCAGGCTGTTCAAACATTCTTCCAGCAGGGGCGCCACGTTATAGCTGACGATAACCACCGAGAAATCGGGGATTTGCGCAAGCTGTTCGTTTATTTCTGGTTGGTTAATCTGGTGGGAAGGCAAGCAAAATCCTCGGTGGGGCTAACGGGCGTGGTTACCTTTTAAAATGTAGCGCCTGAACATGCCGGTCAGGATGCCAAAGCTATAGACCTGGTCGAAAATGACATAAAAAGGCTCGTGTTCCTGCCTGGCCCTGGCGATGCCGCGCTTGAGCGACCCCGGCGGGGTCCGCCGCAACCATTCTTTGAGGTTGTGAGGATGCCCTTCGCTTTTGCCAATCCAGACCGCCGAGGCGAAAACCTCTTTGGCTGTGCCGGGGTTATAGTGATAGCAAATCGCCCCATCGACTCGCTGGGCGGTCTGGCCGAGCTTTTTGGCGACGGTGTGGTCGTCGTGATACCCGGCGCTATCGTAGCCGCCGACCTGCCAGAAGGCTTCGCGGGTGATGGCCCGGAAGACGGTGCTTTCGGTATCGGTCAGGTTTTCGGGGACGCGGCGGCCTGGAGGCAGGTAGTAACAGACGTTCCAGCCGCGGCTCCAGCGGTTTTCCGGGTTAGCGACAAATTCATCCAGGGTAAAGGTGCCGGTGGCCTCGCCCGCTTCGACCGGGGCAATCAGCTTTTCCAGGAAATCGGGCGCAAAATTCATGTCGGCGTCCAGGAAGGCCAGGACTTTCCCGGCGGCGGCGCGCGCGCCCTTGTTGCGGGCCAGGGCCGGACCGGCGTGGTTTTGCTGGTAAAAAGTCATGCGGCCCGGATTTTTTGCTACATATCCCTTAACTATCGCGACCGTATTATCGGACGAGCCGTCGTCAATCACGATTAACTCGTAACTGTCGGCGGGCAAGGCCTGGTTTAAGAGGCTATCGAAGCATTCGCTGATATGCTTTTCCTCGTTGTGGCAGGGAATGATAACGGAAACGCGGAGCGTGGCCGGTTTTAACTTTTCGGGCTGGGAATTTTTCTGGTTAGGCTGAAAATCCGTTTGCAAGTTTAACTTTCTTTCCACTACCTGTCAGGTTTAGTCCGGGACTTTACCCTTTGTGCGACCGGGAGGATTATACTCCAACCTGCCTTCTTTATCAAAGGGGGAGAAGTCAGTAGTCAGAGGTCAGTAGTTAGAAAAGAACAGCTACAATTTAGTTTGACGTAATGCAAAACACCCTCAAATGTTTAAAGTAACTGTTGTCATTAAAACTTTATTACCAAAAACTGGCTACTGACTACTGACCTCTGACTACTGTGAAAAAAGACACAGCGCCTCTTGACTTCCCTGTTATAATATAAAGTTGGGGCCTGGAATAATTTATCCGAATCGCCCCTGAATAATTATATTGAAACCACCTATAGTAAAAACACGGTTTTCCGTTTCATTAAAGGCTAGATGTCTGGATTTTTAATTGAAGATGACCGCCCTCTCTCGCAGGGCCTGTCCACTGCCTCTTTCTCCCCTTTACTTGGCGTAAATTTGTTGAACGATCCCACTGGTCCCGGCGAATTCGAAGAACTTTGCTGGCAATATCTCCACAAGCTTCCGAAAGGGCTAATCCTGGGTCAGTTGAAAAGCCGGGTTGAAACGGAAATCGGCGCTTTCGGGGGACGCCGCTACGAGTTCGACAGCCGAATCTTCCAGACCGAGGGCCCCCTGGCCGGGCAGGTTATCGGGCAACTGGCTGTCACCCTTTATCGCAAGCCAAGTGGGGCCGAAGAAGATATTTTCCTCGAACTCGAACAGTGCCAGCTCTGGTATCCCGAACTGCGCGGGCAGGGCCTGGGCAAAGCTATCGTGGAACAGGTCAAACAGCTAGGCGAAGCCCTCGGCGTCAAAGCCCTGACCGCTATCGCCATTTACGATGGGCGGTTTGTCTGGCCCGCCCTCGGTTTTCGCTTTGGGGATTACCTGCCAGACGCCCAGGCCGCCAGAAAATTCCAGAAGCGCTTTGAGAAATTCTGCCGTCGTCACCAGCTTGCTATGCCCGATATCGCAAATTGGGATGCGCCCCATATCGCCTCTTTTATGTCCGAACGAAAGTTATTAGCCCCGGTCGGTCACAGCATGGACCGCCAGCGCCGGGAAGTTCATTCTGGCCGGGCTTTCCTCCTGACTCGGCGTCCTTTCTTCCTGAGCTTCCCGCTTTCCAGGGGACTGGTATAAACTTCTTCTATAAAAATAACCCGGCCTGTCCAAAGGCCGGTTTTTTGATTTTAAAGGGTTTTTACCAGATTTGTCAGTAGGTCCATTTCATTTTGGGGAAAGGGGTGTTTCCACAGTTCTTCAAACTGCTCATTATTTTCCAGTTCTCGCAAAGCTTGCCAAAAGGGGACAACCAGAGATTTTAGGGCGCTGTTTGAGGCAAACCTAATATTTCCCATACCTTTTAGTCTTCGGCTATCGGGATATTCTACGATTTCAAACCGTGCCTGACCTGTATCCTGTGAAAAAAGAAGTCATATTCAACCGGCTCAGTGTTCCATTTTATCGTTTGGGCAGTAGAGGTAGAGGCAAAAATAAACAAGCCTTTTGCAAGCTCATAGATAGAGTCATATGGAACATAAGAAGCCGTAAAACAAAACAAAACTTCCTCAAGCTGGACTTGAACCTGTAACCAGCCGTTACAAATTTCTTTGAAAGAAATTTTTACCCTTTCGGCCATAAATTAGTTTATGCTATTCCATTTCTTGTTTAGTCTGTTTATAAGACCACTATTGACACGGTGGTATATACCATGGTATTAATGATTTTGGAGATTACCACCGTATATACCATTATATCTCCTTAGAAAAGGGGTAGACGGAAAGGAACAATTTGATGCCATCCAGTAAAGACCGCCAGCGGGTCGAAATTCCGGTCCATATCTATGAGCAAATAACCCGGATTGCCGACTTGGAGGGTCGTACCGTCACCAGTGTCCTGACCCAACTGCTGTTTCAAGCGATAGCAGAGTATCAACCGACCTGGATTCCCAGCAAACACCTCAGCCGCTTCAACGCCCATGCCCAAAATGTTCTCACCCTGGCCCGCGAGGAAGCGCTCCCTTTTAATCACCACTATATCGGGACCGAACACCTCTTACTGGGTTTATTACGCGAACAAGAGGGCCTGGCGGCCCTGGCCCTGGACAAATTAGGCGTTACCCTTGAAAAGGTCCGGGCGGCGGTTGAAAAAAAGATTGGGCGCGGGACTGAACCTGCCGAGGAAGAAATCGACTACGTGCCCCGTGTCCGCAAGGTTCTCTCCCTGGCCCTGGACGAGGCCACCCGCCAGGGTAGCGAGTTCGTCCGCACCGAGCATATCCTCCTGGGGATTGTGCGGGATGGTGGCGGTATCGCTGCTG
This sequence comes from Chloroflexi bacterium 54-19, assembly GCA_001898225.1. Lineage (GTDB taxonomy): Bacteria > Chloroflexota > Chloroflexia > Chloroheliales > Chloroheliaceae > 54-19. The sequence continues at coordinate 425,820 of MKTJ01000058.1, forward strand.
ATATTCTCGATACCTTTGGAGTCCTGGGCAAAGTTCGCAGTCAGGTTTTGGAACTGCTCGGCCAACCCTTCAACCCAGGATAAGAAACCCCTGTACACCTCACCCGTTTGAAAGGAGAAATCTCCATGCCTGATTCCAGCGATGTGTGGACCGGCAAAGCCCAGAGCTACGACCGGGCCCGGCCCACTCCACCCCCGGTACTGCTCGACCTGCTTACCCAGTTGATAAAAACGCCGCGCCCCGCCCTGGTAGTCGACCTGGGTAGTGGGACCGGCCTTTCCACCACCATCTGGGGCGGGCGGGCCGCGCAGGTGATTGGCATCGAGCCCAACACCGATATGCGCCGGGAAGCCCAGCTTAAATTAGGAGGCTACCCTTACGCGCCCCAGGTGGAATATCGCGAGGGTGTAGCCCAGCAGACCGGCCTGCCCGATGGTTGCGCCGACATCGTCACGGCGGCCCAATCGTTTCACTGGATGGAACCGACCGAAACCCTGGCCGAGGTCGCCCGGATACTCCGGCCCGGCGGTATCTTTGCGGCTTACGACTACGACTGGCCGCCCGCTATCAACTGGGAGCTTGAACAGTTGGCCCAGGAGATGGCTATGCGATTGATGGGGCTAATCCGGGAGCGTGGACTGGCCGGGCAGATAAAGCTGTGGCCTAAAGATAAACACCTCGAAAACATGCGCGGGAGCGGTCATTTCCGCTTCACTCGCGAAGTCCTGCTGCATCATATCGAGTACGGTGACGCTGCCCGCTATCTTGAGATGGGCCAGAGCAACGCCTTTAGCGACCAGTTCAAATTCACCGACGAAGAACTGGGACTAGACCGCCTCCGCCAGGCCGCCTTCGAATATATTGGTTCCGAGCCTGTCCCCTGGTACATAAGTTACCGGGTTCGTATCGGTGTCAGGTGAGACTTAATTAGAAATTGATAACACAGGTTGGAAAGCCGGGCCAGGAGAGTATATAATAGGCCCGGTATTTTTTATTGGATAGAAAAGAAAAATAAATGACAGGTACTTTGTAAAAACCTGTGGTACGCTCACTCGAAAGGAGTATTGCCGGGAAATGGCTGATAAAGGAAATAATTCGTATGGCCGCCTGCTGGACCCTCACCCCATCGAAAAGGGCCTGACGGTCGCCGATATGGTGGACGAGCATCTCTTTGCCTATAACGCGGCCCGGTTGCGGGAAGCCTGCCAGTTGCTCGCCCGCAAGGTGATGCAAAACGACGTGACGGTCGGTATGACCCTCTCCGGCGCGTTGACCCCGACCGGCCTGGGCACCTCCGCCCTGGTCCCCCTGATTGATGGCGGCTACGTTGATTGGATTATCTCCACCGGCGCTAACCTTTACCACGACATCCACCGTTCGCTTGGCTTCGAATTATTCCAGACCTCTCCCTTTACCGATGACCTGAGCTTGCGAGAGAACCACGTCATCCGTATTTACGACATCCTGTTCGACCAGGAAGTGCTGCTCAAGTCCGACGCGTACCTGCGCGAAGTGATGAAACTGCCCGAATTCCAGAAACGCATGAGCACCTCGGAACTGCATAACCGCCTCGGTAAGTATGTCCGCGAACGCGAGAAAGTGCTTGGTCTCAAGTACCGTTCGCTCCTGGGGGCCTGTTACGAAGCGGGGGTGCCGGTCTATACTTCCAGCCCTGGCGACTCCACCATCGGTATGAACGTGGCCGGGTTGCAACTGGAGGGCAACAAACTCGGTTTCGACCCCGAAGCCGATGTGAACGAGACGACCGCGATTGTCTATAACGCCAAGCATAGCGGCGGCAAAAGCGCTGTATTAATCCTGGGCGGGGGTAGCCCCAAGAACTTTATTTTACAGACCGAGCCTCAAATCCAGGAGATCCTGGGTATCCCGGAGAAAGGCCACGACTATTTTATCCAGGTGACGGATGCCCGCGCCGATACGGGCGGACTTTCGGGCGCGACCCCTTCCGAGGCCATGACCTGGGGCAAGGTCGACCCCGAACAGTTGCCCGATAGTATCGTTTGCTACCTCGATAGCACCGTCGCGGTACCGGTAATGGCGTCCTATATTATCGAGCGGACCGAGCCGCGACCGCAGAAGCGCCTGTTCGAACACCGCGATGAATTGTTAGCCGGGCTGCATGAAGCCGCCGCCAATTTCCGGCCTCAACGCGACGCTATCCACGTCGAAAGCGAAGGTGGTACGATGGTTGGGCGGGCGTTGTTGGACGACAAACAATAGGCCAGGTAGGCTAAGTTTAAGCTTTGTTTTAGTGAGATTGGAAAGGTAAGTTCTTGAAATTTGAGATGTCCCGGCGTGGAAGCAGGCCGGTTTTGCTGGGGTTTGTTTTGTTAGTAGTAATGAGCTTGCTGGCGGCTTGCGGCGATAATGGTACCCCTACCTCCACGACCGATTTTAATAGCGGAGCAAGCCAGGGCACCGTAGCCGCGACCCCTTTTGCCTCCGGTATCCCCCAGGTTACCGGAACCACTGTCTCTACCAATTCGGGTCTGCAATATATTGATACCAAAGTTGGAGATGGCGCGGAAGCCAAGTCCGGGCAGACCGTTTCGGTTAACTACACCGGCTACCTGGCGGCGGATGGCACCAAGTTTGATAGCTCGCTGGATAGAGGCCAGCCTTTTCCTTTTCCGCTTGGTACCGGCAAAGTTATCAAGGGTTGGGACGAAGGTGTAGCCGGGATGAAGGTAGGCGGCAAAAGACGTCTGATTGTTCCGCCGAACCTGGGTTATGGCGCGGGCGGTTATCCGCCGGTTATCCCGGCCAATGCCACCCTGGTCTTTGATGTTGAACTTTTGAGCGTGCAGGGATAGAGAGGTGAGACCCGGTGGCGACCAGACCTAAAATTGTCTTCTGGAAACCGGGGATGGTAGTCCGGGGCAAGCAGGTCTATCTCGATGCAAATTTCCTGGTGGCCCTGGCCCAACCGGACCACATCTGGCACAGCAGCGCCGGGGCTTTGCTGGAATCGCTGCTCGAACGCAATACCGCCCTGGTTTTGTCGTCGCTGGCCCTGAACGAGGCTATCTACCAGCTAACCCGGCTTGAACAAAAGAACCGGAAAAAGTTGGCTGAGGCCGGTGAGGCAGAAGAAACTTTCCCAACCGAGCCGAGTTGGGCCGCTAGCCTCAACCGGGCCCTGGAAAGCCTGGGCCAGCCGGTCTTTTTCGAACCGCCCGACCTGGCATTTCACCAGCAGGTCATCCGGGGGGTCGGCGAACTTAATCTCGACCCTACCGACGCCTTTCACTACGCGGCAGCCCGGCGGTTGGCCGTCCCCATCCTGAGCAATGATGTCGGGTTCCAGAAAATCCCCGACCAGAACCTGGTGGTGGTAACCTTCTTTTAGCAAGGGAGGCCTGGTTCAAGAAGCAAGTTCAACATTTGAAATATAAAACCGATCTAGAAAAAATACTAGACCGGTTTTTAATAATTCCTTAAAAATAATATTTAGTAGGCCGAATAAACCCTGCTAAAACTAGGGCGTGTATTTGTAGCCGACTCCGCGAATGGTCTGGATATAGCGCGGGTGGGAAGGGTCTTCTTCCAGCTTTTTTCGCAACCGGGCCATATGCACGTCCACCACCCGTTCGTCCCCGAAATAGTCGTAATTCCAGACCTGTTCGAGCAGCCGGTCCCGGCTAAAGACCAGGTTGGGGTGTTCGTAGAGGAATTGCAACAAATCGAATTCCAGCTTGGTCAGTTCGATTTCAAGCCCGTTTTTAAGGACTTGCCGCCGGTCCTGGTTTACCTGCAACCCGTTCGAAGTCGGGAAGGTCTTGGCAAGCAAATTGCCCTCGCTGAGCGGGCCGGTCCCGGCCTGGGCTAAAGCGGCCTGTTTTTCGTTGGCGTGCCGGACCATGGCCTTGACCTTTAAGGTCAGCTCTTTGGCGTTAAACGGTTTGATGATGTAGTCGTCCGCCCCGGCTTCAAAGCCGCCATAGCGATGTTCCTCGGTAGCCAGGGCCGTTAGCATAATAATGTAAATGCCAGGATTAACCTCGCGCAAACGGCGGCAGACTTCCATTCCATCCATTTCCGGCATCATCCGGTCAAGTATCGCCAGCACCGGTTTCTCCTGCTCGGCTTTTTCGAGGGCTTCCTTGCCGTTTTCGGCCAGGATTACCTGGTACCCGGCGCGTTGCAGGTGGAAATTAACCAACATCAAAATATCGTGTTCGTCATCGGCCAGTAAAATTTTTTCGTTATGCTCTGGCATTTTTTCTGTCTCTTTTTTCTACACTAACAAGAACTATTTTAAAGGCAATTTAGCTCTTGCTATAAATCTACCGCGAAGGTTTTAGGAATGCAAGCCACCCTAAAAATTTACTATACTAAACTTATTATACATAACTAAAAGGATAACAAATAAGAGGAAGAATTGAAAGTAGGATAAATTTGCTATAAAAATTCTTAAATGGTCATCTTAACCAAAAAGCTCACCCTCAACCGGCGGTGAGCTTTTGCAAAGCCAAAAAATTACTAAACCTTCCCCAACCGATTTTTCGTTAACCTGGCCGGGTGGCCCACAACTATACAGCCAGACTAACGAGTAAAGAGCTTGTGCCTGTTACTCTACTTCGCGTTTTTCCGGGTACATTTTATTGATTTCGGCCCGCGCCTTGTTTTTGTCGTTGAAATAAATCGTGTTAATCGAGGTGAAACTTTTCCACTTGTCGGGAACTTCTTCTTCGGCAAAAATAGCGGCTACCGGGCATTCCGGTTCGCAAGCCCCGCAGTCAATGCACTCGTCCGGGTGAATGTAGAGCATGCGGTCGTCTTCGCCGTCTTCATAGATGCAATCAACCGGGCAGACATTAACGCAACTTTTATCCTTAACGTCTACGCACGGCTCTGTGATAACATAGGCCATTATTCTTAACTCCTCTTTTTGAAGTATTAAGCTCTCTTCAGTTTGTGCAAAGATGTAAAATCTAGCCCCGGTAAACGCTTCACCAGTTACCCAGGCGTACTTGAAGTTAGCAAAGCGGAAGAAAATAACTCCGCAGGAATTGATTGACTACTTTGGCCATCATACTACTGAGTGAGGTAATTTGCAAGCAGATTTGAGCCTGGGGCTATTTCTACGTTACACAGATTTTTCTTAGGATACCTATTGGTTTAATCTATTTTTGAGGGGATTTTTTCTGGAAATCCCCTCAAAAAGTGGAGTCTTATAACAGGCTGTAGAGCTGGTCACTGGCATAGAGAAGCACCAGCGGCGTACCCGGCGGCGGTAAAGGCTGGACGTACAGGTCGTTGCGGACGTACCTTTCCTTCCCGCTTAACACTTTGCCATAGGGGTTCTGAAAATCGTAATAAACTTCCAGGACGTAATAACGCCTGCGCCGGTTTCGCCTCTCCTGCAAATAGGCCGAGGCTAACCTGGCTGGCAGTAAGCGCCCGGTGCGTTCAAGCCGGTTGCGCCGGATTATATTGCGGACAATCAGGCTTATAAAAAGAAGGCACACGGCCATTACCAGCCCAAAAACAATATACCAGGTCAGGTCGGCTTCACGCCCGGCTATTTTCGAGGTGGTGGGGTCGTTGGAAAGGTACTCGATGGGGAGTTTAGCGCCAAGCCGGGTCTGGTGGTAAAAATCGTAATCCACGTCCTGCTTGCCCTGGTCAGGGCCGTCTTGCCCCGGCACATTGTAACTGTAATACAGGTAATAGGTGGTGGAACGCCCACTGGAATAGCCCCGGTCAACCACGGTGCCCGCGGTGCTAACCCCGAACTGCTCGTACCGGTTGTGAATATCCCAGATGCGCCAGGAGAGAAAAGCGGCGACCCCAAAAATAAGGCTCACAATGACCAGGAAAGCAAATAAACCCCGGCGCAGTCCCCGGTTAAAGTGGGATTTCTGCCGGTGGATAAACTGGATATTGTCGGGTTCGAGCAAAAAACTATTCGAAAAGTTCTGGGTATAGTACATAGCGGGTTGCCCTGTGTTATGTTTCAAAAATTAACCTTTAAGACCTGCAAGCCTGAATAACCAATCCTACGGATTATTCCCAAAATACCTGGCAAATCTTATTACAAGATTTGTACCACCCACTCAGACCGTTTTTATTTCAAACCGCCTTACCCAATTACCTTTTGGGATAATTACAGCCCCCGGTTATTTTCATCTCCTTACCTTAGTATCTCGACCTGATTGGCAATTTTTAATTTCTCCATTTCTAGGGGCGGTCAATTGTCGAATTACCTTTTCCCAAAAGAGCGGTTATGCTATCATCCAGAAAAGTTACACAGAAAGGATTTTTCCGCATGAGCAAAGCAACAAACTTTGAAGGGTTGTATCGCTGGCGTTGCATCGGCCCTTTTCGAGGGGGCCGGGTGGTGGCGGTGAGCGGCAGTTATAGCGAACCGAATACTTTCTATTTTGGGGCAACGGCAGGTGGCATCTGGAAGACCATCGACGCGGGATTGTACTGGCGGCCTGTTTCGGACGGATTTCTGACTACTTCCTCAATTGGGGCACTCCAGGTGGCTCAGTCCGATTCGAACGTGATTTACGCCGGGACCGGCGAGACGACTATCCGAATTGACGTTTCGCACGGCGACGGGGTCTATAAAAGCGTGGACGCCGGGCGAAGCTGGCAAAACATCGGTCTGCGGGAGACGCGGGCTATTGGCAAAATCAGGATACACCCCGACAACCCCGATATTGTCTGGGTGGCGGCCCTGGGCCATCCCTTTGGACCGAACAAAGAACGCGGCGTCTTCAAAAGTGATAACGGCGGCAAAGACTGGCGCAAGGTCTTGTATGTCAGCGACAAGGCCGGGGCAGTCGACCTCAGCCTGGACCTGACCAATCCGCGCATCATGTACGCCTCTATCTGGGAAGCCTACCGCAATTTCTGGGAAATCAGCAGCGGCGGACCGGATAGCGGTCTCTGGCAAAGCACCGACGGCGGCGAGACCTGGCAGAACATCAGCCAGCGGCACGGCCTTCCTTCCGGCATCCTGGGTAAAATCGGGGTGGCGGCCTCTCCGGCCCGGCCCGGTCGTGTCTGGGCGCTCATCCAGCACGCCACCGAGGGCGGCCTTTATCGCTCGGACGACCACGGTGACACCTGGCAAAAGGTAAATGACGACCAGAACCTGCTCTCCCGCGCCTGGTATTATACCCACGTGACTGCCGACCCGGTAGACCCGGATACGGTCTATGTCAACAACCTGAGTTTTTATAAGAGTAACGACGCCGGGAAAACCTTCTTTGAAATGCCCACGCCGCACGGAGATAACCACGACCTCTGGATTGACCCGAAGGACAACCGGCGCATGATCCAGGCGAACGACGGTGGCGCGAATGTTTCGCTCAACGGCGGATTCTCTTTCTCCCCGGTCTACAACCAGCCGACCGCCCAGTTTTATCACCTGGCAACCGACAACCGCGACCCTTACTTTGTCTACGGCACCCAGCAGGACAATTCGAGCGTAGCAGTGCCGAGTCGCAGTCCGAGCAGCGTTATCACCTGGTCCGATGGATTCATCGCCGGGACAGGTGAAAGCGGCTATATCGCGGTCCGGCCTGATAACCCGAATATCGTTTACGTGGGGGCTATCGGTTCGTCGCCCGGTGGCGGCAACAGTTTGCAGCGTTATGACCATGAAAACCGCCAGATTCGCCTGATTACCACCTGGCCTGAAAGCCAGCGCGGGCACGGCGCGGAAGAGCACAAATACCGCTTTGCCTGGACATACCCCATTGTCATTTCGCCCCACGACCCGAATGTGTTGTATGTCGCGGGTAACCGGGTCTTTAAGACCCTGGACGAAGGGCAAAGCTGGGAAATCATCAGCCCCGACCTGACCAAAGCCGACCCCGCTACCCTCAAACCGAGTGGTGGCCCTATCAACAAGGACGCGGTAGGCGCGGAGATCTACGCGACAGTCTTTTCCTTTGCCGAGTCGCCTTTGCAAAAGGGCTTGCTCTGGGCCGGGTCGGATGACGGTCTTATTCACGTCAGCCAGGATGGTGGCGGCACCTGGAAAAACGTTACCCCTTCCGACTTCCCGGAACATACCATGGTTACCGGCATCGAGCCTTCCCCGTTTGAGGCTGGCACGGCCTACGTGGCGGCGACCCGTTACAAGGTGGATGACTACCGGCCTTACCTCTATGTCACCCGCAATTTTGGGGAAAGCTGGCAGAAAATCAACAAAGGCATCCTCGAAGACGCCTTCACCCGCGTTATCAGGACCGACCCGGCCCGCCAGGGTCTGCTCTACGCCGGGACCGAAACGGGCATCTATGTTTCGTTCGATGATGGTCAGAACTGGCAGTCCTTTAACGGGAATTTGCCGGTCACGCCCATTTTTGAAATCCTGGTCAAAGGTAGCGATTTAATCGTGGGGACACACGGTCGTTCCATCTGGATCCTGGACGACCTGCAACCGGTCCGCCAACTGGCCGAGGGGGTCAAAACTTCACCGGTTTACCTCTCCGCTCCTCGCGACACCACCAGGGTGCTGCCCGGTATCGACTGGAGCAGTCCCATCGAGGGCCTGACCAACTATTACAGTCACGGGGGCGGGGCTTACCTGGGTAAGGCTACTCCCGATGGCGAACGGGTCTTCACCTATCTTGACGCGGGTGAGAACCCGCCGAACGGGGCCATCATCACTTACTGGCTGGACGAGGTTCCTACCGAACCGCTTCTGCTCACCTTCAAAGGCAAGGACGGCGAGGAAATCGCGGCTTTTTCGAGCCGAAAGTCGGACGACCCGGCCATCTCCAAAGAGCGGCGCGCCCCGGCCCGGCAGGGTTGGAACCGCTTTATCTGGGACTTGCGCCACACCGCCCTGCCTAAAATCAACGGGACGGACCCGGTGTCGGAAAGCACCGTGGAGGGACCGATAATTGCTCCCGGCGACTTTACGGTTACCCTCAAGGTGGGCGAGACCGAACTTTCTCAGCCGCTCAAGGTTGTAAAACCCGGTAACGTTAAGTCGTCCCAGGCTGATTTGGAGGCTCAGCACGACCTGTTGCTGCGGATACACCGGTTATTGGGCCGGATGGTCACCTATATCAACAGCATGCGCGGTCTGCGGGGCCAGTTGGACGGCTGGTCTAAACGGGCCGAGAGCCTCAAGGATGGCGCAGGGCTGGCTGCCGAAGCCAAAGCTCTCAGCGAAAAGGTGCTGGAAATTGAAAAAATCTTCCAGGTGCCCGACCTGCGGGGTGGTTGGGGTGATGCCATCAATAACGGCAGTCGCCTGTTTGAAAAGCTGGGCGACCTGACCGGGGCCGTCTCGCTGGGTGACTACCGCCCGACCGATGCCGCCGAACAGGTTTTCCAGGAATACCAGACTGCTATCGAGGAGCAGATCGCGGTTTTCGACAAACTGGTGGCGGGGGACCTGGCCGAATTTAACAAGAAGTTAAAAGCTTCCTCGGTTGAATTCGTGCTGGCCTGGTAAAGGTCTGTGCAAAGCAAGATTGGTTGAGAGAGTTTCAGGGAGGTTTAGAAAGAGGAGGTTTTTATGCACGAGCTATTTCCAATCCTGGGTGGCGTGGTGATCGGCGGGCTGGTCCTGCTGATTCGCAACATCCCCCTGCGAATTGTGGCGTTCCTGTTGGGCTGTGTTTTGATTGGGGTTGCGGCAAGCTGGTTGAGCGGTGAACTGGAAGAAAGTTTTAACTTTATCTCGTTCGATATGCTCGAAGTCTTCCTGGGCGGGGTGGTCGCGGTCGTGGCGATTACCCTGTTTATGCGGACCTCTTACGGGCGCAACCTCTTTAATCGCGGCAACCACCGGGGATTATAGGGCAATACTCTATTCTCAGGGGCGGTTGAGCCTGTATTATTGGACTGGCCGCCCCCTGAAAATTACCGGACGTTCCTGTCCTGTTGGTACTAAAACTGGCTCAAGTTAATAACTGAGAGCCAGTTTTTTATTACCTGGGAGAAGAAGGGGAAACTATACTATTATCCAGGGCAAAACGGATGGCCCCGGCGCGAGAGACCACGTTAAGCTTGGCATAAATCGAGGTAAGATGAGAGTTTACGGTATGTGGGCTTATAACCAGGTTCGCGGCTATCCGGGCGTTCGATTGCCCGGCAGCAACCAGTTTTAACACTTCCAGTTCCCGCGAACTCAGGCCAAACCTACTGGTGGCGGTATTTTCGGCCTGATTCGATTGGTTCTCTCCGGTCAGCCGGAAGGTCAGGGCCTTATCAATCGCTTTTTCCAGCGCTAATACCCGGCCCAGGCTCCAATTCGCGGCAAAATCCTCCTCACTCAGGGTTTGCCGGAGTTGGTCCAACCCGCTTTTATACCAGGCCTCATCCGAATCCGCCAGGGGAATAGCCAGGATTTCGTGCAGCTTATCGGCAGTCCCGGCCAGTTGGGTGGCTAATCCAGGCTCCCCGGCCAGTTGCAGCGAAATGACCAGTCTTTCCAGGCTGGTAGCGAGGCGGGCTGTTACGCCCATTTCGTAAAAAAGTTTGAGACTTTGCTGTAGCAGCGGAATGGCCCGCTCATACCGGCGATTTTGCAACAATTCCATTTCGGCCAAATCTTGCTGGCAATTGGCGGTTATTAGAGGCATACCTAGTTTATAGGACAGGTTTAGGGCTTCTTCCAGGAGCAACCGGCCTTCCCGGAATCTTCCTTCCAGGCTGGCAATCCGACCCAGGTTGTTGAGGGTATGGGCCATCCCCTGTTCGTCTGCGGCCACCCTGAAAAGTTCCAGGCTTTCTTCCGAAATCTGCCGAGCCGTTTGATACTCCCCTTTTTGAAGATAGACCCAGCCCAGGTCGTGGGTGGCGATGGCCCGTCCCCGTAAATCCTGGGCCTGTTTGAAAATATAAACCGCTTCTTCCAGGTAAAGGATCGCCTGGGCGTATTCGCCGGTTGCCAGCAAGACCTGCCCCAACCCGTTATAAACCGCCGCCAGTCCCAGGTTATCTTTCAGGTCGTGATACAACTTGATACTGCGCGAAAACAAGTTCCTGGCCTCGGCATAGTCGCCCAGGAGAAAAGCCATCGTGGCGGCGTCGCGCAAGACCTTGGCGAAAAGTTGAGTGCTGTTATCGGTGGTTTCGTTTAACGAACAGGCCAGGACCGCCTTTAGCCAGCCGAACCCTTCCCTGAACCGGCCCCGTGTATACCAGATGCGCCAGAAGGCGCTGACAATCCGCATCGCCAGTTCGACCGGTGGGGTAACGAGGCTTCCAGCGATTTTGTGGGGACCGGTGGCCGACTGGTTTACCAGCCAGCCCAGGGCCGCCTGTAAATTATCCAGTTCCTGTTCGAGCCTGACCAGCCATTCGTCCTGGGCTTCCCCCAGGAGTCTTGGTACGGTCTGTTCGAGGATTTTCAGGTAATAGGAAGCGTGGCGGTAGCTAAACTCGAAAAGCTGGGTTTCGGTCAACTTTTCGAGGCCGTACTGGCGGATTGGTTCAAGAAGGCGGTAGCGGGTTTCTTCGCCCGGCAGACGGGCAAGGTTTGGCTCGACCGTGACCAGCGATTTATTAATCAGGGCCAGGAGCAGTTCCGGGATGGCCTCTAGCGGCAGGCCCTCCCCGGTGACTACCGCTTCCACTGTCGTAAGATGCCAGCTACCCCGGAAAACCACCAGCCGTTGAAATAATAGCTGTTCGTGGACCGAAAGAAGGTTATAACTCCAATTTAGGGAATCGCGAATGGTTTGCCGGGCCGTGTCGGCGGACGGCGAGAGGTGCAACGGCAACTTGTAGAGGCGTTCCTTAATCTGTTTGAGGCTCAACCAGCGTGTCTGGGCGGCGACAAGTTCGAGGGCCAGGGGGAGGCCATCAAGTTGCTGGCAAATCTGGCTTAAAATTTTAACTTCATTTTCGGCCAGGCGAAACCCGGCCCTGGCGGCGGCGGTGCGTTCCAGGAAAAGGGCCGCTGCCGTACCGCTGATGATTTCCCCGGAAGGTTGGACCGGACTCCCTGGTAAATCCAGACCGGTAACCTGCCAGAGCGTTTCGCCGGGCAGGTAGAGGGTTTCCCGGCTGGTTGCCAGGATTTGAAGTTGCGGACAGTTTTCCAGCAAAACCCGGCAAATCTCGGCGCACTTCTGCCGTAAATGTTCGCAGTTGTCGAGTACCAGCAAGAGCGACTTGTCATAGAGGTAGTCGAGTAAACTTTCCAGGGTGGAGCGGCCCGGCGCTTCTTTTATTTTTAACGTACCGGCCAGGGTCTGGGCCAGCAATTCGGGGTTGTCGAGGTCGGCCAACTTGACCAGCCAGACTCCATCGCGGTAAGCTTCGCGCAGCCTGTGGGCCAGGGCCAGGGCCAACCGGGTCTTGCCGATGCCGCCCGCCCCGGTCAGCGTTAGTAACCGCACCTTGTTAACTTGCAAAAGGGTGGTTAATTCGACTAATTCGCGGTTCCGGCCTATAAGTTGGTTGGGCGGGGCCGGTAAATTGTCGTTACGGGCGGCTTCGGGCGTCCGGGTGGTGGTCCGGGCAAGCAACTCCTCGAACCAATCGAGGTCAAAAGCGGGATAAAGTTCGGGTTTCTGGTTGACGGTTTCGGCCTGGTTTTTAACGGCCTGCCAGATTTGACCGGCCTCGTTGTGAACGGTGGCCCTGTTAAAGACACCTCGCACCAGGAAAATTTCTAACAAGCTTTTCAACCGCTCGACCGGCGGCATAAACACGCCGGTCTCCCAGTGGCGGACCATCCGGGCGCTTTTCAACCCCAATAAAGCCGCCAACTGGTTTTGAGTTAAACCACTCCTGGTCCGATATTCCAAAATAAGTTCGCCGGGTAGCATTCTCACACTCATCCAGAATGTAGTGAATAATATATGAAGTCAGGAAGGATACATGAAAAGTATAATTAGTCCTAATTATAGCGCATTCAAGCCTCACTATAATTAAAAATCGGTCTGATTTCCTATGGATTTCACATGGAGCGGTAAAGACTAAATCCCTAGTTTTAGGGATGTGGGGTTACCGGTTGTTTTGTAGAATTTTCATATTGAAACCAATAAAAAATCGGTGTTGATTTTGCCAGGTGACTTTTAGTCTTGACTATCAGTTTGATTGTGAGGAAATTTGGTTAATGGAAGTCCAGGAGCAACATTTCGAAGATACCTCTTTTGAAGTAGGTTACATCATAACTTATGATGACGGGCGAAAAGATAATTTTGGGAAATTTCCATTATCTGACCGGCCCCACGACCAGTTTGCGATTTTCAAGAAAATGGCAGAATTAGAGCCCTTGATTTACCAGGCCAGCTATATTTTTGGGATGGTCAGGTTACAAAAAGAACACAAACCACATTCCCATACGATTGAATATTATAAAAGTGACATAAAAGAATTGGCTCAAAATCTAGCCCGGCCTGGTATAATAAGAAAAGTTTACCCTGGACCTAATAAAGAATAAAGCAAGCTTCCTCTGTCTTCTTTTGGTTGCGTTCATTAAGGATTAAGAAATTTTATGCATACTTCCCAACACTCCGAAACACAGACCGCCCCGACAACTAATTCTGTTGAAAATCAAGTTTCTCAGGATACTGAAATTTCCCTGGGTGCATCTGAAGTTTCCACCCGCCCGGCTTCGGTTGTTCAGCGGGCGCGTCAAGACCCCCGTTCTCTGCGCCCCAGTGAGGTATTGCAACTTCAACGTACCATTGGAAACCGGGCGGTGTGCCGGATGTTGCACAAGGACCAGCCTGCCGGAAACACGGTGCAGCGCCTGATTACGGGCGTAGTTCAACGCGGGATTGATAATGCTTCAATTGCCCCTTCGCAATCCCGGAATTTCTGGCAAACAAAGGTTGGCGGTAATTCCCAAACGCCTGCTTCAACCGCCCCTAAAACAGGCGGGACCGGGGCAACTGCCGGTAGTCCAGGGACCGGCAACCCCAAAATTCAGATATTGCCGGGAAAATCTTTTGATATTTATAAGGCCGCCGCAAAAAACAAACACTGGGCAGATGTAGAGTCCCGCCTGAAGGACCGGGGTATAGCAACCGATGAGGTCTTGCATACTACTGCCGAATATGTCGTAGCTATGGAGGCCCAGAATGAGAAAAAGGCCAAGTACATCTTAAACATCCTTAATGCGCAGTTCCAGAAACACCGGGGTTTCACAACCAGGAAAGGCGATGCCCTGACCAAGAATTATAAGGATAAATCGAGCCTGTGGAGCGGCGCAAAAGAACAGGCCCTGGACTATGCTAATACCAACAACGGTATCGCGCTGGAAGGTAGCAGAGTCGGTTCGGTCTTTGATGGGTTAAACTTTGGTCTGGACTGGGGGCATTTGCTCATCAAACACCAGTGGAATGAGTTCTCCCGGCTTTACGCCGACGGGATTATTGGCGAGGTCCATATCCACCAGTACCGGGGCGTGCGCGGCCAGAGTGTATTCAATACAGTCGAATACCCGACTATTAAAGATAAAATTGACCTGGGTTTGATTGAACCGGTGATTCACCTGTATTCCAACTGGGGCAAGCTTCAGAGTTTCAAATATGGCGCACCACTGTATGGTAAGTCGGGCGCTGCGGGAGATAACAGCCGCAAGAAGGAGACGGAAAAGAGAGGCAAATCGGAACTCGATAACTTCATGGCTAATAAGTGGGAATTTGGCGATGCCATTGAGAAAAAAGGAGGTTATTGGAAGTCCGGTACGCAAGGTAAAGAGATCGATACTACAGATGATAAAGGAAATCCTACCAGGGTTTATGAAGGGACCGAGTGGTAAAATGGCTTTGAGGAATTTTACCGTAACTTCAGGTCGCCAGGAGAAATAAATGACCGAACCGCTCTCCCCGGCTTTCCAACAATTTCTGGAAAGCCTTGAAATAACCGACCGCCAATCGCTGGAAAGTTACGATATGCCTTCCCTGCGGGCCCTGCAAGGTAAGGAGCGCGAACGGGCCGAGCAAATCCTGGTTGACCGGCTGACTCAAACCGATGACCCCCGCGCTCCTAGAGCTATCCTCGATTTAAAACTTACCAGGGCTGTTCCGGCTTTGCGTCAGGCCCTGAAAATCCAGGCAGATAGCACGCTGGTCGAGGTAGCGAATGCCTTGTGGGGTCTTGAGACGGACCCCTCGGTGGTTTCAACAATAAACGACGTTTTAAAGCAGGGCGAGCTTTACGGGCGGGTAAGTGCTGCCTACAGCCTGAGAGATTACCCGAAAGAGATTGTCACGGACGCTCTATTTGAGGCTATCAATGACGAAGATAAACTGGTGCGGGCGAACGCGGCTGCCTCTCTCTACCAGTTGTACGGTTTGAACAAATGGGAGTCGGTGCCGGGGCGCGGGGTCATGCTTCTCGGGGTCAGGTTGCGCTCGAATTTTTCTTCGGTCCGGCAAGAAGCCCTTAAAGAATTAAAGGCCATAATTAAAGGTAAAAGTGAGGGCAAAACTGCCGAGGAACTGGGCCTGACCGTCAAAGAAACTCCCAAGTCCCCCCAGGCTCTCGCTTTTATGCAAAGCCTGGTTTCTCCGGCGAGAGTCCCACCCTGGGATGAAAACTTCGACCTGGAAGCGCTGGGCAAACTCCAGGGGGAAGAAAGGGAGTGGGCTATTTATTCGCTCCTGAATTTCCTGGAAAAACAGGATGTCAGGGCGGTCCGGGGCCTGGCTTACCTTAAAACCCCCAGGGCGCTCCAACCTTTGCAACAAGCTCTCACGGAAAGCCAGGGCCAGCAAGACCAGGCCGATTTTGCGGCTGAGCTAAAGAGCGGTCTGGCTAAACTTTCGTAACCCTGGATGATATACTAACACGGCACCTGCCTTAAACCTGAAGCAATTCAAGCAACCGGTTTGGGTAGGGCCGTTTTATTTTTTATAAAGTAAAGGAGAGCGCCAGGGTGAGTTGCCGGTTAGGGATTGAAACGTGGTGGGGCAATTTCGAGGTTCTTACACTCGAAAACGATTGGCTTGAAATCTGTTTGATGCCGGGGCGGGGTGGTGAAATTCATCAAATTACCTGGAAAGCCACCGGCCTGAAATTCTTTGAGCCGGAACGACCCGATATAGCCGGGTTTAAGCCCCCTTCCCCGGATGAACCCCTGACCACCGCGCAGAATTACGCCTTTTCCAGCTTTTATACGATGTTCCCTAACGGCGGGCCGGACCAGACCTTTGAAGGCTATAGTTACGTTTTCCACGGCGATTCCCGGCAGACCGCCTGGGAGTACCGGGTTATCGAGCAGAGCGAAGCCCTGGTTTTACTCGAACTAAAGGCCACTTCTCAAAAATTGCCGTTTGTCTTGACCCGGACGGTGCGGTTGGAAGCCGGGGCTAAGACTATAACTTTCACCGACCAACTCACCCACGTTGGCCCGGCGGACGCCCCCCGGTTGCCCTATATTTACGGCTTTCATCCTTATTTCGGCTACCCGGTGCTGGATGAAGGCGCGCAACTCAAACTGGGAGAACAGGTTCTTTTCGAGATGCCGGAACGCCGGGTGGGGGTCCAGATTCTGCGCGACTATGACACCGGGACAAACACCAGCGTGGAAATTACCAATCCCCGGCTTGGTGCGACCTTCCGGTTGCGCTTCGAACCGGATTTTCTAAAATTCGTCTGGCTGTGGGTCGCCAACCGCCCCGACCACAAGGTTTATGTAGCCTCTCTCCTGCCCTGCACCGCCCGTGTCGCCGCTCCGGGCGGTATTCTTGGCGCGGTTGAGCAGGGGACGGCAGAATGGTTAGCGCCGGGCGAAACCCGCAAGACTACCTGGCAGCTAGAGGCCGGAGTTACCGCTTGAGCCGCGCCGGGCGGATAACTAGGGGCTGGCCTTTTTCGGTTAAGGTGCCGGTAAAACGTTATTTTGGGGATAAACCGGTGGGAAAAGTTGTGGGTAAGTCGTGGATAAATTTTATTGACTCACCCGCGAAACCTTGCTACCATAGTGATGTCAGAATTGTTGAAGTCCACCGAAACACACTCAAAGGTTAGCCTCCGGTTCGCAAGAGCCAGGGCCGACTGAGTTCTTTCGAGAGGCTAGAGCGTTCGGAAGCGACCCGCAAGGGCCCGCGCCGGGCCGTTCTTCCCAGGTAGGGGTTAGCCAGGTAGCGACCTGCAAAGGTCCGCGCCCTACAAACCTCAACCAAATCTCGGCTGGACAGGCCGGTGACGGGTCCGCAAGGGCTTTTCCCGGTCAAGGCACTCAACCCCTAAAGGTCGGCGGCGGGGCCAGGTTACTCGCAAGGGTACTTGTCCGCGTTACCACAACCCCAGGGTTTGAGCCGTTTGTGCCGAGGTATTACTTCTATCGCAAGGCTGGCGTCTAATCCCGAAAGGCCGAAAGGTTTGTCGGGATTTTTCTTTTTTATATCGAAAAGTGCTTAGTTTTTAGTAGTTAGTTTTTGTGAATAAAAAACTAACTACTAAAAACTACCACAAAATGGTTAAGGCAAAAATTCTTGTTTAAGCTGGCTGCCGTGTTCAAGAATCCATTCCGCCATAGCAACGCTTTTAGCATAACCTGGAAGGGTAGGAATAAGACCCGGTGCGACCAGGGCTTCACCCACCCAGTACAAAGGCACCAGCGCTAATTCTATCGGAAGGCCCTCAATCTCGTCTTTGCTTAGCTTGAAAGAAGATGCCAGATTATAAGAACGCAGCATTTCCCCTACTTTGGGCCAGGATAAATCTTCGGGCGCTTTGCCCGGCTCTAAGGTAACAAACATCCAGTAAAGAGTATAGGCCAGGTCAAAAATCCGTTCCCGCATATCCAGGAAATCAAAATCGAGTATACCGGTAATTTGCCCGTTCCTGAATAAAATATTGCCGGCTCGCCAATCTCCGTGTGTGAGTTGGTGGGGTAAATTGCTAACCTTTTCTTCAAAAAATGGGTTAATCCTTAACAAAATCTGGCGCGTTTTATAGCAAACTTCAAAAGCCTCTCTATCCTGCACTACTTCCTCAAATTGGCCGAGCCACTCCAATAAAACTTTAGGTGGGGCATAATTGCTGACTGCTGGGGAGACAAACGAAGCAATATCCACGCTTTCTCTTAAAAAATCGTGGAAAGCGGCCATACTGGCGAAAAGTTTTTGGTACGCAGCCCAATCAGGCTCAAATTGTCCATGCGGAATGTATTCCTCGACTTCAACAAGCCGCGCCTGGTACTCCAAAACCGTCTGTCCACTCAAAGCGGTCAGGGGTAAGACAACCGGGAAATGGTTCTTATACAACTTTTCTTTTATTTTTTGTAAAACAATAAGGCGTTCGCGGGTTATCCAGGGCCGGTAAACACGCAGCACGAAGGTTTGCGCGGCTGTCTCAAGCAAGAGATTTAAATTATAAGTTCCGCCAATATCCTCGACTGTTTTTATTGGTCCAGGCCGGTAATTTTCATTTATGAAGCGGATAAGGTCTGCCGTATAAACCGCGCGGGGTCCGAGAGGTAAATCTTCCATCCTTAATACTATATTCGCGGTAGCGGCACGAACTCGGTCTCGCCGGGGATTTTCTCAAAACGCTGCTCTTTCCAGTCCTGTTTGGCCTGCTCGATGCGTTCAGGACGGCTGGAAATAAAATTCCACCAGATGTGGCGCGGCCCGATATTCTCGCCGCCGATGATGGCAATCCTGGTCCCGGCCCCGGCTTCAATCGTAATTTCGTGCCCTTCCTGGCAGACCGCCATCCGGGATTCCGGCACCTCGACCCCGTTTAATTTGGCGGCCCCGGCTACGATATAAACCGCTCTTTCCGGCACCCCGGCGGGCAAGGTAAGTTTTCCGTCCTCAACAAAATTGGCCTCGGCGTAGAGCGTTTGCGAGTAAGTTTTCACGGGCGATACCAGCCCGAAGCACTCACCCATCAGGACCCGCACCGCCACCCCATCTAGCTGTTTGCCGGGCAACTCGTCGGCGTCATAGTGGTAAAAGGCCGGGTCGATTTCTTCAGATTCCACCGGCAAAGCCAGCCAGAGTTGCAGGGCGTGCTGGCGGAACCCGCTGGCCCGGAGTTCGGGCGGTGTCCGCTCAGAGTGAGCCACCCCTTTGCCCGCCACCATCAGGTTTATCGCACCCGGTTCGACCGTCTGGACCACGCCCATGCTGTCCCGGTGCATTATTTTTCCTTCAAAGACATAGGTGACGGTTGCCAGGTTGATGTGCGGGTGCGGTGGCACGTCCATTCCCTGGCCTGGCGCGAATTCCACCGGGCCGATATGGTCGAAGAAAATCCAGGGGCCGACCATGCGCCGGGCGTAGAAAGGCAAGACCCGCCGGATAGTAATCCCGGCCAGGTCGCGGTTGCGCGCTTCGATGACCAGTTCCAGGCCGTTATTTTCCTTTTTTTCGCCGCCTTCGGAAACGCGTCCCGGCTCCAGCAAATCACTCATAGGGCACCTCGGTTTGGTTTTCTAACAAGTACGGCCACGAACCCTCAATTGTCATTTTGTCATTCCGTGCGTAGCACGGAATCCCCGCGCCGTTGGCGAATATCACGGTCACATGTGCTTGGAATTGAAATTCCTCGACATCGCCCGCGCCCGGAAGGTGTGACAAATATCTAACCGCACCTGGTTTTATCAGAGACTTTTTATTATTTTACCATTTAAAATAAAATGACCCAGCCTAGCTCGAAGCAAAGACCGGGTCATAAATCATTCAGGCTGCAAAAAAACTAGGCTAAAATCTTCCCGTCGTCGTTTTTGAGCAGGACCTTGCGCAGGAAAGGAATCTGCGGCATGCCATACGACAGGCAGAGGTTGTGGAAAGCTTTCAGGTCGAAGTTGTCGCCCTGCTCGGCCTGGTAGTCCTGGCGCAGTTTGTAGAACATCCGCTTGCCCAGGGTGTAGTAAAGACCGCCTGGGTCGAAAGTGCTGCGCTGGGCTTCCTTCAAAGCTGTAATGTCTTCCATCCAGGCGTTATCCCGGTAGAACTGGTAGGCTTGCTGCTGGGTCCAGCCCTGGGTATGCAGCCCGATAGAGCAGATATAGCGGCAGTCCCGGACGAGAGCTTCCTGGCGCTGGGCCAACCAGAGTTTGAGATACTCGGTTGGGTCTTCCTTGCCGTAACCTTCTTCCATCATCATTTGCTCGCAGTAGTGCGCCCAACCTTCGATAAAGGCGTAACTGGTCAGGTTGCGGGCAACTTCCGAGTGCGACTTGCGGGCGTGGAGGTGTTGCAGGTAGTGGCCGGGGTAAGCCTCGTGCATCGAGAAAATCTGGATGGTGTAGTCGTTGAAGCGGCTCAGCCAGTTTTCCTGCTGCTCCGGCGACCATTCCGGGTTGGCCGGGGTGATATAGAAATGGGCTTCGTTCGCCTTGGTTTCGTAGGGACCGGGGGTTTCCATGTCCGCGAAAATCCAGCGCATGAAATCAGGGGTCTCGGCCACGATACAGAGCATTTCACTCGGTACATCAATGAGATTGGCCTTTTTGAGATGGTCGCGGATACCTTCGAGATAGCCCCTGGTCGTGCTGACTACCTTGTCGTTGGTCGGGTGGACCGCCGAAACCTGGGCGATAACCTCCTGGAAAGGCAGGTCGGGGTTCAGTTTAGCGCAAATATCCTTGATAGCGGCCTGGTTTTCGGCCATATTGGCCATCCCGACTGCCAGCACTTCTTCCAGGGAAAGTTCGACGCCGTCGCTCCACCGCAGCATGGCCCGGTAGTTGTCGGCCCCGATAGCGAAATTGTTCTCGGCGGTTTTGGGCATGCTCTTGAAGAACGCGACAAAGTGGTCGAGGGCGTTCCCGGCGTTTTCGGCAGCCACGTTCAACCGTTCCTGCAACTCAGGGCTGATCGGTTCCGGGACGACTTTCAAATCACCGTGGAAATACTTGGAGTTGCCGCCAAAGAGTTCGAGGGCGATTGCCACCATCGAGTCAGGCAGGTTTTTGTCTATTTTGGCCTCTAATTGCTCTATCAGGCGGGGAGTGGCTTCCAGGTGACGGCAGAGCGCTTCGACCCGTTGTTCGATGGGGCCGTAGTTGCGTTTGATGTAGTTGCTCACATCAAAAACGTAGACGTAAGGCATAATCGGGTTGCGTTCGAAGAAACGGAGTGGGCCATGGCGCAGCTTTTCGAACTCGATATGCGCTTCCACGATTTTGTAATCGAACTGGCCCTGGGCGTCAAGGGCGGTGTAATCGACCGTGCTTTTGAGCTCGTCGCCGTACTTGTTCAGCTTTTCCTTAAAGCTATTGACGCTTTCCGGCGAAAAGTCGGGCACCATGCCATCGTAATCGTGGATGCCCAGGATGAAGGAGGCGTTGGTCGGGTAGAAAGTGTTGTAGTCCTTCAAAAAGCGTTCAATCAGGTCGTCCAAAACGGCCCTGTTGTCAACTGACATAGTTAATAAATCTCCATTTTAGAAATTGCCATTTGCCAAAATTTAGCGTTCGGTTTTGTAGCGCGGGTCGAGCAGGTCGCGCAGGCTATCCCCGATAAAGTTAAAGGCCAGCACCACCGAGGCAATCGCCAGGCCGGGGAAGGTCGTTCTCCACCAGGCGTCCAGGTTGCTCACCCCGGCGGCGGTCATCACGCCCCATTCGGCATCGGTCGGTTTTGGACCCAGGCCCAGGAAGGAAAGGCCGGAGAAAATCAAAATCCCGTTGCCGATGTCAATAAAGGTAATGACCAGCACCGGGGCCAGGATATTCGGGAAGATCTGTTTCCACATGATACGGAAATTCTTGGCACCAACCGCTCTCGAAGCCAGCACATAATCCTGCGATTTGATGGTCAGGACCACGCTGCGGACGGTCCGGGCGTAGGCGGGCCACCAGACGATTAAAATCGCGATGACCGAGTTAACCAGGCTTCGGCCCAGGGCAGCGGCGATGGTCATCGCCAGGATAATGGTCGGGAAGGCAAAAATCAGGTCGGTAAACCGCATCATAACTTCGTCAATCCAGCCGCCAAAGTAACCGGCCACGAGGCCGATGGTCGTGCCGATAATGCTGGCAAGCAGAATGAGAATAAAGCCGACCGGGAGGGACAATTGCGCCCCGTAAAGAATCCGGCTAAAAATATCGCGGCCAAGTTCGTCCGTACCGAAAAGATAGGGGCCGCCCGGCGGTTTGTTGCGGTCCTTAAAGACCTGTTTGACCGGGTCAAACGGCGCGATAACCGGCGCCAGGATAGCGATAATAATCCAGGCCAGGATAACAATCAGGCCCACCATCATCAAGGGATTGGCGAGCAAGAAGCGCCAGACCTGGCGGGTCCAGGAGCGGCGGCGTTTGAGCCCACCGGAGCCCATGCCTGGCCGGTCGACTACCTCTGTTTGTAAATCGTCTACTTTCAGTTCCATACTAGGCGGCCTTCGTCCTGATACGCGGGTCTAAAACGGCATAGAGCAGGTCAACAATCAGGTTGATGATTATGTAGATAAGGGCAATCACGATACTCACACCCATGATACCGGGGAAATCAAGCTTCGTGGCGCTCTGGAAAGCGTAGCGGCCCAGACCCGGCCAGGAGAAAATGGTCTCGGTCAGGACCGTTCCCGAAAGGAGGCTGCCATACGAGAGGCTGATAACCGTCACCACCGGGACCAGGATATTCGGCAGGGCGTGGCGGGCAATAACCGCCAGTTCTTTAATGCCTTTCGAGCGGGCTGTCCGCAAATAGTCCTGGTGTAGCACGTCCAGGGTAATCGTGCGGCTGACCCGGATAATGGTGCCGATGGTGGTCAGCGATAGCACGATGGCGGGCAAAACCAGGTGGTGCAAGCTCGAACCGAGGGCGCTCCAGTTGCCTGTAAAGAGTGAGTCGAGGGTATAAAAGCCGGTGATATGGGTAGGCGGTTTTATCCCCGTATCGAGCCGGTCGCCCACCGGCAATATCGAAAGGTTGGTATAAAACAAAAAGATGGCTATATAGGCCAGCCAGAACACCGGCACCGAAGACCCGATGAGCGAGAAAAAGCGGATAAGGCCATCGGCAAATTTGCGGTGACGGATAGCCGCCCAGATGCCAAGCGGCACCCCCAGCAGGCTGATCAGGATAGCGGCAGTCGCCAGTTCGAAAGTGGCCGGGATGGCGTCGCCTAAATCTTCGGCTACGGAGCGGCGCGAGATGATGCTGTTGCCGAGGTCACCGTGGCTGAGGTTCCACAAATAGACCAGGTATTGTTCAGGCAGGGATTTGTCGAGGCCCCAGTGTTCCTTGTAAGCCCGCACCAGGTCCGGTTTACCGATAGCGCCCTCACCCAGGGCCGCGTTAACCGGGTCTGCCGGGACGCTATGGGAAAGAATAAAGGCTATCAGGCTGATACCGACCAGCATGAAGGGTATTAGAAGCAGCCGCCGGATTAAATATTGGGTCATGATTTTTCTAGAGAGAGTTTATAGCTTTATGAAAATGAGCAGCAGACCGCCGGAGTGTTACCGGTTGGACCCGGCAAAGTGGTTGGACCCGGCCGAGAATAACCCCGGCCGGGTCCAGCGTTTAACCGGACTTACTTCTTGGAAGTTCTGTTGAAATCAATTACCCAGACCGGGTTGACCGATACGCCGCTCACGTTCGAGCGGAAACCGATCACCTGGGAAGGCTGCAAGTAGGGAATGAACGGGCCGCGTTCATTTAGCAGCTTCTGGGCCTGCTGGTACAGGCTTTCGCGAGTAGTTTCGTTCAACTCAACCTTGGCTTTGGCGGCCAGGGCTTCCATTTCGGGGTCCGCGCCAGCCGGCCAGCCCGCCCGCAAGGCCAGTTTCTGGCCCGGGAAGAAGGTCAGGTAGTCGGAAGGGTCGTTGTAGTCAGGGCCCCACAGCGACAGGGTCATCGGCTGTTTGCCACCACGATATTCGTCCAACCAGACCTGGATGGTCTTGGGGTCGAGTTCGGCGGTGATGTTAATCTGGGCCAGGTCGGCCTGCATCTTCTGAGCCATAGTTTCAAACTTGACGCCGTTCTGGGTCAGGTCGCTGGGGTAAGACAGCTTAATGGTGAAGCCGTTGGCGTAACCGGCTTTAGCCATCAGATCCTTGGCTTTTTGCAGGTCGGTAACAGGGGCATCGCCCTTGTCGAGGGCCCCGGCCAGGCCAATCGGAATAATACCGGGAGGGGTTATAGAGCTGCCACCACCCAGGTCAATATAGTCCTTGTAGTTGATGGCATACCGGATAGCCTGACGGACATCATTCTTGGCGGTAGGCGCGGATACCGAGGCATCAGCGTTCATCAGCAAGAAGAAGATAATCAACGAGGTCGACTGCTGGACGGTTACACCCGCCGCGCCCTTCAGACCATCAGCCTGTTCCGGCCCAATATCCAGGGCGAAATCAATATCGCCTTTTTCGAGCGAGGTCTTCTGGATATTTACGTCCGGGGTATTTTTGATGATGATGTTGTCGTAGGCCACGGTCCCGGCGTAGTTGGGGTTCTTCGCCAGGTCAATTTCCGATTCCGGCTTGAAAGCGGTTACTTTGAAGGGGCCGGAGCCGATGGACTGGTTGTTCATAAAATCTTCGGACTTGTCGGCGGTATCGGCACCCACGGCGTCGGTCGCGCCGTTCGCCTTGGCGGTTACGCTATCAATAACGCCAAAGGAAGGCGTGGTCAACAGCGACAGGGTGTCGGGCGAAACGTCCTTGAGGGTGATGGTGACAGTCTGCGGGTCTGGGGCGGCAAAGCTCGCCATGTTGTCGGTCACAAAGGCGGGCTGGCCTTTGAGGTTCTTCAAGCGGTTGTAGCTGAAGACCACGTCGGCGGAAGTGACCGGGTTGCCGCTGGAAAACTTGACCCCGCTTTTCAGCTTGAAGGTGTAAGTTTTGCCGTCCGAGCTAACGGTCCAGCTTTCGGCCAGGTCGGGCACCGGTTTGGTAACGTCCGAACCGACATAGGTCACCAGGGTCTGATAGACCGAGTGCATAACCATAAAGGCGGTCATAGTGTACTCGCGGGCCGGGTCGAGACCTTTGCTGCTAAAGACCGTACCGACAACCAGGGTGCCGCCGGAACCGGTGGCAGCAGCCGCGGTGGTAGCGGTAGCGGCAGTGGTAGCAGCCGCAGTTGTAGCGGCGGCAGTCGTGGCCGCAGCGGTAGTTGCAGTCGCCGCAGTTGTGGCAGCCGCAGTCGTAGCAGCCGCGGTGGTGGCAGTTGCAGCGGTGGTAGCGGCGGCAGTCGTGGCGGCGGCGGTGGTTGCGGCAGGCGCGGTGGTTGCGGTGTTGTCACCGCAAGCGCCCAGGACCAACGCCGAAAACATCAAAAGCACCAGGGCCAGAGAATATTTGCCTCTCCAAACCCCTTTGAACTTGGTCATGTTTGGTATCTCCTCCATCTCAATGGTAGATGCGAGGGCCTTTCTTCCTTTAAAATTTAAAGCGCTCACCCTGAGCCTTACCCCTTAACTAATTAAGGGGCAAGCCCATAAATGAAAACTAAAAATTCTTCGGGACTAGAAAAGCTCTCTGATAAGCTGAAACGTACTGTAAAACCGGGTAGATTTTAACTGATTACCTGCAATCCTCGCGGGTATAGGTTAAGAGGTTGAGCGCCATCGTCGGTTACGACGTAGACATCCTCGATTCTGGCCCCAAATTTTCCAGGAATAAAGATACTTGGTTCAATAGTGAAGGTCATGCCACTTTCGAGGACCGTATCGTCCCCGTCGCTCAAGTAGCACGGTTCGTGAACATCCAGGCCAATCCCATGGCCCAAACGGTGGAAGAAATGTTCGCTGTAACCGGCTTCTTCGATAGGTTTTCGCGCTACCAGGTTAGCCTGTTCGCCGGTAATTTTCCCGGCTTTCATGGCGGCCCGAGCCGCCTCCGCCGCTTCGATAACCAGGTCGTATACTTTCAAAAATTCGGCGGGCGGCTCCCCAATATAAACCGTCCGACCGTAGTCGTTGCAATAGCCGTCAAAGGTGCTGCCGTAGTCAAAGCTGAGCGACATCCCGTTGACCAGGTTCTTGGACCCCTCGGCGTTGTGCGAACCGGACCAGGGGTCTTCACCCGGCCCGATACCGGGCGCCATCGGGAT
The DNA here is from genome assembly GCA_001898225.1 of Chloroflexi bacterium 54-19. Lineage (GTDB taxonomy): Bacteria > Chloroflexota > Chloroflexia > Chloroheliales > Chloroheliaceae > 54-19. The sequence continues at coordinate 451,745 of MKTJ01000058.1, forward strand.
AAGGGTAGTCGGGAAGGACGGACCCTCCGAGCCGAGTTCGGCCATCTTCCGGTCGAGTTCCGAGGTGATTTCCAGGTAGGAAATACCGGGCCGCAGAATCGAAACGATATATTCGTGGGTCTGGTCCACAATCCGGGCCGCATTCCGCATCAGTTCAATTTCGTCGGGGGTCTTAACGCGCCGTAACGCTGTCAGGAGCGGCCCCGCCGAGATAAAATCGGCGTCGGGCAAAAGCTCTTGCAGCCGCATGACCGCCTGGCCCCAGGTCCGGTCCTCGATAGCTATCCGCTTGACGTGGCCGAATTTTTGCACAATCTTGCGAATATGCTGGTCGGGGTCGGCAGTGTCCTGTAAGACCGCCAGTTCGAGGGTGGAAGGGAAGGTGCTGAAAAGGGTCGCCATCCGAGGCAGCGACAGAATCGGACCCTTGTCCAGGCCGATAAAAGCGCCATGGACCCAGCCGCCGTTGTAATTGGTATTACCGAAGGTGGGGTGACCGCGTTTGAGGCCGGTTAAATACTGCAACCCGGCGGAAGGCGGTAGGAAAAGCAAGTCTATCTCGCGCTCGGCCATTATTTCACGGACGCGACGTAAACGAAAGGCATAGTCAAAAGCTGTAGAAGCGAGGGCCATTTTTGTTATATTCTCCAGTCATTTATCCGAGCAGCACATTCCTCAACAATGGGGATACCGCTATTATATGTCAGTTGTGGTCACTTCGCAAACCTGAATGCTATAATGTTCTAACTGAGGTGTAGTTACATTAAAAGCCTTTTGTAAAAAATCACAAGTTACCCGATAGGAGCATCGCAATGGCGCAAACAATAACTAACCCCTTAATCCAATCGGTCCCCTTTTCACCCGACCCCTATATTATCAGGGAAGGCGGTTTTTATTATTTCTGTCTGAGCCGGGGTGGCACCGGTCTGTGGGTCTGGCGCTCCCCGACCCTGGCCGGGCTCGATACCACACCGGATAAAAAGTTGGTCTGGCAGCCGCCCGCGACCGGACCCCTGTCGAAAGAAGTCTGGGCCCCCGAACTCCATTTTATCGATGGGAAATGGTATATCGTGACTTGCGCCGATGATGGCAATAACGATAACCACCGGGTTTATGTGCTTGAGGCCGAAACGGATGACCCACTTGGTAGCTATAAAGCGCCGGTCAAAATCCAGTGGCAGGACGACGATTTCTGGGGGATTGACGCGACCATTTTCCGCAACGACCACGACGGCCAGCTCTATATGGTCTGGTCGGGCTGGCCGGGTAAGGTCAACGGGGTCCAGAACCTGTATATCGCCCCGATGTCCTCGCCGCTGGCTTTGAGCGGGCCGCGCGTCCTGATTTCCGAGCCGGACCAGCCCTGGGAAGCCTGGCTTGAGGAAGGACCGAGCGTCATCCAGCGCGACGGCAAAATCTGCCTGGTCTATTCCGCCAACGAAAGCTGGGACCAGAAATATTGTCTCGGTCTGCTCTATATTGACGCCACGGCCAACCTGCTCGACCGGGCCAACTGGACTAAAAAGCCGCAGCCTATCCTGGTGGCCGACCCGGAAGTGAGCGTCTACGGCCCTGGTCACAACTCGTTCTTCAAAGGGCCGGATGGCTCCGATTGGATTGCCTATCATGCCAAGGGCGCGCCCGAAAGTGGGTGGGGCGACCGCCGGGCCTGGGTCCAGCCGCTCGACTGGGACGAAGATGGTTTGCCCTATGTTGCCAAACCTGCCCCAACGGTAGAGGTTTCCGAGTAAGTAATAAAACAAAATAAAAGACCACCGGAAGGAAGGATTCCAGGTGGTCTTTTGGGCTAAACTTTGGTTGTTATTCGGTGTAGAGGTCAGGCCCCTAGGCTGCCGCCGGGGTTGTCTGAAGGATATAGCGCTGCCAGACGGCGTTGTCGCGGGCCTGACCCAGTAGCACGATAGACGAGAAAGCGGGCCGAGTCGGCGTATTGCGCGGCCACATGTGGGCTTCAGCCGAAAGCTTGTTACCTTTCTTCCGGTTGCAGGGTCCGCAAGCCGCCACGATATTGGTCCATTCGGTGCGGCCCCCGCGCGAGCGCGGCACCACGTGGTCGAGTGTCAGGTTGCGGTCGGTATTCCCGCAATACTGGCAGGTGTGGTTATCACGGGCCAGCAAGCTCCGGCGAGTTAACGGGATATGGGCGCGGTAAGGCAGACGGACGTAACTTACCAGCCGGATGACTGAGGGAAAAGGCAGCGAAGTCTTTTCGGCCCGGACGGTTGGGCGTGCATCCAATCCCCCGGCCTGCTCGATGATTTCGGCTTTATTCTTGAGGACCAGTACGATAGCACGGTTAAGAGAAACAAAGCAAAGCGGTTCAAAGGTTGCGTTTAGTAATAGTACTCGGCTGTTGCGCTGAACACTCATGGCATTTATCTGCGGACCACCTTTCTCAAAGATTTTTAGATGTGAGCGGTGCGGAATCGAACCCACCTAGCCCGGCTTAAAAGGCCGGTACCTCACCAGTCGGCCACGCTCACGTGTTAAAAGTAGCCAGAGGTCAGTAGTCAGTAAGAACTCTGGCTATTGACTACTGATTTCCAAGGCTGGGACGGTTGGATTTGAACCAACATCACCCTGTTTAACAGACAGGTACCTTACCAGTCGGCCACATCCCAATGTTAAAAAAGTATTTAGTTTTTAGTTTTCGGAACCGTGAGGCAAGCTTTTGGCCTGTTTCACGGTTCCTTAAGGTCTAGGCCAGCTTTACCTGGCTGTAGCGCTCCGCGTTCAGCACTTCCAGCATCACGCCATAAGGGCTTGGGATTTCTCCCGCCAGTACCGGCTTGAGGATGGATGGGCTAAAGCCGCTGATAAGCGCGGTGTGCGGCTCGGTCTTGATAACCGGGTAGTTACCGGCCTTGCTGCGGGCAGCCAGGTTCCAGAAAACTACCTTTGGCATCGCGTACCCGGCCTGCTTGTAGTCGGCCTGGATTTCTTCGAATGGGGTCTTGCCTCCACTCGCCGCGTCAAATTCCATATCCGACATCACCAGCACAATCTCCGGCATTTCTTCTGCCGGGATATTGTAGGTGGTAGCCTGGCGCAAAATCAGCTTGAAGACCTTGTTCAGGTCGGTGTTCATACCCCAGTCGGCCTTGCTCAACATCGCGACCTTTTCCCGGATGTTCGCACCTTCCAGCTTAACCAGTTCTGGCTTACCCGAAAAGGTTACGAAGTGGTCCTTGAAAGGTCCAACGTTGCGTTCGGCCACGTAGATACCGAGCGATACGCTAACTTCGATTGGGCGGGGCGAAAGGGCCAGGTACATCGAACCCGATACGTCCACCACCGGCAAGATGCGGCGACCCTGACCACCTGCCCCGGCCAGGAAGTCCGGCAAAGCCTTCCACTGGGCGTCCAGCAGCTTGATTTCGTCGGCGCTGTTCTTGTCTTGCAACGCCGCCTTAACCACGTCGTGCGGGAAGATGGCCTTCGCGTTAATCTTCGCGCCGCTGTCCGGGCGGGTTGCAATATCCAGGATGTATTCCTTGTAGCGGGCTTCATCGTGCTTCAAGAAGGCCTTGCGGTACTTCTTAGCGGCAATCGAAGGCATGTGGCTGTAATTCACTTCCTCCCACTTGTTCGCGCTCATCTGCTGCTCGACCGTCTTCGACAAATCTACCAGCAAGCGGCGGAAAGCCTTTGGCTCCTTCAGGCCGAGGGCCTTGCGAATCTTTACCGCCTCCGTGCCCTGGCGTGGTAACCACTTACCGGCGAGACCGTTCTTTGCTTCCAGGCCGTCCCGGATAGCGGCCAGGGCCGTATCTTCCAGGGGAGTACCGAACAGGCTTAAGAGGTCGTCCCAGCGTCCGTATTCCGGTACCAGCTTGACAACCGGGGCCAACTTTTCGGCGTGTTCCTGGGCCAGGCCTTTCAGGGCGATACGGAAGAAGCGGCGCTCTCCGGCTCCCTGCAAGACATCGCGGGCCCAGAACAACAATTTTGCGGTCAGTTCAGGGTTGGCAGCCCATGCCAACTTTACCTGGTCGAGAATCTGGTCCTCGGTGCGGCTGCGGGTAGCCCCGGCCACAAAAAACAGATCGGTTACGGCGTCGCTGGTTGTCTTGTTGGTAAAAGCGCCGTTTTCGGTGAACCCGATGGGGTTCTTCTGCATTACAGTGATTAACTTCGATACCTTGTTCTTCAAGCTCATTCTTTCACACCTCGTTTTTCCAACCGGATAGGGTGCCACTATTCGCACACCGGTTGTGTATCACAGGTTCCTTTTTAATCACCCCCTGACGATTCATCAATCGCCACGAGGCGAATCACTTAACAGGTGAGTTTTTGTTTGCTGTAAGGAACCTTTAGTTACAATTTCTGTTTGACACAGACTCCGTCTGCCCGTCGAAGGTTGCCAGTTTATTTGCTGGGTGGAGTCTTTAGCCGTTTGGCTCGTTTTGAAGCACAGAATCCCATCTTGTTTTCGATTTCAGCGAAAATTTTGGGGTTTGGCTGTTGGGATTCTTCTCGCCTCGCGCCGGGCCGGTTTTTTGTTTGGTTTTGCAGACCGGTAGGCCTTGCAGCCCTTGCCATATGCGTCCGTTTCGGACACTTAGGATTCGAACCTATAGCGTGCTGTAACCGGGCTTTGGAAACCATTTCGCAGGGTTCGAACCTGCTTCCTTCGACGCATCTTTTTGTTTCGGCCAGGTTGGTTTTTTTATGGCCCGGTGGTTGGACCGGATTGCTCCGGCAACCGTTCCGGGTTAAACCCATGATTGTTTGCTGGAACCAACCTTTAGCGAAACGCTTGAACTTTTACAGACCGGAAGTTGTGGTATTGCCCCTAACGACCTGGCGGGCCGTTATTCGGACGACCGGGAGGTTTTACGCTGGAACCGGCCTTCAAAAAGCTCAAAGGGTCTGGCGGGATTCGAACCCACGCCCCTAGTTTAGAAGACTACTGCTCTTTCCTCTGAGCTACAGACCCAAATTGGATTAGAAATAAATTCAATTGTTAAGGAGCGAGGCGGACCGGGAGGGATTCGAACCCCCGGTGGCCTTTCGGCCACACCTGTTTAGCACACAGGCACATTAACCGCTCTGACACCGGCCCGTTTTATGGAGGGCGACAAGGGACTCGAACCCTCAACCCCGTAAGGGTGGCTATTTTCGAGATAGCTCGCTTTCCAATTCGCGTATCGCCCATTATGGCAAGGTCGCAGGGATTTGAACCCTGACCGGCAGTTTTGGAGACTGGTATGCTACCGTTACACCACAACCTTATTTTTTAGCCGAAGCCAAATCACCTTTGTTAGCATGTTTGGCTGAACAGGTCTGGCAGGACTCGAACCCGCAACCCTCACGCTCGAAACGTGTCACGCTGTCCATTGCGCCACAGACCCAAAAATTGCTAAGAATGGACCTGGCGGGACTTGAACCCACAACCCCCTCCGTCCGTTTCCGGCACGGAGGATTCTTTCCTTTGAACTACAGGCCCAAAACCCAGGTTTGTTTTGTAAAAGATGTGCGCCACAGGGCTCGAACCTGTAACCCAGTGATTAAGAGTCACTTGCGCTCCCAATTGCGCCAGGCGCACCCGTAAAACTATGAAGATGGAGGGCGCAGCCGGATTCGAACCGGCGACCTGATGGTTCGCACTCATCTGCTCTGCTCCGCTGAGCTACACGCCCTCGTAATTTTTCCCATCGGAATTGGACCCACCTCACCCGGTTTCGGGCCAGGGTGTTGCCCCGCTCTCAACTCGGAATCGGCCCCGTTGGAATCGAACCAACCTCGCCAGCGTATCAGACTGGCGCACTCCCACTATGCTAGAGGCCGGGCAGGGAGAAAATTCTGCCCCCGCATCGGCCTCGCTGGAGTCGAACCAACATCGCCAGCTTATAAGGCTGGGGCACTAACCGTTGTGCTAGAGGCCGATAAGTTGAAACAAGTGCGGTAAGCCGGAATCGAACCGGCGGAGTCCTCGCTGGCGACAAGGTGCCGTACCACTGGGCCACTACCGCGTAGATGGTGTCGAAGGCTGGCGTCGAACCGGCATCCTTCCGGGCTTCAACCGGACGCTCTCCCACCTGAGCTTCTTCGACAAAAGGGTATCCCACGAGAATTGAACTCGTCTCTCCAGGGTCACAACCTGGTGTTTTGCCACTAAACTATGGACACCATCTTAATCAAGGCGAGAGGACTCGAACCCCTGCTACCCGGTCCCAGGCCGGGGGCGCTGGCCGCTACGCGACGCCCTGTCTTGAAAAATTCGGGTACAAGGATTCGAACCTCAATCTCCGCGTTCAAAGCGCATTATCACTACCGTTAGAAGATACCCGAGTATTTGATTTTGGTTCAGGCCCCTGGATTTGAACCAGGATTTCAGATTTCAGAGACCAGCGTCCTACCGGTTGAACGAAGCCTGAATGTTTGTTTTCAAAATGGCCCCCACACGGAGAATCGAACTCCGGCACCCTGCTCGACAGACAGGCATCCTGCCACTAAATGATGCGGGGACGTTTGATGCTCGCGACGAGAGTCGAACTCGTTTTTCCAGTTTGAAAGACAGGTGGCCTAACCGGTAACCGACACGAGCAATTTTTATTTATTCAGGGAAAGCCCAGGCCCGTTGACCTGACCGGCGGGAATTGCCAGCCAGGTCATTGAAGCCTATACCCAACCCACCTCCTAAACCCTTGACAGGTCTAGTTGAATTCAGTGACATCCCCCTTTCGCAAGAGGTAATCTTCATTTAAGCCAAAAAGTCTCCTTTTTGACCAATGGATGCGGTAGGACTCGAACCTACGTAGAGTACAACTCCTCTGATTTACAATCAGGTGCATTTGCCGCTCTGCCACACATCCAAAATTTCTTGATAGGCACAGGTAGACTCGAACTACCGATTGACCTCTTTATGAGGGAGGCGCTTTACCAGCTTAACTATGTGCCTATTTTGGTGCGCCCCTGGATTCTGGGCGCATTTAATAAATGCCAGGTAGAAGGGTTTGAACCTCTGACCTTCCGCTTACAAGGCGGTTGCTCTACCAACTGAGCTAACCCGGCGAAAATTTCGTTGAACGAAACAACGCTAACTCATAAAGGGCGCGTTGAACCTGAGAAAAAAGCTGTCAAAAATTGGGGACTTGTTGCAAATACGCCTACAGCCCGAAATAAGAAAGATTTTCACGTTGTTTCGTTTAACGTTAAACATTCAACGTGCATCTGATGGACCGCCAGGGAATTGAACCCTGAACTGTTGGGTGCAAACCGACTGTTTTCCCGTTAAACTAGCAGCCCAAAGAAGCGCCGGAGCGGACTTGAACCGCTACCGTCTGAGTGGAGGTCAGGGGTGCTGCCATTACACCACCAGCGCATTCGACTTTAAATTTTCTATTTTGTTTTGTGGTTTTATTTCTGGCGAACCCGGCGGGTAAAAGAAAAGCGGCTCACCTTGTCCTGGCGAGCCGCTTGCACGGGTTTTGCTGCTACGAGCCTACCCCATCCTATCTCGTTTGGGGAAAGCGCTCGCGAGCGACTCACTGGAGGAACTAATAATCCTACTATCTTCACAACCGCTATAATTACCGGTCAGGCGACCAAAATTATGCCGGGTCTCGGCTTGCCAGGTCTGTTTACTGGCTTCCTGCGCATAATCTATAGCTTGCGGCAAGGAGACGACCAGGCAGGCAGGCATAGCGACGAGCGAGAACGCCAGGGCTTGGCGGCCCGTTCTTTGCGCCGTATGCGGTTGTGCTAAGCCTAACATTAACATCGTCTTGTGCTTTCTTTCCTTGCCGCCATTTTAGCGGTTGTTAAAAATAAATCTTGTTTTCACATCAGGCCCGTTGGGCCTTTTATCTTTCCAAGCTTATCGCTTGCTTAGATGTATGTACTATATCACTTCTTTTTTTACCTGTCAAGAGGTTTTTCTAAAATTCGTAAATTTGCTTATTCCCAGCCCTCAAACAATCTTTCTTTCTTGTAAAAAATATGGTTAGCTGATTATACTATATAAAATATAAAAAGTCGAATTACTGTGACGCTCGTTACACTTTGAGGATGAAAATTGTTACAGTCAGATTTCACCGAATTCTTTATAGTGAGACTGCGTTTCGTCTCCATGTATTAAACGCGAAACGCGCCAATAAATTATAAAAAAGTTCTTTATTTAAAAATTTGTTATTTAGAAAGGTTAATAAAGTGAAATTGGCTAAAGGGAAACTAGCCCTGGGCGCGCTTGGTAGTCTTGCGCTCCTGGCGGCCCTCACCGTTGCTACCGGCTCAAACAGCACCCCCACAAACAGCGAAGCCCGCAAAGTAAATGAATATGAAGGCCAGCATCGCCTGGTTGCTAAAGTCAACGAATACGAAGGTCAGCACCGCCTGGTCGTAGCCGCCCACAAAAAGATAAACGAATACGAGGGCCAGTTCTAAACAGGAATTGGTTTTAGAAAGTCCTGCTGGTTAAGCAGGATTTTGGGTTTTAGCCTGGTCGATTTTACGTGGTCAGGCATAACCCTGTCGTTGGGTGGCCCCGTTGGACGGTTAAATTGGGCAAGCCCCTTCGAATGGCGTTAGCAGGGCTGGCAATATTTTTAACGAAGCTTATCGGCCTTCGTTAAAAGCTTTGGCTTTACCGGCTTTATTTCTTCCTGTTGCACCATAGCTACCAGGCGTTTTACCGCGCCCGTGAAAGTCAACCCGGTCTCGCATAGTAAAAAGAGGGTTTATTTATAATGCTTCAAGTATTAAATAAAACAGTATTCAACAATTTCAAACCGGACCGGCGTTGGTCTTCCGCCGCGCTGCTGGGTCTGCTGGTCTTTGCCCTGGTTACAAGCGCCTGGACGCCGACCGGGGTCACGAACGCCAGCCCTAACTCTGCCCCCCAGGCCCTGACTCCGCCTGCCGGTCTACTAACCACCGGCGACGGCACGTGGTACTGGCAAAATAACCAGCCCCAGGGCAACGTCATTAACGGCTTGAGTTGTCCTACCGCCACGACCTGTTACGCGGCGGGTAACGCCGGGACCGTCCTGAAAACCACCGATGGTGGCACGACCTGGACCAGCCAGAACCCCACCACTACCGAAAACCTGCGCGGCATTAGCTGTTTCGACGCCAGCACCTGTATGACCGTCGGCGAGAACAGCACGATTGCCGTCACTACCAACGGGGGCACCTCCTGGAACCGCCGCTTTTTCAACGGTATCACCCAGACCCTCTACAGCGTTAGCTGCCCCTCCGCCAACGCCTGTTATGTTTCGGGGGCCAGGGCCTTACTTGCTACTGCCAACCGAGGCACCACCTGGAACGTGGCGGTCCAGACCGGCGATTTTTACGGTATCAAATGTCCCACGTCAGGAATCTGTTGGGCGGTGGGCAGCGCCGGGACCATCAAATTTACCGCTAACGCCGGGGGGAGCTGGAGTTCCCAGAGTATCAGCCCGTCCAACACTTCGGACCTGAACTCCGTTAGCTGTCTTGATACCTTCAACTGCTACGCGGTCGGCGCGAATGGCGCCCTGGTAAAGACCACCAACGGCACCAACTGGGCCCCGATTACCGGGACCGGCCTTACCAGTTCGCTTTACGGTATAAACTGCCTCGATGTTAACAACTGTATAGCGGTCGGGGGCGGCAGTGGCACCTCCATCTTTACCACTTCGAATGGTGGGGTCACCTGGCAGGCCCAGGAAACCTACGGCCCGACTATGCGGGCGGTCGCCTGCACCAGCACCACTAACTGCTATGTCGGCGGCGATAACGGTACTCTGTTGACCCGCAAAACCAACCTTTCCACCTGGACCGCCCACACCCAGACCAGCAGTTTCAACTTTACGGGTGTTGCCTGTCCCAGCACTACCAACTGTGTCGCCGTAGCCGGGCTGACCTTTTATTCCAGCTCGAACGGTGGGGTGGATTGGACCGCCGATAAGACTTACACCTCCCGCAAAGATATTTTGACGATAAGTTGCGCCGATACCAATAACTGTGCGGCGGTCGGCTACGAAGGTTACGTCTATTATAAGTCCAGCGGGGCCTGGTCCGAAGGCACACGCCTGTCGTCCAGCGCCAACCTGTACGGGCTGTCCTGTCTGCCCAACGGCGGAACGCCCACCTGTTACGCTACTGCCGGGATTGGCATCACGGCCCGGATTTTCAAGTCAACCGATGGCGGCCAGAGCTATACCTCGGTCTATTCCCCGGCTTCCGGTTCCGCCGAAGACGTGACCCTGAACTCGATTAGCTGCCCCCAACTCAACACCTGTTACGCGGTCGGGGCCAACGGGATTATCCTTAAAGGGGGTAATACTACCTGGACTTCCCAGTACAATAGCACCGGGGTCAACCTGAGCAGCATCAGTTGTCCTGACACCAATACCTGCTTCGCTACCGGCGAGAATGTTGGCTATATTATCGGCACCACCGATGGCGGTACGACCTGGAACCTCTTAAACTCACCCTCGGGGGTAGTTTCCGCCGACCTTAACGACATTGCCTGTCCCAGTACGACAATCTGCCAGGCGGCCGGTAACGGCGGAACCCTCGTAACCACCCTGGATGGCGGTAAAAACTGGATTACCCAGTTCCGCAAACCCAACGGGGCGGCAATTACCCAGGACTTTAACGCTATCGCCTGCGCTTCCACCAGTTTCTGCGTCGGGGTCGGCGACTCGCTGAACAGCTTCTACTCGAACGATGCCAATCTGGGCTGGAAAGGGCCTTCACAGGGCCCACGTTGGGCCTTAAACGCCGCCGCCTGTCCGAGTTCGACCAACTGTTTTGTGGCCGGGACCACGGTGGCGCTCTTTACCAAGGATGCCTCCAACTGGTCCACTCTCTCAGCGCCGAGCCTGGTAGACCTCAGTTGCCCCACCACCTCGGACTGTTTCGCGCCGGTTGCCAGTTCGAGCAGCATTTACGTGACCCACAACGGCGGGTCTAGCTGGGCGACCCAGTCGCTTGGCGGTATCGGTCTGAACAGCATCAGTTGTCCCTCCGGCACAGTCTGTTTCGGGGCCGGTAGTGGCGGGAATATTTTGGGCTATAACGGCAGTAGTTGGGTAGCCCAGACCAAGGTGGTAAACTTCGACCTGACCGGTATCAGTTGTCCCAGCAGCGGCGTCTGTTTCGCGGTCGGGTACAATACCAACTTTGCCTATCTAAGTGGCGGCACCTGGAGCAGCCGGGCCCTGGGCGGCAGCTATTCACTGAACAACATCAGTTGCCCCGATAACAACACCTGTTACGCCGCCACCAATAACGGGGGCGTGCTGTATACCAAAAACGGTGGGGCGAACTGGACCTTCAAGGCGACCGGTTTTACCAGTGCCCTTTACGACATCAATTGCCCTACTTCTACCGACTGCGTTACCACCGGTACTAACGGGGCCATCTACACCACCCGCGACGGCGGCACGACCTGGAACCAGCACGCTTCGGGGACTCACAACGCCCTGCGCGGGGTGCAGTGTAACTCGGTGTCGTACTGCCTGGCAGTCGGCGATAACGGCACCTTGCTGGTCGGCAGTATCGTTCATTCGCTGGTCGTTACCAGTGGGAGCGATAGCGGCCAGGGAACTACCTTCGGGACGCTCTCATTTGCCCTGAAGAACGCCAGGCCCGGCCAGACCATCTCGTTTGACTCGTCGGTCCAGTTTTCGGGGGTGACGGCCAGTGGTAACCTGCCCCAGGTGCCCTACGGGGCGGGCCTGGCCGGTACCTGTACCGCCACGCCAAAACTCACCATTTATGGCAACAACGGGCAGTCTACCCTGGAATTGAGCGGCGGGAATACCATCAGCGGGATAAACTTCCGCCAGATTACCCTCAAAACTACCGGGACCGGCAACAAAATGACCTGTACCGGGGTCAATAAACTGGCAGCCTAACCCTGTCCTCGATACCTAACACACAAAAAAGACCCGGCCTTACCAACCGGGTCTTTGAGCGTGATTTACGCTGGTAGTTGTGCACTGTGAGGGATGATAGTAAATCCTAGAGGCGGGCCAGGGCTTTCTGCGAAAGGTCTTTTAGAACGTCCAACTTCGGTTGTTCGAGGCCAAAACTGGCAATAAAGGTTAGCATCACGATATTATCGTTCTTGCGAAAGACCAGGAACCCGCCCGTCCAGAAAGCTTCATCGCCGAGGCCCGGCAAGTCCTGGACGTTCGCGCTGATGCCGACAATATCCCCGGCCCCGGCAAGCGGTCCTTCGGTAGCCTCCGCAAAGCCGGTGCCCAGGCCGGTGAAGACCTTTTTGCGGATCTGGAAATCTTCGGCGTCGCCTTTTTCCGCCGAGACTAACAATACGGTTGGAGGGAGGCCTTCGGAGGTATAGGTGCAATCGCCGCCGCTTTTTTCCGTGGTAAATTTATCTTTGATATAAGGCGCTACGTCCTCCGTGGTAACGAGGGTGCAGCCGTCCACGTTTCTACCGGACCCGGTCGCGGCGGAACTGCCGCTGCCGCCATTTTTAGTGCCGCCACTGCCGGGTGTGCCCTTATTTCCATCCAGGCCCGGAATAACCGCGCCGACACCGGAAGTCGCTCCGCCTTTGGTTGTTCCCTGGGCCGAAGGAGTATCCCCGCAGGCGCTTAAGAGAAGGGCCGTTACCAGGCTCAAAACGAGCGCCGGTAAAACTAACTTTGACTTTTTCATTTCATTTACCTTTGATTTTCTTCCAGTTTTTCTTTTAGTATTTCGCTTTTACTTTTATTTTTCATAGTGACCGGGAAGGCCGGGGGCTGACGCCCATCTGCGTCAGCCCGACCCGTTATCGGCCCGCTACCGTTAGGCCCGGTAGCAGGGCGAAGGTTGGACCGCATCGTCACGCCAGCCGCACATGCCCTGGTTCGTGCCGGTGAGGATGTATTTACCGTCAAACTGCTGCTGGGTGTTGCCCGAACTGACCATATACCACTGGAACACCAGGTTGAAATAACTGCCTTTCAGGTAATAGCGGTCGGAGAGGGTACCGAATATCGTCGTACCGCTTGAGCCATCCTGGGTGCCGGTCACGCTGCCGCCTGTCTGAGTCAGGTGGATAGTCTTGGTCAAACCCTGGAAGTTGACGTTCCATTTACCGCTCCAGCCGCAGCCTTCCGGTAAGGCGGACCCGCTCCGCACCCCGCACCACTGGTAAGCGGTCCGGTAACTGCCGCCGAAACTGCTGCCATTCCCGTACATTTCGAGGTGCAGAGTGTTGGAGGCCAGGGGGCCGTAAGTGCCGTCCAGGAAGGGCCGCCCGTAGATGCCGTTGACATTGGCGTTGACGGGTACATCGAGTGAAGCGTTGTAATCGCGATAGCTGCCGGAAACTTTATCGGCGTCCTGGGTCAGGGTCAGGGTGCTAAAGTTAGTGCCCCAGGTGCCGCTCCAACCACACCCGGCCGGTAAAGGTCCGCTGCGGACACCACACCACTGCTCGGTGTTGTTCCAGGTGCCTGTGAAGCCCTGGCCCCCGTTAGTCAACTGGAACTTGAAAACGTTGGCCGGGTTGTTGTTATAGTAGCCGCTCAGGACGTTGCCGGAGAGGGTGCCTTTCAGGGCGTAAGTATTGGTGTCGGCATACTCTTTGAAACTGCCGGTGACATTGTTGCCGTTCACGTTCAGGGTCACGATGGCGATATTGGTCTTCCAGGTGCCCTGAAAACCGCTCACCGTGCCGGGGCCGGTGCCCGATTCGACATAGCGCCACTGGTAGTAGTGCTGCCCCAGGTTGCCCATTTCGACCTTGTTGTTGGGCAGGGCCGGGTTGTAGGTCAGGACGCGCCGCTCGAACAACTGGACCAGCACCAGGCGGTCCACCCCGGCGATTTTGGTCGCGGCCCAGTAAGGTTCGCTGATAGCCAGGCCGAACACGTTACTGGTCGGGTCAACCGTATAAATCGGCTGGTTGTTGACGGTCGCGCCGTTACCGGGGTTGGTAACAGGGCCGACCTGGTTTTTGAAGTTTTCAAAAGGGGCAGCGATGTTGTGTCCGGTCTGCGACTGGTAAGCGCCAATAGTGATATTTTCCGGCGGGGTAATCGTCGAAACCGAACCATCCTTTGAAACGGCCTGGTTAATCAACTGGCCGACCGCGTTCGGTTTGGAATTACCATCGGCGTTACCAAGTGTAACAAGATTCTTGAAGGAGGCGTAGACCGGGGTATTCGGGTTAGATGCGACCGGGTCTCCGGCTACCTGGGTCTGGGAAGGGGACAGCGGGGTAAAAACGTTATCACCGTCCTGGCGCATCCCGCTGACCAGTTCTTTTACAGCCAGCCCGGTCGTGACAAACCCGTTATTCGGGTTGTTTATTTCCATGCGGGCTTTGTCGAGATAAAGGACACGCCGGGTACCGCCCGGACTATCGGCGTAACTCTCGGTCAGGGTGGTTGGCGCTCCCGGCACGTTCGGGCCCCAGGTATAGGGCCGGTTAACACCGGGCGTACCGACGAGATGGTCCTGTTCCAGCCAGCGGTTCTGGAAAGCGGTGACCCCACCAAAATCGGGGTCGGCGGCGCGAGCGACCAGGGCAAGGGCCGGTAAAAGAATTGCCATCCCGGCCAGGGCCGGTAACAGCAGTTTGAGTCTGAGCCGCCTGAATACGGCTGGATACATGGGTCGTAACATTTACTTTGCTCCTATTATTTAATTCCTAACGAACTTCTTGAGGTTTGAAAAAATTTATGGGTCAGGGCTCTGACCAAGCAGGCTGCTTGCGTTGACAGCCTGCCCTGGCGATTGCGGAACCAGGTCAAAGCCCCGATGTTGAAGTAGGGTTGTTGGTAAAGATATTCTAGTATTGTCACTTTTCTTTTAGAAACCTTGTCTGGTTTCTGCCGATTGAAAAGCTTACTATCATCCTACCAGCGCAACATGCTGTTCATGTTCCGGTCAGTACCGGTTTATACCGGCCTGTGACCAGGCGCACACTCAATTTTTTTTCGAATTGGGGAAATTTATGAAAATAAAAAGCTTCACCCACCCAAATGGTGAGGTGAAGCTTCGCGGGCCTTAACCCAGTTTCGGGTAAAGCGTTTTGAGACGGGCGTAAAGCTCGTTGTAAATCGGGTAGTAGCGGGCGTAGACCTCGGCGGCCTGCGGGTCCGGTTGGGTCGAGGTAGTCACTTTGATTGTGGCTTCACAGGCGGCGGCGACCGACGGCCAGAACCCAGCCCCGACCCCGGCCAGCAGGGCTGCCCCGTAAGCCGGGCCTTCGCTGGCGTTGACGGTCACGACTTCCCGGTTGAAGGTATCGGCCTGGATTTGCCGCCAGAGCGGGCTTTTCCCGCCCCCGCCACTGGCCCGGATTTCGGCCACGCTCACGCCCATTTCCAGGAGGATTTCGAGCGAGTCTTTCAGGCTGTACGAAACACCTTCTAGGACCGAGCGGGTCAGGTGGGCGCGATGATGGGCGGCGGTCAGGCCGAACCAGACCCCACGCGCCTGGGGGTCAAGAATAGGGGTGCGTTCGCCCATCAGGTAGGGCAGGAAGATTAAACCTTCGCTACCCGCCGGGGCGGTGGCCGCCGTTTCGGTCAGGACCGCGTAAATATCTTTCCCGCTGGCCTGGGCGGCTTCTATTTCCAGTGGCCCGGCCACTTCATCCCGGAACCAGCGAAAGGACAACCCGGCCCCCTGGGTCACGCCCATGACGTGCCAGGCACCTGGGACGGCGTGGCAGAAAGTGTGGACTCGCCCGCCCTTATCGCGGGCCGGGGCTTCGGCGTAGGCGAAAACGACCCCGCTTGAGCCAATCGTGCTGCTGACCAGGCCGGGCCGTACGACTCCGTTACCGACCGCCCCGGCAGCCTGGTCGCCCCCGCCGCCCACTACCGGTGTCCCGGCGGCTAGCCCGAGTTCATCGGCAGCCTGGGCGTGGACCCGCCCGCTGATTTCCTGCGATTCGTAGACCGCCGGTAACAGGTCGGGGTCAAGTTCGAGCAAGCGGAGCATTTCCGCCGACCAGCGCCGGTTTGCGACATCGAACAGCAAAGTGCCGCTGGCGTCTGAGACCTCGCTGGCATACTCGCCGGTCAGGCGATAACGGATAAAATCTTTGGGCAAAAGAAACTTGCGGGCGCGGCTCCACTGTTCGGGCCGATACTGGCGAATCCAGAGCAGTTTAGGTGCGCTAAAGCCGACCAGGGCCGGGTTGGCGGTCAGTTCGATAAGGCGTTCCGCCCCGACTGTTTCGGTAATGTAATCGCATTGAGCCTGGGTGCGGCCATCGGCCCAGATGAGGGACGGCCCAGTTACTGCCCCGTTCTCGTCTAGCAGGACCACGCCGTGCATCTGGCCCGAAAGACCGATAGAGGCCACCTCGAAGGCGGGTCCGATTTCCTGGCGGGCCTGTTGTAGCGCGCCCCGGACCGCCTTGACGGCCCCTTCCCACCAATCCTCCGGGTTTTGTTCGGCCCAGAGCGGACGTGGCGCATCGAGCGGATATTCACTGGTCGCCCCGGCTACCACTCGTCCGTCCGCGCCATCCACGACAATCGCTCTCGCGCCGGTAGTGCCCAGGTCAATCCCTAAAAAGTAGCTCATCGCAACCTCATTGTTTTTAGTTTGTGATTAAAAATGTGGCATAAGAATAAATATCCACCCTATTTTACACGATTTGAGCTT
Organism: Chloroflexi bacterium 54-19; assembly: GCA_001898225.1. Lineage (GTDB taxonomy): Bacteria > Chloroflexota > Chloroflexia > Chloroheliales > Chloroheliaceae > 54-19. Next base: position 468,341 of record MKTJ01000058.1, read on the forward strand.
GCTACGTGCGCATTCGGGCAGGGTTGAACGATTCTTATTTCGACCCACCCTGCCTGGATTTAAAAAAGCTTAGCGAAATTCATCGAGCCGGACCTCGCGGTTTTCTGCCGCCGAACGATAGATTGCCAGGATGATTTCGAGGGGCCGTAGGGCGTCGCGCCCGGTAATCGCGGGGGCGCGGTCTTCTAAAACAGCTTCGGCAAAATCAATAATCTGGGCCGTATGCAGGGCATGGGGAGTAGGTAGTGGGTCAGAGGGTTTTTGACCGGCCTGCATTTCCCCGACTTTCTGGCTGATGCCGTAGCTGGGAATCTCGCCCAACTCGGCCTTGCTGTAATAGCCTTTCAGGACATCCTTTTCGATAAGGGCGGTGGCGTCTTCGCCGTGAATCGCCAGTGTTTCGGGCAAACCGGGAAATACCGCCGTGCTGCCGGTAATCGAGCCGAGCGCGCCGTTGGCGAACCGCAGGATGGCAATCGCCAGGTCCTCCACCTCGATTTTGTGGGTGACCGTCCTGACCTCGGCGGTGATAGCTTCGACCGGACCAAGGAGCCATTGGAGCAGGTCAATATAATGGACACCCTGGTTCATGAGCGCGCCCCCGCCATCGAGAGCTTTGGTGCCGCGCCATTCCCCGCTATCGTAATACTGCTGGGAGCGGTACCACTTGGTGCTGGCCTCGCCCAGGACCATCGGGCCAAATTCACCCGCGTCAATCGCCTTTTTCACCTTTACGATGTCGGGCGCGAACCGGTGCTGGCTGATTACTCCCAGCTTTACCCCGGCTGCTTCGCAGGCTTCAATCAATTTCAGGGCCGCTTCCCGGCTGACATCAATCGGTTTTTCGACCAGGACGTGTTTTCCGGCGGCAGCCACCGCCGCACCAACCGTCGAGTGAAAACCGCTGGGCAGCAGGATGTTAACCACGTCCAGGCCGGGGTGAGCCAGGAAAGCGGCCTGGTCGGTATAGAAAGGCACATCGTAGCGTTCGCCGATTTTCTGAGCGCGCACCGGGTCAATATCGCAGACCGCCACCAGGTGAGCGTTAGGGGCATCAGTTATCGCGTCCCCATGTGTCGGGGCGATTACTCCACAGCCGATAATGCCAAAACCTACCGAATTCGAACGCATTTAAAGCCTCCAATTTTTCTATTTGTTTACCCGGATAGATAAATAGTTGCTATAATTTCCACGCAATAATATACCACCTCACATGCCCCTTTACTGTTTGGATTTTCATGCTAGGATGCATGGTATAAATTATTAACAACGCTGTTGTACGCTATGCAAGGTGTCCAGGGAAACTGAATATAACCCTTTCAAGGTCAAATGTGCAAGTAGTGAGGATTTGGGGTTGAGTTTAACAATTTTATTTGCCGAGGATGAAGCAAATGTCAGGAGTGTCCTGACGACTTTTCTTGAGATAATCGGTTACCAGGTAACTCAAGCAGCAAACGGGCTTGAAGGGTTAAACCTGTTAAAAAAGGCGAAGTATGACCTGGTGATTACAGATATAAATATGCCGGTTATGAGTGGGAACGAGCTGATTTCAAATATTGCGGGCTTGCCCGACCCGCCCCCTGTGATAGCATTGTGTGGGGATATTGGCGAAGTCTCACCTAATTCGGCAGTCACCGAAATAGTATCCAAGCCGGTGAGCATTCACACCCTCAAAGCGGTGGTGCAGCGCGTTTTGCCGGAATGATACCGGCCGGGATACCTCAAGTTTAGAGTTTTTGCGGGGCAATCTTACTTGCCGTCGGGGGAACCGGCCAGGAGTAGTTCCTCGGCAGTGGGTTCGATAGGTAAGTCCCAGTGGCCGCCAAAGACGAACTCGCTTAATGGCTTGCGGGTGCGGGTTTGCACCTCGCGTTCTTGAAGCGGTTCCGGCAGGTCTTCCACCCGGCCTGAATAACCAATGGCGATAACTGTAAGCGGCTTGAATGATTCAGGAATTTCAAAAAGCTCGCGGACCTGGTCGCGGTCGAAGCCGCCCATCTGGTGGACCTGGAGACCAACCGCTTCGGCCTGGATACTCATGTGGGCGACCGATTGGCCCAGGTCGTAATAGGCGTAGGCTTCCGAGCCGGGCCGCTCCGGGTTCGGCCTGGCTACCGCCAGGATGAGGACCGGGACATTTTTGGCCCAAACTTTATTAAAACCGGCCAGGGCTTCGACCAGTTTTTCGTGTTCGGGCTGGTCGCTGGTAGTCACCACGAAGGACCAGGGCTGGCTATTGCCCCCGGACGGGGACCAGCGGGCCGCCTCAAACAGGCTGAATAGTTTTTCGGGTTCAACCGACCGGGTGGAAAAAGCCCTGGGGCTCCAGCGGCCTTTGAGCAGCTCATGAATATCGTATTTTGTTTCGGCTAGTTTTTCCATAATCTCACTTAATCTCGCTTCTTCTTTTTATTAAACGCATAAATAATCCGGCAACCCTCGGTTGCCCGCGCTATTCTCATATATTGATTGGGCTGCTCTGACCGCCAGGCGCAACGGCAGTGTCCGGCCTGGCAAAATTGGTGGGTTTTTATAAAACGCTTCCCCCGGTTTTTTCGTAATTGTACAAACAACCGGGTAGATTTCTGCAATTATTTCGCAGCTCAGCCGCTATGAAATTCATAGTGACTATGTATATGGTATAATATAACTCCAGTAGGAGTTTGTCAAGTTTTTGGAAAGGCCCAGGTGAAACTATGGGTAAAAATGCCTTTCCCGATGTACCACTATCCCAGGATAGTTTGTCGGGGAAAGAAGAAGTCGATAAAAAGGCGGTAGCCCGGTCGGCGCGGCTGCTGGGGGATACCTGGCTACTTTTGATAATTTGTGAGCTGCTGGAAGGGACCAAGCGGTTTGGTGAGATACAGGAAGCGCTCGGCAAAAATAATCCCCGTGGCGTGAATCCCCAGACCCTTTCGGGCCGCTTAAAACAGCTAGAACATTGCGGTATCATCACTCGCAAGGCTTACGCCGAAATACCACCCCGTGTTGAGTACGAGTTGACCGAGAAAGGTTTTGGCGTGACCGAAATCGTGACGGCCCTGGAAGCGTTCGGCCAGAAGCACATGTACGAGGAAATTGAAGCGACCTTGCCCTGTCCGGGTTCCGGTCAATGTCCTCCCCAGTCTGAGTTCTAAAGTTAAGGCTTTTACCGGGCAAAAATAGACTTATACCAAGTCCGGTTGAACATTTGTCACGTCCTTCGGGTGCGAGGGAACCGAGGAATCTTGGGCACCCGTTTATGGGTACCGTTGGACAACTATTATGCTTTAGCCCAACGGGCCGGCGGGTACCCTTTGGGTGCCTTCACTTCGTTCAGGATGACAAAGTAGAGTTTTTATACGTACTTGGTATTAAACCATTTGAACAATAAAAGAAGCGGCTGGTGGTATCTTCGAAGATACCACCAGCCGCTTCTTTTATTTTATAGGCTCCGAAAGATGGCCGCTATTGTAATTCTTTGCTGCTGTAGCCGAGCAAGCGCCGGGCCACAATCAGGCGGTTAATCTGGCCGGTGCCCTCGTAAAGGTCGTTAATCTTGGCGTCGCGCATCCACTTCTCGACCAGGTTCTTGCAGGAATAACCTTCCGGCCCCAGGATTTCCACCGCTTTCTGGGTAATCCAGGTCACGGCTTCGCCTGCCTTGGCTTTGGACATCGAGGCTTCCATCGAGTTTGAAATCCCGGCGTCCATCTGCCAGGCTGCCCGCAGCACCAGCAACCAGGCCGCCCTTAGCTGGGCTTCCATCCGTAGAACATCGCGCAGGACCGCGCTCTGGCGGTGATAGGGCAGGTCGTAGCGGACCGGCACCCCGTTCTTTTCGAGATGTTCCTTGACATAATCCACGGAGGCGCGGGCAATGCCGATAGCACTGGCCGCCACGCCGGGCCGGGTCGAGTCAAAGGTCTTCATGGCCCCGGCGAAGCCCTTGTTTCCCTCGCGGGATTGCTGAACCTCCGGGCTGCCCAAAATGTTGTCAAAGGGAATCCGGCAATCGTTGAAACTAATCGCCGCTGTATCGCTGGACCGGATGCCGTGTTTCTTTTCAAGCCGGACGATTTTCATGCCCGGCGTGCCGCTTTCGACCACGAAACTTTTCATCCCGGCCCGGCCTGCCCTGGGGTCAATCGTGGCCCAGACCACGATAAGGCCCGGCGACTTTTCCCCGGCCATATAGCCGCTGGTGACGAAAATCTTCTCGCCGTTCAGAATCCATTCTTTGCCGTCCTCGGAGAGCCGGGCCGAGGTCCGAATGTTGGCCGTATCGCTACCGGCCTGGGGTTCGGTCATCGCCATCGCGCCCCATTTCGGTTCGCCCTCGCTAAAGCGGCGCAAGAACCGCTCTTTCTGGTCAGGGGTGCCAACCGCTTCGATGGCCGCCCCGCCCAGACCGCCGCCCGGCGTGCTGAGATACAGCCCGGCGTCACCCCAGCTAAGACCTTCGATGGTGTGCATCAAAAGCAGGTAACGGTATTTCATCACGTTCTCGCCGTTCCCGGCGTCGACCTCTTTGGCCGGTTTGCCCCGGAAGCCCGCGTTGGCCCCACTTTTCCACATCACGTTGATGTAATCCCAGGGGCGGTCGTGTTCGTGTTCGTCAAACTGGCGCGAAAGCGGGCGCATCACCTGGACCGCGACATTGTGAATCAGGTCGACCTGCTTCTGTATTCCACCGGGAACTTCAAAATCAATCATAGTTGCCACCCCTTCTAAATCATTCCCAGGCCGTTAATCAGCACGAAAGACCGGGCGTTCCGCAGAAAACCCTCGACCGGGTGTTCCCGGATATAGCCGTGTCCACCCAGGATCTGCACTGAGCGGTCGGCCACCATCAGGGCCATTTCGTCGGAGTAAATTTTCGCCAGGGCGCTCTGGGAAAGGCCGTCATGACCCCTGTCCAGGTTCCAGGCTGCTTCCAGCACCATCAAACGGGCGGCGTCCACTTCCCAGGCCATTTCGGCCAGCATAAAGGCGATGGATTGGAACTGCGCGATAGGCCGTCCGAAAGCCTGCCGCTCTTTGGCGTAATTCATGGCGTAGGCGTGGGCGGAACGAGCCAACCCTACCGCCAGCCCACCCAGCCCAACCCGGCTGTAGGCCAACAGTCTGGTTACGTCAGCGCCTTGCTCTCCGCCGAGTCTGGCTGAGGTTGGGACGGTGCAATTTTCGAGGATAACCTCGTAGGTTGCCAGGGCGTTCAGGCCCATATTCCGTTCGCGGGGGCTAATTTTCAGGCCGGGGGCATCTTTTTCCACCAGGAAGACCTGGGGTTGTCCCGCTTCCGTAGCGTAGACAAGAATGAGTTCGGCGTCTTCGGCCAGGGGTACAATCGCTTTGTGGCCGTTCAAAACATACTTATCGTCCTGCAAAGTAGCCAGGGTCCGGGGTGTCAGGGGGTCAAAGTCCCAGTGGCTTTCGCCCCAGGCGGCGGTCAGGTGGGGGAAGTCGTCCCCGGCCAGGGCCGGGAGCCAGCGTTCTTTCTGCTCGGCGGTGCCGTAGAGGGCAATCGGTAGCCCGGCCAGGGCCGGGGTTAACAGGTGCAGGGCCAGCGATAGGTCGCCGGCAGCCAGTTCTTCGGCGTAGAGTGCGCCACTCACCATCGAGTGTTCTTCGCCCAGACCGCCAAGGTCTTCCGGCACCCACCCGGCCAGTAAACCCAGGCCCCAGCCTTCTTTGACCAGGTTTGCCGGTAACTGGCGGGATTCATCGGAGTCATGGCGAGTTTTGACCACTCGCTCGTTGACGAAACGTCGGATTGTTTCGACAACCAGAGTTTGGTCCTCAGTTGGTTGAAAAGAAATCATACTACCTCGTTGTTTATGAATATTCTTGGTTGTTACATACTCCCCCGGCCTGGTTAGCGGGCCAGGTGTTCCGGTGGAATAACCAGGCTTGCGCCTCGCTCGGTCGGGGTCCATTTGCGCTTGGGGTCGCGCGTCAATAGGCCCGCCTCTCGCAAACCTTCCAGGGCGTTTTCGATTTCTTTATCGCCGCCCAGTCGCACGTTCAGGTTTATCAAATCGAAATTGGTCATCTGGCCGGGGCGTCGCTGGATAATAAAAAGTAAGCGTTTCTGTAACTTGGTCAATGGTTTGGGCTGCCCCGGCGCATCTTGATTGAGGCTCATTATTAACCTCCTTTACCTCGTTTGCGGTGGTCCACGGCCAATTTCCCACAAGTAGAGGCCGGGTCACCTTGATTTATCTCATAATTATATATGCTATTTTACCGCAAATTGAGAAAAATTGCCTGGCTTCAGGCAAGCAGGCTTGTCAGAGGTTTAGTTTTGGGGCTAAATAGTTCTTATACAGGGTATAGTTTTGCCTTTTGCCACGGGGTAAAAACGTGACAAAAGGCTTTTAAGAATGGTTAGCTTTCCTGTTCGGTGAGGACCCGTTGAAGCTGTTCTTCGGTCAGGTAGCCGTATTCCACCAGGATTTCACCGAGCTTTTTGGGCTCACCCGAACGGCGGAAAATCTCCTGCAAACTGGCGGCGGTTTCGATATTGTCCTTGGAGATAAAACCTTTATCCACCAGGATTTCACCGAGTTTGCGGCGGCGTGGTGTGCCCGGTTCGGTCGGACCGGAAGCAGGTTGGGGCGGGGCCGGGGTATTCAGGATACTCATGATACTGCTGAACGATTTGCGGTCAATTTCCTCGATCCGGCGGCGGCCCACTTCCAGCAATTTCTGGGCTTTGATATTGCCCGGTTGCACCTCAATCAGCCGTTCAAGGTAACGGCAACCTTCGTGTGGGTCGGTGGTGTGATAGGCCAGCCATTTGAGGGCGATTTCGTTTTTAGGGTCGAGTTCCAGGGCCTGCCCGTAGAGTTCGTGGGCGCGGTCGTTATCCCCGGCCAGGGCGGCCCGGCTGGCTTTTAACAAAATGGCCTGGATGCGGCGTCCCTCGTTAATCTGACTTTCCAGAAAATTTCCATCCAGTTTGCCAGAACCCGTCTCGGTGAGCCCGACCCGGAGTTGGACCTTATCGGTGGTGTGGGCCCGGATTTTACTTACGGCGCTGATAAGCGCCGGGTCTTCGGTACTCCGGCGCAGCCACGATTTTACCCGAAAGGTCAGCTCTTTGAAATTAACCGGCTTGGCAACATAGTCGTCCACCCCGGCCTCCCAGCCATCCAGGCGGTCTTTTTCCGAGGCCAGGGCCGTCAGCATAATCACCAGCAAGTCGGGATAAATCTTGCGAATTTCGCCGAGCAGTTCAATTCCATCCATGCCAGGAAGCATGCGGTCGAGCAGGGCGATATTCGGTTTGCGGTTATGAACTTTTTGGAGGGCGACCGGGCCGCTCTCCGCCGTCAGGACTTCGAAACCTGCCTTTTCCAGGCTGTACCCGATCAACATCAAAGTATCCGGTTCGTCATCGACCAGCAAAACAACCGGCTTTATCTCACCCTGGGGATTTTCGGCTGCGTTATTGGAATTAAGCGTGTTCATGTCACTCGATTGCAAAACGGCCTCGCTTAATTTGTAAAAGGTAATTTAAACGTCTTTGATTAAACTTTGGTGGCCTTTTCCAGGAGTTCTTTATCCAGGAAAGTAAATTTACCTTTGTTCATAATCTGGCGGCCATCAATCCAGATGTCACATTCTTTGGCGATAGCGTCAACGTGGGTCGGGGCGCTCCAATCGGCCCCGGTCTGGCTGCCGTAGGGGTCGCCCAGGGCGATATGCATCCCCGGCAGTTTCTCGTCCTGCAACAGGTTGTAAATCATCTTGTTGACGCCGATATTCGCCCCAATCGCGAACTCACCGACCCGGTCGCTGTTCTCGCTAAGATGGGCGTAACGCCAGAACTCATTTTGCAGGTACCGGTTGTCGCAGCGGACCGAGCGCAAGCGGTTGTTTTCAATCTCTAAAAAGAGCGGGTTGGCGGTCAGGTTGCCGTATTTGGCCGAGAAGTAATCGCCAATAGTGCCGTCCACCACGTAGATGCCGTTCACGTTGGCCGGGGCGGTAAAGACCTCGCCCGCCGGGAGGTTCGACCAGATTTGCGGCGTAATCATGCCGCAGGTCTTAATCCATTTCAGGTCAGGGTCGAAAGTAGCCTCGATGTCGGTCCCAGCCTCAGTGCGGGTGTTGATGGTGGTGCAGTTCGAGACCATATCCTGGATACGCTGGCCGATACCATCCACGACCGTATAGTTAGCGCGCATACCCTGGAGCATAATTTCCGGGTTAATCGTCACCATGTGGGCGTAGCGGACCTGGTGGCGTTCGATAACACTCACGAATTGTTTGCGGGCCGGTAACTCCCCGTCCTTGGACTGGACCGCGTAGAGGGCCACGTCGCTATTGGCGATAGCCTCCAGGATAGGCTGGGGCATATCTTTGATGGGGCGTTCGGTATAATCCTCGATGACATAGGCGGTGGTGATGGCCCCGGCGATACGAGCCGCCCCGAAAAGGGCCGCCCCGATTTCGATGGTTTCGAGGTCGGTCACGACCGTCATTTTTTCGCCTTCCTGGACCTTCAAGCAGTTGTTAATGGCGTTGCGTGCGCCCGGTAGATATTCCAGGTTAAAAGGCAGAGTTCGCAAACTATCGCTCAAGCGCCGGTCAGTGTATCGCATGTAGTTACCCGGTTCCTTTCATAGGACTTTCGCTTGAAACACCCCTTTTGAGGTTGTTTCCCACCTGCGCCGTAGCATTCCAGGCTGGCGCGAAAGTCGTGTTACAGTTAGAAATCCGGCCTTGTCAGTTGGAACAGGCAGGAATGACCGGCATAAGAGGGGCCGGATTTCTAAATCGTGCAGTTTATATTATTGGTTAGTGGATTCCCTTATTAAATTCCCTCCATTGACTCTTGCAGTACGCGGTCTACGACCTGTTTGAAGTCTTTGGTCTGGTTGTATGTTTCAAGCTGGCGGTCGGCGCTGGTGCCTTTATCCAGGATGGTATGGATGTAGTCAATCTCCTTGCGACTGCCTACTTCGTCCACCACTTCATCAATGAAAGCCAGGAGTTCGAGCATCAAGTCTTTGGCCTCAAGTTCTTCCTGCTTACCGAGGTCAAGCATCTTGCCGTGAATGCCATAGCGGATGGCCCGCCACTTGTTTTCCATGAGCAGCCCGCGTGAGTAGCGCCGCCAGCTCATGTTCTGTTCTTTTAATTTGTACAATTTTACCACAATTGCCTGGATAAGGGCGGCCAGCGATAAGGTCTCCTCCAGGCGGGTCGGCATATCGCAGACCCGGATTTCAATGGTCGGGTAAATCGGGTGAGGCCGGACATCCCACCAGATTTTCTTGCCATTATCAATACAATGGGTCGTGACCAGCGTATCAATATAATCATCAAAAGCCGCCGCGCTCTCGAACTCATCGGGGATGCCGGTGCGCGGGAAGCGACTAAAGACGACCGAACGGAACGAATGCAGCCCGGTGTTGCGCCCGACCCAGAAAGGCGAACTGACCGATAAGGCCAGGATGTGCGGCAGGAAATAGCGCAATTCGTTCATGATAGCTACGGCAGTATCGCGGTTTCCGATACCGACATGGACGTGCATGCCGAAAATCAGTATCGCCCGGATGACATCCTGCAATTCTTCTTCCAGGACGTGATAGCGAATGTCGTCGGTGATTTTCTGCTCTTTCCAGTGGGAGAAGGGATGCGTCCCGGCCCCGGCAATTGCCAGCCCGAATTTAGACGCCACCTCGTGAAGGGCGCTCCGGTTGCGCAGGAGATGCTCGCGGGCTTCGGTGATGTTCTGGCAAACCGGCGTGACGGTTTCGACGCAACTCATCAACATTTCCGGTTTGACCCACTCGCCCAGGATGGGGGTGATTTCCCGGATAATATCGGCGTTGCGCGGACTCAGTTCGCGGGTGGTGGGGTCAATAATTTGAAACTCTTCCTCGATACCCAGGGTAAACTTTTCTTTTTCGTGGGTCGTTAAATTAGCCATACAGAACCCCTCTCTAATACTCTACCGGCACTAACTAAGCCATTAACCAACAACCATTAATTTAAATCTTTAAGCGCAGCCTTCCGGGTCATTCGGGCGGACCGGGCCATCGCCCCGGCCCTCGATTATAAAGGTGGGTACGGTCGTCCCGGTCCCCGCCGTCACGTTTAACAACGCCGCCGCCGCCAGCCTGGTGAGCGTTCCCGCGACCTTACCCTCGAAAATGTAGGGGTCGCAGTCCACTGACCGCTCGGCGAAAACAATCATATCGTCCTGGATGGTCGGGTAGGGTTCTTTGCCGACCACCACTTTTTCCTGCACGACATAGGGGTCTTGCAAAGCGTTGTCCCAGGCCGCTTTCCAACTGGCCTCGTCGCTCTCCCATCCAATCGCAATCCCCTTACCGCCATATTCGTCGTTAGGTTTGAGGACCAAACGGTCGCGGTTCTCCAGCACGAAGGTTTCCAGGTCAATCTCCTTCCCCTGGTAGGTGGTTTTACCTGCCCGCACCCGCCGGGTCCAGGGAATGTGCCGGGCGATATAGCCTAGCTGTTCGTCCGAGAAATAGCTGGCGTTGGCCTCGTCGGTCAGCAAGCCGAAAATCATCTTTTTGTGGTAAATCTTGCAGCGGAAGGAGTTAATCATGCAGATTGCGCCGTCCTCGTAGGCCCGGATGAGCGGCATGACTTCAGCCTCTCGTTCCAATAATTCGCTGGCAAGCACCCGTTTGAAGACGAGGTCGACGGGGAAATCACCTGCCCAGAGTCTGCCGTCGTGATAGGTAAGGTCGCGGGGGTCGGCAATCACCGACTGGATACCCTGGCCGGCGAAATACTCCTGGTAAAGCTGGAACTCGGTCAGGGTGGGCACGCCGGGCCAGTCGATGATGGCGATGTTCGGGTTTTTAAAAGGTTTGTCACCCAGGAATTCGCGGTAATTGTTCAAAAGCATATCGGTAAGTTTGCCCTTGAGCAGTTCGCGGGTGACGGTGTAGCGTTTGGAAAATTCCTGCATTACGGGCAGGGTTTCGAAAAGGTCGCCCAGCCCTTCTTCGTAGGCCGAACCGGCGGGCGACTCGGCGTTATATTCCACGAAATGCAGGGTGCCGTCATTGGGCGACAAAAAGCTGTCCAGGCGGCTGTGGGCGCTGACGGCTTTATACCCGGTATCGTATTTCAAAAGGCGGATTTCTTCGGGGATGAGGGCTAAATCTTCTATCAGACGGTCCCGTTCGCTGGCGAGGGCGGGGTCATCGCTCATAATAACCTTGCCGAGCTGGTCCATGGCCTCGGTTAGAGCCATACAGACCCCCTGGACATAATCAAACTGTTTGCGGGTGAAAAAGTGGGGACGCAGGACGCTGCAAAGGGGGCGGCCTCCGAAAGTCAGCTTGCGTTCGTCCAGGCCGGTCTTTAGCCGGCTGATGCTTTCGCTGGAAAGCCGGGTGCTTCCGGCCAATAAAGAGTGATAGTAGGCAATTGCGTCCTCCCATAGCTCGGTGTCAGCCCAATCTGCCGAAGCCTTTAGCTGGCTCATATATGCTCCCCTCTATTGGAAAATAGCCTTTAAAGGATACAGGGCGTTTCCAGGTTTTCCTTAAGTTTTACATGTTGGTGTTTGATTAAATCTCTGCGTTTACAAACCTTGTTTAATGGTTGTCAAAGCTATACAACCTTTATTGCGGCGAATTATAGCATATTCATTTGTTTTGGGTTATAGCAAATGGGGGACCAGGAAACCTTAATTCTTAAACCAGTTCGGCCAGTTCGCGCTCCCGGATGCCAATAAGGTAAAGTAAGACATCCAGGTTGGGCTGGCTTATCGAAAGGTCGGCGGCCTCGCGCACGACCGGCTTGGCGTTAAACGCGACCCCCAGCCCGGCGGCTTCCAGCATGAGCAGGTCGTTTGCCCCGTCGCCCACGGCCAGGGTCTGGGCCAGTTCGATATTTTCGTGTTCGGCGATGTCGAGCAGGCACTGGCGTTTGACGGTCGCGTCCACAATCGGCCCGACCACCCGCCCGGTCAACTTGCCGTCAACGATTTCGAGGGTGTTGGCGTAGGCGTAATCGAGGCCGAGACGCTCTTTTAGCATGTCGGTAAAGAAGGTGAACCCGCCGCTGACAATGGCGGTCTTGTAGCCGAGCTTTTTCAAGACGCCCAGCAAAGTTTCCGCGCCGGGAGTCAGTTCAAGCCGGTCGGCCACTTCCTGCAAGCGCCCGGCGTCCAGCCCTTCCAGCAAGGCGACCCGGTGGCGCAGGGCGGCCTTAAAATCGAGTTGCCCGGCCATGGCCTGGGCCGTGATTTTAGCGACTTCTTCTTCAACCCCGACCAGGCGGGCGATTTCGTCAATCACCTCGTGGCGAATCAGGGTCGAGTCAACGTCCATCAGGATTAAGCGTTTACTGCGCCGGAACAGGCTTTCGGGCTGGATGGCAATATCCACGCCGATTTCGTTTGAGACCGCGAAAAGGGCTCGTTTGAGGGCATTCCGGTCGAGTTCGGAGGACGCCCGCACGGTCAGTTCCAGGCACTTGAGGCTGTTTTCGGTCAGGCGGGTGATGCGGTCGATATTCGCGCCGTAGTGGGCCAGGGTGCCACTTATCCGGTGGAGGGCGGCGGGCGGGATGGTTGGAGCCAGGCAGGTCACGGCGAAAAAGAGGTCGGGCGATTGGAGTTCGGGGAAGGGTACGAAAGGCTGGACCCGCACCTGTAAATTCCGGCGGAGGGCCAGCCGGAGCAGTTCGCCGGGGACCAGGGCCGCCGGTTCGGTGGCGGTTTCGCCCGGCGGGACCGGCAGACTTACATGCAGGGCCATTACCAGGAGCGGCGAAATAGTTACCTGTTGAATATCGAGTAAATCCGCGTTAGCCCGGCTGAGCTGGTAGCAAATATCCGCCGTAATCCCAAGCTGGTCCTCGCCGGTAACGGTCAGCAGCAGTTCGACCTTTTCTTCCATCCGAATTTTTACCTGTTTTGACTCTGAAAATTTGTGTATTTTATCGGGTGGCGACGCTGCCTTTGTTGATTATAACACAAACAAAATCCGGCAAAGTTTTAAAAACTCCGCCGGATTTTTGCGCGGTATAATACCGGTTTATTTCAGGTGGGCGTCAGGACATGCCAATAAAGTAGAGGGGTAAAGGTAGCGGTCCCGATTTCAAAAAAGCGATGAGATTGGTCATATTCATTTTCGAAGGCGAGGTAATTTCACCCGTATCCGAAATTACCCCTTGAACCGTAGCGTTGAGTATAACCGTGTTGTCTACGGTAATTGCCATTTGCTGGCCCAGGCTAGACTCGGTGTAATTTTTCATTACTGTGGCTGCATCCGGCTTAAACTTAAATTCCAACTTTTCATTGCCATTATCATCTTTAGCTAATTTAACTCCGCTAATATCCATATCTTCGCCGGTTACAATCGTCTGGAAGGGTTTTCCGTCCTCGGTTGTATATCCAATCGGGCTATAATTTGGGCTAAGTTCGGCGGCGGTAGGAACACAGAGCCCCTTTTGTGGTTTTAATAGTGACCCGCTGGTGCAATAAGAAGTCCGCAAATAATCTCCCGCTTTGAAAAATTTGCTACCCGCGGCATTCACAAACTCGATCCTGCCCACGGTAGTCACGGTTTTGAACTCAAAATTTGTATCTACTGCTCCGCGTAGGTTTAACGTTATTGTATTGCCGTCCACACTGGCCTTAGCGTAGACAAAACCAAGAATTAACATCCGGTTTTCAAGGACTTTTGCGGTGGCCTGAGCCTGGGAGCCGGTAAAACTGTCTGCCGCAACCTGCAAAGTAATTTTATAAGCCGGGTAAGGTGTCGGCGTGGGCTGGGGTGTTTGGGTAGCTGCTACCAGGGCTGCCGTTGGTTGGGTCGCCTGGTTTGGCTTAGCCGTTATGCCGCCAGACCCTATCACGCCGGGAGTGGTTTGCGGTGCCTGGGTGAGTAAAAGGAGTCCGAAAATCCCCAGGATAACCACGATGGTCGCGGCCATTCCGCTCAAAGCTATGCGCGGCCAATTTATTTGCCTGGTTTTTCTAACAGGTTCGTTCGGTAGTAAATAGGCTGGACCGAGCCCGTTTTCAAATTTTCCTGGCTTTTCGGTAGAAAGTGGGCCGGAAAGAGCGGGCCGGGTAGCCGAGTTTGCCACGTGGTCGGCTTTCAATTCTGTTAAGACTTTTTGCCAGACCGTTTTCCGGGCCGCTTCCACATATTGATTGGCCTGGTAGACTTTTTCCCGTTCGGACTCCAGTGTCAACCGGGTAACTTCGGCCATGAGCGGGTCGAGTTCGCCGGAAGGTTTTGCTGCCGGGTCGTGGCGCAACGCCGAAAGATAATCTTCAAGCCGGGTGGCTTCCTGTTCTTCGCTTGAATTTGGCCGTTTCATCTAAAAATCCTCCTCGGCGGCTTCGGTCCTGAGATAGTCCTGGCGCAACTGTTTGATTATCCGATGCAATTGCATGCGGACCGCCGTGTCACTTTTCCCAATAATCTGGGCGATTTCTTTTGAATTAAATTCGCCTATTATGCTCAGGGCCAGCAAATCCTTATGTTCGTCAGGCAATTCTTCAATTAACCCCCGGACCTGCTGGACCTTCTCGCGGTGGACCAGTTGGTCAAGGGTCGTGGCAGTTTCATTGGGCCAATCCTGCGCCAGTTTTTCTTGCTCAAGCGACACATTGGGCCGCCGGGCGCGTAGATGGTTTAACACAACATTGTGGGCGATTTGAAATAGCCAGGCCGCGACCGAGCCGCCCCGGTAGCCGGATAAATTACGCAGGGCGTTGCTAAAAACCCTGGCTGCCAGGTCTTCCGCTTCCTGGGGATGCCCGACCCGGCGATAGCAATAGTTAAAAATTCTCTCAAAATAGCGTTCGTAGAGAGGGCCGAACTCGGCGGGATTGAGAGCGGCCTGGGCCATCAAATGCCGTTCTTCCTCAACCGTCCGGTTTTCCGGTTCAGCCCTGTTTTCACTGGTTGATGCCATCAAATTCTTTCCCTGGCAGCTTATGTTAGTCCTCGCCTCGTTGCCTGTACCTCGCACCTGTTTCAAAAGCTTCCTTATTATAAAGACACTTCCCAAAACCGGGTGTAACAGCTTTTGTAAACTTTTTGAAAGAACATTTTAAAAAAATTTATATATCTGTTAAGATAAAACCTGGGATAACTGAAATAAATTTCAGTAATGAAAGATGGTAGAAAATTGGAGACACCTGAAACCAACCTTGAAGCGGAAATCTTTCCTGAGTTTGGGCCAGAAGGCTCGGAAGATTCAGGAGAAACCTTAAATTTCAGCCCCGGCAAACCCCGGAATGGCTGGCAGCTATTCACCTCGCACGGGTTGGTCCTCATCTCGATTTTGAACAAGCCGGGCCAGACCGTCCGCGAAATCGGTCTTGAACTGAACCTGACTGACCGGGCGGTGGCCCTGGCGATTGCCGACCTTGTCAAGGATGGTTACCTCGAACGCCGCAAGGTAGGACGCCGGACCTTCTACCAGGTGAACGAGGAGCATGCCCTGAAATACCCGGTCAGCCCTTACGGGTTCGCGGAACCGCCCCTCCTGACCGTTAAAGCCTTGCGGGCCGAAAACCTGGCGACCCACGCCAACAAGCAAAAGACCGGAGTTTTCCAGAATGAATTTTGCTTATAGTCTCACTTTGCAGGCGGCTGAAACCCAGGATAATACCTTTGAAGGGGTCACCACGGTCCTCTGGTTGCTAATCGCCGTTGGTGTGGTGGCAGTCCTCACAAAGTATATCCGGCTGCCCTACACAATTGCCCTGGTGCTGGCCGGTATCGCCATTGCCCTGGTGCCCGGCCTCCCCGCGGTAACTCTTACCCCGGACCTGATTGTGATTCTGTTTTTACCGGCCCTGCTTTTCGAGGCGGCCTACAACCTGAGTTTCGAGCAGCTAAAGGAGAGCGTCCGGTTTATTTCGGCCCTGGCCTTCTGGGGTGTCCTGGCGACGGCGGCCCTGGTGGCCGGACTGCTTATCTGGTGGGGTGGTCTCCCCTGGCAAACCGCCCTTATTTTCGGGGCGATTATCGGCGCTACCGACCCTATTTCGGTCATTGCCACTTTCCGGCATCTCGGCGCGCCCAAGCGCCTGACTATCATTATGGAAGGCGAGAGCCTATTTAATGATGGTTCCGCCCTGGTTCTTTTTAACCTCTTGCTGGGCATTGTCGTCACCCAGCAGTTTAGCGTGGTGAGCAGCCTGTTTGAATTTGTAAAAGTGGCAGCGGGCGGCTTGCTCCTGGGTGGGGCGGTCGGTTACCTGGCCCTATTTTTACTCCGCCACCTCAACGACTACCTGACCGAAACCCTGGTGACCCTAATCGTGGCTTACGGTACTTTCCTCGCCGCTGAGCAACTCCAGGTCTCCCCGGCCCTTGCTGTGGTCGCCGCCGGGCTACTGGTCGGGAATTTCGGGCAGGAAAAAGTAATGTCACCCACGACCCAGGTCGCGGTCGGGCTTAGTTGGGAGTTTATCGGGTTTCTCGCTAACTCATTGATATTTTTGCTGGTTGGCCTCGAAATCCGGGCTATCCAGATCTTAAATTTCTGGGAAATAACTTTGCTGGCAATCGGGGTGGCCCTATTTAGCCGGGTGGTGGTCATTGGCTTTTTTAGCGGGGTGGCAAATCTCTTGCAACGCCGCCGGGTCATCCCTTTGTCCTGGCAGACCTTGCTTATCTGGGGCGGGTTGCGGGGGTCGCTATCACTGGCGATGGCTTTGAGTCTGCCGGCGTTCCTCAGCAATGGTGATGTATTCCCCGGTCGGGACCAGATCCTGGTAATGACTTTTGGCCTCATAATGTTTAACCTGCTGGTGCAGGGTCTGACCATCGAGCCATTAATGCGCCTTTTGAAGCTGGGACAGGCAACCACGGCGGAAATGCGCCGGTACGAATTTTTCCGGGGCCAGATGTTGATTGCCCAGGCTGTCCGCCGCCGCCTTGACGAACTAGCCAGCCGGAATTTGATGACCGAGGAAATGGCCGGGCTGTTGCGAGACGAATACGCCGCGCGAGAGAACCTCGCTACCGAGGAATTGCACCGCATTCAGATGAACAATCGGGAGATGAAAGAAGCCCAGTTACAACTGGCCCGGCGCAAACTCTTACAGGTGGAAAAAGGGACTGCGCTGGACCTCTATAACCAGGGCATTATTTCGGAAGAAACCCTGGGCCTTCTCAGGGGCGAGATAGATGCCCAGCTTACCGGGCGGGAACACGTCATTAACCCGGCAGTAAAACTCCCGCCTGTCGAGCTATCCCAACCCCCCGAATTACCCGAAGGTGATAAAGTTTCTCCGGTCCCGGAACCGGGCCAGCCTGTCCAGCCCGGCTAATGACATATGCGCGTGGGCTTAAATCTTGACCCCGCCATCGACATAGATAATTTGCCCGGTGATATAGGCGGCCTCGTCGCTGGCGAGAAAGAGGTGCAGGTTGGCGACATCTTCCGGCTGGCCGATTTTCCGCAGGGGTATAGCTGCGATAGCCTTTTCCTTAATCGGGTCGGGTATCTGCTCGGTCATGGGGGTGGCGATAAAACCGGGCGCGACCGCGTTGACCCGGATACCGTAGCGGCCATATTCGAGGGCCAGCGTCTTGGTCAGGCCCCAGATACCGGCCTTGGCGGCGGAATAGTTGGCCTGGCCGATATTGCCCCTGGCCGAGGTCGAACTGGTGTTGGTGATGACGCCACTGCCCTGGTTCTTCATCACTTCCAGGGCCGCTTTAGCGCACAGCCACGAACCTTTGAGGTGGGTATCAATCACGGTATCCCACTGTTCCTCGGTCATTTTCGCCATCATGGCGTCGCGCAAGACCCCGGCGTTATTGACCAGGATATCCAGGCGGCCATACTGCGATACCAGTAAGTCCACAATCTGCTGGATTTTTTCTTTATCGGTCACGCTGCCCAGGATAAATTCAGCCTGGCCCCCGGCGTCCCGGATTTCCTCAACGACCTGTTTACCCCCGGCTTCGTTCAGGTCGTTCACTGCCACAATCGCTCCTTCACGGGCGAAACGCCGGGCCGTAGCCGCACCGATTCCGCTCCCGGCTCCTGTTACCCAGGCTATTTTGCCATCCAAGCGTCCCATTTTTGCTCCTTTCAAAATCAGTAGTCGGTAGTCAGAGGTTAGTAGTCAGCATAACAGCAAAGAGAGTAGTAATTTACAAAAGTATAAAAGAACAGATAATTAAAGGGCCTTGAAGCGGTTCTTTAACTCTTGTCGGAAATAACAAAGCAATCAAGATTAAAATATACTGACTTCTGGATACTGACCTCTGACTACTTTCCTTAAAGCGACGCGCCGCCATCTACCACGATAGTTTGCCCGGTGATATAGCTGGCGGCGGGTGAAGCCAGGAACAGGGCAACCCCTTTGAGTTCTTCCAGGTCCCCGACCCGTTTGAGGGCGGCCTGGGCCTCGAACTCGGCCCGGTTCGCCTCGATAACCCCACTCGCCATGCGGGTCGGGAACCAACCGGGGGCAATCGCGTTCACGATAATGCCTTTTGGACCCCATTCGCGGGCCAGCGCCATGGTCAGGGTTATCACCCCGCCTTTGCTGGTGCTATAGCCGAGCATTTTTACGCCCTCGGTAGCCCCGGCCCGCAACCCGGCGACCGAGGCAATATTGATAATCCGGCCTTCTTTTCGCTCAATCATATGCCTGCCGACCGCCTGGGACATCAGGAAAATCCCGGTCAGGTTGGTGGTCAGGACTTGCTCCCATTTTGCCAGGGGCATATCCTCGGCACTCTGGCCCCAGGTCTGCCCGGCATTGTTGACCAGGATGTCAATCTGGCCGTATTTATCAAGCACCGCCTTGACGGTCGCTTCCGCGTCTTCGGCCTTCGAAACATCGGCCACTATCGAAAAACAATCATACCCCTTTTCCTTAAATGCGGCCACAGTCGGGTCGAGATAGGCCGGACGCCGCCCGCTGATGGCGACTTTGGCTCCGGCTTCCAGCAGCGCCTCCGCGATAATCTGGCCGATGCCGCGCCCCCCGCCCGTCACCAGGGCCACTTTTCCATCCAGGTCAAACAAATCTTTAACGTTCATGGTTGTCTCTTTCCGGTTTTAATCTTGCAAAGCAGCCCACATTTCGCGGTCCCGGCTGGCCGTCCAGATACGCGGTTCCAGGCCGTGCAGTTCATCGTACATGCGGCTCACATCAAAAGGCATACAGTGTTCGAAGATAGGCCAGGTGCCGAATTGAGGGGTCAGGGCGGCGTGGGCGCGGTCGAAAGCCTGTTTGAGGGTTTCCCCAAGCCGGACCGACTCGGCCACGCTATCGCGTAAAATCGTGAGAAATTCTTTGGTCGAACTGATAGCCTCGTCAACCCTGGTTCCGCGCACGGCGTCACCCCGGCCCGGCACGAGCGCCTCGGCACCCAGCGCCCGGACCCGTTCGAGGGTTTCCATCCAGTCCTGGATATAGCCGTCGCCGGTATAGGGGGTAGCGCCTGCCTCCACGAGGTCGCCCGAAAAAAGGACCCTTTCTTTAGGCAGGAAAATGGCAGTATCGCCTTTGGTGTGGCCGTGCCCCAGCCAGCGCAATTGGACCTCGCGGTCACCCAGGTAGAAGGTCAGGTTATCGGCATAGGTGAGGTTCGGCCAGGTCAGGCCCGGAATTGATTCAGCATTGCGGAAAAGGCGGGGAAAGCGGCCCGTCTCGGATTCCCAGTCCTGCTGGCCTCGTTCGACCACAAGGGAGCGCATGTTTTCGTGGCCGATCTGGTAGGGGGCCTGGAAAGCGCTGGCGCCCAGTACCCGCACCGCGTGATAGTGGGTCAGGACCAGGTGGACGATAGGCAAGTCGGTGACGGTCCGAATCCTGGCGATAAACTGCTCGGCCATGACCGGGGTCGCCATCGCGTCCACCACCATCACGCTATCTTTGCCCACGATGACGCCGGTGTTGGGGTCGCCCTCGGTGGTGCAGGCATAGACACCCTCGGCCAACTCTTCGAAAGTGACCTTCTTTTCGGTTAAGTCCTGGGTGGAAGCAAAACCTTTTGCCATTGATAACCTCCTTGTTATCTATTGAATTCACCCACCCCTCACCACGCTCTCAAGGTCGGGGAACTCGATGAGTTAATGATAAATTTTCCATGGAAAATTTATCATTAACTCTCTTACCCCCTTCCCCTATCAGGGGAAGGGTTGGGAATGGGGTTACTTCTTTAAATACTTTTCGAACCACTCGACAATCGCCAGGGTCGAGCGAATCCGGTTCGGGATTTTGCGCCAGCCGTGACCTTCGTCGGGGAACAGGATATATTCGACCGGGACGCCCCGCTTTTCCAGGTCCGCCACGATTTGCTCGGCTTCCACGACCGGGCAGTTGGTGTCGTTGGCCCCGTGAATGACCAGCGTCGGTGAGGTCAGGCGGTCCAGCCGGTGAATCGGCGACAACTCCCGCAACAAATCAAGTTGCGTATCGGGGTCGCCGTACTCCACCTTCGAGATGGCGGCCATCCAGGGTTCGGTCTGGGCGAAAAAGGTCTCAAAATTGACGATACCGTAGAGACAGGCCCCCGCCGCAATCAGGTCTGGATACTCCACCAGTCCGGCCATCGTCATGTAGCCACCGTAGCTGCCGCCCGTGATACCAATCTGGCCGGGCAGAGCGATTCCGGCATTAACCACATAGTCGATACAGGCTTTGATGTCACGGATGGCATCGAAGCGCAAGGGGCCGTTATCCAGGTTCACGAAGGTCTTACCAAAACCGGACGAGCCGCGCACGTTCGGGGCCAGCACGCTGATACCCCGTTTCAAGAGGGCCTGGTAGTTGCTGTTGAAGTTGGGGCGTTCCTGGCCTTCCGGCCCGCCGTGAAAACTCATAACCAGTGGCCCCGGTTCCTGGGCCGCTCGATAGAGCCAGCCGGTCAGGGTCAGGCCGTCGTGGGCCGGGAATTCGACCAGTTGCGGCACCAGCAGTTCATCGAAATTGATACCGGGATGCGGGCTGAAGGTAAGTTGCTGGAAGGTGTTGGTCACCAGGTCGAGCAGCCAGATGTCGAGTGGACGGTCGGCCCCGGTCAGGGTCAGTACCACCTGGTTGGCGTCGTTCGAGAGGGCTATTTCGCCGACCACCGGGGCGGGCAGGGCTGGACCGGCGATAACTTCCAGGGTCGCCAGGTCGAGGAAAGCCAGTTCGTTAAGTCCGGCCCGGTTCCAGACCAGCACCGCCAGCCGTCCATCCTCGCTGATTTTGAACATATCGAGTTCGGCGTTGTCGCGCTCGGCGATAATCTCCACCGGGCCGGGTTGGCCTGTTTCGTCAAGTTTTATCCGGCCCAGCCCAATAAATTCGCGGTCGCCGTTGGTGGCTAGATAAATGTGTTTGCCGTCCGGTGAGAATTTGCCGCTTCCAAAACTGCCGGGCGGGTCGTGGGGTGTCAGCAACGTTTCCGGGCCGGGTGTGGCGGCGTCACCCAGTTCCACCAGCAGACAGTTGCTATCGCTGCGGTAGGCGACCCGGCTCACCAACGCCCGGCGACCGTCCCGGCTGAGGTCGGTCAGGTAGCCGACACCGGGATTGAGGACTACCCGGTAGCTGGCAGGGTTGTTGCCTGATAGGTCGAGAATGTAGCCGTCCATCGCCTGCGGGTTGTCCCGGTTGGAAGAAAAGCCCAGCCTCTGACCGTCGTGCGACCACGGTCCGATGGTGTTGTTATCTTTACCGCCCAGGGTAACCAGTTGAAGGTCGCTGCCGTCCGGGTTTACCAGGTAGAGTTGTTGGTTCATGCCGCCACCCGGCGCGACCAGCAAAGCCAGTTTATCCCCGGCAGGCGACCACGACACCGCCGAAACCGGGTCTTCCAGCGAGGTAATCATCTGGGGCCAACCGCCGGAAGCGGGCATTATCCAGGCTTGCGGAATGCCGCTCATGTTGGAGATAAAAGCGATTTGTTGCCCATCCGGCGAAAAACTGGGCGAGGTGCAAGACCCTACGCGGGCCATTAACTTCAGGCGGGTTTCCAGGTCGGCCTGGCTTGATGCAGGTTGGTTTTCAAGACTCACGAGCTACCTCTTTTGCTTAAAAATTTATTTCCCCCCGCTTTTTCACTGTTTGGACCGCCACTGGCCTGCCGTAAAATTCCGGGAAGGCGTTCCAGTGGAAAATTAAAACCACGTGCCGCGATATGGCCGTCGGGCCTGAGCAGGTAAAGGGCGCCGGGTGGGGCGGCGTAAGTCCGTGCAAAACGTCCGTCCGGGTCGGTCAAAAGCTGAAATTGCGGGTAGTCCTCTAGCGGTTTGTCGTGGCGGCTGACCAGGTAAATTTTCAAAGACAGGCCCGGTAAGGTCTCCGGTCCGGTGTAAAGGGCTGTTTCCATGTTTTTCGCCGCCAGTTTCGCTTCATCGCAAAAGTAGAGTATCACAAAGTGCGGCCCGATTAAATCCAGTACGCGCTGTAATTTTCTCGAAGCGCCTCCCGTTTCCTTATCCGAAGTGCCGTCCGCTAGCGAGAAAAAGGCATCGGGCGCGACCCGGCCCGCCCTGGGGCCCTTGCGAAATTGCCGGACGGCCCGGAACAGTCCCGGCGACCGGAGCAGGGTGGACAGACCTGGCCGGAAATCTTCGTAAACGGTGATTGGGGATTGGCGGTAGGCGCAAGGCTGGGAGAGTTTGCCGCTGTTGACGAATTTACGCAGCCATTTCACCCGGCGACTCCCCTTGAGGATAAGGCGGTGGCGCAAGTGGGCCAGCCGACCGTGGGGCGTGATAAAAGCCATGGATTTGTCGGTGATGTGCAGGTTTTCGAGGGCGGCCTCGCGCCGTTCGAGGTCGTAACTGTCTAACAGGGTTTCGGGAGCCAGCCCGTCCCGGACCAACCAGAGTTTCCAGAGCAGGTTGTTAACGTCCTGGACCCCGCTGTTCATCCCTCGCGCCCCAAAAGGCGACATCAGGTGCGCGGCGTCCCCGGCCAGGAAGACCCGCCCTTCGCGCAGGCGGGTGGCGTGGCGCTGGTGGAAAGTGTAGATGCTGGCCCAGACAATCTCGAACGGTTTATCCCCGATAACCTGGCGAACCCGTTTTTCGAGGGCGGCAGGTTGCCGTTCGGCCTCGACATCAATGTTCTGGCCGAGTTGCCAGTCAATCCGCCAGACATTTTCGGGCTGAGGGTGCAAAAGGGCCGATTTGCCCCGGTTAAAGACCGGGTCGAACCAGAACCAGCGCTCGTTAGGAAAGTCGAGTTTGGCCCGGATGTCGCAAATCAAAAAGCGGTCGGTATAGGTCTTCCCGGCAAAGGGAATGTTTAACAGGTGCCGGATGGTGCTGCGGGCACCGTCAGCAGCTACCACGTAGTCCGCCGTGAAGGTTTGCTGACCCTGTGGCGTCTCAGCGGTGACGGTCACCCGTTCGGTATCCTGGGAAAGGCCGGTCACTTTGTGGTTCCAGCGCAAATCGGCCAGGGGCTGTTTCTGGAGAGTTTCCAGCAGATATTTTTCGGTGTAGAACTGTTGCAGGTTGATAAAAGGCGGAAATTTCTCGCTTTTGGCGTTGGGCAGGTTTAGCCTGAATAGCTCGCGTTCGCCGGAAAAAATGCGGCCCACCTGCCAGGTAACGCCTTTCTCGACCATTGGCCGGGCACAGCCGAGCCGGTCGAAAATTTCCAGGGTGCTGCGCTGGATACAGATAGCCCGCGACCCCTCGCTAAGCTGGTCATCGTCGTTGAGGATGAGGCAGGGGATACCGTTACAGGCCAGGCCGAGAGCCATCGTCATGCCGACGGGTCCGGCCCCCACCACCAGCACCGGGAAGTGTTCGGGTGGGGTCTTTTGAGAGGAATTTTCGCTGGTTTCAAGCTTCGGTGTCATCGTCGTCACTCCGCTTTTATTTAAAGTCGCACCCGCCAGGTAGCGAAGGCAAGAGGCAGCCTGGAAGACCTTATGATAAAATGCCTCATAAATTGCTACCGGTAGAAGTGCTTAAATTTATTGTACCATTTTGCAAAAGACCCGTAAAAATGGCGAACGAGGAAGAGCGACAGTTGGACAATCACGAAAAAGGCCCTGAAGAAAATTCCAGCCAACAAAGTATTCAGGAAATAAACGATGAATACGACCAGTCCGACGAAGATTTGAGTGATTTGCTCCAGGAGTTGCGGATTCTGTTACAGGGTTCGCAGGTGCTGACGGCCTTCTTGATTATCCTGCCGTTTAACCAGTTGTTCGACAAATTAAACGACTTTGAAAAATATATTTACCTGGCAACCTTCCTGTGCGCCATCACCTGCCTGGTCCTTTTCACGGCCCCGGCCACCCACCACCGGTTAGTTCGGCCTTTAATCAACCGGGTGGATTTCAAACACCTGGCAACCCGTTTGATGATTATCGGCCTGATACCGCTCAGCCTGGCCCTGGTCTTCGTGGTGCAACTGGTGGTGTCTCAGGTGGTCAGTTTTGAGGCCAGTTTCGTGATAGCCGGGATTTTCGCGCTCGGTTTGCTCATCACATGGTGGATTTACCCGCTCCTCAACCGGAATAGATATTGAATACGTCCAACTTTGAACGTAAACCGAGACAACGTTGACGAGGGAAAAGTTTTTAGTGTTTAGTAATCAGAGGTCAGTAGTCAGATTGTCATTCCGACCGCACCTGGGGTTGCACCTGAGAGCGTTTACGGTCTACTGGAAAAGTCACAATTCAGGGAAATTTGGGAAAAGGAAAATATAAATAATGACCCAGCTTGAACCGAAGCTGTACGACGAAAAATATTTTGCGGGACAAATCAGTAAGTCGGACGAAAAGGCCGCCATCCAATACGGCAACCTGTTAAAATTCGGCAAAGTTTCGGCGGCGACCCACCCGCGGTTACTCGACGCCGGGTGCGGGGCAGGCCCATCCCTGCCATATCTACAAAAACAGGGTTTCAGGGTAATCGGCAGCGATTTTATCTATTTCCCCTTGCTAGAAGCCCAAAAACGCGCTCCCAGCGTCCCCCTACTCAACTGCAACCTGGACCAGGGTCTGCCTTTTGCCAGCGAGTCGCTGGACGTTATTCTCGCCAGCGAGGTCATCGAGCATCTCTCCAAAGATAAGCT
The DNA here is from genome assembly GCA_001898225.1 of Chloroflexi bacterium 54-19. Lineage (GTDB taxonomy): Bacteria > Chloroflexota > Chloroflexia > Chloroheliales > Chloroheliaceae > 54-19. The sequence goes on from MKTJ01000058.1 coordinate 493,350, forward strand.
GTTCCTGGCTGAAGCCTGGCGGGCGCTCGCGCCGGGCGGAGTGCTGCTCCTGACCACTCCCAACCTTTGGGACATCCGGCGGCCCCTGGCAAGGCTGACCGGGCAGACCTGGAGCGGTTATCGCGACCCGACCCATATCAACCTGTTGACGCCGCGCCGCCTGGCCGGATTGTTAAAAGAGGCGGGATTTAGCCAGGTCCACTGGAAGACCGGCATCAAACCGGCCTACCAGCGTTCAATAAAAAAATTAGGCTTGCGACTGGCCCTGCCTTACCCGCCGGTTATCGGCAACGGCCTGATGGCGGCGGCGGTAAAGTAAATCGGGCTTTACCAAAAACCTGCGTTAGTTATAAAAACCGGTGTTTTTTAGATAGTTTATAGAGATTCGGCAATTAAATCGGGCTTCCTGGCACTTCTTATTTATAGAAAGAATAAACCTTTTATTTATGAGCAACCAACATACGCACGACCCCTACCAGGCCCTGCGCTATTGCAACTATCGCCTGCTTTTTATCGGCAATTTTATCGCGGCTCTCGGCGAACAGATGCTTATCATCGCTATCGGCTGGGAACTGTACGAACGGACCGGCTCGGCTTTTTTGCTCGGATTGGTAGGCCTGGCGGAAGTCACCCCGGCCATCCTGCTTTCGCTCTACGCCGGTCACATCGCTGACCGCTATAACCGCAAGGCGATTATCATTCTCAGCCAGGCAACCCTGATTCTCGCTTCGATTGGCCTGACAGCCCTTTCGTTCTGGAACGGCCCTATCCCTTTAATTTACGCCTGCCTGGTGCTTATAGGCACCGCCGGGACTTTCAATGGGCCTGCGGCTTCTGCCCTGCCAGCCCAGGTCGTGCCTGAAACGGCCTTCGAGAATGCCGCGACCTGGAGCAGCAGTTCCTGGCAACTGGCGACCGTTATCGGCCCGGCAATTGGCGGGTTGGTTATCGGCGTTTTTAAGAGCGCCACGCTGGTTTACATGTTGAATGGCCTTGCTGCCCTGGTCTTTACCCTCATGATTTTACCCATCAGCCTTAAAAATGGCCGCGAGGCTCCCGCTGAAGGTGAAGAAGAAATCACGACCCTCCAATCGCTTGGAGAAGGCATCACCTTTCTCCGGCGCACCCCGATTTTGCTGGCGGCCATAACCCTCGATTTGTTCGCGGTCCTGTTCGGTGGCGCGACCAACCTGCTGCCGGTTTTCGCCAAAGATATATTGCAGGTGGGCCCAGAAGGTCTGGGCTGGTTGCGGGCAGCTTCGGCGGTTGGTGCTTTAATTGTGGCTTTTTTCCTGGCCCACCGTCCTCCCTTCCAGAAAGCCGGGATGACTTTGCTCTTTGCAGTGGCCGGGTTTGGGGCGGCTACCATCGTTTTTGGCCTATCAACTTCGTTCTGGTTATCGCTTTTGATGCTGGCGGTGCTGGGTGGTCTGGATAATATCAGCGTGGTTATCCGGGAAACGTTGGCCCTGACCCGCACCCCAAACGAAATGCGAGGCCGGGTCTCGGCTATCAACGGCCTGTTTATCAACTGCTCGAATCAACTTGGCGGCTTTGAGTCCGGTCTGACGGCCCAGTTATTCGGTCCGGTCCTGTCGGTGGTCGGTGGTGGAGTGGGTACTATCGTGGTAGTCGGGGCGATTGCTTTAATCTGGCCGCAGCTGCGCCAGTTACGCACCTTGCGGGAAGTGCCTATCGGGCTGGTCGAGCCGCAACCCCCTCAGCCCTTGAAACTGTAGTGGCTTAATCTAAATTTCTGGTGAAATAGAGGGCCAGGTCATCGTTAACGGTGGCCTGGTCGCCATAGGTTAGAATCCTCCCGTCCTGAAATAGGCCCCGTCCATCCGGCAGATAGCCTCGTTTTATATAAAGGCGGTGGGCTGTCCCGTAGTCGGCGTAAAGCCCCACCCCGATACCGGCCACTTTTGAGCGCTGCCCGATAAGCCGTTCGGCTTCATCCAGCAAGGCCGAACCAATCCCCTGCCTTTGGAATCTCTTCAGAACTTTAAAATCCGAGATTTCGGGGATAGCCGCTTCCCGGAAGGGCGGGTAGTCGGCGTTCCAGACGACCGTCACGTATCCGGCGAATTCCCCTTCCACCTCGGCAACCAACATCGCCCGGTGGCCGAGTTGGATTTCTTTCAATAAATTCAGGTATCCTGCTTCGAGTTTGTTCCAGCCCTGGGCCGCGAAAGCCGCCGAGATTCTTTCGCAATAGCTTTCAGTCAGGGTGTTAACGCTAATAGTAAAGTTCATTGTCTATTTGCTGCTTACTTCTTTGTAGATGGTTTCCAGTTGGTCGAGGATAACCGGGGTGAAATAGTTCTGGACGGTTTTAAGGCCGCCTTCAGCCAGCTTTGCGTGCAGTTCGGGGTCTTGCAAGACCCGCGTAACCGCCTCGGCCAGCCCGGTCACATCTTCGAGCGGAAAGAGCAGGCCGTTTTCTCCGTCTTTTATCAGTTCGTCAATAACCGGGATGTTGGTTGAGACAACCGGGCAACCGAGCGACATCGCTTCAATCAGGGGGATGCCAAACCCCTCATAGCGGGTGGGCAGGACGTAGACCCCCGATTGGGCAGCGCGCCGGAACAGGGCCGCTTTCTCCCCTTCGCTGACGCTATGCAGAAGAATGAGCCTGTCGCGGGCGTTGGCGTCCTCGGCCAGTTTTATCAACTCGGCTTCGTGAATAGGGCTGTGCCCGGCAAAGACAAAGCGCGTCTCCGGGCATTTTTCAAGGATGGCCGGGATAGCCTTTGCCAGCAAGTCGAACCCCTTGCGGTATTTGAACTGGCCCAGGTACAACACCAGCGGACCCTCAAAACCCCTCATTTCGGGTGGAAGTTCGGTGTTTCCTTCGCTTTCGACCCAATCCTGGTCAATCGCGTTTGGCACAATTGCCAGCCGTTTTTCTTTAACACCGAGTTTCAGGGCTACCTCTTTGCCGTGCCGCGAGAGGACGATAACCCGGTCCATCATTAAAAGGGGGCTGTGACTCAGGTAATTTTTCAGATGGCGTTTCGGTTTGAACTGCTTGACCAGGGCTCTAACCAGTTGGGGCAAGCTCAAAATCATCTCGCTGTAACGGGCCGGGGTTGCGAAAGGGCGGTCACGGTCCTTGACCAGGTAGGGGTCGTGAAAAAGACCGTGGGGGGTCATTACCAGGGGAATCCGGCGCAGTTTGCAGATAATGGCGGTTTCGAAAGCAAGCTGGTTGGAGAGATGGTGCAGGTGGACCACGTCCGGTTTGGGCCCTTTGAAAAGGGCCTTGACCAGTTCCCAGGAAAGCCAGCCGCGCCGTTTGACCCGCGTGACCTCAACGTTATCAATCGTTTCGTGTTCGAGGCGGTTAAAGTCCTGCTTGCCGCGGTAGGTAATGGCTCGGACCTGGTGGCCGCGCTGAGACAACCCCCGCGCCTGGAGCCGTTCGGGCCAGCTTTTAAAAGTGGTGGTAATGCCGTTGGTCGTGATAATAAGTATTTTCATAGAGTTCAGTAGTCAGGGTTCAGTAGTCGGTAGTCAGTTTTTAGAACCGTAGGTCACGGTTATATTTAATTTTTAGTAACCTAAAAGAGTGAGTTTACATAACAGTTAGACATTTACACCTTTATCCTTCTTTCTGCGCTGAATTTATTGATTACTGCCCACTGACTTCTGACTACTTGATAGGCGGCAGCAAGACCATTTGTCGGTCCGGTAGCAGGTTGGTGAAAGTAAACCTGCTGGCATCCAGGCTGAACTCGAACAGGCGGGACTGGCCGACCAACGGGAAATCCTGGGGGTTGGCCGGGTTGCTGCGCCGCAGGGTAATAAAAGCGGCCCAATCGCCATCCCCGGCGGCCTTCAGGACATCCGCGCCCACGTCGGCATTGTTGCCGTCCAGTCTGGCGGTCATCTTTTTGGCAACCGGGTCGAAATCGAACTCGACCTGGCGGGCCTGGGCGAGACCGGGCAAGGCTATCGAGAAAGTACCGAAGTGGCCGGAAGGGTGGGTACCCCAGGGCCGTTTGTAAATGTCAAGGGTCAGAACATAACTGCCGGGGTTCTGGTCGGTGACAGGTGGCGTCCAGACCTGGAAAGTACTTTTGAAAATCCCGCCATCCAGTGAAGTTTTAGCGGTTAGTAAGGTCGCCCCGGATAAAGCGGTGGGCGTTGCCGACTGGTTCTGGCCCGCCGCGACCAGTTCGGCCCGGTTGAGATAAAGGGCCTGGCCGGACGCGCTCGTGATTGTAAGTTTCGCGCCGGGGGAGAGGGCCGGGCTGCGCCACTGGCTGACCCCACCCGGCAGGGCGTAATCCTGGCCGTTTATCTTGATAGTTTGAGGGCCGAAGCTACTCAGAAGCAAATCGACCTGGCCCTGCCCGCTTAACTGTTGGCCGCTCCCGGCATCGTTCCCGTTGAATTTTAGCCGGTCTTTCTCCACCGATAGTTCGAGGGTGCCGTTAACGGTCTTGTATTTACCCAGGGTGTCATTCTGGCCGAGGTCGTACCCGGCGACAAGCGTGTCTTTGCGGCGGTAAAACTTGAGACCGTGCCCGCTCCAACTCAGGTCGGACTGGCTGAAACCGTAAACGGAAGGGTCTTCGTCGGCGGCGAAAAGCCCGGCGGCGATAGGTTGCCCGGCGGGAGGCGCGGTCAAAAAGCGATACCCGGCCCGGTCCGAACCATAGAGCGGGTGACCGTCTCGCCGCAAGAAGGTCTGGACAAGTTCAATCAGGGTCGGCTGGGTGCGGCGGTAGTCGCTGACGATTACTCCCGCCCCGGCGGGCAACCCGGCGTAGACCTGCTGCATCCAGGGGTCCGAGGCCAGTTCGTAGACCTTTATTTTGTCGTTGGGGAAATCCTTCACCAGCTTGACCTGGGGCGTCTGGGCCAGTTTAGCCTCGATTTTTTGCCAGTCTGCCGCCGAAAGAGGGGCGTTTTCGTCGTCCAGGTGGTAGACCAGCCAGCGAATCCCCATCCCCTGGAAGACTTCCAGGCTGCGCTCGGACGGAAACTCGTTGGTCAGGGTCGCAATGTCCTGCTCCACGGGCGGGATATAGGCCGCTACGCCATTGACATAGGGCTGCCAGTTAAAGGTGCTGTAGTAGCCGCGAATCGAGGGTGGGTTGGCCGGGTCGGGCGGGCCGGGAAGTTCGATATAGGCCCCGGCGTTGGCGGGTTGGGCCAGCCAGCGATAGACTTCGGGTGGGTTCGGCAGGATGGCCGGGTTGGTATAAGTGATGTCGTTGCGGTATTCGTAAAAAGCCCCGGCTAACAGCAATACCGCCAGGCCAACCCCCACGAAGCGGCGGAGCGGCCATTGTGTGGCCCCGACTTTTATCTCGCGGCGCAACTTTGACCAATCGACTCGGCTCAACCAGGCCACGGCTAACCCGCCGAGGATTGCCAGGGCGAACAGGCCAAAGACGCTGTAGCGGACCGCCGCCCGCAGGGCTACCCAGCCCGGAAAGTAGTTGTAAAAGAGGCGGTACAGCCCCGGCACGTCCACGCCGCGCAGGTGATAGGTCCAGCCCAGGCTCATCACGATAGCGAACAGCCCGATGATGGTCCAGGCCCAGCGTTCGCGCCGTTCGGCCCCGCTCAACCGCAGACCCCGTCCGGTTGCAGTATTCACTTGCGGTTGCTTGCCTCGGATTTTTCGCCAAAGCCAGGCGACCAGCGGTCCTAACAGGGCGATAGCCCCAAAGAGATAGGCCAGCGCTCCCGGAAAGAGGGCCCTTTCGCCGCCGCTTCCGGCCAACCGGGATAGACTTTTACCCCACAACAGGTTGTTGGGTGTGGCTCCGAAGAAAAAGCGGTAGTTAGCCGAGAATTGTTCCACGTCACGGGGCGTACGTTCCGCCCCCTGGTCGGCCACCACCGACACGTAAGGCAGGAAGGTTGGCAGAATGAGCAGCCCGGCCACGATACCGACCGCCAGCAGTTGGACTACAAAAGCCCAGCCCGGCCAGCGCCGTTCGTAGGCATAAAAGATGACCAAATAAAGGGCCAGGACCGGCAGCAGAAAGAAAAAATAGTAAAAGCTCGACAGGCTGTTCAGGACAAAAAAGATGCCAAAGCCAACAGCCGCCCCCCAGCCGTGCCCGATTTCCTGGCGAAAGGGGCCGGGGCGCGGCCTGACCATCATCCGGCGCAAAAAGAGCAGGCTGAAGGGTATCCACTGGGTCGAAAGCAAATTGAGTTGCGAGAGGTGGCCGATTTTGTAAGAGGCGAAGGCAAAGACCATCCCGGCAAAGAGGCCGCCCACCCGGCTCCCGCTGATTTCTTTGACCAGCAAATAGGTGGCCCACCCGCTCAGCACGAACGAAAGATAGGTCAAGAGGCCGTAGCCCAAAATGAGGTTCCCGGTCAAGAGAAAGACCGGCAGCGCCTGGAGGGTCTGGGCCAGCAGGTGGTCGGCGTAAGCCAGGGTATTCGGGTAGGGATAGAAGATGTTGCCGTTAAAGAGGTTGCCGGGGTCAGTGGTCAGGGCGTGACTGCCCCAACCCATCACCCAGACCTGTTCCAGGGCGTCGCCCTCGTTGTTGGTCGAGGTCGCCAGGTGCCCGGAGAGCGGCCAGAGCAGGACAAAAGAGACAATCCCAAAGAAAAGTAGCGCCAGCAAGTCGTAGCGCCACTTTTTCAGAAGATTCAGGCCGGATTGGCCCCAGGATTTTGGCCGGTCAACGGGCGGATTTTCCTTTAGCATTGCGGTTGCAGATTACAATACTCCCCGAACGCCGTCAAGTTTTTTATAGTAATCAGAGGACAGAAGGCAGTAGTCAGTGTTTTAGTTTCCTCAAATCGACCTCTGCCTTCTGGCTTCTGCCCTCTAACTACTGTAACGGCGTCGAAACCAGCCGTTCGTAGAACTCTTGCTGCCGGAAGAAGTGTTCCAGCACAAAATGCTCGTTGGTATCGTGCTGGCGGTTGTTGGAGTTGGCGGCGGGTAACCAGTAAGCCGCCAGGCCCAGGCCGTCCGTGAAGGCGTCGCTCGGCAGGGTACCGCCCAGAAGCGGAATTACCCGCAAATCGCTCTGCCAGTAATTTTCCATGTTCTGCTTTAACCAGGCAAAACCCTCTCGCTCGGGCGAAGTATAGGAGGCCGCGCAGGCCGACGACTGCTCTATTTCAAAGACCAGGTCGGACGATTGCTTATTGGCGGCCTCGACCAGTTCGACCAGCCTGGCGTAGACCTGTTGGGGGTCCAGGCCGGGGGTCAGGCGCACATCAATATTGGCCTCGGCCCAGCTTGGAATAATCGTGCGGCGCTGGCTGCCCTTCCCGGTGAAGCCTTCCGTCGCAAACGAGTTTATGTTAAAGGTCGGGTACAAAAACGGGTCGAAAAACTTGCGGTCGGGCAAATCTTTCGGGAAGAACTTATCCACTTCGGTCCGGAAACTCTCGCTATCTTTGCCGATTTCGCGGGCCGCATCGGTCATCTCGTCGAGCAAGCGGGCTAACGGCAGGACCGGGTTCGGTACCACGTTCCCATAGTTGCCACTGTGTAGCATCCGGTTCGAGGTGTTGCGGCAGGTGATGTTGACCATGAGCAAGCCGCGCACCCCCAGGAGCAGGGTCGGGCGGTTGTCGCTCTTGGGTCCGTCGCTGCCGACCATAAAATCGGCCTTGAGTTTGTCCTTATGTGACGCCACGATTGCCTTCAGGTTGGGGCTGCCGACTTCCTCCTCGCCGTCCAGGATAACCTTGACGTTCCAGGCGAGCGTCCGGGCGGCTTTGGCCCTTAGGACGCCCAGCAGGTTCGCCAGGTGCTGCCCTTTGTTGTCCGCCGAACCTCGCGCCACCACCAGGGCATCCGGCAGTTGGGTGGCTTCCAGGCTGCTCAGCACCTGGGCGGCATCGTGCCCCAGGTAGCGTTCGTCCAGGAAGTAGGTCGGGTCGAAAGGCGGGCTGGTTTGCTCCCGCCAGCGCCACTGGGTTAGGTCGCCCGGCGGTTGGACATCCCAGTGACCGTACAGCAGAATCGTCCCGGCGTCAGGCCGGTCGGCTTCAATAAGCCCGTACAAGGCCGGGTTCATGACGGACGTGGTAGTCGGGTGGTCGGCGTAAATCGGCTCCAATTCGAGGCCGAGCTTTTTCCAGAAAGCCCGGACCTGTTTGGTTGTTTCCGGTGTAATATCGTTAGATACAGTCGGAATCCGCAGGTAGGTATCCAGCAATCCTAACGACTCGTGAATAGTCTCCATTTTTCTCCCTGTTTTCTAAAGCCATCCTTTGCTCTTGAGCAGGCTGTTTCCCAATAAGCCGAGCAAGACTTCATACTTGGTCCCCTTGTTTTCGGGGTGGTACTCGAAACGGTTGCGCTCGAAATATTGTACCACGTAGGTCTTGCCGTCGTCCGGATTCACCTCCTCGTACTCCTCGGAGATAGGATAGCCATAGATTGCCAGCCCGCCATTAGCCTCCCAGTAGTCTTTGAAACTGTTGCGGAGATTGTGGCCGGTTTGCGGGAAGTAGGTGCCGCCCGGATAGTGCATGTTGTCAAAATGGTTGAAAGCGCCGTGCCCGGCGGCCCGCAGAGGTTCGGTCTGCTGGTTGCCGAGTAAGCCTAACAGCACTTCGTAGGGTGTCCCGGCGTTTTCGGGATGGTATTCGAAACGGTTGCGTTCGAAATACTGGACGATATAAATTTTGCCGTCCGCCGGGTTGTATTCGCGGAAGGGTTCAGTCCAGGGAAACCCGAATTGGGCCAGCCCGCCGTGGTTGGTCCAGTATTTCTTAAATAGGCCCGAAAGGTTGTGCCGGGTCGCTTCAAAATAGGTGCCGTCCAGGGCGTTATTAAGGGCCACCCCGTTCGTCTCGGTCTTATCCGCCAGCGAAGAAAGGTCCAGCCTGTAGATTTTGTTATCCTTAAAACCAAGCATGTAGGTCGGGGCGTAAGGGCTTATTAAGAGGTTTACCATATTAGGGCCAAGGTCGTGCCAGGTCTTGCCACCGTCCGGCGAATGCCAGATGTCGCCATCCAGGCCGTTGGCGTAACTTAAAAACAGGTTGTTGGGGGCGTTTTTGGCCTGGATAAGTTTTAGGGGACTATAGCCGTTATTCGGGTTATAGGGTTCGGTGCCAATTGGCAGCTTCAAGCTTTGCCAGGTCTTGCCGCTGTCCACTGAACTTGCCAGGTCCCTGCCGGTATCACCCTGGTGGAGACGAACAAGGCTATTATCGCTGTAAACCAGGTCGTACCAACCGGTCCGGCCATTGGCCCCCACATCAATAAAGGTCCGGCCTCCATCGGTAGAAAGCATAATCGTGGAGCTGCCGTTCGAACCGGCCCCGGCGCTTCTTATTATGGTGAGATAGTTGGCGGGAGCGGTCCGCCCCGGTTGAGTTCCGAAATAAAGGGAAGGGGTAAAAATCGAGTGGTCGTCAAAGTAGGTTAACTCGGAGCGTTTCTCCCATGTAACCCCGGCATCGTTAGAGCCGTAAACGGTATAGCGGCGGTTAGGAGCAGGCGAATCCATCGTAATGAGGTAAACCGCCCGGCCATCACTGGCGGCCACCGTCATGGATTGAATATCCCCGTTCAGGTTGCCTAATTCGCGCTTTTGCCAGGTAGTGCCGCCGTCAGGGCTGGCATAAAAGTCCATCGGGCCAGAATTTCCAGACTTGAACCGGGTAGAGTAGACCCACAACGAACCGTCCGAAGCCTGGGCATTCGGGTAGTACGTAACCTGTTTTCCGGCTGGGTCGGCACTGCTGAACCGGACGCCATCTTTGCTCCCAGGAGCAGGTTGGCCGTAAAGTTGACCCGTCGCTTCGTTGCAGTCATAAAACGACAGCGCGCTAAGCTGGGCTTTCTGGCCGGTTTTGAGGTCGAGGGAATAGGTTGGCTGGTCGTATTGATAGGTGCTCATAAGCAGCTTATCCGGTTGAAGGGCGTCAAAACAAAAATGATTACCCGTTTCCTGGCTACTAAAAGGTATTCCGGTATCCTGCCAGGACGGGGCGGTTTCAGCGGCGGCGGGACGCGCCGGTAGACCGAGAAACAGGACGGCCAGGAGTAACCCTGTCAGCGCCGGGTTCAAGCGCGTGAAGGTTCGGTTGAATCTTTTCATTCTCTTTTGGTTAATCCTTTAACTTAAAAAGTCATATCCGATATTAAATTGGCCCGATAAAAAAGGAGTTTTTGACCCCGATTTGGGTCATCGAAATGATGTTTCCTGAAAAGGGAATGCACAAGCCTGGAACAAATTTGGTTTCCGAAGTGTCTGAATTATTAACGGTCCAACTGGTCGGAAGTTGCTATGGGCTATATCACACAAAAGCGGGCGGGGCGGGTTAGTATAATCTACTCATAGGTAAATTGTCGCCGGGATGATATGCTATAATAGCCTTTAACGGATTGATAATGCCGGAACGAATGCCAGCCTGAGATACAAATCGGCTAACCGAGGTTACAAAATGTCAGAGCAGCCTGAATCCAAAACAGGTGTCGCAGTTTCCAGGAACCGGCCCGGCGCAGATATTCAAGTTGAAGATGTTGTCCGGCTACGTAAACCGCATCCCTGTGGTAGTTTTGATTGGCGAGTAGTGCGGGTGGGAGCGGATATTGGGTTACGTTGCCTGGGGTGCGACCACCGGGTGAACTTACCTCGTTCCGAGTTCGAAAGGCGTTTCAAGAATTATATTGAGCGGCCTACTCATCCCGAATCCGGCGCTTAGTTAATTTTATTACCAGTTTCCCTTACGGTGGCTGGTGACGAATTGAGGCATAATGACGAGTAGCCCAGACTACAACCAAAACCGAAATGACCCCGAATTTTTTCCGTCCGCCACTCATCCCGATACTGCCCTCCCGGAAGAAATGAAGAATCCTAAACAACCCATATTCTCCGGCGACGGTGGCCCCCATACCTCACCCAATAATCTTCCCGGCCAGGCCGCCAATTTCGAGGATTACATTTCGGAAGAACCCGCCGACATGCGGAGCGGCTATATAGACTGGTCGCAGCTTAAACCTCAATCCAGGGACGAAAAAGCCGAGGAGAAAGAGGTTAAAACCGGTTCGGTCCTGACCAACCGCAACTTTATGTTGCTCTGGGTTGCCCAGGCTTTTAGCCAGACTGCCCAGAACACCCTCAACCTGGCTCTCGTCAACTTCGTCTATCTCTTGAGCGGTGGCTCGCCAACCCAGACCGCTATCGCCACGGTGGCCTTTGTCCTGCCGGGGGTCTTCTTCAGCGCCCTGGCCGGGGTGGTCGTTGACCGGATTAACAAGCGCCGTATCCTGATTGTCACCAATATTTTGCGGGCCCTGATTATCCCCTGGTTGGTCTTTATGGGCGATATTCCGCTGGCTTACGCTATCCCGCTTATCTTCCTGATAACCTGTCTCTTTTCAACTTTTTCCCAGTTCTTTGCCCCGGCGGAAGGCGCGATTATCCCGTTCCTGGTCAAGCAGCAGCAGTTAACCCAGGCCAATTCCCTTTTTCAAATCACCCTTTTTGCCTCGCAGTTCCTGGGTTTCAGTATCCTGGCCCCCTTGCTGCCGCGTTGGATTGGCAGTCAGAACCTGTTCTGGGCAATCGCGGTTATCTACCTGGTCTGTGTCTTTTTGACCTGGTGGCTGCCGAACGACCTTGAAAAAGATAGGAACGAACCGGGTGAATCAACTCGGACCCTGGTCGGCACCATCTGGCACGAAATCAAGGAAGGCTGGCGGTTTATTCGCTCCAACCGGGCTGTCTGGCGGGCTATCGTCTATCTTTCGACGGTCCAGTCGGTCCTTTTCACCATGACCGCGATTGGTATTCCCTACGTCTCGAATAAAAGTAGCGGCCTGGGCCAGGAAGAAGGCGATATAATCTTTGTCCTCGCCCCGCTCAGCATCGGCCTGGGAATTTCGGTCTACCTTATTAACAAGCTGATAACCCCCCGCAACCGTGACAAAATCCTGGTCTGGGCCACCTACGCGATGGGGATTACGGTAGTCCTGGTCGCCCTGCTCAAGCCCTTTTCCGATTTGTGGGTGAATATCTTTTCGCCGGGGGTGCCGATTGGCGGGCCGGGTCTGATTTTAGCTTTAATTGGTCTTTCGATACCGTTTGGTTTCTGGATTGGGGTCTTGAATATCCCGGCCCTGACTATCCTTCAGGACCAATCACCTAAAGACATTGTCGGGCGGGTGTACGCGGCTTACTTCACTTTCGCCAACCTTGTCAGTATCTTCCCGATACTTTTCGCCGGGGCTATGGGCGACCTGATTGGCCTGGTTCCCACCCTCATTTTGATTGGCCTGGGAGTGGTCGGTATCGGCTATTACGCCCACCGGGACCGGCTTAAGTCTAAACGGTTGGCGACGCAGACAAAATAAGAATAGAACGAACGGAAAGGTTTCCTACTTTGGCGGATATTCTGTGGACCCCCTGGCGGCTCGATTTTATCCTGGGGGCTAAAAAGCCCGGTTGCGTTTTGTGTGATAAGGTCCACCAGGGGCCTGAGAGTGATGCCGAGAACCTCGTCCTCTACCGGGGGCAGCATTGTTTTGTTATTCTCAACCTTTATCCCTACAGCACCGGGCACCTGATGGTCCTGCCCTACCTGCATACCAGCGATTTTGTGAGCCTCAATCCCGATACGCTGGCAGAATTGTCCGACCTTACCCGGCGGAGCGTGGCCCTGGTCAAACAGACCCACCGCCCGGATGGCTTAAATTTGGGTATGAACCTGGGGAAAGTAGCCGGGGCCGGGATTGACGACCACCTGCACATGCACGTAGTGCCCCGCTGGAACGGCGATAACAATTTTATGCCGGTCCTGGGCCAGACCCGCCTGATGCCCGAAACGCTGGACCAGACCTATGCCAAGTTGAAAGTTTCTCTTAAAGACTTTTTTGAAGCCCCGGCGGGCGGTTGGCGCGACTAACCGTCTTGCCAGATAGAAAACCCAAATAAAAATACCGGCCCTGGGAAAATGGCCGGTATTTTTATTTGGGTTTATAGAGTAAATCTAGAGGAATTTCAGCCGGGAGTTGGCCTGGTTCGCAATGCTGAGGGCTTTCCCTTCCTGCTGCCCGGCAATATCGTACCCGGCTTCCTCGATAGCCTCTTTTACCTGCTGCTCGGAAACTTTGGCCGGGTCGAAGGCGACATAAACCCGCTTGCTGTCCAGGTCAACCTCTACATCGTTAACCCCGGCGCTTTTGGTCTCCTGGGTGATAGAGTTGATACAGTGTTGGCAGGATACGCCCGGCACCTCGAAAGTTAATTCGGTCATTCTTTTTATCGCTCCTTTAACAACGTTGATTTATCATACCCTATAGGGGTATAGGGTAATTATAATACCGATTCGACTAATCGTCAAGTCTGTTTTACGCCCCTGTCAAACAAACTATCTCGGAAATGAAGGTTCGAGGAATGGTCTTAAACCTGGTAATTACGGGCAAAAAAAGAACCTTCCCGGTTTGGAGAAGGCTCTTTTCTATTTTAATTCCCGGTTAGTTGGCCGGGCGCAAGTTGGTGTTAGCCCGGTTGCGTTTAATCCGCAGGCGTACCAGGGCCACGACTATCAGGATGGTCAGGGTAATGAAAAGGAGACAATTTTTCCCGAAGTAGAAAAACATCGGCAGGAAACCGTCCACGATAAAATTCTCAGGATTATTCGGGTTATAGATTATATCGACCTGCGACCCTACATCGCCCAGGTCGTAGGTGGTAGTGACATAGGCTTTCTCGATTAACTGGCCGCTGGTTGTTTTGAAATGGAAGGTGTACTGGTTGGCGATTTCTTTGGTAGAAACCCCGGCGGCGGTCGCATTGGCCGGGACAGTCGGGATTACCGTTGCGCTGGGCGTGGCGTCTACCGTGCTGGGGTCGTCAATGCGGGTAACCGTTGCGGTCGTGTGGGTGCCGGTGAACAAAAAGGCCATCCCGTTGAGGAAAATCCAGAAAGTCGCCAGGTAGGCCACTACCAGGAGTGTGCCAAAAATCGCGTAAAAGACGCGGTTGCCGGAAGATTTTTCGGTAGTCGCCGGTAGGGCGGGTTGGGTTTGCATCGCTGATTGCCTCTCTTAGAATCTTACCCAGGTAATTTTAGGAATTATAACCGCTGGCCTATATTCAGGCTTATCTATTATACCTTAGTCAGGGGTTTGGTTCATGCTCTCCCAGGCGAAAAAAGATTAATCTTTAGATAGACGGCGATTTGTATAAAATAAAGTTTTTAGTATAAAATCAAATAAATAAATTTTAACAGTTATTACATATGATACTGAGGGGATAAAAGTGTATCGGCCAAAAAGAACCAGGCTACTTGCCGCTTATTTAGCCTCCTGGCTGCTCGGAATGAGCCTCTTGAACGTCCTGCCGGACCCGGTCCAGGCCAGTTTTTCCGGCGCACCTGCTGACGGCACAATCGCCGGTAATTCGGTGATAGGGTCCGGCCCGGTGGGTCTGACTAGCTGGCAAATCGGGCACCTCCAAACCGGCAATGAAAACCCGGTTAATTCTCTCCCGGCCACCGCCGCGTCGAAAGATAACCCCGTCTCTCAACCGGTCCTGTTAAAAGAAAAAACCGGGGCCGACCACCCGGTCACTCGGCTTGACCTGGCGAGTTTTCCGTCGCTCGCTTATTCTTTTCCCGGCAACCCCGTTTCCCTTACCGATAAGGCAAACCTGGCTTCCCAGAAAGTCCCGCCCGATACGATGGGCGCGGTCGGGCCGACCCAGTTTGTTATGGCAATAAATGGCCTGGTCCGGGTCTTCGACAAGACGACCGGTCAACCTGAAACCCCTTTTGGCGCTACCGACCCCGACCTTGAAACCTTTTTTTCTCCGGTAATGACCTCCGGGAGTGGTGTGACAAATTCCGCCGCTACCCCAAGAGTCCGGTACGACCGTTTTTCTTCGCGCTGGTTTATCCTGGCTGCCGATATGCCGCTAAAAGCCGGGGTTAGCCAGCCCAACCGGATAATGCTGGCGGTTTCGGCTACCCCGACAATCACCTCGAACACCACCTGGAATTTTTATTTCTTCCAACCGAATACTATTCTTACCGGGTTTACGAATACTTATGCCACCAACCCATCCCTGGGAGTGGATACCAATGCCCTTTATATCGGGGTAAATTTAAATACCACCAACACGCGTGTATTTGTAAACTCCGCCGCCTTCGTAGTCCGGAAAAGCTCGGTGGTTGGCAGCGGACAGCCCTTTGTAACCGGCTTCGCGCCTTTGATAGATACGAATGGGCCGCTTTCGCCGCAGGGTGCAGATAATCTCGATTCCTCGGTAAACGAGGGTTATTTTATCGGAATAAGTTTCGCTCCAAGCAATTCAACCAACCAGCTTCAACTGCGAAAAGTGTTAAACCCTGGCGGTGTCCCATCAATCACACCCAATATCATCCTGACTGTTCCACTTATCCAACCACCGCTGCCGGTGCCGCATAAAGATAGTGGAGTATCGCCGGGCAGTTCTTTCAATGCGCAGGATAACCGCCTGACCAACGCTGTGATTCAAAAGGGCAGTTTGTGGACTGTTCACACAATTGCGGTTAACGCTTCCGGTAATTCCAGCTTCACCAACCGGGATGGTCTGCGCTGGTACGAAATAAGCCTGCCGACAACGCTGGCGGCTTCTCCCAAACTCCGGCAAGCTGGCACCGTCTATGACTCTTCGGTATTAAATAGGTTTTACTGGGTGCCCTCGCTAACTGTTTCAGGCCAGGGCCATACTGTAATGGGGTTTAACATGGCAGGTGAAAAAGATTATATAAGCGCTGCCTTTGCCGGGCGGGCCAGCAGCGATAGTTTGAATACTACTCGCCCACCGGTCTTTTATCAAAATGGTTCCGTGGGTTACACCCCGGTTAATAATCCTGGTAGTTTACCAAATGGTCGGGCCTGGGGCCGCTATTCTTTTACCAGCCTCGACCCTGAAGACAATATGACTTTTTGGACCATCCAGGAGTATCCCTCGGACACCGATGCCGATAATGACCACGTTATGGATGGTTACGGCATCACGATTGCGCGGATAAACGCGCCTCCCCCGGCGACTATTACCGAAGCCAACCCGGCATTTGTAATTGCCGAACAGAGTAACGTAGATATAACCGTCAGTGGCAGTCAGGTTGACGGCGCAGGATTTTACGATCCCGGACCGGCTTTTTCAAAACACCTGACGGCCTCGGTAGGGGGCGGAGTTATTGTCAACAGCGTGACCTACCTCAATCCGACTACCGTCAGGCTAAACGTTTCGGCGGTCGGGGTAACTCCCGGCCAGTATGATGTGAGTATAACCAATCCCGATGGGCAGACCGTAACGGCTCCGAACCTTTTGAAAGTAACCTGTTCCCAGGAGATAGCGGATAACGCCGCCGATGACACCACCGGTTCGCTTCGGGAGGCTGTAGATAACATTGCTTCTGGTGGGTGTGCTACCCTAAACCTGAAAAATGTCACCCAACCCATTGTCCTGACCAGGCCGCTCAATTTGCCGCCGGGGGTAATTCTCAGCACGGCCAAACCCTGCTCGGCGGGTCAGGTCGAAATCAAAAGTAACGGGTTCGATGATACCGCCCTGACCTTTAATGGCGGGTATTTCTTTGGAATCTATTTTCACGGGTTTAAGACCCCGTTGCTTGTAGCCAATAGCGGGACCGGAGCCAATAATTTCACCTGTGTGAAATTTGGGACATCTTAGTTGTTATGCATCAAATTTGCATTGTAGGCTTTTTACTAAAGTAGTATTATTAGCAAGACTTGGCTACCAGCCAGGCTCCACAGCCTGGTCAAAAACGCTATAAATACAACCCGACCAGAAGTCACTCGCAACGGCTTCCGTCCCAACCAATTTTTAGCCGCCTAAAATTGTTTTCCCGCCCGGTATCCCGGTAAGCGGTTTATAGTTTTGTTTGTTAAATTGAGGTGGCCCGGACTGGCTCCTCACCAGATTTGAGAGAAAACCGCTACCTTTTGGGTTCAGGGTAGTGAGGTCGTTAGTAGCCTAGCCTAATCCTAAATCGGAGTTTCAAATTGGACGATTTGGTAAATTCGCTTCCACCTGTTGCCTCCCCCATCCCTGCCTCGTCTGAGGCGTTCAACCGTTCGGTTTACCAGGCAAAATTGGACCAGATTTCGCGCGACCACCCCCAGATATTGCTGGATATGCTGGCCCAACTACCGCAACCGATTATATTTACCGATACCGAGGGTATAATAGTCGGCTGGTTGGGGGCGGCTGAACAGGTCTTTGGCTATTCTGCCGAGGAAGCGGTTGGTCGTGCGGTGAATTTTCTCCACCAGCCCCAGGTTAAAGGCTGGATGACCGATAGCATTCTCACCGAAATGCGGGCGACCGGGCGGTTTAAGGGTGAAATCCCTTGCCTGCGCAAGGATGGCCGGGAAGTGCTGGTCGAAATCACCAGTTGGACCGTCAATGATGAATCAGGCCGCCCGGCTTACCTCGTTTCAATCAACCGGGACATAACCGAAGACCGACGCATGGAAATGGCCTTGCGCCAGAGCGAAGAAAATTACCGGACATTGGCCCGTAACTTTCCTAACGGGGCGGTTTTTCTTTTTGACCAGGATTTACGCTATATCCTGGCCGATGGCAAAGGGCTGGAAGAGAGTGGGTTTACCAGGAGAGAGGTTGAGGGCCGGACGGTCTGGGAAATCTTCCCCCATGATTATGCCGAAATGCTGGCGGTGGATTTGCGGAAAGCCCTGGCCGGGGAGAGCCACAGCATGGAAGTCCCCTACGAGGATAAAATTTATTACCGGCATACCGTCCCGGTTAAAGATGCCCAGGGCAACATTTTTGGTGGGATGGTTGTTACCCAGGATATTACCGGCCAAAAGCTGTTTGAGGAAAATCTCAGCCGGGCCCGTGACGCCCTGGAAAAGACCGCTAACGAAAGGACAACCGCGCTGGTTGAGGCCAACCGGCAACTAGAGGAAAAAATAGCCGAGTTAAAGTTCTCGCAGACACGGTTGCGGCATAACGAGGAACGGTACCGCTCGCTGGTTGAAACCAGTTTTCAGTGGGTCTTTATCACCAGCCCGGCAGGTGACCTTGTCAGCGACATGCCGGGCTGGCGGGTCATTACGGGCCAATCCCCCGCTGAATTGCTGGGCCGGGGCTGGATGACCGCCGTCCACCCGGATGACCTGCCCCAGGTTAACGCTACCTGGAACCATTCGGTAGCAACCAGGACAATTTTTGAAACCGAGTACCGAATTCGCAAGTACGATGGGACTTATCGCTTTATCGGGGTTAAGGCCGTACCGGTCTTTGAAGCCGATGAAAGTGTCCGGGAATGGGTCGGCACCTGCAACGATATTACGATGCAGAAAGAAGTTGAACAGAACCAGATGGAACGCCTGCAACTGCTGGCCCAGATTGCCACCGAGCAGGCCAAGCTAATCGGCGTCCTTCAGCAAATGCCGGTCGGGGTGACGATTGCCGAGGCCCCCAGCGGCAGGACTATCCTTACCAACCGGCTCGTCCAGGAGATTTTAGGGGACGGTTTCGTGCCACCCAAGGGTGCGGGTGATTATCAAAGGTTCCAGGGATTTTTTGCCGATGGCCGCCCGGTTAGACCGGAAGAATGGCCGATGGAAAGGGCGCTCCTGCATGGCGAAACTATTAGCGAGGAAGAAATCTATTTCATTCGCGAGGATGGTCAGGGCCGGTATATTTCGGTAAACGCAGCCCCGGTCTATGACTCTTCCGGCCAGTTAATTATGGCAGTTTCAACCTTTTACGATATATCCGAGCGAAAACGGCTCGAAACCGGTTTGCGGGAGCAGACTGAAACGGTCGAAACTATCAACCGGACCGGGCAGGTGTTATCGGCGGAACTCGATTTACACAAACTTGTCCAGGCCACTACAGATGCCGGGACGGAACTGTGTGGGGCTGAGTTCGGGGCTTTCTTCTATAATCATACCGATGAAAAGGGCGAGAGCTACTTGCTCTACACCCTCTCCGGGGTTGCGTCTGAGACCTATGCCGGGTTCCCGATGCCGCGGAATACCACCCTTTTTAGCCCGACTTTCCAGGGAGAGGGGGTTATTCGCCTGGCCGATGTGAGGCTGGACCCGCGTTACGGCCAGAACCCTCCCTATGATGGGATGCCGGAAGGCCATTTGCCAGTCGTCAGTTACCTGGCGGTCCCGGTCGTTTCGCGTTCAGGCGAAGTGCTAGGCGGTCTTTTTTTCGGCCATACCAGGGCCGGGGTTTTTACCGAGCGGCACGAACGCCTGCTGACGGCCCTGGGCGCGCAGACCGCTATTGCAATGGACAATGCCCGGCTGTACCAGGAAGCCCAGGCCGCTATCAGGCAGCGCGACGAGTTTTTATCCATCGCCGCCCACGAACTAAAGACCCCGTTGACCAGCCTGCGCGGTTTTGTCCAGCATACTTTACGCCAGTTACAGCTTAAACGTGAAATCAACCCCGATAAGCTGGCAAGTACCCTCCAAACCGTCAACCAGCAAGCGGTCAAGCTTTCCCAGCTTGTCACGCAACTGCTGGATGTTTCGCGGCTTCAATCGGGCAAACTGCTGGTTGAGCCGGTCCAGCTCGACCTGAAGGCTTTATTGGGGCAGGTCGTGGAGAATTTGCGCTCCGGCGTCACCGGGCACGAACTGGTCTTTAAGGCCGGGCCAGGTGAAATTCCGGCCAGGGTTGACCCGTTGCGAATGGAGCAAGTGCTTAATAATTTGCTCGATAACGCCATCAAGTTCAGCCCTGAAGGGGGTCGGGTTACGGTTGAATTAACCAGGGTAGCGCCGGGTCGGGTCACGCTGGCTGTTACCGACCACGGCATCGGTATTCCTGAGGAATACCGGGCCAATATCTTTGACCGCTTTTTCCAGGCGCATTCCAACAATTACATGAGTGGTATGGGCCTGGGCCTTTACCTGGCCCGCCAGATTGTCGAATTACACGGCGGAACTATCACGGCAGAATTCCCGGAAGAAGGTGGCACCCGGTTTGTCATAAACCTGCCCGTTTATACGGGATCTTAACCTCAAAATTCAAAACCCTCCTGGAGCGGCCAATTCCGACTGGCCCGCTCAGATTTGACGTTTTATAGATTTAATGGTAAATTCCGGTTAATTTAATTTATCAGGAAATCGGCTTTTGTTGATTTTGTTTAGCCAGTAGTTCGCTTTATTTATTTCCAGCGAATTTTAGATACCCCGGTGATTTGGGCAAAACGGGAAACGACAGTTAAAAATCCTGCCGCGACCGGCTTTGCCATTTTTAGTTATTAACTTAGCGTTATAGAAAAATAATACTTTTAAAATATTTATATGGAGTAATTTCAGCATATAATTAAAAAACACGAAAAGAGAGAAATTTATGGATAGTTTAAGCGGGATTTTAGGGTTTGTTGTGGGCGCCAGCAGCGGGGAAGGGGCGGGTTTGGAAGGTTACGAACTGCTGATTGACCTCACGATGGCGGTCGTAGCAGCATTTCTGGGTGGTATTGTCGCCTCAAAGCTTAAACTTCCGGTTATGACGGGTTATTTGCTCGGTGGTATTTTTATCGGCCCTTTTACCCCTGGCCCCCACTCAGATGTTCACCGGGTCCAGACCCTGGCCGAACTGGGCGTAGCCCTGTTGATGTTTGCACTCGGTACCCAGTTTTCCCTCCATGAATTAAAAGAAGTAGGTAAAGGTGCTGCCGGGGGCGGCATTTTACAGGTGTTATTCACTATTCTCCTGGGTATCCCGGTCGGCCTTATTCTCGGTATGAGTTTTACCCAGGCTCTCTACCTGGGCGGGATGCTGGCGATTTCCAGTTCGATTGTAATTCTGAAGTTACTGCTAAGCCGCAGCGAGGTGGAAGCGTTACAGGGCCGCCTGGCGCTCGGTATCGGGGTTGTCCAGGACATCTCGGTGGTGGTGCTGGTGGTGGTGCTGCCGGCGCTGGCCGCCCCTAACCAGGGCGACTTTGGCAGCCTGGGCGTGACGGTTGGCCTGGCTCTGCTCAAAGCGGTGGTCTTCCTGGGAGTTACCTACGTGGTGGGTACCAGGGTTATTCCCTGGATTTTGTACCGGATAATCAGCCTTGGTCTGCGCGAGATGTTTTTGTTGACCATCCTGATTATCGCGGTCGGCACGGCCCTGCTGGCCCAGTTAATCGGCCTCTCCTTTGCCCTCGGCGCGTTTCTGGCCGGGATGATTGTGAGTGAGTCGGAAGCCGCCGACGATGTTTTGAACGAGATTATCCCCCTGCGTGATGTCTTTGCCAGCCTCTTTTTTGTCTCGATAGGCATGCTTATCAATCCGGGATTGCTCTGGGACAATATCTGGGGCGTCTTGCTGGTGGTCGTGGTCATCCTGGTAGGCAAGTTCGGGATTGTGGCCGGTCTGCTTCTGCTGTTCAAGTACCCGCTCAAAGCCTCACTGCGGGCCGGTCTGCTTCTTTCTCAGATTGGAGAGTTTTCGTTTGTGCTGGCCCGAACCGGGGTTGACCAGGGCGCGCTCACGACCCAGATTGAGGCCCTGGTGTTGAGCGGTGCCCTGATTACAATTATCCTGACGCCTGTCCTTTACCAGTTCCTGCCCCCCTTGTTTGACCGGTTGGACGAGCGGTTGGAAAACCGGCGGGTCCGCTTAAAGGCAGCCAGGGCCGCCGCAGAACTTCCTGCTGGCGAGGCTGCCGAGGCTACAGCCGGAACGGCAGAGGGGGATACAGTTATTTACGACTGGGAAGGACGGGACCCGCGCCTGGATGCCATGATGCAGAACCTGAGCAAAGAAGTCCAGCGCGACCACCGCAGTTCTATCGAGCGCTGGCCTTACAAAAAGCACGTAGTGATATGCGGTTATGGACGGGTTGGGCGCGAACTGGCCGAGGCGGTGCGGCGGCGCAACTTCGAGGTGGTAATTATCGAACACGACCTGCGCCGGGCCGCCGAGGCGACCGCCAGGGGTATGCTGGTCTTTACCGGGGACGCCACCCGCGAAATAGTCCTCAAACAGGCCCGAGTGGACCAGGCCAAAGTGCTGGCCGTGACCACCCCCGACCTGCCAACCGCCGAGGCCATCACCCGCGAGGGCCGCCTGTTAAACAAAGACCTGGAAATTATTACCCGGTCCAGCGACTTGCGGGCTATCCGGGCTTTGCGCCAGGCCGGGGCGGTCAATATAGTCCAGCCGGAAATCGAGGCGGGCCTGGAGTTTATTCGCCGGACTTTGCGGTCGTACGGGGTGAGCGGGGTCGAACTGCAATCGTTGATAAACGGTCGCCGTGAGAAACACTATGGTCGCCAGAAATAATCCGACGTACCTATTTTAGCCGGTATACCACGTCATCTTTGCTGATAGTTCCCAATGCTTCAATGGTACCGTAAATTCCGGCGTTAACCTGGTGGGTTTTGCCTAGAAATTTTAAGACTTGCGGGTTTGAGGCCAGGGTGTCAGGGTTATAGTTAACAATTACGCAACGTTCGCAGGTACGGTCAAGCCGGAACCGGGGTGCAGTCGCGGGATCGAAATAACCCTGCCCCAGCAAAATACTTGTGCCAATCCAGGAATCTTCAATAAAGGGTTTGTCGTCAAATGCTTCGACCAGGAGGTTTGGACGAAACCGCCTGACCTCAGAGGGTAAGCCGGTTTGCCCGGCGATAAAATTTACTGTCTGGGTGGTTATAATAGAAAAGGGGGCCGAATCAAAGGTGCCCCGGCCAACCTGTAAAAGAAAGATTGGGTTCTCAAAAAGGTCTGAAAGTTCTTTGGCTAGTTGAGGGTCTTCTATTGATTTATCGGCACCACTGGGAGTTCTAACCCTGACAGCCGATTCGTTAGGATTATCAGGTTCAGAAAAATAAGGGATATAGGTCAGTAAATTTGGAAAGATTTTAGCGGTGAGCCAGGGGAAGCGGTTGCTGCTGCCGCTACGTACAAAACTATAGCGGCGGTCCCCTGCCAACCCGACCCAGCGTAGTGGTGCGGCCTTTACTTCCTCACCGCGCATAGATTTAACCGGGTAGCGGTAAACCGCTTTGACTTTACCAATTGCCTCGATGTTTATAGTTTCAGCCATTTTATTCCTCTCAAATAAAAATAAGGCCACTGTAGATACAATGGCCTTATCCTGTAAAAGTTACAGGCTTTAATGGATTTACTTGGTCGCCCGTTTCTGGCTGGCAATCCGTTCGCCGTGATTGAGAATCCGTTTGCGTAAGCGGATATTCTTGGGCGTGACCTCGACCAGTTCATCGGCCTCGATAAAATCGAGCGACTGTTCCAGGCTGAGAACGACCGGCGGCGTAAGGCGGACCGCAATATCCGAGGTCGAACTGCGGATATTGGTCAACTTCTTCTCTTTGGCGATGTTGACCGGCAAGTCCTGTTCGCGGGCGCTCAAACCGATAATCATGCCTTCGTAAACGGGAGTGCCAGGCTCGATAAAGGTCTGGCCGCGTTCCTGGGCGTTCGCCAGGCCGTAACCGGTAGCGACCCCATCGTCCGAGGCGACGATGACGCCGTTGCGGGACTGGCCCATGTCGCCGTACCACGGTTCGTAGCCGGTAAAGAGGCTCGACACCGTACCGTTCCCGCGAGTGGCTGTCAGGAAGACGTTGCGGAACCCGATTAGCCCGCGGGTCGGGATTGAGAATTCCAGGCGAATACGACCCTTGCCGTCCGGCTGATACTTGACCATCTGGGCTTTGCGTCTGCCGAGCAGTTCAATGACCCCACCTTCGTATTCTTCGTCGGTGTCGATAATCAGGTGTTCGACCGGTTCCATCAGATGGCCGTTAACGGTCTTGGTGATAACTTCCGGGCGAGAGACCTGGAATTCGTAACCTTCCCGGCGCATCGTCTCAATCAGGATGGAAAGGTGTAACTCGCCGCGCCCCGATACCAGGAAGACATCGGCCTGGTCGGTATCCTGTACCCGCAGCGCGATGTTCATATCGAGTTCGCGGTAAAGCCGTTCGCGCAACTGGCGGGATGTGCTGTAGGTGCTTTCCCGGCCTCCAAAGGGCGAGGTGTTAACGCCGAAGGTTAGCTGCAAGGTCGGCTCTTCGATGTCAATGGGCGGCAGGGCTTCGGGATTTTCAACGTCCGAAATGGTCTCCCCGATACTCACATCGGTAATTCCGGCGAAGCTGATAATATCCCCGGCGCTGGCTTCGTCAATTTCGCGCTTGGAAAGGCCCTGGAAAGTGAACAACTGGGTAATCTTCTGGCGGCTGACTTTGCCCTCGCGGGTAATCCGGCTGACCGGGGTTCCGGCTTTGATAACACCTCGCGAGACCCGGCCCACACCGATACGGCCCAGGTGGGTATTGTAATCGAGGCTGGTCACGAGCAGTTGCAACGGCGCGTCTTCTTCAATCAAGGGCGGCGGCACGTTTTCCAGGATGGTTTCAAAGAGCGGCCCCAGGTCGGTGGCAGTCAGGGTTTCTTCGGGGGTAAGGGCGGCCTTACCTTCCTTCGCAATCGCGTAGACGACCGGGAATTCGAGTTGCTCGGCATCGGTCGCCAGTTCCAAAAAGAGGTCCTGGGTCATATTGAGGACCGTTTCGGGCCGGGCGGTCGGGCGGTCAATTTTGTTGATGACAACAATCGGTTTGAGACCCATTTCGAAGGCTTTGGTCAGGACGAACCGGGTCTGCGGCATGGGTCCGTCTACCGAGTCAATCAGCAGCAGACAGCCGTCGGCCATGTTCAGGACGCGCTCGACCTCACCGCCGAAATCGGCGTGGCCAGGGGTGTCAATAATATTAATTTTGGTGCCCTTATAGATAACGGCTGTATTTTTAGCCAGGATGGTAATACCTTTTTCACGTTCGAGGTCATTAGAATCCATAATAAGGGTGCCAACCGACTCATTTTTGCGGAAAATGTTGCTCTGTTTGAGCAGGCCGTCCACCAATGTGGTCTTGCCGTGATCAACGTGAGCTATGATAGCGACATTTCTAATATCGTCGCGAGTAACATGTGGCACTTAAAAACTCCCTTAATGCCGGTTCTATTTCCCACCGGCCAATTTCTGGACAAATAATTAGCGGCCATACCTGGGGCCGCCTCGCCTTTTGTTCAAAACGTCTTTTTCCAATCTATTTTACCACATTTGAGCCAGTTTTGGGGAGCGCACTTTTCCACTGAGCAAACCGGTTAAAAGGGGCTCCTCAAAAATACCTTCCTGGCCGCCTCCATCCTGGTAAATTCCGTACACGCCAGTCAGCATCGTCGCTACGACATATCCCCTAGCACCTTCCAGGGGTTATTATCCAGAGATCTGGCAAGGTAAAAAGAAGGATTTGAAGGCCGAGAAGAATTTTGTAATCTGCCGCGGTCATTATCTTTTGATGGCCTATAATTAAAAATTCTGGGGCAGGATTGGTTAAAATTCCACTTGATTTTAAGTTTCGGGCGTGGTAATATATTGCACGCCCCACCTGATGGGGCCGCTTAAAAAGTGCAAAAGCAACAACCGTGAACAGGAGTAGTAAGCCCGCTACACCAGAGAGCCGCCGGTCGGTGGGAGGTGGCAAAAAAGGCTGAACTCACCTGGGAGTTGCGTTGGTGAACAACCTGTGGTATAGTAACCGGCGCCGGGAAAGCCCGTTAAAGCTTAATCAAGCGGACAGACCGCAGCCAAGCCTTATCAAATGGGGATGTAGCTCAGTTGGGAGAGCACGACACTGGCAGTGTCGGGGTCAGGGGTTCGAGCCCCCTCATCTCCACCATTTTTTTATCAGGCTGGATGCGAATCTAACCTTTCCGGTTATCTGTCAAGCAGGGTGGTACCACGCTAGGAATTTTAGAATCCTTTCGTCCCTGGCCTTTCATCTCAAAATTGGGTTGAAAAGGGCCAGCCGTCGAAAGGTTTTTTGGTTTATACACCTTTTCACTTTTCGGGAAACGTTAGTTTATGACGGGCAATATTCAGGGAACCCCACAATTGAATAAAATCGATTATGTGGTCCGGCCCGCCCGGCCTGAAGATGTTGCCGCCATCAAGCGGGTGGCCCGCGAAACCTGGGCCGCTACTTACGATGGGTTGATTTTTCCTGAAGTCCAGGACAACTTTGTCAATGAGGGTTACTCTCCCGAAGAGTTGAACTATTCTATCAGCCGCGAAGGCATCGACTTCTGGTTCCGGGTGGCCGAAACCACCGGCGACCGGCCTGAAATAGTCGGGTTCGCCGAGATTTACAAACGCCCGGCCCTGGCCCCGGATGCCGAACTGGCCCGTATCTATCTGCTGCCGTCCTGGCAGAAAAAAGGCATTGGAAATGCCCTGTTTGAAAATTTGCTCCAAACAATCCGGGCGCTCCGGCCCGGCCTTAGACCGCCCCGTCTCCGGTTATCGGTAGCCACTGAAAATAAACAGGCTATCCGGTTCTATGAGCAGCGGGGCTTCCGGTTTGAAAAAGATTTTGAGGCAAATCTGCCCGGCCAGAAACTGGCGTTGCAGAATTATGTTTTAGAAATATAAGGTAAAACTATGACTACCGAAATGGAACCCCAAAACCCGGCGTCAACCCCGGAGCGGGCTGACTCCAACCGCTACAATCCTTCGGAGATTGAGCAGAAATGGCAGGCCGAGTGGGAGGCTAAAGGCCAGAACCACGCCGACGATAACGACCCCCGGCCGCGTTTCTATAACCTGGTGATGTTCCCCTACCCTAGCGGCGATTTGCATATCGGCCACTGGTACAACTTTACCGGCGTGGACGTTTACGGGCGCTATCAACGCATGAACGGCTATAACGTCATGCAGCCTTTAGGCTTCGATGCCTTCGGTCTGCCCGCTGAAAACGCCGCCATCAAACGTGGGGTCCAGGCCCGCAAGTGGACCCTGAGCAACATCGAGAATATGCGCCGCCAGTTGAAGACCATGGGCGGTATCTGGGACTGGGACCGCGAGGTCGTTTCCTGTCTGCCCGATTATTACAAGTGGACGGAATGGCTGTTCCTGAAGCTGTACGAGGCCGGGCTGGCCTACCGGGCCAAGGCTCCCGTCAACTGGTGTCCCAACGACCAGACCGTGCTGGCGAATGAGCAGGTCTTGAGCGATGGCACCTGCGAGCGCTGCGGCGCGGTCGTCGAGAAACGCGACTTGGAGCAGTGGTTCTTCAAAATTACGGCCTACGCCGACCGCTTGCTGGAATACAACGGCCTGGAATGGCCCGAAAAGACCATGACCATGCAGAAGAACTGGATTGGTCGCAGCGAGGGGGCCCGCGTCATCTTCAATATAAACGCCCCCGATGGCGAAACCATCCCGGTCCCGGTCTTTACGACCCGGCCCGACACCCTGTACGGCGTGACCTTCTTCCTGCTGGCCCCCGAACACCCTTTGCTGGACCGCCTGACCACGCCTGAAAACAGGGCCGCCATGACCGAGTACCAGGCCAAGGCTCGCGCCGAGTCCGAAATCGAGCGGCAAAGCACCGACAAAACCAAGACCGGCGTTTTTACGGGCAGCTACGCCGTCAACCCGATTAACGGCGAACAGGTGCCCATCTGGGTCACGGATTACGTGTTGATGGGTTACGGGACCGGCGCGGTAATGGGCGTTCCGGCCCACGACCAGCGCGACTTCGAGTTCGCCCGGACCATGAATCTGCCGGTGAAACTGGTCTACCAACCGGATGGTCGCGAGATTAACGCCGACGAAATGACGGAGGCGTTGGTCCACGAAGGTTCGGTGGTCAATAGCGGACCTTTCAACGGTCTGCCCGACAGCAAGGAGACCATCCAGAAGTTTATCGCTTTCCTGGAAGAAAAAGGGGTGGGCAAGGCCGAGGTGACCTACCGT
The DNA here is from genome assembly GCA_001898225.1 of Chloroflexi bacterium 54-19. Lineage (GTDB taxonomy): Bacteria > Chloroflexota > Chloroflexia > Chloroheliales > Chloroheliaceae > 54-19. The sequence continues at coordinate 521,094 of MKTJ01000058.1, forward strand.
CTGCGCGACTGGTTGATTAGCCGCCAGCGTTACTGGGGTTCGCCTATCCCGATGGTTTATTGCGACACGGACGGTATCGTCCCGGTGCCGGAAGACCAGTTGCCGGTCATTCTGCCCGAAAATGTCAATTTCCGGCCCGATGGTTTATCGCCCTTGAAGTACGAGCCGGACTTTATCAACACGACCTGTCCGAAGTGCGGCGGTCCGGCCCGGCGCGAAACCGATACCCTGGACACCTTTATGTGTTCTTCCTGGTACTTCCTGCGCTACTGCGACCCGCATAACGCCGAGGCGGCTTTCGACAAAGCCAAAGTGAACCACTGGATGCCGGTGGACCAGTATACCGGTGGGCCGGAACACGCCACCCTGCACCTGCTGTACGCCCGCTTCTTCACCAAGGCGCTGTACGACCTGGGGCTGCTGGACTTCGAGGAGCCTTTCCGGCGCCTGTTCCACCAGGGCATGATTCGCTCGGAAGGCAAGAAGATGAGCAAGTCCAGGGGAAAAACGGTGGCCCCGGACGCGCTGGTCGAGCAGTTCGGTGCGGACGCGGTCCGCAGTTTCCTGATGTTCCTGGGGCCTTTCGACCAGGGCGCGGAATGGAACGACAAGACCGAGCAACTGCTGATTGGCGTCAGCCGGTTCCTGAACCGGGTCTGGAACCTGGTCCAGGCCGGGTTTAATGCCCCGGCAGGCGAGTTTGTCACGACACCTGAAATCGAAAAGGAAATCCGGCGGACCACTCACAAGACTATCAAGCGGGTTGAGGACGACCTGGGCCACTGGGCCTTTAACACGGCCCTGTCCGGCCTGATGGAGTTCAGCAATACCCTGGGTGAAATCGCTTCAAGGGAACCGGGCATCTATGGCAACCCGGCCTGGAAGGAAGCTATCGAAACGCTGCTGCTGTTGCTGGCTCCGTTGTCGCCGCACATCACCGAGGAGTTGTGGCACCAGATGGGACACGATGATACCATTCATGTCCAGCGTCTGCCCGCCTACGACCCCTCCCTGGCAGTGGACGAGGTCACGACCGTTATCATCCAGATTAATGGCAAGGTCCGCGACAAGCTGGAAATACCGGTGGGCCTGGACGAGGACGCCGTTAAAGCTGCCGTCCTGGCCTCCCCGAAGGTGGCCCAGGCGGTCGGTGACGGGCACCCTAAAAAGGTTATCTACGTCCCCGGCAAGCTGATTAACGTTGTGGTCTAAAAAGCTGCTATATAAAAGAAAACATGAATCATCCCGAATTTTAGGATGAAGTAAGAATAAAGAAACCT
>MKTJ01000059.1:0-116697 GCA_001898225.1 Chloroflexi bacterium 54-19
CAAAATCGTTATCCTACTTATCAATCAATTCTAGACTAACTACTAGCAATCAAGGTATTTATTATCTGAAAATCCCTGGTTTAACAGACCCAGGGCTGAATTGACCTTCTTCAGTCGAGCCGGTCAGGGCGGTGGTCGAAGAAGTATCCCCACTGTTAACCAGAGAAACTTAGTCAAAATAACCGGTTCTAACCTCCCGCTGGTGCTTCAATTTCGTGTAACCGGTTTCGCTACCAGATTCAGCTCCTTTCAGTTCGGCCAATGTCGACATATCCCAAAAAAGATATACCCAGGAAAAAACGAACCAGCCAAAATTTATGGTGTCAAAACCCACCTGCGTAATAAACTGGAATCTGTAACCCATCTCTCCTGATTCCTGCTGGAACCGGGCAATCTTGGCTGATAAGAGCTTCTTCTTCCAGTTGAAAGATGGTGAACAGTTTTGGCCAGCATTTTGCCAGGAAAGTGTGCGTGGATGCGCCCGGCAAATTCGCTGGCTTCGTCCAGGTCCGGTTCGGAAATTTCGCAACAGATAAGAACGGCAAAAGGCGCCTTTTGCCTGAATGCCTTGCCTTATATGTAGTAAATATTGTCGAAGTTCCTGGCTTGCGACCGTTTGGTTTGGGTAATATTAAACCTGGCAACCAGGAGAAAGATGAAGGGGACAACGCCATTGTCTATCATCTTTGAGCTTTTCATAAGGAAAGCTTATAGTGCATTTAAGCATAAACTTTTAACCTGTCAAGTGTTTTCATAAAAGAGCTTAATACTTTAATCTTATAAGGGGTGGTTTTACCCATATCCAACCTTACCAGGTTATTCCCATTATGAAGATAAAATGAGTTGCTGGAAGAAATTACAGGCCAGGTTTGTATTAACTACCCTTAGAATTAAATAAAACCTCTAACCAGTGTCCTCGCCAGCAGGTCCGCAGCAGCCAACCCCATAAGGCGACCAACCCGACCAGGAGCAAATACTCCCACGGCTTTAACGCCACCAAACCCAGGAATTCCTCCAAAGCGGGAAAGGCTAAAGCAACGCCAAAGACAACTATTATTAGTAGGGCCAGCCAGGCTGGGCGACGGTCAAAGGCAGGATAAAGCTTTTCCGCCCCGGTCCAGAAACGGCTCGGTGGTTTTGCAAAGAGAATTAACAGCAGCCCGCTCAGGACTGCCGCCAGGAAAAGGGCCGTGCATGCTGCCGGGAAAGCCCGGTCTTCCAGGACATTTTCCGGCCAGGTTGGGTTTTGAGTTTTAAGGAGCCATAAATAGAGGAAATAATAGGTCAGGAATACAACCAGTCCCAGGATGCCCCGTCTCAAAATAGCAGGAATGATAAAGGATTGAATTGTCCTTTTTCCGTTTTGGCCCGGTTGAGCCCAGACCGTCACCCCTACTACCAGCAAACCGACCGTTAGAAATACCATCACCGCGCTCTGGCGGGGCAGGAAGGGGAAAGCCAAGGCTGGCAACCGCCAAAGAAATGATGAGCATTGCCTCAAAGCCGATCCGTGGCGGGTGTAGTTTCAGGTTATCCTGCATCCCGTTGCGGATACGCTGCCCTTCCTTAAATGGTTCCGGTAAACTCTCATAAGAGTCGCCCAGCAGAATAATTCCTGCTATCGCGCGGGTGGCCTGGCCCACGCTTTCCATAGCGATTCCCAGGTTAGCTTCCTTTAGCGAAAGGACATCGTTTACCCCATCACTAATCATGGCAACGTAGCGCCCTCCGGTCTGCAAAACCGTGACCAGCCGTTCTTTTTGCTTTGGGGTATCCCGCCCAAAGATAGTTGCTTCTCTAGCCACCAGGAGTAATTCCTCATCAGTCATCAGGTCAAGTTCTGGCCCGGTCAGGGTCCGGGAGGTAGCGCTTACCTCCATACCGGCCTGGCGGGCTAAAGCCTGGACCGTTTGAGGATTATCACCGGAAATGATTTTAAGCGAAACCCCGGCCTCGGCAAAGGCGTGGATAGTTTTACTGACCTGGGGCCGTAACCCATCATTCAATGCTACCAGACCAATAGGGGTTAACATTGCAGGAAGTTTAGGTTGGCCCGCCTGGTCGTGCAAACCTTCCAGGGAAGGATTACCGCTAAATATAAGAACTCCCAACCCTTGAACCTGCCACCCGGCAATAGTTTCCTGGGCGGCCTGGTCGAGTAGGGCGATCTGGGCTAGTATTTCGGGCGCACCCAACACTTAAGTTCCGGCTAAATCTGCTCCATTAAAGGAGAGGCCGCTCCATTTGTGCGCTGAAGAAAAAACCACCTCATCTACCGCCGGTCTGGCTGACCTACCCAGACTATCCAGGAGAGTTTGACTGGTCTGGTTACGAGCGGTCGAACTTGCCACAAAGGTACCCAGTTGTTTTTTGAACTCACTATCACTAAGCCCAATGGGGTAAACCCCGGCTATTTGCAAACGATTCGCCGTCAGAGTACCGGTTTTATCCAGGCAAAGCACCTCCACATTGCTTAAGGACTCCACCGCATTTGCTTCCTGGATTAAAGCGCCCCGCCTGGCAATCCTGACCGCACCCAGGGCATAGGCCAGGGTAATCATCATAAAAAGACCGTTGGGAACCAGGGCCGCTATGACAGCCGGCATCTGCAGTAACCGGCAATCATGACTTCCAGCCTGACTACCTGGTAAAGTTCCCTTTGGAGAGGAGTCAGTACCCGGCGGAACAGCCGGGCATCAGAAGCAAGCCGGTTGGCAAAACTGTCCAGGCCCACTTTTTGAGCCTGGTACATCCCGCATCCCGTTACACAAAAACTGCCGGATAAAACTGGCGCACCCACTTGTTTTGCAACCAGGTTCGATTCTCCGGTCAATAAAGATTCACCTACTGCCAGGCTGCTACTTGCTAAGACCTGACCGTCTACCACCACCTGGTCCCCTGGCCCCAGCACCAGTACATCATCCACTACGATTTCAGAGGGGTCGAGATTGTAAACTGTGCCCTCCCTTAAAACGGCTGCCTTTGGGCGGGTCATGAGGCTGATCCGGGCTAACTTCCGCTTGACCAGGACTTCCTGGAACAACCCAACCAGGGTATTAAAGGAGATAACCCAGATTGAAGTCACCGCATCAGTGAATTGGTTGAGCCAGAGTAAGAGCAAACCAATCGTGAAGGGAACGGCGTTAAGGAAAGTGAAGACATTGTCTTTGAGAAGGCGCAAATAAGACCGGCTGGACGGCAGCTTTACCGCATTTCCCAATCCCCTGGCCCGCCGTTCGAGTACTTCGGCTTGAGATAGACCCCTTGGGTTTAGACCTTTTGGAGGTGTAGTTAGTTGCTCAACAGTATTAACAGGTAGGGGTGAAGGTGACTCCTGGGGCAGGGAAGGAATTTTTCTGGCGGGTTTTGAAGAACCCGGCTCATCTGGACTTTTGAGGTTAGAGGTTAGAATAGCAATTCCTCTGTAACCAGTCAGGTTAATTTAAATCAAAACCGATTGGCCCTATTCTAGGGCTACCTCGCCTTCGGGTGGACCATTTTAATCTTCCGGAAGAACCAGGAAATCCGGGTGAAAATGGTAAACAACTCGTAACTTTCTTTTCCGGTAGCGCCCCTAATTACCTTAAATAGTAAAAATATGGATGAATAATAAATATCACCAGGGTCCGGGTTTTTATATGATTAACTGGGTGTTTAACGGTTGAACTATTTGGATGCTGAATTCCTCTCGAATAAAAATAGGATACCACAAACCACTAATAAAGCTCCACTTATAAGATAGGTTAAAACAGGATCGATAAGCCAGTACCCCGTTGTATTACTGGGTATCCCATTTTTAGAATATAACCATAATCCTATACTTAATCCCAGTCCACCCAAAACAAGTTCAACAACGCCAGCCCAGCCGGTTTTTTTAATCCAAGCAGAAAACCGATAATGGCTAGTATGGTAGGTAAAACAAAGGCAATTGTTGAAAGTCCTATTTCTAGCCTGACCATTCCAAAACTATCTTTAGCGGCCCCTGGCAACCTATAGTTAAGTTCCAAAATAAAGCTCGCAATTAATACCCCGATAGCCCCTAGGCCAAATCCAAAGGTTAAAAATCTCTTTAACATATTTCTACCCTTCTCTTTCTTGAGGAAAGGACCTCATTCCCAGTCTTTCCACCCAACCCCTTGCCTGCGGCCGGTCTTTTTTACCCTTTCACAATCCTTAGTCCATATATACAACCTTCAACCGGGCCGCCCTGAATTTGTCGGGCCGTAACTGGCGGTCTTTGATATGGGGACAACCGGGCCGCCCTAAAAACAAGTATGAAATGAAAAAGTTCAGCCGAGTCCAGGAAGTAAAATAGGGGTAGTTACCTTCGCTCCCAATTCCAGTTTAGTTACTTTTTATTAATTTCAGGGTTTACTTAAATTTTAGGAGGGTGAAAATTATCCTGGTTAACTTTTACCCTTTAATTGCTATTTGCAAAATCCAATCAGGGTAAGTTAAAGCAACTGCCTTCCATTAACCCCATTGTCCTGGCCAGAGCCCTATGATACTGGCAGAATTTGGGTTAGTCTGCCAATACATGTTGTTCGGTTAAAATTAATAATTCCACTTAAAAAGCAGGTTATTTATACACCCTTAAACCCTCCTTTCAACTCCAATATAATAAAATTAATCTGGGTAGAAATGTAAAAGCGAAAGGTGAAAGGTAAAAAGTAAAAAGTAAGGGGAAAAGAATAATTTAGGAAACGATTTTCATTTAAGGGTAAAGGGGGTGATGGGTATGTTAAATACCAACAAACCCTTATGGTCGAAATCGAACCAATATCACCATCAGTATAACTTAAAAAACACCTCAGTTACGGTGGTCTGTTTATTCATGTTCGGCCTGATTCTTGGGATGTTTCAATTTTCGCCGGTTGGTATCAGCCTGGCTGCTACCACGGCAGTCCCGGTAAGCGAAGCCGGGGCAGCTAACAGCCTGGCTTATTCCGATTCCACGCGAAAAGTTGCTGTGTCTGCGGAGGGCGATATTTATCTAGCTTATCACGGTGAGAATGGCTTGCGGGTTAGTCATAGCACCAACCGGGGTTTAAATTTCTTACCTAGCGTCCAGGTTACTCCATTTGACCGGGAAGCCGAAATAGCAGTGACAAATAACGGCTATATTTACCTGGTCTATTCCGGTTCAGAAGGTTACTACATTTTAAGCCGGAGTTTTGATAAAGGAGCCCATTTTTATCCTATCTCCGTAGTAGGTAAAACCTATTGCGGCACCGCTCACCTCGCTACAGACGGAGCAAATATTTATGTGCTGGACCGGTGCGGCACCGAAATGTACCGGAATGATGCCTATGGGGTTGGTGGGTTCGAAAGCACCGGGCTGTCTTCGAACGGAATAGTTTTCTCGGAGGTACAGGCCGACCTTGCCACCCACCAGGTCTATGTAGAAGGTGGGGGAGGTACAACCAGTTTGCGCCTGACTTCCAGTCAGGACCGGGGCCGCACTTTTGGCCCGGTGTCAAACCTCGGTAAAGGTGGGTTTGCCAATCCAACTTCGGCCCTTTCAAATGGCCCCAACGGTAACTTCTTATTTTTCGGCGGGGGTCAATCCGACGGTCAAAATGGGGACCAGGCATTCAGGGTCAACCTCAACAACCCTGATTTTGAACCGCTCATTTTTGGCTGGAATACCAAAAGCCGGGGACGGTCGCTGGTAGCCGACCAGTACGGTAATTTAATCGACGGCTACCATAGTTCAAGTTCGGCGGTTTCCTTCCAGGTAAGCCGCGACCTTGGGTTAACCTTTGAAGAGCCCGTCCAGGTGAGCGCGAACGCCGGGGCAATTAATGTAGCTATCAACGATGTGTTTGGAGATGTTATTGCGGTATACGAAAGTCAGGGCCGCATTCTGGCCAATATCTACCCGGACATTCTGGCCGTACCTGATTTAGCGCTAAGTCTTACTACCGATAATCCCCAACCAAATTATGCCCAGGCGGCCAGCTTTGATGTAAAAGTGAGTAATAACGGGCGCGTAGAAGCCCACGCTATCCAGGTCAAAGTGGAAATGCCTGCCGGGTTAAAACAGGTTTCTCAGGCCACAAGCCTGGGAAGTTACCAACCTGCTACCGGGGTGTGGAATATTGTGAACCTGGCTAAAGGCCAATCCGCTCGGCTTACAATCCTGACCTGGGTTACTCAGTCTAATTTTAAACCAATCGTATCCGCAAAGTTACTTGGTGCAACACCGGAGGATCAAAGTCCGACTAACAATGAACAGGTGCTGAATCTAAGTGTTCCGTCCTCGGCTGATACAGGCTTGGACCTCAACCTGGCACCAACCTTGCCTTCTCCGGGGGAAACGGTTCAAATAACCTTACACGCGGTAAACCACGGACCGGATGCGGCCACCGGGACCAGGATTTCAATTGACTGGCCTGATGGACTGGATTTCCTGGGGTATTCTACCGGCTCCGGCACTTATTTGCCGGAAAACCACCTGTGGAATATCGATGTTCTTCCCATTGACCAACCGGCAACGCTCGTACTTACCGGGAGGGTCAATACCACGAAGGCTTTTGACCTGGGCACCCTGCTGACTTCCCAGGACCAGTACGACTCTAACAGCATCAATAATAGTGTAAAAATCCGCCCGGGTGTCGCCGCAGGCGCGGATATAGCAATCCAGATTATGGCAGACAATTCCCGGCCTTTGTTCGGACAGGATGTTAATTTCACCGTGATGGCGACCAACCAGGGACCTGGTCAGGCCAGCGGTGTTATGGTATTGGACCGCCTGCCAGAAGGATTACTCTACAAGAGCAGTATAGCTAGCCAGGGTACCTATAACCCGGTTAGCGGGATTTGGAATATTGGCTCGATTGGGGCGGGCCAGGCGACCAGTCTGAAAATCACAGGCCAGGTCAGGACCGCCGGAACAATGCTAACCAATGAAGCCAGGCTGGTAAACCTTGACCAGGTTGACCCTAACCCGGCCAACAATATCCAGGCGGTTACCCTGGAAATTTCACCCGCTTACGACCTCTCTTTGTCCGCTAGCGCGGATAACCTTTATTCACGGGTCGGGCAGAACGTTTTGCTCAACCTGGTGGCACGTAACCTGGGTCCGGGGTCATTGCCCGACTCGAACGTGATTAATATAAAGGTGCCGGTTGGGCTTAATTACCTATCGAATTCGGTGAGTCAGGGCAAGTTTAATCCTGACAGCGGTCAGTGGACCTTTGGTTCCCTGGCAGCAGGTGAAGAAGCCAGCCTGCAAATAAAGGCGCTGGTCAGCCAGGGAGGAGCCCTGACCGTGTCCTTTAGCCTGGCAGACCCCAACCAGGACCTTGACCGGTCCAATAATAATGCCAACCTTACCATTTACGGGCAGAACTGGATACCCCTGGATGGGGTAGCGGCCCAGTTAAGAGTAACCCCCGACCGTGAATTCTCCCTGGCCCCTGGCAACCTTTTGACTTACCGGTTGCTGGTAAAGAACCTTGCCGGTGAGGAAAGAGAAAATGTCACCCTTCGGTTCCCGGTTAATTCTAACCTTGAGTTGGCCGGTGTTACCTTCAGCGATCCCCTGGTCTGGGTCAGAAAAGTGGAGGCATCCTCACCTGAACCTTATATAGAAATGCAATTGCCCGACCTGCAAGTCCAGGAAATGGTAACGGCCACAGTCCAGTTCCGCGCGAAACCGGGAGCCTCTCCAGGGCTGACCATTTTTAGCCGATTTAGCGTGCAGGTGAGTGAGCCTGAAGGGGAAAGTTATACCACTCTTTCCAACAGTGTGCGCCTTACCCTTACGGGTAATTCCAATCGGGATGAAAGTGGCGGAAGTATCCAGTTCTTTACACCACAAAATCTTACGACGGGGACCGCCACTCGCCTCAAACTGATTGGTGACTTCTATACCCCCGGTGAGAAAATTACCCTGTGGTATACGGATGAAAAAGGATTAAGCGTGGCCCTTGGCGACATCTATGCCGACAAGAAGGGTCAGATTGCACCGTATATCAACCTCGAACCAATGGCAAAAGGGCAAAGTTACGTGGTAGCCGGTTACGGTAACCAGAGCGAGGTTATCGGAAGCGCGGTAATAACGATAACGGGGCAAAGTGGACCGGAAGTTAAATCTTACACAGTCCGGCCACTTAACCCCCAGGAATTAATAAAGCAATTGAGTCAGGCAACCTGAAATAGGGGTTCTTGCCGGTACTTGCTCTTTAAATGGGGTTCCGAAATCAGGGTTCCCACTCAGTTGTTATCTGTTGGGGCCGGAATCTACGGTGGCCTTACTTCCGCCAACCCGGCCCTGGCAGTTTTTCAGGGGAGCCGGTAGACTTGCCCAAAGTTTCGCTCACCGACCAGCAAAAATTCTTCTACCAGGCCTTATCAGGTTGAGGGACGCCGAAAAGCGTTAAGATTTGCCCAGTAAGGTATTGGTAAAAAGGTCAATTTCTGCCAGAGTGTTGTAGAGGTACGGAGAAATCCGCAAGTTCTGGCCCCGCACACTGGTTCTGTCATTTCCGAATCCGCATTGCTCTTTAGAACAAATGTATCCCTCCAAATTAGCTACTATTGCTAAACCAATAACATCTCACTCTGCTTCCAAATCAACTTCGTTGCCAGGAATTTTTTCCTTAACCGCAGAAACTGCTCTTTAATATGGACCCTTCGCTTTATCGCCGGCACTATTTCGTTTCGGAATTCCCTGATCTTACCCCGATAAAGTGGAGAATGGATAGAGCCGAGATTCTATACTTCTTTTAAGGAGGTCGCATCATTTATGGCCAAGCAGCAGCGCAAATATACCCCGGAATTTAAGCGGGAAGCCGTCAACCTGGTTGAAACAAGTGGTAAAAGTGTTCCCCAGATCGCCAGGGATTTGGGTATTTCTGCCTCCATACTCTACAAGTGGCAAAAACTGATGTTGCACCACTTTTAAGGAGTATACAAAGGCGAGAAGAAAGATTGTATACTTATCGGGAAAGGGAAATTTATGGGCAACAAATATCCACGGAAAATATATACGGCAGAATTCAAACGGGAAGCAGTCCGGCTACTCGAAACGAGTGGAAAAGCGGCGCTGTAATTGCCCAGGAGTTAGGCATCTCGGATGGCAGCCTGTATACCTGGCGTAAGCAACTCTCCGAGCAAGGGGAAGAGGCTTTCCAAGGTAAGGGTCATCAGACCCCAACCGAGGGGGAATTCCGCCAGCTTCGTGCTGAGGTTGAACGGTTGCGTCAAGAGAGGGATATTTTAAAAAAAGCCATAGCAATCTTCAGTCAGCCTCCCGGCCAAAGGTAAAATACTAATTCATTGAAGAGTAGCGGTCAGAATTTCCGGTGCGAGTGCTGTGCCAGGTGCTAAGGGTGAGTGAAAGCGGCTATTACACCTGGCGAAAACGAGAGCCAGGCCGACGTCAAAAGGAAGATGCCGAGCTCACTAGCCAGCTCGGAACGGTATTTGAACAGTCCCGCCAGACCTATGGGAGTCCCAGAATTCATGCAGCTTTACGCGCTAAAGGCGTAAGCTGCTCTCGGCGTAGGATCGCCCGGTTGATGCGCAAAAAGGAGTTGGTGTCATGCTGGCGGCGTAAGAAACGAAAAGTAATTACGACCGATAGCAATCACGATCAGCCAGTAGCGCCCAACAAACTGGACCGGGATTTCACAGCCCTGGCTGCCAACAAGAAATGGGTTGGTGACATCACAGGAGTTTGGACCGATGAAGGCTGGCTTTACCTGGCGGCCCTTGTAGATTTATATTCGCGAAAGGTAGTGGGCTGGGCCATGAGTGAATTGCGGGATGAGCGATTGGTCGAAGATGCGTTATAGATGGCCTTGATCCGCCGCCAAGTTGCAGTAGGGAGTGGTCTATTGCATCATACCGACCGAGGTTCTCAGTATACCAGCCGGTCGTATCGAGGGTTTTATCTCATTACGGTATTGACCTCTCAATGAGTCGGAAGGGCAATTGCTGGGATAATGCCTGCATCGAAAGTTTCTTTGGAACCTTGAAGGCCGAACTTTGTGATCGTAAGCTCTTTAAGAGCAGGCAAGAGGCCAAAACAGAAATCTTCAAGTATATGGAAGTGTTCTACAACCGCCAGCGGCTACACTCTTCGTTAGGGTATATTTCGCCGGAAAACTTTGAAATGCGGTCAGATTTACTCGTGTTCTAATACTCCGTTAAACTGGTGCAAGCTCACGAAGCACCTCCCCGAATAAATGGTGGTAGCGGAACCCTTCCCGTTTGTCGTCCAGGAGAATGATAAAGAGGTTGGCTTCTTCCAACCGGCTCAGCAGGCTTCCGGCGTTTGTAGAACCCGTTACCACTTCGCAGAGCGGCCGGTTAAACTTTTCCAGGATGCTGGTACGCAGTAAAAAGTCCCTTAAGTCGCCCGGTAAATTCGCCAGCACTTCTTCTGATAGATAATCGAGAATAAAGCGGTGACTACCGGCAAAATCCTCAATAAAGCGGAAGGTATCCTTGCCGGTTTTCTTCTGACCCTGCAAGGCAAGACCGGCCATTTGTAACCCGGCCACCCAGCCCTCAGTGCGAGTAGAAAGCTTTTTAACTTCTTCACGACTCAGCTTAAAGCGGATAGTATCCTCAAAGAAGTGGGCGGTTTCTTCTTCGCTAAAAAGTAAATCTTCGGCCCGAACTTCCACCAGCCAGTCGCGAATCCGGTAGCGGGCCAACGGCAGGTTGGGATCGAAGCGAGTAGCCAGCACCAGGTGTACGCCCGGCGGTACGCGCTCTACAAACAGGCTCATGCCCTTATGGATGGAGTTTTCAGTTAGCAGGTGGTAATCATCCAGCACGACAACCAGGGGCTGGTCAGGATTAACCGAAACACTCAGTTCGTTTATGAGGAGAGTCAGAATAGCATCTACCGGGGCGGGCGTAAAGGTGCGGATTAGTCTTGAAACTTCTTCTTCAATCTCGTTATCACCCAGGGCTATGCACCAGGCTCTCACGAAATAGTGCCAGAACCTGGCCGGGTCGTTATCCATCTCATCGAGGGATAACCAGCCCAACCCAATTCCAGCGGCAGTGGGCCGGGTTTTCAACCGGGCGCACCAGGAGCCGAGTAACGAGCTTTTCCCGAACCCGGCCGGGCTTACCACAATCGCCAGGCGCTTAGCTAAAGTTTCTTCCAGCTGTTCAAAAAGCCGGGCACGCGGAACGAGGGTGCTCTGAACCGAGGGGACGGTTAACTTGGATTGGAGCAGCGGGTAATTAATGGAAGTATCAACCATGTTTTAGTCTACCTGCAGGTTTTCTAAAAACACTGGGAAGTCCTGACGCTTCGGTGTTGGTGTAGGTATCAGTTTTGCCAATATTCTTACTACTGGATTCAGGTAGTAGTTATGGCATAAATTATACAACCTTTAGAAGACTTTTGGCTAATTACCGGCTAAAGACCAATCAAGGGTTAAATTTCCGGTTTCTTTATTACGGCTGCTCCTGACTTTAGCTATGACAATAAAGCCAAGACAGTTCTGGTTAAGGCTGAATCATGATCATGCGTGCGTGGCAGCCGTGAAAATAGCAGGCAACTAAAAAGGGTTGCCAGGCTTTAACCTCGCAACCCCTCTTCAAAGATATTGGCGACTCAGGAAACGGTCAGGATGTAGCTGAAGATGAGCACCTTACCCTGGTACTGAAATTCTGCCCAGATTTTGTAGGTTCCGGCCTGTTCAAACTTCAATTTGTAACCAATCTCCGGTCCGTACTTCTGCCCTGGCGCAACCGGGGCCATCGCTTCCTCCTGGGGCTGTTCCCAGCCCATGCTTTCGGCCGGCGCTTCCTCTTGCATTGGGGCCGCGCCTGGCACCTGGCCGTGAATGTGCTTGAAACTGTTGCTGTCCTGTGAAAGCACAATCATGTGGCTGGCTTCTTCCAGGTACGGTTCAAGCTCGGCAAAGGGCTTGCCGTCCTTTTCAAATTTGAATTTGAGTTCGGTAGTCTCCCCAGCCTTGACCGCCTGCGGCATTTCAAGGGTAGCTTTAAGCTCGCCAAATAGCTGCTCAAGTCCACCGCCGGGAACCAGGGCCGGGGCTGCGCTGTTTGGGCTTTCCTCGCCTGTGCCGATAGTAAGGTCGTGCCGGTAGAGAATTTTCTGACCATTTTTCAGCACGATCTCGTCAAAAACCCGGTACTTACCAGTCGCAGGGAAGTTCACGTTAAAGCTGAACAAACCTTCTGCCGCATCACCGGGGTGAATATGGCGGTAGAAGCTGCCGTCCTCGCTAACCACGATCAGGTGCATCAGCTTGGTATGGGCCATTTTCAGGTCCGACCCGGTAAGCACCTTCCCGGTTTTAGGATTGGTCAGTTTAACGATGACCAGGGAGGGTTCACCCACTTTCGGCATTTCAGGGTAAGTATTCAACTCAAGGCGCACGTCACCTACCTGGAAAGGGGTGGGCAAATTCACGGCATTGGCAATCGGAATTACATCCGGTTCCGCTTCGGCCACCGGCCCCGCCATCGCGGCCTGGACCGGCGGCCGGTTAAGGTAGTCTATACCCTGTTTGCCGATTACCCCAACGAGGCCGACCAGCAGCACTACCAGCCCAAGCTGCCAGCCCAGTTCCAGCCGCTTGCGTCGCTTTTCGGTCGCGGTTAAAGGCCGGTCGTACTTGCCCCGGTAACGGTTTAAGAGCAAGGAGTTTGACACCACCGAAACGCTGCTGAGAGCCATCGCCCCGGCGGCCAGGATCGGGTTGATAATACCAAAGATTGCCAGCGGCACCAGCAAAACGTTGTAAAAGAGCGCCCAGAAAAGGTTCTGCCAGATTTTGCGCATAGTCGCCCTGGAAAGGCTAATCGCGGTAGTCACCAGCCGGACGTCCCCGTGCATGAGGGTAACGTCGGCGGCTTCCATCGCAATATCGGTCCCTGTCCCTATGGCGATCCCAACATCGGCCTGGGCCAGGGCCGGGGCATCGTTGATGCCGTCACCCACCATCGCGACAGTTTTACCTTCGGCCTGGAGACTTTTAACCATGGCAGCTTTTTCTTCGGGCCGGACCTCTGCGAACACCCGGCTAATCCCGGCCTCGCGGGCAATCGTTTCGGCGGTGCGCCGGTTATCCCCGGTCATCATCACCGGCTCGATATTGCGCGAGCGGAGTTCCGCGACCGCCTCGCGGCTGCCCGGTTTAATCGTGTCGGCCACCGCCACGAACCCGGCCAATTGGTTGTCTACGCCTAACAGGATCACGGTTTTGCCCTGGGCCTCAAGCCCGGCGATCCGTTCTTCGACCTCTTGCGCTATAAAAATGCCGTTTTGCAAGAGGAGCCTGCGGCTGCCAACCCGCACCCGCCGCCCGGTGACTTCCCCGCTAATTCCTGCCCCGGTAAAGCTCTGGAAGTTTTGAGGCTCTACGTCAAGATAAATTCCCCGGTCTCTGGCACCACGCACGACCGCTTCCCCCAACGGGTGTTCGCTGCCCTTTTCAACCAGGGCGGCCAGCCGCAGCAAGGCGGTTTCATCAGTTTCAGGGTCCAGGCTGATTACCTCGGTAAGCTGGGGTTTACCGAGCGTGAGCGTGCCGGTCTTGTCCAGAACAATCGCGTTTATATCGCGGGCGTGTTCCAGGCTTTCGCCGCCCTTGATAAGAATACCTCGCTCGGCCCCTACACCCGTACCGACCATAATCGCAGTCGGGGTCGCCAGGCCCAGGGCACAGGGACAGGCTACCACCAGTACGGCCACCGCTGGCAGGATTGCTTCCTGGAAAGAGTGCCCGGTGAGCAGCCAGCCTACCAGCGTAAGCAGTGCCGTCAGGATTATAACCGGGACGAAAAAGCCGCTAATCGTATCGGCCAGCCGTTGCACCGGGGCTTTGGAACCCTGGGCGTCTTCCACCAGGCGGATGATCTGGGACAGCACGGTATCCTGGCCGACCCGGTTTGCTTTTACCCGCAAGAGGCCGTTCTGGTTGACCGTTGCGCCGATCACGCTGTCGCCGACTGCCTTATCCACCGGCAGGCTCTCGCCCGTCACCATGCTTTCGTCCACCGCGCTCTGGCCTGCTTCGACGATACCATCGGTCGGGATTTTCTCGCCAGGCCGGACAATCAGCATATCTCCTATCAACACCTCGCTCACCGGCAGGTCATGTTCCTGACCGTTACGCAGCACACGGGCGGTCCGGGGTTGGAGTTCCATCAGCTTGCGAATGGCATTTCCGGTGCGGCCTTTAGCCAGCACTTCCAGGAATTTACCCAGGTAGATCAGGGTAATCACCAGCGAGGAAATTTCAAAGTAGGTAACCGCTTCACCCCCGGTCGGGCCGGTGGACATACCGTCCGGTGTGGTGGCGTACTTGTTACCCCAGAAAAGCAGCCAGGCGCTATAGAGATAGGCCGCCGTAGAACCAAGTGAAATCAGGGTATCCATAGTCGAAGCGAGGTGGCGGGCGGCCCGGAGCGCTCCCCGGTGAAACTCCCAGCCCACCAGCGTCCAGACCAGCGTATTCATGCCGAATAGTAGCAGGTCGCGGGTCCGCAGGTTGCTAAACCAGTCCATGCCGAACATACTAATCACGAAAACCGGCACGGTCAGGAGAACTCCCAACCCCAGCAGGTTACGCCGCCGGATAATCTCCTGGCGCTTCCTGGTCCGGGTGCGTTCCAGCCTGGCTTCAACTTGAGTTTGAGAATTACCTGGTGAGGTGTAGTTCCCAGCCGGTTCACTTGCCGCCGGTTCCATTACAATTTCAGGTTGCCTTACCACTTTTATAGAAGTTTCTACCAGCTTTTCTTCTTCTACTGGTTGGTTAGCAGCAGGTGTTTCCGACTGCGACGTTTCAGGCTTATCATTTCGCGGCCTGGCCTTATATCCGGCAGCTTCGATAGCCTCAATTATGGCGCTGAGGCTGGTTTGTTCGGTCGTATAAGTAAAAGAGCCTTCTTCGGTAGCCAGGTTAACGCTGGCCTTTTCGACGCCCGGCACCTTTTTAACTTTACGTTCAATCCGGTTGACGCAACTGGCGCAGGTCATACCCTGTAACTCAAGGGTAACCGTTTCAACCGCTGGTGGGGCCACCAGTGGAGCGGCGCTCGGAGTCTTTTCAACAGTCTGGGACATTTTTACAACCTTTCAGATTTCAGCGAATTAAAAGCCAAGCCAATCACCGGCAGGTAATTGGACCGGGCAAACTTTCCTGTTATTTATTTAGAAATAAGGTAGGTTGCCAGGCGGGGCAGTCAATTACCCGCCCGGCAGGGTTATATTAAGACTGGTGGCGGTGGCCTTCGCTGTGGTTATGGTACTGGTTATCTTCAGTCAAATACGCTTCAGGTTCTTCCTCAAAATCAAGCTTACAACCGGGAGCGCAGAAGTAGAAGGTGGCACCGTTATGTTCGGAGATGTATTTGGCACTCAGAGTATCTACTTCCATTTGGCAGACCGGGTCAATCGCTATCGTTGGGTTTTTCATTGTTGGTCCTTTCTCATTTTTTAATTGAATTGAAATTGTTAAAAGATTCTGTTACCAGTTCTTCGTTTATTTGCATGGCAGCCAGCGCCCCGCTGGCAGCGGCCAGGACCACCTGCTGGGCCAGGGAGGAAGTGTCACCGGCTACAAATAGCCCGTACACCTTTGTAAGTCCGCCTCCATTCGCTTCGATCAAGTTATGTTCGTCCAGTTCAAGCCCCAGGCTGTGGGCCAGGGCGCTTTGCTGTTTTTGGGCCGGTCTTGCGAACAGCCCCGGCACTCGACCTCCCGGCCATCCTCGAAGATGACCATTTCCAACCGGTCCTCCCCGGCCAACAGCCTGATTTTTGTTTCATTAAGGGTTATCCCGGCGGCTTCGAACTGCTGGCGCTGGGATAGGCTCAACTCGGCCGGGCCATCGGAGTAAAGGGACACTTTCCGGCTCCAGGCCGTCAACAACCGGGTCCGGCGAAAGGCATCTTCACCCTTGCCGTAGACCGCCAGGGGCAAATCGCGCACTTCCCAACCGTCACAGTAGGGACAGTGGTAGACTCCCCGCCCCCACAACCGGCTAAAACCTTCGAATTGGATCAGCTCGTCCCGCACCCCGCTTGCCAGTAGTAACTTCCGAGTCTAACGCCGTTCTCCACCCTCGATTACCACCTCAAAGCCGCCTTCACATTGTTTTACCTCTACAACCGCTGCGTCCAGAAATTTCACGCCGGGGTAGGTGGCTAACTGCTGGCGGGTAATTTTGCGGAACTCGCCCGGTTGCATGCCATCCCGTGAAATAAAGCCATGCATGCCCTGGGAGGCGGTGTTACGGGGCTGGTTACTATCTATGACAAGGACTTCCCGGCAGGCCCGGCCCAGGTAGAGGGCAGAGGTTAGCCCGGCCGGCACACCACCCACGATAATTATGTCTTCCATGGTTAGTTGCCCTTTCTATTTGATTAAGCTAGCCCGGCTTTAAGGGCCGCCTCCTGGCTGGCCAACCGGCGAACCTTGGGTGTATAGATGTAAGCCCTGAGACCGCTTATAAACCGGATTAAACGGGGCAGCAACTTAAAGTGCGAATAGTCGATCCCCCCAAAGGGTGGCCGGGGGTCATATTGAATCAACCACTGCACCTGGCGGGCGGTCTCGTCATTGGTTAACCTGGAAACCATATAAAGAGCCGTATCGATCCCGGCCGACACTCCGGCCGAATTGACGATGTTTCCGTTGGCGGTCCAGCGCTTCTGGACATAGGTAGCGCCCAGTTGCTTCAGGATCCGCACGTAGGCCCAATGGGTAGTGACGTTCCGCCCTTCCAGAAGGCCAACCGCGGCCAGGATCAGAGCCCCGGTGCAGACCGATACAATCCACCTGGCCTCCTGGGACGCTGTCTGGATATAAGAGCGGATGGCCAGGTTGGACATAGCCTTAAGAGTAGCCGTGTCGCCGCCGGGTACAAAAAAAGCATAGGGGTTGGGCAAGTCTGCAAAGGTGCAGTTCGGAACCATCATGACCCCGATGTCGGTTTTGACCGGCTCAGTATTTTCGGCCACCACCAGGGGGCGGATATGCGGAGCCAGGCGGCTTAAGGCTGAGAAGACCTGTAAGGGACCGGCCAGATCAAAGATGGTCAGGCCGGGGTAAATCACGAAGGCGATTTCCTGCCGGTCGGTAGAATTATCAGGTGCCATTTCCCGGGTCATTAGCGGGTCTAGGGTCTGCCGGTCAAAAGTTGTCCAGTCAAGTTGACCCAAAGGCGGGTCAGGATCGTACTCAATCATTAACTGCGCGAACTTAGCGGTAGCCGGGTTGGTCAAATTGGCACCCAATCCAATAGCCATATCAATAGCGCCTGATACGCCAGCCGCCG
Source organism: Chloroflexi bacterium 54-19 (assembly GCA_001898225.1). Lineage (GTDB taxonomy): Bacteria > Chloroflexota > Chloroflexia > Chloroheliales > Chloroheliaceae > 54-19. The sequence goes on from MKTJ01000059.1 coordinate 17,290, forward strand.
TGGTGAATTTACCATCCGTTACCCACCCTTCCGCCTGATAGGCGGCTCCCAACTTCTCCAGGTGTTCTTTATAGGCCCAATACGTTGTGGCCTTGCGCCCCGCAAGCAGACCGGCGGCAGCCAGCAGCAGCGAGCCGGTGCTGGTCGAGGCCACCCATTCGGCCCGCTCACCGGCCTGCTTTATGTACTCAACCAGTTCCGGGTCTTCCAGAGCGCCCATTGTTCCAACCCCACCACCGATTACAACCAGGCCGTCCGGGTGTGGCACTTCGGCGAAGGTTTTTTGCGGGATAATTGAAAGCGGCGTATCGGTTGGAATTACTTTCAAACTGGTACTCACCACCACCGGTTCAAAACCGGCTCTTAACTTCAAAATGTCCCCTAGCAGGGTCCGGTTGCCTACCAGTTCCAGCAGCGAGATACCGGGATAGACTACGAAAGCCAGGGTTTTCTTTTTTGTCTTTGCCATTTTGTTCCTCTTTATTATTTTTAATCTTTTTACTTTGTTTATAGTTATTGGGGCTTAACCGCCCAGCGCCACCGCTTCGTGGTACATGTTAGGTTGGGTGCCTTCCGCCCTGATGTTTTCCAGAATTTGCCGGGAAAGTAAATCAGCATCGCGGCCTACTCCCCAGATCAGAGAAGAACCGCGTGACCGCTGCCAGGGCCGGCCAATGTGGTAGAAACCGGCTACGGGAGAAATGCCTTGCCAGTGGATAAAATTGCCGTCTTCATCCTTCACTTCCGGAATGGCGACCCAATCGCTACTATCCCGGTAGCCGGTCGCCCAGAAAACACTAGTCACCTGGGCGGTTTCTCCCCCGGCAAAGGTTACGGTGTTACCATGGCACTCCTTTAGCCGTGGTAGGATCTGGACGCCTTTTTCCGCTAACTTCTTCAAAGTTTTGCCATTGTTGGGAAAAGCGTCACCCTCTTTAATCCGCTGTCCCAGGCCCGACTCACCGGGTAAAGTCAAAATCCCCAGCTTATCCAGCCACCACCAGCTACTCTTTCCGAGGAAGCGGGCCGGAATGAGCTTACGCCGCCGCCCGGTCGCCAGGATAACCTTATGGCTACCGGCCAGTTCGTTCGCAATGTCTCGCCCGGTCGCTCCATCCCCGACTACCAGCACGGTTCCCGGTGGCACATCGGTGGAGGTTTTGTAGTTATGGGTAGTGAATTGGGCCACCTTTTCACCTAGCCTTCCGGCAACTTTAGGGATAGCCGGGACCTGGAAGGCGCCGGTCGCCAGCACCACGGCTCTCGCTTCCAGGCACTCCCCGGTAGCAGTGACCGCCCGGTAAGGGTAGCGGCTATCATAGTTTCGGATGAGTAGCGCGACCCCCACCCCGGTCCTTACCCGCAAATTGAAGTGGTAGGCGTAATTTTCAAGATAACCGGCAACCTCATCTCTATTGGCAAAGCCTTCCTGGTCGCCCGTCATTTCAAGGCCCGGCAGGGCGCTATAGGCGCGAGGCGTAAACAGGGTCAGGGAGTCGTAGCGGTTGCGCCAGCTATCCCCAATGCGCCCGTTACTTTCTAAAAGTTGGAAGCTCAGCCCGGTACTTGCCAGGTGATAACCGAGAGCGAGGCCCGCCTGGCCCGCGCCAATTATGAGGACATCTAATTTTGAATTATTCATAGCCTTTTCTTTTTTCTTTATTATTTACAAAGCCATTAGTTGCCGGGCGTGGGAATGAACTTCAATGGCGCAGGTACAAAGCTCCGGGTTGATTTTGCAGTTGCAGACCACCTGTCCGATACAACCCCAGCACGGACTGAGGCCGTCATCAAACAGGTCTACGCCCAACCGGACCGCGCCAACCCCGGCTTTTTCAAAAGTGGCGCTGTCGATGGGAATAAGGCCAACCGCACCATCGGCTCGGAAGGAAAGTTGCCCGACTATTTGGAACCCGGCTTTCTGGATGCCCGCGCCGGATGGTGAGTTTTCCGGGGCGTAAATAATCCAGTAACGTTCAGCAGCTTCGGCCTGGATAATGGCCTGCAAGAGCCGGGGATAGAGCCCCTGGCCCTGCCATTCGGGGAGAGTTGCGAAATCCCACAGGTAGCGTTCGTTTGCCGGAAGGGCAAAGTTAAGGTCAAGTTCGCCGATAGAGGCAGAGCGGGTAGCTACCCAGCCGTAAGTTACCGGGACGCCATCCATATAGCCCACGTATGGACGATGTCTGGTCTGTTTGCGTGTTTCCACCTCGTTTTCACTTAATTTATTTAGCCGGGCCAGTTCCTTATTGTCATGGGCCAGTTTCACAGAGAAATTTGGTAGCGGGTTTAAGGTCGTTAAAGGGTCATTATGCCACCAGCTTGCGAGTGCCATTTTTGTTTTCTCCTTTACTGCTTCCGGTACAGTGGTTTACTTATCAGGCTGATTAAGATTTGTAAGTTAAAAGGGTAGAAATTTCGTTATCAACAATCGGGTCAGCCTCCCGGCTGCTTTTGCCCCACTTTATGGCCGCCAGGTCAAGTAACCCCAGGGCCAGTATCATTAAGCCCAAAAATAGTAAGATTTCCATAATTTTTTAGCCTTTCTTTTCTTTTCCTTTTTCTTTTGTTCCGCTCTGTTATGACTTTATCGTCTACATTCCTAGTTCATTGGGGAAGCAGAACGGTTTTTAGTACCGAAGAACCAGTTGAATTTCACTTTATGCTCTCTTTTCTGGTCCCCGGCTTTAGTCCGTTGCTTACCCGATTGTTTTAGTTCGCGGACCATGGCCTCGCGCCGGGCCTCTGCTATTAATTCGTTCTGGCGGTACTCTATAAATTTTTCTTCGAGGTAGTAAATGGTGTTCATCATTGTTTTAACCTTTCTTTTCCTTTAATTACTAATTACTTTTTAGATATTGCTCTCGACACGCTTAATGTACCAGCCGGGAGCGAAGGTGTAAGTAGACCAGGGGCTTATTCTTCCCAGGAAATGCAAGGTATACCCTGGTATTATTGGTTGGTCGTCAGGTACAATCCTGTAGATTACCTGTCCTATGCGGTATTTATGAGTTTGCAGGTTCCGGGGATGGCCCTGGCGGCTCACCCAGGTTGCTAATTTTTGCTGTCCAGGCGCCCATGGTAGGTGAGTTGAATCCTTTAGCGATAAGCCATACGGGGAGAATTAGTTCAAATAAGCCTCCTGGCACATATTGGATCATATTAAGGTTTAGGCCGAATAGCTCAACCAGACCTCCCACGAACAACCCTGCATAGCCAACCAGGCCCAGGACTGCTATGAGTCGCGGAATGAGACTTGCCCGGTAAAGAAGATAACAAAAAGGCATACTACCCAGGCCAAGGGCGATCATAGCGATTTGAAAGCCCAGTTTACCCTGGTTCACAGTTATGGTGCTTATTGCCTGAAAATGGGAAGTATTCGCAGTTCCTGCCTGTATATATTCCTGACTAAGTGGGATCAGGGCCAATGAACTAATTCCAGCCAATATCACCAGTAAGCACTCGATAATCCTGGTGCCAGCATAGCCCAGCCCGATCACTTCGTTGTATTTTCTCAGGATTGGATACAGCATAATGCCAATGGTGGCAACGGCTACGGCATCAATAAACTCAAGAAGCACGCCGCTTACTAACTGAAGGCTCCTGCCATAGACCTGAGATAGCTGGTCCGAACCATTCAGGAGGGATCCGAGAAGTCCGAAACCAACCATATATGTAACCGTAGCTACCAGGAACAAAGCGCCTACAATTCTGGCTGTCCGCTTGTTTGAATTAATTTCTTCTCTGAAAGACATTGCTTTTTCCTTTTTACTATTTCAAAAATTGGAAATTGAATTTGACTAACTAAAGCGCGTGGTGAACCAGGCTATTCCAGGGGCTTGAAACAGGCTGGAAATTCCTTAAACCACTACCATTCCTCGCTTAATGGCCCCGAACCTGCGTGACCACCTGCCGCACCGCGTCAAGAACCAGCCCCGGCTGTTCCAATTGAATGTAGTGCCCGCTGCCTTTGGCAACCATCAGGCTGCCTTTTGTACTGAGAGCCGCCAGCCGTTGCTGAGCTTCGGGCCAGTTTGGTAGCTCCTTCATGTTCTGCTCGGCGGCCAGGACAATCAGCGGCCGGTTGCCCAGCGAAGGCGCTGCCTCCAATTGAGCATCGTCTGCCGCACGCCCCTGAGCTTCGGCGATAACAGTGTCACGGCTCTGCTGGGTTGTACTTAAAAGGGCCATCTCGGTACTTATCTTTTCAGGCACACCCGGCATACTCCAGAAACTGGCCCCAACCAGGCGAATAAGACCGACCCGCCGCAGCAACCCCTTAAAGTTCTCTTGAGCCTCCATCATATCTTGAAAGCCCTGCGCTTCGGCCAGTGATGTCTGCGCGTCCACATACTCACTCCGGGCGTCAATCAGGACCATTCCAGCGACAAGGTCAGGGTGTTGCTGTGTAAAGATGCGAATATTCTTGCCCGCCAGGGAGTGACCCACCAGTACGTAAGGGCCTTCGATGCCCGCGTTATTGAGCAGAGTGTATAGCTCACGAGCTATCTGGTTAGGAGTGCGCGGCTGGGGTCCGGCCTCGCTCCACCCTAAACCGGCCCGGTCGTAAGCACAGACCCTGTTCGTCTTGCTGAGGTCATTTTGCACCAGGTACCAGTCGAGGGAGGTGCCGCCCAGGCCAGCATCGAGTACAACAGTCGGGCTTCCCGAACCCATACACTGAATATGCAGCCGGTAACCACCTACATCAACGAGTTGGCCGGGAGGCGGATAGGCTTTTGCATCACCGCCTGAGGCAATTGCTTCGTAGCTGGCCCCGGCCAGGATCAGCCCCACGATCAGAACCAATAACAATCCAAACCCGATGGCGATACGGCGCAACACTCGCCGGAGACGACTCCCCGTGCTAATCGGGAGCGGGGCTGGAGAAGGCAGTTTATCAGTTGCAGTTTCCAACATTGTTAGTTCCTTTCAAATTTCTATTTTTCTATATTCCAACGTTGCAAAAAAATAAATACCTTATGCTTTCTTAGATAGTGTAGCTTTAACCTGAGAAGTTGAAATCAGACTATAGGGACTAAAAAAGCAGTCCTATCAGGCGAGGTGGAACGTCCTTTTCTAGTCCTTTTGATATAGTAGAATTAAGGCAAAAATGTTTTTCTGAAGCGAGGTTGGAATTTTCAACCTTTTATTTTAAGGTTGAAAGGCGTTTTCCAGGTATTGGTGAGTTAAGAGCAGGTAGTAATCGACTTTCATTCAAACAAAGAAACTAAATGGTTTACTCAAGACCTGTGATATAATTTGTTTAATCAAAACCTGACAAGGCCCTTTTTCAAGACATTCGGCAAACAGTTTCAACACCAATAGCTTAAAATTAGGGGTTATTTTATGACAATCCGTATTTTGATCGCCGACGACCATAGTGTGGTGCGGGAAGGTTTACGTTTGTTCCTGACCCTTGACCCTGAGCTGGAAGTAGTAGCCGAAGCTGAAAACGGGGCTGAAGCCCTTAAAGCCGCGAGTGAGGTAAAGCCTGATGTGGTGCTGATGGATTTATCGATGCCGGAAATGGATGGCATTCAGGCTACCGCCGCTATACGGCGACAGTTACCCGAAACCGAAATCCTGGTCCTCACCAGTTCGGTGGACAGTAACTTGGCGGTGGAAGCGGTCCGCGCCGGGGCAATCGGTTATTTACTTAAGGACACCAAAGCCCACGAGTTGTGCCGAGCAGTCAAAGCCGCCGCCGCCGGGCAGGTCCAACTTTCACCGCAGGCGGCGGTATGGCTACTAAAGGAATTGCGTGATCCGGTAAGCCCCGAACCTGAACCTCTCACCAATCGTGAAAATGCGGTGCTTAGTCTCCTGGCGCAAGGTAAAGCTAACAAAGAAATCGCCGACATTCTTTCGATTGCCGAAAGAACCGTTAAGACCCACATCAGCAGCATCCTGGCAAAACTCGGCATGCAAAGCCGCACGCAGGCAGCCCTCTACGCCTCTCGAATTGGCTTAATTCCCAAAAACTGACCAACTCGTCCTGTTTCAACCTGCTTTTTTTAGTGAGGATAAGAATATGTTCGGTACTCTACAACAAGAGGATGCTAACCGGAACCTAGTGCAGCGTCTAAAAGAGGTGGAAAGGGAAGCGGCGCGAGAAAGGCAGGCTGCCGAAGGTTTGCGAGATATTTTGAGCTTTCTCAACGCCAACCATACCCTGAAAGATAATCTTCAGTACATTGTCAGCCAGGCTTGCCGTTTGCTGAACAGCGAAGGCGGGGCATTATGTATTTTACAGGAAAAAGAGGGGGTGCTGCGGATCCAGGCTTCGCAGGGTTTATCCGTTGAATACGTGGCTAAAATGTTTCACACCATAGGACCGGGGCAGGAAATAGATGCAGTCCAACCCGGCCAGGCAATAATCAATTCTACGGATGTAGCGGAAGATGCGTATCCCGACCTGGAGCGGCAGGCTGTCTCACGGTGGTTGGAAAGCCAATACAAGATTAAATTTTCAGTGCCGCTTTATGTAAAAAATAAAAACTATGGCGCCCTAACTCTCTATTACCGCGAAAAGCGCCAGGTTTCAGCCGATGATATTGCCCTGGCCCTGGCCTTTGCTGATCAGGCCACCCTGGCAATTGAAACCGCCCGGCTGTATAACGAGGCCCAGGGCAAAGCAGCCCTTGTGGAGCGACAAAGATTGGCCCGCGAACTACACGACTCGGTCTCCCAGGCTTTATTTGGAATTGCCCTGGGAACCAACTCGGCCATAATGCTTTTAGAACAAAATCGAGATGCGAGCCGGGTGCAGCAGGCCCTGGAGTATGTTCTTTCTTTAGCCGAGACCGGTATGGCCGAAATGCGGGCTTTGATTTTCGAATTGAGGCCTGAATCGCTTGAAACGGAAGGGCTGCTGGCCGGTATAATAAAACAGGCCACCTCATTAAAATCACGCCACCGGATCGAGGTACAGCTTGAATTAGGTGAAGAAGAACCCGAACTGTCCCTGGATGTAAAAGAAGCCCTCTACCGGATTTGCCAGGAAGCCTTGCATAACATTATTAAACACGCCCATGCTAAAGAAGTAAGGTTGGGCTTGAACTGGCAAAGAAGTGAAGGGGTGTTGCTTGAGGTCCGGGACAACGGAGTTGGCTTCGATACAGGCGGGTCTTTTCCCGGTCATCTCGGCCTGCGTTCCATGCAAGAACGGGTGGAAAGGTTAAAAGGCAGCTTCGAGATGGACAGCTCTCCCGGTAGCGGCACTCATTTGAAGGTTTATTTCCCTGTTAGCTAATTTTTCGTTTTTCTTAACTTAGATCCCCGCTAGGCTCAGGCAAAGAGATAACCGGTACACCTAGCAGAGCCGCGCCGATTAAAACCCTCTCACTTTCCGGCACCTTCCTCTTGGCTGGAATTAGCCCAACTTTGCCATCAGGCTGCAATGAGAGATGGCCCACCGCTTCGAAGCCGGTTTTGGATATGATTTCAACCGAAGATTGGTTTTGGGGAGTAGGGACAAGCCAGAAGCGTTTGGCATGCTCGGCCTGGACTATCGTTTGCAAAAGACGCGGGTAGTACAAGTCCTTTCCTTGCCAGCCGGGTAAAGTCGCGAAATCCCACAGAAACCGATCACCTGAAGGTACCGGGAAAACCAGATTATATTTTACAATAGAAGCTTCGAGGGTAGCCACCCAACCATAAGTCACCGCTCTCAGGCCTAAATAGCCTATATAAGGGCGGTGGCCGGTCTGCCGTCTTTCCTTAACCTGGCGAGTTGTTAGATGATTTATGCGGGCCAGAACCACATCATCGTCGGCCAGTTGTATCTGAAAATTTAATAAAGGGGGCAGGTCGATCAAAGGGTCGCCCACCCACCAGGTTGCAAGGTCCATTGTGGGGCTTCCTCCAGGTAGAAGATTTACCCTCCGACTTAGCGCCGAAAGGTTACCGGCATAACTTCATTCGGAAATTATCCAGCCGCATCGGGCGCTCTTAACAAAGCCGGGAGGGTAGAAAGCCTGGGTTTTTCCATTACTTAATCTTGTTCCATTGTTATAACTACTTTTCCGGTAGCGTGTCCTTCTTCAAGAAAGCGGATAGCTTCTGCAACCTTGTTCAGTGGGTAATAATTATTTATAACCGGCACAATCTTTCCAGTTTCTAAAAGTTCCTGCACAAAAATCAGATCTTTTTTGTTGGGTTTCGCTATCAAATTACCCATTTTCTGGCCTCCGGTCATTGAAATCCAAGGTCCAATGAGCATAATCTTGAACATCTGACCACCATTGCCGCCGGTTCTGACAAATATTCCAGCAGGGTTTAAGGCTCGCTTATAATCTGAAAGCGCATGATGCCCGTTGGCGCTAAGAATCAGGTCGTACTGCTTCCCATTTTTGGTGAAATCTTCTTTTGTGTAATCAATGACATAATCAGCCCCAATCGAGCGGGCCTTATCCAGATTCCTGGTGCTACACACGGCAGTTACCTCAGTGCCAAACGACTTGGCAATTTGCACCGCAAATGTACCTACGCCCCCAGACGCACCGTTGATCAAGACCTTTTGCCCGGCAGAAATCTTTCCTTTATCGCGAAGGCCTTGCAACGCAGTGAGGGCGGCTGAAGGTGCTGCCGCGGCTTGCTCGAAAGTCACTTTAGCCGGTTTCAACACCAGAGCATTTTCATTGGCACACACATACTCGGCAAAACCACCAAAACCACACTCGGCCATATCCCCGAACACCTCGTCGCCTGGTTGAAATTGGGTAACCCTGGGACCAACCGCTTCCACCCGCCCGGCTATGTCAGTGCCAGGTATGCTGTATTTTGGTCTTAGAAGCCCGTAACCCATCAATCGCATGACGAAAGGTTTACCCCTGACGAGACGCCAATCGCCTGCATTTACAGAGGCCGCATAAACTTTCACCAATACTTCATTGTCTTTTGGCACCGGTTTAGGTACTTCCTGAATTTGAAGCATATCCGGTGATCCGTATTGTGTACCAACAATTGCTTTCATTTAAAAATCCTTTCTATTAGATAGTAGTAACAATAATTATTTTCAGTCATTACTGAGGTTCCTCATTAACTGGCTGGTGACTGACGACCTATTTATTCTTAACCGGTTAAAAACCACAAGAAAAGTTACTTCTTTAACACGAAGCTTACGTTGTATCCATATTGATGATTTAAGTGTAGCTTTAACCGGAGGAGTTGTAATCAAACGAAAGGGACTAAAAAAGTAGTCCTACCGGGCAGATTAGAACGACTTTCTCTAGTCCTTTTGATACAGTGTAGTGGATATTCTATGGGTTTTAAGAGCAGAAGTTCAATTGATGAATTTGCCTAATATCATATAATAAAAAAGAAATCATCATATAAGGATATAAAAGCATGTCTACACATACGCCTACGCCTGTTCTAGCCACCAAACTTTATATCCCACTGCCTCCACCAAAATCGGTGTTTCGGCCCCGCCTGATTGAGCGGCTTAATGCTGGTTTGAACCACAATCACAAACTAACCCTGGTTTCTGCCCCAGCCGGTTTTGGCAAGACAACTCTAGTAACGGCATGGCTCACCTCCCATGATCGGCCAGTTACCTGGTTATCGCTAGATGAAGGAGACAGCGAACCCGGTCGCTTTCTAACCTACCTGGTAGCGGCTTTACAAAAGATTAAGCCCAATTTGGGAGCCGGGTTGATAGAGGTGCTTCAATCTCCGCAACCTCCTTCAAATGAAATTATTTTATCCGCCCTGCTTAACGAAACAACCGCCATTCCGGGTAACTTCTTCCTGGTGCTTGACGACTACCACTTAATTGAATCCAGGCCGGTTGATAAGGTACTCACCTTCCTGCTTGAACATCTCCCACCCCAGATGCACCTTGTTATTACCACTCGCGAGGATCCCCAGGTTCCACTGCCACGCTTACGGGCGCGGGGCCAGTTGACCGAACTGCGGGCTAACGACTTGCGCTTCACTGCCGCCGAAGCAGCCGAGTTTCTCAAGGAGGTTATGAGCCTTTCTCTCACCCAGGAGGACCTGGCAACCCTGGAAGACCGTACCGAGGGCTGGATTGCCGGCCTCCAACTTGCCGCCCTTTCGATGCAAGGCCACCACGATATGGCCGGGTTCGTCCGAAGCTTTGCCGGAGATCACCGTTACATTCTGGACTATCTGGTCGAGGAAGTTCTGAGACGCCAGAGTGAAGATGGGCGCAACTTCTTACTCCAGACTTCCATCCTGAACCGTTTAAATGCCTCACTTTGCGAGGCCGTTACGGGCCAGGCGCAGGGCCAGGTTCGGTTGGAGGCGCTTGAGCGAGGCAATTTCTTTATCGTGCCACTCGATGACAAACGCCAGTGGTACCGGTATCATCATCTTTTTGCTGATGTGCTGTATGCATATTTAAAAACGGAGCAACCCGAAAAGGTATCAACTTTGCACCGGCGGGCTAGCGAGTGGTACGAGCATAACGGTGCGGCAGCCGATGCAATCCGCCACGCCCTGGCAGCCAGGGATTTTGAGCGAACGGCGAGTCTAATCGAGTTGTGTGTCCCAGCAATGCGCCGGAGTAGACAGGAAACCGTAGTGTTGGGTTGGTTGAAGGCGCTACCTGACGATGTGATCCGCTGCCGACCGGTGCTCAGCCTTCAGTATGCCGACACCTTAATGCTTACCGGTAAGTTGGAGGGTGTGGATGCACGCCTGCGGGATGCCGAACAGGGGCTGGATTCGATGGCACAATTGAATGTTGATGTGCATCTTCATGTTTCACCGGCTGTAACATCCCCAGAACAAGACCGAAAATTGGTGGTCGTCAATAAAGAGGAATACCGTCGTCTACCAGGTGCAATAGCAATAAACCGGGCTGGATTGGCCCTTGTGCAGGGCGATGTACCCACTACCATTAAATATGCCCAGCGGGCTCTTGACCTATTACCCGAAGAAGACCATCTTGGCCGGGGAGCCGCGGCTTCCCTGCTTGGACTTTCCTATTGGACGAACGGTGACCTTGAGGCCGGGTACCATTCGTATGCCGAGGGAAGGGCCAGACTGCAACTGGCCGGGCACCTTGCTGACACCATGGGATGCACAATTGCTCTAGCGGATATTCGGATTACTCAGGGGCGTCTCCACGATGCAATGACCACTTATGAACTGGCCTTACAGCTTGCGACCCGACAGGGCATGGATGTGCTGCGAGGAACGGCCGATATGTATGTGGGAATGAGCGAGCTCTATTTTGAGCATAATGACCTTATTGGAGCCACCCAGTACCTACACCGAAGTCGGGAGCTGAGTGAAATTGCTAGCTTACCCCAGTACCCTTATCGCTGGCGAGTTGCGTTTGCTCGAATAAAGCTGGCCGAGGGTGATGGTGCTGGCGCTCTCGAATTGCTTCACGAGGCAGAACAAGTATATACGGGTGACTTCTTCCCAAATGTCCGCCCTATCGCGGCCATGAAGGCAAGGTTGTGGGTGAGACAGGGCAGGTTAGGTCTAGCTCTGGACTGGGTCCGTGAGAGAGGGCTCTCGGTAGAAGATGATCTCAGTTACCTGCGTGAGTACGAGCATATTTCCTTTGCCAGGGTGCTTTTGGCCCAGGCCCAAAATAACAGATGGCAAAACCGTAACCGGGCTGATTTCTATACCAATGAGGTCTTTCGACTGTTGAAAGGGTTGTTACAGGCCGCCCAGGAGGGCGGAAGGAAGGGAAGCCTTATTGAAATCCTGGTGTTGCTCTCGCTTGCTCACCAGTCGCAAGGTGACCTGCCGTCTGCTCTTGCTGCATTGCAACAGGCGCTGACGCTGGCTGAACCGGAGGGTTATGTGCGCATTTTTGTGGATGAAGAACCGGCCATGGCTCATCTTCTTCAGGAGGCGCTGAAACACCAAATCGTTCCAAACTATACCCGGCAACTGCTGGCAGCTTCTGGCAAGGTTGAAGAAATAAAACCTTTCAAACAACCTTTGGTTGAGCCGCTAACCGAACGAGAGCTCGAACTGCTGCGCCTGCTCAGGACCAACCTGACCGGTCCGGAAATCGCCCGCACTCTCCTGGTATCTTTGAGCACGATCCGCACCCACACCCAGAATGTTTATACCAAGCTTGAGGTGAACGACCGTCGGGCCGCAGTCAACCGGGGTGAAGAACTCGGTTTATTGTAGAACTCCAAACATTTCTTAAGTCTAAAGCCCGCCTGTTTTTTAGATCCAGGCTGGGGCTTTTTCTTATACACCCGGTCATCCTCTCTCATCACATTACCCTTTATAAAAATCATCACAATGTGATGATGCCATCTAGTCACATTAGCTTTTATCTTATTGCTGTAGAACAAGGCAAGCCTTGAGCAACCAAATACAGGCGGCTAAGTGGAGCAAGTTCCATTGATTGTTAAATTTTGGAACCACGACGCTAATAGTCAAAAGAGAAGTCAAACTAAAGAATGCCAATTATCAGACTCACATCAATAAGACCAAATGGAGAACGAAATGAAATTAACAACCTCAAATTTGATCCGTTGGACCGGTTTATCGGCAATAATGGCTGGGGTCCTTTATGTGCTGGTTGGAATTTTCCATCCCCTTAACGTTCTTTCCTCGGTCAACACTACTGAATGGATAGTCGTTCACATTTTTGCCACCGCTATGTGTTTTTTCGGACTGCTCGGCATTACAGGCCTTTACGCCAGGCAAATGAAAAAGACCGGGTGGCTTGGCCTGGCCGGCTTTCTTCTGTTGAGCCTGTGGTTGATACTCATAGGGGGCTTTACTTTCGTAGAAGTCTTTATCTTACCGGTGTTGGCGACCACGACTCCGGCGTTTGTAGAAGGCTTTTTGGGAAGCTACAGCGGAACAGCCAATGGGACTGACTTCGGAGTCCTCACAGCGGTATGGAATCTAACCGCTCCTCTGTATATCCTGGGCGGCTTATCGTTTGGCATCGCGACCATTCGGGCTGGCCTCTTGTCGCGCTGGGCGGCCGGATTGCTTGCTTTCGGTACGGCTTTGGCTCCTTTAGCAGCCCTCCTTCCCGCCGATTTTGCCCCTAAAGTGGCGGTGCCGGTGGGATTAGCTTTGGCCTGGTTAGGCTATTCACTCTGGTCAGAACGCCCGGCCTATGTCGTGGATCCGGTACCCGGTAGAGAGAAATCCCAGAGCCAGCCAATTTTAGCAGAATAAAGTTGCTTATGACTAAACGCCCGAGATAAGCGGCTGTGCAGCCGCTTATCTCTACAAAGAACTGAAAGTCGCCAAACTTATCCTAGTCCCTGAACAGGATACAGCACCGTCTGGCGGTTTGATGGAAAGTGCTTTTCAACACAACACGGCGCTGCATCCAACTCATCAAACGAGATAAACGTGAAAGCAAACATCCAGGATGAGAGTCGAGCCATCCAGTAACTTTCCTAACTTATTAACCAATCACCATGTCTTGTGATGCCTGCTCACCATGTTGACCGCTATAGTGTTATCGAAGACAAGAACGCATTCACTGAGAGTGCAAACTCTGATAAACCTAAAAATACCGAGTCATCCATACACTTAAACAACAAGCAGGAGACAAACAGATGAGCACCATTACTCGCCAGAACGCAATTAACTTAGAGAACAAACAGGTGAACCGGTCGATTGTTCCTACTATCATCCGCTGGTCCGGTTTAGCGGCTGTCGGGGCCGGGGTCATTTTCGCGGGTATTCAGCCGGTCCATCCGGCGGACGTGGTTGCGTCAGTTTCCACCCCCGAATGGGCCGTCATCACCACCCTGAAGACCGCCATGTGCTTCCTTTTCCTGGCCGGAATCGCCGGTATCTACGCCAGGCAAACCAGTAAAGCCGGTTGGCTGGGGGTGGCAGGCTTGATCATATTTAGCCTCTCCTGGTGGCTTCAGACGGCTTATGTCTTTGCCGAAACCTTTATCTTCCCGGTCCTGGCAAACACCGCCCCCCAGTTTGTGGACGGCATGCTGGCTTATATCAGCAATCGGCCCGGCGACATTAAGATTGACCTTGGCGCTCTACCCGGCCTGTATTCGCTCTTAGGCCTGTTTTACATGCTCGGTGGCATGCTGTTTGGTGTCGCGACCTTCCGGGCTAACATCCTGCCGCGTCCGGCGGCCGGTCTAATGGCTTTGACGGCTTTATTAACTCCACTGGCAGCCTTGCTTCCCCACCAGATCCAGCGGTTTGCTGCGGTGCCGATGGGCCTGGCGGTGGCCTGGCTTGGAGTTGCCCTCCTGATCGAACGTCGCGCTAATGCTAGTGAAAACCTGGCTGTTACCGGTACTGGCAGTGGCAGCGGCAGCACCCCGCTCACCCAGACTGCGGGCGAAGCGAGTAATTAGTTTGAAGAAACTTTACGGCTGAGGCACCCGGTGTACTCCGAGTGTCTCAGCCGGGAAGGGTTATCACCATGTAGCCCTGTAGCTTCCAAGCTTACTTAATAAACATCAAGCGTTAAAACAGTTCTAACAGGGAGTTAAAAATGAAAGCGAATGCGAATGTCTACGATGAAGGTTCCACCACCCATGCCCGTAACCTTCAACTGACCGAAGCAGAAAGCCCAACCTCACCGAAAATCAGAGTGGCAGCAAAAGTTGGCTCGGCCAGATGGCTCATTATAAGCCTGTTACTTCTGAGCGCCATTCCTCTCACGGCCGGAGCTTACCGCCTGTCCGAGCTTATAAGAGGGGCGGAAGTCACCCCGGCTAACGCTCGCTTCTTTGAATCACCCGCACCAGTGGTGGTGCATATCGTGGGGGCGGCGGTCTATGTCATCCTGGGTTCTTTCCAGTTCGCCACTCGCTTTCGGCAGCGTCGGCCCGGCTGGCACCGCCGGGTGGGGCGGTTCCTGGTAGGTTGCGGTTTACTGGTGGGGCTGTCAGGCGTGTGGATGACCCTGTTTTATCCTGTTCCGGCTGGTAGCGGGGGTGGGTTACTGCTTTTTGCCTTTCGGCTGGTGTTCGGGTCAGCTATGGTCGTCTCTATTGTCCTGGGGTTTAACGCGATCCGGCAAGGAACCGTGGCTCAGCACCGTGCCTGGATGATGCGCGGCTACGCTATCGGGTTGGGGGCGGGTACCCAGGTGTTCACTCAAATGATCGGAGAATTGATTGCCGGTAAACCCGACGAAGTGAGCCGGGCTCTTCTGATGGGGGCAGGCTGGGTGATCAACCTGGCCGTGGCCGAATGGGCCATCCGCCACCGCAGTCGCAAGCAGCAAGCCTTCCCAAATCGCACAGCGATATAAATTTTTAACGAAAATCACAATTTAACTAACTTAAATAAGAAAGGACAAAAAAATGAAAGCAATTGTTGCCAATAAATACGGCTCGCCAGAAGTTCTTCACCTCCGAGAAGTGGAAAAACCGGTGCCAAAAGATAATGAACTACTTGTCCGGGTGCGCGCCACAACAGTAAGTGTGGGGGACTACCGGATGCGCAGTTTTAACATTCCACCCTTGCTCTGGCTGCCCAGCCGCCTTGCCCTGGGTATTACCAGGCCGAGAAATCCTATCTTCGGTATGGAACTGGCCGGAGAAGTAGAAGCGGTCGGCCAGGCTGTAACTCGCTTTAAGGCCGGTGATCAAATCCTGACCTCAACCATGGAAAACGGCTTTGGCGCTCACGCCGAATATAAATGCCTGAGGGAAGACGGAGCGGTAGTCTCAAAACCGGCCAGCATGAGCTATGAGGAAGCGGCTACTCTGCCGGTTGGAGCAAATACCGCTCTGTTTTACCTTCAAAAAGCAAATATCCAGCCCGGCCAGAAAGTGCTTATCAATGGCGCTTCCGGAGCGGTTGGCACGGCGGCGATCCAGCTTGCTAAACACTTTGGGGCAGAGGTTACCGGAGTATGCAGCTCGGCGAATGTTGAAATGGTAAGGGCGCTGGGCGCAGACCAGGTCATTGATTACGCCAACGAGGATTTTACCAGAAACGCTCAGACCTACAACATCATTTTTGATACGGTCGGTAAGCTTTCCTTCTCAAAATGTAAAGGTTCGCTAGCTGCAAACGGAGTCTATCTGACTACCATGCTTTCCCTGCCGATAATTGGGCAAATGTTGTGGGGTTCGCTGGTCGGCAAAGGCAAGGGAAAGAAAAAAATCTGGTTCGGGGATATTGGTGGGCGGCCCACCAGCGAAAGAGCCAAAGACCTTCTTTTCCTCAATGAACTCATTGAGGCGGGAAAGTTTAAAGCTGTGATAGACCGCTGCTATCCGCTAGACCAAATCGCGGCAGCCTACCGCCATGTTGAAACCGGCCACAAACGAGGTGATGTCGTTATTAAGGTTACGGCAGATAGAGCTCAATAAATTAATAATGACCTACTATTTCAAAGTTACTAACAACAGGAACAATACTATGTCAAACAAAAAAGATGCAACCAACGCACCGAATCAACCGGTAATTTATGAAATCAGGCTCAAAGGTCATTTGAGTGCGGTGTGGACCGATTGGTTCGAGGATCTGACTATCACGCTGGAAGATAACGGCGAAACGCTGCTAACCGGTCCGGTAGTTGATCAGGCCGCCTTGCACGGGCTTCTTAAAAGAGTGCGCGATCTGGGCATGCCCTTGCTTTCGGTTAATCCACTTCCCGACTAAAGCACGCACGCCAAAGACCTTCGAACCGTTAATTGCAGCATGGTACGCCGCTAATTAATAAAGAAAGAAAAGGAGAAATAAAACTATGTTTGGAATGGTAAGAGCCGAATGGATGAAAGTTTACCGGCAGGGCACCACCAGGATTTTGATGGGGCTACTGGCAGGCATCAGTCTTTTATTTGTGATAGGCCTGGCTGTTTCCGTCACTGGTACCGACGGCGGTAGTGAAGCCCTCCTGGTCCGACAAGAGGCTTTTAACAGGCTTAGTTTTCCAGGGGGTATCTTTACCGGTATTGCCCTGGTCAAAATCGTGGGGCTGTTTATCGTCGCTATCATCTTTAGCAGCGTAATAGGCAGCGAGTATGGCCTTGACACCTGGAAGAATCTACTGGTGCGAAACAAAGCCAGGGGAGGCTTTATGGTCGCCAAGCTATTGGTTACGGGTGCAACTTTGCTAATTATCTTCAGTTTAGCTGTGGCATTAACGCAGTTGTTAGCCCTGGGCGGCTATGCCTTCGTCGCGGATACCGCTATTCATAACGGGCTTACAAACCTGCCTACTTCCGCCGACCAGTTCTTTCACACCCTTCTGGTAGAAGCGGTTCCGTTGGTACTTAACTTTTCGGTCATTGCGGCTATTGCCGCAATGCTTACCGTTATCAGCCGTAACACCGTAGCCGGAATTATGCTGACAATTGTGTGGAACACCCTGGATGTAACCGTTTCTTTGCTGGTACCTTCGGTGGGTAACGCTACCCTCGGTAAAAATCTTGCTTCTATCGGCAGCCACTTGGATAGGGCAGGTTCGGGTGAAATGCCGCTGTGGCAAAATTTGGCAGTGTTAGGGGTCTACTTTTTCATTCCAATGATTGTAGCAATCATTACTTTCCGCCGTCGCGATATGGCTGGTAACTAGGTTCAGGCACCAGTGTAGGGACCGGCGCTGGCACCCGTGCAGGCGAGTAAACCGCCGGTCCACTTAAACTTTCCGATTTACCAGAGTTTTAAGAAAGGCTGGATTTAGCCAGTCGAAATTAAGTAGTAAGAAAGAACAGGAGTAATAATCATGACGGGTACAACTATAACCAGGCAGGAAATGCAAATGCCTCAAACCTCTCAGCAATATAAAGAGGCGCTGGCTATCGAAGTGCAAGGGCTAACCAAACGCTATGGCCCCAACACGGTTGTTAATAATCTGCACCTGGCTATTCCCCAGGGTTCTATCTTCGGCTTCCTCGGCCAGAACGGAGCTGGTAAAACTACTACCATTCGCATGCTGCTGGGCCTGATCAATGCCACCAGTGGTCGGGCCAGCATCCTCGGCCACGATACCGTAACCGGGCGACACCATATCCTGCCAAAGGTAGGGGCAATTGTCGAAACTCCCACCTTTTACCCCTACCTTAGCGGGCGTGAAAATCTTAAACAGTTGGCCCTAGTCGCAGGGGCTCCTTTTTCACGCATAGATGAAGTGTTGGAACAAGTCGAGCTCAGCGAGCGGGCCAAAGACAAAGTTAAGACCTATTCGCTGGGAATGAAACAACGTTTAGGCATCGCGGCCGCTCTCTTAAACAATCCCCGGGTTATCTTTCTGGATGAACCGACCAACGGCCTTGACCCGCAGGGAACCGTGGATATGCGCAACCTGATATTGCGGCTGGGACAGAGCGGCCACACCATCTTTGTTTCCAGTCACCTGCTGCACGAAGTAGAGCAGATGTGCAGCCACGTGGCTATCATTAACCGGGGCAAACTGGTGGTACAAGGCAGCATCGAGGAATTACTTGAAGGGACGACCAAAACCCTGCTGGAAGTAACCCCGATACCGACTGCTGTACAAATCTTGACTCAAATTTTGGGGCAAGAAGCCAGAGTGAGAGAGATGGATGCGCGCACAATAGAGCTTGAGATTGACCCCGAGACGGTGCCGGATGCTGTCCAGGCTCTGGTTGGAGCAGGAGTACGCATCTACTCGGTCGCGCAACAGAAAGCCTCTTTGGAGAATTACTTTTTGGCCGTAACCGGTGTCGGTAAAGACCTAGAAGATAATCAACAAACTGTCGCTGCCCCAAACCTGGCGGCGTGATGTACGCTAGGTCACCTCTGTCCAAAGGTAATTAACCCGTTTAACATCCAACTATCCAAGGCACAATTGTTTATTTAATTTATTCATCTTTAGGGTCTTGCGGATACACAACCAATGTGATAAACTATGTGCGTGCGCACGCACATAGTTTATCACATTAAGTGACCTGAGGGGGTTAAATGAACAATTTATTAACTCTTTTTGATTTAATTGGCGAACTCGCCCGGCGACGCTTTCAAATTGCCGAAAAACACTATTCCGCCCTAAGGCTAAATCATACCGAAGCACGATTACTAACTCTTCTTCACCGGGAAGATGGTAAGGCCAGTCAGGATACCCTTTCTAATATGCTCAATGTAGACAGAAGCAATGCTGGTCGCGCTCTCAAAAACCTCGAAGCTGAAGGCTATATTGAACGCTACCAGAGTGCCGCCGATAAAAGAACCAATCTCGTTAAGATTACGGACAAGGGGCGTGAAACTGTCGCCGAAATAGAAAAGTTAAAAGAAAAAATGATTCAGGAATTTTTGGGTGACCTCTCTGAAGATGAGGCTGGCCAGATTATTAATCTCCTGAGAAAGGTTTATTCAAATGAAGCAGATTTATAACAATTCTCCCAAAATCTATGTGGATGGACAAATAGAAGCAAAAGTCGAAAGCCCGGCAATGCTGCCCCAGGTACGCTGGGCCCTCGTCAGCCTTTCGCTTGCCACATTGTTACCTGCCCTTGGTACAAGCATTGCCAGCGTTTCCCTGCCAACCCTGGCCCAGACTTTCAATGCTTCGTTTCCGCAAGTTCAGTGGATTGTCCTGGCCTATCTCCTGGCAACGACTGCCTTGGTCGTCAGCGCGGGGCGGCTTGGCGATATTTTCGGCAGGCGGCGGTTACTAATGAGCGGCCTGGTTGTGTTCACAGCGGCTTCGATCCTGTGCGGTGCTGCTCCTACTCTCTGGCTACTAATTGCTGCTCGCGCAGCCCAGGGATTTGGGGCGGCGGTCATGCTGTCGCTCAGTATGGCTTTAGTCGGGGAAACGGTCCCCAAACAAAAAACTGGCAGCGCCATGGGTCTGCTCGGCACGATGTCCGCGATTGGTACCGCCCTCGGCCCATCGCTGGGAGGCATCTTGATCTCAGAACTGAGTTGGCGGTCAATTTTCCTGATTAACCTGCCGCTCGGCGGCCTGACCTTTTTCCTGGCCTACCGTTACCTGCCGGTTGAGCAAGGAAAGAAAGCAAGGGAAGGGGAACGGGTCCGCTTTGACACGCTTGGGACGCTGGTGCTTGCCCTGACTTTAGCAGGCTATGCTCTTGCCATGACGCTAGGGGGTGGGAAATTCGGCGTCCTCAACATAGCACACTTGGTAGCTGCTCTGTTCGGGGCCGGTTTGTTCGTTCTCACCGAGGCAAAGGCAACCTCACCGTTGATTAAATTGGCCGTGTTCCGCAATCCGCTTATGAGTGGGGGCTTCGCTACCAGTACCCTGGTTACGACGGTGCTAATGGCTACGCTGGTGGTTGGCCCATTCTATCTGGCATATGGACTAGGGCTTGGTTCGGCTCTTATTGGCCTGGTCATGTCGGTTGGACCGGTGGTTGTAGCCCTGACCGGCATACCGGCTGGTCGCCTGGTGGATCGCCTGGGCGCGCAACGCCTGACAATTTTAGGGCTTGTCACAATCATGGTTGGCGCCTTTGGTTTGACCTTGATACCGTTCGGGTTCGGTATTCCCGGCTACCTTGCCCCCATTGCCTTTATTACCTTCGGTTATGCGTTGTTTCAGACCGCTAATAACACCGCAGTTATGAAGGATGTGCCTTCGGACCGGCGAGGGGCTATTTCCGGTCTGCTCAACTTGTCACGCAATCTTGGGCTTATTACCGGAACCTCGGTGATGGGTGCGTTATTTGCCCTGGCGTCTGGAACAAGCGAAATCACTGAGGCGAGCGCTGAGGCTGTTGCTGGAGGTATGCGGATTACGTTTGCTGTCGCGGCAGGTTTAATTCTGGTAGCCCTTATTATTGCGAATGTAAGCCGCAGCATTTCACATTTGCAGCGCAACCTTCTTGTGATCCGTGAGCAAAAAGAAGCATAACTTAGTACACCTTAATTACCTAGAATTCGTCCAAAAATAGGCAAGAGCCACTTTGGACAGAGAACTTTAACAAATTAAAAAGAGAAGTTGGAGTGGGGAGGTCGGTGGTAAAAGTCCCTACATCTTTTCCGCAGCCTGATTGCTCCAGTAGTATTTTTACTAACAATCCCGCTGTCGTTCTTTAGTTTGACCCTGACTTACTTCTCGTGGGGCCTAATAGGGGTGCTGGGTATACTTTTGAACTGGTTTTTTTCTTATGAAGAAACAACAGAGTTTGAAAGCACTCCAACTGAGAAGGAAAGAGTGGAGGCCCTGGCAGTTTTGGGAAGAGGGTAAATGCCGGGTCTATAAACTGGCTTATGGCTTACCCTCCCTTTTTTAGATATTTGGCGCTATTTAGAGTAGTTTTAATTCACGCGCGCGGGCAATGGCCTGGGTCCGGCTGGAAACGTCAAGTTTGTTATAAATTCGGTTGATATGCGCCTTTACGGTATTGAGACTTATTACCAGCTTTTCGGCAATCTCCTGGTTAGAGAGCCCGGTAGCGATCAGAGCCAAAACTTCCAGTTCGCGTTCGCTCGGTTTCTCGGTAAACTGGTTATAGGCCGGTTGGATCGGGTGGGAAGAAATAGTAGATAAAGGTGGCTTTGAAATATCACTTCTAGCGGTTTTCGCAGTTACCCCTACAGCCGGACTGATGGCACTTTCCGGCGAGGGTGCAGGTTTAGGGCCGACCAACAATTGGCTTTCAGTAAAGGCGGAAAGTAAATTTTGTAGATAAGCTTTTGGATAAGTTAGGTGAGACCCGGCCTCAAGCTGATGGAGTAACCTCAGCAATGGCAAACCTTCTGCCAAAAAAAGCTGCCGGTAGCCCTCAGGTTCGGCCAGCGTCAGAGTAGCGGCCAGAATATTTAATGCTCGCGTGCGGTTGCCAAGCGCGGACCAGGCCAGTGCCTGTAAAAGTTGGTCTTCGATTAAATAACCGGTCAATCCCTGGACCTGACTTTGCAGTTGTTCGAGCAGCTCCAGGGCGCTTTCATACTCCTGTAGAAAGAGTCTGGCCCGGACCAGCACCATCGCTTCCTGCCAGAAAAAGCGCACCGCCAGATTTCGCGGTTTTTCGTTGGTCTGGCGATAGGTCCAGTCCCGAACCAACTTTACCGATTTTTCGTCCTGGGGCAGACTTTCCTTCAGATACAACCAGACCCGGTAGCTTTCGAGCAGGCTTTTGACTTCGTTCAGCTTTGAAGCCAGGTCCGACTTTTCTATTTCGGCCAGCCGCTCAAACGCTTCGCTCATCTTGCCCTGGGCTGCTAACAGCCGGACATTCAAGAATTTCTCGAATAGGGTAATCCGCAAGTTTCCCACATAAGGGCTTAATTCGCTGGCAATTTTAAGGCTTTCGGCGGCTTCATCCAGCCGGTCCCACTCAAACTGAATTTCGGCCAGATGGCTGTAGGCTTCGCTGGCAAGAGGCAGGGGTTTGTTTGGGGCGATTTGACCAAGTTTAACCGCCTCCTGATAAAGTGAGGCAGCTTCCAGCAAATGCCCTTTTGCCATTTGTATCTCACCCAAGGCCACCACGGCTGAGATTGTGGTGTAGAGGTTTTTTGCCAGCCGCCCGAACTCCAGGGCTTTCTGAAAATACTTCTCGGCGGCGGTTGGATTATTCCTTTGAAAGTAAGTTCGGGCCACAATCAGGGCCAGGCTGCTCCCGGCGGAATAGGTATCGGCACTTATAAGCTCAAACGCTTTAGCCGATAGTTCGATAGTCCGTTCAAAGTTGCCTTGCTGGTAGGCCAGATGCGCCTGGATAACCGCCAGGTTACTCTCCACAAAGCTGTGTACCTTTGCCGGTTGGGGTTCCCCTGGCACTGCCACTGAGCTTCTACTTTCGACAGCATCGGCATATTTAGCCACCCTGTTGCCCTGCCCGGTCAGGAGCAAGGTCCAGCAGTAGCTGATAGTCAGCAGAGGCCGGGAGAGGAACAGTTCTTCCGGTAAGGCTGCCAACCAGTTTCGCAACGGCAAAAGTTCGGCTCGCACAATCATACCCTCAGCAACTTGTTCGATCAATTCCCCGGCCAGGCCATAATCGTGGGCGTTAAGGGCATGGTTTACCGCTGCACTTTCCTGACCATTCTGCTGGCACCAGCGGCTGGCTCGGCGATTTAATTCGTCAATCTGAGGGGGTGTGTAATTATGTTGAAGGTGATGGCGCAAAAGCCCGGCAAAAAGATGATGGTAACGGTACCACTCACGGCGGCTATCGAGCGGGATAAGAAAAAGGTTACTCTGCTCTAACTTCCCCAGAATGGCAGTGGCATTTTCGAGGCCGGTGATTGCACGCGCCAGGGCGCCATTAAACCGGTCGAGGATGGATGTTTCGAGAAGAAAGGTCTGGACCTCTGCGGGCTGGCGGTTGAGCACTTCTTCGAGCAAGTAGTCCACTACAAAGCGGTCGTTTCCGGCGAAATTCTCGACAAAGCGATGAGCTTCTTCCGGGCTGTAATCTTGCAGGGAAAGGGCCGCCAGTTGCAACCCGGCGACCCAGCCTTCGGTCCGAGTTGCCAGTCGTTCGACATCTTCACTCGCCAGCGCCAGGTTCGGCTTCGATTTAAAGAAAGCCGCCACCTCTTCCAGTGAAAAGCGCAACTGCGCCGACCGAATTTCGGCCAGTTCGCCGCGCACCCGCATGCGGGAGAGTGGTAAGGCCAGGGGGTCAGCCCGGGTCGTTATAAAAAGGCGCAATTGGGGGGGCAGGTGTTCCAGTAAAAAAGTCAGCCCCTGGTGAATGGCCTGGTCTTGTATAGCGTGGTAGTCATCCAACACGAGGCCAAACACGTCTCCGGCAGGCAGTGAGTTTATTTCGTTGATAAGACCGGTCAGAATTGCTTCAACAGGCGGAGCCACCTGGGTCGAGCCGCCCGACTCCAGGGAAAGTTGAATTACTTCACCCAAGGCGGGTTTAACCTTGCGGACAGCCGCCACAAAATAACGCCAGAACTGGGTAGGGTCATTATCACTACTATCCAGAGAGTACCAGCCGAACGAAAGAGCGCCGGTTGCGTGCCAGTCAACCAGCAGACTGGTTTTGCCAAAACCGGGCGGAGCTGTGATCAAAATTAGTTTCCGCTGGACAGAGTGATTTAGAAGTTCCATTAAACGGGGCCGGTCTATTCTATCCGGGCGCGGGGCGGGCAGGTATAACTTGGTAGCTAAAAGTGGTTGAGGCATGGCGTGTTAGTTTATTGCTGCCAGACCGGTGTAGTCTGGATCGTCCAGTCATTCAAGTAAGTTCGTTTTAAAGCCTTTATCAGCCAATTTTTTGCTCTATTTTACCATGCTCACTCCAATTAATGCCCTGTATTAAACCTTTAGTTTGATTTCTCGGCCTCCGAAACGCGTTAGACTTAAGACGATTTATTGGATAGGTAACTTAAGAAAGATTCGGAAAAATAATATGGCTAACCAATACGAAATCAGGCTTAAAGGCCATCTCAGTTCGCAGTGGGCCTCCTATTTTGAGGGGTTTAAGCTGGTTCTAGGTGAGAATGGCGAGACCGTTTTAACAGGTGAAGTTATCGACCAATCTGCTTTACACGGGTTACTTGACCGTATTCGCGACCTTGGCCTGCCTCTTCTGGCGGTAAACCTTCTGCAAAATGAGAAAGGTCGTGGTAGTGGACCAGCTCAAACTGAAACCGAGAATGAAAATTAGAAGGTTGAATAAAAGGCACTTACAAGCTTACCCTTTTAAGGAATGTATTGGACAAAAGATTTAACCATAAAAAGTTTTGAAAATGTTGAAATTCTCTTTCCCCAGATGTAAAATTTTGCCAACTAAATTGGCAATTAATCCATATTTCAAAAACATTGTGACCAAAGAATTGGAATTTTCAGGTAAACGAACCGGCGCTTATACCGGTATAGTTAACCAGGACATGGTGGCCTTCAGACTAATTTTTTCTGCGCAAACAAGTACAACCTTGAGACTGAGCCTGAAAATTACCTGACCAGGAAAGAGATACCCAATGTTAGAAAAACCGAATAATCTGGCCCGGTCATTCTGGCCAATGACCCGGCTTTTAGCTATTCTTCTTATGATAGCCATTGTTCTGAGCGGTTGTGGTGAAAGCTTTCTCGTTTCGCAAACCCCTGGCCCTGCAGCCAGCCCCACCGTGAGTACTATTTCAAATCAACTCACAAACACCGCCCCTTTTGCTACTCCCCAGCCGGACCCGTCAGTAGCCACGATTCCGGCAACTGTGCCAGGTGCCCTGACTACTTTTCCAGCTACACTAACAAGCACGTCTGCTGCACCCAAGAAAGGTGGCGTAATGCGGTTGGCTCTTACCGATGAGCCGGATATATTAGACCCGGCCCGCACTGTCAACGGCGCAGCTAATAGTATAAATAATTTGCTGTATGAACGGTTGGTATATATTGATAAAGACGGCCTACCAAAACCGTGGCTGGCAAGTTCCTGGGAAATCAGCCCGGACAGTTGCACAATAAGCTTTACTTTGCGCCCAAACCTTAAATTTCAAGATAGCACTCCGCTTAATGCGGTCGCGGTTAAAACTAATTTTGACCGAATACTCGACCCAAAGGCAGCCTCACCCACCCGAAACTTCTTTGGTAGTTTGCAATCGGTTTCTACTAACGGCGAAACGCAGGTAATCTTCAACTTCAAGACACCTTTTGCTTCTATCTTTACAAATCTAAGCTTGGCTTATGGGGGTATCGTCTCCCCCACCGCCCTTGCAAAATATGGAGACCAGTTTGGCCGCCATCCAGTTGGCTCCGGCCCTTTCATTTTTAAGGAGTGGAAGACCGGTCAGGAGATTGACCTGATCCGCAATTCAAACTATCACAGCTACCGGGAAGACCTTGAGAATAAAGGTACGGCTTTTCTGGAAGAAGTGGATTTTTTGATAATCCCGGCGCCCGCCACTCAGATTGCGGCCCTGGAACGGGGCCAGCTAGATATGGTGACACCACTTCAGACTGAAAATGTGCAGCAGGTGCGAGGGGACAGCCGGTTTAAGCTGGTGGAATTGCATAATTCAAGTAATCTGGTCCTGCTCGATTTCTCAGATAAACCCCCTTTTAATTCTCTCGAATTCAGGCAAGCTCTTTCGTATGCGGTAGACCGTAAGCAGATTGTCAAAAATGGGGTGGAAGGCTTTGCCTCAGCCAACCAGAGCCCCCTGCCAAATGGTCTGGCCGGGTGGGAGGGAACTCTCTCCGGCTACGGGTTTGACCCTGAAAAAGCCCGGGGTATCTTAAAAAACGCCGGATGGAAACTTAATAGCAAGGGTGTTTTGGAAAAGGATGGAGTTGCCGCCAGTTTCAAATTATTAAGCCTGGCTGGTAGTAGTTCTATTAAGCGGACCAGTGAAATTATCCAGGCCAATCTTAAAGAAGTTGGCATCGAAATAACCATCCAAAATCTGGAACTCAGCGCCGGTATTCCCCTGCTCGCAAAGGGCAATTTCGATATGGCGATTTTCTCGCTGGGCTGGCCGGACCCCTCTTTCTTGTCACTTCTTTACAAAAGCAATAGCTCGCTGGTCAAACGGGGTGGTGATAGCGAGCTGGACAGCCTGCTGGATAAGGTAGATACAACTCTCGATATAGCCGCCCGCCTGGATTATGTCCGAGAAGCGCAAAAATTGATAATTGAAAAGGCTAAAGTCGTCCCGTTGTATTCGCCCTGGACTTTGATAGCTTTTCAAAACAGGGTCCAAGATACCAAACTGGATGGTCTGGCCCTGCCACTCTATAACGATGTCTGGTTCAAGGATTAAAAAAACTGACAGGTAAAAGGTAAAGTAGTAACCGTGCTCAATTTATATTTTCTCCGCGCTACTTTGTGGCTAAAAGTGAATTCCTTGCTTAAACCACCTTTATTTGTTGCTGCTGCCAAACTTGCTGGGCGAGTTTGCCACCTCACCGGAAGGTTGGCAAACTCGCCCAACTGGCGTGTCTGGCCGGTTTTGTTCAAGGTTGCTTTCTGGCCTGGTTAAAACCACTGGTTATTTTTTAGGCCAGGCTTCAATGATTCCGCTGCCCCAACCAGACATAAAGCGCCTGGTTCAACAGGCCGATAACCCAGGGCCCAATTACCCAGAGCGGCCAGAAATAGCCGCTCTGGCTGCTAAACCAGACCAGGACCAGTAAGGCGCTAAAGAGCATAAAACTTACCGCATTGACTATAAGTAAATTTCTCCGGCGCACCAACCGGGATTGCCGGGAACGTTCCTGGGGTTGGTAGTAGACCGGAGCCGGGCCTGGGGCCGGGTAATTTTGGTTTAGCTCGGTGTTGTTAGAAAAGCCGGTTTGGTGCCGGTCGAATACCGGCTGGACCTCTTCCATAGGAAAATAACTGTTCAGGCGCTCTTTCCTGGCTCTGCGCCGTTCCTCTCGGTACTCGCGGCGAGAGGTGTAATCTGGATAATTTTCGTTCACTTCGAGCTTCCTTTCCTTTTTTTTCTTTATCAGGTTTTAAACCGCCTATTATACGGCCATCCACGGGCTCTAAATCTTAGTTTTTGACCGGAGTTTGCCGCCCGACTGACACTACTAGCTTAAAACTTTCCGGTATATAGGCAATTAACCTAAAGGTTTAATCGGCAGGATTAATCGTCTCTACCATTTAAACCCCTGGTGCAATTGTGTCTGGTTGAAGTAACCAGCTCAGCTTGAAGCAGCGAGTGATTCTTCAGACTGACTAGCTTCTGGCAGATATGTTCCCATTTACATTAATCCTTTCCATTAACCCTTTCGGTTGATTGCATGGTAGGGCTCGCAGCTTAAACTTGGAATGTCCGGCAGCCAGCAGCCTAAACCGGACAGGTCAAACCCAAGCTGAACTGAGAAAATAAAGAATTTTGAAACCAATCAACTAATATGCAGCAACTGGACTCGGTTAGAAATATTTTACGGATTAACCTAGAAATACATAGAAATAAAGGAAAGGAAAAGTAGCCTTTATATGGTAACTTTAAAGCAGCGCCCTACAACCACTCAAACCAATATTGCCCAAACCGAAAAGGAAGAAAAGCTAGCAGGTGCTCCCACCGAGCTCGTTACCTTCTTCGGCATGGCTTACCTGATAACCTGGATTATTGTTGGCTTGAAAATCTTTACTGACATCAAAATCCCGGGCTTTTTCGCGCTGGCCGGACCGACTATCGCGGCCCTGGTCGTTATTGGCTTCAGTAGCGGGTTAACTGGGTACAGGGAACTGGGAAAACGGTTAATACGCTTACGCTTTGGTCTGAAATGGTATGCTCTGGCTCTCCTTATCACACCGGCTATAAGTCTAACAGCTTATATTATGGGCAAAACCTTCAACCTGGGCGATATTCCCGCCGAAAGCGATTTGGTGCTGGTTCTGCCGATGTTACTGGGCAACTTTGCCCTGTTCTTCTTTACCGAAGAGATCGGCTGGAGGGGATACGCGTTGCCAAAATTGCAAAAGATGTTTAATCCGCTTGTTTCGAGTCTGGTTTTGGGAATTCTCTGGGGACTGTGGCATCTGCCCTACTGGTTTGTGCCAGGTTCGTTTCAGGCGGGGCTGCCCTTCGCCGGGTTTATGCTGCTGACGGTATCCCAGGCTGTTTTGATGACCTGGCTCTACAACAACAGCCGGGACAGCGTCCTGCTGGCGGTCCTTTTTCACGCCGCCGCCGATACCGCCTTTGCTTTCTCAGGGGTTCTTTCGGGGCCACAAACCCTTTTCTGGCTGGTGGTTGGATTGCAGTGGCTGGTAACCTTGGGAGTGATTGCTTATACAAAGGGCGGCTTACATATCAGAGCAGCCAGGTAAATAACCGGTTACCAAGTGAGTTGAAATCAAAATGAACGGTTTGGAAAACGAAACCGTTCATTTTGATTTTATTTCTCCAAAATTGTGTAATGGGTGAAATCAAAAATATTTAGCAAAGGTGCTGGAACGATTTTCTTTTTGAATAAGGAGGTTGATTTAAAGAGCTTTAAATTGAGCTCCTCTTAAATTTTAGAGAAGGTTTTAAATCTGATCTGATTGAGAATTGAGGCAGCTTTGATAAGGTAACTTTTACCAATTATAGGGAAACCGAACCTTTACCAATCCCTCAAATGTACAGTACTGAGCGGTGCGAAATTACAGAAAACACGAGCATTGTGGCTGAGGAAAGTCGCTATAAACCGAAATCACCAGAATACCGAGTTAAGCGCAGTTCAAACTCGGCCACAATTTTCCACCCAAAATTCTACAACTGGTAAAGGTGAATTATATTGCCGCAACCATCCTCAAAGAAAGAACTTACCATACCCTGTTCCATCTTGGTAGGTTCCATTCGGAAAATTACCCCGGCTGCTTTCAAGCGTTCGTAATCATCTTGGATATTTGCGGTGCGAAATGCAATAAAAGGCGAACCTACCCGATACAAGGTTTCCTGATATGCTTTTGCCTCCGGGAACATCATTGGCTGAAGCAACAACTCAACTTCGCCTGCCGCAGTTGAAGCGGTTACGGTTAGCCAGCGGTAATCCGAACCTATCATCAGGTCGGTTTTCTTGTTGAAACCGAGTAATTCCGTGTAAAATTGTAAAGCTTTCTCTTGATTGTCCACCAATAAGCTGGTTGTTCCTATCTGCACAAGTAATCTCCTTAAATAGATTAGCTAATTAAAGTCGAGCATTTATATTGTGGTTCATTTTTAGGTCTCAGTCTTGTATAAAAGGGACACTTGAGTGGAAGAATTAGGTTTGACAATACTGGCCGGCGTCTGGCCCGTAAAATGTTTGAGGGCCCTGGTCAGATGCGCTTGGTCGAAATAACCGGCCTGCTCAACTGTATCCAGGATAGAAACTCTTTCCTGTAAAAGTAACAGCGCATGACGAGCGCGCTCAATCTGCTTAAAAGTGTTGAAGGTAAGTCCGGTGGCCTGCAAGAAATGTCGCCGAAGGGTTCGAATCGATTTGCCATGAGGTAAGTTTTGCAAAACCGATTCAACAACCCTATCGCGAACCAGCAAATTCCTTCGTACCATTCTGTCTATAAATACGTCGGCGTTATCATAGTCGGGATATTGCCAGGCTGCACTATCCAGCCAGAAAGACCGGCTGCTGGCAGCCGGTAAGGTAATATCATTTTTGTTCAAAATGGTGGCTACTGGCAGGTGGGGCATATAAATCCCAGGTTTAAATACAATGCCAAAAAATTCAGTGTCGGTGGGACTGCAAGCCAGAGTAGCTTTAGTTTCAGGGCCCCTAACGGTCAGTGTGGTTTTACCCTTGTATCTGGTTACTACCAACTCCCAACGCGCAGCGGCAAGGGAAGTAAAAGGTTCGGCGGTTTCCGTTTGAGTACGCCAGACTCTTTCAACAAAAGGGTTATCCAACAAGGTCTGCTCGAAACTAAAGCCCATTTTGATCTCCATGTGAACATAATATGTGGTAGCCAATATAAGCCAGTTCTAAGGTACTTAGCAAAGCTGAATATATAATGGCCGAACTAAACAATACGGTAATAATGTTTTATCGGCTATTTTGTAGTTTTGGGCCGGTTCGGGTGTTCGTTAGGGCAGGTGGGTTGTGGAAAAAGGTCAGGCTGATAAATGATTGAAAATCGGGTTCTTCGTACCGATGAAACCAAATGTCAAGGCTTCAAGAAAATTTTGATTTCTTAGGCTTGAAAGACTGCGGATTCACTTTCAAGTACGATTCCGCAGTCTTTCAAGGCCTTCTCGGCCTGGCCGAGAAGTATCTAAAAAAACTACACCTAACCTCGACTTTACACATTTCTGAGAGGAGAAATGGATAAAAAGAATTGAGGAAGGCAATTGCCTTGCCGCCCGAGGTAATAAATGTTCGCCAAAACTATACATCCTCAGGAGAATTACAATGCATTTGCCCGACCCTATTATAGCAATTTGTATCCATTTCCAACCTCTTTTTACTGCTCCAACTTACCGTAAAATGCTGCTACTCGTCTGCGGCACTTTACTGGCAAAAGACAGACGCACTGCTACCGCAGCTCTAAAATTTTTAGGGCTGGACCAAGATCACAACTGGCCAAGTTTCACAACATCCTTCATAAGCAGCTCGGAAATATCCCTGAGAAATAATTTATAGCGCAAACGCCAGGTAACCACCTTGAAGATTAGCTCACTGGGATAGCGTAAAAGATTAAATAGAGACAACGTTCTTTCATTAAAGACTTTCTATAGTTACGGCAGTGGTAGCATTTGTAGCCTTGCTTAGTGAAAGCTTTTCGTTCTAAAGTGCTGCTAGATGAACAATGAGGATAATCCATTTTAAGTCTACTCTGTGATTATGTTATTTCAATTTAAAGTCGTTGGTAGGCACTTAGGTATGACCATCCTCATAAATAGCATAAAAGGGAGGGGTTAGCAAGTAATTCTTAAAATACCAAGAAATGATGGATTTATGGTTCTATCAAGACGGAAAACTTACCTTTTATTTACTGCGAATCCGGAAATGACAGAACCGATCAAGTTTCGTCTAGTACACCTAATTGGAATATGACAAACCGTTTCAGATTATTTTTATTTTAGTCTCTAGATACCAGCAAATTGGCAGTTTCTCTATATTGTAGTCCCTAAAACTACTAATATTGAACAATTTTTTCCTTAAAAACTACCGCTAATATTAGTTTCAAACCCAAACCGCCCTTTTTGGTCCCAATGTTCGAGAAAGCCGAAATGTAGTCAGTTTTTGCCTAACTATCCTGAGTTTCCCCAAATCTCTTGACTTCAAGCGCTTTAAGTTATTAAGCTTAGCTTAAAGGACTTTAATGGGCTAAAAACTGACTAGTGGAGAAAAACCCCTATTTTTGTAAAAAGTGACTTGAATAATGATTGGTATAGAATTTACTCCATAGGTAAATATCCAATTTATCTGGTAGCCTCCTAAAGTAAATATTAATTAGCACAAGGAGAGTGTTGATGCCCCCAAATGAACAAGCTAAAAGAAACCACGACGCACTATTTCCAGGCCATATCTCAACCCTGGCTGTGACCGACCCGGAACTGATCGAGGCCTTTGATAACTTCGCCTTTGACGAGGTCCTCCGTGAGAGTAAGCTTGATGTGCGAACCCGCCTCATGGTCCAACTGGCGGCCCTGATTGCCAGCCAGGCTTTGCGCGAATATCGCGTGATGGTCGGAGCAGCCCTTACCGTGGAAGTGTCCCCGATCGAGGTTAAAGAGATTGTTTACCAGGCCATCCCTTATGTGGGCATGGGTAAGGTCTTTGATTTTATCCATATCACCAATGAAGTGCTTACCGTGCGAGGTGTGGCGCTGCCTTTACCCGGCCAATCGACAACCAATCCTGAAAACCGGCTGGAGAAAGGGCTGGCTGTTCAGAAGCAAATTGTAGGGAACACCACTGTCGATAATCTTTATGCGAATGCACCTGCCGACCAGCAGCATATCCAGCGCTTTTTGTCGGACGACTGCTTCGGCGATTACCTGACCCGCTCAGGGCTCGATATACCGACCCGCGAACTGCTCACCTTTAGCATGCTTGTAGCACTCGGCGGCTGCGAACCACAGGTAAAAGGGCATGTTGCCGCCAATCTTAATGTAGGCAATGACCGGGCTAAACTGATTGATGTGTTAACCCAGCTACTGCCCTTTATCGGCTATCCCCGCACTCTCAACGGGTTACGGATGGTAGACGAGGTCACCGCCTCAAAATAGTAAATAGATAAAAAGAAAGTAGAAAAAGAAGAAGAAATCATGATGTCCTAACACAAGCGGACCTGGCTCATTACGGGGGTAAGCAGCGGCTTTGGCCGCCAGCTCACCGAATTGCTCCTTGAGCAGGGCCAAACCGTTGTCGGAACCGTTCGGAACGACGCCAGAGTCAACGACCCCCTGGAGAAATATGCCCAGACCTTCCATGTCTAAGAGCTCGATGTAACAGATGTTACAGCCTTTCAAGAGGTGGTCGAGCGTTCATTTGCCAGGCTTGGCCGGATTGATTTGGTTATCAGCAATGCCGGGTATGGTTTGTTCGGCGCGGCGGAAGAGCTAAGCGACCAGCAAATTGAGCAAATAATTGCGACCAACCTGGTCGGGTCGATCCAGCTCATCCGGGCGGCGCTGCCACACCTGCAAACTCAGGGTGGTGGCCGGATTATATAAAAATTTTTACCTATGGCAGGCAGGTAGCCTTCGCCGGGAACTCGCTCTACCACGCTACCAAGTGGGGTATCGAGGGTTTTGCGGAGCCGGTGGCCCAGGAGGTAGCTCCCTTCGGTATTGGTGTAACTATCGTCGAACCGGGTGGCGCCCGGACGGAATTCCGCTACAGTAGCGCCCAGGTAGCCGACCTTTCACCGGTCTACGACAATAACCCGGCTCATAGCTTCTTAAAGATGCTCGACCCCCAAAACGGCCTGGCTCCCGGTGACCCGGTGAGGATGGCTGCCCGCATTATCGAGAGTGTCGATGTAAATCCGGCTCCGCTGCGGATGGTACTCGGTTCCCAGGTTCTGGAGAGTACCCTGTCGGTCCTTCGCAAGCGGATCGCCGGTTTTGAATCTCAAAAGGAACTGGCGGCTTCGACCGATTTCCCGCAAGGTGAATAAGTTTAACTTTGTGAAGTGTGCAAACTTGAAGAACTTTAATGAATTTTCAAAATTGGCTTTAAAAACTATTGACTTAAAGCGCTTTAAGTTATTAGACTGAATTTGCGAGGTTAATTGGAATGAATACTACTGTAAATGAGATTATGGAAAAAACACTAATCTACACAATCAAAGAAGCCTCCGAATTAAGCGGTCTGCCGGAAAGCACCCTCCGCTACTACGAGACAATCGGCCTCCTGGGGCCGATCAACCGCGGTTCGACCAGTAAGCAGCGCGAGTATACCGAGCGCAATATTGATGAGGCGATTTCAATCGCGTGCCTGAACGCCACCGGTATGTCGATAGAGGACATGCGCGCCTATCTTGGTAACCGGACTCAGGGTGTGGTGGGAGCCAGGGACCAGGTGGCGCTGCTGGAAAACCATACAGGGCGGTTGGCTGACGAGGCTTATTACTTGCAGCTTCGCCAGCGCTATGTTGACACTAAGATTAGCTACTGGAAAGCGGTGGCCGAGGAAGATAGCGAACAGGCCCAGGCCATGAGTAAGAACGCGAAGCTGATAGCCAAAGAGCTTAAATTCACCAGGGAAAAGCTTGGTCAGTAATACTATTACCGTCAGCATTGACGGCCTGGCCCGGTTAAATTTGTTTTATCTTTACCTGATTGATAAAAAAGAGAATCAAAAGTAAAGTTACTGACCTGGTTAGCTGCTCCACAGTTGAACCTAAGAAAGAAGTGTATTGATCGATGGCAAGTTGGACAACTGATGAACTGAAAAAAATTGAGGCAGCCGAAGAACTCTCGATTGCCTCGCTGCGAGCGGATGGCACACTGCGAAACCCGGTCACGATCTGGGTGGTGCGGGCCGGTGACAACCTGTATGTCCGCTCGGTAAACGGGCGAAACTCGGGCTGGTTCCGGGGGGTGCAGGCTCACCACGAAGGCCAAATAAGGGCGGGAGGCGTCACTAAAGATGTTGCTTTAGAGGAAATAAGTGCCGACAACGAAATCAATAAACAGCTTGATACCGCCTACGCTACCAAATACCGCCGCTATG
This sequence comes from Chloroflexi bacterium 54-19, assembly GCA_001898225.1. GTDB lineage: Bacteria > Chloroflexota > Chloroflexia > Chloroheliales > Chloroheliaceae > 54-19. The sequence continues at coordinate 51,716 of MKTJ01000059.1, forward strand.
CTAAAAGCATTATTGACCATATCAATAGTGCGGGTGCCCGTGCTGCCACCATCAAACTGAACCCGCACTAACCTGATTATTAACCCTGAATTCAGCCCGGGCTTACCCCAAAATCTGTACTTTTACCGGCTGAATCAGTCCTAATTCCCTGGCAAATCGAAAACCGATACTTTAAAACCTGGTAAAGACCCGTGGTTTGTTAAGTGCAACCATCAAAAAGAAAGCTAAAGAAAGCGAAGAAGGAGATTGATATGGAATATACCAAACTGGGCAACACCGGCATGGATGTCTCGCGCATCTGCCTGGGTTGCATGGGGTTCGGAGACGCCCAGCGCTGGACCCACAAGTGGGTTCTTAACGAGGAAGATAGCCGCCCGATTATCAAGAAGGCACTCGAAATGGGCATCAATTTCTTCGATACCGCTAACATCTACTCCATCGGGGCCAGTGAAGAAATCCTTGGCAACGCGCTCAAAGATTTCGCCAGCCGTGACGAGGTGGTCATCGCCACCAAGGTCCATGGCAAGATGCGCAATGAACCGAACGGCGGCGGGCTTTCCCGCAAGGCTATCCTGAGCGAGATTGACAATAGTTTGACCCGGCTCAAGACCGACTATGTAGACCTCTACCAGATCCACCGCTGGGACTACTCGGTGCCAATTGAGGAAACCATGGAAGCTCTTAACGATGTGGTGCGGGCCGGGAAAGCTCGTTATATCGGGGCTTCGGCCATGTTCGCCTGGCAGTTTCAGAAAGCCCTGTTTGTGGCTGAGAAACACAACTGGAGCCGCTTTGTCTCGATGCAAAATCATCTAAACCTCATCTACCGCGAGGAAGAACGCGAGATGATGCCGCTCTGCCTGGATGAAAAAATAGGAGTTATTCCTTACAGCCCGCTCGCTTCCGGCCGCCTGACCCGTGACTGGTCGGCTGAAAGCACCCTGCGGTCCGAGACAGACCAAATCCAGAAGAGTAAGTATGATGCGTTTGCCGAAAAGGATAAGCAGATTGTGGAACGAGTGGCTGAAATCGCGGACAAACATGGAGCCTCCCGCACCCATATTGCCCTCGCCTGGCTGTTGAAAAAGCAGCCGGTAACCGCCCCTATTGTGGGAGCCACCAAGATTTCGCACCTTGAAGAAGCGGTTGGCGCATTCTCGGTAACCCTCACCCAGGAAGAAATTAACTATCTGGAAGAGCCGTATGAGCTGCATCAGGTGGTTGGAGCTAATTTGAAGTAGAGAAGTGCCTGCCGAAAGCTATCCTACCGCCCTGGCTAAAGTTAGCTCGCCGGGCGGTCTGGGGCGAATAGCAATCGGCGCTTGACTAAAGGAGTTGTCGCAAATGGAACTTAAAAGAAGCGGGTCACAACCATCAGCCAGAGGGCCAGAACAAAACTTTACCGGGAATGTCCGGGTTGACCCGTTATTTCAGGCTCCCGCACCGGGTCGGATCACCGGGGCGCTGGTCACCTTCGAGCCGGGCGCCCGCTCAGCCTGGCATACTCACCCCCTTGGGCAGACCTTGATTGTAATGTCCGGTTGCGGCTGGGTGCAAAGCGTGGGCGGCCCCAAACGGATAATTCGGCCAGGCGATGTAGTAAGTTGCCCGCCCAATGAAAAACATTGGCACGGGGCGACCGCCACCACCGGCATGAGTCACCTTGCTATTCAGGAAGCCCTTGACGGTAAAGCGGTTACCTGGCTGCAAAAGGTTACGGATGCGGAATACATGGCCGAGGCCAGCGAAGATTAAATATTAGAGAAGAGAAGATTAGACAAAGGAAGTATTTAGTTATGCAAGGCACCATAATGTACGGTCCTCGGGACGTACGCTTCGAGGAAAGACCTGATCCAGTAATTTTAGAACCGACCGACGCTATTATCAGGATTTCGGCCGCCTGCGTCTGCGGCTCGGACCTGTGGCCTTACCGAGGTATCGCTAGGGTCAACGGGCCAACTCCAATGGGTCATGAATACTGCGGCATTGTCGAGGAAGTCGGCCCCCGGGTATCCCAAATAAAGGCCGGCCAGTTTGTGGTCGGCTCGTTTCTCACTTCCGACAACACCTGTGAGATTTGCCAGGCCGGATACCAGAGCCGTTGCGTCCAGGGCCAACCGGTAGGAGCCGGCGGCGCCCAGGCCGAACTGCTGCGGGTTCCACTGGCCGACGGCACATTAGTGGCGACACCAGGTATGCCGACCCCGGATCTTATCCCTCACCTCTTGGCGGCCTCCGATGTGCTGGGGACCGGCTGGTTCGGGGCGGTTGCCGCCGAAGCCGGACCGGGCAAGACCGTCGCGGTTGTCGGTGATGGGGCGGTTGGCCTGCTTGGTATCCTGGCGGCCAAACAATTAGGGGCGGAGCGCATAATCGCGATGAGCCGTCACGAGTCCCGCCAGCGTCTGGCCCGTGAGTTCGGGGCGACCGACATCGTGACCGAGCGGGGTGCCGAGGGCGTGGCAAAGATAAAGGAATTCACCGGCGGGCTGGGAGCGCACTCGACTATCGAAGCGGTCGGTACCCAGGAGTCGATGATGCAGGCCATTCGGGCGACCCGGGCAGGCGGCCATGTCGGCTATGTCGGGGTAGCTCACGGCGTGCAACTACCCGGTGACGAATTGTTTTTCGCCGAAGTGCATCTGCTGGGCGGACCGGCCCCGGTGCGGCGCTTTCTGCCTGACCTGATCAATCTTATCTGGGAGCGGAAAATTGCCCCCGGCAAAGTCTTTGACCTCGAACTGCCGCTTTCCGAGGTAGCCGAGGGCTACCGGGCCATGGACGAGCGCAGGGCTATCAAAACCTTGTTACGTCCCTGACACTGCGGCAATTGAGATCCAGGGCGGTCAAAAAAATTATAGAGTGTCGCCAGGAAACATCGTGTAAGAGTCGCCCTAAACTACACAAAAATTGTCTTAGTAAAAACCCGGTTTTTATAATTTTTTGCTCAGTTTTCATGGAAGAAAGAAAGCAACATGGCAGAAACAAAATGGCGCGACCTTTCTTTTGAAGGAAAATCTGAAGGAAAATCAGCCGTGGTGACCGGAGCCACCCGTGGTATTGGCCGTGCCATAGCCTATCGTCTGGGCGGGCTGGGAGCGCGCACAGTGATCTAAGACCGCGACCAGGATGTGGTTGAGCAAACCGCCGAAGAGTTACGCGATCTACTAGCCCCTGGCCGACCCAATAAGATTGTGGGGGTGGCGGTAGATATTTCCGATGCGCCTACGGTTTAGCAAGAGATGGCGGCAGCGGCCCGGCTGGGCCTTGACGTACTGGTAAACTGTGCTGCCATCAATCCAGGCGGCAAGATTGAAGACCTATCCCTGGATCTGTGGGCGAAAACACTTGGTGTCAATCTCAGTGGACCGTTTTACTGCTGCCGAGCGGCCGCTCCTTTTCTAAAGCAACGGCCAGGTGCGGCAATCGTAAATATTTCGTCGAGCACCGCCCTGGTCAGTCAGGTCGGGGCAAACTATGCCGCCTCAAAAGCTGGCATGATGGTTTAACCCGTCACCTGGCCGTGGAACTCTCCCCCAACGTGCGGGTGAACTCGATCCAGCCGCGTACTGTCAACTCGGATGGTTTTCGCTCTTACACCGAACAAACCTATGCCGATCCAGCCCCGGCGTTAGAGCAACTGGTAGGGATGATTCCGCTAAGGCGGCATGGAGAACCGGAAGATATAGCCGATCTGACTGCATTGCTTGCCTCCTATTGGGCCAGTTTTATCACCGGCCAGATCATCCTTGTGGATGGCGTTACACCCCACGGCCTGCGCGCTACTTTTGTAACCCTGTGCCTGGAAGGGGAGCAAAACTTCAACAGGTTCAAAATGCGGCTGGTTATGCTGACCCGCGTACTACCGAACCCTACCAGCGTCGTAAACTTAATCTTGACGACAGTGCTACGGATTATGTGCGAGTTTGAACTCCTAATGCGGCCGATAGTAAATTCGATCTTTCCCTCTAGGGTCTTTTCCCGGTCAGATCCACTACCTTTTGTTCCTGAGCCAGTGTTTGTATTTTCGATTACTTTTCCATATTCAACTTCTAGTTAAACTCCGCTGAAAGCGCTGAAGCCGCCATCTACCGGCACTACCACTCCGTTAACGAAACTCGCTCCTCGCCCGCACAGCCAGATCAAAGCGCCTAGCAGTTCTTCGGGTTGGCCGAACCGGCCCGCCGAAGTATGGTCGATAATAGTCTGGCCTCGTGGAGTAAGCGTGCCATCCGGTTTGAGCAGCAGCGCCCGGTTCTGTTCGCCTACAAAAAAGCCGGGAGCGATAGCGTTTACCCGTAAATGGCTGCCAAAGGCCCGCGCTAACTCCACTGCCAGCCAGCGAGTGGCGTTTTCAACTGCGGCTTTGGCAATCCCATAGCCGGCTACCCTGGTCATAGCTCGCCCGGCGGACATCGAGGAGATATTTATAATACAGCCCTGACCGGCCCGCGCCATGGCTTCGCCAAAAATCTGGCTCGGTAATAAGGTACCCTGCAAGTTCAAAGCAAGAACCTGATCCAGACCTTCTACCGGCATATCAAAAAAGGAGTGGCCGGGAGCGAGGGTAGCTTCGGGCATATTTCCGCCGGCGGCATTTACGAGAATATCCAGCCGTCCCCATTGTCCCAGAATCTGGTCGCGGGCAGTTTCAAGCTGGGTTCTCACCAGCACATCGGCCCTTACCGCCATGGCCATGCCACTTCCCCCAACAGTGTTTATAGCTTCAACAACTGCCTGGGCTTGCTCTACTCTGCGGCCCAGTACGGCTACCTTAGCTCCTGCCTTTGCCAGCCCTTCGGCCATTACACTTCCCAGGACCCCGGTACCGCCGGTAACAACCGCTACCTGTCCTTTCAGACTAAATAACTCAGTCAAGTTTGGATTCACATGCTCTAGATTATGGCCGTTCCTAATTGTTTTGCTAGTTACTTTTCTGGCTTGCTGAACCATCCATCATTTCCTGTCTTTTGTCTTATATAAGTTCGTTCCTGCTACTAAACCCAGATAAAAATACCCATTGGTTTTAATTTTAATTACCCTTATCCGGCTCTGCGGCAGGAGTTTTAACCGCGGCCCTGGCTTTAGCAGTGGCAGGCTCTTCGCCCGGTCCATACAGGTGGCAGCGAACCCAGTGATCACCATCCTTGCTCAGGTATTCTTTACCAGGCATACTCTTTTTACAGATGTCCATTACCTTCGGGCACCTCGTCGCAAAAGGGCATCCCGGCGGTAGATCCGTTAAAGACGGAATTTCTCCCCTGGCTTCGGCTTTTTTCTTGATGAGGCCACCTTCGGGGTTTGGCACGGCTCCCATCAACATTTGGGTGTAGGGATGGGCGGGTTGCTCCATTAGCTCCCGGCTTTCGGCCGCTTCGACCACATAGCCGGTGTACATCACCATCGTCTGGTCTCCGATGTAGCGGGCGCTCGCCAGGTCGTGGGTAATGTAGAGAAAACCGATACCTCTCTCTTCCTTTAACTGTTCCATTAAATTTAAAACGCCCATACGGATAGACACGTCCAGCATTGAAATAGGCTCGTCAGCCAGAATAATCTCAGGTTCAACCGCCAGGGCCCGGGCAATAGCAACACGCTGGCGCTGCCCGCCCGACATCTGGTAGGGGTACTTGCGGGCCGCTTCCTCAGGTGGGGTAAGACCGACCGTGGAGAGCAGTTCGTGGACCCGCTCCAGGGGATACCGGTTCTTGAGCATCTTGTGGATGTGCAGTGGCCGTTCGATATGGTGTTCGATTGTGTGCACCGGGTTAAGCGAGCCGAAAGGGTCCTGGAAGATCATCTGCACTTCCTTGCGATAGGAAAGAGAAGGCCTACCCGGCTCGGTCTTGAGCACATTCTTGCCGCGCAGGATAATCTCACCGGAAGTGGGCGGCATCAGGCGGGAGATCAGGCGGGCAGTAGTGGATTTACCGCTGCCGCTCTCCCCTACCAGGGCGACAACCTGGCCCCGGCGTATGGTAAAGGAAACATCGTTAAGGGCTTTGACCACTTTAGGCTTGAAGAAGGTTCCGGCCGGAAAGTGTTTGGTCAGGTTGCGCACCTCCAACACTACTTCACCTGCTTTAGGGGAACTGGCTTGTTGTCCATTATCGGCTACCGATTGTGTCATACTGCTTGCCTCTATCTTCCCTGATCTGATTTATTACTTTGCGCCATTTTTGGAATTCTTCCTGGAATCCCTTTTACTTTGTCTAGCTTTGCCTTAGATTTTACCTGGAACCGCTCTTATTAAACCCCCGGCATCCCCTCGTGGTAGGCCAGCCAGTGGCCCGGCAGCACCTCTTGCAAAGTAGGATTGACCACTTTCTCGACCGGCTGGCACATGGTGCAGCGCGGGTGGAACCGGCAGCCGGTGGGCGGTTCGGCCATGTTCGGCGGGGAACCGGGAATACCCGTCATCTTGTGCTTGGGCCCGACCAGCGGCGGGAACGAACTGATCAAGCCCTTGGTGTAAGGGTGCAGTGGGTTCTCAAAGATTTCCCTGGCCGGGGCCATTTCCACGATTTCGCCGGCATACATAATGGCAATCCGGTTGGAGAATTCGACCATTAGCGACATATCGTGCGTGATAAAGAGGATTGAGAAGCCCATTTTCTCTTTGAGTTCTTCGATCTGCTGCATGATCTCTTTTTGCACCACCACATCCAGGGCGGTAGTCGGCTCGTCCATGATCATCATGGGTGGGTTGAGAGCCAGGGCGATAGCTATGACGGCGCGCTGGCGCATCCCACCCGACAACTCATGCGGATAAGCATCTAGCCGCTTTTTGTCGATGTTGACAATATCGAACAGTTCACCGGCTCGCTGCCAGGCTTCTTTTTTGGAAATCTTCTTGTGCTTGACCAGCACGTCGGCAATCTGGTCGCCCACTTTCATCACCGGGTTGAGGCTGTTCATGGCGCTCTGGAAGACCATCGAAATATCCTGCCAGCGGAAGGCTTCCAGTTCGTGTTCGGCCAGCGAAAGCACATCTTTACCCTTGAAACGGACCTCACCTCCGGTGATAAGGGCCGGAGGCCGCAGCACCCTGAGGAGGGCGTGAGCGATGGTAGACTTACCGCTACCGGACTCCCCGGCCAGGCCGAGAACTTCGCCGGGAGCAATCGAGAAGGAGACACCGTCCACCGCCCGAACCGGCCCTTTGGGGCTGAGATACTCTACCCGCAGATCGCGCACATCTAAAAGCGTTTCATTTTGGACCTGGCGGGCTATTTTGATTTGGCTTTGACTCATAACTTCACTTTGTCCTTGTACTTGCAACTTTGCATTCTCTTACTTGGGCTGCGATTGGCGCAGCACCGGGGTCGCCCTGGTTTTGGTCTTTTTGAAAGCAGTCCCTTTGAGAGTCCTGTTCAATTCCTTCTCAGCCCGCAGGCGGGGGTTGGTTACTTCATCCAGGGCGTAGTTAATAAACGAGAGGCCGAAGGCCACCAGGGCCACGCACAGTCCCGATGGCACAAACGTCCACCAGGCTCCCTGCAGGATCGCCCCACCGTTCTGCGCCCAGTATAAATTTGTACCCCAGGTCACTTCGCTGACGTTGCCAAGACCGATAAAAGCCAGGGCGGTAGAGGCCCCGATGGCATAAGTGGTCGAACTGATGAAGCTGCCCATGATAATCGAAATCATATTTGGCATAATCTCACTGAAAATAATCCTGAAGCCACTCTCGCCGCTCACTTTGGCTGCCGCTACAAAGTCTTTTTCCCGCAGAGAGAGAGTTTGGGAACGCTTGACCCTGGCGCCAAAGGCCCAGCCGGTAAAGGCCAGCGTGCCGATGATGGTGCCGGTGCCGGGTGACAGGAAAGCCGACAGGATTATAAGAAGCGGCAAGCCTGGTATCACCAGAAAAAGATTGGTTAGAAGGGTTAGCAGATCGTCAACTCGCCCCCGGAAGTACCCGGCTGTCATGCCTATAACGGTGCTGACTATCGTGATCAATAAACCGGTTGCAAAACCGATGAGCAGCGAAATCTGCGCGCCCCAGACGGTCTGCCGAAAGACATCCTTGCCCTGGCCTTCGGTGCCAAAGAGATGAGCCGCAGAAGGAGGCAGGTTAGGGGCATCCACGAACTCGGTTGGGTCGCCGGGGGCAATTACCGGGGCCAGAACGGCTACCAGGATGAAAAAGACTACAATGGCAATACCCACCAATGCTTTAGGATTCTTTAGTAGTGTTCGCAACCAGACCAACCGCTGGCGGGTAGGCACCGGCAAAGTAGCGGGCGGGGCTACCACGATTTGACCGGCGGGAGTACCCTCGATTTCGACCGGTTGCTCCTGGCGGCCCGGTTGTTCAATAGGGTGCCCTTCCGGCGAGGCTACCGGTACGTCTACGGCTTCGGGCGAGGGAGTTTGTTGCCCGTTTGGAGTATGGGCAACCTTTTTGTGTGTATCCATTCCTTTATACTTCTCCTACCTGACCTCTAACCTGCTCGCACCCGGGGGTCCAGGCGGGTGTAGATAATATCCACGATAAAGTTAATCACCAGCACCGCGAAGGTAATCATCAAAAACAAACCTTGCATAAGGGGATAGTCCAGCTTCTGCACCGAGCTAATTAGAAGGAAGCCGAGGCCCGGATAGGAAAAGATCTGCTCGATCAAGAGTTGGCCGCTGAGGACAAACCCGAGGACAATCCCAAAAGCGGTGATGCTGGGTAGCATGGCGTTGCGGGCGGCATAGCGGAACATAATCCGGTTCTGGGTCAGCCCTTTCGCTTCAGCCATGGTGATGTAGTCTTCGGCCAGGATAGCTACCATCGTGTTGCGCATTCCGAGGGCCCAACCGCCCAGTTGGGTGAGGACAAGCACCAGGACCGGCAGCAGCATATGCTGAATCACGCTACCGAAGAAGGCCGGGTCAAAACCAGGAGTAAGGGTGTCTTCATAAGCGTGGCGAGTGGGGAACCAGTGGAGTTGGAAGCCCAAGAGGTAAACGGCGCACAGTCCCAGGAAGAAAGGCGGGAAAGCCCCGATAAATACCAGCAGGGGTGGCACAAAGCTGTCCACCGCACCACCCCGCCGCCAGGAGCCAAAGATGCCGACCAGGTTGCCGATAATAAAGCTGATAATGACCGAACTGCCCCCCAAAAGTAAGGTCCACCATAAACCGGTCAAAATAACACTGATAACCGGGACGGGAAAGTTGGAGAAAGAAATACCGAAATCGCCCCTGACAACGTGAGTAAGATAGGTGAAATACTGCAAAATCAGGGGTTGGTCGCTGAGGCCCAGCGCTTCTTTAACGGCCTGAATCTGGGAAGGGTCGAGCTGACCACCGGTCCCCAGGATGGTAGCAGCCGGATCACCGGGTAAAAGGCGGGGCAGGAAGAAGTCGAGGGTTATGGCGGCCCAGAGAGCCACCAGGTAAAACCCCAATCGGCGCAGAATGTAGCGCATCCTTGCACTCCTTAACAAACTAACTAAACGAAAAGAAAAGAATTAAATCTCTATTTTTTTTAAAAGAACGTCCAGCCGGCCAGCCGGTTGAAATATTTTGAAGAGAGGGCAATCTCTTGCGAGATCGCCCCTGGTTGCTTGCCCAGCTTGTCTCTATTTAGGCTTGATTGTGGTAATAATTGGCAGAATTGGGCTGGTGCCGTCCTGGGAGTTATCGCCACGCTGCCCGGCGATATAAGGATTGTCCTTGGTCGGGAAGCCCTCGAAGTTGGTCGTGTTGTACTCGTACCACTGCGGGAGCGGGAAGAGCGGGAGTAAGGGCGCTTCATCGGCAAAGACCTGTTGGAGTTGGCCGGCGATTTCCTTCTGCTTGGCCTCGTCGGAAGTGCCGGCAAACTGAGTTAAGAGGTCATCGGCTTTCCCACCGCTATACCGCTCAAAGTTGCCGGCAACGGTAGCCTCACCCACTGGCTTTAAGAGAGTATTTGACATTGCGTTGCGATAGATGATGTATGGGTTGGAACCGTTCATCAGGCTGATGGTCATGTCGAACTGACCCTTCTGGCGCAACCCGATCCAGGCCGCCGCATCGGTCTGCGTCACCGAAACGTCAATTCCAACCGCTTTCAGGTTCTGGACGATAATCTGGCTGGCCGCAATCCAGTCGGTAAAGCCGTTGACGGTGCTAAGGGTGAACTTAAGCGGGGTGCCATCGGGCAGGGTGCGCATCCCGTTACTACCTTTTTTGAGCCCGGCGGCGTCAAGCAATTGGTTAGCCTTGGCAACATTGTAGTTAGTCCAGTCCCCCAGCTTGGTCGGGTCGGCTACCTTGAACTTGGGTTGACCTTCGGCGAGGCCTGTGACATCGGCCGGTTTGGTGTAACCGGATTCGGCCACGGTTGCCATCTGCTGGCGGTTGAGGGCATAGCTGATCGCTTTGCGCACATTTACGTCATCGAAGGGCTTTTTGGTCAGGTTAAGAGCCAGCACGACCATCTGGCCGGTTAGGGGAAACCAGTAGCCGTAGTTAGCCGGTTTTTTGGCGACGTAGACATCCTCAACTTTAGGAATGTAGGTGCTGGCCCAGTCAATCTGACCGTTAGCCAGGGCCAGGTTAAAGGCGTCATTGCTGCCAAAGGCGAGCATACGGATCGACTGGAAGTAAGGCTTGCCGGGCTGCCAGTAATTAGGGTTCTTATCCACCTGGTAAGCCTGGGACTGAAAGTTCGTGACCTGGGTAAAGGGGCCGGTGCCGACCGGGTTGTCATTGGTAGCTTTGCTGGGATCGGCTACATCTTTCCAGATATGCTCAGGCACGATCATCTGGCCGATAATGTCGTAGAGGCCAGGGGTAAAAACTTGCTTGAAGTTGAAAACCACGGTGGTGTCGTCGGTAGCGGTAACGCTCTCAACATAGGCGTTGTTACCGGTCATAGCCACCAGGGACGGACCCTGCAAACCGGGCTTGTTTTTGAAGAGATTGAAAGTGAAGGCCACATCTTTAGCCGTGAAAGGCTGTCCGTCCGACCACTTGACGTTATTTTGCAGAGTAAAGGTCAACTGTTTATTATCAGCGCTCCACTTATAACCCGTCGCCAGCCAGGGCATTAGCTCGCCTTTGACCGTGTTGTAGATCATCAACGGCTCGTAGATGGTGTTCATGGTTAGAAAGAGCGGAGAGCTTACAAAAGGATTAAAATTGCGGCTAAAGGTCGAAGTAGTACCGTTACCTAAAGTAAGGACGCCCTTCCCGGCGGGCGTGGCTGTGGCACCTACACCGGTAGTAGCTACGCTCGCCACCGTAGCGGATCCGGTCGCGGCAGTCGTGGATCCACTGCCCGCCACTGCTGCCGTGGTAGCACCACCTGAAGCCGTAGTAGGAGTGTTATCTCCACAGGCAGCCAGCAGTGTGAACAGGACCATGATAATGGTCAGAAACGACACTGTTCTTTTTAGCATTTATTCCTCCTCAGAAACTTGTAAATAACTTCGGGTTTTCAATTTGGAACCCTCAACTGGTTTTCAACTTGGAACCCGAACAAAATGACTTAAGGAAACTGGCAATAGCAAAGAGAAGGGGTGTAAAGGAAAGGGTTGTATTTCCCTGACCACCTAACCTAAATTTCTTAAAATTACCGGCTGTTTTCTATTCAAACTGGAGTTTTAAGGCTTTTAAACTCCGGTATTTGCATTTAAGGGTGTAAACCTACCAGGTCACCGGTTGGTGCAGGACTGGCGGTTTTAACCCAGAACTCCCTTAAGACGTGGGCGGCCATTTTCGGCGTGCGGCTCCGGGTAAAGACCCCTTTCATGTTCAAGCCGCCTACCCGCATCACGCTCTGTACCGCCGCGAAGTCGGCGAAGTTCCAGACCTGCATCCCGGCGATATAGTCTTTGCGGCTGGCAACTTCCAGGTAGCCACGGATGAACTGGGCCTGGTATTCCTCGGTCCACATCAGGGCCGGGTGGCCGTGCATCCCGGCCATTGTATCGGCCCCAAATTCGGTAATGATAATTGGCTTGTGCAGCAACTCCCAGACCCCGTCAAGTTCGTTTTCAAGCCCGGGGATAGCTTCATCCAGGTGGCCGCCCAGTTCGTACCAGCCCCAGTAGCGGTTCATACTGACCACGTCACACTCTTCCATCCACTCCATTGGGCCGCCGGTCAGGTTGGCCAGTGTCACCAGGCGAGTAGAGTCAAGCTCGTGGGTGTGACGAACTAAGGTATTCAGGAAGGTTTTACCCCGCGCTATTGAAGGGTCATTGGGATCTGGTTTTCTAAGGCTGAGGGGCATCGGTTCATTAGCCACACACCACATTAAGACGCTGGGATGGTTTTTATCCCGCACAACCAGTTCATCGAGTTGTTGCAGGCACATTCGCAACCGCTCGGCGGCGTTCTCGTCATTCTCAAATTGCAAACTCACCGCCGGGATTTCATCAATAATGAGGAAGCCTTCCCGGTCGGCCAGTTGCATCTCTTCTTCGCTGTAGGGGTAGTGCGAAGTACGGTAGGCGTTCGCGCCGGTCCAGCGCATAAGTGCGTAGTCCTTGACCAGGAGAGGCAAATTTAGTCCCTTGCCGCTGGCGAAGAAATCTTCGTGACGACCGAAGCCGTTGAGCTTTACCGGCTTACCGTTGAGTAAAATTTGGCCGCCCTGCACCTCGATTGTTCGGATGCCCACCTTTAGCGAGTAGCTGTCACTGCCAGTTAAAACTGCCAGATCGTAGAGGTAGGGGTCTTTATCCGACCATAACCGGGCGTTAGGGACAACCAATTTGGCTTCGGCCTTACCTTCCTTAAACGTTACTTCTGCCTGGGCAATTTGGTCACCACCATTCATGGTGATAGTTGCCTGGGTCGCTACCGGCTCATTCAGCAGGGCCGTTACTTTAACTATCCCGGTATTTCCGGCAATTTCGGTGACGACCGTAATATCTTCGATGTAGGTTTCTGGCACGGTGTAAAGTATCACCGGACGATGAAGACCGGCGAAGGGGAAAAAATCATAGGTGGTGCGTGGGTGGCTGCCAAAAGCGCCCAGGGCGGTTGCAATATTGCCGGAAGGTACGCGCGTCGGCTTCAGTTCGTTCTCCACGCTGATTGCAAAGAGGTTCTCGGCATCCCACTTTATTTGAGCGGTAATTTCAAAAGCGAAGGGCAGGTGGCCGCCCTCGTGCGAGCCGACCTCCTGGCCGTTAACATAAACGGTCGCAAAATAGGGGGCAGATCCAACTCGGATAAAGATGCGCTGGTCCTGCCAGTTTGAGGGGATAAAGCTGCGTTTGGCATACCAGGCCAGGTCCAGGTAGTTATAGAGGTCTTCGTACTGCTCATTCCAGCTTCCCGGTACTGCGATGGGTCGGGCTTCTTTGGGGTTAAGGCCGGTAGCATAACCCTTATCCAGGCCGGTCCTCTCGGGGTCAATTTGAAAGTCCCAGATACCGGAGAGGTCTAGCCGGTTGCGTAGGTTATTTTGAATTGGATACAACATTGTTTGCTCCTGCAAGTTGGATAATACAAAGTAGAAGATACCGTGAAGGATTTATTACCTACCAGGTTTATTTAGCTGTCATTTCTATTTTCTATTCTGATTTAGATTATTTTGCGCTGGGGGTTTGCTCCTTCGCACCTGCATAGTAACAAAAGGATCGTTCGGTGTGGTATCAAAGAATTGATACAGAAAGTGGTACAATCTCCCTATATATTTGCCTTGCTAAAATTCCCTTCTTTTCGGGATTTTCTGACTAGAGTTAGGGTTAAGAGATGACAATGGAGTACTCAGCATCGTTTGGCGAGTGGTTCAGGGAGTACCGGGAACAACTTCATATCCAACGAGCTGAACTCGCCGCCCGGCTGGGCTGCGCCCCTGTTACTTTGCGTAAAATTGAAACCGACGAACGCCGCCCCTCTCGCCAGTTGGCCGAACAATTAGCCGACCATCTCTCTATCCCAAACCAGATGCGCGAGGTCTTTATCCGGGTAGCCAGGGGAGAACTCCCGGTTGAATATTTACGGCGTCTTAAACCGGGAATGACCGCCAATACCAATTTACCTCATCCATCCACTCCCCTGGCTGGCCGCGAGCGAGAACTTAAAGAGATCCAAAATATTCTTTCCCGCCCGGACGTACGCTTGCTTACCCTGACCGGTGCCCCCGGGGTGGGTAAGACTCGCCTGGCCGTTGAAGCCGCTTCTACTTTGCTAAACGAGTTCCCTGATGGCGTCTTTTTAGTGCCGCTGGCCCCGCTTAATGACCCTAAACTGGTCCTGGTCACCATTGCCCACACTTTGCAGATCGGGACAGCCGGGTCCGAAACGCTGATAGAACGGCTAGGCCGCTACTTGAATTCCCAGCGGTTTTTGCTGGTGCTGGATAATTTCGAGCATGTACTGGAAGCGGCGCCGAACCTGACTCAGCTTATCACCGCCAGCACTCACCTCAAGGTACTGGTGACGAGCCGCAACGCCCTGGAACAACCGGGAGAACACCGCCTGACACTGCTGCCGCTCGGGGTCCCGCCCGCCGTTGAAAATACCGCTTTCACCATGTCCACTCCGGCCAGCTACGCGGCGGTAGACCTGTTTATGCAGCGGGCCCGGGCGGTTAAGCCTGACCTGACTTTAAGTGACAGTAATCTGCGAGCAATTGGCCAGATTTGCCTGCGCCTTGACGGGCTTCCCCTGGCGATTGAGTTTGTGGCCGCCCGCTGCGCCTTTTTCACGCCCCAGGAACTCCTGGCCCAATTGGATGCCCGCTACGCCTTACAGATAAACCGGAACCGGGAACTACCGGTACGCCACCTGACCCTCTGGCAAGCCCTTGATTGGAGTTATGGTCTCCTATCCCCGGCTGACCAGCAATTATTTCGCAGACTTGGAGTCTTTGCCACAAGCTGCACCCTTGAAATGATCCAGGAGGTATGTAATGGTAATAGTGGGAAGGTGGTTGGGAAAGAGGTTATTGCAGGCGTTATGGCCCTACTTGCCAGCAGCTTGCTTGAACGGCAGGAGGATTATGAGGGAACCTCCCGTTTCCGCATGCTCCAAACTATCCGCGAATACGCGCTCGACCAGCTTGCTATCAGCGGAGAATTGGAAATGTTAAGACAGCAGCACGCCCAATATTTCCTCAAAATGGCCCAGGAGGCTGAAAAGGCCTGGGATGGACCTGACGAATGGGGCTGGCTGCGGCGGTTGGTAGTGGTCCGGGACGATTTACGGGCGGCGCTTCGGTTCGCAATCGAAACTCAAGATGCGGTCCTGGCTTTACGCTTAAATGCGGCCCTCTTTTCGTTCTGGAATACCTGCTCGATTCTAGCCGAAGCACGTAGCTGGCTTGAGGCAGCCCTGGCTCTATCTCAATCAAGCGAACAATTTGCTATTGAAGTTGAAGGTGACCCTGGATTGGTTGCCCTGAAAGCAAAAGTCCTGAACGTGACGGGCTATAACGCGATGTCCTTATCTGATTATGATCAGGCTTACGATTATTTTGAACAGGGATTGGCCTTGTATCGAAAAATAGACGATAGGTGGGGGGTTGCCTGGTCTATACGGAATTTTGCCTTAATAGATTTAGCCTGGGCTAAATACGCCGAAGTGGAAAAACTTTTAGGCGAAAGCCTGAAAATCTGCGAAAGAAGCGGGGATAATTGGGGCCTGGCCTGGACCCTTTACGCTACCGCATTCTTGAAACTGGCGCAAGGTGAGCTGGACCAGGCTAAAGAATTGCTTGAACAATCACTGGCGCATCTACGGCAGCAAAGAATGAAGTTTGGCATTTACCGGGCCTTACTAGGGCTTGGTTATACCCTGTTCGAGCAGGGCGATACGGTTGGGGCGGAAGCTTATTTCCGGGAAGCCCTCTTACTTAACCGGGAAACTCCTTTACTTACCCTGATGACTAATGGGCTGGTAGGCCTGGGAATGGTAGCTGCCGTCAAAGGCGAACCCTACCTGGCGGCCCGAATCTGGGGTGCGGTGGAAGCCCTGCGCGAAATGACCGGTGAACACCCCTTTGTCACCTTTCAGAGGAGTTATGAGCGCGCTCTAAGGGCTGCTCGCTCCCAGGTAGATGCCGCCGAATGGCGAGCAACCTGGGCCAAAGGCCGAGCTTTGACCCTCCCACAGTTGCTGGCTGAGGAATTTAATGATAATAACACTACGCCAGTAGAGAATTATCTTTAGCCCGGCCACCAACACCTGCCGGATGCGCCACTCCATTCTTGACAAATCTCATTTGGGCTGTTATATAAGTACCGAGCTTTGTTACAGTTATCACAACTTCATTAAAGCTCGTTGGAAACAAGGTTTGGAAAAGTATTTGGGAATTGAAAAATACTTTCGCCAAAATTTACTAAGAAAGTTACCTTGGAGCCAGGCCATTGTCGATCTGGCTGCTCCAGGAGGATTTTGAAAGTATTGAGTTTAAACAAAGGTTAAGAACTGAAACATTCTGACCTTAATCTGCCCGCTTGTAAGACCCCTGTACTGCGCTAGTGCAGTCCCTTTTTGAGAAATTCTGGCAGACCCTGCACGTTGCCTGTGCCTCAACCCTCCTAAGTCCAACCTAATCCGGTTTATTTTACTTATGTTAGTGATTTCCACTAGCATCATTTAGCGTGGATAACTAATTTATCCTATAACAGGGGCTTTGGTCTGTTTATCTGCGCCAGGTAAGGAGTGATATGTTTTACCCCGAATCGAGCCACCCGGCTAATATGGATTTTCCTGATGAAAAAGATTTATCTGAAAAGCAGCACCGCCACTCTTTTTATCAAAACCTGTTGAATTACTTTATTGGTATATGGGGAGCTGAGAACTTTCCACCGGTTGTTAAAACACCAGATATTTATGCTTTCCGGTTACTGATAAAGTAGTTAACAAGGGGGTCATGCCCAAATAGAACCAAATATGTAAAAGAAGGTATATATCTCCAGTCGATTGGAAATATATACCTTCTTTAGAGTCTATTGCTGAATATGTGTCGATAATAACCAGTAACTTTACTCTTTTGTAAATGGAAATAATTTTATGCCTAACGGATACCCTATGAACCCTATTCAGATATTCAGCTTTGGCCCTCATATAACCAAACTGGGATTGGGCAACTGTTGGAAAAATTTATAGGTCCTTTATTTGCGTAATTTCAAAGGTCATTAAAGTCCAATAATTCCAAATTCTGATGTGTCCGGTGACTTATTTGGACGGTAGGAATGCTGATCGATTATACCTCCTGTATTCAGGATTAACATACGGCACTTTGAATTTAATCCCAGGTAATGTAAAATTCTTACATATTCGTCACTTTCAAATAGGGGTAACGCAATCGTTAGAACAATTTTTAGCACTTTATAATAAGTTTCTCATTACAAAAGCTAAACCTCTATAGAATCTCTTACAAATAATTTATACTTTTGGTCGAAAAATAACAGAGTTAAACTCAAAATAAGCGGTTCAAAAAGAAAACCGCTTATTTTGAGTGTTCTACGAGTGAGCGACTGCCTGGCTAGTTGCCTATCCTTCCTTCACAGTAAACTCAGCATGCAAATCAGCCGCCGAGGAGCCCCCAACCCAAACATCGAAGGTAGTCTCGTCAAGCACATAATTTTGTTCGGTGGCGCTCCAGTAGCGGCGGGCCGAAGAAGGAATTTCAAAACTAAGGGTGCGCTTCTCGCCTGGGGCCAGGGTAATCCGTTCAAACCCTTTCAATTCACGCACCGGGCGCGCTGCCCGTCCGTACCGCTGGTGTATATAAAGCTGGACGACTTCCTCTATTTGTTTCCCTGACGGGTTATGCACCTCGACACTCGCCGTGACCGTTTCATTCAAGCCAATATTGGTCGAATTGAGCGTAAGGTTGCTGTATTCCACCTGCCCATAAGTAAGACCGAAGCCAAACGGGTAAAGGGGAGTGCTTTCTTCTTCCCAGTAACGCTTTGAGGCTGTATGCGGTTGGTGAGAATTAAGCCGCGAGTAAATGACCGGCACCTGTCCAACACTGCGAGGCCAACTAACCGGTAACTTTCCACCGGGCACCGCGTCCCCGAAAAGGAGGCGGGCCAGAGCGTTCCCTCCTTCACTGCCAGGGTGCCAACCGAGCAGGATGGCGCTTGTGAGCTGAGAGGCACGCCGCAAATCGAGCGGCCTTCCACCAATCAGAACCAGGACAACCGGGGTCCCGGTAGCGGCCACCGCCTCCAACAACTCCAACTGGCGGCCAGGCAGGTCCAGGGTTGAACGAGAGGCGCTTTCACCGTTCATGTCGTCCGTTTCGCCCAGGACAACTACGGCAACCTCCGAGGAACGAGCCAGTTCGACGGCCCGTTTGAATTCTTCAACTTCATCGAAATCGTCCGTTGAAACACCCGGCGCAGTACTGCCAAGAGCCTCGGCCATGCCAGCAAATGGCGAAGGAATTGCCCGGCTGGGGAGGGGTATACCACTGGCAAATTCAATTTTCAGGTTGTCACCAGCCGCATTCTTTAATCCATCCAGCACCGTAACTGTAGCCCCCAGGCCCTGCGCAAATACCCACGGCCCCAGGGTCGCCATCTTATTATCGGCCAGGGGGCCAATAACAGCAATTGACCTTAATTTTGTCCGGTCAAGGGGAAGCTTATTCCCCTCATTTCGCAGCAGCACTGCGGAGCGTTCAGCCGCTACCCGAGCGGTTTCGCGGTGCGCGGGGTCACCGAAGGTGGTCTGGATACCGTCCAGGTCAACATACGGCTGCTCAAAAAGACCTAGCTGTATTTTCAGAAGCAAAATCCGCCTGACCGCCTCGTTGAGTTGTTTTTCGTCTAATTCACCGGCCTCAACCGCCGCCGGAAGAGTGGCAAAAGCGCCCTGTTTCGGCCCTGGATTTGCCCCCGCACCAAATTGCAAACCTAACCACATTTCCATATCCAGGCCCGCGCTCAAAGCCCGGACTGCCGCGTCGCGCTCATCACGGGCAAAGCCGTGTGTCACCAGGTCAACCACACTCGCAGCGTCACTGACCACAAACCCCTTGAAGCCCAGTTCTCCCCGCAACACCTCAGTTATGAGACGCCGGTCGGCTGCCCCAGGCACTCCACCGATACCAACATAACTTGTCATGATATTTCCCGCGCCCGCCGCGACCCCGGCGGCAAAAGGTGGCAGGTAGACGTTTCGCAACTCACTTTCTGAAAGGTTGACCTCGTCATAGTCTCGACCGCCAAGGGCCGCGCCATAACCGACATAGTGCTTTGGACCGGCAATAATGTGCCCGGCAGAGCCGAGCGTCTCACCCTGGAAACCTCGCACCTGGGCCTCAGCCATCCTGGCCCCAAGATAGGGATCCTCGCCGGCCCCTTCCACAATGCGGCCCCAGCGGGGGTCGCGCGCGATGTCAAGCATCGGGGCAAAGGCCCAATGAATACCAACCGCCCGCGCTTCGCGGGCAGCGGTGGCCTGAACCTGTTCATAAAGCTTGGGATCCCAGGAAGCAGCCATTCCGAGTGGAACTGGAAAGATTGTTCGGAAGCCGTGAATAACATCAAAACCGAACAAAAGTGGAATACCAAGCCGGGTTTCTTCAACGGCTATCCGTTGCAAGCTATTTATTTTGGTGGGGTCGGTCACAAATAAGAAACTACCTACCCGTCCCGCCCGTAATTCAGCCTCAAGGAACTTATCCTGCCCTGGAACCTGGAGGTAAAAATACTGGCTGAGTTGCCCCGCCTTTTCCTCCAAAGACATGGAGTCAAGCAGGCTCTCGACGCGTTCGAGGTGATTTTTTTCAAGGTCAGTGGTCATTTTATCTTCTCCAAAATTGTGTACATCTTTGTAGAAAGGTAATTAGCTGTGCGTTTCACAGCAATCGTGTGGATTAAGCCGCGATGGGTAAAACAAACAAACTCACTTTTAATTGGAAGAAACCGGTAGGGGTTTTCCAGGTACAGCAAAGCTGAAAGCTCCAACCATGTACTGGCTACAGGTCCGCCTGGAAGAGTCTACAGAATTAGGCTCAAATGATTTAAGATAAAGAGTAAAAGGTTATGCTAAGGGGTTGTGACCCTGGCGAGAAGGTTGTCAAAGGACTTCATAACAATCTCCTCATAGATAGCGAGTTGTTCTGCGAGAGGAATACCAAGATCGTAATAGGTGACTTCACCCCTGAGCGCCACCTTTTCCAAAAACCAGATTACCGATGACAAAATTAGAACACAACTCTGAAACTCGTAGGCTTTTCGGCTTTGCGCGACCTCCTTGAAAACTGCGCTGCTATACTTCTCCTTTATCAAGCGAGTAATACCTACTTCATTAGGATTATCCAGAAACATCCCGTCAAACATCCCAATGTAACGGTAGGAGTCACGCATTTCATCAAAGTTGCGGATCATCAAGCGAGTTAGGTTCTTGAAATCCTCTATGGAGAATCCCTTTTCGTTAAAGCCAACCAAAGAGAAAATTTTTTCACTCGTCCTTTGCCAGAGCAGAAGGGCAATATCTTCCCGGTTGGGAAAATAACGATAAAGCGTTATTTTGGTGATACCGGCCTGGTTGGCGATATCAACCATACTGGTTTTTTCAATTCCCCTTTGAAGGAACAAAGTTTCAGCAGCATCTAAAATGCTTTCTCGCTGAGCCTCCACCTGATGATTACCGTTTCGCCGGCTTTTTTCGAGTTTAGATTCTGTCATCTTAAATTTCTTTGCTTATGTAACTACCAGTTACATGTTTATGTTACTCGGAGTTACATAAGTTGTCAAGAGGCTAATCCTATATTTCTTAAATAAAGAGTATCAGAGGTTTTTTGGCAAGAGAATTATATTGTTCGGGTGAGTGAAGCGCCTAAATCGCTGGCGTGAGTGTTTCTGCGAAATTCCTGTTTATTGCCCCCATATCTGATATTGCACCACCTTTGTGGAGTATGCGAAGACGAATTTCGTCAAGTATACTAATCACAAAAGGAAAATTATGGGCAGCAAATATCCTGTGAAAGCGTAATACTGACAGCCTGGTAAGCTTGAATTTTTACTAAAATTTTACCAGCCAGGGCTTGACGAACCCTGTTAAGGTACGCTAACCTAAAATCATCGGACTTTACGAACCAGGGCAATTTTAGGCAGAGTCGGATTCGTAAAACTAAAAATTATCGGAAAGATAAATACAACAACATTTATCTTTGAGAAGTAAAATCAGGAAAAGAGCACCAAATGCCAGAGAGTTACACCGAGGAACCCGCTTTTGTTGAAGATGCCGAAGAATTAGAAGAAACACCTAAAGGAGTTTCCAGGGGCCTTCTTGGGATTGCCCTACTTGTGGTGGTTTTATTTGCGACAGGACTGGCCGGTTGGTGGTGGGTCAGCAATCTTAAACCGGCTTCCGACAGCCCAGAAATTAATTTTGCCCGCGATATGAGCGACCATCACGCCCAGGCGGTGGACATGGCGGTAAAAATCCGGGACCGCACTACCGACCCGGACCTGCGGATTTTCGCCCTGGATATTATTTTGACCCAGCAAAACCAGATAGGCCAGATGCAGGGCTGGCTGACGGTATGGCAGTACCCGCTGGCGGGTGCCAAATCAATGATGAGCAATCACGGGCAGATGATGGGCATGGCAACGGTCGAACAGGTTTACGCCCTGGATACCTTGCCGGTAGCTGAGGCCGAAATAGCCTTTCTCCAACTTATGATTCGGCACCACCAGGGTGGGGTAGCCATGGCCCGTACTGTCCTGAATCAGACCACCAGGCCGGAAGTGACCAGGTTGGCGAATTCGATTGTGGTAGGTCAGCAGAGCGAAATCACCTATATGAAGGAACTGCTTCAAAAACGCGGGGTGACGGTCTAATTCTGCCCTAAATACGTGCCGTTTTCCCGTCAGGTTTTTTTCGATAAAACAGGTCCAAACGGACCTGTTTTTCTTTATAATGGGGATTTTAAGTGGTAATTACCGGAGTAACTTCTTTTTCTTTTTTTCCATTAGTCTACTTAACGAATTTAGTCTTAGTTTACTCCCGAAACTGGAGCAACTTCATTTAAATGGGCAAAGTAATGAGGTATTGAACTCTGCGGGCGATGGTTGGAGTGGTGAAAGCTGCTTCGCCTTTGAGGCGGTAAAACTTTTTCCAGGTATGGATACAACTGTCGCTTAGATTGTTATCGCGGTATAGTGGCACCGCACTCATTTCACCGGAAAATACAGCCCGCACGACGCTGAGTTTGAATTCCGGTGTAAAAATGCGTCCTTTCATTTCTATGGTGACCCCTTCCTTACCACATTTTACCAACTATTTACCTCATTCAATAGGTGGTCACTGGGGTCTGGTTATTTTGGATCAAACCACTCAACTCTTGGTGCGAGGTACCAGGCCATTTTCAAACAAAGAAAGGAAGTGTTCGGCAATCTCTTCCGGCTTAAGTTCACCGTCATCTTTGTACCAGTGGGCTATCCAGTTAAAAGCCCCAAACAACGCAAAGGTTACCATTTTGGGATTGCAGGGAGCAATTGATCCATCGCGCATCCCTTCTTCGAGCATTACACGGACTGTATGGTCTAGGGTAGTTCTGAAGGTACGCAAGGCTTGGCGGTTTTCTTGCGTAAGGGCCTGGTCTCCCGACAAAATCAGACATATGCCAAAATCTTCGGTAACTATATGAACATAGCGCGTCACCAACACCCGCAACTTCTCTAAGCCTGTCGTCCCCTCCGCCTGCGCCTTTTCTAGCGCCTCCTGGGCTTGCATCAAAGCTAATCTATTACACTCAAATAAAATATCATCTTTATTTTTGATATAGTAGTATAAAGTTGGCTTTGTCACCCCAAGTCTTTGTGCCAGCATCTCAAGTGTCGTTTGGTGAAAGCCCGTTTCGTTAAATAAGCGAGCTGCGGTTCTCAAAAGGGCCTGTCCTTTTAATTGACGCTGTTCTTCTCTCCCTTGAATTTCTTTTGTCCAACTTGCCATACCTAATGATACTTTCTCCTGTTTTTATAAAAACCATGCTCTAAATGAGAACTAATGACATTCAACTTTTTTAGGATGCAAAAAAGATATCAATAATAAACCGCTTTATGTTATGTAATCTTCTACGAGTATAGACCAAACCTTGACACTTTTCAACCGTCTTGCTATACTTGTTACTACACAGTAACATTGTCTAAAACCAAGTAACATAATTTAATTCAAGGCTCTCTCGGATGTAAAGCCGGGCAGAAAAGAGACTGGAGGGACAAAGATGTATCTCACCCAGGCACTTAAGCGATCAGCGCAGACCCATGGCAGGGAAGCAGCTACTATTTTTCAAGGTCGAACACATACCTGGCAGGAACTTCAAGGGCGCGTGGCTAAACTGGCAGGAGCTTTACAACAACTTGGTCTTAAAACAAACGACCGCGTCGCTATCCTCTCGCTCAATTCAGACCGCTATTTAGAACTCTACTTTGCCGTTCCCTGGGCTGGCGGTGTTGTGGTGCCAATGAATACCCGCTGGGCAGTCGCGGAACACATCTACTCTTTGAACGATTCAGGTGCCACTATTCTCGTTGTTGATGACAGGTTTGAGAGTCTGGTTCCACAGCTTTTGGCAGGCGCAAATACCGTCACTAATGTTCTTTATGCCGGGGACGGCCCTGTTCCAGAAGGGATGGTTTCATATGAGACCGCACTTGAAGAGGCCGACCCGGTAGAGGATGCTTTACGAGGGAATGAAGATTTGGCCGGTATTTATTATACCGGCGGTACAACCGGTTTTCCTAAAGGTGTGATGCTTTCTCACGCGGCCCTGTGGTCTAATGCGATCTCAAACATGCATGAAATGGACTTTAAGAGTGATAGCATCTATTTGCATGCCCCGCCAATGTTCCACCTGGCCGACGGCGCAGCCTCCAATGCCGTTACAATTTGTGGGGGTACCCATGTCATGGTTCCTACCTTCCAACCAGAACTGGTCCTGAACGCCATGGTAGAACAACATGTCAGCCATAGTTTGCTTGTTCCAACAATGGTGAAGATGTTTCTTGAACACCCCGGTTTCGACCAGGCTGACCTCTCCTCTCTGAAGTACATCATTTACGGCGCATCTCCTATGCCAGAGCCTGTCCTCAAAACAGCCCTGACCAAACTTCCCCACTGTAAATTTATCCAGGCTTATGGTCAGACCGAACTCTCCCCGGTAGCGACCATTTTGCCGCCTGAATACCACGTCCTGGAAGGTCCCAGGGCCGGGAAACTTCGCTCTGCCGGGCGGGCCTCGTATTGTGTGGAAATAAAAATTGTTGATCCGGACGGGCAAGAAGTTCCAAGAGGCACTGTCGGAGAGATTCTGGTGCATGGACCAAATACAATGCAGGGTTACTGGAATAATCCCCAGGCGACGGCGCTAGCGTTGGTCGATGGTTGGGTTCACACAGGTGACGGAGGGTATATGGATGAGGATGGTTTTATTTTTGTGGTGGACCGCCTCAAAGATATGATCATTTCTGGCGGAGAAAACGTCTATTCTGCCGAGGTGGAAAATTCGGTCGCGTCCCACCCTGCGGTAAGCGCCTGTGCGGTCATTGGCATTCCCGACGAACGCTGGGGTGAAGCGGTCCATGCTGTTGTCGTCCTGAAAGCCGGGACTGAGGCCACCGCTGAAGAGATCATTTCCCACTGCCACACCTTGATCGCAGGGTACAAATGCCCCCGCAGTATATCTTTTCAAGAGAGCTTGCCTATTTCGGCGGCGGGGAAAATTATGAAGACTACCCTCAAACAACCTTACTGGCAAAACCAAACCAGGAAGGTCAATTAAGGGTCAGAAGAAGGAAATTGGAAATGAAAAACAGCGTGTATGTCGTTGGAGTAGGGATGACGCCGTTCGTAAAGCCTGGCGCAAATGAGCCTTATACTCTTATGGGGGTTCAAGCGGCACGCTCTGCTCTAGAGGATGCCGGGCTGGATTACAAAAGTATCCGGCAAGCCTATGTAGGGTATGCCTATGGTGACAGCACCTGTGGTCAGGCAGTTCTCTACAGCCTTGGAATGACCGGCATACCGGTCATAAACGTGAATAACAATTGTTCCACCGGTTCAACGGCCCTTTTTTTGGCGCGTCAGGCGGTCGAAGCTGGCATCGCCGATTGTGTGCTGGCACTTGGGTTTGAACAGATGCTCCCAGGGGCGTTATCCAATGTTTATACTGATCGCCCCTCCCCCCTTGACCCGTTTATGCGGGTAACAGAAGATGTCCAGGGTCACTCAAATGCTCCAATGGCAGCCCAGTTATTTGGAGGGGCCGGAGTTGAATACCAGGCCAGGTATGGGACGAAAAACGAAACCTTTGCGAAAATTTCGGAAAAAGCCCGCCGCCATGCCGCGCACAACCCCCGCGCCATTTTCCGTACCCCTTTAACAGTGGAGGAAATATTAGGGTCGCCGCCTATTTATGGCGTGCTCACCAGGTTTCAATGTTGCCCCCCTACCTGCGGGGCGGCGGCAGCGATAGTTTGCTCGGAGGCCTTTGCACGCCGCCACAATCTTACACCTTCAATTGCCATAACCGGCCAGGCCATGACCACCGATTTCGGCTCAACCTTTTCAGAAAAGAGTTTGATGAAAGTGGTCGGCTACGATATGACAGCAGAGGCCGCCCGGCAGGTCTATGAGCAGGTGGGGATTGGACCTGAAGAGGTGGATGTGGTCGAGTTACATGATTGTTTTACCGCAAATGAACTTATCACGTATGAAGCTCTCGGCCTGACACCTGAAGGAACAGCGGAACGTTTTATCTGGGATGGAGACAACACTTATGGGGGGAAAGTTGTCACCAATCCGTCAGGAGGACTACTTGCGAAAGGTCATCCCCTTGGCGCAACCGGATTGGGACAGTGCGCCGAACTGGTCTGGCAGTTACGTGGACAAGCCGGGGTTCGTCAGGTGGAAGACGCAAAAATCGCCTTGCAACATAATATCGGGCTTGGCGGAGCCTGTGTCGTGACAATGTATCAGCGGCTTTGAAAAACCCTGCTGCGTTCCAGCTAAAACAAGGCTCCTTTCTTGTCATCAAGAGGCAGAACTATACCTTTATGCTTTACTTTTATAAGGAAACTTAATAGATGATTGACAAATCATTCATCGGGTGGGTATCTCCTCCTTCAACCGTTGAGGTGGAAAAAGGCCGCCTTCGTTTTTTTGCCAAGGCGATAGGGGAAACAAACCCTTTGTATACAAATGAAGAGGCGGCCCAGGCGGCGGGTTACCGTTCTTTACCCCTTCCACTCACGTTTTTATTTTGCCTGGAGATGGAAAACCCAAGTTCTTTCAAACTCCTGGAAACGCTCAAAGTGAGTCTTGCCCGCATCTTGCACGGTGAGCAGTCTTTTACCTATCACTATCCTGTGTGTGCTGGCGATTGTGTCACCTTTCAGTCAACGGTTAGCGATATATACAGCAAGAAGGGCGGCGCATTGGAATTTATAGTCCAGGAAACGACCGCCCGGAATCAGGATGGAGTGCTGGTTGGCGAAATGCGCAACACCATTGTAGTACGAAACTGATAAGAAGGAGCAAGAATGGCCCCGACACCGTTTGGAACCCTGAAAATAGGTGACGACCTACCTGCACTCACTTTCCCGCCAATAACGCGTCAGACCCTGGCCCTCTATGCTGGTGCTTCCGGGGATCACAACCCGATGCATATTGACAGCGATTTTGCGAAGCAAGCGGGCATGGAAGATGTGTTTGCTCATGGTATGTTGGGAATGGCATACCTGGGGAGGGCCTTAATAAATTGGGTGCCCCAAAAAGCTATCCGCCAGTTCAGCGCTCGCTTTGTCGCTATCACCCACCTGGGGGACCAGCTCACCTGCCGTGGTACTGCTGTAGAGGAACTTGAACAGGCTGGTGAGCAGTATGTTCGCTTGCGACTCAGCGCGACTGACCAGAACGGCGAAATCAAATTGCAAGGAGAGGCCATCGTCTTGCGCTCATATTTAATGTAACACAATCGAATGTCCCCTTTATTCCCCATGCGGTATTACAGGCAAAAACCCCACATTGTTATTTGGTGTTGGAATATGAAGCTGGTCCTGGTGCCAGGAAAGGCTGGTTTTTGCCGGAAAGCCGCTGTAAATTTTGAAGAGTATCATAACAGGGTTGGGAAAGTCCCGGTTAAACCAAAGACAAAGGAGAGGAAAGATGTCTAAATTGGAGGGAAAAGTAGCCCTGGTTTCAGGTTCTGGCCGGGGAATTGGCCGGGCAGTAGCCCTAAAATTGGCTCGTGAAGGCGCACGAATCGTTGTGAATGACCTGGATAGTGAACCCGCGCAGGCTGTAGTTGAAGAAATTCGGGCGCTGGGTTCTGAGGCGGTTGCTTGTATTGGAGATGTTGCAGCTCCAGATTTCGGCACTCGCTTTGTCCAGACGGCCCTCACAAACTTTGGGGGAATTGACATAATCGTGAACAATGCAGGCTATACCTGGGACAATGTGATTCAGAAAATGAGTGATGAGCAGTTTGAGGCGATGTTCAATGTTCATCTGATGGCCCCTTTTCGTATTTTACGGGCAGCCGCCGAACCGCTCCGGGCTGCTGCGAAAAAAGAGGCGGCTGAAGGTAAAGAGGTGATTCGGAAAGTTGTCAATATTTCCTCGGTTGCCGGGCTTTATGGCAATTCGGGCCAGGTGAATTATTCCATGGGTAAGGCAGGCATTGTAGGTTTGACCCGTACCCTGTGCAAAGAATGGGGACGGTACAAAGTAACGGTCAATTGTGTGGCTTTCGGCTATATAAAAACACGTTTAACCCAGCCAATCACGACCGAGCAGGCCACGATAGATGTCGCAGGAAGGGACATCCAGGTTGGAATCCAATCCAACCTTATAAAAACTTTTGAGCAGTTGATTCCTCTTGGACGGGCCGGGGAACCGGAAGAAGCTGCCGATGCTGTCTACCTGTTCTGTTCTCCTGAGTCCAACTATATCAGTGGGCAGGTGGTTGTGTGTGGCGGCGGTTTGCTCGTGTAGTGCCCTATTTGTAAAGTAGTTGAAAGGTACGAGAAGCAGGAGCCATGACTATGAAAAGAACCTTGTTTACTGAAGAACATCACCTCTTCCGCGAATCCTTCCAGCACTTCGTTCAGGAAGAAATCGTCCCGCATAACGCTCAATGGGAGAAGGATGGTGTGGTTTCGTATGAATTGTGGCTTCGGGCAGGCCACCAGGGATTCCTGGGTTTCAATGTTCCTGAATGCTATGGCGGAGCAGGCGTCACCGATTTTAGTTTTAATGCCATCATCGCTGAAGAACTGGCAAAAGCCGGGACCGTTAGCGCAGGTATGGGAATCAGTCTTCATAATGATATAGTTCTGCCCTATTTCCTGGAGTATGCGAACGAGGAACAAAAACAACGCTGGCTTCCAGGAATGTGTTCCGGTGAGTTAATTACCGCTATTGCCATGAGTGAACCGAATACGGGGAGCGACCTGGCTGCTGTCCGTACGACCGCCGTTCTCCAGGGAGACCATTATCTACTCAACGGGCAAAAGACATTTATCACGAATGGTCTATTAAGCGATGTCGTCATTGTTGTTGCGAAAACCGATCCAAAACAGAGGCATTCGGGCATCAGCCTTCTGGTAGTGGAAAATGGGATGGATGGTTTCCGAAGAGGCCGTAAGCTCGAAAAGGTCGGATTGAAGGCACAAGATACAGCCGAGCTTTTCTTTGAGGATGTCAGGGTGCCTCTTGCTAACCTTTTAGGCCAGGAAGGCAAAGGATTTTCCTACCTGGTACGAAAGCTCGCCCAGGAACGTTTGAGTGTCGCGGTGCAAGCAGTTGCTGCCTGTGAAGCGGCGTTTTTAATAACACTTGAATACTGTAAAGAACGTACGGCCTTTGGTCAACCCATTGGAACCTTCCAGCACTCACGCTTTAAGCTGGCAGAGATGAGAACAGAGATTGAGATAGCGCGGGTCTTTGTCGACCGCTGTATTGAGGAGCTAAATAAAGGCGACCTGACGGCAGAGACAGCGGCAATGGCAAAATGGTGGACTACTGATCTGCAAAAAAGGGTAATTGACCAGTGTGTCCAACTGCATGGCGGCTATGGTTACATGCTGGAGTATCCGATTGCTCGTGCGTATCTTGATGCTCGTGCTGCGAGTATCTATGCAGGGACTAACGAGATAATGAAGGAGATTATTGGGCGTTCCCTGGGAGTTTAGAGCATAAATTTCGCATTCTAAACGGTTTTGTCAGAATCGGGCCCGGCCTATATTTTGGGCACCAGTTACAGGACAGTTAAGATTTCTCGGTTATCATTGAAAGCGATAAGTTCAAACCCTTATTATAATAATTATTAAACTCGGCTTCTCCAAGTCGGGACCGGGCTGTTTGAATTTTTTTCAAATATAGGTCTTTGAAGAGTGGCTCAATTTCCGCCTGAATCAGGTTAAATTGAACGGCACTCCCACCCATTAACCGGGCCGCCGCTTCTAAATAATGGTTGGGTTCCTGGGAAATATCATCAAGCAAATTTCGTTCAAACTTGGCAACATTTAAGATAGCAAGCAGCGCCAGGTTCTGACCTATCTGATACTTATCGCCTATTCGGTAGCTAAGCCTCAAACTTTCCAATAGCTTGGTATCGGCATCGGAATACTCACCTTGATAATAAGAGATAGTCGCCAGACCGCGCAGGGTATAGGCTATACTACGATATTCAGCCTGCTCCGTATGTAGACGCAAACACTCATAAAAATAAGTTCGGGCCGTTTCATAATCCTGCTCAAGTAACGCCGTACCTGCCAGGTTATTCAGGCAAGCCCCAATCATGCGTTTGTTACCTTCATCCTGGTAAATCAGCAAACTATGGCGTATCTGATCGTTTGCCTGGGTGTAATTTCCGAGCGTCTGGTCAAGAATAGCCAGGCTGATTAAAACCCTTCCCAGGTTTCTCTTATCATTTGTCTGGTAGCAGATTTCTTCAGCCTGTACAAGTTTTTGTCGCGCCAGGGTGTAATCTCCCACCAGAAAAGCAAAACTCCCCTGAAAGTTTAGCGTGTAGGCTTCACCTGACTTTTCGTGCAGGGCGGCAAATTTATGATAACCTTCATCTAAAATTCCCTGGGCTTGCCCGAAGTCGCCCAGTCGTCCGGTCATTAATCCGCTTATGCTTAAGGTCCAGGAATATTCCTTTGTGCCAGTCATTTCGTTCTGGCGAGCGGCGGCCAGGAAATTATTGGCGGTTAATTGTCCTTCAACATAAAACCCCCTGGTATCCCAGTAACTGCCAAGGTTCCGGCACAATTTCAACCCGGCCACGATAATCTCGGTCTGCTCACCCGGTGTGGTATCGGTTAGCAGAGAAAGTCCTGTTTCAATTAATGTGCGGATATTGGCATATTCAAGGTCAAGCATATTTAACCAGCGATTCTGGTCTGGCCCGTTAATTTGCTCCCTTAGCCTGCCTGTTAACTCCAAATAATAATTAAGTTTAGCCAGGTAGCACCTGACATATTCACCCTGGAATTTTAACTGTTCAAGGGCGTATTCCCGTATAGTTTCGAGCATTTTAAACCGGCTGGAAGAAGTTAAATTACCGGTAGACAAGGTGAACCCATAAGTCGGCTCAGCGTGCTGCACCTTGTTAATAAGGCTTTCCTCTAACAAAGCCTCTAACCAGTCCATTGTAACCATTTCATTAATAGTTGGGTCGCCCAAAACCTCACTCCACACCGCCTGGACTGCTTCCACCGAGAAACTACCCCTGAAAATTCCCAGTATCCGAAAAAGAATTTGCTCCTCGGGTGTAAGCAGCCGGTAGCTCCAACCTAAGGTATTGCGAAGTGTCTTCTGGCGTTGTGGCAAGCTGATTGACCCGTTGCTTAACAGGTCGAGTTTTTGCACGGTCAGGCGGTCCAGGAGGGCCGTAAGCGAAAGGAGCCTGGTGCGGGCGGCGGCCAATTCGAGGGCCAGCGGCAAACCATTTAACTGGTGGCATATCTTGGCTATCACCCAGACGTTTTCATCGGCCAGGTAGAAGTCAGGGTTGATTGCTCGTATACGCTCGACAAAAAGATGAATTGCGTCATATTTATCGGCGTTTTCGCGATTTAATTCCTCTCCCGGTCCGGGTAGGGCTAAAGTAGGAACCACAAATTCCTGTTCTCCGTACAGGCGTAAAACAACCCTGGTAGTAACCAATATCTTTAGGCCGGTGGCGAATTTTAAAAGTTCCTCGATAAGCCCGTTGGCTCCAGTCAATTGCTCAAAGTTATCCAGTATCAATAAAAGCTGCAGGTCACGCAAAAACCCTTTAAGTTCCTGGGTTAGATAGGGTGTTTGACCTTTTTGCCCCAGCGCCTGGTAAATGGCCGCACCAACCCTTACAGAATCGGTTATTTCGGCCAGGTTTACAAAACAAACTCCATGGAAGAAGTTTGCTTTATAGACACGACCCACCTCAATAGCCAGGCGGGTTTTGCCACTACCTCCTGGACCAATAAAACTGAGCAACCGGGTGTTTGGCAGGGTCAAAAGCTGCCCGGCCTGTGCTACAACCGTTTCGCGGCCTATCAGGGTGGTCAATTGGACCGGTAGATTATCAAAATGAAAAGTATTACTGAGTGAAGCTTCACCCAGAGAAGTAAGGCCGGACTGTGGTTTTTGCAGCCGGGAATAGGCATTTGATGGTGATTTTGCAAGTCTTTTGAGTGGGTAACTTTCCCATTCTTCCTGGCTAAAGAAATTAGGTTCAAGGTCGAATTGGTTTAGCAATTCGTCAACCTGAGCCTGGTTGGAGATTGCCTGCCAATCGGTCAGGGTTAGTATTATTTTTTTTACTTCAGCGTGGTTTAGCTGGGCAAACCCGATATTGCTCATCTTCCGGCTCAATACCTGCTGGTGTAAACCAAGTACATCAGCCAGGGCTTTCTGGGTAAAGCCCGCCGACCGCCGGTAATCTCTAACCAAGTCCCGAAATCGTTGATGATTCATATCTACTTTTAAAACTTCAATTAATTAAAAATTTTGTGGAAGAAAAAATTATTGCAAACCCGATAAAAAATACTTTTAATATATAAGCTGACACCAAAAGTTTGTGTCTCTAATATAGTTCAAAAAGGGTCAATAAACAATATCCTGACCGTTGTTTTTGAATAAGTTGAATACCCACATTCTCATATTGATAATGGAGTTTGAAATATAAGGGGAAAAGGGTAAGTTTACATAAATGAGGAACACCGGAATGGTATAACAGAAAATCCGGGTAATTGTCGCCAAAATAAACCAAAATTTTCTTAATACAGGCATAAAAAAGCCGGGTATAAGTTTCCACCTGTACCCGGTTTTGAAACCTGTGAAATTCGGCGCTACGAGGGGGTTCCGGCACTAACAGTTGCGCCCGCCTGGCTGCCCACGGCCTGTGTGGGGGCAGAATGGGCCCTGGACAAAGCTGTTTCCAGCTCCTTTTGCAACGCAATCCCATCATTCCCTTTGAACAGGGTGGGGTTTCGCAAAGCCTTGTCGATAGCTGTTTCGTCTTCCGGGGCGAGAGTTGTAAAATTCTCCAGTTTTGACGACAGGTTTCGCCGCAATAGATTTCGTGACCCTGGATCTTTCGCATCACTACCCGACAGGGATTCCAGAAGGTCCGCAATTGACATCAATTGCAATGGTTTGATAACACGGTTGTCGGAAGGTTTCTCATTCTTCTGCCGCAGGTGGTCTTCCTTGGATGGAATCTTAGCCAGCAGTTCCAGTTTGCGTTCCGGGGTAAGCTTGGAATGATGTTTTATAGCTTCACGCAACCGGGGGACTTCTTTTACAGGGTCTTTAAGTTCGTTACCTGAAGTTTTACCCTTGTAGCCAAGTTCGTTCATTACCTCTGAAATAGCTTTGCCGTAAGTATTTTTGTAAGTCCTATCCTCCCAGGCTTCTTTGGCATCGAGCTTGAGTTCTTTAGCTTTATCCTTGATATTCTCGATAAAAGTCATTGGCTCATCTTTCTCCCTTACTTTGGCAAGCATGGTTTTATGAATATGCTCGTCGGGAGAAGAATCGAGGGCCTGCTTGCTAAAGCCGAATTCAGCCATGAGGCTCAAGGCGTGTTCGTTACCGTCATATTTGGCGCTGATAAGAATTGAACGCAGGGCATAGGTCGCATCGTGAGCCAGTAGTTCCTCGGCAGCCCCTTCCTTTCCAGCCCCCTTGGCTTTCCGCAAGTCCTGGCGTTTGCGGGCGCGGTTGTCGTCTATTACAAGTTTTGCCAACCTGTTCCCCAGCCGGACGGCCTTGCCCAGGGCGGTGATACTTAACCCGACCGGCGCGGTAACCCCACCGAGGGTTGTACCGGCCCCGCCTATCAGCAGGCTTGAAGCAACCACGTCAACCGAATCGTGGGCTATCAATTGCAAGTCCCGGTCGCGTACCATATTAGCAGAAAGTTCTATTACAACATCGTTCTGTTGCCTGGCCTTTTTTGTCACTTTTTTCGCGGTCAGGGCGCGGGATGACCGCTCGGCCAGGTCGGTTACCAGGTGAATTATTTTTATCGCCTCGACTGCAATCGTCAGGGCCGGGACCACTTCGGCGGCTATCTGACCACCACTACTCATCATAATTACTTCAGCCATCCTGATGGCTTCGCGGGTTGTCTTTAACAGACCGTTAAAGACACCAAATGTGCTATCGAGGAGTTTATCGCGACCCTGGATGCGCTGGGCAGCGTCCCCTTCCAGCACCTCGTTCATGGCCTGGGCCGCATCCAGGGTTTCGGCGATAGTCACACCCAGGTGGGCAACCCCGATAATGGCATGTTCGGCTGCAAGTGAGTTATCCTGGGTGGTCTGGTCCCCGGCAACCGCTCCGGCATTGCCAACCCCTTCGGTGATTTTGCCCCCAACGTACCTTAAACCCGCTGAACCTCCCTTAAGAGCAAATCCGATATTTTTGTTAAGTAATTCGAGGTCCTTTGAGGTAACATACCGGGCCTCTTCCTCTTCTTTAGTATCATTAATCTTTATTGCCGGTTTGCCCACTCTTGCCAGCAAGGCAAAGAAGTCTTTGTATTTGTCCTTACCAATATATGCTTCAAGCATCGTGTTGAAGCCAGGATTACCGGCCATATTCTTGAGGACTTGTTGGTGTTCGCTCTGGTCTTTTACAATGGCCTGTTTGGTGTCCTCGGAGAAGAAGCCGCGTGCTTCTGCTCCCAACTTATCATCGGTCCCGCCCAGCCATTCTTTCATCGCCGCTTTAAATGCTTTTTCTTTGGCCTTGGCTTTTTTCTTTTCAATTTTTTTCTCTGCCATCAGGGCTCTGAAATTGTTGAGGGCCATCCGTTCAAACTTGTTTAGATTTTCGGTTTCGATAGCACCCTGGCGACGCTGATCAGAGCGTTTACCGCCGTACATCTCCATGAGCAATTTGCCCTGGGCCTTATCAATCTTACGGTCCTCAAAATATTCATTAAGGGTAGAACCTGGAACCGTTGGGTCTTTCGGGCTGACTTTATTGGCCAGTTTATCGGTCAGAGATGGCCCATACTCTCCGGCGAGCCATTCCTGGAATTTCACTTCTTCTGCCTGGTAAGCCTCTTTCTCTTTTTTCTTTGCGGCCTTTAAACCCTCCTTTATGGTATTTAGCTTGGCCTCATAGGCCTTCCGCTGTTCCGGGGTCATATTAGCCAGGGTATCACCCAATATAGCTTTGGCTTCTTCGGTCAACTTCTCGTCCGAGGTGACAAATCTTGCCATTGCAAGGGCATTTTCTTCCTTGTAGACCTTTTTGGGGGCGAAAACTTTGTCGTCAGCCCTTTTTTGCTTTATAGCTGTGACCCTGGCGGTTTCATCGGCCAGAATTGCGTCAATCTCACGCACCTTTTTCTCGGCTGCATTCATCCGGCGAGGCCGGAAAGTTTGGGGAAGGTTGTTAAAGACTGCTTCCGGGTCAGGGTCCTTTTTTTGCCTAGCCTCTTGTTCGGCCAGCAGGGCGTTTGTAAGTTGAGTATAAAGGTGGGCCTGTTCAGCCAGGGTGTAACCTTTATCCTCTATATTCTCTTTTTCATATGGTTTCTTACCATCGATCTTTTGGCTGGCCTTTTTGGTTAATCCAGGTAAGCGTTGAACCTGGGCTGAGGTGGCAGGTTGTTTTGACCGAGCAACGCGGTTAGCTTCAATCATGCGGGCAACCGCCTGGTTGCCGATGGTCCGTTGCAAAGCCAGGATATTGGATGGAGTGAGTTGGGGTTTATTACTCGATTTCAGGTTAAGAAGGGCGGAAACCGGAGAAAACCCGGAGATTTCCCCTGGATTTTCAGCCAGGCTGGTATTTTCCGATTCTGAATTTTTTGAGTCTTTGCTTTCCTTTGATGTGGTCTGTGGCATGTTACTCTCCTCCACCTGGAAAGGTGATAACACTCAAAAATGAAGGTCATGTTTTAGATTGGTTTGTATTTATAAATTAAAAGATGGTGTTTACCAGCTAACCGTAAAAAATGGCTAACTAAATATAGATTATTAGGGGATGAATTGGATAGGATTTTTTATACTCAAAGGTGCTTAAAAAATTACTCTTTTATAACTTTCACAAAAATAAAAATTAACAAATGCAGACTCTTAATGTTAATTTTGCTTCACCTTTAATTCCTCACAAATCAATTCAGCTTTGTACAACTTTGAGTCATTTTTAAGTATAAAAACCCCTTATTTAAGGGGTGCCTTTTACACTATAGTTTATTCATAAGTCCAGTTTCTTCTCAGGCCCAAACCTAACTCAACTTCAAAAAACCTGCCGTTGGGCCATGGAAATACTTTAAAAAAATGGAAACCGTTTTGTTGTCATCATTTTTGACATAAGAAACCTGACGCTACTCCTAATTGAATAGGTCTGAGCAAAAAGGTTACTGGTAAGTAGGAATTTCACAACCGACTTTAAGTATACGGGCCAGTGATCACAGATTTGTAGTGACGGTTTTTTGGCAGACCCTTCTAACCCTTACCGGTGAAACAGGTAGTAGATAGCTATTTAAGCAATGTCAAGAAACTTTCCAGGGTAACATTGAGGGGAGAGGTCAGGCCAATTGTATAATTGGCATTGAATTCAGCCTCCCCTAACAAGGTTTGCACCTTCCGGTATTTCTCCTCATAAATGTTTTGATAAACCGGGTTTAGCGCCGTCCCGGCCAGGTTTAATTGGACTGCACTGGTCCCCATGAGACGGGCGGCAGTGTATAGATTTTGTTTGCTTTCATCCAACAAGTTTTCTGCGGAGGCGAGGTAAAGTTCAAATTCAGCCACGTATAAAATTGCCAGCAAAGCAAGGTCCATTCCTATCTGGTACTTATCGCCAATTCGGTAACTGTAACGTAAGCTTTCCAGCAAATGATTCTGGGAAGTGACGTAATCGTGTTGAAAATAAGCGGCGACAGCAAGCATCCGGTAATCGTAGGCTAAATTATGGTAGTCAGCCTGTTCGAGTCGAATCTGCAAACATTGGTTCAAATAATCAAGTGCGAAACTAATTTTTCGCTGGTTAAGCGCGGTTGCCCCCAGGTTATGCAGACAGGTCGCTATCAGGCGCCGGTTGCCCTCTTCCTGGAAAATAGCCAGCGCCTGGTGAAGCCGGTCAACTGCCGGTTCGAATTGACCTTTTGTTTT
The DNA here is from genome assembly GCA_001898225.1 of Chloroflexi bacterium 54-19. GTDB lineage: Bacteria > Chloroflexota > Chloroflexia > Chloroheliales > Chloroheliaceae > 54-19. Next base: position 88,252 of record MKTJ01000059.1, read on the forward strand.
AAGTAGAATGGCGGTATTGATTAATACATTTCCCAGGCTGTTTTTATCATTGGTTTGAAGACACAATTCTTCGGCCTGGGAAAACAGACCGAGGGCTTTGGAATCGTTACCAAGTAACTGAACAAAGGAACCTAGAAACGTGAGAACGGTAATCTGACCACTTTTTTCTTCAAGGCGTTCGAATAATCCCAGGCTAGCAATTAATCCTTCTTCGGCCAAAGCAAAATCGCCGAGCCGTCCGGTCCAGATACCTAAATAGCATAAACCCCAGGCGTATTCAACCGTTCTTGTCAGGTCAGCCTGCCGGGCGGCTTCCAGAAAGTGGCTGGTAATCAACTTTCCTTCGGCATAATATCCACGTATGTCCCAATATACAGATAAGCTATGACACATTTTCAACCCGTCGAGGATTATTCTATCACGCCCACCTGGAACTACTTCTTCAGTTTCTAAAAAAGAGGGGCCCATTTCGAGGGCCGTTCGAATATTTGGATATTCGCTGTCTAAAAACGCCAGCCACAAATTCTGGTCCGGACCATTTAATTGCTTACTCGCCTTTTCAACCAGCTCTAAATAATATTGAAAATGGGCCACCCTTAGCCGGGTTACCTCTTTATTTTTGGTTAATTGTTCAAAAGCATATTCCCGCAGGGTTTCAAGCAACCTGAAACGTGATGAGGAAACCAGGTTGCCGGCAGGCAAATCAAAACCAAAAGCAGTTTTATTAAATTCGCTCCTGATTATGAGGCTGTTATCCAGTAAATCTCCCAAACCATCCAAAGCAAATTTGTCTTCGTAAGTGGGTTTTTCCAGCACTTTACCAACCACGTAATTAACTGCCTCCAACGAAAAACTCCCTCTGAAAATACCTAAGCCCCTGAATAATTGTTGCCCATCTGGGTTGAGCAAGTAGAAACTCCATTCGAGGGTATTACGCAAAGTTTTATGACGGTGGGGTAAATTATGCGCTCCATTATTCAGTACATCGAGTTTCTGGGTAGTCAGTCGTTCAAGCAAAACCGGTAAGGACAACACTTTGACCCTGGTTGCCGCGAGTTCGAGAGCCAGGGGTATGCCATTTAGGAGGCTGCAAATTTTAGCCAGGGAGGTGGCATTTTCGCTATCAACCTCGAAATCGGGCTTGACACCCCTGGCCCGCTCGACAAAAAGCCGGATAGCGTCAAATTTGGAGTAATTAAAGTTGTCAACCGGTTCATCCGGTCCTGGCAAATCAAGGGGAGGCACAGCGAATTCTTGCTCACCATATAGGTGAAGGACCACCCTGGTTGTTACCATTATTTTCACACCGGGCGCGGCTTTTAACAGTTCTTCCAGTAACCCGCTGGCCCCGGTTATGTGTTCGAAATTGTCGAGGATAAGTAAAACCTGCTGATCACGCAAAAATTCTTTGAGAATTTGAACCGGGTTGGTAATGGTAGTCAGGTTAAGGCCGAGAGCCTTGGCGATGGTTGTTCCAACCCAGGGGGTCTCATTTACCTCCGATAGGTCCACAAAACAGACTCCCTGTTTGAAGTTACAATTATAGACCCGGCCTACCTCGACAGCCAGCCGGGTTTTGCCGCAACCACCCGGCCCGATAAGGCTTAGAAGACGATTGGTTGTACAGCCTAAGAGGTGGCCGATACGGGCCACCTCAGGTTCACGTCCAACCAGGCTGGTTAACTGAACTGGTAAATTGTTGAAGCGAAAGGAATCGTAAGGGGATGTTGTTTTGCAGGTTGTCAGGGACGGAGGTGTCCAAACAAGCGGCAAGGTGGAAGCAGGCTCGGTCTTTTCGAGTTCGTTTAAGGGAAACCTGTCCCATTCTTCGTCACTAAAAATATTGGCTTTGAGTTCAAACTGGGTAAGAAGTTCGTTAGCTTGCTCCTGGGAAGAAATGGCTTTCCATTCGGCCAGGGTCTGAATAATCTTTTTAATCTCAGGGTGGGTTAGCATGGATGGCCCGATACCACTCATTTTCCGGCTGAGCACCTGCTGGTGCAATCCCAGGGTTTCTGCCAGGGCCTTCTGAGTATATCCAGTGGCACGCCGGTAATCTTTTACTAAATCCCTAAATTGTTGAATGGACATAGAGGTTTATAAGGTTTCACTAAAAGTTTCACAAATATAATATAAAAACCGTTCCGGTAAGAATTAATTTAACGATCAGGTTAGAAGTTAATTTAAGATGCATTTTCGCCAAAATAAAAAAGGAACCTTTAGATTCCAAGATTGTTTATAATATAGCTCAATCTGTAGGGAATAACAATTACCTGAGAATAATTAGGTACTTGCAAAGACATCGCTGTTGGCCTAAGTTGGGTTTCCATCCTATTCATAATAGTGGATTGGCGGCTGAAGGTTTGAACCTTTAACAAGGTGTTAGAAGGGCAGCAACAGGCGATTTTTCCTCTAACTACTTTATTCTCATTCCGTTCATGGCTCAGCCCACTATCCGCCTTGAATAGAGATCTTCCAGAGCAGGCAGGTACAGCCAACCTTCCTCGGTCCACATACCTGTAATATCGTATATCGCCTGCCTATTTCTGATTGGGAGCGGCAGCCGTGAAACCCCGATCCATTCGGTTTGGCGCTACTGGCTGGTTGTAATTACTATCAGTAGTAACCACTTTACGTTTCTTACGCCTCCAACAGGAAACAAGAGCTTTCTTTCGACAGTTCGGTTGCCGTTTACGCCAGCCGTAGTAACCACTCTTGCTTACCTCTAGCACTTCGCATAGCCCTCGAACCGGAAATTCTTTTCGTTGCCCCTCGATAAAATGGAATTTTTCTTCGGGCCTGGCGGTTGGCTGAATATCGCTATGGCTTTTTACCCCGCAGGGGTAACATCCCTTTCCTGGCGCAGCCTTTCTTTCTTGGCCTTAAGATGGCGTAATTTTTCCTCAGCCGAGGCCTGATGGCCTTTGCCTGGGAATGCTTCTTCACCTTGTTCGGCCAATTGCTTGCGCCAGGTGTAGAAACTGCCATCAGAGATACCCCATTCCTGGGCGTCTGGGCACCGCTCTAGCCGCTAGTTTCGAGGGGTCTAACCGCTTCTCGTTTGAAATCGGCGGTATATACTTTCTGTTTGTGGTTATTTTTATGGCCTATAGTTGTCCTTTCGTGATTAGTGTACCTGACGAAACTCGTCTTCGCATACTCCACAAAAGTGATGCAACACCTTTTTTTCAAACGGCTTTTGCCGGGCCATTCAAACCGAAGTAATTCCGGAGTGCTTAAGGGGAGATGGTTAATGTATAAATTGGTGAAGGTCACGACCTTTTATCTTTGCAAGCGGTTGCCCTGCCCTAATTTTAACTGGCCACCTGTATTGATTACCAGGTTGCCAACCAGGTTTTGCAGGGAGCCTGTTCCGTTAGATTTTAAGCCGAACCAGTTGTTATAAGCCTGGTTGCCAGAACTGGCGCCTTCGATTAAAAGACCGGCCTGGTTGTTACCCCCGATAAGGTTGCCAGAGGCTACATCACCCGCAAGGCCAAGGATATTATTATTCCCCATTAAATGGATACCACCACCATCAGAACCTGCTGTTAAACCGTCAGCGGTACCAATCCAGTTACAATTAATTTGATTTCCACTGCCCTGAGCTTCAATCGCCCAACCGTCAAAACCCGTTATCCCGAAACCGTTGACTGTTACATTGCTCCCAAGTGTCAGGGCTGTTGCACCGGCCCCAACTCCTTTAACAATTTTTACCCCCGGCACACCCCGTCCCTCCGAAACCTGGCAGCCACCGTTAAGATTGATTTTCACCTCATTATTGTTAGAAATTACACCCAGCGGTGTGGTCAGGGTTATAACCGGAGTAGAAAAACCTATCAAGAAAGGGTCAGCCCCGGTTGGTTGTTGGGAAGCTTTCAGCAAAGCGTAAGATAGGGTCCCGCAAGTATCAGCCTGCCCGTTATCATCTCCCAGGGATACTACCTGGCCTGAACATAGCTCTACGACCTGTTGGGTCAAAGGATCCGAAACAACCGGGTTCAGGTTACTATCTCCCGAATATTCAGCGGTTATCTGGTGATTTCCCAGGGCAAAGTCTGTTGCGAAGGAGCCGGTACCGTAATTATCGAGGTTTATTGTACCCAGGGTGGTACTTCCTTCTTTAAGGGTAACCGAGCCACCAGGGGTTACCTGGGCTGGTCCATCTGGTCGTACTTGCACCGTAAATGTTACGGTTTGTCCCGCTACCGTAGCGTTATTTTGCGAATTGAGAATAATTTTGCTACCGGCTTTGATAACATCAATTTTCGCGGCAAAATAAGCGTTTGAGGTGTAATTAGAATCTCCGTTATATTTCGGAAAAAACGAGTGAGAGCCGACACTTAGATTTGTCAGGTTAATGGCAAAATCTCCATTATTTTGGACATTGGCAGTGCCAATTAAACCGGTAGTGTCGGTTATATCAACTGTCCCTGAAAAGGGTGGAAGATACAATCTTGGGTCATAACCGGTATATGTTACAACCTTACCCGTTAAATGGACCTCTTGACCAAGGGTATAGGTCATTGGGGGGCTGGAATAATTAAAATCTGTCCAGGTAGCCCGCGTCTCTATTTTTGGAACAACCACCTGGGCTACATTCGAAGTAGCCGGGGAGTGACCATACCCACCCGAATATTCCACCGTATAATTGTGCGTGCCGACACTTAAGGGCGTGGTATTTACAGGAACGGAAAAATAAACATTAGAACAAGTAGCCTCTTTGGAATCAATTGCAATCCCGGACTCTTTTAAGGTAATGGTTCCTTCACAAACGGTGCTATTATCCGTTGTAGTAAATTGCGCGGTTAATGAGCCCCCCTCACTATAAATTGTAGGGTTATTGTTCGTAACAAGATTTACCGTAACGTTTGGTGGAATTATCGAAAGAGCCAGGTTTGGCGCTGTGCTTCCCCTTGAATAGGCATCACCACTATAGACTGCGCCCAGGTTATGGGCACCCTGTTTTAAGCTTGAGGTGGTAAAAGAGGCTGACCCGCCATTGGTAACAGGTACAGTTGCCAGCACATTATTACCATCCTTAAAAGTAATGGTACCGGTGGCCCCACCGCTGTAAGCAATTGCGGCAGTTATTGTTACCGGCGAACCAATAAATCCAGGGGAACTGGATACAGAAAGAGACAGAGAAGTATTACCTACCCCGGACGGATTATATAATTCAGCCGAATTGGCAGTGCCCAATCCACCCGCTACCAGGACCATTCCGTTATTAAGCAAAGTGGCGGTATGAGAGGATCTTGCGTAACTCATAGAGGGGGCAGAATAGGTCGCATTTTTGTATGGATCATATATTAAAACTGCCGAAGTGACCGTTGAATCACTTCCGGTGATCATTAAACGACCATCTGAAAGCAGGGTATTTCCCAACCTGGTTGGTCCCTGGTTACTTTGATAGGGAAGCTGAACCACCGAATTATTGGCAGGGTTGTAAATTTCACCACTGGTAAAAATGACCCGTCCATCATTTAATAAGAAACCCCGTCCCCCGTGAAGACCATTTGCTGGTAGCGCTGTCCAGACCTGGGTTTGAGGGTCGTATATTTCCGGGTCAGCGGGACCGAGGTGATGTCCGTTGTTATCGACATAGGTATGGACTGCCCCGGACCAAAGGACTTTCCCGTTACTCAATAAGGTAATACTTGCATAATGATTTTCGTCTTGAACAAGCGGGCTGGACGTTAAACTCCAGATACCGGTCGCCGGGTCATAAATTTCAACTGTTGAGTCGCTGTGGCCTATACTATCGTCACCCCCGGAAATCAGGACCCGGCCATCTTGAAGTAACACGGCAGTACCACCAATGTGGGGAGCGTGCATATTTCCGGTATACCGCCAGGAATTATTGGTTGGGTTATAGATTTCGGCGGTGGTTGGGTTAGGGGTGTAACCGGCCCCGGCAATCAAAACCTCCCCGTTTTTTAAAAGGGTTGCCGTATGCAGGTACCTTGGTTGTCCCATCGGCTTGAGGGTCCTGGCCCAGGTCATGGTTTTTGGGTTATAAATTTCGGCAAGGCTGGTGGCACAACCACAACTGTCCTGAAGGCCTCCAACCACCAGGACCCGCCCATCCTGTAACCTGGTGGCCGTTTGAAAATAATGTTGGGCTTGCATACTGACAGTTAGCGACCACGTAGGGTCAATTGCTAGCGGATAAGCCAGGTTAACCGGGAACAACGCCAGCACTAATTTTATGGATTGTGCTCCATCAGCCTGAAGAACTGGTGGTTCCCGCATTTCCCAGCGGATAACGTTCTCTTCGGCATGCTTTTGACCTTTAGCATCCACCAACCAGGGTGGCATTATTCTTAGACCTTTTCCACTAGCGTCAAAAATGGCAACGCTGTCACCGTCCAGACGAGCAGTGGTGCCGGATGGAATAGTTAGATTGTATTCAAATTGGGTCGGAGCTGTCCGGTCGTGAAGTAATAAAATCTCCTTACTTTGACCGCCAGTAACCAGGTGTAAGCTGTCCGTTTTCGCATAAGCCCCCCGGTATACTGCCATACCCTCATCAACCGTTACCTGGGCCGGGTTTGCACCTAAGGGTTGCAGGGTGGCTTTTATTCCGGTTGCTTCCATTACAAATGGGCGTTGATAATTTTCTGGATAAAAGGCCGCTAAAGTATCACCTGAATCAGAAGTTTGCCCTTTTAGGCCGTTGTAAGGTTGGCTATTTGTATCCTGGATTTGAGTTGAAAAGGTTAATTTTTCAGGGGAATTTAACTGGGTAGCAAGTTCGGGAAAAGATTTAATTAAACTTTCTCGCGAAGTATATGAGTTAAAATTTTGATTTTCTAAAAGCTGACTGCCAGATAGAAATATAAATGTAATTAAGAGGCTAATCACAAGCCAAATAAAACCCTTCCTGGCTGAAAAAAAGAGGTTGCCCGGAAAAGTTTGCATACCAAACTGAGGCTTAAGCATTGTATACCCGTTCTAAAATTTTATTAAACAATGTTAAATTAGAAATTTTGAGGCAGCTTGACTTGAAATAAGAGTCTCATACCAGTATAACACAACGCCATTTATTAAAGATTAATAAATAACAATTTGTTATGCTTTTTTGATAAGAAAAAGCCAATTTTTTGGCTTTGGAAAAATTTCAAAAGCAAAATTTAATAATTGGCTACATATCCCAAGAAATTCTTAAATGGTAATAAAAGAGCTAATGATAAAAAAATTTAAAACCGAGAAAAATGATTGTTGAAAAAGCTTTACCTGGTTTGTTTTGGCATATTCAGCCGACCCATATCAACTTTCCCGGCAGTTCTATCGTAAAAGTCGGTGAAATTACCCGGATATTCCTTAACCTGTCCATTTTCGATAGCTACGATTTTGTCAACAACCTGGTCCAAAAAGTAGCGGTCGTGGGATATAACCAGGATAGTACCTTCAAAGTCCAAAAGGGCATCCTCCAAAACAATCATTGAAGGGATGTCCAGGTTATTGGTAGGTTCGTCTAGCAGTAGAAAATTGATCCCTTTCATACCGAGTCCTACCAGTTGTAAACGACTTTTCTGACCACCGCTCAACCGGCCTATCGGTGTAAAACACTCCTCGTAATCAAGTAAAAGACGACCCTTAAGTAGGGCTACTGCCTTTTCGTCTACCATAGGTTGAATTGACCGGACAAAATCAACCGGGGTCTGTCTAAAATCGAGGGTTTGTTGTTCTTGCGAATAATAGCCAACCTTTACGCGCGCACCCAACCGGATACTACCTGTCGTTGGTGTTTCCTCACCCAGGATTAACCTGAAAAGAGAAGTTTTACCGCTACCATTCGGTCCGGCCAAACCAATCCTTTCTCCATACTGGATGGTCAAGTCGAAGGGAGCGAATAGAGGGCGGTCTCCGTAATTCAGCGAGACATCTTTTAATTGTAAGGCTAATTTACCGCTGCGTTCCTCCTGTCCGAATTCAAGCTCCACCGTGTTCCGGTTAAGCACCGGTTTTGGAGTGTTTTGTAATTCGGCCCGGCGCACATTAAGCTGCCGCTTTTTATTTTGGGCCCTACCGGCAAACTTCAAATTAAGGGAAGCCCAAAGCTTTAGCCTCCGGGCCGTTTTTTCAAGTTCTTTTAGCTCGCGTTTTTGCATTTCGTAAAGTTGGGCTTCTTTTTCCAGGCGGCGTTGCTTGGCCTCCTGAAAGCCGGAATAATTGCAGTGGTACTCATAAATTTTACCGTCTTCGAGCTCAAAGATGTGGTTTATAAATCGGTCCAGGAAATACCGGTCGTGGGAAATAGTGGCAACGGCCCCATCGTGGGCTAATATGTACTGTTCAAGCCATTCTTTAGCTTTCAGGTCGAGGTGGTTATCCGGTTCGTCTAATAAAAGCAGTTCGGGCTCTTTTACCAGCAAACGGGCCAGACCAATCAGCTTCTTTTCCCCGCCGCTCAGACTGCTGGCAGGTTGGGTGAGTTGTTCCTCGCTAAAACCGATGCCGCGCAAGACCGAACGGATTTTTGCTTCGTAATTGTAGCCACCGGCCTGCTCGAACTGACCTTGCAGCAAACCGTATTCGTCTAAAACTGCCTGAAATTCATCCGGGTCAGCCCCGACCTCAGGGTCGCCCATTCTGGCTTCAAGGTGCTCAAGCTTTTTATGAAGCTTAACTATGTGGGGGTCGGCTTCCATTACTACATCAATGACCGTGTCAGAAGGATTTATATGCGGTTCTTGTTCCAGATAATCAATAGTTGCTCCCTTCGACACCACCACCGTACCGGAATCTGGAGGTTGTTTACCTGACAAAATCTTGAACAAAGTGGATTTGCCACTGCCATTCTCGCCGATTAGGGCAATTTTATCTCCCTTATTAATCTCAAAATCCAGGTTATCAAAAACCAGGTTTCCTCCATAATATTTGTTGACCTGGGTAGCACGTACCAGCATTATTACTCCGATTTCTAAGCTATTTTATAAAAATTTAGAATTTAATTACCTTGAAAAGTTCATCCTCAGTTCCAGGTGAGCAGCGAGCAAATTATACTTAAAATAAAGGGAATTGTCTTGGAGAATTACAACGAATTTGGATTTTTATTCGTTTACCGGCGAACCAAAAGCCCTACATTAATCCGGTATTTGATGAGTTGCTCGACCTGTTCATCCGTTTCAAGTTCGATAAGTTCTAATTCAATATGCGGGTAATGCTACTGCAATGATTGCAAGATTCTGGGCAGGCCAAAGAAACTGGCCGAACCCACATAACCAACCGCAAGGGTGCCAACCAGACCCTGGCCCGTCCAGCAGGTATTCTGAACTCCTTTCTCGACCTTAAAGAGAGTTACCTTCATACGGGCCTGCGCCTGGATGAAAGAAAATGGGCCCACATAGTCAGAACCTGGGATGGCACAATGAAAGGTTTGTGGGTAGGCGGACAACAAGTTGGAAGTTGGCACGGTCCTGTGAAAGCCACCTCGTAATACTTTGCCAGGGCATTTTTTTGTTTAAACGCGGGTTACTATCGAGCCAGTTCAGCCGGAAGTGGTCCGGGTCCCAGAGATGTTAATGCGAGCTAACTATGGGAAATTCAGGTATGAAGGGGAACCTCCTTTAAATTGAACCGGCAAACTCTGAAGTACCACCGTGTTTTTCCGGTCCTATCGCCAGGTAGCCGCCGTCTACCGGCAAGTCGACCCCGGTTATAAAGCTGGCATCGCTGCTGCAAAGAAAGGCAATGGCGCGGGCTACTTCGACCGGGTCACCCAACCGCCGCAATATATGGTAATCACCCCATTCTTTAAGTTTTTGTTGGGGATTATCCCCAAGAGCTTTTTCAACTTCAGGTGTCAAAATCCAGCCGGGACTGACTGAATTAACCCGGATACCGGCCCCAGCCAAATCAAGCGCCTGGCACCGGGTCAAAGATAGAATAGCCCCTTTACAGGCGTTATAAGTCCAGCGGTTAGGCTGCGCTATATAACCTGAAATGCTCGCGAGATTCACAATAGCCCCACCACCATCTCGTTGCATGTACTTGTAGCAGGCCCGTACCATATTGGAATAGCCGCGCACGTTAACTCCCAGGCTGTGTTCCCAATCCGCGGTAGTCACATCAAGACCCCTGGAAATAAAGCTGGCGGCATCATTGACCAATATATTTATATGACCAAAAGTTTCGGCAACCCGGTCAACCGCCTCAAAACATGAAGCTTCGTTTGAGACATCCACCGCATAAAACGCGCATAGAGGGCCTGTCTCACTTAGCTCGTTAGCCAACACTTTTCCTGTCACCTGGTTAATATCAAAGATTGCCACGTTGGCTCCCCTGGCCGCAAGCTCCCGAACCGTCCCGGCACCAATACCGGACGCGCCACCGGTAACAATTGCCACCTGATTGGTCCAATTCATTGTCAATTCTCCCTCAAATTTTACAAATTGGTTGCTAATATTTCTTAAATTTTGGAAATTCTGGGATTCGATATCCAATCCCGGCCTTTTGGATGGTAGCAGGTAACCTTCCCCCCATTCCGGTTGAACCGGCACCAATCCGGTCTATTTAGGAAACCGGTTTAGAAGCGGGAATTTCCATCCGGTGGTCGTTTGACCCTCCATACATAACTTCAAAAGGGTAATAATTGAAAACATCGCCCATAGAAATGCGGGTCGTTACATAGGCCTTGTTAAATTCAGGGTCGCCCAGGTCAATATCCACCGTTTCGAAACGGATGCCATTTTCGTCAATATCAAACATTCCGTAGCTGCGGCAGGCCAGGGGCGCTCCCATCTGGGCGTAATGCCAACCGTAGGCGTCAGGTCCGGCCAGGCTGTTGGTGTGGTTGTGGCCGTTAATATAAAGGCCGGGGGTACGGGTCAGTTTATTAAAAATGGCCCGGACTTCCTCGCTGTTATCAATATTAAGCCACTCGATGTCGCTCCGGTCGGTTGTGTTGGTAAGGGGGTGGTGACCCATCACTACCAGGTGGCGGAGGGAAGTTGTCCGGTTGTATTCCTCTATCCGGTCGGCAAGCCAGGCCAACTCGCTGTCCGGCACCACCCCACTCCAGTTGTCGGGTGACCTGGAACGGGTTGTATCCAGCATTATAAAGCGGGTAGCATCAGAATCGAAGCAGGCGTATACAGCGTCCTCGTTCACCGGTTGGTGGTCACCTAAAAAGAAAGGGGCAATTTCAGACTTTTCCAGCGTATCGGAGTCGTGGTTGCCCATCAGGCGGACCAGGTTTATCCCGAACCGCTGGGCCAGGGCAGTCTGGCTGTTCAATTCGGCTATTATACCGGTATCGGTGGTGTCACCGATAGCGAAGACAAGGTCAGGGGTGCGGGCAGCTATCTGCTCGAACAGACCCCCGAAGAAAATATCGCGGCTGGTTTTCAGGCCGGGACCGGTAGGAACGTTGTAGTGCATATCACCCAGAACAATAAAACGCATAGACATTATCCTTTCCAAATTGCCAACCTATTTTTCAACCCCATTTCAACCACACCTGCATAGTATAGGGCAATCCGGCTAACCAGGGCGGCTAATCCGCCCCAGGTTGCAACTGTAATCTTACCGGTAACAATCACGGCCATGATTCTTATTAAATACCCAGGCTTCTTCCAGGCCAGGAAAATGAATTAACTCAATTAGGATTGTAAAGTACATCCAGCAACGAAGTAGGTTATAATCATTTCAACCTGATTCAAGTCTATGCATTTATTTAAGGGATTATTTTGTCGCTAATAGACTATATAACCGCCGCGCCCAAAGCGGAATTACACCTTCATTTGGAAGGGGCAATTCGGCCTGCTACAATTCTAGAGCTGGCCGAGCGAAACGGTGTAAATTTACCGGCAATCACCCTGGCTGAACTTTCGGAATGGTTCATCTTCCGGGATTTCAAAACCTTTGTGACCGTTTACGGTACCTTATCCAATTGCCTTATCACGACGGACGATTTCGAGCTAATCACCGTCCAGTTGGCCGAAGAACTGGTGTCTCAAAATGTCAAATATGCCGAAGTAACCTTTACTCCCAGCACGCATTACAATCGAGGAATTTGCCAGAAGGTTTTTTTTGACGGTTTAACCAGAGGGCGTGAAAAAGCCAGGAAGATGGGGCTGGAAATTAACTGGGTATTCGATATTTCGAGAGGAATCGAGGATGCCGAAATGCGAAATGCCCTGGCAGATTACACGGTAGGGGTAGCCCTTGAAGGAAAAGAGGAAGGCGTTATAGCCCTGGGCCTGGGCGGACAGGAAGCGGGTTTTCCACCCCAACTTTTCCAACACCAATTTTCAAGAGGCATAGCGGGAGGTTTGCATAGCACACCACACGCCGGGGAAGTTGTTGGACCTGCCAGTGTTTGGGATGCTCTAAACTATTTGCAAGCCGAGCGCATCGGTCACGGCGTACGCTCGATTGAAGACCCCCAACTGGTGGCATACCTGGCTGAACGCCAAATCCCCCTTGAAATTAATCCTACCAGCAATTTACTTCTAGGCATTTATCCAGACCTGGACCAGCATCCATTACCTCATCTAATGGCGGCGGGGGTACCGGTTTCGGTCAACAGTGATGACCCAGCCCTTTTCGGCACTACTTTGACCCGCGAATTGACCCTGCTTTCTGGTGAATTCGGCTTCGACCTGGAAAGTATCGACCAAATTTTACTGAACCCTATCAGGCATAGTTTTCTCGACAAGGCTCGAAAAGAGAGTTTGGAGAAAATGTTTCTCACAAGTTTACAAGGATTAAAGCAAAAGTATTTAACAAACTGACCGTAATCAAATATTCTCTTTACAGCGGGATAATTAAAAGCAAGTTTATAACTTAAAACTGCTTGATATATACCAGTAGGAGTGAGAAAATGTCGCAACCCATTTACCCTGACCGGGATTATGTCTTTGGACAAATGATGCAGAATCTTCGCACTTCTATCGGGATTACCCAGGCAAGCCTGGCCGAGATTCTGGGAGTTTCGCGCCGGGCGGTAGCAAAATGGGAAGATGGAAGCAGTTATCCCAAACCTTCTCACCTCAAAGAGCTTATTACGCTCGGCTTAACCCAACAGGGGTTTGAAAGCGGCAGGGAAGCCGAGGAAATTCGTGCACTGTGGCACGCGGCTCATCAAAAACTCCTGCTTGATGAGAAATGGCTTGCTAAAGTCCTTGCTCCTTCTAAGTCTGATACTCCGCCCCAAGGCGTTAGTTCGAGCCCCCCGTCAACAAAGGCTTTTGCCAGGTATGGGCTTATCCCGAACCAGGATTGGGGTGAAGCCCCCGGTGTCTCCAAATTTTCGGGGCGTTCATTGGAACTTGGTGAACTGGCCGGCTGGTTAAATGAAACCGGACAATGCCGGGTAATTACCATCCTGGGCATGGGTGGAATTGGGAAAACTTCGATTTCAATCAAAATAGGCCAGGAATTAACCTCACATTTTGACTACCTCCTGTGGCGTTCGCTACGTAGCGCACCTCCTTTTCAAGAGTTTCTCGCCTCCTCCCTTAGTTTCCTATCCGACCAGTTGCTTACCACCTTACCGGCCAACCCGAATGAGGCTATTTCTGCCTTAATTAAACTTTTACGCCAAAAAAGATGCCTGCTTATCCTGGATAACCTTGATACTCTCCTGGAAGGGGAAGTCGAGTCAGGCCGTTACCGTGACAATTACGCCGATTACGGCAAACTTATTCGCCGTATCGCGGAAACCGAACATCAAAGCTGCCTGCTTCTCACCAGCCGTGAAAAACCGCGTGAGTTGAGTGACCTTGAAGGCAGAACCTCCCCCGTTCGGACTTTGCGCCTTAAAGGTCTTGATCAGAAAGATTTTCAGGAAATTTTGGAAGACCGGGAATTAAGCGGTACCCGGGAGGAATGGGATAATCTCATCACACTTTATGGTGGAAACCCACTGGCTCTCAAAATAGTAAGTGAAACCGTCCGCGAAACCTTTGGTGGTAGTATCGGGTTGTTTCTTTCCAACCAGACCGCCGTTTTTGGTGAGGTTGGTTATCTCCTGGACGGGCAATTCAATCGTTTAAGCGAACTGGAACAGGACCTGATGTACTGGCTGGCGGTTGAGCGCGAACCGGTAAACCTTTTAACCCTGGAAAATAATTTATATTCTCCCACGACTAACCGGCGAACTTTACTTGAAGCCCTGGAAAGCTTGCGGCGCCGGAGTCTGCTTGAGCGCAGCGCCCAGGGAAATGAATATACCCAACAACCGGTTGTTATGGAATATGTTACCAGCAGGTTAATTGAGGGTATCTACCAGGAAATCCTTAATTCCCAGCCACTCCAATTTATGATCAAATTTGCCCTGGTAAAAGGTCAGGCTAAAGATTATGTCCGGCAAACCCAGCAGCGCATTATTATGCACCCCCTTTTAGACCTGCTAACAGGGCTTCAAAAAGGGGGGAATCAAATTGAAACCTATCTGCGACAACTCTTACAGCGTTTACAGCTTCTCTCCCTGGAAGACCAGGGTTATGCCGGTGGTAACGTTTTGAATTTGCTGGTAACGCGGGGCACCGACTTGCAAGGCTGGGATTTTTCCAGGTTAAATTTATGGCAGGCTTACCTTGCGGGTATCGAGGTACACAACCTGAACCTTGCCGGTTCCGACCTGAGCCGGACTACTTTTACAGAAGGGTTTAATTCCATACTCGACCTGGCCTATCACCCGGAAGGCCAATTCCTGGCTGGCGGCACCATGGCCGGGACTATAAATATCTGGCAAATCCAGGAACATTCCAAAGGGTTTGGGTACTCCCTGTTCCTGGAATGCCGCGGTCATACTGACCAGGTTAGTTCGGTGGCTTATAGCCCTGACGGTTTTTACTGGCAAGCGGCAGTTATGACCATACTATCCGGTTGTGGGACGGCTATAGCGGAGATACTTTACAGGTTTTAGAAGGTCACCAGGGTGTCATAAAATCTGTTATTTTTAGCCCTGATGGACGCCTCCTGGCGAGCTGTAGCGAGGATAAAACAATAAAAGTGTGGCGGGTAGCGACCGGTGGGCTTTTAGCAACCCTGGAAGGCCATACCGGTTATGTCTGGACCATTGCTTTTAGCCCGGACGGGCAACTCCTGGCAAGCGGCAGCTATGATAGCACCATCCGGCTCTGGGAAATCGGGTTGCAGTCAACAAAGTTAGAGTCTATTGCAAGCCTGGAAGGTCACCAGGGGATTGTTTGTGGGGTTACTTTTAGTAAAGATGGACAGCTACTTTACAGTTGTGGGGTTGACGGCACCCTTCGTGTCTGGTCAGTCCCGGAACAACAGGAGCTACAAATTCTTAATGGTCATAATGGGGCGGTCCAGGCTATTAAGATTAGCCCGGATGGGACTACCCTTGCCACCGGGGGGGTGGACCAGACCATCAAATTGTGGGGAACCGCGGATAACAAACCACATTTGACTTTGGCCGGGCATAGCGCACCCCTGGTGGCCCTGGCTTTTAGCCGGGACGGCACTACCCTTGCCAGCAGCAGTAGTGATTGGAGTGTCCGTTTGTGGTCGGTATTGCAGGGAGAATGCCTTTCGACTTTGCACGGCCATACTAACGTGATTTACTCGGTTGCTGTTAATCCCGCTGGGACCTACCTGGCCGGTACCGGCAGCAACAACCGCGCGCTGGTCTGGCCTTTGACGAGTACCACCAACGATGCAATGGCCAAACCCTACACGCCATGCAGTGTCCTGAAAGGGCATACCGGCCCTATCTTTTCGCTGGCTTTTAGCTCGGATGGAAACCAGATTGCCAGCAGCAGCATGGACAACCGGGTCAAACTCTGGCTTTTGTCAAGGGCCAAAGAACAAAGTCAGCAAGAAGCCCGCCTTACCCTCACCGGACATACCGATGTGGTTATGCGGGTGGTTTTCCACCCTTCCGGTAGAATGCTGGCAAGCGGGAGCGCAGATGGCACTATACGGCTCTGGTCAACTATCACCGGCGAACTTCTGGCGGTCCTGGATGGTAAAGGAGTTGTTTCAGCAATCGCTTTTAGTCCGGATGGGGAAACAATTGCCGGTGGTGGAACCGATGGGATTGTAAAACTCTGGGATACCACTACCTTCCAGCTCAAGAAAAGCCTGGAACCTATCAACGAAGATATACCGATTGGCTACATGGCTTACGATCCAACCGGCCAGTTATTGGCCTGTGCCAGGTATCCGGGTTCCATCAATGTCTGGTCAACTGTTGATTTCGACCAACCGGCGCGGAATTATAAGGGGAGCCAGGGTATTCTCTGGTCGTTAGCTTTTAATCCCGACAAGGCTGCCCCTCCATCTTTGCTGAGTAGTAGCAATGATGGCACCATTTGTTTGTGGGATATTAATCAAAACAAAGAATTAACGACTCTAAACCACGGAGGGTTTGTCGCCTCAGTCACCTTTATGCCAGGTGGCACAACTGCCTTTAGCGCCGGGGAGGGCGGCTTGATTAAATTATGGGACCTTAGCAGTGGCAAAGTTGCGGCGGCTTACCGGGACTGGTTTCCTTATGAGGGGGTGAATATCAGCGGTGCTATCGGTTTGACCGCTGCCCGCCGGGCTACTTTATTGCAACTTGGGGCTGTTGATAATGAAATAAGTTTGAGGTGAAAAAGGGTGAGCCAGAACCGGTTAGTTGAACAGTACCTATCTCACGGACAAAAATAAAACCTTAAACCTTGAAAGGATAATAATGTTAGCGGAAGACTTGATCCAAAACTGGACCAGGCAGGGCCTGGTATTACCTCGCAATGAAAGCGGGGCTGGTTCCCACGTTATGGGTGACCCCTGCATTGTCTGGGACGAGGAAATCAGCAATTGGCGCATGATTTTATTCTCGGACCCACCCGGTCACGGTCAGGCCATTCACCTTGGAGACCCCTCCGAAATAGGCCCGGGAAGCTGGCAATTTGAAGGGCCGTTGGTTTTTACCAACCCGGAAGCTTTACCGGGCGGGAGTACCCACAAGCCCTGGGTCGTGATGGACCCTTACCGGCCCAACCACCCGGCTAAAATTGACGACCATTATTTGCTGGTCACGGTAAGCTTGACCAGGGATAACCGAAAAGTTATCCAGCAAGCTAGGGCCGAGCGCCTGGCCGGACCCTGGACCCTAGAAGAAGATTTAATAATTTCGGCAGGTGAGATGGCAGACTTTGATGCCAAACATGTCGATGCGGTAACAGCCTATTATTTTCCTGACCGCCAGGAATTGCTTTATTTCTATATGGGTTATCCCCACCAGGCTCAAGCACGCGCCGTAAGCCCTTACGGTTCGGCCCAGGGGGTGGCAACCCGCGGGTTAACTGAAAAGACTGTAACAAAACTTGGCGTAATACTTGAACCCTGCCAGCAAACCGGCCATTGGGCCAGCGGCTGGGTTGGCGGGTTACAAATCCTGCCAGGCAAAGAACATCGCTGGATTGCTATAATAAATGCTTCCCCGAGCGCCCCCAATCCCCAGGATAAAACCATTGCCAGGGAGGAACCGGCCCCCAGTTTAGGAGGTTTTGCCTACTGCGATGAAGAATGGCCCGTCACAAACTGGCAGTGGTACCCGGAGCCGATTGAATGGATCGAGGACTTGCCGCCGGAAGCCCTGGCAAACGGGGAAGGGGTTAACCTGTGGCGCCAACATATTTTGCTCTTGCCGGACGGGTCGGCGGCTCTATTTTATAACAGTGGCTTTTACGGAAAAGAGCAGATGTACTTGAAAAAAGCCGGGGCAGGGACGGTTTAGCTTCTACCAGGAAATGTAGGCTCTCTTCATACCCGGCATAATTTAAAATGCCGGGTTTTTTTACCAATAAAAGGGTTAATTCTTTCCGGGGCGGCTGAGAATTATTATGGCGCAAAAGATACAAAGACTGCCAACCAATTTAACTATACTCAGCGACTCGGCCAATATTAATGTTCCAAGGATAACCGTTGTCGCCGGTTCACTGGTAGAAATGATGGCGGTACGGCTGGGTCCAATAAGACTCACCCCAATGAGAAAAAGATAAATCGAGATGCCGGTCAAACCGCCTATCACCAGGCATAAAACCCATCCCCAGGTCGTCATACTTTCGCTGAAGCTTGCTGTTACAACTAGATAGAGGCTAAAACAGATGGCCGTTACAGGCAAAGAATAAGCCGCTTTGATAATACCTGGTACCTGGGGGCCAATTCTCCCGGCCAGGATAGCATACCAGGAATTACTCAAGGCCGAGGCCAGCGATAGTAAGGCTCCTACCAAACTGAAAGTGGAGGTTACGGCTAAAGCCGCCACCGGGTCAACCGTTAAAAAGCAACCGCCAAGCGCCAACGCCAGGGCCGTAACTTTCAGAGCGGTGAGCTTTTCCTTAAAGAACAGGACCGACCACAATACAACTAACGCCGGGTATACAAAAACCAAAAGGGAATTTG
Organism: Chloroflexi bacterium 54-19; assembly: GCA_001898225.1. Taxonomy (GTDB): domain Bacteria; phylum Chloroflexota; class Chloroflexia; order Chloroheliales; family Chloroheliaceae; genus 54-19. Next base: position 106,627 of record MKTJ01000059.1, read on the forward strand.
TGCTGGCCGGAAGTAGTTCAAGGGCCAAAAAATAGAAAAGTGAGTTAGAAATCCACAATAAGCCTAACAAACCAAAACCCGCCAGGCGGGTTAAAGGTTGGCGTAACCCGGTTACCTTTTTACGAGATACCAGTATTCCCAGGAGGACCCAGATTACCAATGAAGCCATAATGAACCGGAACATTAACAAAGTCGGTACATTGGCTCCCTCGTCAAAGGCATATTTTCCAAGGATACCCTGGACCCCGAAAAGAATACCGGCAGTAACGGTAGCGCCAATACCAAGTAAAGTCCGTCTTCTCTCACGTCTCAAATAACCGTCGCCGCTGTCACCAGATAGGGGGGTTTGGTTTTGAATTGTAGGGATGGGTTGAGTTTCAGGGCCGAATTGATTTAGGTTTATCTGCGTCATATGAACTTTTTTGACCGTATTTGTTTGTTGGTTATTTTTTAAGGGTGAATTGGAAATTTCATTAACCCCAATTGAACCATATATTTGCAGCAAAAATATCTGCAAACCTCCTACTCCTGGCAGAACGCATTATACCGGAAGCAGCCTATATTGAAAACATTTTAGATAAAACATACAATGGGTAACATATTACCCATTTTTTGTTAAAGCCTGAAGCAGAAATAGTTTTAACGGCGCAATCGGAGACCTCCTGGCGGTAGGTTCGCATATTGATTTTTGGGAACAACGCACTCCTTACAATTTATAAAAACGCCCTGAATGTAATAGCTCGAAAGGAAACCTCAAATGAAAGAGCTGACTGATTTATTAGCCCAACTTGTAGAAATAGATTCGGTTAACCCCAGTCTTGTTCCGGGTGGGGCAGGTGAACTAGCCATTGCCAGGTTTGTAGCCGGTTGGCTTGAAAAGGCCGGTCTCGAAACCACCATTGAAGAAATTGCTCCCGGAAGGTTCAATGTGATTGCGATTGCCAGAGGGCAGGGCCAGGATGGTGGTAAAAGTCGCAGCCTGCTGCTCAACGCTCACCTGGATACGGTAGGAACGGGCAATATGCAAAACCCACTTAAGGCCGAGATTTCGGGCGGACGGCTTTATGGCCGGGGTGCGCTTGATACCAAGGGTGGCTTGGCCGCTTACATGCTGGCTGCTGCCCAGGCTAAAAAGCTAAATTTGCCAGGGGATATTATCCTGGCAGCCGTTGCGGACGAAGAATTTGCCAGTCTGGGTACCGAAGCCCTGGTTGCCAGGTGGCAGGCCGATGCGGCCCTGGTTGCTGAACCGACCAACTTAGAAATTGTTTCTACCCATAAAGGTTTTGTCTGGATTGAAATTGAAACCTTTGGCTTGGCCGCACACGGCTCAAGGCCCCAGGCAGGGGTAGATGCTATTGCAAAAATGGGTAAAGTCCTGGTAGAAATCGAAAAGCTAGGGGGAAAATTGGCCCTCAAACCTCCACATCCTTTGCTGGGAACCCCTTCTATTCATGCCTCGCTCATAACCGGCGGCCAGGAATGGTCAACCTATCCTGACCGGTGCCATCTCTCGGTGGAGCGAAGGACTCTTCCCGGTGAAACAGATGCGATTGTCAAAGCCGAAATAGCGGGCATAATAGCCGGCCTTTCCGAAGCCGATCCCGATTTTAAGGCTTCCTACAAATTGACTTTCTCGCGGGAGCCTCTTGAAGTCGACCCACGGAGCCCCATCCTTCAGAGTATAGTTGCCCAGTCCAACCTGCTAACGGGTGCGGCAAATGTGGTTGGGTTTAGCGGTTGGACCGATGCAGCCCTCTTAAATGCCGCCAACATTCCGGCCCTGGTGTTTGGGCCTAAAGGGGAAGGTTTGCATGGAGCCATTGAGTGGGTGGATTTAGAATCGGTTGAAAAATGTTGTGAAGTTGTGCTGGCTATAGCCATTGACTTCTGTGTTTGATACTCAAATTAAAAATGAATATGTATAGCCTAGATTAAATTTCGCAATCATTTACAGAATCCAGGCATTATTTTACCCTGTTTTTCCCCTCCCCCTTTTAAAATAAACTGGGTGGGCCTTTAAATAGGTAGTATTATATTTAATAGAAATGAGCTTTTTTATCTGGTCCTGGCGCGTTTATGAAAATAGAACCTTCCAAACCAAGGAACTTTTCGACTATTGTTTTATACATTACCGGGAGCCACAACCAAACCTACCGCGAAATCTTGATCGGGGCAGACCCTGGAAACCGGTTAAGTCTTTGGCCAGGAGGTAAGTGCCGGACCCCCTAAAGTTGCGAACATAAGAAATAAAAGAAACAAAAATGAAGGTGATAAAGAATCATAGAATGGCTCAACTGGCCGGGAGAATCTTTTCACTACTTCTTGTAATCCCGGTCCTTTTGCAACTCAACCTGCCCGTGCCAGAAAGATTGAGTAGTTCTGAAATAACACCGGAGATTAATATGCTTTCGGTTGGCGAAATTTCGATAAACCAGGATTTGGAGAAATTTGCTGAAGATTCTTCCAGGAGTCCTGACTATCCATTTGCCCTGGCTGGTGAGTTAACCCGGTCTTCTGATTTGGTTTTTGGAAGTCTCGAAACATCTCTTGATTCCTTTCCCTCTACCCTTTATTCATCTTCCCAAACAAATTCGCTTGAAAATGATAGTCAATTCAAGGCCGCCCTGGGCTATGCAAAAGCCTTGAAGAAAGCCGGGTTCAATTTTCTGGCTTTTGGAGGAAATAACTCTTTTGATTACGGTTTAAATAGTGTTTTAAGGACCGTTAAGAGCTTAAATGAAGCCGGAATTGAGGTAGCCGGAGCCGGTGAGAACCCTGAGGCTACCCTTTACTTTGAGAAGAATGGGTTAAAACTGGCCCTGGTTTCGGCCAGCCAGGGTATTGCTTCCGACAATAAAAATGCCGGGTTCTACATGGCCCAGTTCGATTCTTCCCAGGTGTTGAACCGGATTCGTGAAGCGCGTCGACAGGCAGACGTGGTAATTGTCCTTTTGCACTGGCGTGACGGTGACAAGACCGGCCCTTCTAATTGGCGTCAGGATTGGGTGTCCCAGGCTTCGTTAGCCGGGGCCGACCTGATTTTAGGTTTCCAACCGGATGGGATAGGTCCTTTTGAAGTTATTAATCACAGAACGGTGGTTGCCTATAGCCTGGGAACCTTTTTACCTGATAACCGTTTTGCTTCTTCCACCCAGGAAAGTGTCGGGCTCTATTTAAAGCTGGATAAAGGAGGGGTAGCCTCCGCCGAAGCCATCCCCCTGAAAATAGAAGGTGGCCGCCCCAGGGCCCTCCAGGACCAGGAACGAGAACAAGGGCTGCGGCTTTTGAGCCAGAATACCGGAAAAACCTCGGCCTTCCAGGCAACCGCTATTTATTGGAATGGCACCGGTTGGGCAACCGGCCCAGGGCTTTCCTACCAGCGAGATGCCTCACAACCTGGCAAAATTAACCTCCCCTTAAACCGGGTAATCGAGGTCCAGGATTTGAGCGGCGACCAGGGAGGTTATAGCACCACTCGCGTCACTGGGGACAATAACCTTGCCGAACAGCAAACCACTCCCGAACGAATTGAATTGAAAGAAGGTCGCCTGACCGTCTGGAGACCGGTAGAGTCTGGCTGGGAACTCACCTTTGAAAGCCCACCCCAATGGCAGGTAAAGCAATTTGCTTTTGGCGATGCTGACGAAGACGGTCGGCCGGAATTGATTTTCAGTCTCTGGAAGAGCAACGGGCCTGACGACAAAGGATTAAACAGGAGTCACCCTTTTGTTTACGGCTGGCGGCGCGGGGCTTTCCGGCCTGTCTGGGCCGGGTCGGCCCTGGCTGACCCCATCCGGGAGTTCGCCCTGGGCGACTTCAAAGGAAACGGCCATAACGAACTGGTGGTTCTAGAAGGAAATTATGACGACGCCCAGGATGCCCCCGCTCGATACGTGACGGTCTGGCAGTGGAACGGCTGGGGTTATGAGCTATTGTACCGGAGCACCCAGGGCTCTTACTATTCACTTGCCTTTATACCGGGCCAACCTTATGCCTTTTTCAAACAAAATCCTTGATAAAGGCTGAAAGGAATTTTTTAAAATGCTAAAGCTACAAAAATTTGCGGCTGCCTGGGTAATAATGTGCCTGCTTGGCCTCCTGGCAGCCTGTGGGGAAAACCCTACCTCGACACCTGCGCCTACCTTTACTCCTACAGCAGTTGCTCCAACCACTGCGGCTGAAACGACCGTTGCGCCTACCACCCTTGCGCCGACAACCGTTGCCCCGACAACCGCCCTGGCAACAGCTACCCCGGTCGAGGCTACACCAACTTTACCCGCAGCCAGCCCTACTCCCGCGCCGACAACGGCTCCGGTTAGTATCCAGCGCTACCAACCCGTCTTTGCAAAATACCAACCGGCTCAGATTTCAATCAAAACTCCTTCTTTTCCTAAATATACGGTTAACCCCGATTTAGGTAATATTGTGAATTTGAACGATTTCAAGTTGAGCGCAGACCAACGTAAACTCCTGGCTCAGAATTATTTCGTGGTTTCACCTTCCGAGTTTAAACAATTCTATCAGGCTTATGAAAGCTTCCGGTATGACCAGATACCAACCTTTGTTTCAACGGATAGTGTCGCTAATGTTTATCATCTCCTTTTTGATAAGATCCTGCGGGAAACCGAAACAAATTACCTTATCAAGGACCTGCAAGGGCTGAACCAGGCCCTTCTTGATGCTTCTTTGAAACAGTATAACAACTTGACCGGGACAGACCTCCAAAGCGCCACCACCCAGGCCCTGGCTTTTGTCGCGGTAGCTTCACGGTTGGCCGACCCCACAAATTTCCAACCTCAAGCACTCCCGGTCCCTGTCAGGTCGCTGGTGGAGGCTGAACTCAAACTAATTGATGCAGGGGCCGGTTTGGCGGCCAGCCCTATCTTTGGAAGTGATTATAAGGAGGATTACAGCCAGTATATCCCCAGGGGACACTATACAAAATCCGAAGAACTGAAAAATTACTTCCGCGCAATGATGTGGTATGGCCGGTTAACTTTCCGGGCAAAGTCCGTCGGTGAGACTCAGGCGGCCTTGCTGTTAACCCAGGACCTGTTGAACGGCACAGCTAACGGCCAGAAAGCCGGAGATTACTGGAAACTTCTCTACGATACAACCGCTTTTTTTGTCGGCACTTCGGACGACCTGACCTACCTGGACTATGCCGGTGTCGCGAAACAAATCTGGGGCGACACCGTATTTGATAATCCCCAGGCTTTTACCGACAAAACTAAACTGGCTTCGTTCCAGCAAGCCGTTAATAATTTGCCTCCTCCCAAGATAAATTCCATGATTACTTACATTACCGAGGACCAGGAGACCCAGATTAAAGGGATGCGCCTGATGGGTCAGCGGTTTACCCTGGACGCATTTATATTTCAAAACCTGGTCTGGCGGAATGTCGGTACTCTTGACAAGCCCCGCGACCTGCCAAAAGGGCTGGATGTTTTTTCGGCTATGGGTAGCCAGGAAGCCGGAAGGTTGTTGGACCAGCTTGGCGAAACTTCCTATGCCAATTACAAGACCCAGCTCACAAAAGTGCAGCAGCAGGTAACCGCAATTCCAACCGATACCTGGACCCAGAACCTTTACTGGTCCTGGCTTTATTTACTCAAACCTTACACTGAAGTGAGAGGGGCGGGTTACCCGGCTTTTATGCAAAATGTAGCCTGGCAACATAAGCAGCTTGTGGCGGGGTTGGGTAGTTGGACTGAACTCAAACACGATACCCTGCTCTATGCCAAACAGGTTTATGCCGAACGCGGAGGTGGGCCGGAAGAACTTCCTACTGGCTTTGTAGAGCCCGAACCGGAATTTTACAGCCGGGTTGCGGCCCTTGCGGCTATGACCAGGGATGGTCTGACCCAACGCAAAATGCTCGACCAGCAATACTCAGGTGACCTGAATAAGTTACAGGATTATGCCCTTACCTTAAAAACTATTGCTGAAAAAGAACTGGCCGGGCAAACTCTCAGTGATGCTGAACGTAACTTTATCGCTTACTGGGGCGCTAATATTGAATTTCTTACCCTGGAAGCCGCCGATGCTACCGATAACAGCGGTCGGAAGTACCTGGACCAGCAGGACGGTGCCGTCGTGGCAGATGTGGCAACCGGGTTGGAGCAAGTCCTGGAGGAAGGGACAGGTCGCGCTAACCTTATTTATGCGGCGGTTCAGGTCAACGGTAAGGTGATTTTAACCGAGGGTGTGGTCTATAGCCAGTATGAATTTACAGTCAAACCGGGGGACCGTCTAACCGATGAAGTCTGGCAGAAACAACTGGATTCTGGGAAAGCCCCAGCCCTGGAAGCCTGGAAACAAAGCTATATGGCTGCCCCATAAAAAGGACGACAGGGGCTTTTAGGTCTCCCCAAAGACATCTATAGGGTCAAATTACTATAAGAGGAAAAATAAAAAACCTCCTGGGCTAATTCCGGTCCAAAAGCAACCGGTCCACCCCAGGAGGTTTTTTTATCCAAAAAAATATAGGAGGTGTTTAGCTAACGCTGGCAACTCCATTTTTCCGCCAGGTTTTGCGTAAGTCGGTAAGCAACATTTTGTTGGGGTCTTTTTTGCCGGTTGCCGCCAGGCGGGCATGCTCGGCCTGGAACTGGGCGGCATAGGCAAAACGGTTTTCGGAAGTCATATTCTTTAGCGAACGGTGGAGCATATTCCGGTCGAAAATACAGGTGTCTCCCGGCGCCATCGCGGGCAATTGGAGCGGATTTTCCGGCGTGATGAGGGCCTCGCGCTGCCCGTTGGTAGTCGAAGTATTTATCTTGGAGGGTTGGACGCCATTGAGGTGGCTGCGCGGGGCTACCCATAACCCGGCTTTTTCCGGGGTAACCGGGGTCAGGGCGATAAAAACATTCAAAGCCCCACCCAGGACCTGGTGATACTGGTTGTCCTGGTGCCAGGGCAGGCCGTTTCCACCATGCGCCGGGACCCCTGCCAGCATCCCGTAATAGACCCTGGGCGCGGAGCCAAAAATTTCCCGGACGGCACCCTCGATATTTTCGTGGACCAATAGTTGGTGTAAAGGGAAGTCTTTCATTGGGTCTTTGTGGTCAAAAACGCGAGGTTCCCAGAACCCATTGGCGTTTAGTTCAGTCGGTGCATATTTCAAGACCTCGTTGACCGCTTCGACCGGTATCAGGCCCGGCACCAGCACGTACCCTTCCCGGTAAAAATGTTCGATTTGTTCTTCGGTGAGTACCATAGAGTCTCCTTTCCCCCCTCAAATCTAGGGCAAGGACGCCCGGCTTGCGGTAGGGTTTCCTGTAAAATCTTTTCTCAATTTTGCCGCCTGGCGGCTTTTAGAGCAGGGCCACCAGGCGACATCCAATTTACGCATTAGCCTTTTTCCAGGCGTTTAACTGGTTCTGGACCTCGCTGAGAATCTTATCCATCCCGGAGGCTTTCATTTTACTGACAAACTCCGGTATACCGGTCGCGGGGTCGAGCCGCCCTTGCTGCAACGGCCAGTTGTATTGCTTGACCAGGGCCGAAACCTGGGCAATTTCGGTCTTGATATTCTCGGTTGAGGCTGCAAAACCGAGCGCCAACGAAGGGATGGCGTCTTTATTCAATTTCGAGGTAGCTTCCCAGGCCCCGACCTGTTCCGGGTTGATGTAATAGGCGTTAAACTGGTTGCCGAACATCCAGTCGGTATTGGGGTTATAGCCGCTGGTCTGGGCGGTCAGGCCGTTGGCGTAGCCGATAACCTCTTTCGACTTATCGACCCAGACCCAGTGTTTGTTCTCAATACCCTTACAAAGAAGATTATAAACTTCCTTGTCGGTATTTAACAATTCGAGTAGCATCATGGCCCGTTCCGGGTTGGCGGAGGTCCGGGTAATTGCCGTCATGGTGGCAGTGGTCCCGGCGGTAGTCAGCCAGGGTTTGGCAAAAGTCACCGAGACAAAATCCCAGCCGTAGCGGGCTTTGTATTCAATATTGCCGCCCGGTTTGTCGGTATGAATGATTACCGCCGATTTCCCGGCTTTGAACCCGGCGGTGGCGTCGGCGGCAGAGGGCGCGTCCTTCGGGTAATAGCCGGCTTCGTGCCAGCGGCGAGCCCGTTCGGCAGCCTCTTTGTATTCGGCGGTTTCGGCCAGGTTGATAACCTTCATATCCTTGTCGTCGGCCTTCATTCCGACCAGCGCCGCATCCAGCAGCGAGTCAAAATTGTAAAGTTCGGGCCTGAAAAGGATACTCCCACCCGCGTCGTCAAAGACAATCGGGTTAATGCCTTCGCCTTCTTTAACCTGTTTCAGGAAAGGCTCTATGTCGTCCTGTTTGTGCAGGCTTGACAGGTCGAGTTTGTATTTCTCAGCCAGGTCCTTGCGGAAGATAGCGCCCCAGGGCTTTACAAAAATCTGCTGGTTGATGATAGCGTAAATCTTCCCGTTAACCCTGGCAGCGTTCCAGGTCGAGGCATTCATGCTGGCAAACGTTTTAGGGGCGTACTTGGCAAGCAAATCGTCCAGTGGTATTAAATTCCCCTGGCTGACCCCCTGGTAATAGTCGTTGGCGTAAGGCGCCGTAAAAACCAGGTCGAGTTTTTCCCCGGCGGCATAGCTCAGCTTTAGTTTCTGGTCAAAACTACCGGGGTCAATCGGGTTTAATTTGATAGTGGCGTTAATTTTGGCCTTTAGCAGTTTGTTAAGTTCTTCCTGCACTATGGCCGTATCTTTCTGAGGCATAGCCCGGTAGGTATAGAGCAGTTCTACCGGGGGTAGACTTGTCACCTCGACCGTCGTGGCGGCTGCTGCTGTGGCAGCCGCACCTGCGGTACTGGCCGCAGTCGTAGTCGCCCCGGCTGCAGTGGTTGCGGCAGAGGCGGTAGTCGCCGCCTGTGCTGTCGTGGCGGCAATCCCAGCCGGGGTAGCGGTGTTATCGCCGCAAGCTGCCAGGATAGCCGACCCCGCTGGCAGGACTAACGCGGCCTGGGCCGCCAGTTTGACAAAACGCCGCCGGTTAAAGTTATTGGCTTTATCGCGGTTAGCATCTTTGCTCATTTTCTCCTCCTGAGACTAAATTAACTCGGTTTGTTTGGATAAAAGTAGAATTCTTCGACGTTATTCTTTGATGCCGCCCAGGGTAATCCCTTTGACGAAGTAGCGCTGGACGAACAGGAAAGCGAAGATAATAGGCCCAATTGCCAGGACCGCCATCGCCATACGGACGCCCTGTGTCGGGATAACCACTCCCATGTTCAAATCAGGGTTTTGCGAAAGAGCATCTATATTCGATTGGATGGTGTAAAGAAGGTATTGAAGCGGATACAGGGTCCTGTCATCAATAAAGAGCAGGGCCAACCACCAGTCGTTCCAGTACTGTAACAGGCTGAAAAGTCCCACCGTTGCCAGGGCCGGGGTCGAAAGCGGCACGACAATCTGGAAGAAAATCCGCCATTCCCCGGCCCCGTCAATCTTGGCGGCTTCGAAAAGCTCGGTCGGCAGTCCGGCGAAGTAAGTCCGCAATAAGAGCACGAACCAGGGTACTACCAGGTAAGGCAGTATCAGCGCGAAAACGGTGTTCTTGAGGTGCAAATACTGGGTAATCAGAATATACCAGGGCACCAGCCCACCGTTAAAAAGCATTGTAAAAAAGACATAGAAAGCCAATGGTCGGCGGAGTTTGAAGTCGCGCCGGGAGAGGGCAAAAGCCAGCATGGACATGATAAGCAGGCCCATGCTACTGCCCCCAAAAGAAACTACTACCGTAATAAAGTAAGAATTAACAATCTGGCCTACATCGTTGAAGATAAATTTATAGGCATCCAGGCTGAATTCTCCCGGAAAGAGGCCGTACCCGTTCTTGCCCAGCGATTCCTCGGTCGAAAATGAGGCTGACAAAAGCATCACAAACGGTACGAGCGCCGTTATACTGAGAACCAGCAAGACCAGGTGGACCACCAAAGCCCCGACTTTGAGGCGAGGCCGGAAAACCTTCCGGCTTTCGGACAAAAGCATTTCAAAACTCCTCAAGCTGCAACGCCGAGTAAATATTCCGGTGGGAAAGGGCCAAACGCGTTGCCCTTAGAAAAGGGCTTTATCTGCGTCA
>MKTJ01000060.1 GCA_001898225.1 Chloroflexi bacterium 54-19
TTTTGTTGGCGCAATTAACTTGCACATTTTTTCGATGGATGTCAATTTTTACTAGCAATCAAGGTAATAAGCTATATTACTCCTGCCAGCCCTTATATAATTTGACCTTTTAGTGGTGTTGCCCTACAGCAAGGTATAAATGAGCCATGTAATTGAGCCCCCGACCGGGTTTTCCACGCAAAAAAAAGCCAGGACTTTTGATTTTACCTTTAACCAGGCTTTTTTCAGAGAGCATTACGCCACTCTTTTATTGCTTTTGATTGTGGCCCTGGCCCTCTTTTTAAGAGTCTTTAACCTTTCGACTAATCCGGGCGGTTTAAACCAGGATGAAGCCTCAAATGGGGTGGATGCTTTTTCGTTAGGCCAGACGCTGCGAGACCATCACGGTAATTTCTTACCAGTTATGCTGGAGTCGTTTGAGGATTGGCCTTCGCCGCTGATTACCTACCTGACTATACCTTTCGTCTGGATTCTGGGCCTTACGGAATTTGCGGTGCGACTACCGGCGGCTTTGTTTGGGACGGCAGCAGTCCCGATGATGTATTTCCTGGTCAAACAACTGACCAAAAGAAAAGATTTTGCCCTCCTCGCCAGTTTTCTCCTGGCTATAATGCCCTGGAGTGTAATGACCTCGCGCCTGGGCATCCCGCCCGCCCCGGTTACCTTTTTGCTTTTGTTATTTGTCTATGCTTATTGCCGGGCCAGCGAAACTGTGACCCCGCGCCCCTGGAAATATGTCCTGGTCGGGCTCTGTGCGGCGGCCCTGGGTTATTGCTACCCGACCTTTAAAATGTTTGTGCCCATGCTGTTGGGGCTGCTTTTCCTTATTGACCCGGCGACGAAACTGCCCTGGTGGGCCACCATCAAGAAGTTTTTGGTTATTTGCGCCACCTACCTGGTGTTGACCGCGCCTTTTTACCTTTTAGTATTGATGGACCCGGCTCGTTATAATGCCCGCTATAATTCCGTTTCGATTTTCCGGGAGGGGATTGACCCGCTTACAACTTTTATAACCCGCTATCTTTCCTATATTCTGCCCAATTTCTATTTTTACCAGGACAGCGGGGTAATTTCGGACCACGTGCCGGGCATTGAGATGGTCTATAACTTCCTGGCCCCTTTTTACTATATGGGAGTGGTTTTATGCGTCATCTCCCTCTTTTCCAAAAAACCTTTTATTCTTAGTAAACGAACCTCACTTTTGCTTTTAGCGTGGTGGGTGCTTTTCCCGGTCCCGGCCTCCATAACGATGGACCAGTATAATGAAATGCGTATATTGCAAGGGCTTCCCCTGATGCTGATTTTTGCGGTAGTTGGGCTGGGCGTTTTTCTCAGCCTGATCACCCCCAAAAGGGTTTTAGGGCTTGTTTATACGGCAATTGTGGGGCTATCCCTCTTTTACCTGGCCGTTTTTAGCCTCAAGTATTTTGGGGAATATCCAAGACTTTCCGCCGAATTTTATCTTTATGGTGCCAAACAATACACGCAATATTTGGTGCAAAATGACACCAAATTTACTTCGGTCAAGGTTGATACCCAAACTACCGAACCTTACATTAGCTACCTGTTCTATAGCGGGCTAGACCCCGCCCGGTATAATTACGCCGAAATAAACGCCAGGGTAGATGGCAAAGGGGATTGGTTGTATGTGCCGGAATACGGGAAATACACCTTTGATAAGATTACCCCGGAAGATTTAGCGGGGGCCACCGAGATTTATACGGTGGAAAACTATGGCCGGGTCTATTACCGGATTTACGCAAAAGGGACCGACTGGTACGTGGTAAGGGTCCTTCAAGACCCTTTACCCGAAGTTATCTGGAGTTAAAGCGTCAGGGATTCTTCACTCGCTATTAGGGGTGCCGCCGTTATGGTGGTCTTGGCGCTTTCTCGCCAGGTCAGGGCTACCAGCAGTAAATAGAGCAGGGTAATAAGATTTTCGAAGGCGTAGCTGGTCGCGGTAGCCAGGAAATGCACCGGGTAGGGCAGGAAAGCCAGTAGCCAGCATAGCCAACTCCATTTCCCCCGCAGAAGTTTATTTTTCTCCTGCCGTTGCAAGGTAAAAAAGCAAAAAAGCAAGCCGAAAAGCAAAACCACGCTATCGTAATCACGGATATAGGGGCTGGTCAGGATATTGAGGCCGGTTACGGTAGCCAGTAGAAAAGGCGCGGCCTTGAGGTTGTTCCGAAACCGCCACCACAACCAGCCCGCGCCCAGCCAGAGCGGTATCGCAATCACTATCGCTACCGGTTGGACCAGGGCCGAATCCGGCACAAAGGCGGCCACCACGCTTCTTAAAGAGGTAAGCTGGTTGTTTATATCCTGGTTGTTGAAGTAGGATTGGTTTGAGCCGAAAAGCGTCCCGGCCATCTGGCCGACCCAACTGGGTTGGACCGCGAAGCTGTAGCTCATAAAGAATAACGAAACCAGGCCGAAGCCAATCAGACGGCGCAGACTGGCCCGGCCTTTCCAATTTGCCGGGTCATTTTTATCCCCGGAGATGGGCAGCGCCAGCAGCAACGGTACGATTAAGAAAGTGACCTGGGGTTTTAGCAGGAGTAGGGAGATGGCAGCCCCGGCCAGGTAGGGGTGGTGTTTCAGGCTGGCATACCAAGCGGCCACGATGGCAAACAGGAGCAGCAAGCTCAAGTTCCCCACAATCATTTCCAGGAAGGTATAACGCCAGAGCAGGGCCATCCCGATACCGGCCAGCACCCGACCCGGTAGAGAGGTCAGCCCGGCCCCTCTTATTACCCAGAAAACGCTCATTCCAAGTAAGACCTGGGTAATTAAGGTCCATAGGGCGGCGGCTATGCTCAACGGGAGCGCGGCCAGGGGCAGAAAGAGCAGGGTTAGCAGGACGGGGCTTTTAAATGGGTCTATGAATTTGGGGTCGCCACCCGCTTCTACCCGGATTTGATGATAGAGGCTGCCAGGGGTGGGGTCGTAGGGATTGCCTCCAAGCAGAACGGTGCGGGTTCCGCTCCAAAAAAAGGTCACGTCGTTTGCATCAACCTCTTTTAGGGGCAACAGGAAAGAATAGTCGAGCCAGAACAGTAAAGCGAGGCTTCCCACCAGTAAAAAAGCGGCCAGCCAGGGATTATTTTTATTTGCCAGACTTTTTTCGGTGGTATTCAAGGAGCTGGTTTATTCGGTTATAACGTTAAAATCGGTTGGGTTTGCGAACTTGTACGGGTTTCGCCAGGGTTAAACAAAAACCGGGTACGGTCTGACAACATTGTTAGGCTGTACCCGGCTAGAATTTATTTTACGTGTTTGCGTTTCTGGGAGACGTAATCCACCAGGATATATTCGCCCAGGCTTTCGGGGCTGGAATAGAAGGCCCGGCCTTTGTTTATCTGGGTGAGTTGCTCGATAAACTTCGCCAGGTAGCGGCTCTTTTCCAGCATGAAAGTATTAATAACGATGTTTTCGCGAGTGCAGCGGGCGGCTTCTTTGAGGGTTTCGCTGACCGTGCGCTGGGTCGGCGGATAGGAGAAGAACACCTGCCCGTCTTCTTCGAGGTGCGCGGTCGGCTCACCATCGGTAATCATGATGATTTGCTTGTTGCCGCTCTTGTGTTTGCCCAAAAGCTGGCGGGCCATCATGAAGCCGTGCTGCATGTTGGTGCCGTAGACCTGCTCGTTCCAGGAGACCTGGTTGAGCCCTTCGGCGGTCATGCGGCGGGCCCGGTCGCTAAACCCGATGATGTACAGGTTATCACGCGGGAATTGCGATTGGATAAGCTGGTTAAGGGCCATCGCGACTTTCTTGGCCGCGGCCCAGCAGTTCCGCAGAATCATCGAGCGGCTCATATCCAGCATCAGGACCGTGGACGAGGAAGTGACAAGCTCGGTGCGGTAGACCTCGAAGTCGGGGGGCTGAATCCGCACCGGGGTCATCGGGCCTTCCCGGAAGACCGCGTTCATGACCGTCTTTTCGAGGTCAAGCAGGAAGGGGTCGCCAAACTCGTATTTTTTGGCAACGTCCGTCCGTTCGCCACCTGACCCGGTGAAACTGGTCTTGTGCTTCCCAAAGCTATCTTTTTTGAGTTGGGAAAAGATGTCTTTGAGGGCTTTCTGACCGATTTTGCGCATCCCGCGTGGCGTCAGGTCGTAGCGGTTGCCCTTTTTCTCGATATACCCGGCGTCTTCAAGCATTTTAGCCAGTTCGCCGAGTTGCTCAATCTGAGAAGCCGCCTCGTCGCCCATCAACTCCCGGACCTTTTCGGGGTCAAGCTGGCCCAGGCCCTTGTTGCCGTACTGGACATCCTTGAGGTCTTTTTCAAGCATGTCCATTTCCTGTAAACGGCTCATCAGGTCCATGGCTTCGCCCAGACCCAGGCTCTCGTCTCCCTGGAAGGGGTAACGCTGCCCCATCGGGTTGCGCATCGGGTAAAGCTGTTCCAGGTTGGCCGCAAGACGGGCCAGGTCCAGCCGCAGGCGGTCGTCCTGCAACATCGAATTCATCAGGCTTTCAAGCTGGCGGCGCTGCTCCGGCGACATGCTATTCATGAGCGATTGCATCTGCGCCATCTGCCGCTGCATGTGCTTGATGAGGTCGTCCAGGCTGTTGATTCCGGGTGGGAAGAAGTCGCCGTATTTTTGCATGAACTGCTGGAATTTCGGCTCCTTGCCCTGGGCCTTGTCCTGGAGCATCTGGTTTAGCTCCTGGACCATGTTGCGCATCTCGGACTTTTGCTCCGGCGTGATGTTTTCGATGGCGTTCTTCATCCCCTGGAAGTAGCTGCCCAGGATTTGCTGCTGGATTTGCTGCATCAACTCCTGGAACTGCTGCCGGGCATCGTTATCCATGAACTCGTAATCGTTGAGCTGGCGGATTTGCTGGCCGGGGTCTTGCGGCAGTTTGTCGAGATACTGCTGCTTTTTGTTGACCTGTTTTTCGAGCAGGTTGCGCAGTTCTTTCTGGTCGCTGTTGGCGGTATCTTCCAGCCGTTTATCCAGACCCTTCCGCTCCTGCTGAACAATCTGGTCGAGCTTTTCACGAATGTCCTGCATCACCGAGTCGAGGTCATAGCGGTTCATTTCGGACTGGCGGCGGGCCCGGAGGCGGTCGAGCATTTCCTGTAAGCCCGGCATGCGGTCGCCCATCTGGTTGTTAAAGCCCCAGCGATACAGCTTTTGCAGGGCGCTCATCAGGTCGTTGTAGTTGTCGTTCATCAAGTCTTCGCTGAGGGCGTCCATCACCTCGTCAGCGTCGAAAGGCATGACCTGCTGCGTACCGTCCCAGCGCGAATATTTATAAAGCATAAGTTTACTGCTTTCCAACTACTTAATGTTTATCTACCGGCGGTAGCGGGCCTTGCCTTCGCCCCGGTCCTTGTTCAGTTTGCGGTTAAGGTGCAGACCTTCCAGGATGAACTCGACGGCGGAAGCGACCGTGACCGGGCTGCCCTGGGCGTGGAGTTTAGCCACCGCTTTTTTGAGTTCGGCAACCTCGGCAGCCTGGTGGACGTATTCCATCGAAGGCATCAGTTCGGAAGCCTCCATGTTTAGCCCGGCGTCAAAACCGCGAATGAGTTGTTCGAATTCGATGGTGGTGAAGTAGCGGTTGAAAGTTCCGGCGATAGCTTTTTGAATCAGCTTTTCGACCACGCGCTCCTCTTTGTTGTCGCCCACGGTTTCGAGTTCGATTTTACCGGCGGTGCTGCTGACAATCGCATGCAGGTCGGAGATACGGGGCGAGGCCGCCCGCTCACCCAACCGGATGGCCCGGCGCAGCGAGTTACTCAAGATATTCTCGTAGTTGCTGATGGTTACACGGGCGCTCACACCGCTGCGCTGGCTGATGTCAGGGCTGCGGCGGGCTTCGTGGGTAATTTCCGCGATGATCTCCTTCATGAACGGCGCGACAATCAGTTCAATCCCCTCGGTCTTGAACTTCATGGCTTCCTGGTCGATGATGGCGATTTCGTGTTCGATTGTGCGCGGGTAGTGGGTCCGAATTTCGCTGCCGAAGCGGTCTTTCAAAGGCGTCACGATACGCCCCCGGTTGGTGTAGTCCTCCGGGTTGGCTGAGGCTACCACGAACACATCCAGGTCGAGCCGGATTTTGTAACCGCGAATCTGGACATCGCGTTCTTCCATAATATTGAGCAGACCTACCTGGATGCGTTCGGCCAGGTCGGGCAGTTCGTTCAGGGCGAAAATCCCCCGGTTGGTGCGCGGAATCAGGCCGTAGTGGATGGTCAATTCGTCCGAGAGATAGCGACCTTCGGCCACTTTAATCGGGTCAACTTCGCCAATGAGGTCGGAAATCGTAATATCGGGCGTGGCTAATTTCTCACCATAGCGGCGCTCGCGGGGCAGCCATTCAATCGGGGTCTGGTCGCCCAGCTCAGCGATTATGGCCCTGGCCTGGGCCGAGATAGGCTTTAGCGGGTCGTCGTTAAGGTCGCCGCCGGTCACGACCGGTACTTCGGGGTCAAGCAAGTTGGTCAGGCTGCGGGCAATACGGGTTTTAGCCTGGCCGCGTTCGCCCAAAAAGACGATGTCCTGGCCGGAAAGAATCGCGTTTTCAATTTGGGGGATAACGGTTTCTTCATATCCGATAATACCGGGGAAAATATCATCCCCTTTTTTCATTTTCTCGATTAAATTCTTGCGCATCTCTTCTTTGACGGTAAGCGGTTGGTAGCCGCTTTCGCGCAGTTCACCAAGGGTTGCAGGTTTATTTGCGGAAGCAGTCATTTGGGTAGTTCTCCTTCAAGGCCAAAAACCGACACTTCTAAGGGAATGAGTGATAAAAGGAGGCGGCAGATGGCGTCTTACACTTCTTACACTTTTAGATAAAGAAATTCAAAACTAGACGTTTAAGATTTGACGTGGAAAATTTTTGGAGCAAGTTCGGTATCAGAAAAGCTCCCTCAATAAAAAGGTCCACCTTTCAAGTGCCAGGCGTCGGCAAGGTTGGAACTGACTGGTCAATGGATAAACTTTACTCTTTTCTGGCTAAAAGTCAATAACTTTTGCGAATTGATGTTCAAGTTCTTGTTTGCTTTAGCCTGGGAGTTTAGGTGTCATCCGCACCAGGTTATCCTCAATAAAGCCGGACTATTCCCTCTTTAAGACTAAATACTTATTGCCCGGCTATACCGCATATGTTAAGATTAACGCAGGCTTTACCCTTTTGTTATGCAGGACGGACAGAAAATAGCGGTACAATAGCGGATGTCGTGGCAAGCTGATACAGGCGCAAGCGGGGCCAATCCGGGCGCAGGCGGGATAGCCCCCGGTCGCCATTATTTGCGTGACCTGAAAACGCTTGGTGAAGGCCGCTACCGCATTCTGGGCCTGGCCGGTAAGGGGGGGATGTCCCAGGTTTTGCACGCTTACGATACGGTCAACGACCGGGACGTGGCGATAAAAGTCCTCT
Organism: Chloroflexi bacterium 54-19; assembly: GCA_001898225.1. Taxonomy (GTDB): domain Bacteria; phylum Chloroflexota; class Chloroflexia; order Chloroheliales; family Chloroheliaceae; genus 54-19. The sequence goes on from MKTJ01000060.1 coordinate 7,396, forward strand.
CGCTCGACCTCGTCAGCGAAGAAACCTTTCTGGTTCGCTTCCAGCGCGAGAGCGAGCTAATGCGCGACCTCAACCACCCCAACATTTTGCGGGCCTACGATTACGGCCAGGAGAGCGAGAAAATCTACCTGGTTATGAGCTATTTCGGGGGCGGCACCCTTAAAGATAAGCTTAACCAGGGGCCGCTGCAACTCGACCAGATCGATAACTACCTGACCCAGATTGCCGCCGGGCTCGGTTACGCCCACTCCCGCAATATCGTTCACCGCGACGTAAAACCTTCCAACGTCCTGATTCACCATTCCGCCGATAACCTGGTGCTGTCCGACTTCGGTATTGCCAAGGCGCTCAGCAATTCAAACCCCTCTCGCACCGGCACAATAATGGGGACGCCCCTCTACATGGCCCCCGAACAATTCCTGGATAAAGTGGACCCGCGCAGCGACATTTACTCGCTCGGTATCGTCCTCTATCAAATGTTGTGTGGCGAGGTGCCTTTTAAAGGGGATGGGATTGGCTTCAAACACCTCTATGACCAACTTCCCCCGCTCAAGACCTGGGGCGTTAATTACGATCCGGTCATCGAAGACGTGGTCGTGCGAGCCCTGGCGAAACGGCCCGAAGCCCGTTTCCAGACGGTCGGTGATATGGCGCTGGCCTTCCGCGAGGCCGTCCGGGATTTTGCCCGGCGCGAAACCCTCGACTCTTTCCGGGGAGTAGCCAACAAAAAAGAGAACACGACCTGGAATTCGCTCGATAAAGACCCCGCCGTCCTGCCGGGCCAGGCCACTTTGAGCGAACTGCCCGTGATAACACCCTCCCAGCTAAAAACAAGCGGCCCGGCAGTCCATTCGTCCTACCTGGAACAGACTACCCCGTTAAGTTTGCAGGAATTACAGCGCTTCGAGAACGAACCGCTCCCTTTTCATGCCATGCCTCAATCTTTCTCGGCGCTATCCCGGCCTACCACCTTTCAACCGCCGAGCGAACACGAGCAGTCCGAAACCACCCAACTACCCAACCGGGCAACCAAATTGAATTCCGCGTCCGCGCCCATCTCGCGGGCTTACCTGCCCATCCCACCGGAAAGCGATTTAGCGCCGGTAGAAAAAGCCCCGGTAGCGCAACCACCCAGGAAGCAAGCGACCCCGGTCTCGCAAAAAGGACGGACGGCCCCGGCAAAGGTTATTCGCCCGGCGACGGCGCCACGGAAGGGCCAGACCCGCGCCGGAAATACGGCGACTACGGCCAAAAAAGCGAGTTTTAAATGGTGGTTAATCCTATTCCCGCTTTTGTTGGCTTTAATCCTGGGGGTGCTGGCGCTTTACTGGTTGAACAACCAGGTCCAGGGCGGCACTATTGTCCCGGTTACTACCGCTGCCACGATAACGCTGGTAGCGCCTACGTTTACGCTGGCGGCGGCTACCTCGGCAGCGGCCACTGCCGGACCCACCGCTTCGACGGCTTCAGTAACCCAGGCCGGGAGCGGAGGGGTGCCTGCCACTACGGAGGCCCCGGTTTCAACCCCAACCCCCGCCGCCGCAGTTTCACACGCCGTTATCATTTTTACCTCGGAGTACAACGACGAGGGTATCTATAACATCTATTCTTACGACACTTCTACCCAGGTCCTAAAACAACTCACCCGGACCGGCAAGGATTCGCTGGCGGCCTGGTCGCCGGACGGCTCCAAAGTGGTCTTCCAGCGCGAACCGGGCAATGGCGTCATCGAAATCTGGCTGATGGACCCGGATGGCAGTAACCAGACCCGCCTTTTGAGCGGCGGAATGACCCCCGAATTCGCCCACGCCTCCCAGAAAATCGTCTACGTGGATGTCAATGATAGCGAGCTTTACACCCTGTCGCTCGAAAACGGCGCGGCCCAAACCCCTGTCCGGCTAACCAGCACCGGGGGGAAACCCAAACGCGGCCCCGCTTTTTCCTATGACGACAAAAAAGTAGTTTTTTCGATGCAGGACGACCGCAAGATTTTCCAGGTTTACACCCTCGACCTGACCAATCCGAAAGCGGAGCCGGTCAAATTGACTGACTTTACAGACCTTAACGCCCTGTGGCCGCAGTTTTCGCCGGACAACACCCGGCTGGTTTTTAACACCAGCGACGCGACCGATACTACCCCGCTCGACATTTATTTGATTAACGCCGATGGTACCGGGTCGCAGCGAGTTGTCGGCAATAACGGCCATAACAGCCACCCGGTCTGGGTCGTGGATAGTGATTTTGCCCTCGGTTCGCGGATTTTCTTTAATAGCGACCGGGGCGCCGCCGAGTGGGCCCGGATTTATTCGATGAACCCTACCGCCGACCCTACGCAGTCGGACCAGCGTCTTTTCTTTGCGCATAGGCAAGGTGACGAGTACGCCCCCTATCACGACTATGCTCCCTCCGTCTTTTTCAAGAAGTAATCCGCTATTTCCGTTTAATAGACATATCCCTTGAATAACTACCAAGAGGGTGGACTTTAAGTCATCCACACGACTAATCGGATATTTTTGGCCTTCCGGTTTTTTGCCAGCACTTCCATTAAATCGAAGATGGTCTGCCAGTTCCCGGTTAGAAATTCTCCCCTGGTTTCACCCTCTAAATTGGTTTCCCTCCAGTTAATTGCTTTAATTTCGGACCATCCTATTACATAGCCGTCAGAAAAATAAGGATAATAATAGCCGTTAATTATTTGGCCCCTCTGGTAAGTATTTTCATCGTATATGCCGGTTTCGAGCCCCACCTCTTTGGAAACATTATCAGGAAAGGTTGATTTCTCGAAGAGCGGTTGAAATCCTAATTTGCGCCAATTTAAGTGCGGCTGATCGCCAAAAAGAACCGTATATGTATCCTGGTCATTCGTACTTAAATCAATAAAGAGGCTTAAATCAATAAGAGCTAGCCACTGTTCTGCTCCCGTATTAAGTTCAATGTATCCATTAATACTGCGACTCATTTTTACCTCAACGTGAATTTGAAAATTTATTTTCAAAATTACTGACAGATATTATCCCACATTAGAGCTACCGCTAGAACTTTCAATTCTGGTGGCCGGCTTGACTTTTAATCGGGTTTCTTTATCTTTATGACCAGACTCTTAACCCTGTTCATTTTTAGGAGAGTTATCTATGGCTGGCTCGCAAAAAGACCTATCACACGTTTTATGGATTGGCGGTTCCCCCTGCGCCGGGAAATCCACTATCGCCCATACGATTGCCCGGACCCACGTCTTTGTTGGCTACTTTCTCGACCCGATGGCGCGCAACCATGTCCGGCGTCGCCTGGAAAAGGGTGATGCGGCGATGGAAGCTTTTGTAAAAATGAACGTAGACCAGCGTTGGGCCGCACGTTCGATAGATACGCTTTTCGAGGAGGTGCTGGAATCGTGGCCGGTGGAGTTTGAACTGGCTGTCGAGGATTTACGGGCCCTGCCGGACGACTGGTTTATAGTGGCGGAAGGCAATTTCTTTCCTCAAAACGTGTTGCCGTATCTATCCAGCCTTAACCAGGCTTTCTGGCTGGTGCCGACCGCCAATTTTGTCGAGCAGATCCGGCGAAAACGGGAAGCCGAGCAGACCGCCCGCCGGGAGCGCCAGGGGATAACCCACGACAATACCAGCGCGGAAAAACGCCTTTCCAACCTTATCGCCAGGGACATTCGCATCGCCGAATACGTCCGGCAGGAGGCAATCCGCCTCGGTGTGGCTTATCTCGATGTGGACGGCAGCTTATCCCTGGAAGAAACGACTACCAGGGTAGCGGAACATTTTAGCCCCTGGATTACCGAGATGTTAAAGCGGTTGAACCTGTTTTAGCGGTATCTCCCGTACGGCGGGCAAGGAGGATAGGGCGGGTAAGGCCGTCTATTTCACCGGGAGATCTCCGAAAAGGCCCTTTTGGCGGCAACGAACTCCGCTATACCTGCAAAGTCCCAGGCGGGGACGGATACCAGCATCAGGTAACCGGCAATAGCCAAGCCGAGAAGAAGACCGGCCCCGGTGCGCGGGAATTTCTTTAGTAGCATCACGCCGACCATCCCGATGTAAGCGCAGAAAAGCAGGCAAAAGCCTAATACCGTTCTAATGATTGAGATAATTTCTTTCTATAGTTAATTCCGATAAAAATCATCGGAATTAGTCTTGACATCAGGCGGGAAAAGTCATAAAATCCTACTACTACAGTAGGAATTGCAATTAAAGTAATTGGGGTAGTAAAGGATGATTTTTTCAACTCGCTCGGAATACGGCGTAATGATGCTAACCGACCTGGCCCGGCACTATGGGAGCGGCCCGCTTTCTTTAACGGACATCGCGACCCACCTCGGCCTGTCGGTGGCTTACCTGGAGCAAATCGTCCCGGCCTTGCGCACGCACGGTTTTATCGAAAGCCAGCGGGGCGCGAAAGGCGGGTACGTCCTTGCCGCGCCGCCTTCCCAGATAAATATGGGCGGTGTAATCCGCGCTCTTGAGGGCCGCAAGAATGGTCGAGGCCCTTTGAGTGTGATGCCCTGCGCCAACCTGGATGGCACTGTGGAACCGTGTAATCACGAGGAAGTCTGCAATGCGCCTGTCCTCTGGTTGCGAGTGCGCGACGCCATTACCCAGGCGCTCGATTCCACTACCCTGGCCGACCTTGCGCCGCAGTCCCACCGGGTATTGCCGCTCTTACAGGCCACTCCCTTAAAAGAGGTAGGGCTTACCGGCGAAACCGGCGACCTTACACCGCTCGAAGTGGTGATTCTGAACCAGAATTAATTTGGGTAAAATCCCTTGCTGAGCCCTGGGCGGGCTTCTCTACTAAAAGCTTAGGAAATGCGTTTTGTGCAAATTGGCTCCAAAAGCGGGCCGCTGTAAGTAATTATTTAAGGAGACGATAAGAAGAATGGCCGATAATAATGAGCTTATTATCCGTGACTTGCATGTCAATGTAGAAGATAAAGAAATCCTGCACGGTATCAACCTGCACGTCAAACCCGGTGAAGTCCACGTCATTATGGGCCCGAACGGTAGCGGCAAATCGACCCTGAGCAATGCTCTCATGGGCCACCCTCGCTATACCGTTACCAGTGGCGAAATCGAGTTCCAGGGCGAGGTTATCAACAACCTCTCTGCCGACCGCCGGGCTCGCCGGGGTATTTTCCTGGCTTTCCAGAACCCGCTGGCGGTGCCGGGCGTAACCGTGACCAACTTCCTGCGGACCGCCCTGACCAATCGCCGCAAAGGTGATGTGGCTCCCGAAGTGCGACCGCAGAACCTCGACATCGTGGGTGACCGTCCGGTTTACGAAACCAAAAAGGCTTCGGTTGGTGGTGATGGGGCTTTGCTTGACCGCAAGCAGCGCCAGACCCTTATCTCTCCTAAAGAATTTCGTTCCATTCTCAAAGAAAAATTGAACCTGCTCAAAATGGACGAGAAGTTTACCCGGCGCTACCTGAATGACGGGTTTAGCGGTGGTGAGAAGAAACGCCTTGAGGTTTTGCAGATGGCGGTCCTCGAACCGAAAGTCGCTTTCCTGGACGAGCCTGATAGCGGCCTCGATATTGACGCTATCCGCATCGTGGGTGAAGGTGTCAACGCCCTGCGCGGCAAGGATATGGCGATTGTGGTTATTACCCACCAGCAGCGTATCCTGAGCTACCTCGATGTTGATTTTGTTCACGTGATGATGCAGGGTAACATCGTCAAAGAAGGCGGGCCGGAACTTTCCCGCGAAATCGAGGAAAAAGGCTACGGCTGGATCCGGGAAGAACTTGGTATTCAGCCGACCCAGGAAGAAACTCGCGAGGAGGTTGGGGTCTAATGCCAAGCCTTGTACAGGGTCTTTCCTGGGAAGCCGCCGAGCAGTATTCGGCGCAAAATAACGAGCCGGAGTGGTTGCGCGAGAAACGCCGGGCCGGGTGGGAGGCCTTTTTGAACCTGCCGACCCCCGATTGGTCCAGGGGTATTCGCGGCTGGTGGAGCAGCGTCCTCAAACCGCTCGCTTTTGATGAATTGACACCTTTCACCACTGCGGGGGCCGGTTCTTTGCCGGCGAACCTTGACCTGGACAACCCGCAGGATGCCCCTGCCGGTCTTATCGTCCAGCACAACACCGAAAATATCCGGTTGGAACTTTCGGAGGAAGCCCGCGCCAAGGGGGTCGTTTTGAGCAGCCTTACCGAGGCGGTCAAGACCCATCCTGAAATCGTAAAGCAGTATTTCATGACCCGCTGCGTCCCGGTGGACGAAGACCGCTTTACGGCGGTACATGCCGCTTTCTGGAACGGTGGGGTTTTTCTTTACGTGCCCAAAAACGTGGTCATTGAGCAACCTTTCCGCAGCATCTACTATACCGACCAGGCCCAGGCCGCCCTTTTCAGCCACACCCTGGTTGTGACCGGGGCTAACGCCAAGGTCCGGTTGATTGAGGAGCATTTGTCGAACGGTCAAGCCGGTGATGCCCCGGTGCTGGATAGCGGCGTCACCGAGATTTTTGTAGGTGAGAACTCGCAGGTCGAGTATTACAACCCGCAGGAATACGGCGAGAATGTGACCAGTATCGCGGTTAAGCGTTCGATGGTCGGCCCACACGCTATTCAACGCTGGATTGTGGCGACCCTGGGCGGCGATACCTCCCGTCTTACGCTCGAATCCGTAATGGAGGGCGAAGGGGCGCATGCTGAAACGACCGGGCTGGCTTTCCCGATTCACAACCAGCATTTCGATACCCAGTTCCGCCAGTTGCACACTGTCCCGCACACCACGGCTAACTCGGTCTTCAAGCAGGTCTTGAACGACGATTCGCAACTCGGTTTCAAGGGCGGTATCCGTACTCTCAAAAAGGCCCAGTTCACCGACAGCTTTTTGCAGGTCCATACGCTCTATTTGAACGATGCCAGCAAGGCAGATATTCTGCCTTTCCTGGACGTGGACGCCAACGATGTGCGGTGTGCCCACGGTGCGACTACCGGAAAGATAGACAAAGACCAGATTTTCTATCTGCAAAGCCGGGGTCTGAGCCTGACCGAGGCCGAAGAAATGATTGTGGCCGGGTTCTTTGAAGAAGGTATCCAGCGTATTCCTCTGGAAAGTGTCCAGGAGCGGTTGCGCGAGTCCATCCAGACCAAGCTCGAAGGCTAAACCCGAATCGTTAAACGTTGAACGTAAAACGAGACAACGAAAATTTGAAACCAAAAATTATCATAAATTTTTGTTTGATTTGGTGAGTAAATAACACGTTCAACGTTGTTTCGTTCAACGTTTAACGAATTGGCGAGATAAAAGATGATTGATACCAGAGATAAAATTTTAGACACGAACTCGGAAAGCCTGGATGTAGCGGCTATCCGGCGCGATTTCCCTATCCTGGATGAGGTTGAAAACGGCCAGAAAGTGGCCTACCTGGATAACGGGGCCAGCAGCCAGCGGCCCGAACAGGTTATCAACGCCATGCTTGAGTACTATCACAAGTACAACGCCAACATTCACCGGGGCGTCTATCGCTGGTCCGAAGAAGCCACGCGCGGCTACGAAGGCGCCCACCGCAAGGTGGCCCGCTTTATCAATGCTTACTCGCCCCGCGAAGTCATCTTCACCCGTAACACCACCGAGAGCCTCAACCTGGTAGCTTATGCCTGGGGCCGGGCGAACGTGCGGGAAGGTGACGAGATTGTCAGCACCGTTATCGAGCATCACTCGAACCTGGTGCCCTGGCAAATCCTGGCCGCCGAAAAGAAGGCCACCCTGCGGTATATCCCGATGACCAAAACCGGCCAACTCGATATTTCCGACCTCAATACCATCGTCAACGAAAAGACCAAACTGGTGGCTTTCACCCACATGTCGAACGTGCTGGGGGCTATCAGCCCGGTGGATGCTATTGTCAAACGGGCTAAAGAAGTCGGCGCGGTAGTAGTGATAGATGGTGCGCAGAGCGCCCCGCACATGCCGGTGGATGTTCAGGCCCTCGGCTGCGATTTCTACGCCTTTAGCGGCCACAAGATGCTCGGCCCGACCGGGATCGGTGTATTGTGGGGTCGCCGCGCAATTTTAGAAGAAATGCCGCCTTTTATTACCGGTGGCGACATGATTCGAGATGTAACCCTGGCCCGCAGCACCTGGAACGACCTGCCCTGGAAGTTTGAAGGCGGAACCCCGTCTATCGCCGAGGGAATCGGCCTGGGCGCGGCGGTGGACTATTTATCCAAACTGGGTATGGATAAGGTCCGCCAGCACGAAATCGAGTTGACCGCTTACGCGTTGGAGCAGATGGCCGGAATTCCAGACCTCACCATTTACGGGCCGACTGACCCGGCCACGCGGGGTGGTATCATCTCCTTCAACCTGGGTGACGTTCACCCGCACGACCTGGCGACCATGCTTGACCGTGAGGCGATTGCGGTCCGGGCAGGCCATCACTGCTGCCAGCCGCTTATCGAACTGCTGGAAGCGACCGCCACGACCAGGGCCAGTTTCTATATCTATAACACGCCGGAAGAAGTAGACCGGTTGGTAGCGGCTCTCCATAAAGCCCGCAAGGTCTTTCACCTCGACTAAGTCCGACTAATTCGGAAAACTTTTGACAAAAGGTGAAATTCCGAGTAAAATAGTAGGGATTAAAACATAAAGAACTAGGTTTTTGGGAGGGCTAAAATGCCTGGCGAAACTGTCCGAGATGACCTCGAAATGGAATATGTGCTGGAACTGGCGGCGGCTTTTGATAAACAGATGCGCGGCCATGTCGTCCAGAACCCTGACATCACTTTTGAAGATTCGAACCCGCTCTGCGGCGATAAATTCAAAGTATCGCTTAAGTTGAACGAGGATGGCGAAATCGAAGATGTCGGGTTTACCGGGCGCGGTTGCGCGATTAGCCGGGCCTCCGCGATGGTCCTGATTGACGAAATCCAGGGACATTCGTATAAAGATGTAGACGAGGTTACTCGCGATATGCTGATTGACGAACTGGGTATCGAGATCAACAGCGCCGTCCGTCTTAAATGCGCCGGGCTGGCTCTGCGGACGGTCAAGACTGGATTGCAAAAAAGTGGCTACAAAGTCACCAATGCGGAAGAAGAAGACTGGGCCGAAACCGATTAAATTTTTCAAATGAGAGAATAAGAAGCGAAACTGCCGAAAATCTATTAGGCCGGAGGAGCAAGATTAAATGACTATCGAAAAGGAAAAGCAAATTTCGGAAAGCGTGGACACGGTAAAACCGGCGTTCGGTACGCCCCTGACCCGGTTATGGACGCCTCGCAAGGGGTTGAGCCGCCAACTGGTTGAAGAAATTAGCTGGCAAAAAGATGAGCCGGATTGGATGCGCCAGAAGCGTCTGAAAAGCTTCGATATTTTCGAATCCAAGCCGATGCCAACCTGGGGCCCGGATTTGAGCGGCCTGAAATTCGATGATTTGACTTTCTATACTGCTCCCGGTTACAAAAAGACCCGCTCCTGGGATGAAGTTCCGCAGGATATTAAAGACACTTACGAAAAACTGGGTATCCCTGAAGCCGAACGCAAGTACCTGGCCGGGGTCGTGGCCGTTTACGATAACGAAACGGTCTACGAAGGCATTAAAGAGGAATACACCAAGCAGGGCATCCTCTTTGCCAGCATGGACACGGCGGTAAAGGAATATCCCGACATCGTCAAACGGCACTTCATGACCAATAACGTCCCGCCGACGGACAACAAGTTCGCGGCTTTACATGGGGCGGTCTGGTCGGGTGGTTCGTTCATGTGGGTTCCACCGAACACGAAAGTCAATTTGCCTTTGCAGGCGTACTTCCGCATGGAAGGCAAGGAAGAAGGCACTTTCGAACACACCATGTTGATTGTCGAGGAAGGCTCGGACGCCGAGTATATCGAGGGTTGTACCGCTCAGCAGTACAGCACCAACTCGCTACATAGCGCTGTAGTCGAAATTTTCGTCCGCAAGGGGGCTCGCGCCCGCTACACCACCGTCCAGAACTGGTCGAGCGACGTGTACAACCTTAACACCAAGCGCGCCCTGGTCGAGGAAGAAGGCAAGATGGAATGGGTCGGCGGCTCGATGGGCAGCAAGATTACCATGCTTTATCCCGCCTCTTACCTGATTGGCAAAGGCGCGAAAGCCGACCACCTGAATATCGCTTTCGCCAACAAAGGCCAGCATAAGGACGGTGGAGCGAAGGTAATTCACGGCGCGCCTTACACCACCTCGAACATCCTGGCGAAGTCGGTGGCAAAAGACGGCGGTCACGCCGGGTTCCGGGGTCTGGTCCGGGTCGCCCCTGGCGCTTACGGCTCCAAGGTCAAAGTTCGCTGCGACGGCCTTCTGATGGACGAGTTCAGCAAGAACGACACCTTCCCGAACATGCAGATTCAGCAGAACGACGTTTTGGTCGAGCATGAAGCGACGGTGGGCCGGGTCTCTGAAGAAACCATCTTCTATATGATGAGCCGGGGTTTGAGCGAAGCCGAGGCGATGGCGATGGTCGTAAACGGCTTTATCGAGCCGGTGACCAAGCAACTCCCGATGGAGTACGCCCTCGAACTGAACCGCCTGGTCGCCCTCGAAATGGAAGGTTCTATCGGGTAAGGCGTTCAACGAAACAACGTTAAACGTGATAAAAAAAGAAAAAGAGGTTCCCTCGAAATGGGGAGCCTCTTCTTTATTCTTGGTTTTCCGGCTAAAATGGAGGAAGAACGAGTATACCGGCAAAATGACATATCCCCAGGAAAGCCAGGGCCAAAAATGAAATCAGAAGAACCGGAAGAAATAAAAGGAAAACCTCCCACCATCCTAACTCGCAGCCGTATAATTGCCGACCTCACGCGCCTGGGGGTCGCGCCAGGCCAGACCGTAATGCTGCACGCCTCGGTCAAAGCGGTCGGCTGGATTGTGGGAGGGCCGGAGATGCTTCTAAAGAGCCTTCTCGATGTGTTGACGCCGGAAGGCACCCTCATGATGGTGGTTAGCTGGGAAGGCGACCCCTATCACATCGAGGAAGTGCCAGGCGCGGCTATGGAAGACTACCTGGACGAGTTTCCGGCCTTCGACCCGGCCACCTCGCGGGCCGACCACCGCGAATTGAGTATTCTCAGCGAATATTTGCGGACCTGGCCCGGAGCGTTTCGCAGCGACAATCCGCTGGAGTCATTCGTGGCGGTTGGAGCAAAAGCCGCCTGGCTAACCGAAAATCACCCCCTCAATTATGGTTACGGGGAGGGTTCACCCCTCGCAAAACTGGTAGCGGCACGCGGCAAAGTGTTATCGCTTGGCGCACCTCTCGAAACAACCACCCTCATCCATTATGCCGAGTGCCTGGCATTTGTCCCGAATAAGCGTGTGGTCCATTACAAAATGCCGGTCTTGCGCGAGGGCAAACGGGTCTGGATTGAGCAGGAGGAGTTCGATACCTCAAATGGCATCGTGCCCTGGGACGGGGAGGACTATTTTGCCCTGATAGTGAAAGATTTTTTAAAAACCGGAAAGGCCAGGACCGGGCAGGTTGGGGATGCGCCTTCCCGGCTTTACGATGCTGTTGAATTGACCGAGTTTGCCAAAAATTGGATGGAGACAACTTTTAATAAATTATAACCGGATTCACGCCCACATAATCGAAGGATGGGCTAGTTATTATTCCCTATTAACAATTAAGAATATTTTAATTACAATAGCATATAATGGAACCAAAACTCGACATAACATTTTTAGTCTTAGTCCAGTGGAGGGTTTAGCGTTGTTCCGGTGGCTTAGTAGGTCAAAAGGTAATATACATGCATTCAACGAATTCGCGCCACGCGCATGCCCCTGAAACCTCGCGCCTTTCCAAACCCCTTGAGTCTGTTGCCCATTTTGATGGGTCTGGAGAAACACCCAATCTAAATTTTGATTTCGCGAAAACCCCCACCGGGCCTCTGAAACCGGCCGATGTTTTGCGCCTCCAGCGCACGGTGGGTAATCAGGCGGTCCAACGCCTTTTAGCCGACCGGAATTCCTCTAAACCAGCCCTGGTTCAACGTGAAATCATGTCGCTTGAGGAATTCCAGCGGAAGACCTATATGCGAGTATCCACCCGGAAGAAAATCAAGATAGTGGACACGGCCCTGGAAGACTTTCACAAAAAAGGGCAGCTCTTTGGAAAATCGAGCCAGTATTTATCGGCACTGCTGCTAAGCATCGAAGACTGGTTGGAAGTGAAACGCTCTGAGGTGAAAAATGGTCGCCGGGCCGGGGTGCTGGAACTTAAAAAACAGGTCAAAGAGGAACAGGGGAAACTAGAACAACAGGCTTCTTCAGCCGCGCCGCAAGCCAAACCCTCCAGCGAGGAAGGCGATATAACCGCGCCAGGCAAAAATGCTACCTTTGACGATTTTGATGGGAAGCAATACCGGATTTATGGCCGCAAACCAAACCGGATTATCGAGGAAGTAAAGAAACGCACGATAGACGATAAACCGGTTTACTTTGCTATGGGTCAGGTCGTTGATTTCCAGGCAACAATGCCGGTAGTGCGCTATTACCCCCAACCAGTTAGCCTGGGCGATTGGTATCCACAGGTTACCCATCTCAATGGGATGAATACCAAACCCCAATCGGGTCTGGAAAGCGCCCTGGCCCTCCAGGAGTCAGTCAATCTAAACCTGGACCAGGGTATGAAAGACGAGGGTGTAGCCCTGCGGCAGGATGCAGTAGAGGTCCTTTATACCTACAGCGCCCAGCGCGGTGAAGGGATGTCAGGTTTCGCCGCCGACGTTTTCGACTGCATCAAGGGCAAAGTCGGGGTGGAAGATACCGTTACCGCTTCCCAGACCGACCTGATGGTTACCGCCGTCAATACCAAAAAACGGACAACCGTTTCGGCCCACAGCCGGGGTACTATCAAGACCGATAATGCCGTCCGCGAAGCTTATAGTCAGTTGGTCGAGCAGTATATGCCTGCCGGGCGCAAAGACCCGGAGACAATTAAAAATGCTGTCGCCCATGCTCAATCCATTGAAGATAGTGGGATGGGTTTTGACCACGAAACCGCCTATGCCATCGCCCTCGAAGGGGCCGCCCGCGATTTTGCCGATAAGCTGGCCCGTAAGAATATGGACGCCTTTATTCAGCTGGTATACGCCGGGAATGCGGTGAGCTATCCTTCCTCGGTCCTTCCGGTGGAAATGTTTGTCGGCAGCAGCGACTTAATCAGTATGGGGGTGGGGACCTATACCAACCCGGGTGCGAAACTGGCGTCAGGCAACTCCAAGACCAAGTTGCATAAGCAATCAGGTGGTCACGGCTTTACCGAAAATTATGCCAGCCCGGTAGGCGCAACCATTGCCAAGGATATCCTGGAAAATCGCTAACATAAAAGAGGACGGTGACTGGCTGGTATGACCTTAAAAGATGATTTGAACCGGGCGCTGGCCGAGCTAACCCGGTCGAGAGAAACCCCGGTAAGCCTGGACGAACAGGGGTGGGCCCAACTTGTTTTACCGATGCCGCCCGGAATGACGAAACAAGGCGGTCCACAGCTAATAATCGAAGTGGTCCTTTCAAAGACCGGTAACTATTTTACCCTGCTTACCCCCCTGGCTGTTTTGGATGGCAAACCCTCTGCCGAGTTCTTCCAGGCCCTGCTGTACCGGCAATTTTCAGCCGACCAGGTGGAGGGTGGGGGTTTTGGGTTGGGCGCGGGCGGGGAGCGCGACCGTTTGGTGGCCCTCTGCCATTGGCCTTTAGCGGCTATTACGCCTGAACAGTTTTCCGCACTTTTCAGGAATTTTGTAAAAGCCACCCTGGCTCTTATCCGGGAAGTAAAAGAAATGGCTCGCCGCGAACCGGCCCTGGTCCTTATCTATCCCGATTAACCTCTGCTAGTTTTTCTTGCCCTCCTCAATTTAGCCCACCGGCCCGGCAACCGTCACGCCCACAAGGGCGACCTCCTGCACCTTGTTGCGCACGCAGGACGTTACAAAGACTGAAAACTAAACACTTCCCTCTTTTTCCACAACCGATTAGAATTGTGGAAAATGGGCGGCTTTGCTACAATAAATTCAACGGCACATCCCAGGTAACTATTTAGATACTACTTGCTCACTAATTTATTTTAGAAAAGCTACTCATAATGGATATGATGGAAACGTTTGCCTTCAAACGCTGCCGGGTTTTAGTGGTCTCGGCTTTACTGGCCGCTCTTTTAGTCTGTCTAGATTTTACAAGCGTTCCCGCAACGAAAGCCGATACCGCCCAACTCCCCGCCTCGGCCCGCATTGAAGATATGCCGGTCTTTGCCCAGCAACATTACCTCAGTTGCGAATATTCCGCCGCCAGGGCCGCCGCTGCTCGCTGGGGTATCAATTTGAGCGAAAACGATTTTATCTCGAATATTCCCACCAACGAAGACCCCCACCTGGGTTTCCGGGGTTACATTGACGGCGATTGGGGCGGCACGTCAAGTTATGGCATCTACGCCGAGCCTATCGCGCTGTTCCTGGCGACCCGTGGTCTGCAAACCAAGTTGCTCTGGGATGGGGTCGAGCAGGTCAAGCAGGAGGTAGCCCTGGGGAGGCCGGTGCTGGTCTGGGTAGTGGGCGGGATGGGTTATAGCACGCCTTTCGAGGCTTCGGCTAACGGCAACTCGTTCCTGATGATGTCATACGAACATGCCATGACCGTTTACGGCTATGACGAAAACGGTGTTTATGTGGCGGACCCCGGCTTTGGCACCTACGATTACTATAGCTGGGCCACTTTCGAGCGAAGCTGGGGCTACCTGGGCAATATGGCGATGTCGGTCTACCCGGCTGGCACAACCCCCGACCCGGCGGAGAAACCGGGTATCGCGCCCCAGTTCTACCGCTACTGGCTCCGCAATAATGGGCTGGAATTGACCGGGCAACCTATCGCCCCGGCATATACCGAAAATTCGAAAATCTACCAGTATTTCGAGCGGGCCAGGCTCGAATACGATACCACCTTACCGAACTACCAGCCGATTGCCAGGGGCCTATTGGGCCAGGAAGTGACCGCACCACGCCAGTCCGAACCGGCTTTCCACCCGTTAAGCGCCCTGGAGATTTTGAAAATAACGCCGGATGAGGTTGCCAGGTATTACCCTGCTACCGGCTTTGTGCTGGACGCCGGTTTCGAGGGGTTCTGGCAGGCCAAAGGCGGGCTGACTGTCTTTGGCTACCCGATTTCACGCACTTTCTACGAAAATAATTTAAAAGTCCAGTATTTCGAGCGGGCCCGGTTTGAATTGCATACCGAAACGGGCTCTCCGGTTGTTATGCTGGGTCTGCTGGGCGACGAGCGGCTCAACCCACCGCCCTTCAAGCCGGTTATCCCGCCCGACGAGCCACCGGCTAGCCAGCCGCCCACAACTTAATATAGGAGTAAATTAGCCGGTTTTTACCCTTCGGACCGGGCTAAAAGTACCCTTCAATAGAGAAATTTGACCTGCTATAATCGGGAGAAATTACCCTGGCCTTTGTGTACGGTTGCCGGATTTCGTTTCTGGATTGGTTAGCAGGTTAAAAGAAATCTTGATGCGTCTTTCTTCTCTTAAATTTTTCTTCCTGGGTTTCTCTCACAAACTGGCCGGGCAGCATTTTCTCAAAAGGAAAGCCGTATTCCCGGCCCTGGCCCTGGCTTTATTGCTCAGCCCCCTCCTGGCAACCAGCGTGAATGTCCAGGCCGCCAAATCTACGGAAATCACCCTGACCGGCACCTTCCTGACCGTCTGGGGCGACCCCTCACCGGGCGATCTGACTGCCCCTTCCACGACTTATTCCCTTGCCGCCGATGACGGCAATGTCTACCCACTAAGTTTCGACCCGCGCCTGGCCGACCGCCTGGTCAACCTATACACCAAACGGGTTACGGTTACCGGTAGTTTTAGCGCGCCTTCCAAAACCGGCCTTACCACCAACCCGGTCCTGGCGGTAGATAAACTCGATATTGCGCCCGGCACCGGTACTTCCGGGAATCATCTCAATTCCCTGGGCCAGAAACGGTTTCTCTCGATAATGTGCCAGTTTTCGGATATTGCCGACACGCCGCGTAACCTCGTTTTTTTCCAAAACCAGCTTGGCAATACCAGGCCGGGCTTTGACAACTATATCAAGGAAATGTCCTATGGCGGGGCCAACATAGATAACAGCCAGGCGGTCGGCTGGGTGAAACTCCCATCGGCCCGCAGCGTCTACGTCAACTCCTCCACTGACCTGAACAAACTGGCAAAGGATTGCGCGACCGCCAGTGGACGGACCGACCTGGGTAATTTCTTCGGGCTGAATTTCATGTTTAACGCCGACCTGGGTTGTTGCGCCTGGGGTGGCTCGGTCTTTATCAGTGGGGCGAACGGGCAAAGCGGTATCTGGCGAGCTACCTGGATGCCCTATTTCTCAAACAGCCGCTTTGGCTGGCTCGAACACGGTGTGCTGGCCCACGAAATGGCCCACTCTTTCGGGTCGCTCCACTCCGGTAGCAGCATCGGTTACCAGTACGGCAGTTCGTGGGATGTCGTGAGCAACCCGCAGGCCAACTGTACCGGGGCTGCCATTGACGCGACCTATGGTTGTCTCGGCCAGGGTATCGTCAGTTATAACCGCGACACCATGAATTTTATCCCGGCGGGCCGCAAGGTAACCTACAGTCCCGACCAGGGTATCCAGACCTATAGTCTCGACTTTCTTTCGCTCACCACTCCCAGCAGTGGTTCGAGCAAGTATATGGTGGTAGTGCCAACAATCGCCAGCCCGACCACCCGCTATTACACGGTTGAAGCCCGCCGCCAGGAAGGGTACGATAGCAAGTTGCCACTGGCCCAGGCGGTCCTCATTCACGACGTTGATACCACGCGAGGTGGAGGTGACCCCAACGCGCCGATAGCCTATCTCTACCCGCCACCAGGCGCGACTCACGATGCCACGCGTGGACCGGGCGGGGACCCTGGCGTAGGGGCAGCGGCGGCTAACTGGCCGGTCGGGCAAACAATGACCGACACCACCAACAAGATTACAATCAGGGTGGTGGCGGCAACCAGCACCGGTTTTACTATCCAGGTGGCCCCGGTAGCCGTCCCGGTGACGGTCACGCAGACTTCGGACAACAGCACCGGCCAGGCTAACACTCTCTCCTGGGCGCTCAACCAGGCTAACGGCGATAGCAGCCTGAATACCCTGGTTTTTAACCTTGACGCGGGTGCCACTACTATCAATGTAACCGGTACTTTACCGGCTGTCCGCTCCGGTCTTATCCTCAAAGGGAAAGACTGCACCGATGGCAGCGCCAGCCCGATAACAATTAACGGGGCGGGCAACAGCAGTTTGAATTTAAGCGCGGGGAATATAATGTTGATGGGTTTGGTTATCAAAGGGTTTGCCGGGCCGCAGCTAAAAATAACGAATAATGTCCACCAGGACCCGGTCCGGCTTCAGTGTACAACCCTCCAAAAGAGTTAACTGAAAAGAAAGAGGGCAAGCTATTTCGCCGGGTCTGGGGTCATTTCCCAGGCTTGCGGAATGGCCTCGCTAAGCCACCATTCCCAGAATTCAAGCCGCTTTTGGAGGTCGGGGCCTTCAAATTCGTAATCTTCGTTATCTTCGTTATACGAATAAACATCGCTATAAGCTTTTACCGCCGCCCCTACTACATCCCCTGAATCCTGCTCCTTGCTAATATCAGGTTTTTCAGGAACCTTCCGGTTGAATTCCTGTAGGCCAATAATTGTAAGGCCAAACGTACCTTCAAACACTCTGCACGCGTCATAAGATGGTGGGGCAAGCTCGTAGAGTTCGGGAATGTTTCCAAACATTATTCCTGTTATGCTCGCGACCTGCCTGGCGGCTTTGTGTGAAATCACCCCGTTTAAAACTTTTTCCGCCACAAATAACATATATGACGGCAATTCGAGAGTAGAAACGTTTCGAACCGACTCTACCCAGGATGCTGCTTCCCCTTGCGCTAGAAAAGCCTGAATTGTTGCTTCGAATTCGCTACCGTTTAACAGGTGGAAAGTGGCGGTTTTCCAGTCAGGATTTATGGCGGAGGGGTCTAAGTTTTCCAAATCCTGGCGCATCTTTTCGTTATCGCGGGGAAATTGATTCAGGATTTCTAAAAGAACTGGTTTAGATTTGTCATCGGCATATTTCTCCACCCAGCCATAAAATTCTTCAAAGAGATCGTGCTTGTCCGACCTTGCGGTTTCATTTTCTGTGTTATCTAAGATTTCTTCCCAGACTGGCAAAACCTGCCGTGCCGTAAGAATCCCAAGCTGACCAACCACCCGGTAACGGATGGGGTCAATTTCAGGCAGCAAGGTGTAATAATCGGGTATATTTTGGTGAGATTGCCAGGAATAGGCCGATTTTTGGACTCGGCCCCATTCGTCTTGAAGCATGGCTTCTAAAACTAGGTCTTGTGAAGGTGCAAGAGTATTGTAAATTGTTTTACGGCGAAGGGTTTTATCAGTATAGGATAGGTTGGGGTCGGCGGCGACTTGGGCCATTTCGGTCTGGATGCGCTGCCAGATAGCTTCCTGGGTGGAGCGGTCAAAAGCCTCGTAAAGCAGTTTGCGTTTGGCCGGGGATAAATCGTGGTTGGGGTCTTGCCGGATTTCTGTAAGATATTGCTGGCAAAGCTGTTCGACTTCTTCTGGTATTTGCATTTTTACCCTGCCCAAAGTATTAAAGCTTAATCAAATATAAGGTAATGACGTTTTGCCGCAAGCAGGCTACAAGTCTTTTAGAAAAACCGGGTAATGGCCCATTTCCGGGCCGGGAAATCAAAGTACCAATCGGCTTTAACCAGGACGTTATACCCCAGAATAAAATCCATCGGTATCTCGATATGGCTGTTGACCGCACCAAGCTCTACCCCGGCTACATTCAGGGGTGGGAAGGCAGTTTTGCCAATGATTGGGGCGGCCATCTTGAAAAGGGGCGTATCCATCTGGGTGCCAGTCGAATCCGTTCCGCTGGAGCCGCCAATTTCCTCAAAGAGGGCCGGGTTTTTACGAACGAAATTCATGTCTACAATCGTAACCCCGGCCCCGGTATCCCAGACCGCGTTGGCCGCTGTCTCGCCCCAACTCATCGGAAGATAGGGGTGAAAGCGGTTATCTATTACTAACTCCTCTAAATCCCAGCCGGGTTCAGGTTGAGGGTCAACCAGGACGCGCTGTTCGTTGAAAAGAAAGTGTAAGCGATAATCTTTTAGAAAATCCATACCGACCAGGTTTCGGGTGTCGCCAGCCTCCCGGCTCTGCCTGGTCAGCGTAAAGTCAGCCCGGGAGAGTGGTCCGACCGTCAGGTCCGGCACCGTAATTAAATCCTCGCTATGGCGGGCAAAGACCCCGGAAGAATGGTTTTGTTCGGCGGAAGCGAAACCAGCCGTATAATCGTCAAATTTAAGGCTGCTGATGGCTGCGCCGGTATCGAGCAGGAAACGATAAGGATGGTTTCGAACACTTCCGTCCACGCAAACCTCGGCGGCCTCGGCTTCTTCCGGGTCCGGCACGATTACCAGTTTGATTTCGCTCATTTGACCTCTCTCAGACCCCTAAGAACCCATGTCCAGCACCCAGTACCACTTGTTTAGCGAGTTGGCATAGTAGTAGCGGGCGGCGGCGGCATGGGTATAGCTGCCTTGCAACATGTTGTCGATATGAATCTGGTCGCTCTGCCAGGCATCCATGTTACCCTGGGCAAATTCGTAGTGCCCGGCGATATTCTCACCGACCCACGTACCGGGATAACCAAAGGCATGGATGCGGACGGTGGCGCTGCGCCCGGTCGAGTCAGTGTGGCTGATATAGTTGTGGGTCGCCATATCTTTTGCCATCCAGCTTGCCGAGGAATACAAACGGGCGTCAAATTCGAGAGGTTTCTTCCCGTTAGCCTGGCGGTAATTGTTCAGAAGGACCAGGAATTGCAACTCCTCCGAGTCGGGATTGGCCCCCTGGGTATCGACCGGCTTCTGGGCTACCGTCAAATCGGGTGGATAATCTACCGTGGCCGGGAGCGGTCCCTTACCGTACTTGGCTTGCAACTGGTTTTTGCCGACCAGGCCCAGCAGCACATCGTAGGGCGCGGCGTTATCAGGGTGATACTCGAACCGGGCCCGCTCAAAATACTGGACGAGGTGCTTCTGGCCGTCACCGAGCGGTGTCGGTGGGTTGGTTTCCTCAAAGACCCCTGTAAGCGGCAGGCCCTGCTGGGTCAGGCCGCCGTGATTGGTCCAGTATTCTAAAAATCGCCCGCAGATGCTTTTACCGGTTTCAGGGAAAACCTGGCAATCGCCCTCCTGGGTTTGTTCGGCCAACTGGACATTTGGGTAGCGGCTCATATACTCGGTTTTACCGAGCAAGCCGAGCAGGACATCGTAGGGAGGTTTGTTTTCAGGGTGATATTCGAAACGGGCTCGTTCGAAATACTGGACTTTATGGACCTGTCCGTCTCCGGCAGGGGTCGGGGGATTTTTTTCCTCGAATACAGGGCTTATCGGCAGACCTTGCTGTTCGAGACCGCCGTTAGCCTGCCAGTAAGAAAGAAAGCGACCACAGATTGAGAAGCCAGTCTGGGGGAAAGCCTGGCAATTGGCGTCAGCGGCTTTTGCCGGGAGCGGCTGGCTGCTAAAAATAACGGCAAACAGGCCAAGTAACAACACCTGGCCGAGCGCAAGCAAACCAAGCCTGAAACTAAACTTCTTAATGATAAATTTGCTCCTTACTTCAAGTATTCGTATTCTTTTAGGAGACCCGGGTGCGAAGAATTAGTTAGCCTTATATTAACATATTAATAAA
Source organism: Chloroflexi bacterium 54-19 (assembly GCA_001898225.1). GTDB lineage: Bacteria > Chloroflexota > Chloroflexia > Chloroheliales > Chloroheliaceae > 54-19. Next base: position 28,157 of record MKTJ01000060.1, read on the forward strand.
ATACGAGCAAATTTTACATAACAAACTTTCCACCGGGTGGGTTTTTATACAGCGGCCAGCACTTCCCGCAGGTTTTCCATGAGGATGGCAGTCTGTTCGGGTGTACCGACCGAAATACGGAAAGAGTTTTGTAAAAGCGGCTTGTTGAAATAACGGATAAAAACGCCCCTGGTTTCGAGCGTTTCCTTGATTAGGCGAGCGTTACCCCGGTGGACCCGGCAAAAGATGAAGTTCGAGGAACTCGGTAGCGGCTCGATGCCGTCCAATTCCTGAAGAAGGTTAAAAAGTTTTTCTCGTTCGGCCACGATAAGGCCGACCTTTTCCTGCAACCAGGCGGGGTCTTTGAGTGAAGCGGTGGCGGCGGCCTGGCCCGCGACCGTCACGTTATAGGGCTGTTTGATTTTCCAGAGATGCTTGATTATGGCCGGGGGGAATATTCCGTAACCGACCCGCAGCCCGGCCAACCCGCTCAGTTTCGAGAAAGTCCGCAGCACCACCAGGTTTTCGTACTCGTTAGTGAGGCTGCCGTAACTGGTCCCGGCGAAATCGTGATAGGCTTCGTCCACGACGACCAGTTTGCCGGTCGCCAGGAGCGCCCGAATGGTTTCCTCGGAACACTGGTTGCCGGTCGGGTTGTTGGGTGTACAGACGAAAATAATTTTGGTCCTCTCGTCTATCGCTTGCAGGGTCGCATCCAGGTCCACGGCGTAAGTTTGAGGGTCGCGGGCTACCGAGCGGACCTCGGCCTGGTAGAGCTTGCCGAGGAAGGAGTACATACCGAAGGTCGGCACAAGGTCGATAATATTGTCGCCTGGCGTGATAAAGAGCCGGATGAGCAGTTCCAACAGTTCGTCCGAGCCGCTCCCGACCAGGATACGTTCCCTGTCGAAGCCGGTAAACTTTTCCAGGGCTTCCCGCAGGAAAAGACAGGTCGGGTCGGGGTAGATATGGTAGACCCGGTTGGTCGCCAGGGCTTGCAGGGCCGCCGGGTCGCACCCGTAGGGGTTTTCGTTGGCGTCCAGTTTGACGATTCTTTCCACCGGGATACCCAGCCGTTCGCTGAGCTTTTCCAGCGGTTCAATCGGGGTGTATTCGTCCAGTTCGAGCAGGTCGGGCCGCATCATTTTGTCCAGGTCAGTTGCCACTCTCATCTCTTTTCTCTTTCCCCGCCTGGGGGATACTTTTCTTATTTATTCCTCAAACCGGATGGATATAGCCCGTTTGTGGGCCGGGAGTCCCTCGGTATCGGCCATAACCTCGGCGCTGCGCCGGATTGCCGCCAGACCCTCTTTGTTCATCTTCTGGACCTGCATTTTCTTGCCAAAGCTTTCGACCGAAAGCGGCCCAAACATTTTGGTGTTGGACCCGGTCGGCAGTACGTGATTGAGGCCGGAGACATAGTCGCCGCTCGGTTCGGGTGTGTAGTTGCCCAGGAAGACTGTTCCGGCGTTGCGCATCTTTGGCAGCAGTTCCTCGAAGTTTTCGGTGCAAAGTTCCAGGTGTTCGGGGGCGTAGTCGTTGGCAAACTCGATTGCCTCATCAAGGTTATCCACGACCGCGATCAGGCCAAAGCGCTCCAACGAATTACTGGCCCGGTCGGCGGTGCTGAGCAGGGGCAGTTGTTTGGCGACCTCGCGGGCGACCGCGTCGGCCAGTTCGGGCGAGTCAGTTAACAGGACCGCCGAGGAGTCGTCGGCGTGTTCGGCCTGGGAAAGGAAGTCGGCAGCAGCGAAAGCAGGGTCGGCCTTGCTATCGGCGATAATCAAGACCTCGCTCGGCCCGGCAGGCATGTCAATGCTGACCAGACCCCGGCTAAAGGACAATACTTTGGCGGCGGTGACATAAGGATTTCCTGCCCCGAAGATTTTGTAGGCTTTCGGGACCGACGCGGTGCCGTAGGCCATCGCGGCAATTGCCTGGGCTCCGCCGATTTTGAACAGGCGCATGTTTGGCAGGTTCAAGAGGGCGGCGGCAGCAGCAATCGAGGGCGAGATTTTGCCCTCACGGGTCGGAGGTGAGCAGACGATAATTTCGGGGCACCCTGCAATCGAGGCCGGGACCGCCGTCATAAGCAGGGAAGATGGCAGAGGGGCGCGCCCGCCCGGCACATACAGCCCAACCCGCTCGATGGGCCGCCAGACCCGCCAGAGTTCGACCCCTTCGACGGTCCAGACGTGAGTTTCTTCCTGCTGGATATGGGTCTGGTGGAAGGCCGTGATGTTGGCGATGGCCTGGCGCAAGGCGTCGAGGAAGGCCGGGTCGGCAGTGTCGTAAGCCTCCTGTAATTCGGCCTCGGACACTTCGAACGAAGCAAGGTCAACTTTATCGAGTTGGAGGGTCAATTCGCGGATAGCCGCATCGCCTCTGGTGCGGACCGCTTCCATAATCTGCTCGGTGCGTTCATTTACCGGGCCGGATTCCCCGGCGGCCCGTTGCTTGATGCGGGTGATTTCCGTCTGGCTTAAATCTTTGAGGCGAACAGGGCGCATTCTAAAATCCTTTTTGTTTTGTTAAACAGATTCACAAAAAAACGAGCGCAGAGAAACCTGATTACGTTTCTCCGCGCTCAACACGTTACATCACCGGGTCTGGTTCAGACCTAGCGGCGGGTAGCCGTCCCGGTAACCGGGGTACCGGCCCGTTCAGCTTTCTTGCGGTCGCGGAGCTTTTTAGCGGTAGCCCGATGCTTGCGCAAGGCAACATTTTTCCGTTTATTCATTGTCAAAGTCCTCTCTAACTTACAAAATTAGCTTCCAAAATACCCTTATTCCGCGCGGCTATTATAGCCGGTTAAGCAAAAGGATTACGTCGCCCGGAATCCGATTCCCGTTCGTTACCAGGTTCGGGCCGGTCGTAACGATTCCCACCGGGGGGCCGGTTACCGAGAGGCCGGTTTCCACCCGGTCTACCCATACCGCCACCCATTGGGCGACTGCCACCGGGTCTGCCACCCCCGCCGGGGCCACCAGGCCGTCCGCCTGGTTTGCGACCACCCCCTCCGCGGGGGCCATCTCCACCGAACGCACCTTTTTTGAGCGGCCACCATTTTTTAATAGCGTGACGCTGTAAAATCGTTTTAATCCCGGAATTGAGTTCAACGATTTTAATAATACTGCTGTCCGCGCCGTCCACTGTCCCGGTCAGGGTTTCGCCATTCATCAGGAGAAAACCGACCTGGGGTCGCCGCTCCTTCTTCAGAAGTTCCATGAAGCGGGTGTGGGTGCTGCGGGCGTAATCGGCAAAATCTTCCACCGGGATACCAAAATAATCGGCCAGTTTGGTGCGAGATTCGGTATCCCCGGCGTGTTTTTCCAGCTCGATGGCGTGGATATAATGTTCGGGCATATCCAGTTCCTGGGCAACCTCACGCGGCGTAATACCTTCCTTGTGGGCGCGCAGGTACAGGATGTAAGAACCAAGACTCATTCTTACGCCTCCTCTGGTTTAATCCCGGCCTGGGCTGCACTCCGCGCTTCTTCCACCGCGTCGGCTTTGCGATAGTAAGCCATCGCCAGTTTCCGCAGGATAATTTCCTCGCCGGTGGTAGCATCCTGGATATGGATGGTAAAAGGCGTAAAATCGGTTACGACACCGGTATATTCTTTGCCGTTCATGAAGGTAAACTTCAAAGGTACTTTCAGGTCGCGTTGTTTGCGCAGGTAAGCCGATTCAATATCGCCAAGTTGTTCGGCGGTATATTTCATTACGGGTTTTGGCTCGCCGGTATTGGCCGATTTATCCACTTTTGGTTTCGGCTTTGGCATCGGCTTGGCCGGGCGTTCATTTTCGTCACCGCTTCGTGGGGGACGGTCCTGGAAGTTACTCGGTCCACGTTGCGGTCGGTCCTGGAAGTTGCCGGGTCCACGTTGCGGTCGGTCCTGGAAGTTGCCCGGCCCACGCTGCGGGGCACGATCCTGGAAGTTACTCGGCCCACGTTGCGGTCGGTCCTGGAAGTTACTCGGCCCACGTTGCGGTCGGTCCTGGAAGTTATTAGGCTGGCGCGGTTCGTAATTTCCCCGGTCATAGCTGTTTCCCCGGTCGTAATTGCCGCCCCGGTCGTAGCCACCCCGGTCATTGCCATAACTGTTGCCCCGTTCGTTGCCGTAGCCACCACCCTGGTCGTTGCCACCATAACTTCCTGAGGGCCGCCGGTCGTTCTCATAGCGATTACTACCACCCTGCCGGTTATCATAGCCGCCACCGCTATAACCGCCACGGTCGTTACCGTAACCGCCTGGCCGGTCGTTGCCATAGCTGTTGCCCCGGTCGAAGCCGCCGTAGCTATTACTGCGTTCGGGTGGTGCGCCGTAACTGCCGCCGGGCCGTTCGTTGCCATAGCCGCCCGGTTCGTTTCCGTAGCTTTGCTGGGAAGGCGGTATATACGAAGGCCGGTCTACTATCGGCGGACTATAACCGCCTGGAGCGGGCCGGATAGGTGAAGAAGGGGGCCGGGGAGCCGGTATACCCCCGCTAAGGGGGCCACCATTGCCGGATAAACCCAGTTCTTCCGGGGGCTGATTGTAAAATTCAGCAAAACGGCGGCGCTCGATCTCGGTCGGTTCCCGCTCGTTTTCCTCAAGCTGAATAATCCTTTCGCGGCTTATTTTCAAGCCGGAAGTCAGTTCCGCGTATGTTTTATTGTAAGTTCGTTTGAGATCTTTAATCTTGCGGCCAAAATTGAAGGCTTCTGAAGAACTCATTTGGCTGTGCCTCCCTGTCGCTCTGCAACTCGCTATTCACTTACCCCTCGTTCGTTCTAACAATTTAACTGACAATCCGCATTTAACCCTCGGATTGTAAATCTCAAACCGGTCGAGCTTCCATAGTTAGCGTTTCCTGAAGCCCTGACCGACCAGCCCAAATCGTCGTTTGCTCCAATTCACCGGTCCTCCCCCACCCGACACGTCTAATTAGTGGAGTACCACTCCCACCACTGACGCTGGCTTATTGATGGAAAATGAGAGAAGAAACCATATAAGCCTTGGACCGGCAGCAATCTTTACCAACAGGGTTAAGCGTAAGCCTTGGCGGCTAAAGTGTCCGTTTTTTACCGGGCACGCAGTTGCTATTTGCTTTCTTTACAATTATTAACCTGATTGGACAACTCCTAACAGCATTTAAAAAACAGGCGGCAAAGCCAGTTTCCTACTTACAATGCCGTTAACATACCCTTATAATATACCAGCCCTGTGCTGGTGTCAATTGGATTTGCTGTGTAGAAAGTACCCCTCACCAGGCTGAAAATCAGGCCAGAGGTCCTGATTTAAAGAAAAAACCGGGATTGCCCCCAGTTTTTTCTTCTACCATAATATTGATGTAATTTTACTTTTTAAGGTAAATCTTGCACTCGCTGGCCCCGATTACGTCTACCATCTGGCCGTTTTCGGTGGATTTATCGTAATCGAAGATAAATTCGTGCCATTCACCTTCCGGGAAGTTTGGTACGGCGTAATCGCCCAGGGCGTTGTCGCTAAAGTTTGCCACCACCGCTACGACCCCGCCACCATCGTCCCAGCGCTTCCAGGCCAGCACTTTATTTTCTTCGTCGAGGTGGAAGAATTCGATGTGTTCGGTCTTGAGCGCGTTGGTGGTCTTACGCAGGAAAATCAGGCCGCTATAGAAGTGGAACAGGTCGGAATTTTCCTGGTTTTCGAGCAGTTCCCAGTGAAGCGGCCGCGGTTCAATGCTCTTATCCCAGTATTCGCCGAATTCCTCGCCCATCCAGACCATCGGTACCCCGACCGATGTCATCGTAACGGCGGCGGCCAGTTTGGACTTCCGAAAAGCTTTTTCCCCGGTAATATTGGCCGTTCCAAGCTCGAACATCAGGCGGTTATGGTCGTGATTGGAAATATAGTTCACGGCAGCGGTAGGGCCGATGATGCCGCTCCGGGCCGGTTCGATGGCGGCCTGGGTCTTTTCCCAATCAAAAGGCTGCCAGCCGCTAAATTCGCTCTCGCGCATGTTAGCCGTCATTTGCCAGTAGAAATAGTCGTGCCAGAGCCCGTCCATCGGTTTGCCAAAGCCGACAATGGCCGGGTCAATCGGCAAATGTTCGGCAATCAGGTAAAAAGGTTTCATGCCGTTAGCCTGTTTTACCGAATCGCCGAGCCAGTGGAGGAAGTCGAAGTTATCAATCAGGGCGGTGGCATCGAAGCGGACCCCATCGAGATGATATTCGGTGACCCAGTGGAAAGCGACTTCATTCATGAACTTGCGGGCCGGGAAAAGTTTGAAGTTATCGTCCCAGTGGTCGTAGTCGAACTTGGGGCCGAACTGGAACTCATCGGTATTTTGCTCCTTGAACCAGTAATTGTGGTCAATCTGGGCCAGGGGATTTTCGTCCTGCCCGTGGTTGGCGACCAGGTCCAGGATTACCCGGATGCCCCGCCCGTGACATTCGTCAATCAAGGTCTTGAGGTCGGCGCTTTTCCCATAGGCGGTTTCGACCGCGTAGAAGTGGCGGGGATTATAACCCCAGCTGGTATCGCCGGGAAATTCGCTGACCGGCATCAGTTCGATGGCGTTGACGCCCAGGCTGCCCAGGTAGTCGAGCCGGTCCACCACCCCTTTGAAGTTGCCGCCAAAATCTTTGACGTGCAGTTCGTAAATAACCAGTTCTACATCGGCGGGCAGCGAGTCCATATCGTGCTGCCACTCGTAATGGTCCACGATAATTTTGCCGTCGAGGACATGCACGACCGAGTTATCGTTGTTCATTTCGTTGACATCGGTCGCCATCGGGTCGGTGACGCAGACCCATTGACCGAGTTGCCAGGGGCTGTTTGATTCAATCCAGAATTTGTATTCGTAGTCGCCGTCGGCCAGTTCGAAGGTGGAGCGAAAATAACCGTCGTTACCCTTTTCGAGTTCGTGTTCTTTCCATTCGGTGAAATCGCCCTGGATGGCCGCCCGGTTGATGTATGGGGCAAAGAGGGAAAATTCGATAGGGGCGGTTTTTTCTTCCTCGGCCCGCTGGCGGGTGTGTTTGGCCGAGCGCCCGGTGAGGTAATGGGGCGGCACTTTTTCCAGAACTTCTACCCCGGAACTGATGACTTTATTTAGAGAGATTTCACTTTTGCCTTTTTTAGCCCTGTCTACTTCCCCGGCCAACTGGTCTTCTACTTCAAGGCGGCGACGTTTATCCAGTTTATCCATTTTTGATAATCACTTTCTAAGGAAAAATATATATTCAGCCAAAACCTACTAAAGCTCTTATGTCCGGCTCGGACGCTCGGAAATAATCCTCACTGTAAATTGTGAGGTGTAAGCCGTACCGGTAATTGTTCGAAAGAGGAAATTTGAATTGTCCCGTGCCTGCAACGATGCTGGCACCCGTGCCAGCGCCGGCAAAAATAGCCCCAAATTAACGGAGTAATTCACAAGTTCCGCCAATATAGGGGCAAAAACCGTGCCAGTCAGTGACCGGCACGGCGAGTTTAACTAAATCTTTACTTTTTGTTAGCTATCGCACTGAGAGTGGCGGTTTTCTGGTAGGCCGCGTAGACCGCCTTGGAGAATATTGTGCGGACGCTCCCTTTTTCCAGTTCGTAGAGGGCTTCGGCGGTGGTGCCGTTGGGGGAGGTGACCATGTTACGCAGTTCGGCGGGATGGTTGGGTGATTCTTTGACCAGCAGGACCGAACCGAGTAAGGTCTGGGTGACCAGTTCGCGGGCGTCGTTGCGACTGAAACCCAGGTGGACCGCCGCGTCAATCAAGGCTTCCATGACCAGGAAGACGTAGGCCGGGCCGGAGCCGCTGACCGCCGTCGCCATGTCGATGAAGCGTTCTTCCTCGAAGTACATTTCTTTGCCCAGGGCACTAAAGAGGGCCCGGACCTGGCTGCGCTGGCGGTCAGTGACGGCAGGTGTGGTCGTCCAGACCGACATGCCATAGCCGATGCGGGCCGGAGTGTTGGGCATTGCCCGCACCACCGCCGGGTGGTCAAGGGTCTGGCCCATTGTCTCCATGGTCGCGCCGGTCACGATAGAAATCAATAACTGGCGGGGTTCGATATTTCCCGCCAGTTCTTTCAAGACCGGGTTCAACCGCTGGGGTTTGACACACAGAATGATTATATCGGCTTGCCGGGCGGCTTCCAGGTTCGAAGTGGTGGATTTTATCCCCAGCTTCTCGGCCAGTTCGGTGGCCCGGCGTGAGCGAGGGTGACTGGCGATGATAGCGTCGGGCCGGGCCAGTTGGCGTTCCAGCACTCCCGAAATCATCACTTCGGCCATGACCCCACCGCCGATGAAAGCTAACTTTTGATCGGCCAGGGCCGCCCGCGCTTCTTGTTCGTGGGCGGCCTGGTCGTCCAGGTCTTGCGGATGCAAGTTACTTTTGCTCCTTCTGGTCAGGTTTCCGGCTCCGTCCGGTCAGGTACAAACCGAAGATGCCAAGACCACCGGCTGCAATAGCTGCCAGTATCAGCCAGAATACGGGGGTATCCTGGGTACCATCCTGGCCGGTACCGGTCGCGGGAGCCTGGGACGGGACGCCCCCACCCTGGCCGCCCGTAGCCTGCGTCACGGAAGCCGGAACAATATCAATCAGGCCCGGCAGGCCCGGAATGCGCTGCTGGAAAGCCTGGCTGCGGTTGAAGCTGCCGCTTACAAAGAGGCTGCTGCCGTTCAGGTTCCCGTTGGGAGCGTCAATCGAAAGGACCAGGCTGGCGCTCTGTTTCGGGCTGAGCGAGAAGGTTCCCCAGCGGACGGTATTGTTGGAAGTAACCGTCGCAGTACCGAGCGACGCGGTCGCCGCCGTCACTGTGGCCCCGGAAGGCAGGTTCACGATAACAGTATCGTTCAGGTTAACCGGAGAATCACCAGCCCCAACCTGGACTGTTAACAAGAAGTGGGTGCCATCCTGCTGGCTCGTAGCGGTACAGAGGCGCAGGACCGTGCCAACAGGCGAAGTCAGGTTACAGGTCGGCGGCGCAGCAGTCGTTGGGGCGGCGGTGGTCGCCGGAGTAGTCGGCGCGGCGGTAGTTGGCGCAGCAGTCGTCGGGGCCGCGGTGGTCGGGACCGCCGTGGTGGCCGGGATGGTGCTCAGGCTAAAGGCGTTATCGCGGGAAGGATTTTTACCGTCCAGTTTGAACTGCCGCACATCGGCATCGTTCGCCTTGTATTTGGTGTGGTCGTAATCAAGGCTTACGGTGTAATCTCCGGCGCATAAATTATTAAAGTAGAAATAGCCACCGTCCCCGATGGTTACCGAGTTTTTGGAAGTGCCGGTCAGGTTGACTACCACGCCCGCGCCTGGTTTGCCGTCAATCAGGACATAGCCTTGAATCTGGCTACCGCAGGTAGGCTGGGGTTTGGTTGTTACCGGTATGCTGGGGCTGGGAGAGGGTGCCGTGGTAGTCGCGGGAATACCCACACCGGATAAAGCGGTGCTGGCGGTCGGAACCTGCTGAGAAGGGGCATTCAAACTATTGGTAAGTTTAATTTTCGAACCGCCCTCGCTGTTAATAACAGCCTCGCCAGAGCCAGGGCTAAATCCAGCAGCAGGACCATAAGCAAAATTAATGGTACCGGCGTGGGGACCGGCGGTCAGAGGATTAAATTGGACTGTAACACTACAGCTATTATCAGGCGAAACGTTAACGCCATTGCACCCGTTGTTTACCACGGTAAAGTTACCGTCCCCGACATAGGTAGCGGTAACATTGTAGGTGGTGGTCAAACTGGGTGAAACAGAAAAGACCGCATCCTGGGTACCACTGTTGGTACCGACCGTTACGTTACCAAAGTTTAAGGGACCGTTAGCGGTCTGGGCGTGGGCACTGGTTAATTGATTAAAGCCAAGGAATAGCATGCTTATAATAATTAACCCTGCTAGGATGATAAGGAACAACCGGTTCTGCCTGGGATTGTCCGCAAGTACGGACATGGGTTGCTTAGCCATAAATGGTTTCTCCTGGGTTACTTGGCGTAAATTGAAGTAAAAACCTCAATACAATTTGAAATGCGCCCGTAGAAGTTTTTTGGATGGGAAGCTTTTTACATAAGAAAAAACTCGAGACCAATCCTGGGCTCTTACAAGCATAAACGTTTATCAGGCCAAAATTTTCAATTGTAGTTTACCTTTGAGCAGACCGAGGACGAAAAGAAGTTAAAAACGTTCCTTTTCAACCTTTACATAAATGTAAAGTGGTATATTAATTATAGGGTCGTTTTGAGGCACTGTCAATAACTTTAGCTTCTGAGAAAAGGCTATTCGTAATTTTTACTAAAATTTTACCGCTGTCGGGAAATTTTTAACCTCATAATCAGGATTAGGCCAGGCCATTTGTGTTATAATCAGGCTAATTGTTATTCATTAAATTACAAAGGAAGACCTTTTAATTTGTATGGCAAACCAGAATAAACCCCGGCAGGCGTCCAACCCTACTCAAAACGCCGCCAATAATCTGAAATCCGGCGCATCTTCCTCCACCCCGGCCCGCTCAAATCCCACCAGTTCCGCTTCATCTTCGACCGGTAACGGTTCTCGGAAAATGACGCCCCGGCAGGAAGCCGCCCGCAAACGGGCCCAGCAACGCCGCCGGACTCAGTTACTGGTCACCGGGGCTATTGTGATAGTAGTCGCCGCCGCGCTTATCATCCTGGGAATTTCGCTTTCCCAGCCGGTCAATTTCAATAATATCCCGGCTACGATTACCACCGATGCCGTACCTTTCCAACTGGGTCCTTCCGACGCTAAAGTGACCGTCGAGGAATATGCCGATTACCAGTGCCCTTACTGCGCCCTGTTCCATTCGCAGAGTCAGCCCCAGTTTATCAGCGACTATATCACGACTAACAAGGGCGTGAAATTTATCTTTAAGCCGTTCCCTTTTATTGACCAGAACAAAGGCAATCGCGAGTCGCATACTACTGTTGAGGCAGCTTATTGCGCAGCGGACCAGAAACGCTTCTGGGATTACGATAATGCTCTATACGACAACCAGAAACCCGAAAATTCCGGTTTCTGGACCTATGACCATCTGAAAGCCCTGGCGAAAGCTTTGCAGCTTGATACCAATTCCTTTAATAGCTGTCTCGATAGCGGTAAGTATAAAAACCAGGCTTCGAATGACGCGACAGCCGCGCAGACAAGAGGTGTAACCGGCACGCCGACTTTCTTCATCAACAACCAGATGATTAATTATACCGATTATAACTCGCTAAAAACCGCGATTGAGTCGGCTATCGCTTCTACGAAGTAAACCCGGCGGGGAAAGGTCAGGCGCAAGATGGCTCAAAACGTTAATTCCAAGCAGATAGCGGACGCGGTTCCAACCGGGCAAGCTGTGGCCCGCCCCGCCCGTTTGGACCTTGTTTTTACCGCTCTGACGGTAATCGGTATCGGGATTTCGGGTTATCTTTCCTGGGCCCACCTGACCTATACCCCAATTATTTGTACGGCGGATTTGAGTTGCGACACGGTCAATCGGAGCGCCTATGCTTATTTCCCGCCGACCTGGGGCATTCCGGTCTCTTACCTGGGACTGGTAGCTTACCTGGCCCTGTTCGGCCTGATAATCTGGCGGATGCGGGTGGCCCGGCAAGCGGTCCTGGTAGGTGGTAACGGGTTACTTTCCAGAGTAGACCTGGGCCTGTTTGTGGCAACCCTGCTCGGCCTGATTTTTTCGGCGTACCTGACCGCGATGGAGTTGTTCGTCATTCACGCGGTCTGCTGGTGGTGTGTGGGGTCGGCTACGGTTATAACAATTTTATTCGGGATTGCTACTGCCCGTATCTGGACTGGAAACGAATATTAAACCGGACTTGTAGAACCGGGCTAAATTTAGCCCGGTTCTACACAAATTTTAAAGAGGAGTAAAGGTAAGAATGGTTTTGATGCGGGATGAAGTGCTGGAGCAGCCTAAAGCCGTCGAAAAGGCCCTCAAAGAAGGGTTACCGCTTATCCGTAATATTGCCCGGCGGATTAGCGCTTTTCAGCCGGACCTGATTTTTATCGCCGCCCGTGGTACTTCCGACAACGCCGCGACCTATGCCCGCTACCTGTTCGAAGCCTTTACCGGCCTACCGGTTTCGCTGGCCGCACCCTCGCTCTTTACGCTCTATCACCGTCCCCCCAACCTGAAAAAAGCCCTGGTTATCGGGGTTTCGCAGTCGGGCGGCGGTGAGGATATTGTGGCAGTCATCAAGGAGGGCCGTAAACAAGGAGCTATGACTCTGGCCCTGACCAACAAGCCCGAATCGCCCCTGGCCCTGGCTGCCCAGGATGTCATTCCTCTGAACGTGGGGCCGGAGTTTTCGGTGGCCGCAACCAAGACCTACACCGGCGAACTGGCCTTGCTGGCCTTGCTGGCGGCGGAACTGGCCGATGATAACGGTCTTCGAATGGGTCTCGACCGGTTGCCCACCTCGATTGATAAGTCCCTTCAACTCGAAGACGGTCTGAAAAACCTGGCGAACCAGGAACTTTACACCAGCGCGCGTCACTGCCTGACGTTGGGCCGGGGTTATAACTTTTCGACGGCCCTGGAAATCGCGCTCAAACTCAAAGAGACCAGCTATTTCTTCGCGGCCCCCTATTCGTCTGCTGACTTTTTGCATGGACCTTTCGCCCTGGCCGAACAGAGTTTGCCCGCTATTTTAATCGGCGCGAACGGCCCGGCGATTCCCGGCCTGCTGGAACTTGCCCAAAAATTGACCGACCGGGGGGTCGAACTCCTGTGTATCGGTGATGACGAGGGTTTACTTAAACTGGCGACTTCGAAGGATAGCGCCTTCCGGCTGGATTTGAGCGGGATTCCAGAGGCGCTCAGCCCGATTGTAAGTGTGGTGCCCGGCCAGTTGTTCGCCATGCACCTGGCGCTGGCGCGGGGGTACAACCCGGACCAGCCGCGCGGTTTGCAAAAAGTTACCAGCACCCGCTAACCGGGGCACCTAAAACTCTGCCTGTTTGGGCCAGGAATAACCTCCGGGCAGAGCCAAGCAACCAGAGATTCAAAGTAATTTAGAGATTCCGGGTACTTTCTCCATTGGTTTTATAATTTAGTGGACTGATAATAATGGGCTCAACCATAAACGTTGTGGCGTGCAACGTTCAGGTTGGTTTTACCGGCGAAAGAGAGTTATGTACGAGCAGAAAATCGAGTTAAGAGGCCATATCGTAGACAGTTTTATCCTGCCGCAAATTATGGATGCGATTATGGACCTCGGCGGCAACTATGTCTTCGAGCAGTTTGATATTGGCCGCACCAAGGATGAGCCAAGCTATTGTTTGATGAGGTTGAGCGCCGCTTCCCAGGATGCCCTCGACGAAACTTTGCGATTGGTGCAACGCCTGGGCGCAACTATCCTGGAAGACCGTGATTGCGAATTTAAACCGGCCCCGCGCGATGGGGTTTTCCCGCTAGACTTTTACAGTACGACCAATCTTCAGACCTTTGTGCGGGCCCAGGGGGAATGGATTCCGGTCGCAAAGACCGAGATGGACTGCGGTATTATTTTGCGGGAAAAGGACGGCAAGTCGAGTGCAATGTGTATCCCGGTTACCCATATCAAAAAGGGCGAACTGATTGCGGTCGGGCATACCGGTATCCGGCTCGAACCGATGGAACGCGACCGTAAACGCGAAGTCTTTGCCTTTATGGGTAGCTCGGTTTCGACCGAACGTCCCAAGGAACTGGCTATTGCCGGGCTGGTCAATGAAATGCGCGAGGCCAAGGCCCGTAACCGCAAGATTTTGCTGGTGGGCGGCCCGGCGATTGCCCATACCGGGGCGGCCAAATACCTGAGCAAACTAATCGAAATGGGTTACGTGGATGTACTTTTTGCAGGGAACGCCCTGGCGACCCACGACATCGAAACGGCCCTCTACGGGACTTCGCTCGGCATTTCGCTCAATACCGGACTGAACGAGGAAGAAGGTCACCAGCACCACATCCGGGCGATTAACACTATCCGCTATTATGGTTCCATCCAGTCGGCGGTTGAGGCCGGGGTTTTGAAGTCGGGCGTGATGTATACCCTGGTCAAGAAAAATATCCCGTTCGTGCTGTGCGGCTCGATTCGTGATGATGGGCCGCTGCCGGAGGTAATCACCGATGTGCTGGAGGGGCAGGACGCGATGCGGGCCCACATCGGCGACGTGGATATTGCTATCATGATTTCGACCATGCTTCATTCGATTGCGGTCGGTAACCTGCTACCGGCCAGGGTGCGGACGGTCTGCGTCGACATCAACCCGTCGGTCGTGACCAAACTGGCCGACCGGGGCAGCCACCAGACCCTTGGTATCGTGACGGACGTGGAATCATTTTTGCGGGAACTCCAACACCAGCTTGAAGAAGCTGACAAGAATTGAGACCTGGGCTTTTGCCAGGATTTTGCTCGCAGTGAAGAAAAGATTAAGGGAAAGAATTAGTATAAAGAAATGGCTTTAACATTAGGAATTATCGGATTTCCCAAAAGCGGTAAAACTACCGTCTTTAACACGCTGACCCACTCGAACGCCGAGACCAGCGCTTACGGGACCAGTTCGTCCCCGAACATCGGCACGGTCAAGGTACCGGACGCCCGGTTGGATAAGCTGACCGAGATGTTTAACCCCAAGAAGACGACCCCGGCGACGGTCGAGTATACCGACGTGGCCGGGATGGCGAAAGGGGCCGGGCAGACCGGTGCGCTCCCCGGTCTGAACCTGATTCAAAAGGTCGAGGCGCTGGTCCACGTGGTCCGGGCCTTTGACGACCCGAACCTGCCTCACCCGGAAGGGAGCGTTGACCCTATCCGCGATATTCAGACGATGGACCTCGAACTGGCTTTCTCGGACCTGGCGGTTATAGAGAAACGGCTGCCGCGCCTGGAAGATTCTATCAAAAAGTTTAAGCCCGGTCCCGAACGAGAGGCCCAATCCTTTGAAAAAGAGGTGCTGGATAAACTCAACGAGGCCCTGGGTAATGACGTGCCGTTGCGCGACCTCGATTTATCCGAGGAGGAATTGAAGGCTATCCGGGGTTACCAGTTTTTGACGCTCAAGCCGCTCCTGACCATCCTTAACCTGGGTGAGGAACGCGCCGACGACGCCGAAAAGCTGCTGGCTGAAGCGAAAGCCGCCGCCGGGGGTAAACAAAAAATCGGGTTCGCGGCTTTACGCGGTAAAATCGAGATGGAACTCAGCCAGCTTGACGAGGAAGAAGCCACCGAGTTTATGGGCGAACTGGGTATTACGGAGTCGGGTCTGTCGAAAATCATCCACGCCTCTTACGACCTGCTCGGCCTGATGAGCTTCCTGACCGCCGGGGAAGACGAAGTGCGGGCCTGGACTATCAAGAAGGGGACGCCCGCCCTCAAAGCTGCCGGGGAAATTCACAGTGATATTGAGCGCGGATTTATCCGGGCCGAAATCGTCAGCTACAATGACCTGCTCAGGGCCGGGGGTCTTCCCGAAGCCCGCAAGTTGGGCCTGTACCGCAGCGAAGGTAAGACCTATATCATGCAGGACGGCGACATCGTCAACTTCCTTTTCAACGTGAGCGGGAAGAAGTAGAAACCCTCGTTAAACGTGAATAGT
This sequence comes from Chloroflexi bacterium 54-19, assembly GCA_001898225.1. Lineage (GTDB taxonomy): Bacteria > Chloroflexota > Chloroflexia > Chloroheliales > Chloroheliaceae > 54-19. Next base: position 43,688 of record MKTJ01000060.1, read on the forward strand.
TTTTAGTTTTCAGTTTTTAGTGTTTAGAATGCTGGTCACACCCGCAGGGCGTACCTGTGGGTGCTTGCATAGCACGGAATGACAAAACAAGTAGTATTTTGTACTCAAAGCAGTAAAAAAAGCCTTGACTTTGGTGGTCAAGGCTTAAATTTTATTCTGAACACGTTAAACGTTGTTTCGCGCCCTTTAGGGCAAACGTTGAACGTTATTTTTTCTTCTTTTCCATCTCTTTTTTGAGTTCTTCTTTGGCCTTTTTGACCGCTTTGTTCTCGGCGGCTTTCAGGCGGCGTTGTTCGGCGGCTTCCCCGACCAGTTCGACCCGCCGTTCTTCCATGCGGTCGATTTCCTCCTGGGCTGCCGTTTTGCCGCCTTCCAGGACTTCGTCAATAACCCCGCGCAATTTTTCCACGGTTACCTGCCCGTCGCGAGTGACAATCAAAGTGGCGACCGTAGCCCCGGTAGCCGCTCCCAGGACCACCCCAACCAGGAACTTGAAGATGCCTACAATAGCGCCCATTTATCGCTTTCCTCCTGCTTTGCTGTTTAAAAAATGTTTCCGGGTTGTTGCTACTTCCACTGCTAGTATATCAAGTTTTGGGCCTATAGCAAAACAAATGCTGGGTGACTTTTGGGAATCCATTTCAGAATCCGGCCTGACCTGCCAGCCGGAACCAAAAAAGCGATTGCCCAGGTTGGAGCGGCAATCGCTTATTAATACTGAACCTGGCGGTTAAGTCGTCCGCAGGCTGATGGTGTGGTAGCCGCTCGAACCGGAAGGATAAGGGTCGGCTGTCTTGACCGTCTGGAGGATACCGCCTTCTTCGGTCGCCCGGACCTGGAGGATATAACCTTTGCTACCCGCCGGGGGCGTCCAATCATACCGCCAGAGGGTCCAGCTATTAGCGCCAATCCGGGGTTTGATGGTGGCGGTGTTCCAGGTCATACCGCTATCGGTGCTGACTTCAACCTTTTCGATGTTGCGGCTACCGGCGAAAGCAATTCCCTTGAGGGTGGTAGTCTGGCCGCCCGGCACGGTATCGCCATCGGCAGGAGAGACAATCGAAGACTCGGTATGGATGGTGGCAGTATTGTCCCAGCCCTGCTGCTGCCAGAAACCCGCGAAATCGGTATCAATCAGCGTAATGCCGGTCAGCCACTTGGCGTTTTTCATACCGTAAATGTTGGGTATGAGCATCCGGGCCGGGTAGCCGTGGTCAGTGGTCAGGGGCGCGCCGTTCATCTCGACAGCCAGGGTTGTATTCGGCTCCATCGCTTTTTCTATGGTGATGCTATCTTTGTAACCGTCGGCGCTGGTAAAGACTACCTTCTTAACCCCGGCTTTCACCCCGGCCTTATCCAGCAAAGTTTTGAACTGGATCCCCGACCACTCGGCGTTACCAATGTAATCACCGCCGACCTCGTTACTGATACAGGTCAGGGTATGATAGACCTTCTGGCGAGGGAACTGGCTGATGGTGTCCAGGTCGAAGGTCTGCGGGTTATCCACCAGGCCGTCAATGGTCAGTTTCCAGCTTTTGCCGTCTACGTTCGGGTTAAAGGTGTTCTTGGAAACCTGGTAAAAATTAGAGGTTGGCGTGATTTCACCCTGGAGGGTGCCGTCAGAGTTGAGGTCGCCCAGGCTGTTCCGGTAATCGGTGAGGGCCGGGCCGCCAAAGGCGCGGGTGCCAATTGCAGCACCTACGACCAGCACGAAGACCGCGCTGATAGTCCCGACAAAGCGGCGGCGGCTGGTGCGGGTTTCGGTATCCTGTCTCTCACTAATAGCGGCAACCTGTTTTTCGGTCAGATTACCGGTTTTAGCTGTACCGTAGGCGGTGGTTCCCAGCAGGTTTAAGAAGGCATAACCCAGGGTCAGGCCGAATAGTTGGAACAACATGAAAGAAATAATCAGGGTAGCAATCTGGTCTTTTTCGAGGCCGCTTCCCAGAAAGCCCTGGTCGAGAAGCGGTAGCCCCGCGATGACAAAGAGCAGCCAGAACCCGGTGCTGATGATAAAACTGTTACGCCAGACGGTTTGCTGCCGGTCGGTGCGCCCGGTTATAAAAGCCAGGAGCAGGCCAAGAAAACCCCCAACGACAACCTGGCCTATTAAAACGGTCAGGAAAAGCATTTCTTTACCCAGCGCCCCGATGGTCTGGATGAAGAATTCGGTGATGCCCGGCCCGGCGACCGAAGCGATTTTATCCGAAACCAGGTTGCTAATGCTGCGCGGGGTGACGCCAAGTAATAGCATCGCCAGCATCACGATTGTCATAACCATCCCAGCCAGCGCCCCGGCCAGGAAAGAAGTGCCCCGCCTGGTTCGACCGTCCCACTCCTGCTGGTCCAGTTCTTCCTCGTCAGTTATAATTGTAGCCATTTATCTCTCACCTCATTATTTGATGCCCGGCAGCCGCTGCCAATCTCTATGTATAAAATATTCTATTTCATGGTCATGTTAACTTTAAAAGCTTACGAATTTCTTACAGACTACTAAAGAATTTCTTAGCAATCCAAAAGCAGTTAAAGGGTCGTTGGTGTGCCCCAAGAATTCAGTTTGTATATGTTTATATAATATACGCCATTTTTCACCTCCGGGATTAAAAATAGTAAAGAAATTCTTTGTAAGGGGGCTAAAGGACTAATCCCTTGACAAAGTTACTCGAACTCGTATAATTCAACTAACAGAAATAACAAGAAGAACTGGAGAAAAAGAGAAAGGTTCTTTCTGGTTGGACTGGCACTACCCTGGTTTGGGTTGCCCTCCCCCGGAAATGAACCTTTTTTGTTGTTTAAAAAGAGGCGCAAAATGAAACGAAGTGAACTAATCGAGCAGTTACAAACTAATGAACAATGGGACCTGATCGTTATCGGAGGCGGCGCGACCGGCCTGGGTACGGCGGTGGACGCAGCCTCGCGGGGCTTCAAGACCTTGCTCCTGGAAGCCTACGACTTTGCCAAGGGGACTTCCAGCCGCAGCACCAAGCTGGTCCACGGCGGGGTGCGCTACCTGGCCCAGGGCAACGTTAGCCTGGTCTACGAGGCCCTCCACGAACGGGGCCGCTTGCAGCGCAACGCTCCCCACCTTGTAAAACCCCTTTCATTTGTAGTACCCGGCTACAAGTGGTGGAACCTGCCCTGGTACGGCACCGGGTTGGTCCTTTACAGCCTGATGGCCGGAAAATTAGGTTTTGGTATTTCTAAACCTATCTCCAAAAAAGAAGCTTTACGGCTGGCCCCGACCCTCGAACCGGACGGGTTATTGGGCGGCGTTACCTATTATGACGGCCAGTTCGATGATACCCGGCTGGCCCTGGCCCTGATGCGGACTATCCAGGATAAAGGCGGGGTCGCCATCAACTACATGCGTGTGACCGAAATGACCAAGGCCAACGGAAAAGTTGACGGCGTGGTGGCCCAGGATACCATCGGCAGCCAGGAATTCCGGCTCCGCGCGAAAGCCGTTATCAACGCCACCGGGGTCTTCGTGGACCAGGTGCGCCAGATGGACGAACCGGGCGCGAGCAAGCTGATTTCACCCAGCCAGGGGATTCACTTCGTGCTGGATAAATCGTTTTTACCGGGCGACCATGCTATTATGATACCGAAAACCGACGATGGCCGGGTGCTTTTCGCGGTGCCCTGGCACAACCGGGTCATCCTGGGTACGACCGATACACCGGTCAAAGAGGTCAAACTTGAGCCGCGCCCGCTGCACGAGGAAATCGAGTACCTGCTCAGCCACGCGGCCCGTTATCTTTCCAAAGCCCCAACCCCTGCCGATGTTCTGAGTGTCTATACCGGGTTGAGGCCCCTGATGAAAGGGGAAGCCGGTTCCAGCACCGCCTCGCTTTCTCGCGAACATACTTTGCTGGTTTCGCCTTCCGGCCTGATTACGATTACCGGCGGGAAGTGGACGACCTACCGCAAGATGGGCGAGGTTACGGTGGATAAAGCGATTGAGGTCGGGGGCTTGTCGAAAGTAGCCTGCGTGACCCAGGAAATGCCGGTTCACGGCTGGTCTAAGGAACCCCAGGCCGAACCTTTCGCGGTCTACGGTTCGGACGCAGCGGCCTTGAAAGAACTCCTGGCCGAACAGCCCGGTTGGGAGAAACCTTTGCACGCCAACCTGCCCTACCTGGCCGGAGAAGTGGCCTGGGCAGCCCGCTACGAGCAGGCCCGCACGGTCGAGGATTTCCTGGCCCGGCGGACCCGCGCCCTTTTGCTCGATGCCAGGGCCAGCCAGGAGATGGCCCCGAAAGTGGCCGAACTCCTCGCCGCCGAACTCGGTTTCGATGAAGCCTGGCAGACCGAACAGGTCCAGCTTTACCGGGAACTGGCGGCAGGCTATCTGCTGCAACCGGACAAGGCCGAAGCCAAAACCGCCCCGGTTACGGCAGGATAGCGACCAACCTGGAAAAGAATCAAAAAGGAGATTGCGAGGAAGCATGATGTCTGAGGGAAACACCAGTGCGAAATTTATCCTGGCGATTGACCAGGGCACGACCGGCACGACCACCATTCTTTTTGATAAAAAGACCAGTATTGTTGGCCGGGCGTATAGTCCGGTCAAACAAATTTATCCGAATCTCGGCTGGGTCGAACACGACCCACTCGACATCTGGCAGGGCACGCTGGACGGAGTCCGCGCAGCCGTCAAAAAGGCCGGGATTACTTTTTCTCAAATCGAGGCTATCGGTATCACCAACCAGCGCGAAACGGTGGTGGTCTGGGATAAAACTACCGGCCAACCGGTCCACAACGCGATTGTCTGGCAGGACCGCCGCACCGCCGATTTTTGCGAACAACTAAAAAAAGAAAGCATCGCGGCCAGTATCCGGGCTAAAACCGGTCTGGTGATTGACCCCTATTTTAGCGGGACTAAACTGCGCTGGTTGTTGGAAAAGGTCGATGGTCTGCGGGAGCGGGCGGAAAAGGGTGAAATCCTTTTTGGGACGGTTGATACCTGGCTAATGTGGAAGTTGAGTAACGGTCAGGCCCACGTCACCGATTATTCAAACGCCAGCCGGACCCTCCTTTTTGATATTCACAAACTAGCCTGGGACGCCGATATTCTAAACTATTTCAAAATCCCGGCCAATATGTTGCCCCAGGTCCGGGCCAATTCCTCCCGGTTTGCGGAAGTCCCGGCGGGCCTTTTCGCGGACGACAGCCCGGCTATTCCGGTCTGTGGGGTGGCGGGCGACCAGCAGGCGGCCCTGTTCGGCCAGGCTTGCTACGACCCTGGCAATATCAAGACTACCTACGGGACCGGGGCTTTTATGCTCCTGAATACCGGGACCGAACCCAAGGAGTCGAAAAACGGGCTGTTAACGACGATTGCCTGGAAGCTCAACGACCGGGTGGAATACGCCCTGGAAGGGAGCGCCTTTATCGCCGGGGCGGCGGTCCAGTGGCTGCGCGACGAATTGCATCTTATCGAAAATGCCGGGGAGACCGAACAAATGGCTTTAAGTGTGCCAGATAACGGTGGTGTCTACCTGGTCCCGGCTTTCGTGGGGCTGGGTGCGCCTTACTGGGACCACTCGGCGCGGGGCGCGGTTTTTGGGCTGACGCGGGGGAGTTCGCGCAACCACCTGGCGCGGGCAGCCCTGGAAGGTATCGCTTACCAGGTCCGGGATGTGCTGGATGCTCTCAAAGAGGATAGCGGGCTCGACTTTGCCGAGATGAAGGTGGATGGTGGGGCGGCGGCCAACAATTTCCTGATGCAGTTCCAGTCGGACATTCTCGACCGGAAAATTGTCCGGCCCCAGGTTATCGAGACCACCGCTCTTGGGGCGGCTTACCTGGCCGGGCTGGAGGTGGGCTACTGGTCCTCCCAGGACGAAATCCGCCAGTTGTGGCAGGTGGACCGCGTCTTTGAGCCAGAACTTGACCCGACCCTGCGCGAAAAGTATTACGCCACCTGGAAGAAAGCTGTCAAACGCTCCCTCGAATGGGAAAACGAAGATTCTCACTAGAGTTCAAACAAATTATTAAGCTGTAAACAGGCTGTCTTTCCCGGCACTTGGGGAAGGTGGCCTGCTTTATTTTTTCATATATTAAATCTCTATCATTTCAATTGATTGTGACAATTGTAACAAACAAGTAAAAAGGTTTATAATAGGTTTAAGAAGGAATTTTAATAAAAAATTCCGGGTGAACAATCGGCAAATTAACAGGTTAAACAAAGAGCAAAGGTGCCCGAAATGAAAGAATCGGGGGAAATCTTTTCTTATACGGCCAAACGGAGTGATTATCTTAGTATAGTGATAGCTTTTGTTATACTGGTAATCCTTGAAGCCATCGGGGTGGATTTACTGATAGCCCTGCTGGTGCATGGCTGGCTAAAATATCTTTTACTATTTCTTGCTATTGGTGTACATATTTGGGTCCTGGTGCTGTTTTGGGCCCCGCTTTTCACCAAACACCGCCTTTCGGGCACCCACCTGCACCTGCGCTATAGTTACCAGTTTCGGGCCGATTTGCCTCGCTCGGTCCTGGCCGCTGCCGAACCGGTAAAAGAAAAACTCGATTCTCCCATGGTCGTCAAACCAATTTATCACAAGGACCGCGAGCGCCTCAATTTGCCGTTTTCGACCGAAGGACAGGTTTTGCTGTACCTTGCGCACCCCGTAAAATTGCGCCTGGGTCTCCTAAAACGGGTCGAGGTCGGGCAAGTCCTCGTTAATGTGGACCGTCGCGACCTCTTTCTAAAAATGCTGGCTCTCCCGGCAAAACCGGGCGCCGTTACCGGCAATATGCCCGATGAAAACCGGGATTTGATCCCCGGTTAACCTTACTTAGGTCTGGCTTAAACTGTGGACCGGCGGAGTAACAAGAAGGCGGCAAGGGCGTAAAGAATTGTCAGGGGAGTCAGCCAGAGGCACAGGCCAAAGGCCGATTGCTGACCCAGCCAGTTGAAAATCGCGCCCCACCAGTTAAGCTGAGTTGCTAGTAAGGTTAATATGCTGAACACCGCCCCAACCGCCCCGAAGATGGAGTACAACCCGAACGCGCCGAACCGCCGGAACACGCTGATTACCACGAAGGCCAGGAAGCAGAAGTGGAGCATCGCCAGGAAATAGACCCCGAACTGGACGGCCAGGTTGCCGTCATTCAAATAGGGCAGGTGGAAGAAATGCAATCCTGCCCACCAGTAATCTGTCAGGTTATTTTCGATGATTGATAATAACCAGAGCAGGGCAGCGTCCCCCAGGCATATAAGACCGACAACCAGGGAAGTTCCCAGGAAGTAGTCGGTCCGGCGAATATTGAAACCAAGGGCAAAGGGAAAAGTGGTGTTCACTGCTACCATTACGGCTACCAGCATATAGAAAAATATGCTGACCATGCCCCCGGTATAGAGGTCCTTCCCATTATTAAGAAAGCCGCTGATTATGAGATTGATAGCGAAGGAGGATAGCACAATCAGCCAGGGCAAGATGAACCAGTTGAACTTGGAATAGCCCCCTACTACGTGTAATTTCACAACCCCGTTAAACCTGTTCATCAATTCAGGCCGCCTTTCTTTCGTTATTATCGGTGGTGAGCCGGACGATTAGCTGTTGCAGGGAAACCGGAGCGAGTTCTAGCCCGGTCACCTGGGCCTGTTTTTGTTCCGGCAGACTCAAGTTTCCCAGCACCGTCACCGAAACAAGCCCGCCAAACCCTTCCCGCTGGATAATTTTCTTGCCCCTGCTAAATTCCTCAACTTTAGCCGCTGGTCCGGTAATGGTTATGGCCTGACCGCGCAGGGTTTCGGCATCCTCGTTAACCAGCATTTTGCCGTTATCAATGACGATGACGTGTTCCAGGAGTTTGCTCACCTCGTCAATCAGGTGGGTGGACAAGACGACGGTGCGCGGGTGTTCGGCATAATCTTCCAACAAACGGTCGTAGAAAATAGTGCGGGCGACGGCATCCAACCCCAGGTAGGGTTCATCGAAGAAAGTCAAAGGGGCGCGACTGGCAAGCCCGATGATGATCCCGACTGCCGAAAGCATCCCGCGCGAGAGCTTTTTAATTTTGCGGTTGATAGGTAGGTTGAAGTCATGGACTAATTGCAAAGCGTACTCGGCGTCCCAGTTGGGAAAAATATCTTTAGAGATAACCAGTACGTCCTTTATCCGGTAGAATTCGGGATATTTCTGGCTTTCTTTGATAAAACAGACCTGGCTCAGAACCCGGTCGTTTTCGTAGGGATTCTCGCCAAAAACTTTAACCTCACCGCTCGTGGCAAACAACTGGGCGGTAATAATGTGCATGAGGGTAGTTTTGCCCGCGCCGTTCCGGCCCAGCAGGCCATAAATCTTACCTTCTTCCAGCGAAAAACTGATATTGTTCAGAGCGACCGCTTCCCCGTAAGATTTGGTGAGCCGGTTGATTTCTAGTACCCTGTTCATCAGGCGTTACCCCCTTTTCGAATCATTTCGGTCAACTGTTCAATAGTAATGCCCAATTTTTTGGCTTCGTTGACCATCGTTATCACATATTGCTCAAAGAATCTTTCTCGTCTTTTTTCCATTAATTTATCCCTGGCGCCTTCTGTTACAAACATTCCGATACCGCGTTTTTTGTAAAGGATGCCCTGGTCTACCAGTAAATTTACCCCCTTGGCGGCAGTCGCCGGGTTTATCTGGTAAAAGGAGGCAAACTGATTGGTCGAAGGCACCTGGGTTTCTTCCGGTAAAAGCCCTTCTATAATGTCATTTTCAATTCGCTCGGCAATCTGGACAAATATCGGACTGCTATCGTCAATCAGTAAGCTCATACAAAATCACTTTCGCTTATTCGGTTAGTTAGTCAAGTAACTAACCACCTAACTATAACCGATAAGGGCCGGTCTGTCAAGGCTTTTAACAAAACAAATTTCTCTTGGAGAATCGCCTGTTGGGAGGCTCCAAACCGGGAAATTTGCAATCTTGAAGGAGTGGAACTGTTTTAATTTTTTTATTTATTGGAGGTAAATATGGGTGAAAAAGGTATTTTGAGAAAAGCGACCCCCAACCTGCCATCCCGCGATTTGGAACGTACTGCCGCTTTCTACCGGCAAAAGATGGGTTTCAGAGTGGAAGGCGACAGTTACGAAGATTTCTTGATGATATCGAGGGATGACATATCCCTTCACTTTTACCTGGCCCGCGAGATGGACCCGCTTAAAGACGCCGGGATTTGCTATATCTATGTCGAAAATGTCGAGGTGCTCTACCAGGAATACGAGGCTGCCGAGGTGATTCATCCTAACGGTAAACTGGCTCACCGGCCCTGGAAGATGTACGAGTTCGTGGCGTCCGACCCGGATAACAACGCCCTTCGCTTCGGGCAGGCCAGTTCCGAGGTTCAGAATCTTTAGAAGTAGCATTATCATATGGGCTTTCCATTTAACGCATAATTTAGGTTTAGACCTTGCCGGGAGACCCGTTTTGCTTTCTGAAGCGCGCTTTTTGAGCCTTTGCGGTATAATTGGGCCATTAATGTTCAAACTTAGAAAGAAATAATGGCCCAAAAAGCGTCAACCCTGACAACCGGGTCCACTTACCGGCCCGGTCCCTGGCTGCTCGTCCTGGGAATAATCCTGCTTGCCTCTAACTTGCGCGCTCCCATAACCTCGGTCGGTCCGGTGGTGAAGAACATCCGCCTTGATACCGGTCTTTCGAACACCCTGACAGGGTTGCTTACCACCCTGCCCCTGGTCGCCTTTGCCCTGGTTTCGCCTTTTGCTCCGAAGTTGGCCCGACGCTTTGGCGTGGAGAAGACCTTGCTGGGTGGCCTGGTGGTCCTGGGGATTGGAGTAGTTTTGCGGGCGGTCCCGAACGAAATCGTCCTTTTTGGCGGTACAGCCCTGGTTGGGATGGGTATTGCCATTGGCAACGTCCTGTTGCCCGGTTTTGTAAAACGTGAATTTCCGCGCCAGGCCGGGATTATGACCGGGGTATTTATTGTCTGCATGGGGATTGGGGCGGCGTTGGGGTCAGGTTTGAGTATCCCCCTGGCCGGGGCGTTTGGCTGGCGCGGGATGCTGGCCGGTTGGGCCATACTTTCGGTAATTGCCCTCCTGGTCTGGCTGCCCACGCTGAAATTTAGCGCCCCGGTAAGGTATGGAGGCAAAAATGGCACAAACGACCGTTCGGTCATGCCGGTTGGGAAACTCTGGCGGTCAGGGCTGGCCTGGCAAATTACCTTGTTTATGGGGCTGCAATCGCTGATTTTTTACGTAATGGTGGCCTGGCTCCCCGAAATGTTGAACCAGTGGGGCCTGGATATTGCGACAGCGGGGTGGCTGCTTTCATTGTTCCAGTTTGTCGGCCTCCCGGCTTCGTTTATCATGCCGGTCCTGGCCGGGCGAGGTCCAAACCAGCGCTGGTTGGTATTTATCACGGTGTTTGCAATGTTTATCGGCTATTGTGGTATGTTGTTCTTTAATACGACCCTGTTACCAATCTGGATACTCTTGAGCGGGTTTGGTTCCGGGGCGACCATCAGCCTGGCCCTGAGCTTTTTCGTCCTGCGGGCCCATAACACCCACCAGACTGCCGAGCTTTCGGGGATGGCCCAATCGGTCGGTTATTTGCTGGCGGCGATTGGCCCGACCCTGTTCGGTTTCATCCACGACCAGACCGGCGGGTGGAGCATCCCGTTAATCCTGCTTATTGTTTTTACGGTTTTGTTAATGCTGGTAGGGTTGCGGGCCGGGAGCCCCGGTTATGTGAGCGAGGCCCCGGCCCCTACCGATTAAAATTGTTGTTCGCCCCTGGAAGAATTGAGCAGCGAGTCGAGCAGGCTTTTCATTCGGCGGGTAACCTTATCCAGGTTGATAAAGGACGCCGATTTGTCGTCAGGCTCAAGCTGGTTCAACCGGGCGCCGTATTCTTCGAGCAAAAAGGACAAATAAGTCTGGATTTCCTGCAAGGGTTCTTTCAACCCGGTTTCTTCGAGGGCTGCCGGGGCCTGGTCTTTTTGTTCCTCCAGCACGACACTCAGCCGGTTTAACTCGTCCATCCGGCGCAAGACCACGCTCAGCATGGCCCGGCGTAACTCCTGGGCAGCCTCAATTTCTTCGGTTTTCCAGCGTTCGGAATGATTGCTCAACTGCTCGCGCCATTCCTCGAACGAATGGCGGGGGGATAGGATGGCCTCCCCGGCTTTCCACTCCACGGGTTTATTAGGGTTCCCGGCCCAGTTGACAGTCTGTACGACTTCGGGCCGGAACCACAAAATATATTGCCGTTGGAGTTTCGAAATATTCATAGTTAAGAGGCCACTGCCTTTGTCCTTAAAAGCCAGGGCCGACTCGTAGATTTCAGGCAGCCGGGAAGAATAATAGACATCCTGCTGAAAGCGGTTGGTTTGTTCAAGCCAGGCGACCAGCGCTTCAATCTCGTTCTGGTCGGGTGTTTCGCCAAGGGTGAGCAGGGTAGTGGAGCCGGTTTCTTTACCCCTGGCAAAGAAAGCCACGCCACCCGCTTCGATAAAGTCGGCCAGGTTTGGCTTGAAATTGAAAAGACCCTGGTAATATTCGGATTGGCTGACCATGAACTCGACCAGTTTATTAAGGACCGTTTGTAGCCGGGTGCGGTAAGCGTGGCCCTCGCGCTCGATTTTATCGGCCAGTTGCAGCGAGATAGCCTGGGCCAGTAGTTCGCAGGCCGAGCGGACCGAGTAAGGGAGATAATGGGGCGTTTCGTGATGGCAGGCCACCAGGCCCCAGAGGTCGTTATCCTTGACTATCGAAATGGACATCGACGCGCCAACCCCCATGTTTTTCAGGTATTGCAGGTGAATGGGTGAAACACTCCGCAGGGTCGAAAAACTCTGGTCGAGTGGCCGCCCGGTCAGCATGTTGTCAGTCGGCTGGATAATGACCGGGGAATAACTTACATCCGGGATAAGGCGGAGCCAGTTTAGGAGATAAAGGGCCCTGGCCTGGCGGGGAATGTCACTGGCGGGATAGTGGAGCCCCAGGAAAGGTGAAAGTTCGTCCTTTTTGGCTTCAGATATCACGGTGCCATGCCCGTCCTCATCGAATTTGTAGACCATTACCCGGTCGAAGCCGGTCAGCACCTGGACTTGCCGGGCAATCGCCTCGAAGTATTCCGGTAAAGAACCGGCATTGGCAAAGGCATTAAGGACTGCTTTTAACTGGAAGTAGGGATCGAGCGCGGGTTTGCGGCTGAGTTCGGCTTCCAGGATGAGCAGCCCGTCAATTTTGTGGGCGATCCAGTCGTAAATAGCGGTCTGGCCTAAGACCGGAGTCGTAAAAAGATAGAGCGGGTTTTTTTCCAGGTCGTAGTCTGCCAGGTTTGTCCTGAAAACCTCGATATATTCGTCAGCAAGTAGGGTATCCAAATTTCTATCAAGCAGGTCTTCCCTGGCAATTTTAAAGTGTTCCAGGGTATTGACAGATGACTGGACGATGGTGAAATCGGGTTCGAGCAGAGCCAGCAGGACGCCGTGCGGTTGGATACTGCCCGGTATGTGGATAGGCTCACGGTCGCAATTAGTTAAATCTACCTGGTTCTCCAAATTTCCGGCGCTCATCGAATTTCTTCACTCCCTTTTTAGTTGCAAAGCCTATGGGTTTTTATTCTGCTTCAAAATGCACTCTGGGTGGAATTAGGTGGCGGAGCGCGGTGGTTTGAGCGGCAAAGAAATATAGAAAGTGCTGCCTTTGTCGAGTTCGCTCTCAACCCATAACTCGCCGTGATGCTGGCGCACGATTTCCTTGCAGATATAGAGGCCCAGGCCGAGCCCCTGGACCATCCGGTTTTTCTCGGTGCGGACCCGGTAGTATTTCTCAAACAACTTTTCCAGGGCTTCTTTGGCGATACCCTGGCCCTGGTCCTGGATGGCGATTAAAACGTAGTCTGGAGCGTCTTCCAGCACGCTTTCGTTCGGTTGGAGGGTGAGGGTAATTTTTACGGTAGTGCCGTTGGGGCTATATTTTATGGCGTTGGTAATAAGATTGTTAAAGACCTGTTCCAGGCGGCTCTGGTCAAAGATGCCTTTGATATCGGTTTGGTCCGCCGTAATATCAAAATAATGGGTCTTAACCACCATGGCTTGTTCGTCTAAAATCTTCCGCACCAGTTCCAGCAGATCCACCGTAGTAAGGTAATTTAATTCAAAGTTGTTCTTCTGGATTTTTGAGAAATCGAGCAGTTCGTTCACCATGCGGTTCATCCGGTCGGACTGGCTTATCATGATACTGAGCGAGCGAAACTCTTTTTCAAAATCAAAGTTCGTGTCATTATTCCCATAAGTAGCCAGGCCATTTTTTTGTTTTGTGAGCAACCGGCGCCAGACAACTTCGGTATAACCACGAATGGAAGCCAAGGGGTTGCGCAGTTCGTGAGAAAGAATGGACAGGTAAAGGTCTTTGTAATAATTGAGTTCTTGCTGGTTTTCGAGAGCTTCTTCCAGCCGTTCGTAGAGGCGCGAATTTTGAATCATGAGGGCGACTTTACTGGCAAGGTCTTCGGCCAGGGCCAGGTCGGCTTCATCGAAAGGTTTTTGACCATGCAGGCGCACGAAGATAAAGACTCCCATTACTTCGCTACCGGGCAAGAGCGGGACCACCAGGTAAGATTGTTTAACCGGGGAGTTAATAGCTTCCCTGCTGAGAGTAGGCAGGTTTAATTCTTCACTGAAAGCAATTTGGCCGGCGTTTTTGACCAGGTGAGATTTCTTTTCCCGGATGGCCTGGGCGATAGGATGGGGGCCATCCAGGTTGAGGGGATAATAGTTATAAGTGTCCCGCAGCAATTCTTCGTGAGCCGGGTTTTTACTGGCGACCGCCTCGCGCCTCAGCTTATTTCTTTCATCGTTCAATAAATCTACCGAGGACCAATCGGCGAACTCGTTAACCACCAGCCGGACTAATTCACGCAAGTTTGTGGAGTAGTCAAAAGCCCCGGTGACAAAGGCGCTGGCCCTGGCGAGAAAACCGGTATTTTGGAGGGTCCGTTCGGCTTCCTGGCGGGCTTTTCTTTCGGCTTCTAAATTCTGTTGGTTTTCCAGGGCCAGGGCCTGCCAGCGGGCTTGTTCGCGCTCAGATGCTTCTAGCCTGATTTGTAATTGCCTAAAATCCTGTTTTGGTGGTTCTATGTTATTGTGGTCGTTCAAGCAAACCGCTTCCTATAATTTTTATGCCCGTTATTTTACTTCTCCTTTAAGGTCCAAATCAACCTAGAAAGGGAAAAATTCTACCATCTTTTGATATATTTATTTCATAAATAATGCCAGGAATCCCTGGGAAGGGGCCTATTTTTAACGAAGATGTTAAAAGTTGTCGAGGCTTTGTGCAGGAGTAATTTGGAATTAGAACCGCTATAATGCAGGAATGTTTAATTTGGATACCTGGCCGAATAAATCAGGAAAGAAAAATTATACCTTGATTGCTAGTAAAAATTGACATCCATCGAAAAAATGTGCAAGTTAATTGCGCCAACAAAAACACTTGT
>MKTJ01000061.1:0-48652 GCA_001898225.1 Chloroflexi bacterium 54-19
CATTCTTTGATTTATGTCCAACCTTCAAATAACTCAATCCTAATCTTTTAACTCAGCAAACAGAGGCTTATCCGTCCTGGCTTATAATAATAGGCAGGTGGATAAGCCTCCTTTTAAATGTGGGTGGGTCAAAGTAAAAGCAGAAGGAGCTTTGTGTGAGTTTTCAAGATGAAGCAGGGTTGGGCGGCTTTTCGCGTTCCCGGCTGGAAAGAGTCACCAGGAGTCTGGAAGGTTACCTGGAGCGCGAAGAAATTCTCGGTGCGGTTACGCGGGTCTTCCGGCACGGGGTTTTAGCCCACCAGGTTACCCTGGGCTGGCAGGACCGGGAAAACCTCGTGCCAATGCAGCCCGACTCCATTTTTCGCATTATGTCGATGACCAAGCCGGTTATTGCGGCGGCGGCCCTGACGCTGGTGGAGGAAGGCACGTTGCGGCTGGATGACCCGGTGGACCCCTGGTTGCCCGAACTGGCCGACCGGCAAATCCTCCTTGACCCGGATGGTCCGCTGGATGGCGAGGTCTATCCTTCTCTCACCCCCATTACCCTGCGTGACATCCTGACTAACCGGCTGGGTATCGGGTTTCACCTGGGCCGCGTGCCTTACTGCGCCATGACGCTGGACTATAACCCTGGTCCTCTCTCTTACGCCCAGCGCAACCAGGGCCATCCCCGCAAGACCCTTGATTTGCCGCCGGACGAATGGATGGCCGAAATTGGAAAGCTGCCCTGGCGCTATTCGCCGGGTGAATACTGGCTCTATAACACCGCCTCAGATATTTTAGGGGTGTTGCTAGCCCGCGCAACCGGGATGGATTTAGCAAAATTCTTGCAGCAGCGCCTGTTCGAACCGCTGGGGATGCGCGATACCGGGTTCGTGGTCCCTGCCGAGAAACTTGACCGGTTTACGGTAGGCTATGCCCTGGATAGCACCGGCCAGAAAATTATCGCGATTGACCACCCGGCCAACTCTTTCTATGCCCGCCCGCCCATTTTTCCTTCGGGGGCTGCCGGGCTGGTTTCAACGGCGGACGATTATTTAAAATTTGGCCGGATGTTGCTGGGGAAGGGTAAGGTAGACAATACCCGGATACTCAGCCGGAAGGCGGTCGAACTGATGACCACAGACCAGTTGAACTCGGAACAACGGGCGGCGGCGATTGGTGGTCCCGGTTTTGGGAGTAACCAGGGTTACGGTTTTGGGGTTGCTACCATTAATGAGCAGACCCAGCTTGGCCCAGGCGCCGGGGCCTATACCTGGGGTGGCGCTTATGGCACCCACTGGGTGGCCGACCCAGGGGAAGACCTGGTTATAGTGTTGCTTTATCAGATGATGAGCGGTCCCCAACATATCAGCGAGGATTTCAATACGCTGGTTTACCAGGCGATTGACGACTAGCGGGAGTCTAGCCCCAGGAAGACCGGGCCTGGAAAAGTGGAACCGCCCGGCCCCTAAAAGGTGACCGGGTTACCGGCTGACCGCCATTTTGGGGTTGTAATATTCGGGGAACATATCGGTCAACACCCCCTCTTTGGCATTTTGAATATGCAACCCCAGCATCCGGGCCGCTGACTCGGTATCGTGGTCGAGCAACGCCCTGATAAATCGCTCGTGGTCGTCCAGGGCGATGGCAATCCGGTCCGGGTAGGGGGTATCGCGCACCTGGAAAAGGGCCAGCTGGCTCCGCAGGGCCGAGAGGAGCCGGATGAGCCGTTCGTTGCCGCAATTATGGATAAGATAGTTGTGCAGGCGTATGTCGGCTTCGAGAAAGTCGCCATAGTGGGGGTTAGGCAGCGTGGCCCGTATGTCCAGCAGCGTTTTGAGATGGTTTTCCAGTTCAGCCTGTTTGAGTCTGGGCGCAGCAAGGCGGAGGGCTAATACCTCGGTAGCTTCTCGAATCTGGTAGATTTCCTCCACGTCCTCGGCGGTATAAACGTGGGTCCAGAAGCCCCGGCGCGGGTCAAAATGAACCAGGCCCTCCTGGGCCAACCGGTCGAGGGCCTGGCGGACCGGGGTCCGGCTGATGCGGAGTTCCGCCGCGATGGCTATATCCGAAAGCCGCCGGGGCGTCTTTCCCGCCAAGACGATTTGCTGCCGCCAGATCCATTCGTAGGCCTGGTCTACAACTGTGAGGACCGCCGGACGGTCCTGGCCCCATAATAATACGAACATGGCGTGGGTGAATTGGTTGAGGGATTCTGGCGCCTCAAGATTCATTTCCATAAGTCAATTCCCTGGTAAAGAGCTAGGATGGTCTAGTGCAACACCTCGTAGCAATCCGGGCTTTTTACAAACCTTCAAGCCTGGGGTTTGGATTATTGTAACATATTAACAAAGCAACTGAATATTATTCAAAATAAGACAATCAATTGATTGATTGAAAAATCCGTTTTCACACCCTCTTGAATTCTTTATAGAATATATTGTATACATAATGTTTTAAGGTGTCAAGGTCAAACAGTAAGTAAGTCATAAAAAAACTCACAAATAATAAAGCGGTAGCAATTTTATGGGTTAACCGGCGTCCTTCATAGAGTTAAACCATGCACCCTAACCTATGTAAGAACTACCAGGAAGCGTTTGAGCAAGATAATGGTGTTAAGAACGCTAAACCTTATCAGGATTGGGGCTGAGAATAGCGAAAGTTGCGGCGATAAGACTGGGGACTGTTCCCTATAAATTGCCGGAAATTATCCCGGAAGGTCGTCGTTGACCCGAAACCAACCCGGCTGGCAATCTGCTCCACCGAGAAATCGGTCGTTTCGAGCAAGTATTGGGCCTGGTGCAACCTGGCCCGCTGCACCCATTGCATCGGAGTTGTACCGGTCTGCTCTCGGAAATGGCGGCTGAAAGTGCGTAGACTCATTCCTGCCTGAACAGCAAGTTCTTCAAGTGTCAGATTCCGCCAGATATTCCCCTCAATCCAGCGCATAAGTGGTTCGAGGCTCACTCCATCCAGGGAGGGCCGCTCGTGGATGATAAATTGGGCCTGCCCGCCATCCCTTTCCAGCGGCATTACGGCATACCTGGCCGCATCGGCGGCCACTGCCGCGCCATAATCCTTCCGCACCAGGTACAAACATAAATCAAGACCGGCGGCAGCCCCGGCTGAGGTTAGAAATTGACCGTTGTCGACAAACAAAACATTGGGGTCTACTGAGATATTCGGATATTGCCGGGCTAATTCATGCGCTGCCAGCCAGTGAGTAGTTGCCCGAAGGCCATCTAACAGCCCGGTGGCAGCCAGGGTAAATGCCCCCACACAAATTGAAGCAAGGCGCGTCCCCCGCTCCGCTGCCTGGTGTAAGGCGACTAGAACTTCACCGGGAACAGGGGCCGAAATATCGGCCAGACCGGGTAATATGATTGTATCCGCCTCTGCTAATTTATCCAATCCCCAGGGAACGCGCATAACGAAAGGCCCTGCGCTGACCTCCCCGGTAGCGGCACACACCAGCACCCGGTATGCCGGTTGGCCGTTGGGCAGACGGACCCGCCCGAATAGCTCTACCGGCGTGGATAAATCAAAGGCAAGTACCCCATCCAGGGCAATTACAGCGACGGTATGCATAGCAATAACCTGGGCCTCTTAATAGAGAGCATATAACCCCTCCAAACTCAAATAAACCGGCACTATTGTAACATTTTTAGACCGGTCAGTCTGGCTTAAATTCGTTGATATATGGCTTTTGCGCCACTTTTATTAGCACCCTGGGTGATTTATATTGGGATTCGGTTCAAATAGCTAAATTTTATCTCTGATTTGGAAAGGTTCACAAAATGCACGCCCAGATCGTTCTTTTTGACGGCTTTGACCCCCTGGATGTGATAGCCCCCTATGAAGTTTTGTGGGCGGGAAGCACCGCAACAGGTGGCCCTCACACCCTGGAATTTGTTTCAGCGGAAGGACCGCGCCTGGTGAGGTCCGGTTCAGGTCTCTCTTTAGAGGCGACAGCGACCCTTGACCCCGACCGGGCCGACCTTATCGTCGTGCCGGGGGCGGTTGGCCCCATTAATCAGCCGGAAGACGGTCCTGAGCTTGAAACTATTCCAGTCCTGCTTGCCCGTACTATCGAAACCGACTTACCTGCCCTGCTGCAAAAGGCCCTGGATAACCCTGAAATTATCGTGGCGACAGTATGCGGCGGTTCGCTGGCCCTGGCAATGGCCGGGTTGCTGGAAGGCCGCTATGTTGTTACGCATCACATGGGAATGGATGCCCTCAGTGCAACCGGGGCTATCCCTTTAAACGGTCGCATAGTTGAAGATGGCAACTTGATTTCGGCAGGTGGGGTAACTTCCGGGCTTGACCTGGGTCTTTATCTCCTGGAACTCAAATTTGGACCGCGCATTGCCCATTATGTGGAAGAACTTTTTGAATACGAAAGACGCGGTGTTACCTGGCGAAACACCGGTCTTGAAGTAGTGGGTTTATAGAGAATCGCTTAGCCGATACACTAAGAGAAGAAACGGAGCAACCTAATGTCTACTAATTTCGGTTTGTGGGACCTGAAGATTGTGACGCCCATAGGCACCCAGAAAGTTGTGCTGGAACTGAGCCAGCACAACGGTACAATCCAGGGATTTGCCAGGGGTGATAAGGAGACTATCCCTCTAATAGAACCGGTACTTAGCGGTAATCACCTTACCTGGCGGCAATCCATCACAAAACCCATGCGCTTAAATCTGGTGTTCGACGTAACCATCGAAGGCGATTCACTTAACGGCACCTCAAAGGCCGGAAGGTTACCTGCTTCAAAAGTTACCGGAACCCGCATAGGCGAAACCACTTAAATTACCCTGGCAGGGCCACCGCGCCCCGGCTGTAATAAGCCCCACCCTGGAGGCGCAGGTAGCCCCCATCGTCATCCGGGTATTTCGAGACCTCGTTGTTCCCGTTGATAGGGGCCGGGTTGGTTATCCCATCATTGGCTGCGTCGGTATAAGCCGTGACTTTATCGGCCCCCGCGCCAAACAAAATACCGATTAACCCGCTGTTGGCCGCGTCCTGGATATGCTGGCTATTATCATTTAGATAATATTGAACCTTGTTATCCTGGTAGTGATAATCGGTATTGTTCATGGTGCGGTAAATGGTGTTGCCGAGCGGCACCTGCCAGAGCATCCCGCGCCGGTTGGTGTAGCCGGTCATGTAAGAAATGAACTGGTGGAACCGGTTGAAATTAGGAAAAGTGTTGTTGCCAGCATCCAACCAGCCGCTGTTGTCACCGTACTGGATAGCCTTAAAAGCGGCATCGCGGTCGGCAATATCATAGAAAAGCAGGTCAAAATTTGCTTTGGTCTGGTTATAGAAATTGGCAATCTTCTGGGCGGTCCCTGCTACATTAAAAGTAGGGCTCTTACTGGTACCAAGGTCGCCATAGGCCTGGGTAGCCCAGGGAGAAACGTGATAAGCCAGCAGCACTTTGGGGGCATAGGCGTTGCGGATTCCGACCAGGGCCTGGGCGAACCCGGCCACCGTATCGTCATAGCCTGATAGGTCGGGGAGAGCGGGCAGGTCACTTAACTCGTTGGGCTGGCCGCTTAAAGCCGGGTCGCATTTCAGACTGCCGGAACCGTTACTGCTTTTGACCTTCGCGCTGATTTGAGCAGGGTCTTCATTGCGCCGCTCCATAAATCCCCATAAATCCGGTTCGACATGGACAATCGCCGTAACCCCGGCGGCGTTAGCTTTTTCCATCAGCAGCCGGAATTCCCGGAAATAACAACCCATCGTATCCGCGTTATTGAGGTTGTTAAAGTCTTTATCCCCTTCGGAACCCCCGGCAGCGGGGCCCGATTGGAGCAACTGGTAATAGGTTAAGACCGGGATATAACCGGGGAGATTGTTACCGGGTTTGGCGCTACTATTTAAAAAGTCGAGGGCATACTGGCCCGGGGCCACGGCGTTCCATTGCCAGGTTGTCCAGCCCTGACCCCTGTTTACCCCACCGGAGAGATAGGTATAGCGCAAATCCCAGGGCACCCCGCTCGAAGTCATCCAGGATAAATCACCCGGCTGGTTACCCAACCCCACCATGAAAGTAGGTTTAAGCCCGGCGGGTACGGCGGGCAAGTTTGTATTTCCCGGCGCGGGTATTGGGGTGGTGTTACTATAGCGCCAGGTGTAATAGTGCAGACCCACGTTGCCCATTTCAACCTGGAATGCCGGATCGTTAGCAGGGGTGTAGGTCAGGACGCGCCGTTCGAAAGCCTGCACCAGGACATCCTTAACCTGGCCCGCCACCTTCACGCGGGCCCAATAAGCCTCGGTTATCGGCAGGCCCGTCGCGTAAAAAAACGGGTTAAAGAGGCGGTCCTGCACCAGTCCGCCGCCCGTATTATTGACCGGCCCGGTCTGGTTGAGAAAAGTCCAGAACGGCCCGGCGATATTGTGCTGAGTCAAGGGCTCGTAATAGGCATAGGTAAGGGGATATTGATTGGTAAAACCGGTCGCCGGGATAGGGTTGCCCTGCCGGTCTACCGCCCCGTTTACCGCCTGGCCGGTTAAATTCTCGGCGGGGGCAAGCAGGTTGCCAAGCGCTCTATAGGTCGGACCGCCGGTATCATCTATATCTCCCGCGACCCCGATTTCAGCCGGGGTCCGGCCTTCGAATTTATTATCACCGAGTTGAAGTTGCCCCGTTATCAACTCTTTAACCAGTAAGCCGTTGGTCACGAAGAAAGGATTGGAACGGTCCCCCTGCGGGTTGTTTATCTCCATCCGGCTCTTGTCGAAATACTGGACTACCCGTTTGCCGCCCGGCGCTTCCGCGTAATCCTCCTGGATGGCCCCGCTAAAGGGCTGCGGACCCCACAGGTAGGAACGGGAAGTTTGGCCGTTCTTTACCGGCAGGTCGGTCCGGTTCCAGACATTCTGAAAATCGGGGTTGGCAAAGTCCGGCGCTGCCGCCGCGAAAGGGACCGAAGAAAAGGAAATCGTTGAACCTAGAAAAGAGAATAATAATAGCGGAAGTAAAAAAAGATGGAAGGCTTTTTGGAGTTTTGGCCTTCGAGGGAATTTATTCATTCTAACCATATACCTTAATACCTTGACCTTATAAAAAATAATTAGTCCACACACCCCAATACCGTGCGCTTTAGGATAAGCGCAGAAAATTCCGATAAACTGGTAAAGCTTCTTTTATATATAAAAGGAGAGAAATAGCTGGGACCTGGCTGGCAAAATCGTGTTAGCTTAAATAGAAACTTTAACGCCTGCTAATTTACCTCATCCGGCCAAAAATTGCACGCCGGTTTATTACTGACATATTTTAAGAACGTTTTGACCTGAAAATGGTTTCAAAGCCAACATGCCATGAATAAATCCGCCAACGGCATACAGCCAAGCTTTGTGGTTTCCCTGCAAAGAAAAGGTTTTGTAAACTACCTGGGATGATTCAGTACCCGCATGTCCCACGCCTACTAAAAGAAAAGGAGACTTTAAACAATCGCTATGGCAAACAAATACGAAGTGGCGGTCTATTACTTTCCCCAGTATCACTCCGACCCGACCAACGATATATGGCACCGGCCCGGTTGGACCGAATGGGAACTGGTGAAAGCCGCCCGGCCCCGGTTCGAAGGGCACCGCCAGCCTATCATCCCGGCCTGGGGTTACTTCAACGAGGCTGACCCGGCCTGGGCCGCTAAAGAAATTGACCTGGCCGCCGACCATGGCATCACCAGTTTTATTTACGATTGGTACTGGTACGAGGGAAAACCTTTTTTGCAGGATGGGCTCGAAAAGGGCTTTATGGCGGCTCCCAACAACCAACGCCTAAAATTCGGGCTGATGTGGGCCAACCACCGTTGGGTCAGGATTTTTAACAACATCGCCCACGAAGAGCCACCCTTGCTGGCCGATGGCGCGGTGGACCGGCCCAATTTTGACCGGATGGTCGAGTACGTGGTCAAGACTTATTTCAGACATCCCGGCTACTTTAAGATTGACGGCGCGCCTTATT
Organism: Chloroflexi bacterium 54-19; assembly: GCA_001898225.1. Lineage (GTDB taxonomy): Bacteria > Chloroflexota > Chloroflexia > Chloroheliales > Chloroheliaceae > 54-19. Next base: position 7,967 of record MKTJ01000061.1, read on the forward strand.
TCTCAATTTATGAGCTTGGCACTTTTATAGAAGGACTGGGCGGACTTGAAGCAGCCAAAGCAGCCCTCGACCATTTCCGGGAATACACTAAAGCCCAGGGTTTCCCCGATTTACATCTTAACGGTGTTACCTGGGGTTTCCAGGTCTTGCCGAGCGAGGTTAAAGTCGAAGACCCGGCCCGGATAGTCGAATACCTTGGCCTGAACAGCGTGGGAAGTTATGTCTGGATCCACCATACCGACCTGGGCACTAAAAGTTTTCCGACCGCCCCTTACGAGGAAATTGCCGAAGATAACTACCGGGTTTGGGAGGAATACACCCGGACCTTCCCGGTCCCTTACATGCCAAATGTCAGCATGGGCTGGGATGCTTCGCCCCGGACCAACCAGGAAATACCCTTCCAGAAGGCCCCTTACCCGTGGACCAATGTAATCGTGGGCAACACTCCCGCCGCTTTTGAAGAAGCTTTGCGGAAAGCCAGGGATTTTATTGACGCCCACGATTTGAATCCCAAAATGCTGACGATAAACGCCTGGAACGAATGGACCGAAGGCAGCTATCTGCTCCCCGACACCGACAATGGCACCGGCTACCTTGAGGCCATCAAGCGAGTCTTTGGCAGCTAGGGAGAACTCGCGCCGACGCATTTAAACGCATTACCGGGTTTGGCAGGGCTTACCAGGTTATCACTTAGCTGTACCCCGGTAAACTTCTCTATTTTTATGCCAAAAATAATATTGTTTCCGCCAAGCGAAAGACCGGGAGTATTGCTGGCGGTTATATTTGTCCCGTCCAGGTGGACCACCGGGCCAGTGGTACAACTTCCGGCCAGGGTAACCCCGGATTTCAGGGCCGGTAAAGCGCTGGCGGGGCTAATGCTGGTCACGCCGTTCGCGAAACCGATGCTCCCATTGATCGCGACATCAGTCAGGGCCTGGCGCAGGGAGCCGCTACCACTGTCAAAATTATTATTTACCACCTTATCTGCTGCGGCAAGGGTCGTGTCATTAGCCGGAGCCGAAAAACTTGAGGTTGTCGCGGCGCTAAAGGCCCGCACCTGGTAGTAATAGGTTGTATTCGGGGTCAGACCAATATCCCGGAAACCGGTCGCGTTAGGGCTGGTCAGGGCAATCCGGGCAAAAGTGCCACCAGACCCGGTCTTTCTCTGGATTTCAAAGCCGGCTTCACCCGTGGAATGGTCCTGCCAGGTCAGGTTTATCTGAATAAAGGAACTGGCGGTAGCGACCAGGGTATCAGGGGCCGGTAAGGTGGTGGTAGCATTGGCCTGGTTGGAATAAGCCGAATTGCCCTGGTTGTTGGTAGCGCGGACCCGGTAATAATAGGTGACGCCATTCAGCAGGCCGGTATCCTGGTAAGAAACGGTATTCGCGGAAAGACTGGCAATCTGGCTGTAAGTCCCATCAAGCCCGGTCTTTCGTTCCACTAAAAAGCCGGTCTCGTTTGAGGAATTATCAGTCCAGGTCAGGTTTAACTGGGTGGACGAAAAAGTGGTTGCGGCCAGGTTTGAAGGCGGTAACGGGATATTCAACCCGAAGGCAAATAACTGGCTGCTGTTGTCGCTCAGATAAAGAATTCCATTTGCTACGATGGGGCTTTGCCAGTGGACCCCGCCGATAACATTACTGCTCCACAGGGTAGCGCCGGTCAGCGGATTCAGGGCCCTGACAATATTGTTATTCATATAATAGAGGACGCCATTCGCGATTACGGGCGAGGTTCCAGCGTTAGCGGTTTGCCAGACCGGGTTGAGGACCGGCACATTACTCCCGTTAAGCCCCAACTTGAGGCCCGAGATACCGTTAAAGTTTGCCACAAAGACCCAGGTCGAGTTGTCAGACGGGTTGGTCCAGACCGCCGGTTGGGTCAGGACACCGCCATACCCGGCCCCGGAGCGGAGGTTTTGCGGCGTGTCTATAATCGAGTTGACCTCGCCCCCGGTATGCCCGGTCCCACCCTGGCTACTCAGGTTGGAAAGGTTCAGGAGACGGAGTTTGCCGTCTTTGCCGCTCACTACCCCCAGGTTCTGGATTGTGCTACCTGCGGGCACCGGCAGAATCGCCACGTTGGTACTCCCCAGGTCAATGTCACCGCCCTGGAGGGCCTGGTAATTAGTGGGGGTATAGGTATCTACCGGGTTGCCCGCCCCGTTCCCGCTGCCGTCCGGGTTAAGGGCAAAAACGGTATCCCCCCAGTGATGATGGGCCGGGTCAAATTTCGCATTCCCGGTGACCATATAAATCCGGTTGGTCTGCGCATCGTAGACTACTCCGGCCCGCGCCCAGATACCGGATTGTTTTTCGGCGCAGTCCGGGGTGCCCGGCGTTTCAAGAAAATGGACGGCCTGGTTACTGCATAGCGAGTTAAAGACCTTCTGGGTGCCGTTACTTAAATTTATCGCTACCACGTGCCCCTGGTAATCCCCGTTATCTCCCGGATAGCCGGAAGTGACCATATAGAGATAACTTATACCGCCAGCGGTTGCCAGGCTGAGGGAAGAAGAGCCTTTTTCATCAAAAGCTTTGTTAGTGATGAGTTCGGGCCAGCCCCCAGTAGATATTTCGGTGCCGTCGCCCACCTGGTACTTGTGGACTTTCCCATCCAACCCGTAGGAATAGACATAGAGGCGGTTGGGGTCAACCACCGGGGAAGAGGTAGTGTAACAGGTGTTTGAACCGTTATTTATCTTACAGCTACCGGGCGGGTTTTGCTTGCTCCAGACGCTGGCCCCGGTCAGGGCATCCCTGGCTAAAATATGACCGTCGGTAGTTGTTAGAAAAACAAGATTTTTGGTCCCGCCGGTTGTACTAACATTCTCCAGAAAGGCCGGGGCCCCATCGGCGGTCGCGCCCAGGTTTACCTGAAAAAGTTTTACCAGGCCGCTGACGTTGGCGCTGGTTAGGGTTGTCTCCTGGGTATTGTTACCGCTCCGCTGCGGATTGCCATCGAATTGAGGCCAATCATAGGCCAGGAGGGTCAAAGGGGTAAATAAGAAAAGGAGCAGGGAGAGGGCCAGGTAACCGGACTTTGGTAGTTTCACAATAGTTCCCCAATCGTTATTTTTGCCAGGTTTCACAAGCTGTACCGATAGCGCATCATAGCAAAATCAGAAGATTGGAGTAAAGCTTAATTCCTAACTAAATTTTAGCCTTATATTCTTGTATTCATACCTGTTTGCACCCTTCGCCTGTTTATTCGGGGTTTGGACAGCGCCCGGCTCCCAAACCCCGCTTTAAATCAAACTGCGAGGGTGGATTGGACCATCCCCGCAATTTGATTAGCAAAAAGAATTCAGGCAGCCTGGATCGTTACCAGACCTTGCCCCGCGCCGCTATCTTGAATTCGCGTACAATCTCCCCATCTCGCACCCCGTAAATCTGGTCGTGCATGTTGGTGGTGGTGCAGCAGTGATTGGGGATTATGGTAAGTTGCTCCCCGATTTTTGGACGCTCGGTGCATTTGGAAAGGTCGAGGGTGCCGTGTTCCTCCGAAAAAGCGGCCAGGACCGCCTCTGGATATTCCAGCACCAGGCCAAAAGTATATTTAGCTTCCGCCGGGCCGGTCAGCCAGGGGTCGCTCGAAAAAACCTTGGAGCCCCCATCTATGATAGCCCTGGTTTCGCTGGGACGGCTCACCACCGTACAAATCACCCGCATGGCGCAATCATCAACGGTACAGGCCCCGGCCCCCAGGGTATTCTTATCATTGAAAATGTAGGTACCGGCCCGGTGTTCGGTTATGTAAGGCAGTCCGCCGACCTGCCATTGAATCGGGGTACCTCCGCCGCTAAACATACGCGGCACTATCCCGTTATCTTCCAGCTTTTTAGCCGCCTCGCTAAAAAAGGCCGGGGTCTGGGTCAGTTCGGTCGGAAAGGTAAATAACCCCACCAGGTCAACCATTTCACACTGGCGTTTAATCTCAAGGGCCAATTCCAGGACCGCTTCGGTCGAGGAAAGCCCGGCTCTTTTCCCGCCGGTATCACACTCAATCATGACACCCACGGACCGTCCGGCCAACCGGCCCGCCTCGTTGGCGGCCAGGGCTGCATCAAGCGAATCGGCCCCCACGGTCATAACCAGGCCGGGCCGTTCGAGCAGTCCCGCCAGGCGCTGGATTTTTTTAGGCCCGACGATGTTGTAGGGAATAAAAATATCGGTCGCGCCTGCTTCGTCGGCCATTACTTCCGCTTCACTCAGCTTCTGACAACAGATGCCCGCTGCTCCCGCTTCCAGCTGAAGCCGGGTTAGTTCCGGGATTTTATGGGTCTTTACGTGGGGCCGGAATTTCAGGCCCAGGCCGTCAAAATAGTCCTGTTCCCGCCGGATATTCCGTTCCATAATATCCAGGTCAACGGTAACAATAGGCGTTTCACACTCTGTAACTTTAAGCTTACTAAAAGAGTCCATTTTTTAGTCCTTTTCCGGCGAAACAAAATTCAGCAACGAATTTAGCCGCCAGCGGTCGTGGAAAACTTCTCAGCACGCAATATTTCAAGATTTTCCTGGGGCATAAGCAAGAAATGGTTGTACGGTTTTATTATGGCATACCACCGGCAAATTCTTCAACTTAAAAGAATCGCCTTCCAAAACGACAAGACCAGGGCACGATCCCTGCTCAAATAAGTGGGCCTTGTATTATTTTAGAAGTAATTGATAATTAGACCAGGGCTATTGATAGTCATTCTAAAGGAGTATAAGATGCAACCTAACAACCCGAACCAACCGCCCTACCCGAATAACGGCCAACCACCAGCCTATAATCCGCAGCAACCACCGCAAGGCTACAACCCTAACCAGCCACCGGGGGGCTATCCCCCCAATTACAATCCGAACTACCCACCCCCACAACCGTACTACGGCCAGGGCGGTCCGCAGGGAGGCGCACCCCGCAAAAAGGGCATGCCTGGCTGCGTGGTGGCCCTGCTCGTAGTGGTCGCCGTGGTCGTGGTGCTGGGGGTAGTCGGGGTCGCCACCGGGGTAGTTACCGGCTCGTTTTCTTTCAGTACCGGTCCCATGCAAATTACCGATGCCACCATGGCTAAAGGTTTCGCCAACAACGAAGCCGTCAACCCGACCTCGACCTTTAGCCCGACAGACAACCCGTTCTACTGTGTGGTGAAAGTCCAGAACACCACGGCAGGGGCGACCCTCAAAGGGGTCTGGACGGCGGTGGACGCGGGAGGAGCCCAGAACCAGCAGATCGCTTCAAAAACCCTGACCCTGGAAGCGGGCAAAAACTACACGGCCCACTTCGACCTTTCTCTGACCAATAATTTGCCGACCGGCAGCTACAAGTTCGAGATTTATCTCAACGACACCCTTACCAAGACCCTTAATTTCACGGTCCAATAGGCTAAACCAATCCGGTCCTTAAAAGCGAAAGACCGTTATAACTCCCAAAAGTTATAACGGTCTTTTTGGGTTTACCGTTAATCTCTTTGAAAGAAAGCTATGAAGGAAAGCCTTGATTCCACAATTTGCTGATAAGATTGGTAAGATTTCGCTGAAATATAGTCAACAGGAGTAATTAAGAGGAGGTAGTTGGGATGATTCAGAACAAAACAGTGCCTACCGGCGATAGCGTCGAACAATTCCTCAACTCGCTTGAGAGCGAACAAAAACGAAAAGATAGCTTTGCTTTGCTAAAACTTATGCGGGAAGTTACCGGCCTGGAACCGGCCATGTGGGGCGCCAGTATCGTCGGGTTTGGCAGTTACCACTATAAATATGCCAGCGGGCGGGAAGGCGATTCGATGCTTATAGGTTTCTCCCCGCGCAAGCAAAACCTGGCTATCTATAACATGGGCGGGCTCGAGCAGGATGGCAACCTGGCGGAAAAGCTGGGTAAATACACCACCGGCAAAGGGTGCCTCTATATCAAATCTCTTGACGAGGTTGATCTTTCTAACCTGAAAGAATTAATTCAGGCGGCGTTCGAGCGGAAAGTCCAGGCCGAACCATAAAAAGCGCGGCCTGAAATGAATCAGGCTAACTTATAAAGCCTGTCCGGTAGAAAATTGCTCCTGCCCTAAAAGACCCAGCGAGACATAAGCGGCGTTGGCAGCGGTAGCCGGTTGGAGTTCCAGGCGCGCCCGTTCAAAATACTGGACTACCAGCCCGTTTTCGGTAAATGGCCGCGAGATTGGATACCCGAAAACCGGTAGAGCGCCCTCGGCTTGCCAGAAATCGGCAAACTGCCGGGCTATATAGAACCCGGTCGTTGAGTAAAAATTAGCCTTATCGGTGGCGTTCAGAGCCGCTATTTCGGTAGAGTTTAGCGCCTGGAAAGCTGCCTCGTTGCGGCGGTTTGCCGTCACTTCGGTACCCAGCAAACCCCGGCTAACCTGGAAGGCGGCGGGCTGGGCGCTATCGTATTCAAGCCGGGTGCGCTCAAAATACTGGTAGAGTTTATTATTTTTGTTAAACGAAGCATCCAGGGGTTGCCCGTTCAGACTTAACCCCGCCACGTTTAACCAGTAATGATAAAATTCAGGGTCAATTCCGGGCACCTCGCCTGTTACCATGCCCTCGCTGGAAGGCCAGACCGACATCGCCATATTACCAAGCACACTCCAGCTCCGGGAAAAAACCGCCCAGCTATAATAGCCGTAGGTGCTGGAGCCGGGGTTAGCCGAGTAAACACCATTGGCATCATAACCGTAAAGGGTCATGGCATGTTCATCAGCCGCCAGGGTAAAACCAACCCCACCGGCCTCCGAGGTAACAGAGGTGCCGGACCACATCCCCCCGATTATCCAGACCACTACCGGTCTACCATAAGAAAGCTCCTCTTTTATTGAAGTTACACCATTCCAGAGCAATTTTGTATTAACTCCCTGGGTCTTCAGGAAACGGGCAATCGGCTCGGCATAAATTCCATAATCATTTACCCCGCCCCAGTTCCCGTCTATATTTCCCCGGAAACCGAGGTGTGGATTCTGGTTCACCCCGATGGCTTTTATAAACGTAGCTTCCGAAATTTGAATACCCCAGCGCGCCAGGGCGGCCCTGGTCGCGGAATATTCGCACGAAAGATGGTGTTGTTGGGCATAAACCGGCATGTTGGTTATTTTGGCGGCGGTTGGCAGGGTAGCCGTTGTTTCTGTGGCTGCCTGGGCGGTTGAGGTGGTGGTAGCGGTCAAGGTAGCCACCGCCAGGGAAGGCAAGATTGCGCCAAAGGTCATTACTTTTATAAAATTTCTCCGGTACATTTGGTATCCTGGTCTTTCTTAATATTTTTGTTTGTTAAAACGAGTTTCCGTAATCAATAAAATTCTAAAAGACCCGGATTGAAGGTTGGTTGGAAAATTATGGAAGTTTTCTAATTTTGGCTGGCTCAGAAATTGGGAAATAAAAAGGCCAGCCGGGTTTGACTGGCCCAAATTTTTAGCCTGGGAAAGCGAGATTTAGCAGGTCGAGGAACGCTAAAGCATCTCAAGAGCCTTTTTTCGGGTCGGTGGCGCAAAGACCCGGTCTAGCTCGGCAAAGTCCTCCTGGGTTAGCGCCAGGTCCAGGGCTTCCCGGTTCTCCCTGACGTGGTCAGGCGTACCTGCTTTAGGAATGGCAATAACATTTTCCAGGCGCAACACCCAGGCCAAGCCGACCTGGGCCGGAGTGGCCTGGTGCCGCTCGGCAATTCTTTGCAGAGTGGGATGATGCAAAAGGTCGCCCTGCTCAATCGGGGAGTAGGCCATCACCGGGAGATGGTGGCGGTCGCACCAGGGCAGCAAATCAAACTCAATTCCCCGCCGCGTCAGGTTATATAGCACCTGGTTGGTCGCGGCCCGGTTCCCACCCGCCGGAGAAGGCAGTTGTTGCATATCGGCCACATCGAAATTGCTGACGCCCCAGTAGCGGATTTTGCCCGCTTTAATTAAATCCTCGAAAGCCGCGACAGTTTCGGCCAGCGGCACCCGCCCGCGCCAGTGCAACAGGTATAAGTCGATTCTGTCGGTATCCAGGCGTTTGAGGCTGCGTTCGCAGGCAGCGATGGTGCCCTGGCGGGTCGCGTTGGAAGGCAGCACCTTACTGACCAGGAAAGTTTCGTCCCGGCGGCCTTTGATAGCCTCACCCACTAATGTTTCGGCAGCCCCGCTGGCATACATTTCGGCGGTGTCGATGAGGCTCAGCCCCAGGTCAAGACCCAGGCGAAGGGAGGTGATTTCATCGGCCCGGCGGCGCGGATTTTCGGCCATGTACCAGGTGCCCTGCCCCAGGACCGGGACACTTTCGCCGGAAGGCAGCTTGGTTGTACGTACAGGAGAATCTGGCATTTTTCCTCTTTCATAAATTCAGTTGATGGTTTTATTGGCCGGTGAGCTATAACTAAATCGCCCGGTTTACAACTTACCTTCCCACATGAACATGGCATTGGAGCCGTTTACCTCCCAAAAACGTCCCGCCGCCGCTTGCCCAATTGGGTTCGCCAGCCGTTGCGCTTCCGCCATTATTTCCGGCTCATCTATGGTCAGGAACCTCCCTTCCTCGTAAATAACCCGGCCATCCACCGCTACCAGCGAAACCTCGTCGCCCCTGGCGCTGTAGACCAGATTTGGCACGATATTGCGCATCGGCTCGGTAAAGACCGGTTGCATGGTGGGCCGGAGCAAGTCCACCAGGATAAAATCGGCCCGTTTGCCTTCTTCTAGCGAACCGATTTCGTTTTCAAGGCCCAGCGCCCTGGCTCCCTCAATAGTAGCCATCCTCAAAACCTTCCAGGCGGGCATTACTTCGGGGTCGGCATAACGTATCTTATTAAAAAGGGCCGTTAGCTTCATCTCATTGAAAATATTATGGCAGTTATTGCCGGGGGCCTGGTCCGAGCCGAGTCCTACCATGCCGCCCGCTTGCTGGAAGGCCCGCGCCGGGGGCACCAGCCCGTCAATGATGCCGATGGAACCGCTGCACAGCACCATCGAAGCGCCTCGCCTGGCGACCAGGGCCGCTTCTTCCTCGGTCGCTTCGGTCAGGTGAACGGCGAGAAGATTTTTATCCAGGTAGCCGATTTCATCCAGCCAGGCAATCGGACGCTTCCCATAACGCTGCATTAGCTGGGCAATCTCCCGGTCGCCTTGCTGGACGTGCATGTGAATTTTTGTGCCATAGGACAGGGCCAGTTGGCGCACCTTCAAGAGCATCTCGCGGCTGGCAAAGTCCGCCCCCTGCGGCCCAAACATTACCGTTATCCGGCCATTGGCTTGCCCGTGCCATTTTTCCGCCAGTTCGATATTATCATTTAACAGGCGCTGTCCGAAGGCCGGGTCAAACTCATAAAGCTCGCCAGGAGCATAAATCCGGGGTAGGGCCTCCCGAATCATGACCGCGACCCGGCCCCTTACCCCGGCCTTTTCTATAAACTGGCAGACTACGGGCATATTGTGGCCGAGGTCGCCAAAGGTGGTGGTCCCATTGCGAAGGGCCTCCAAAATTACGAGGCGGCTCCCGGCGTTGACGGCATCAGGGTTAGCGTTCAGTACATCGGCAAAAGGCCCCAGGCCGTACATCATCCAGAAACTCGTATCCTGGGCCAGGCCCCGCAGAAGGCCCATCCCGGTATGCATGTGAGCGTCAATAAAACCGGGCAGGACCACTTTATTTCGGGCCTGAATAGTGCGTTCCGCCTGAAATAACCCCGTTAGCTGCGCAGCCGGACCGATGGCAACAATCCGGCCCCGGTCCACTGCCAGCGCGCTATCTGGTAGATAACCTACCCCCTCACCCTGCATGGTCAGGAAATGCGGACCAACCACCAATAAGTCAATTTTTTCCAATTGTTGAACCTTCTTATTTTCTTCAGGCTACTAACAGGTCTTTAGCCATATGAGCCGTGGTGTGTTTGGGAAGTATACAACCGGGCCAGAGTTGCGGTCCAGCCCGCAAGGCAAAAGGTAAAGAATTGTGGAAAACTCGCAGGTTGTGAGTTTGTAGAATCAGTTTCGAAATTGGCCCTTATATACCTTGACACGTATGTACGCCATGCGGTATACTAGAGAAGTGGAATAAATGTTCGGATTCATCCAGAGTACCAGCAGTTAAACCGGGTGGAAAGGCTGGGGGAAGCTCTCAGCAGGTCCGGCCCGTACCCAGGAGTAGTTCGAACGCCACTACCAGGCAGCATTAGCGAAATGTAAAGAAGCAATAAGACGAGGCGGCCTCAGTCGCGCCCTGATAAAGGAGAAAAGCAATGAAATTCAAAGTAGCCAGTGTCTATGTAGACGACCAGGAAAAAGCCCTCCACTTCTATACCGAGGTACTCGGTTTTACCAAAAAGAATGATTTTACCCAGGGCCCCTATCGCTGGTTGACCGTCATTTCGCCCGAGGACCCGGACGGCGTTGAAATTCAGTTGGCCCCGAACAACAACCCGGTGGCTAAAGCCTACCAGGAAGGGATTTTCCAGCAGGGCCAGCCCGCACTAATGTTCTTCACCGGCGATGTCAAGGGCGACTACGAACGCATCAAGGGGAAGGGTGGCGAGTTCACGATGCCGCCCACCGACGTGACCGGCTCGACCATTACGCAGTTGAACGATGGCTGCGGCAACCTTATTCAAATCACCCAGCTTTCCTGGTAAAACGGCGGCGAACCGGCGGGGTGGTATCATCGTTGAGAGGTTCCATCCCGCCCACCGTCCAAAGTGGTTTAAAACTGTTGTCGGGTTCCCTGCCTGTATATACTTTGAAACACCCCTGCTTTAGTGGAGTATACTAAGAGAGTGGAATCTGTATTCGAAATCATTGCGGAACCGAATCGCCGGGCTATCTTGAGCCTCCTGGCTTCATCCCAACAAACCGTGGGTGAGATTGGCCTGAAGCTTCAGATGCCCCAGACAACCGTGTCCAAGCACCTGCGGGTGCTGCGGGAGGCCGGTTTCGTGGAAGCCACGGTGGACGCCCAGCGCCGTCTTTACCGCCTGAGACCTGCCCCACTCCAGGAGGTGGATGCCTGGTTGGACCCGTTCCGCCAGTTCTGGTCCAGGCATGTCGATGCCCTCGAACGCCACCTCGACCGCATGGAATCAGACAACCCCGCCGAAAAGTAAATTAAGGAGGAAAAGGTGATCAAACGCGAGCAATACACACCGGGTCCGGCCAGTGGGGCGCAGGCCCTGAAGGACGGAGATACAACCTGGACGCTCGTCCTGGTCAGAGAACTGCGCCACGCCCCGGAAAAAGTCTGGCTGGCCCTGACCGACCCGGCCCATCTGCACGAGTGGGCCCCTTTTGACGCCGATAGAAATTTGGGTACGGCAGGCGCTACAGTAAACCTTACCACGGTGGGCGCGCCGAGCCCGCTGGTCTCCGAAACAAAGGTGACCCACGCCGATGCGCCCAGGCTGCTCGAATACAACTGGGGTGGCAACGATATTCGGTGGCAACTCGAACCCTGGAGTGGCGGCACCCGCCTGACCCTCTGGCACAACATTGACCGGCGGTACATTTCAATGGGCGCGGCGGGGTGGCATATCTGCTTCGATGTGCTGGACCACCTTCTCAGTGAAAACCCCCTGGGCCGTATCGTGGGGGGCGAGGCGATGAAGTTCGGTTGGCCCCGGCTCAACGCGGAATACGCCCGCCAATTCGGTACAAAAGTTCCGGGTGCGCCACCCGAAATCACCCAATCCTGAGGTGGCCCAACCTTACTCGGGCTAATTCCCGGTGCTCTGGTATTTCCTCAAGCCCCAGTTCCAGATGGCGAGCGCCACACCAAAAAAGATAAGCGCGGCAGGCAGGGTCAGCCAGCCCAACCAGGACGGTAAACTGCTTTGACCGCTCTTATCCAGGATCAGTAGGGTCGGGAGGAAGTTGATAAAACCGAGCGGCACGATAAAAATAAAGAAATTCCGAAACCATTCCTGGTAAATACTCATGGGGAAACTGGTCAGGTAGTTGCCGCCATTGGTGAAAATATTGGTGAATTCGACCGTCGAAACCGTCCAGATGGTCGTGACCGCCCCGATAATGAAAACCGCCACGAAGATAATGGCCCCGGCCACCAGCATCATTACAAAAAGCCCCACTTTGGCGAAGTCCCAGTGAATGGTTACCCCACCCAGACCGATAGCCAGCACCAGCAAGCCCTGGGCTAACCTGCCTAAACGGTTTAGCGACAGTTCGACCCCCAGGATTTGGATAAACGGGCTGACCGGCCTCACCAACACCCTATCGAGTTCGCCCATCTGGATATATTTATCAAATTGTTCGAAACCGCGCACGACCAGTTGGGCCAGGGTGAAACTGACCGCCGAAGTTCCATAGAGAAAGGCTACCTCGGATAAGTTCCAACCCTGCAAGGCGGGAAACTGGTGAAACAGTACCGCCACGCCCGCGAAATCAATAAAAGTTATCAAGAACTGGGCAAACGACTCGATTACAAGATTGGCCTTGTATTGCAGTCTGCTGCGAAGTTGCGCGCCGATTAAACGAAAATAGAGGCGAGTTGTATCCAGCATTTCTAATTTTTAGCCTCCCTGTATCGTTATTTTGCGACTTGCCAGGCGGGTCACGCCCCGGGCCGCGAACCACAACACCAGCACCCAGAAAATTTGCGGCAGTAAAATATCCCAGCCGGTATGCTGTTCCAGCCAGACCTGGGCCGGGATAGAAATTATGGCCTGGAAGGGCAAGAGGTCCGCCAGGAGACCTAACCAGTCGGGCAAATAGGCCAGCGGAACAATAAAGCCTGAAAAGAACATCTGAATAATGGCCCCCAGGGTCAAGACGCCGTTGGGATTAAGGGTCCAGAAAGTCGTAAGGTTAAAAATATAGCCAATCAAGAAGCTGACCGTTACCGAGAAAACCAGGCTGACCAGGAAAAGCGGCAGCGTTGCCAGGTGTTGCGGGAGTTGGGCCCCGAAGAATATTATCCCGATAGTGTAGGTAGGAATGGCCCGGAAGATGGCCGCGTAGACGCTGTTTCCGGCAAAGCGGCTGAACCAGAAAGTTTGATAATCAAAAGGTTTGTAAAAGTCGCTGACAACATCGCCTGTGACAATCGTTTTGGAAATATCCTTTTCAAACCAGACCTGGGTGACCGTTATAAGGGCCTGGGAGAGCCAGGTATAGCTGACCGCGTTCAGGGCGCTAAAACCCGCCACGGTACTGACCAGCACCGAGCTATAGACCGCCAGGAAGACATAGCTATGGATATAGCCAAAAAAACTGTTGACGACCAGCCCGGTCAGGGTTGCCAGTTTGTAGGTGGTGCTGCGCTGGAAGGCTTTGCGCCCTACTTCGTAATAGAGCCGCAGGGCGCTCGACCATCCTGTTTGGTAATAAAGTTGCATGTTGTTTAACCGGCCCTTTTAGCGTCAAAACCTTCTTCATATATCTGGCGGATAATCGCCTCGATTTCGGGCTCCTCGATACTGAGGTCTTGCAAAGGATACCGGGCCGCTACCTGGCCGATAAGGGCCGCCGCGCTGATAGCCTCGCGGTTGAATTGCAGCCAGCGGCGCGGCCCTTCCCCTTTTATTTCTACCGCGTCCGGCACTTCCAAAGGCACGTTGTTAGCAAAGGTATCGCTTTCGAGGTCGACCACCAGGGTGCGGTATTTCCCGTAAAGCCGGCGTATCTGGTCCAGGCCACCGTCATAAATCAGGCTCCCCTTGTCGATGATAATCAGCCGTTTGCAAAGCTGTTCGATGTCGCTCATATCGTGGGTGGTCAGCAGGATGGTGACATCCTGTTCTTTGTTGATAGCCCGGATGAAATTGCGTAACCGCTCTTTTGCCACCACATCCAGGCCGATGGTCGGCTCATCGAGGAACAGAATGACAGGGTTATGCATTAGCGCCGCTGCAATATCGCCCCGCATACGCTGGCCGAGCGACAACTGGCGGACGGGGGTATTTATAAAGCTATCCAGGTCCAGGAGTTCGCGGAAAGTGTCGAGGTTACGCCGGTAGCGGTCCGCGGGCACCTTATAAATGTGGCGGAGCAGTTCGAAGGAGTCTATCAGGGGTAAATCCCACCAGAGTTGAGTGCGTTGCCCGAAAACCACCCCGATTTGCCGGGCGTTTTCGCGGCGATTACTCTGGGGATTGAGGCCGTTTACCCGTACCTCGCCGCTGGAAGGGGTAAGGATACCGGTCAACATCTTGATAGAGGTGGATTTCCCGGCCCCGTTTGGCCCCAGGTAGCCCAGGATTTCGCCCCTTCCGACCTCGAAGGATATGTTCTTAACCGCCTCGACCAGTTTGTAATCGTTGGAGAAAAAGTTGGTGATTGTTCCTAGAAACCCTTTACGACCGTGGTAAACCTTAAAGCTCTTGTTAAGGTCGCTCACACGAATAACCGGTCCGTGTGTGGTTATTTGAACGGACCTAGCGGGTTGGACTTGCATTTGGTTTAATTCCTTTATGCCAGGGTAGAGGTTAGCCTAATATTTTTGGAGAACTATTCTATCATACAATCAGGTAATATAGCAACAGGGGATTTTTATATAAATATGGGGAACAAACACATAAATAAAAAATCCCTCCGGTGGAAACGCACCGGGAGCCTTAGATGTTTCTATTGATTTCATAGCCCCATTAACATAAATCTGAGGTAGAATTTATTGCGCAGTTGATGCCGTGAATATGGGATAGCAGGTTTCTTCAATTGGAATTTTCACTAACCCAATTTTATTTTGAATTTTTGTTTTTTTTGTCTTTAGTTTTAATAATGCTTTGTTAAGTTAAGTTTAAGGGATATGTAGTGTACTTAACTGGTTTTGATGACCGGTTTATCTAATTAAGGGGTTATTTCATCCAGGCGAATTAAACCACGCTTGAGCGCATAAAAGATTAGCTGGTTTCGCCCACTAAGACCCAGTTTGCTTAACAAATGGGAGACATGGGTCTTGACGGTTTCTTCACTGACCTGCAAGGTCTGGGCTATTTCGCGATTGGTCTGGCCTTGCGCCACGTGCCGCAACACCAGCGCCTCCCGCTCAGTAAGCCCGTTATTAGCGGCTTTGCTAACATCTGAGGAAGAATGCTTCCAGTTTTGCCATATTTCTTCAGGTATAGAAGGGTCGAAAACGCTTTGCCCGTTCGCCGCCGCCCGGATGGCCCCCAGTAGAATTTCCGGCTCGGCTTCTTTACGCACGTAGCCGGTCGCTCCCGCCCGTAAAGCGGCAATGACCCGCTCATCGTCGGTGTAACCGGTCAGGACTATCACCCTGGTAGCCGGGCCTTTCTGTTTTAACTGGCGGGTGGTTTCGATACCGTCAATGCCGCCTGGCAGGAGTAAATCCATTATAACAACATCGGCTTGCCAGTTTTTGAAATGCTTGAGCGCTTCTTCGCCACTGGAAGCCATACCCACTACCACCAGGTCGTCACAGGCTTCGATAAGCCTTTGCAAACCGTGACGCACCACCCGGTGGTCGTCCACCAATCCTACCTTTATTTTACCGGACATCGCCCCAATAATTAACCTTTCCAGGCAACAGCTTTACCATTAAACTTTTATGAACCGTTCCCCTGGTTATTGATTTGCCAGATAGACAGTAACGGGGTGTAATTGGTCGTTGCCAGGCTTTTGCCGTTATCCAGCCAGACCGGGTTGCCAAAATTCGTAAACTTCTTGTTGAACGAACTGACTTCCTGGCCGGATGCGCTCCAAAGACGCAGCCCATCGTCCGCCGCCGACACCAGGTACCGGCCATCCGGGGACCACGCCAGGCCGTTTATATCACGATTATGCCCTACCAAAGTCGCACGGAGAGTGCCATCACTGTTCCATAACCGGATCGGGTTTTCATCTTCCGAACTACCGAGGTAACCATAGGCAGCAGCGATAGTTTGACCGTCCGGGGACCAGGCCAGTTCATCAATTTGACCAGACTGGCTAATTGGCGACCTGGCAATTTCTTTACCGGTTTGGAGAGAAACTATAGAAATTCCTGCACCCGTAGGCTTAACAACTTTCGTGCCGTCCGGCGACAAAACGCCCGGAGAGTAAGGATACTTGCCCAGCATGTGGCCGCTGGTGGTGTCCCAGAGGCCGGTCTGTTTCAAGTCCCCAAACCCGGCAATAAGGCGCTGCCCATCGGCGGTAAAAGCCGGGCTGAACAGGCTCGTGATGCCTTCCAAAGGTAAATCGGGCAGGGCGTTACCAGCCGAGTCCCAGCGTTTGAGAAAAGCCGCTTTTTCGACAAACAAAATTTGACCGGTTGTCTTCGACCAGCCAATGCTCGCCTGGCTTGATTCATTTTTTTCAAGCTTTACAAGACCGGGTAGACTGGTTTTAAGTTTAGCCTGACTGTCCAGTAAAAGCGCTTCCCCCTCGCTGGAGAGAAGCACCAGGGATTGCCCGTCCGGCGAAGCCACCATCTGCCGGGCAAAAAAGTATTCCCCACCTGACTGGAAACTACGAATTTCTTCAAATTTGCTACCCGTCAGAACCCATAATAATAACCCGGCCAGGACAATACCCACCACTCCGGCCCCAACCAGTACCCTGGTACGAAGACTGAGGGCAGAAAACCGCTTTTTAGATTGCTCGAAATAGAACCAGTAACTTAACAAAAACGAAATGACAATCAACAATGAAAAGAAAATGATTCCGACGCGATACCAACCTGCCAGGGGAGCCGCCTCGCCTATTTCAGGCTGGGAATTAGCTAATTGGAAATAAACCTGGGCTCCAGAGGTTATTAAAATCAGAGGAAACCATTTAATACTTTTGCGCGTTTTTTCCAGTTTTTCAGACCGTTCTTCCGGTGAAAGTAGGGTGAGTTGCACATTATTTAATTTGTGTAATTGCCAGGTGAAGTAAACTAGCCCTACCACAAAAACTATTGCCAGCAGTATTTGAAGGTTGGTTGATAGCGGTCTTTCCAGCCAGATTACCGGTAAGAGAGGTACAAACATTAACCCTATCATTGCCAAACTAAACCCGGCCCCTTCCCGGAAAAGTGCTAACCAATAAATCTCTTGAAGTAATGGGCCGGTTTGTTGCGCTTCCAGACGTTTTGTAGTGCGAGAAATATATAACTGATTTATTGGTAGAAAAATCAGGGCCGGGAAGAACCAGAAAATATTGTTTTGAATAACCCCCAGGGGATGAGTATTCATGTCCCGGTAACTTGCCAGCGATATTCCAAAGAAAACGCCACCCCCGACCAAAAATAAAGCCCCGGTTATGGCACAGGAAAGAATGAGGTTGGCCCGCAATTTTAGAGCCGCCTTCTTCAAACTTTCAGAGTTGGACGCGACCTCTAACGGTTTCGGGTCGAGCAAAGGCAACCAGACCTGAAGGGTGGTCCCCTGGCCCGGCTTGCTTTTGAGATTTATATTCGCGTCAATATCCCTGGTCCGTTCGGCCATATTTTTCAGACCCATGCCGCCTTCCCGGGCAGTGGCTTCGGTTGTTTCAAGGCCAAAGTCTTTAGGGACGACAAAACCCTGCCCGTCATCCACGACTTCCAGGAGTAACCATTCCCGGCCAAGCTGAAATTTCTTGCGCAGAGAAACGCTTACGGTTTCGGCGCGGGCGTGCCGGGCCACGTTACTCAGGGCTTCCTGGGCAATCCGAAAGAGAGTTTCCTGGGCGTTGGCCGGTAGTCTTTCGGCTGGCGGTAGTTCGTCCGCCTCAAATATAACGCTGGCGCCTGAGCGGTATTCCAGGGCCTGACACTGGTCTTTCAGGGCTTCCAATAGACCCACCGTTTCCAGGGGTGCCGGGCGAAGTTGTTGCAGCAGCACATTCATCTCGGTCTGGGCTTCCCTTACCGACCGCCGGACCGCCGCCAGGTCTGCCTGGGCCCCCTGCGGGTCTTTATCCCAGCGAAGTTGAGCCGAAGTTGCAGTCGCGGAGATGGTAAAGAGTTGTTGCTTGATAGAGTCGTGAAGGTCGCGGGCTAACCGGTTGCGTTCGGCCTGGGCCGCCGCCTCGCCAATCTGGCGTAACCACTGGTCTCGAACCTGGTCTACCCGGTCGAGGCGAAAGGAATACTGGCTGGCCCGCTCACCTATCCGTTCTAACTCAGGGTTAAGACCGGAGAGCGGCCAGTGAAAACGCGGTCTCAGGGCGGGTACGGCAGGGGCCTCGCCTTTAGCAAGCCGAGCAAGTATGGCTTCAAGCTTGCGCAGGCCGCGCCAGATATTCCCGGACACAAAATGACCAAGAAGACCAAATACAAAAGCAAACTCCAGACCTATCAGGCTGATAAGCCAGTTGATACTAAAGTCGTTTCTAAAGAAGCTAAAGACCGACCCGACCAGCACCCCCAGGAAAGCAATAAAAAAATGGGAAAAGAAAAGTTGCCAGCGTATTTTAGTGGAAAGAGCAATTTTTTTGGGTAAAGGATTGAAACGCATAGCGATAGACCTTCTATAAGCTTTCTCAAAAAAGCTTTCGTGTGAAGAAATAATTGCGCTATTTCTTAATTAATTTAGTTTTACAGGTGATAAGGCATTTTTACCTGAAGAAATTTGGAACACTTTCACTATAACTTAAAAATAACTGCCTGGCATCCCTCTACCCGGTGATTTATTGGGTGGACCGGTCAACTTGCTCTACCTGTCCATAATCTAATAGAAAATGTGGCAAACCCGTGCAAACCGGGTTAAACTTGAACCAAGATTTTTAACCCGCTTATTTATAAGGTTAATTTATGCTAGGATGATTCATTGAAGATTTGTAAATTGTCCTGGAGGTGCCGGGGTAACGGGAATGGTGGTTATCCCGGCACCTCCAGGGCTTGAAGGAGCATAAGTTTATGTCATTAACCGAACCATTTCCGGACCTGGATGAATTCCTGGTTGCTATCGGTATCGCGGGGCAGCGCCTGGCCTCCATAGAGGCAAGCGAAGGGGCTGCCGGGAATATTTCCATTCTTATCGGCTGGCCGATTGAGGTGCGCCGCCGCTTTCCCATCGCGGAACCCATTGAACTGCCGCTGCCCGCCCCGGCCCTGGCCGGTCAAACCATTATTGTGAGTGGCTCTGGCCGTAGACTGCGGGACATCCATACCGACCCGGCGGCAAACCTGGCCGCTATCGTTATCGGAACGGATGGTATTACCGGCACCCTCCACACCTCACCCCGGCGGCTTTTCGAGCGTGTCACCAGCGAATTTAATTCGCACCTGGCCGTCCACAATGACCAGGTAACCCTTTTTGGGACCAACTTCCAGGCCCTTATCCACGCCCAACCGCCCAACCTGGTTTACCTGAGTCACGTCCCGGCCTACCAGGACCAGACCTTTATGAACAAACGAATAATCCGCTGGGAGCCGGAAACGATTGTGCAACTACCGGAAGGGCTCGGTGTGCTCCCCTTCTTGCTGCCCGGCTCTCCCGCTATGATGGAAGGCAATGTAAAACTTTTGCGGGAGCACCAGGTGGTGCTATGGGGAAAGCACGGCGTGATGGCCCGCTCGGATAAGTCGGTCACGCGGGCAGCGGACCGGATTGAATACCTAGAAACGGCAGCTCATTACGAATATATGGACCTGGTGTGTGGCGGAAAAGCCGAAGGTTTGTCGGTGGAGCAGTTACAGGAGGTGGTCAGGGCTTTTAACGTAAATACAAAATTGATTTAATTGCATTTGTACTTTTTCTCACAATGTTTACACTTTTAAACTCTGGTTTTAACTCTAATTTTGTATTGTTGGGATGGGACAAATCAAAAAAGATGAATAGGAATGAGCTAGAAAGGAAAAACCTCAAACCTCTCCCCGGAAAGCCCTGTAGTAAAGAATAAGAAATTCACTCAGAAGACACTAAGTTAATCGAAGGGCCAGACCAAATCACCCCTTCTAATTTGGAGGAACTATCCATGCCATCACACCTGCAACCGGCTTCGCCCAGTATTCTGCTCGTTACCAACGGGTCGAAACAGGCCAGCCGCTGTATTGAAAATGCCTTACATATTGCCAAAACTACCGGCTACCGATTGGTTATTACCGGGTGCTCGGAAACCGACACCATTACCGGTAGCTGGTCGGAAGAAGCCGCCATCGAACCCAGGCTTGCCAATTTGGTCCAGGCTGCCCGGCAAGAGGGCATCGAAGAAGTAGTGACTTACGAGCAGGATTGCTGGGGTGAAGATGAGTTCGATGACCTGATCAGGTTAGAAAACTCGCAGTGTACCATCCTGGCCGTTTAGATTTTGCTTTAACTCTTTTTACAAAAGGCTGTCCGGGTTTCCATTTTTACTTCGCCTTTTCTTCGTAGTCAACGCCTGGCCTGGTGCTATTTCTTCCTTTTAGCCTTTAACCGGTTGTTAGCTGCCGGAAGGGAATCACCAGGCTGACGGAATAAATTCCCAGACTTTTAGCTTTTTAACCCTTGTTAAGTCAGGGGGGAAAGCTGGCAAAAAGAAACAAAAACAGGAGCGACCCGGTTAGTCAGGTCGCTCCTGTTTTGATTGGCTGGTAAATAACCTAACTTACAAACTTGAAGATTGGGCTATCTTTTATTGCCTGGTAAAATAATTACCAGTTCCCCCGTACCGTTAAGTCTTTGAAAATTTTTTGACCCCAGGTTTGCTTGTTTGCATCAAAGGCTGCCCAGATATAGCCAAGGCCGATAACCAGCCCATTTATCCAGTAGCCGACGGTATAGTGGAGCAAGAAAGTCGGTAAAGTTGGTTTCGAACCGTCCGGGTTAACTATCTTGATACCCATCACCGATTTGCCGAGGGTATTGCCGTGCAAATTGGCATAGCAGAACCATGCATACAGACCCCAGAAGATGATTGAACCGGTCCAACCAAACGGATATTGCGTACCGGGCCAACTACTCCAATCGTTCCAGAAAGGCCGCATTACCGCGTTTATTATCCCATAGAAGATACCGCTGGGAATACTTACGATAATGCTATCAATAATTAAAGCAACCGCCCTGGGCCAGAAACCTACCAACTCCCCGGCCATTTCCTGTCCGCGCGGATAGAGATAATAGGGCTGGTTGCCGTAAGGCCGGTATCCCGGATAGGGTGGCGGCGGTGGATAATAAGGGAGTGGGCCGGAATTTGGTGGTACCTCAGAACCGGGTGGCGGAAACCCCTCTCCAGGCTGACCAGGCGGATTAAAAGGAGGGGTAGAACGGTCCGGGTTTTGGTCGTCTGGTGGTGAAGAGGAAGGTGTAAAGGATGCATTACTCATTTTAGACCTCCTTGGTTATTTGCATCGAAATGCTCAGACATCTCACTACTATCTTAGGGAGAGATTGTTAAATTCAGGGTATAAATGAGTAAGAATCCCTAACAGCCATCAAGTTAAAACGCCTGACCGGAGCGCGGGTAAAAACAAGGTGTTGACCTCAATACACCTGATTTTGAAGACATATAAACTAAACCATTTCATTTGACTGTTTTAAGGTTTTCCGGTAATTTGGCGAGGTAACAGATTCTCCTTATTTTTAAAAGGTAATAAAATAATTCTGGATCGACAGTTAATGAAAAGCCTTCCTTACGAAAGGAGTACGACAGATGTATTCTTCCGCTGTAACTAACCGCCCCTACCCTTTTCGGGTCCTGGTGGATGCCATTCCAGGGGCACGGTGGTGGCGAGACGCGGTTTTGGTAGTTGGTGGGGCCTTACTGACGGTAATAGGCGCCCAGGTTTCAATTCCATTACCCAATTCCCCGGTACCGATAACTGGCCAGACACTGGCCGTAGTAATCGCCGGGGCTTCCCTGGGAGCGTGGCGTGGGGCAAGTTCCCAGTTGCTGTACCTCCTGATGGGACTTTTCCTGCCGGTCTATTCCGGTGGAAGTCACGGTTGGCAGGTTATTTTTGGGGCTACCGGCGGGTTCCTTGTAGCTTTCCCAATTGTGGCCGGGATTATGGGTTTTATGGCGGAGCGAGGTGCTGACCGCAAGCCGCTTCTGGCTATTATTACCTTTGCGGTCGGGCAACTGGTTATTTTTGGAATTGGGGTGCCCTGGTTGAAATTCGCGACCGGGATGGAATGGCAAGATGCCATCGAAAAAGGGTTCCTGGTCTTTATTCCGGGCGGCATAATCAAGGCTTTGTTGGGCGGCGTTGCCACACCGCTGGCCTGGAAACTGGTCCGAAAGTTTGAAAGGTAGAAGGTAGCCGCCAAGGGTATTTATCCCGACCTTGTCAGGGTTTCTTTCTATCTACGCTGCAGGCGGCTGAAGGTTTATTCAAGAGATGAAATTGCATATCTCGGTGAATAAACCTTTTTTGTTTAATGTAATTTAGAGTTTTTTTAGAAAAGAAATGGCAGGGGATTTTATGACAATCAACCTGGCTCAAGAGCTTGAACAGCAAGACGAATATTTTCTCGATACCCCGGCAGTCTGCAAACTTGTTTTAAGGGTCTGGCAGGTCCTGGAATAATACGATGACGTGGAAACGCGGTAGGCTGCCCTCGAACCCAGTTTTACCGAACTGCTGCCCGATCAGACCTGGCTAACCGGCGACTTTGCGGCCCCAAACCCCCAAAAACGGGATGGGTGGTGGTACTGTCTCCAATAGCTGAAGATTTTTCCCAAGTTCAAGGCGCCCGCTGGCGGGTTAATTTAAAAAAGCCGGATGAAAGACTCACCCGGCTTTCCTTTATATATTACCTCTATACAGGCGAAGTGTGATAGACATTTACACCACTTCCATCTGGCGGGCATGCCGGTCTTGCGGATTTAAAGGCTGCTACCAGGCATAAGCCTCCGGCGCCGCTCCACCGGGACCGGGAAATATTTCGTCCAACTTCTTCATATTCTCGTCCGTCAATTTAATGTCGAGCGAGTGAATATTGCTTTTGAGCTGGTCCACCGAGCGCGGCCCGATAATCGGGCCGGTCACGACCGGGTTCGCCAGGAGCCAGGCCAGCCCAATATCCGCCGGTTCTTCGCCAAGTTCGGCGCTGTAATTTTCAAAGGCCTCAATTTTGGCCCGGTTCTGCTCGAACTTCCGTTGAATCTGGTCTTCAGCCCGGCGTCCTTCGGTGGCCTTTTTGATAAAACCACCCAGCAAACCACCCGCCAGCGGTCCCCACGGTATAACTCCCACGCCATACTCTTTACAGGCCGGTAATACTTCCAGTTCGACCGTCCGGGCGGTCAGGTTATAGAGGCTTTGCTCCGCAACCAGGCCCAGGAAATGGCGGCTTCGGGCGATTTCGTTGGCCTGGGCGATATGCCAGCCCGCGAAATTGCTGCTCCCGACATAAACGATTTTACCCTCACGGACCAGTTGTTCCATGGCCTGCCAGATTTCTTCCCAGGGGGTATCCCGGTCGATATGGTGCATCTGGTAAAGGTCGATATGGTCGGTTTGAAGCCGTTTCAGGCTGGCCTCAACGGCCCGTTTGATATTCACCGCCGATAGCCTGGAGAAATTCGGCCATTCATCCATTTTTCCATAAACTTTGGTCGCCATTACCACTTTTTCCCGCCGCCCGCCGCCCTGGGCAAACCAGCGGCCCACGATGCTTTCGGTGACGCCCACGCCGAGGTGACCCCCATAGCCGTTGGCCGAGTCAAAGAAGTTTATCCCCTGGTCGAGGGCTTCGTCCATGATGCGGAAACTTTCTTTTTCATCGGTCACCGGGCCAAAGTTCATAGTACCGAGGCACAGGCGGCTGACACTCAGGCCGGTCCGGCCCAGGTGAGTATATTGCATTTGTAAGCGTCCTTTCTAAATTTTTATCCCTGCTAAGTTTCCTGGTAAGTAATTCCCGGGCCTTTTTGAATACGGTTTCTCCCTGGCTACGACCCCTGGATGCGATGGGACAGGTGTATTTTTATTAAATGTTGCGCCCAGCCCTGCCTTCAAAATTAAATGGGATGTTCGCGAGGAGATAGCTGGGCCAGCAAACCGCCATCGACATAGAAAATCTGCCCGGTGATATAACTGGCTTCGGGCGAGGCCAGGAACGCCACCATCGAGGCAATATCCTGGGGAATGCCATAGCGACCCAACGGTATCAAAGGAAGTTCCTCCGGGATGCCTTCCGGGTTGTCGTCTCCTGCGTGGGTCCGGTTCTGGATTGCTCCCGGCCCGATAGCGTTTACGCGGATATCCTCCGCGCTCACTTCCAGGGCCAGCGCCCGCGTCAGGGAATCTATCGCCCCCTTGGTAATATCGTAGGGAATGGAGTGCCAGTGAGCCCTGGCCCCACCCACCGAACTCAGACTGATGATGTTGCCGCCCTTGTGGCCTTTGCGCATCAGCTCGACCGCCTTATACGAACAGAGAAAAGACCCCCGGATGTTGCTATCAAACTGGGTCTGCATTATTTCCAGGTCCATATTGCCCGGATTGATTGAACCCATAGAAGCGGCGTTATTAACCAGTAAATCGAGGGTGCCATAGCTGGCTTCGACTTTCTGGAACAGTTCGTCGATATATTCGGGCCGGGCCAGGTCGCCGGGGACCGTGACATGCTCGATGCCCAACCGGGCGAAACGGTCGTCGGTGATAGCCAGTTCTTCGGCGTCAAAGCCGGTCAGAACCACCTTCATCCCCTCGCGGCCCAACCGTAAAGCGATACCGTGACCGATACCCCGGCTCGACCCGGTCACCAGGGCGACCTGTCCCTTAAATTCCGGGTAGCGGGGTACAATGGCCTCATACTGGCGTTTTACATCCTCGAAAGAATTTTCCTGGCGCATCAGCTAAATCCTTTACTCCTATTTTCAGCTTTGCCTCAAGGCCGGTTATTAAACCCGGTGAGAAAATCCGGGCTCTTTGCCGTAAAAAAGCCCGGAAATAAAACTTAGAAACCTAAATTCTTAACTGTGGTCAGCCCTACCTGGACTGGATTAAGCCCCGTAAAAATTCCTGATCCAGCGGTGCTTTTTGAGCTTTTGGACCTGGTCCGCCGGGAGACCTTTCCCGTCCCCAACTCTGGTATTCAGTTCAACGTTTCGCACCGTCCGCATCCCCGGTATAACCGTGGATACCGCCGGGTGACTCAACACATAGCGCAAAGCGGTTTCGGGCAACTGGTCCAGGGAGATATTCAGGTCCGAAATTATAGCCTGGTTCCGTTCGAATATTTCTTTCTTTCTAGCGCCGCCAAAATAGGTATTGCGGAAGTCGCCTTCGGCGAAAGTTGTTTCCGGCGTGATTTTCCCGGTCAAACCCCCTTCGTCCAGGGCCACCCGGACAATCACCCCGACATTATGCTCCAGGCAGGCCGGTAATAAACGGTCTTCCGGGCTCTGGTCAAAAATGTTATAAATGACCTGGACCGTATCTACGACCCCGGTTTCAATAAGTTTAAGGGCATTATCCGCCTGGTGGTCGTTGATAGAGACTCCAAAGAAACGGATTTTCCCTTCTTTTTTTAATTTCTCAATTGCCTCAAGCCAGTCGCCCTGTCCGACCCATTCGTCCAGCCAGACATGAAACTGCATTACATCAATTGTTTCCAGGCCCAGGTTGCGCAGGCTCCTCTCGGTACATTCCACCACGTGCGCTGCCGGGAAAGTCTTATCGACGGTCACTCCGCTGCGAGCAGGCCAGTTTCCGTCTTTTGGAGGTATTTTGGTGGCGACATAAATTGTTTCGGAGCGTCCTTTTACCACCTGACCGACCAGTTGTTCGCTGTGCCCATCGCCATAACCGAGGGCGGTATCAATAAAATTCAGGCCGAGGTCAATTGATTTATTCAGCGCCTGTAAAGATTCATCGTCGTTCGCGCCAACCCAACTTGTCTTACCGATACCCCAGGCCCCAAAACCTATTTCGGATACGTTTAAGCCGGTTTTGCCAAGTTTTCTGTAATTCATCCCAATCTCCCTTTTGTTTTATAGTTAGCAAACCCATAAAAGTTTACTGCAATTTCCAGGCCCTTCGCGGCCTCATAAACAATATCACTGGCGTCAACGGCAAATCGCGGTCCCGGTTAGAGGCCATTCTGATTTGCCAACACCTGCCGTTTCTGCTATTTATTGTAGCTGGCTCTTTCATCCAAATTATATGAAATTCGGAGGTGTTCCAGTGGCAGATGTCCGACCTTTCGCCGGATTACGTTACAACCTGGCCCGGTTTGGGGATGCCCAGGCCATGGCTCAGCTTATCGCCCCGCCTTATGACGTGATTGACGCTGAAAAAAGAAAGGCCCTTATTGCCGCCAGCCCCTATAACGTGGTGCGGCTTGAACTGCCGGAGGGTGAAGACCGCTACAACGAGGCGGCCCGGTTTCTGCGCGAATGGCTGGCGACTGGTATCCTGGCCCGGGATGGGAGCCCCGCTTTTTATGTCTACGATGAAGAATACGCTTTGCCGGACGGTTCAAAGCTTACCTGCCGGGCGATTTTTGCCGCCGTCCGTCTTTACGATTGGGCCGACGATGTAATCATGCCCCACGAAAGTACGATGACCGGGCCAAAAGCCGACCGCCTGGCGCTGCTCCAGGCCACCCGCGCCAATCTCAGCCCCATTTTTTCGGTCTACGACGATACGGCTGGCACTATCAGCCAGGCTATCAACCGGGGTATAGCTGTGCAAGAAGCCTCTGAGGCAGGCCAGGATAATCCGGTCCGGCCCGGTTTTGCTTTTGCAGACGCGGAAGGCAATCGGCACCGCTTCAGCCCGGTGTCAGGAACGGAAGCCGTTGCGGCTATTAGCGCAGCCTTTGCGGACAAACGATTGTATATAGCCGATGGGCACCACCGTTACGAGACAGCCCTGAACTATCGCAACGAGCAGCGGGCCGGTGGCGGTGATTCCGAGCAACCCGCCGAATTCGTGCTGATGGCCCTGACCGAAATCAACGACCCCGGTCTGGTCATTCTCCCGACCCACCGCCTGATTACCGCGCTTTCAGCCACTGCCCGCGCCAACCTGGAAACCCACCTCGCCGGGAATTTCGCCGTCGAGCATTTTCCAACCGGCGATAACCCGGCCCGGACCGTCGCCCGGCTGCTGGCTGAGCATAAAGGTGAAGGCCACATTTTCGGGGCCTACGGGCTGAAACCGGGGAGTGTCAGTCTTTTACGGCTGCTCAATAGCGCCGCGATGGCGGATAGCCCTGACCATTCGGCAGCCTGGCGCGAACTGGATGTGGCGATTTTGCAAAAGGCGATTTTGCAGGACGGTATCGGCATGACCGAGCAAACCCTGGCGGCGGGGAAAGACATCCTTTACATTAAAGACCCGGTCGAGGCCATCGAGATGGTGGAAGCGGGGTCGGCCCAACTGGCCTTCTTCCTGCAACCTACACCCGTCACCGCTGTGCTGGCAATCGCCGATGCCCACGACCGGATGCCGCGCAAATCCACCTACTTCATTCCGAAGTTACCGACCGGGGTAGTAATGCGCAGCCTGGAAATTTAAGCAGTTCTTTAATAACTTCGCGACCAAATCCAAAGTGTAGCATCCAACTTAACGGTAAAGCGTCATAATAAGCAGCAGAAATGCGGCTTTACCGTGTCATTTCTTTTACTACAAATTAGCTTAATAAAAGGGCATACGATAAACCAACATGACTGAAAATACTCTGGAACTGCCGCTTTTAGGAATGGGAACGGCCCCACTGGGAGGTCTATATAAGACCCTGTCCGACGAGGAAGCTGTCGAAGTTATCCGGTTCTGCCTGGAAAGCCGGGTGAATTTTTTCGATACCGCACCCCTGTATGGAGCCGGGGTGAGCGAGACACGGCTGGGGCTGGCTCTGGAGGGCGAACCGCGTTCCAGTTTCACCCTGGCGACAAAGGTCGGCTACCTGTTAAACGCCGAACAAAAAATAGAAGTGGATTTAAGCCGGGACGGTATTCTGCGCAGCCTTGAAGGTAGTTTTAAGCGGCTGAAGACCGACCGGCTGGATATAGTCCACATTCATGAACCGCCGCTGAATGTGCTTAATTCGGAGGACTTTAAGAAGGTTGCCCTGGCCGAAGTCTTTCCGCTGCTGACCGACCTGCGGGCCCAGGGTACCATCAAGGCTATCGGAGCGGGACTGAACCAGTGGGAATTGCTGGATGAGTTCGCCGATGAAGCCGATTTTGACTGTTTTCTCCTGGCCGGGCGATATACGCTTCTGCACCAGGGCGCGATTGGCCTCCTGGACAAATGCCAGCAAAAGGGCATAAAAGTTTTCCTGGGAGGGGTCTTTAACAGCGGGATACTGGCGACCGGGGCCATTCCCGGCGCTAAATTTAATTACCGGGACGCACCCCCGGAAATAATGGAGCGGGTAAGGCAGATTGAGACAGTTTGCGCCCGTTACCAGGTGCCGATAGACGCGGTAGCTCTGCAATTTCCGCTGGCGCACCCGGCAGTTACTTCGCTGGTGGTTGGAGTAGAGTCTATCCCGCAGGTCGAGGGGAACCTGGCCGCCTTAGCCAGAAATATCCCGGTGGAGTTATGGTCGGATCTGAAGGCCGAGGGTTTAATTGATAGGGTAGTGCCTACTCCCTAAAGGGTTCAATAAGTCGGGTCCAACCGGCAGTTTTACCGAAAAAAGAACCGGGGAACTTTATTTGCCCAAGTTCCCTGGTCAGGCTTGTAAAATCTTCAAAAAGGAAGGCTATAAAACTAAATTCCGGGACGCCGACCTCAAATTCCTTGTAAGATTGAGCTATTTACGATAGGATAAATAGACTCAATTTTCCATTCACTTCGCAAATAGGAAAAGTAAAAGTAGGAAGCAGGGATTCAATTTGGGTGACCTGGTACAAATTCTAATCCTTTTTATAGCGGCTGTCCTCCTGGCAGCGGCGGCGCGGCGGGTGGGCGCGCCTTACCCTATATTCCTGGCTGTAGGCGGGGCTGTCCTGGCTTTTTTACCGGCCACCCCCTCACTTTCGATACCTCCCGAACTCGTCCTGGCTCTTTTTGTCGCGCCGGTCCTGCTCGACGCCGCTTTCGATACCTCGGTCAGAGACCTCAAAGACAACTGGCTGCCGGTAGTCAGCCTGGTGGTTGTCGCAGTTAGTCTTACAACGGCAGCAGTAGCGGTTGTCACCCATTGGCTCATACCGGATATTCCCTGGGGAGCGGCTATTGCGCTAGGAGCGGTGGTCGCCCCTCCCGACGCCGTCGCGGCTATAGCCGTACTCCGCCAGCTAAACCCGCCCTACCGGATTCTAAAAGTCCTCGAAGGGGAGAGTCTGCTCAATGATGCCAGCGCCCTGTTAATCTTCCGCCTGGCCGTTGGCGCGGTAACAGACAACGGGTTTTCGCCGGTGTCGGTGGTCCCAACTCTTTTAATAACCGTGGTGGGCAGCGCGGCAGCCGGATTTGTGCTTGGTTGGTTAATGCTCCGCCTGACCGCGCAGGTCAAGCACATCCCCACTGCTATCATATTGCAGTTTGTCTCCACTTTTGGGGTCTGGATCCTGGCCGACGAAATTGGCCTGTCGGGTGTCCTGACAATGGTCTGTTATGCCATCACCCTGGCCCGGACCGCCCCGGCGGTGACCCCTGCCCGCTCCCGAATTCCGAGCTATGCCGTTTGGGATACGGTAGTCTTCGCGGTAAATATCCTGGCTTTTATCTTTATCGGCTTGCAAATGCGCCCAATCCTGGAAAGTCTCAAAGAAGAAAACCGGTGGCCCTATTTGGCGGTGGCCGGGGCAGTCCTCTTTACGGTAATTGCCGTGCGGGTTGCCTGGCACATGACTTTCAATGCCAGCCTCCGTTTGTGGTATCATCGTTTCGGCTTTCACCCGCCCCGGCCAATGTTGCGACCAAGTGTCGGGAGTGGGCTGGTTATCTCCTGGTCCGGGATGCGTGGAATTGTCACACTTGCGGCCTCCCTGGCCCTCCCGGAGAATTTCCCCTATCGCGACCTGATTGTGTTGACAGCTTTTTCGGTCGTCCTCGGCACGCTGGTTATCCAGGGATTGACCCTCAAACCGCTCCTGAAAGCGCTCGACCTCCACGATGATGACCCGGTCGGACGTGAAGTGAATGCGGCACGGGAACGGGCGTTGGAAGCAGGGCTGGCAAGCCTGAAAGACCACCAATCCCCGATAGCGGAAGTAGTTCGGAAGGAGATAAAGACCCACCTGGCAAACGAGAGCAGAGATGGAGCCGGAGAAGATGCCCAGACCGCTCTTTCCATTCACACCGAGCTTTATCAAAAAGCCCTTCATGCTGCCCGCAAGGCGGTCCTCGCTATGCGGGTCAACAAAGAGATTGGTGACGACGCTTTTCACCAGATAGAGGAAGAGTTGGACTGGCTCGATATGGCGGAAGGCTAAAGACGTTGACCTGAATAAAGTGAAAAATAAAAGCAAAGGGGGATAACAGTTGTGGCCGTTATCCCCCTTCTTCACGCGAAATCTTTTAAATTGGCCGGTACAGCTTCCCTTCCCAACCTTCCAGCGAACGGTCGGTCGCCGCCGGACCATCCTGCCGCAGCCAGACATTCATCGGACTCGCCTCCCGGTTGTCCCAGGCGTAGTAGGGTACAGCCCTGAAAGGGCGGCTTTCCGGCGGCGCCCCATCCTCCCGGCTTTCCACCACAGCCTGGCCCTCTACCAGCACCACCCCACCGAGTAACCCCGGTTCGAACGTTTCGGTGAAGTGTTGCGTTTCCGCCAGCAAGGGATTCGCCTCGCCAGCGTTGTCCAGTCCCTCCACGCAGTACAGGACCGGGCCGCGCTGCAAAGCTACCCGGCCCAGGTCTTCTTTCACATAGGGATGGGCCCGCTGGCGCACCGTCGGCATGGTCAGTTCAAGCCGTACCGTGTCACCTGGCGACCAATTCCGGTCCAGCACCGCGTAGCCGTCCTGGATAGGCGCTGCGAAAGTTTCACCGCCAATGCTCAGCGTGAAGTCCGGGCTCCATTCGGGAATACGCAGACGCAATGAGAACGCCGAGGGCGCTGCGCCTTCGTAGGTCAGGGAAACGGAACCGTTCCAGGGCAAACCGCTCGCGATACGGAAAGAAAGGTTGTGGCCTTCCCGTTCGAAGACAAGGGTGCTGCCCACGTACTGGTTCACAATCAGCCCGGCGGCATCCCGGACGGCAAGCTGGTTCGGCAGGTCGGCCATAAATTTGAGGAACATCGGCGGGCAGCAGGGACAGCCGTGCCATTCCCAGCGGTGGTCATCACCTTTACTCAGGAGCGGGTTGCGGTAGAAATACTTGCTGCCGTCCAGCGAAAGGCCCGGAAGTACCCCGTTGTATAGAATACGCTCGTAGGTATCCGCGTATTTCGCTTCAGTCAAAGCGTAAGCCAGCGCGCCGGACCAGAAGCCCATTCCGACCGCCGCGCAGGTTTCAAGGTAGGCGTCGTTCGGTAGTTGGTACTCGTAGCCAAACTTTTCCTCGTTGTGGACCGCTCCAACCCCGCCTGAAATGTGCAGTTTGCGATGCACGGCGTTATCCCACAACTTTTCGGAGGTTCGCAGCAAGGTGGCATCGCTATCCTCGACAGCCACCGCCACAATGCCGGTATAAAAGAGCGTGGCCCGGACGGCATGGCCCACCGCCTCCGCCTGTTCGCGGACGGGACGGTGGTCCTGGGCGTACTCTCCCATGTAGCGGGGATAGCTGGCGCGGTCCTCGTGGCGACCCCGGTGCTCCACCCAGAACCGGGCGAGGTCGAGGTATGCGACCCCACCATCTTTCACCCCAAGTTCTGCCGCCGCCTCCGGGAAGTCCCGGAACAACCGGTGCAACTTCACCAGCGCTTCTTCCGGCAGCGAGTGGGCGGGCACGATATTTAGCCAGGGGGCCGGTCCGATGGTCGCCACCAGCAGGTTCGCCATGCGGACGGCGACCCGCAACAAATTTGTCTTGCCTAAAGCCCGGTAGTGATGGACCGCGGCCTCGGTGAGACACCCGGCGTTATACAATTCGTGCTGCCAGATGAGGTTGCCGCCATTCATACCCCAGCGGTACTCCGGGCATACCAGGGTAGTGTAAGTGTTCAAATACCCATCCGGGTCCGCGTCCTGGGCGGCCTGGAAACGTGAGATATAGCCGTCAATTCGGGCGTCGATTGCCGTGTCGTAGGTATCGGCCAGGAAATCCGAGGCGGCCCGGATGGTTTCGTAAATCAAACCATCGTACCAGGGGGGACCAACATGGTGACCTTTCGCGCCGTCACGGACCCAGTCGAAGTTGGTGAAGGCCCCTTCGTGGTCTTGCTCGAACTTCGTAAACACGTCCGGCAGCGTGACCGTTCGGAATGTTTCCAGGCGCGGCGACCAGAAGGGGTCGTCAATGCGAACGTCCGGGCGTTGGAGTGGGATGGGTACGGGTGTTTGAAACGGCATGAATGTCTTCCTTTGCAGGTTGTTGATATGAAAACTGTGTAAAGTCGGAGGATAAAAAAGACCTCTCAACGGGCGCTGAAAATAGTATCCCCGGCAGGAACGGGTGTCAAATCCCATGTGGGCCAACCTGCCATAACCTTTACACTCCTTAAAAATTTACTGAATATCTTATATATTTACCCTATTCTTCATATCATTAAACTATATTGGACATAAGCTAATGCGACTGTTAAGCTTAATTCGTTCTGACCGGAACAGGTGAGCATCTATAAAATTCGACAGGCTGACTTCGAACTTCCGAGTGGCGTTATCCTTATAGAAAAGGAAAGAATGAGCGAAAATACCAACCTTATCTCGACCAGTTTATTAAATCCTGCTATCGTGTCAGACCCCGGAGTTTCAGCCGAACAAGTTGCCAGAACTTTCAAGAGAGATAAATTTACCTGGCTTTCCTACAGCTTACTTGGTTATTACTCCTACCTGTTGGCCCTCCTGGGGCCGGTTATCGCTTTCCTGGTAATTGATTTTAACCTCGATTACATCACCAGCAGCCTGCATTTCAGCGCCTTTGCCCTGGGGATGTTCCTGGCCGGGGCGAGCGGGGACCGGGTAAACAGGCTGGTGGGCCGCTCGATGACGCTCTGGGGCGGTACCCTGGGAATGGCGTTCGGTACGCTGCTGCTGGTCCTTAGCGCCGGTCCGGTCCAGTCGGTCGCAGGTGTATTCTTGATGGGCTTGCTCGGCTCCTGGCTGCTGGTGACCGTCCAGTCCAGTTTGTCCGACCACCACGGACACCAACGGGGCATCGCCCTGACCGAAGCCAATATTATTGCCAGTTTTGGGTCGAGCCTATCGGCCTGGGTAATCGGGTTCGCCGCGAATACCGTGTTGGGCTGGCGGTTTTCGCTCTGGCTGGTCGGGCCGGTGGTGCTGGCTTTCCTCCTAATTTTCAAAGGGCAGGGTGCCCCGGCGCTACCTCCAACCCGACAAGCCACCGAGTCCACCTTTAATGCCGCGACTTTTACAGCCTCAAATACCAGGAAGAAAAGGCTTCCGGCTATATTCTGGCTTTTCTGGCTGGTCGGATTTCTGGCGGTTTCGACCGAATGGTGTGTGGGCTTCTGGGGGGTCGATTTCCTGAACAAGGTTGGCGGGCTCAGTAAAAGTAATTCAGCCCTGGTAATGGGCCTCTATTTTGTAATAATCGTCTTCAGCCGGATTGTCGTCAGCCGCCTGATTCGCCATTTTGCCGCCAACGTATTGCTTCCCCTTTCAGCGGCCTTTATCCTGGTAGGTTTTCCGGTCTTCTGGCTGGTACCCAACCCGTTTATCAGCATCCCCAGTTTGCTATTTATGGGGCTGGGTATCGCCAACCTGGTTCCGTTAAATGTGCCCGCCGCTATCAGCCTCGCCCCGGCCCAGGCCGACCTTATAAGCGCCCGGCTAACCTCGGCCTCTGGTCTTGCGCTGCTGGTCTCACCGTTCGCGTTAGGCTGGCTGGCCGACCTGGTAGGGATTCAGCAGGCTTTTGGCTTCATAATGATTTTAGCAACCTCGATGTTTGGCCTTATGCTGGTCGGCTATTTCAAAACCAGAAAGGCCGTTTGAGTTGTTCTCTCAACAGTAAGCTGACAACGCCCCTGAAGCTCACAAAGTCCCCAAAAGTTTACCGGCCCGAAATCTGATAACCGGAAATCGGGCCACCTTGTTATTCAGATTAATTATGTCTTGACAAAGCCTTTTTCTTATGGTTTTATGATTTCAACGGTTCGCACCAGTCCAATTGGTTTCGTTGCAACTATATCGCTGCCTGATATTAGTTTGCAAAATCAGGGTAAATCGTGCAGTGACGATTTACTTCCTGCTTGCCTGACCTGCCTGATTAAAATCGCGTCACTCTAACATAACAGTCTGCCCCAACCAGGGGCCGTCTTTCCAGGTTTACCTTTCTTTTCGCTTCTTTCGTTATTAGCCGAGCCACGGTAGGTATAGCCTGTTTAGCTTTGATGGCGTTCGGAACCAGGTTGGTAGGGTTAGATTCTGGCTTGTTGGAAAAATGGCCCAAATTAATAAAGAATTCGAGGTGGAATTAAGCCCATGGCTAGTCGTCCTTCGGATAGTAACCGCAATCGCAATGGCGCGAGAAAAGGCCGGCGCTGGTTTTTGCTTCTGCTGGCCGTTCCTTTTATTGTTTTGTTATGGCCCCCCTTTTATAACTTCCGCGACCCTATGTTAGCCGGGTTTCCCTTCTTTTATTGGTTCCAGTTGCTCTGGGTAGTTATTACCGCGTTAATTACTGCCCTGGTCTACTGGCTGGATGTTTGAGCGCATCCGGCAATTTGGGACCGGATAATTACTGTTAACCTTTGAGAGAATAATTGAATAAGGAGTGGGTCTTATGAACTGGGAAGCCTTCTTGGTTTTCGCTTTCTTCTTCATCCTGGTAACGGTGCTTGGCTTCGTGGCGGCCCGGTGGAGACGGGGTGACCTTTCCACGATAAGTGAATGGGGTCTGGCAGGACGGCGCTTTGGGACAGTTGTGACCTGGTTTCTTTTGGGAGGTGACCTTTATACCGCCTATACTTTTATCGCGGTCCCGGCGGCGATGTACGGCATCGGCGCGCTCAACGGTTTCTTCGCGGTGCCTTATACCATCCTGGTCTACCCACTGATTTACCTGATAATGCCGCGCTTCTGGTCAGTCTGCAAACAGCACAATTATGTTACCGCCGCCGACTTCGTCAAGGACCGCTTTGGCAGCCGGGGCCTGGCCCTGGCCGTTTCCTTCACGGGCATCCTGGCGACCATGCCTTATATTGCCTTGCAAATGTTTGGTATCCAGATTTCGCTGGCGGCTTTAGGGGTGCCCCTGACCTTCAATATTGCCGGGCTTGATATTGATATTCCGCTACTGGTCGCCTTTTTAATCCTGGCCGCCTACACCTATACCAGCGGTCTGCGCGCCCCGGCCATGATAGCGTTGGTCAAGGATATTATGATTTTTATCGTCCTTTTTGCCACGATTATCATTATCCCGTCCAAACTGGGCGGCTTTGGCAACATCTTTAGCGCCGCCCAGGCCAAAGCCCAAACCCCCGGTTCCGGGTTTAATGACTTGCTGGCGTCCGGTAACTACGTGGCCTATACAACCCTGGCCCTCGGTTCGGCAGTAGCCCTCTTTCTCTACCCTCACTCCCAACTGGGGGTCCTTGCCAGCAACGAACGCCGGGTGATTAAACGCAACGCCGCTCTGTTGCCGATTTATTCGTTAATGCTCGGTTTTCTGGCGCTGCTCGGCTATATGGCAATTGCCGCCAAAGTAACCCCCCTGGCCGGGTTCGGGGCTAACGGGGCTATCCCGGCCCTGATTAACCAGAGTTTCCCCTCCTGGTTCGCCGGGTTTGCCTTTGCCGCCATCTCGATTGGGGCCCTGGTCCCCGCCGCCGCGATGTCGATTGCTGCCGCCAATACTTTCACCCGCAACATTTACGTCGAATTTATCCGACCTAAAGCGGACCTGAAAGAAGAGTCACAGGTGGCTAAACTGGTTTCGTTTGTGGTCAAATTCGGGGCATTGCTTTTTATCGTTTATATCCCGACCGTCCAGGTCATCAATTACCAGTTACTCGGTGGCATCTGGATTATGCAGATTTTACCAGCCGTTTTCCTGGGCCTCTACACCCGCTGGTTTAATCGCTGGGCCTTGTTGATCGGCTGGCTGGCCGGGATGGTAGCCGGGACCACCATGTTTATCGTCGCCGGGCAAAAATCTATTTATGCCATTTTTGGTATCCCGATGTACGAAGCGGTTTCGGCGGTCGTTCTCAACCTGGTGCTGGCGGCGGTGCTAACGCCGGTCTTTGAGGCGATTGGCGCACGGCGCGGTAGTGATGCAACGCACCCCTCCGATTATTTGGAGGCCTATGCCCCGGTGGAACCGTTGGAGCGAGGCGAGCAGGCTTTTAGTTAACCACTCGTAGTAGAGTAACAAACAACT
This sequence comes from Chloroflexi bacterium 54-19, assembly GCA_001898225.1. Taxonomy (GTDB): domain Bacteria; phylum Chloroflexota; class Chloroflexia; order Chloroheliales; family Chloroheliaceae; genus 54-19. The sequence continues at coordinate 44,129 of MKTJ01000061.1, forward strand.
TTTAAGGTCAGACGTAAGCCGGTTCTTTAAAACCGGCTTACGTTTTATACGTTTTGCGCATCTTTATCGCAATAAGCTACTCTAAACCGCATGAGATAAAAGTTGCCAAAGCCTTCTTTAAATATGATGATAAAAACCTGTATATTTAGCACGAAAAGGATTGGCAATAATGCGCATTTTAGTGAGAGCGAATGGATGAACGAAGTCTGGTTACCGCCGCCGCCAGCGCTCGGACTGGCGCAGGGCGATGTCCACGTCTGGCAAATTGGCCTGGAAAGGTCGCCCACCGAACTGGCAAAACTGCGCGGGTACCTGAACGAGGCCGAGCAGGTCCGAGCGGCCCGCTATTATTTCGAGCGCGATAGAAACCGGTTTACGGTCGGGCGGGCCATTTTACGAAAAATCCTGGGGCTTTACCTGGACGAAGACCCTGCCGGGCTTACTTTTTCGTACGGGCCACAGGGTAAGCCCGCCCTGGCCGGGAAAACCGGTTTAGAATTTAATTTGAGCAATTCACACCAGGCCGCCCTCCTTGCCGTAACAACCAGCAACCCAGTCGGCGTCGATATAGAGTATCAAAAGGATAACATCTCGATGAGCGACCTGGTCAAACGCTTTTTTGCCCCGGTGGAGATTGAAACTTTCAACAACTTACCGGCAGCGCAGCAGCCCGAAGCCTTTTTTAACGCCTGGACGCGCAAGGAAGCCTACCTGAAAGCCTGCGGGGGTGGTATTTCAATCGGGCTTGACCGGGTAGTCGTCACATTTGTACCCGGCGAGGCGGCGCGAATTGTCACGATTGACGGGAGCGCCCGTGAGGCGGGCCGCTGGTCGGTGGCCGCGCTCAATCCCTATCCGGACTACCGGGCCGCCCTTGCCCTGGAAAGCCCCCGTTTTGACCTCAAATGCTGGCAGTGGCCCGATTAACCCCGGATATAGTCTCGCGTGTTCCTGTCCTTTTGAAGATAAAGCTGTTCGGCGGTGTCATTGGTGGGATTCTGAGGTGTGCCAATTATCTTTACCACCCTTGCCAGCCCCTCCATACAGGTTCCATCGAATTCTATTCCTACCAGCCCGCTCATGTACTCCAAAACTTCCCCCGCCCCAAGCGGGTTGCGATAGTAGCGCTTCACGGTCAGGGCATCGTAGACATCACAGACGGCCAGGATTTTAGCCTCGAACTCGATTTGCTCCCCGGTTAAATTCTGGGGATAGCCTTTGCCGTTCAACCGCTCGTGGTGCTGACCCGCAATCAGGGGAATCCGTTTCAGTTCACCGATAAAATACATATTGCTCAGGATTTCTTTAGTCTGGACCACGTGACGGCGCATCAGCACCCATTCCGCCTCGCTAAGGGGACCGGGATTGGTCAGGACCGCTTCCGGCACCCCGATTTTCCCAAAGTCGTGCAGCAGCCCGGCCAGGTAAACCACCTGGGCCTGTCTGGGCGTCATACCCAGTTCGAGGGCTACCTTCTGGGAATAAAAAGCCACCCGGTTGCTGTGCCCGGCAGTCTGCGGACTGCGGGCGTCAATGGTCGAGGCCATTGTATCTACAAAACTGTTAAACATTCTTTCGATGTCGCGGCGAAGGGTGGCGTTTTCAATTGAGACGGCCACCACCGAGGCAAAAGCTTCCAGGATTTCAATATCACTCTCGTCAAAACTTTTCCCGTGCTTATTTATCGACTGAATGACCCCGATGATAGTATGGTTATGGTTTCGCAGGGGCATGGTCAGGACATTCCGGGTAATATAGCCAACCTCGCGGTCAACCCCGTGATAAGCCCGCCCATCGTGCTGGGCGTCCTCGACATTGATGGTTTCACCCGTCACCGCCACTAACCCGGCCAACCCGGTCCCAAGCGGTAGCCGGATTTCTTGCCGGATACCAAGCGCAATCTTACTGTAAAGCTCTTTTTTATCGGCATCAACCAGGTAAAGGGAAGTGCGGTCGGTATCGAGCAAATTGTTGGCTTCGATAATAATCAGGTCAAGCAACCGGTCCAGGTCCATTTCGGAGTTCAGTAAACAGGCCACTCTTACCAGGATTTTATAACGGTGGTCTTCCCGCCTGACGCCCTGGCGTCTTTCGTCTGCCCCGGCGCGCTTTGGAGGGTTTTCGGCCTTGCCCGAATTTGTGGCGGGCGCGGCAGGTGAAGTAAAAGACGTCTCGGAAAACGGGGTGGTCAGCGGTTCAGAGGTATTTTCAGAGGGTTCGTCAAGCATAAAACCTCCCACTTCTCTGGCAATTTTTGGAATTATTTTTTATTTATTGGCTTTCGGCAACCTGGAAGCCGAGGGTTAAAGTTTGAAAAAATAGGGTCGGGCGGGATTTTTAAAATCCTGGAAAGGGTTGGAGTAAAACCGGACAGTTTTATCGAGAGATTGAGAAAAATAGATTGGTGTTAAACCCGAAATTTAACTTATTCAGATTGTTGGATTTTATCATACTAAACTTTTTGGCGGAAAACAACCCGTTTTGGGGTCTTATCGTGCCATTAATCACCCTCAAGGTGTGAACATAGTAACTACAAAAAATTAAAAGCTATTTTAGAATATAGACAGAAAGTTAGCCAGCATCGTTAATGTTAGTGAACCAAACCGTTTATCAATCTATAGTTATTCTAAACGCCTATCATTATAAATCGGGACAAACGGATGGAATGCATTGTGAATTAATATACTAAATTAAAATGTTGGATTTGAGTATATTGATGCTATAATGAGTATATCCAAAGGTTGTCAATAATATTGAGTGTTTTACCCAACGGTTAAAATGCTCACTCCAGGGTTTCGGGTTAGCAACTGATAATTTATAGTCCCAACTTTCTAATGGATATTATTTTCTGATACTTAACCAAGTCGCCATCATACCAGGCCCAGATTACTTTCTAAACACCATTTAGGGCACCATTACCTGATTACATTTCTTTATCCGGTACCTTCTCACTAACCAGTCTGATTATCTTTCTTCGGCATAAGGAAAATTTTTTTGGCTAAGTTTATCAGCATAATTTGTTTTATATTTTTTCTTCTTATTTCCACCAGGAGTAAGTTATCATGGAAAAGCAATCTTTGGCTGTATTATTTCCCGGTCAGGGGGCCTTCTACAAGGGTGTTTTTGATTATTTCTACCATAATAATTCCAAAGTAAAAGAAGTTTTCGACACCGTTGACAGGGTCGCCTCCGCCCACCTGAAATTTACCGTATCAGACAAAATCTGGGGTCAGCCTACCACCTCTTTCGACCAGGTTGTAAAAGAAACCCCGGACCTCTTGCAGCTTGCCATGTACGGTATTTCGGTCGCCACTTATGCTTTGCTGGAAGAACAAAATGTCGAGCCAACCCTCCTGGTCGGGCATAGCTTTGGTGAAATCGCCGCCCTGGTCAGCGCCGGGGCCTTTACGGTCGAACAGGGCGCGGAAATAGTCTGCCACCGGGTGTTATCCCTGCGTGAACTCGATACTTCTGGTGGTTATATGGCCGCCCTGGGGGTTGACGCGCACCGGGCCTACAAAATAGTAGACTTATTAAACAACAAACAGGCTGCCGTTGCCGTCGAAAATCACCTGAGCCAGACCGTTATATCCGGCACCAAAGAGGTAATGGACGCGGTCGGCGACCTCTGCCGGATCCTTCAAATTACCTTTACAAAACTAAATTCGCCCTATCCCTTTCACAGCCCCCTGATGCAACCGGCGGTGGAAGCTTTCTCCGCCCGGATGCGCCATTTGCAGGCGGCTCCGCTAAAGACCCCGGTCTACTCGCCCATAATGGAACGCTATTACCAGCCTGAAGACGTTTTGACGGATTGCCTGGCCGGGCACCTGGTTATGCCGGTCAGGTTTATCGGGTCCGTCCAACGGCTTCACCAGGAGGGTACGCATTTCTTCGTCGAGAGCAGCGCCCTCGATACCCTTTCCAAAATCGTTACCCGGATATTAAAGGAAGCCGAACCCATCACCATTCCTACTCTATTACCCCGGCTGGGCGACGAAAAATCTTTTGAAAATGCTATCAACACCATGAAAACTTATAACCTGGTTTCTGAGAAAAAGGAGATTGTTATTATGATGACCGAACCTACTCACACCCCCGATACCCTGGACGATTCCCTGATTGAAAACCTGGGCAACACCATCTTTCCCGGCATCGCCAAAGCTACTTTTGAAGCTTTCTGGGCCGATAGGGGCAAGAATATCGCCGGTTACGCTATGGAAGAGTTTGAAGATTTCCTGGCCTCCAATAAAATCAGCTTCGCCCAGTTGTTCACGCAGGCTTTGAGTTCCATGGAAATGGCCGAACCCGCCCCGGCTTCCCCGGTCTTAACCGTAACGGCCCCGGTTTCCGCCAGCCCTGCCCCCGCCTCCGCCGGTCTCAGCCGCGAGAAACTCTTTAAGGAGCTTACCGCTCTCTACGCTACCGCCCTGGAATACCCCGAAGAGGTCTTCAGCGAGGAAGTCGAACTCGAAGGCGAACTTGGCATCGACTCGGTCAAACAGACCGAACTGTTGGCGCGGG
>MKTJ01000061.1:48878-102364 GCA_001898225.1 Chloroflexi bacterium 54-19
CTTGGCATCGACTCGGTCAAACAGACCGAACTGTTGGCGCGGGTCAGCGAGAAATACAACCTGCCCGAACGCCCTGCCGACTTCAGGATGAGCGACTACCACACCATGGGCCTGATTACCGACTTTGTCTTTGAGATGCAGGGCAAAGGAGCCGGGACTCAGGGCAAAGCCCTGGCTGGCGTACGCTAATAAACCGGTTCCTTTCGCATAAGACGCCTATCGCATAGGGTGGTCCCCATCGTGACAGGGTTCGGGTTTCTTCAAACCATAGAGAAAGAGATTTTAGAATGAGAGACCTTGAGGGAAAACTGGCGCTGGTTACAGGAGGTGGTAAGGGGCTGGGTAAAGTTATTGCGACCAAGCTCGCCGAGCGAGGAGCGCATGTCATTATCAACTTCTTCCACTCCCTGGAAGCCGCCAAACAGACCAGGGCCGAACTGGAAGCTACCGGCGCTAAAGTTGAGGTGATGCGCGCCTCGGTTGCCCGGAAAGACCAGGTGGACCGGATGTTTAACGAGATTGAGGAGAAATTCGGTTATCTCGACATCCTGGTCAACAATGCCGCCTCCGGCGCTTTTGTCGGGACGGAAGGGGTCACGGAAGATTTTTTCGGGCGGGCCCTCGACACCAACCTGAAAGGGAGTTTCTGGTGCGCCCGCCGGGCCGCGCCCCTGATGGCAAAACGGGGCGGAGGGCAAATCGTAAACCTTTCTTCGATGGGCGCCGGTCAGGTAATCGCGAACTACCTGGTGGTGGGTACCTCGAAGGCGGCGGTTGAAGCCCTGACCCGTTACCTGGCGGTGGAATATGGCCCCCTGAATATCCGGGTAAATACGGCCTCGGCCACCTTGCTTGAGGGTGACGTTGCCAAGTTGTTCCCGCGTTACGAGGAAATGAAAGCGGCCAGTATTGCCGCTACCCCGCTGGGACGCATCGGGACCGAGGATGACCTGGCAGACCTCGTAATGTTTTTGACTTCCAAACAGTCGCGCCTGATAACCGGGCAAACTATCCTGGCCGATGGCGGGCTATCTCTCAACAGCGAAGGGCTGGCCCCTCCAGGCGAGCGGCTGGTCTACGCCCGCAATTTGCTGGCGTCGTTGAACCTCAATCTAAACGAGGCGGTGGACCAACCCCAGGCCAAACCGGCTGCCGACCAGGCGCTCGACAAGCCCCAAGCTGCCGTCCCGCCGACACCGAAAACCGCAACCACTCCAACTGCGGCGGTGGCTCCTTCTACCAACGGCACCTCCAATAACGGCATCAGGGGTGGGGGGTTAAACGGCCTTTCGCCCGCCCAGGCCAACGGCGCGTTAAAACCATTCCTGGCTACCGAAGCGCCTTTTGAGGCTAAATTGCCCTTACCTGTTAAAGCGGACGCCGAGGCGGCGGACGACAACGAGGAAATCGCGATAGTCGGGATGGGAATGGCTTTTCCGGGCGCGAATAACCTCGAAGAATACTGGCAGGCCATGCTAACTGGTAAGGACTTGTTCAGCCTCGTTCCCGAAGACCGCTGGGACTACAAAACCTTCTGGTCCCCCGATATGGCCGCCGAGGATAAGACCTACCAGGGCAAATCGGTCTTTATTACCGATTTCGAGCCTGAACCCGCCCTTAAGACCGAACTGCAAAACGAGCGGACCGATTATGAGATGACGACTCTCTGGCTGCGCCATTCCTTGCTTCAGGCGCTAAAAGGGGTCAAGCAAAAAGAGGGCGATCGCATTTCTTTCGCCGTGGGCTATACCGCCGACGGCAGCCCCCAACTCGAAGAAGCCCAGGTTTTGACCGGGATGCTGCAACGCCTGGAAAGCGGCCTGGATGCCCAGGGCCTGGCCGGACCGGAAAAAGAAAAAATGCTCCAGGAGATGGCCGCAGCCCTGAAAAAGCGGTACTGGCGCGGGGTCGACTCGCCCTCCCGCTTCCTGCCATACGCGGTCGGACAGAACGCGATCAAAGGGGTTTTGCCGGGCGATACGGAAGTAGTCATGGTGGATACGGCCTGTTCATCCTCGATGTACGCGGTTGACCTCGGTATCATGGGTCTGTTGATGGGTAAGCACGACCTGGCTATTTGCGGTGGGGCTTTTGGGCTGGCTCCCCGGCCTGGCGTCCTCTTTGCCAAACTGCACGGCCTCTCGGTGGGCGGGGAGGTCCGCCCCCTCGATAAGGATAGCGACGGCGTCCTTTTCTCGGACGGGGCCGGGGTAGTCATTCTGAAAAAGCTGAAACGGGCCCAGGCCGATGGCGACAACATCCTGGCTGTAATAAAGGCTTTTGGTTCGTCGTCGGACGGTAAGGGCAAGGCTATTTATGCGCCAAGCTCTGCCGGGCAGGCTATCGCGGTCGAACGGACCCTGCAAAACCCTGGCGTCGAGCTTAAAGATATTGATTGGGTGGTGGCCCACGCCACCGGGACTCCCGCCGGGGATTCTGCCGAGTTCAAGACGCTCAAAGAAATCTACGGCAAGGCGGAGCGGTCTATCTACCTGACCTCGAACAAATCGCTTATCGGGCACACCGGCTGGGCTGCCGGGGTGGCCTCAATTATCCAGGTGGTCCTCGGTTTGCAGAAAGGGGCTATCCCGCCCCAGCACCGCTTTACGGCCACCCCGGCCCATTTCGAAATCGAAAAATGCAGCCTGAAAATTCCCACAAAAGTGACGGCCTGGCCGTCCAAGGCCCAGGGGGCGCGGGCCGCCGCCATCTCCGGCTTTGGCTTTGGTGGGACCAACGCTCACATGGTAATCCAGGAATACCTGCCGCAGGCCAAACCCGCTCCAAAGCGAAAGCGAGCCTATCAGGAGCGAGTCGCGATTGTAGGCTGGTCGGCCTATTTGCCCGGCCTGGAAACCAACGCCGAGATAGAAAGCTGGCTGAAAGGGTCCGGGAAAGGCCCCCAGGCTTCCTTTGGCGAATTCTACCCGCTCCCGCCTTTTGATAAAGTTCGGATGCCGCCCAGCACTATCCGGACGATAGACCGCTGCCAGTTGATGGTGCTGGAATGTGCCCAGCGGTTGCGCAGCCAGTTGGGCGATTTCTGGGAAAATAACAAGTTCAAATCGGGGGTTCTGATGGGCCATATGGGGCAGACCAGGGCCGCCACCCTTTACGGGCTGCGTAGCTATCTCGACGACGTGAAAAAGGAGCTTCACGCCAACCCTTACCTGGCAAAGTCTTCCCGGTTGGAAGAGGTGCTGGCTACCCTGACCGGCGAAGTGCGAAAATTGGCCCCACCCGCCAACGAAGACGCTTTCCCGGGCAGCATGCCGAATGTTATCCCGGCCAGGGTAACCAACTACTTCGACCTTAAAGGGTTGAATATCACCCTGGACACCGGCTTTTCATCGACTCTGACCACCTTTGAAATGGCCAGTCGCTACCTGCGCAGCCGGGAACTGGACATGATATTGGTGGGGGGTATCAACGGCAACAGCATGGAAGAAATGCGGGTAATCCTGCGCGACCTGGGAGTAGCCGGGGAACCGGCCCTGGCCGAAGGAGCGTTTCTCTTTGCCCTGACCACCGAAGCGACGGCCCGGCAGAATAACCTGCCCATCCTCGGCTTTGTAGGCGACCTGAGTCTTAAAAAGCAGGCTGCTACCGGAAGCGAGAATGAGATTGAAGCCGGGTTCAATCACGCCGCGCCAAACTACCTGGGCGCCGAAGGCGCGTTGGCGGTCCTGCGAGCGCTGCACAGCGGGAAGCCTGAAACGACCATCTCCTGCCGCGAAACCGCCACCGGGCCGGTGACCCAGCTAAAAATTTATGCGCCTACTGCCGCGCCGGACCCTAAACAAGCGAAGGCGGAAGCCCCGGCGACCCCCGCCGGTATGCCGGAACGGTTCAAAGATACCGTTGAATACGCGCCGGGCCAGCCCTTCCAGATTAAACGCTATGTCCCGGTCTTGCAGGAGTTCCCGGTCGAAAAGGTCCGGCCAGCATTACCGTTCCTGCCGCCCCGGACTTTACTCGTGACCGACCGGCCTCAATTGCTTGATAAATTGGGAGAGCTACCCGCCGACCTGGTGGTCCTTTCGACCGCGCCGTTTGGCCCTTCTCTCAACGGCAAAAGCCCTTCCAACCGTTTTTACCTGCCAGAGATAAACCTGGAAGCCGTCCAACAGGTGCTGAGTCCTTTCAAAGGGCGGATTAAACACCTGCGAGTGCTGGCCGACCTGGGCGTATCGGCCCCGGCCACCGAAAGCCTGTCGCAGGAGACGCCGGACCTTACCGCCTTGCACGACCTGGTATTCCTGGCTCTCAAAGAGAATTACGACAGCCTGGTCGGGCAGGAAAGCAGTTTCGTGGAACTCTTTTTAGACGCGATGCCGGGCGCAACGCCTCACCCGATGAGCGGTCTTTTTGCCGGGACGCTTAAGAGCGCCATGCTCGAATTACAGGGCTGTCTGACCTTCGCCCTCTTTACCGACCTCAAAGACGCGGGCGAGGCGGCGCGGGTAGCCGGGTCGGAAACGGCCAACAAGCACTTCATCCCGGTGATTTACTACCGGGGGAACCAGCGGTTGACCTATTTCCTGGACGAAAACCGGGGCACGTTGAGGGACAACCCGGCGGCGGTGCTCGACCACAATTCGGTGGTGGTAGCAACCGCCGGGGCGCGCGGTATTACCGCCGAACTGGTCAAGGCCCTGGCGGCCAATTTCAAGCCGCATCTCTATCTCCTGGGGAGCAACCGGCTGGAAAATTACCCACCGGAGACCTTCGAAGGGACGGACGAGGAATTTGCCCGGAAGCGTCCTGAATACCTGCGCCGCGAAAAACTGGCGCACCCGGAGAAAACGCTCGGCCAGTTGAGCAAGGCTTACGACCGCCTGATTGACGCGCGGGCCACTTACCGGAATTTGCGGTTGATGGAGCAGTTCTGCGGCAAAGAGCGGGTCCACTACCTGGCCTGTGATGTCCTGGACCGGGCCGAGTTAAGCCGGACCCTTAACAAAATCATCAAAACCCACGGCTGGATTGACCTTCTGATTAACGCCGCCGGACTGAGCCGTTCGGCCTCTATCCCGCTAAAGAGCCTGGGAGACTTCCGGGCAGTCCGCGACATCAAGATTAAAGGCTACCAGAACCTGAAATATGCCACCCGCCAGAATCCGCCCCGTATGTGGTGTAACTTCAACTCGTTTATCGGCCTGACCGGACAACTGGGCGAGACCGATTATTCTGCCGGGAACGACTTCTTATCGAGCGCCGCTGTATACAGCCGCAGCCAGACCGGGACGGACGAATTCTCCATCGGGTGGGGCCTGTGGGCTGACGTGGGCCTGGGCGCTACCCCGATGACCAAAGAATACCTGGAAAAGCAAAAGCTTTATACCGGGATGGCGACCGAGGAGGGTATCCACCACTTCATGCGAGAGTTGCACCTGCCGGGCCGGGAAGGGTTTGTGACGCACCTGGGGATTTCCGAGCGCAAGCTTATCACCGATATTCGCCCCGATTTCTTCGAGGCGCGCCAGACCTGGCAGGAGCAGGGCAAACTCCCGGCGACCGCCGCAAGTTCGACCGGGCCGGGTTTCTACCTGGGGCGCGAACTCTCACGTACAGCGGAAGAAGTTACCTTCGAGCGGGTCTTTGACCTGGATAAAGATAGCTACCTCGACCACCACGTTGTGAACGGCTATGCCACTCTCCCCGGCACTTTCGTACCGGAGATTGCCACCGAGGTCGCCAGCCAGCTTGTGCCGGACCTGAAGGTAATTGCCCTGGAAGACGCGGTCTTCCATCACTTCTTGCGGGTCTATGACAAGACCAAACCCGGTGTGAAGAAAATCCAGGCCCGGTTAATCGAACGCTCGGCTGACCGCGCCCTGGTCCAGGTGAAGGTGATGACCGATGTCATCGGGCCAAAAGGGATTGTCCTGACCAGGGATAAACTCCACTTTGAAATAAAGGTGGTGATGAGCCGGGAAGTACCGGAAGCGCCCTCCTGGGAAGCCTGGAGCCCGGCCAACGAACAGCCTGTCCCCGACCCCTATCACTTCCCGGCGGCCCCGGTGCTGCTGACCGATATGTTTGTCTCGACCACCGACACCCGGCTCAACCCGCTGGGGAAACGGGCGACCTACAAACTCCGGGTTGCCCCGGACGACCCGACCTTCTCGCAGTTCCGCCTGCCCAGTATCTTGCTGGATGGTCTGGCCCGCGTCCAGGTCTTGAATTTCGTCCTGGAAGATTACATCCCATTGGTGGCCCCGGCCTCCATTCGCCGGATTGACATTTACGAGGCGGTCAACGATTGCCAGCTTTCCCAAAAATACGAGCGGATTGATATGTACGCGACGCCTCGCGAGCTTGACTTCGGGCGGGAGCGCGGCGGTAACCGCTGCGTGGCGGTCCGCCCCGACGGCAAGATTATTCTGCAACTCAAAGACATGACCGGGGTGATTATGGGCTACGTCCACCGCCACACCGGGGAATTTGTCACCCGCGAGAAGATTGACGAAATGCAACGCACCAGTACCGCTTCCAGGAGCTAAAAGAATGTCGAGCCCACTTACCAGAGAAAACGCTGCCGCTACGAGCAAGCCGGCGAAAGCCCGGCTTGCCCCCGGCCCCGACGGACTCCCTTTTATGGGGGTTCTACCCGAATTCATGCTGAACCCGACCCGCTTGCTGGTACGGTCGGCGGCAATGTCCCCCGATGTCGTGCGGTTGAAGTTTGGCCCTTTCGACTCCTACCTGGTTATCGAGCCCGAACTGGTCAAACGGGTCTTGCAGGACAACATCCAGAACTACTGCCGGGGCCGGATTTACGAGCGATTCAAAATTTTCTTCGGGGTCGGGTTGCTGACCCTGGAAGGAGAGACCTGGCTCTACCACCGCCGGGTTACCCAGCCCCAATTCCACATGGAACACCTGAACACCCTGATTGAGACCATGGCGGGCTGTACTTCGGATTTACTGGACCGCTGGCACCTTAAAGAGCGGGATAAACAGTCGATTGACCTTGAGGAGGAGATGCTGCGACTCAGTTTGCGGATTCTTCTCAAGTCTTTTCTCAGCACCGACATAGCCGACCCTGCCTACAAGGAGTTACGGCCTTACCTGAAGGCGGTGGTGGAGAAAACCACCCGCCACATGTGGTTCGCGCCGCTGGTGGACCTGATTCCCAAAAACGTACCACTACCCTCGACGCGTTCCTCGCAACAAGTCCAGGCCGCTTTGCGAAAATGGTGCTACGGGATGATCCAGGAGCACCGCCGCGAAAACGCGCCTGATGACGATTACATCGCCCTTCTCCTTAACGCCAGGGATAAACAGACCGGCGAGCCACTGACCGATTACCAGGTCTATGACGAAATTCGGACCCTGATTCTGGCGGGTTACGAAACGGTTGGGAGCGGGGCGGCCTGGGCTTTATATGCCCTCTCCCAGCACCCGGACGTGCGGCGGCGACTGGAAGACGAACTGGAAAAGGTGCTGGGTGGGCGTGCCCCCAGGGTGGAAGACCTGCCCAACCTGCCCTATTTGCAGATGGTTGTCAACGAATCCTTGCGGCTTTACCCGCCCATCTGGGCTTATCCAAGGGACGCCATCAACGAGGATATGCTGGGGGAATACCGGGTTCCCGCCGGTTCGATGGTTCTTTTATCGCCTTACGTAACCCACCACAGCCCGGCGGTCTGGGAAAACCCGGAAGCCTTCGACCCGGAGCGGTTTAACCCGGAAAATACGGCCCTCCGCTCCCGGTTCGCTTTCTATCCCTTTGGGGGTGGGCAGCGCCAGTGTATCGGCAGCCGGTACGCCTTGATGCAAATGCAGGTGGTTATCGCGATGGTGGTCCAGCAGTTCCACCTGCACCTACAACCGGGCCACCCGGTCGAATTCAGCACCCTTAACACGCTGCACCCAAAAGACGGCATCAAAATGACTCTGCATAAAAAATAGGGTCTCCTTGATTGGGATGGACCAGGGTTATTAAAGTGCTGCTAATTGGAGAGTTTTCGGGCAACCCGGTAGAAGGAACGGGCTACAGCTATGACACAGTTAAAGGAACTGACCAGGCCGGTAATAACTTACCCTGAGGATGGGTCGGTGATTCCGGTGGAACGGGCCATCTGGCAACCTTTCCAGCTTGACCCGGCTCCTGCGGGTTATTCGCCGCGCCTGGCCGGGAAAAAGATTGTGATTGCCGGAGGTTCGAGCGACACCGCCGCTCGCCTGTCCGGGGCCTTAACCAAAGGTGGAGCGAAAGTTTACCACTTTCATCCCACCCGGAACCTTGAGGCCGAAGCGGTAGCCCTCAAAAAACTGACCGGAACGGTAGACGGCCTGATAGACCTGAATGTATGCGAGGCCGCCGAGCCGACCTATCCCGCAAGCTGGCAGACAGCCCTGCGGCTGACGGTCGTGCTGCTAAAACTTTATTACGAAGAATGGGCCACCACTACCGACGCGACCAGGGTCTTTTACATGCCGGTGACGCGCCTGGGCGGGACCATGGGTTTTGAGACCGCCAGCGGAGAATTTGCCCAGCCTTTTGGGGGCATCTGGGCCGGGTTAGCCAAGACCTTGCCCCGCGAGATACCCAACTGCAACCTCAAAATCCTCGATTTCGCCACGGGAGATTTTCGGAATATAGGCGAGATTGTCGCCCGTGAAATCTACCGCTGGGGCCTGTTCGAAATCGGTTACAAAGACGGCCAGCGTTACGGCCTGGCCTGCCACAACCAGGCGGCGCGACCCCCGGTTATCGAGCTAACCACGCGCGATACAGTTCTTATCTCAGGCGGTGGGCGGGGCATCGGTTATGCCCTGGCGGAAGCCCTGGCCCAAAATTACGGCTGCCGGGTTATAGTTACCGGACGCCAGTCCGCGCCCGGCCCGGCCCCCTGGCTGGAAATGGACCCCGCCTCCTTTAAGGCTTATACCCAGCAGTTGTATAAGACCATCCCGCCGGGAAAAAAGGTGGGCGAAGTCAGGCGGGGAATCGAGGAACTTAAACGCCAAAAAGAGCTCTACGACAATTTGCAGGCGTTAAAGCAAAAAGGTCTGCCGGTGGAATACCGGGTCTGCGATTTCACCTCGCCGGAACAGTTGCAGCGTTTGCTGGCCGAGCTTGGCAGTGGGTTAAGCGGGGTTATTCACAACGCCGGGGTCGATACCCCGGTGAGGTTGCCCTCCAAGACCCCAGACAATTTTGTCCAGACTATCGGCACCAAGGTAACCGGATTCATGAACCTGTTTGAAGCCTTAAAAGACCACCCTTTGAAATTCTTCAATTGCGTCGGTTCTTTGACCGGGCGCTGGGGTGGGATGGTTGGCCAACTCGACTACGCCTCCGGTAACGAAGGGCTGGCCCGCCTGGGGTTATGGGCGGCCTCGCAGGTGAACTACCCCTTGAAATCTCTCTCCTGGCCGACCTGGGACCGTCTTGGCATGATTGCCAATTTCGAGGCGACCCTCAAATACATGGCCGCGATAGATGTCGAGGAAGGTCTTTACCACTGGCAGGCCGAGCTGCTCAGCCAGGGGTTCGGGGAAGTTTGCTTTAACGGCCCAGTCGGAAGCGCCGTCACGCCCGCCCACCTGTACGGCTTCCCTTTATTCTCCGAGGTGCCCCAGGCCGAGAAGTTGTATTCTCCCCTGTTCTTTACCGGCGAAATTTTGGATTTTCACATCTTTAATTCGGTCAAAGCAGTAAGCCGTATCGAGCCGGGCCTGACCCCGGCCATGGCCGACTTTAGCTTAGGGGGTCGCCCGGCCCTAACGGCAAGCCTGGTCCTCGAATACGCGGTAGCCCTGGCCGAATGGCTGGCCCCGGAAGGCTGGCCTAAACTGACGCTGGCCGCCCTCGAAGATTTTGAAATCGACCTGGACCGCCTGGCTACCAGCGGGAAAGAGGCGTTTGCCCTGGTAAAAGAGGCCCACGGCTCCTGGCAGCAGGGGAACTGGGTCGTCGCCCTGGAACTGGCAGTCAGCAGCGACCCGAATCAGCCGGAAACAACCCAAAATCTGGCCCGGCTAAAAGTGGTTTTCAGCCGCCAGGAGCCTTCTAAACCTGGCGTTAACCTCTCACAAGCGCCCGGCAGGTTAAACGGACAGACGAAGAATAGCGAAAAAGTCGAATTTGAAGATAGTTCGCTGCTCCGCTGGCACGGGCACATTTTCAAGCTGGCTTCTTTCCAGGGTAACGCCGAGAGGACTTTTTCCGGCCCGGTCCAGCCCTGTTTTGAGGCGGACCTCTGGACCCTACCATTTTTGCCCACCCTGCGGTTGCCCGGCGCGGCCCTTGAAAACATCTGGCGCACTTCTTTCCATTTTTCCAGCCAGAAGAACCCGACCCAATTAAAGGTGGGCCGACTGGCGGTTTACCCGGCTGATTTCCGGTCGCCGGGTTACTTAGAGGGAGTTACCGGGGGGACAGAGTGGGCTTTTTACAGCGAAACGGGCCAAAAAGAAATGGTCCTGGAGAATTTAAGCTGGCAGTAAACCGTGGATAGTCACCCGGTCAGGTGATGTGAGATTTAAGGGATTAAAGTTGCGGCAAAAAGGAGCAGTCGCGTGTTTGTATCACTTGGTAAATTTACTTTCCGCCATCCCTGGTTGATTGTTATAGGCGGTCTTGTTTTTGTAATCCTGAGCGCCGCCGCCAGCTACAAACTTTCCGATAACCTCAAAATCGGGGGCTTTATTGACGACACCTCCGACTCGAATTTAGCTGCCGAGATTGCCGAGAGCCAGCTTGGCCGGGAACAGGGCTTGATGGTGGTGCTTTTTACCTCAAAAACGGGCCTGACGGTCGACCGGCCCGAATATAAACAGGACGTGGAGGCGGTCCTGGCGCGTTTTAAAGGTAGCGGGGTCGGTAGCGAGATTACCTTTTACAATAGCGGCCTGGCCCAGTTTGTCTCGAATGACAAAAAAAGCACCTATGCCGTGGTCGGGTTGCCGGGTAACGACGACGCCCAGTTCAAGACTGTCGAACGGCTGCACCCTTTGTTCACCGATACCCCTTTGCTACAGGTCCGGGTAGGGGGCCGCCCCGTGGTTAATTTCGAGATTGTAAAACAATCCGAGGTTGATTTACTCCGGGCCGAACTCTTTACCTTTCCTATCGTTGGTATCCTGTTGTTTTTAATCTTCCGCAGTGTGGTGGCGGCTTTTCTACCTCTGCTGCTGGGTGGTACGGCTATCCTGGGCGCTTACCTGATTTTGCGGATTGCCAGCACCTTCACCGATGTATCCATTTTTGCCCTGAATATCATTACAATGCTCGGCCTGGGGCTTTCGATTGACTACAGCCTGTTTGTGATAAGCCGCTTCCGAGAGGAACTAAAAATCCACCAGGGGAGAGTTTTGCCTGCCCTGGTCAGGACCATGCAAACGGCAGGGCACACCGTTTTCTTTAGCGGGCTGACCGTTATTATCAGCCTGTTGAGCCTGCTGGTCTTTGAACCGCAATTCCTCAAAAGCATGGGGTACGGCGGCGCGGCGGCGGTCCTGGTGGCAATGCTGGCTTCGCTGACCATTCTCCCGGCTATCCTGGCCCTGCTCGGTGAGAAAGTAAACTTTCTCTCGCTCAACTCGCTGCTACCAAAGCGGCGCAAGGAAAAACAACCGGCGGTAGGGCGTGAGCTGGTCAACACCGGTTACTGGTACCGGACCAGCCAGTTTGTAATGCGCCGTCCCATCCTGGTGCTGGTCCTTACCCTGGTGCCGTTACTGGCTATCGGCAGCCCTTTTTTGAGGATCGACTTTTCAACCTTTGATGCCCGCACCCTCCCCGACAACCACGCCAGCCGCCAGGTCAACGACGTGCTGGATAGTCAGTTCCCACCGAATGAAACCTCGCCCATCGAGATTACGGCCTTTTCAATAAACCCGGCCCTGGACCCGACCACCCTGGGGAGCCTGTTCGACCTGACCCGCAAGTTGCAGTCCTTACCGGGAGTGGTACGGGTTGACAGCCTGGTAACCGCTGACCCGAACCTTGACAAAGCCGGGTATGCGGCCTTTTATTCCGAGGCTAACCGGGCCCAGAATCCCCAGGCGGCTCAACTGGCCCAGCGCTTTTCGAACGGCAATTTCACTCTGATAAATGTCATCTTCAAGGATAACAAGTTTGCCGGTAGCACCCAGGACCTGGTCCGCACCATCCGGCAAATCACCCCACCCGGCCAGCTTATCCTGACGGTGGGCGGGGAAACAGCCTCGCTGGTTGACCTGTTAAGCAGTCTGGCGCGCAGCCTGCCCCTGGCCTTTGGCCTGATTGTGCTGGTCCTGTTCGTCCTGCTCTATCTGATGCTGGGCAGCCTGGTCGTCCCCTTAAAGGCGGTCATCCTCAATATTCTTTCATTATCGGCCTGTTTTGGTACCCTGGTCTGGGTCTTCCAGGACGGTAACTTTGCCGATTGGCTCGGCTTTACCAAAACCGGGACGATTGACAGCACCCAGCCCGTCCTCATCTTCGCAGGGGCCTTTGGCCTTTCCCTCGACTACGAGGTCTTCCTTTTATCGCGGATAAAAGAGCATTACGACCGGACCAACGACCTGCGCTCCTCGGTCGCCCTGGGGGTCCAGAAGACCGGGGGTATCATAACCAGCGCGGCGCTCCTGCTGGTAGTGGTCATCGGCAGCTTTGTAACCGGGGAAGTTCTCTTTATCAAACAAATCGGCCTGGGCCTGGCGGTGGCTATCCTGGTTGACGCGACGGTGGTCCGCACCCTCTTGCTGCCCGCCTCGATGCGGCTCATGGGTAAATATAACTGGTGGGCTCCTGGCTTCCTGGTGAAACTCCATCACAAACTCGGGCTGGCCGAAAAAGAGCCGGAGTTTGAGCCGGAATTAGAGGAAGGGACTATCCCGCTGCCCGCCCCGGTGTTGAGTGCCACTTCGAACGGTTCGCCGCGACCCTCGTTTACGCCGTCGCTACCGTTGCCACAGTATCAGGTGCAAAGTCCGGCCCCGGCCCAGTTTAATCCGCCATCTCAGCCCCAACCCCAGGTGCAGGTCCGGCCTCAGCCTCAGGCTCAGCCGCAACCTCAGTTCCAATTACCGTCACAACCCCAGCCGCAGTTCCAGCCAATGGCGCACATCCAACCGAAGCAACCGCCCCAACCGCAGCCGAGGACTTCCGAAGTCCGTCCGCCGCTGCCTGGGTTTACTAACACCCCGGCCCAACCCTCGCCCGCCGGTCGGATACCTGACCCCGAATTAGTCCCGGCCCAGAGCTTCTCGAAGCTGCCGGACGACTTGCGAAAAGCCGAACTGCTCGACCTGATTAAAAAAGAGTTGGTCAATCCAGCCGGCCCGGCGGGCCTCCCTGCGGTCAGGATTAACCAGCTTACCCGGTTGGCCGAGTTAAGCAAAAGCATGGGCCAGGATAACGAGGCCATTGATTACTACGAGCAAAGCCTGAAACTAATGCGGGAGACCGGTTTTGACGAACAAAACCAGGTAATTATTTTAACCCAGCTATCCAACCTCTACCTGGAAGTCCATGCTTCCGAGAAGGGGCTGGCCGTATCGCTGGTAGGGGTCCAGTTAAGCCGCCGGACCGGGCAAGCCGCCGCCGAATTTACCTTCCTGACCAACCTGGTTGAATTCAGCCTCAAACTGCAAGAGCTCAAACAGGCTAAAAGTTTTGCCTGGCAGGCCCATCAACTGGCGCAGAGCCGGTTCGATGCCCCTCGCGTGCGCCGGGCCGAACGCATCCTGGCAGCGGTGGAAGCCCGCGAGGAACTGGAGTTTCATTCCCATACCCTGACCGGGTTCCACAATATTACCGGCAGCTTTAAGAATGTGACCGGCCAGTTTAATTTCATTTCCCGCCCGGCAGCGCCCCCGGTTTTTCCCAACCCCGGCCCTAATGCTAAACCTGACCAGGACGGGCAGGCTGACTTTTTATTCAAGCGCGGCCAGCAGTTACAAAATGAAAGAGACTTCTACCAGGCCATTGAAGTCTACCGGCAAGCCCTGGAACTGAACCCGCACCAGCTAAGAGGCTATCTCAACCGGGCCGAGTGTTTTAAGACGCTGGGCGAAGTGGAGAAAGCTCTTAAAGACTATAACCGGGCGCTGGATATTGATAAAAACGACCCGGCTGTCTGGCTTAACCGGGGAAAACTTTTCTACCAGCTAAGGGACTACAACCAGGCCATCCAGAATTTTTCGCAGGCCATCCGGCTTAACCCGAATATACCCGAAGCCTACTTAAACCGGGCGGAAGCCTATCGCCAGCAACTTCAACTGGGCAACGCCGCCGATGACCTGAACCAATTTATTACGCTGAGCAAAGATAATGACCCCGGTGGGGTCAGGGTAGCCCGCGCTATCCTCGCAAAAATCGGAGAAAAGACCGTTATTTAGCCGGCCAGGGAGGTAGAAACAGGTATGTACCACGCGATAGTACGGAGCCGTTTGCGCAAAGGAATGGCAAGGTTAAACCGGGAGCAGTTTGAACCGATGGTGCAAGGCTTCCCGGCGGAGTTCGAACTGTTTTTCCCCGGCCTGCCCGGCCATAAAGGGCCGCGCTTTAACCTTGAAGGCACCATAAACCTCTACCGCCGGATTTTCGAAATTTACCCTGCCCTGAAATTCGAGGTCGAAGACCTTGTCGTGAGCGGGTGGCCGCACAATACCAGGGTCTGTGTGAAGTGGAAATGCCAGGCCACCCGTAAAAATGGGCTGCCTTACACCAACCAGGGCGTGCATATTTTTCACCTGCGCTGGGGCAAGGTCCGCTACCTGGAGATTTATTGCGATACCCAGAGTATTGCCGAAGTCAGGCGGACCCCCGACTTCAACCGCCTTTCCGGTCAGGCAACCATCCCAGACCGATTTTAATTAACCAAAAGGAGATTTTTATGCCGGTAATAAAAAAGTCGACCGCCGTCACGGCGCCCGCCGAGCGCGTTTTTGAGATTCTGGCCGACCCCAAACTCGCCCACGAATTAAATCCCGACCTTGTTTTAACTTCTTACACTCCCTCGACCATCGGCGGTTTTGACAATTCCTGGGAATACAAAATGAGCGGGTTAAAGTTCAAAGGTACTACCAGGATGCTGGTGGTGGAGCGACCTTTTGTCGCCATTTACGAAACTACCGGCGATTTGCCTTCCCGGTGGAGCTGGCATTTGCAAAGTCAGGGCGAAACTACCCTGGTAGAAGTTGAACTCGATTACACCATCCCGAAATTGCTTAACAACCCCTTACTCCGGCCCAGCGTCGAAAAGACCAACGAAAAGGTCATCACGAACCAGGTTGCCAACCTTAAAAGGTTATCCGAAACCAGTTAGCCCGTTTTTATTCGACCGTTTTGTTGTGAGGTGAACCAGTTGGAAGACGAAAAACTCTTAGAAGCCTTAAACGGGTACATGAAAGCCGGGACAATCTGGGAAAGCCTGGATATAACCATTACCGGCATCAGCCAGGACGAGGTAACCGCCACCATGCCCGTCTCGCCCCGGACCACGCAGCAGAGCGGCTTTTTACACGGTGGGGCCATGCTAACGCTGATGGAATCCCTGGCGACCCTGGGGACGGCTATCAATATAGATACCAGCCGCCAGATGTGCTTCGGCCTGTCGATAACGGCCAACCATTTTCGCTCCCGCAAGGACGGCGTGATGACCGGGATTGGCAGGCCGATCCACCAGGGGCGTACCAGCATGGTCTGGGATGTCAATATCATTGATGAGAAGGGGATTCTGGTCAGTGCTGCCCGCTGCACCGTTGAAATTGTTGACCGTCCGGCGTCGGACCTGGCTCAACTTGAATCACAGCTTATTAGCATGAAGGAGTGGGACTCTTTTAACGACCTCCCGAATTTCTGGTAAATAGGCCAGTTAGAAATGTATTCATTATTGGTTAGTGTTAGAAATACAGTGATATTTAGTGGTTTATTAAAGAAGTTGGTGTGACAATGCAAGAAGATGTAGAAGCCTTAGACGGTACCAATATTATTTTACCCAGCCTCAAACCGGACCCCCACCGGGGGCCTAATCCTTCCCCCTTTTTTCAAACCAAGACGATGCCCAGGGTAAATGCCCTGGCCGCCAATCCTTTGTCGGTTGATATATGGTTTTCCTGTTCAAAATGCAAGACCCTGACCTATATCAAACAATTCGAGCAAAATTTACGGGTTTGCCCGGCCTGTAATTATCACGGGCGGCTGCGCTGGTTCGAGCGCATCCTTTACCTGCTGGACCTGGGCTCATTTTTCGAGCAAGACCTCTGGCTGGAAGCCGGGGACCGCCTCAACTTTCAAACCTCGACCGATACCTATATCAATAAAATCAGGGATACCCAGTACCGCACTTCCATGGGGGACGCCCTGGTGACCGGGACCGCTACCCTCAAAGGCCAACCTTTAGCCGTGGCGGTGGCCGACTTCGCCTTTATGGGGGCGAGTATGGGCAGCGTCTTTGGCGAGAAGTTTGTCCGGCTGGTCGAAACGGCCATTGAAAAGAACCTCCCTCTTTTGACAATTTCCAGCAGCGGGGGCGCCCGGATGCACGAAGGGCTTTTTTCGCTGATGCAAATGTCCAAAACGACGGCGGCCCTGGCCCGGCTGGGTAAAGCCCGCCTGCCCCATATCGCTCTACTGGCCGACCCCTGTTACGGGGGCGTGACCGCCAGTTACCCGATGGTGGCGGACGTAATTCTGGCCGAGCCGGGGGCCATGGTCGGGTTTGCCGGGCCCAGGGTAATTCAACAGACCATCCGGGAAAATCTGCCGGAAGGGTTTCAAACGGCGGAGTTTTTGCTTGAACACGGGATGATAGATGCGGTGGTTGAGCGTAAGAATCTGCCCGATGTCCTGAGCAAACTGCTGGGAATTTTGGGCCAGGGGGCAGGGCAATCGTTGGGTGAGGGAGCCGAAGGCAATCAGCCTGAAACAGCCCCAGAAGAGAACACCGGAGCCGCCGTTATGTCCGGGGAAATCCGGGAAACCGCTACTAAAGATGGCTATACGGTTAAAGGTGAGGTTGAAGCAGGGGGATTGTCGCAAGGCCAGCTTTCGGCCCAGGACATGGCCTGGGAAAGGGTCAAACTGGCGCGGCATCCTAAGAGGCTGCACACCCAGGAATATTTCCAGGGGCTGTTCAGCCACTTTTTCGAACTGCGCGGGGACCGCCGTTTCAGCGATGATGCCGCCATAATCGGTGGGCTGGCCCTGTTCGAGGGCCGCCCGGTGGTTGCCATCGGCCACCAGAAAGGTACCGACACCAAAGAAAATCTATACCGGAACTTTGGGATGCCCCGGCCCGAAGGCTACCGGAAAGCCCTGCGGCTTTTCAGGCTGGCCGAGAAATTAGGACTCCCGGTCCTGACCTTTATTGATACGCCGGGGGCTTTCCCCGGTCTCGAAAGCGAGGAGCGCAGTGTGGCCCAGGCTATCGCCGAAAACCTGCTGGTTATGGCGGAGTTGGCGACACCCTTTATTGCCGTAATCATCGGGGAAGGGGGCAGCGGGGGTGCCCTGGCAATCGGGCAGGCCGACCGGGTAATAATGCTTGAAAATTCGATTTATTCGGTTGCCAGCCCCGAAGCCGCCGCCTCTATCCTGTGGCGGTCATCCTCGTTAGCCCCGGAAGCCGCCGTTTCCCTTAAAATCACCGCCCCGGAACTGCTGGAACTGGGACTTGTGGACGCGGTAGTGCCGGAACCGCCCGGCGGCAACCACACCGACCGCTCCGGGATGCTAGAGGCTTTAAAAGAAAAGCTGCTGGAAGACCTGGCGGAGTTGGATGGTATCTTCAAGGATGGACCGGTTGGTCCGGCCAAACTGGTGGAACAACGGTACCGCAAATACCGCTCTATCGGCACCTGGCAGGAAGCCTTTTTACCGATTTAACATTCAGGAAAACTGTGCAAACCTGATATAAAATAACAAAATTTCTTTAAGAAGGAGCCACCATGGATAACCTTGCAGAGAGTTTGAAGCAGGTTCCCTTGCTGGGAGCACTTAGCACCGAGCAGTTGCAGATGCTTGCCAGGCTTGCCACTATCAAAAATTTTGGTAAAGGCAAGAAAATTATTCAACAGGGCGAGCCGGGGGCTGGTCTGTTCGTCATCCTGGACGGTACGGTCGAGGTCACCGTCAAACCCAACCCCACCGCCTCGGAAATAAAAATAACGACCCTTTCCCAGGGCGATTTCTTCGGAGAGATGGCCCTGATTGACGGGTTCCCGCGCAGCGCCACCATTACGGCCCTGTCTGAAACCAGGGTGGTCGAGTTAGGGCGGTGGGTCTTCCTGGACGCAATGCGCCGCGAACCCTCTATCGGGGTGGCCCTGGTGCCCATTCTCACCAGACGTATACGCGAGTTGGAGCAATACCGGCACCAGCACCAGGCCGAGTATACTGCCAGTTAAATTTTGGATTTGGATTTATTGAGTTTAAAATATAAATTAGAGATTCACTATGAAAGCACCCAAGTTAGAGCCGGCCAAACCGGGAATAGTGGGGAAAATCCGCTGGAAAATGGTAAAAACCTTCATGCAGACCGTGGGTAAAAGCTCAAACGGGGTAAGACTGGGCTACAAATACGGCTTCAACAGCGGGACGATGCTCGATTATGTCTATCTTAATAAACCGCAGGGCCGCCTGGGGATAGGCAAACTTCTTGATAAGACCTACCTTAATGCGGTGGGCTGGCGGGCTATCCGTAACCGCCGCGACCTGCTCCAAGCCGTCTTGCGGACTGAACTAAAGAAGTTTCGGGCCGAAGAGGAGGCGATTCGCCTGCTGGACCCGGCGGCGGGACCGGGGCGCTACCTGCAAGAGCTATTAAAAGAAGACCCGGCTAATATTCGGGTGCTTTGTCGCGACCTGAAAGAGGAAGGCTTAAACCAGGGCAGGCGCGAAGCAGCCGAGAGCGGCCTGGACAATATTCATTTTGAAGTGGGCGACGCTTTTAACCCGGCCCCGACCACCACTTTATTGGGAGGTCCCCCCAATAGCCTGGTGGTTTCGGGTCTTTATGAGCAGATTCCCGATGATTCCACCGTCAAAAAATCGCTCCAGACCTTTTACGATTTCCTGGCTCCCGGCGGGATAATCATCCTCACTACCCAGTTACAGCACCCTCAACTCGATTTCGTGGTCAACGTCATGACCAGCTATTCGGGAGGACCCTTCCTTTTAAATTGCCGTCCCCTGGAAAAGATTGAAGGCTGGGTAAAGGATGCCGGATTTTCCAGAATTACCAGTTCTGTCGAAAAGGAAGGCTTATGCGCCGTGACGGTGGCGTATAAATAGCCCGCTTTTATCCCATTTGCCAGGGCTAATCAAGTATTTCTATATACCCTTCCGTCCCATGCACCCGGATACGTTGCCCATCTTTGATGACCCTGGTAGCGTTTTCTACCCCGACAACCGCCGGTAAACCATACTCGCGAGCGATAACCGCCCCATGGGTCATGAGGCCGCCAACCTCGGTGACCAGCCCTTTTATAGAGACAAACAGGGGCGTCCAGCTAGGGTCGGTAAAGGAGGTAACAAGAATATCATCTTCTTCCAGGTCCGCGTCTTCCATGTTTAAGATGACCCGCGCGCGCCCCTCTACCAGCCCCGCAGAAACGGGCATACCTACAATTGCCCCGGCTGGCAGATTTTCGCGTTTGTATGCGCCCGCTACCCTTTCACCGTCCGAGGTCATAACCCGCGAGGGAGTCAGTTTTTCATATATTTTGTAGTCCTCTTTGCGGCCGGTGATAAGACGGTAATCCAGTTTTTGGGTGCTTACGACCTCGCGGAGTTCCTCAAAAGTGAGATAGTAAATATCTTCTTTTTCCTGGATAAGGTTGGCCCGGACGAGTTGCCCGGCTTCTTTGAGCAAGGCTTGCTTATAGATGAAGTAGCGGCTAACCATGCCGTATTTCGGATATTCCCGGTAGCCGATTAAGCTCCGAAGCAGGCTGGTCATGCGCCTGGTCTCGTTGGCTTTTCGTTTGCCAGCCGGTAATTGCTCCAACCGGCCTATCAACTCTTGCTCTTTATAAAAAGCCTCCTGCCGCCCTTGCTCAAATTTTCGCCGGCTTTCACCGGGCGCAAAGTTCTTGATGTTACCGAGAATCACAGGGACCAGGATGGTTGGTTTTTCACTCCACCGGGGCCTGGTTATATCTATTTCCCCGGCGCAGCGCATCCCGTATTTGTCAAGAAAAGCCTGGATAGCAGCCTGGGCTTCCTTGCCACCCTCAAACTTAGCCAGCTCATCCAAAAAGGTGACGTTACTCTCTTTTACCTGCTGCAAATACTCAATTACTGCCGGGTAAGGCCGGATAACATCCGCGACATCCAGCAGTTCCAGGCCCATTTCCGAGGTAATATTGTCGGGTGCCGACTGAGAAAGGGTACCCGCGACGTTCTTCTCCCCCAACCACTTCAGTAGCCTTTTGTTGAGCCAGGCCAGGGCATACAGACCGGCCATAATGACTGCAGAACTCTGGGGGTTAAACAGAATTTTTTGCAACTGCTGAATATCTTCTCGGATAAAATCTAGTAACTCCGCACCCGATTTAGTCTGGATGTTTCGCCTTAACTCCTCTATTGAGGTTTGGGTCTGCTTAATTAAATCGGGCACGATAGCCGGGTTATTTTCAAATTGGGCCAGGTAGTCCCAGGACAACACCTTATTGACGTTGTGGCGGCTGCGGGTCTTTGCGCCCTCGGCATCCGGGACAAATTTTATAAAATCCTTGCGTTTTACGACGGTCAGGAGGGCGTCCCTTATGAGTGGGTCACCCTGGCCCATGACCTCGATAATATCTTTCCGGCTGGAAGGCGCGGCCAGTTGGCGGGTAATATCCACGAATAACCAGCCTCCCGCCTTACGCATGGGGGCGCGGGTCGTTGCCAGGAAAAAGGATAGCCCCAGGGGTTTGATTGGGTCGGTCATCATTTGTCCATGCCCGACCGAGACATAGACCCGGTTTTCCCGGTCAGTCGCTTCCGGGAGTGGGAAAAGAGTGGTGATTGGGCGGCTCTGGACAATAAAAAAGGTCCCGTCAACCAGGCACCATTCGATGTCCTGGGGGCGACCGAAATGTGCTTCGATTTTTCGGCCCAGGCCCGCAAGCTGCAAAATCTGCCTGTCTGTCAGGGCTGGCCGGTCCTGCTGTCCTGGTTCAACCGCCTGTTCCTGGGTGCCGCCTTCTTTCAGGGCATAAATAGCCAGTTTCTTGGTAGAGATTTTTTTAGAGATAACCTTGCCATCACGCACTTTATAGACATCCGCATTCACCAGGCCGGAGACCAGGGCTTCACCCAGCCCAAAACTGGCGTCAATAGACACAACTTTCCGGTTAGAAGTGATAGGGTCGGCGGTAAACAAAATTCCTGAGACCTGTGGGAAGACCATTTTTTGAACAACCACCGCCAGGTAGACTTTGCGGTGGTCGAAGCCGTTTTGAAGGCGGTAAGTTACGGCCCGCTCGGTAAAAAGCGAGGCCCAGCACTTACTGATATGTTTCAGAATGGCCGCCTGGCCGGTAACGTTCAAATAGGTATCCTGCTGCCCGGCAAAGGAGGCCGTGGGCAAATCCTCGGCGGTGGCGCTGGACCGTACGGCGTAGGGAGTATTCTCCCCGGGGCCGGAGAGGTGGCGGGCGATTTCTTCTACAATGTCTTCGGGGATGGCTATCTCCTCGATGAGAGCGCGAATCTCCCGGCTGAGTCCAGCGATTTTCTCCCGGTCTGTGACCTTTAGAAGGGCTAACTGCTCCAGTAATTCGTTAATTGACGGGGTTTCCCCGATGACTCTTTTAAAGGCTTCCGTAGAAACACAAAAACCGTCCGGCACGCTGATACCTTCAATCCGGGAAAGTTCACCCAGGTTCGCGCCTTTTCCGCCAACTTCAGAAAGTTTTGTCCTGTCAATTTCCTGAAAACCAAGCACAAAAGAAGTCATAATTTAATAACACCCGTCCCCTGATAAAAGTCCTCAATAAGCCGCGTCAATGATTTTGCATTATACACCCATACTCTGGCTACGGACCCGCCCTTTTTATAAAATTGTTTTCCCTTTTGAGAAGGTAAAATTTAAAAGAAGGGTGCCTCCACGTGTTCAACCTAGTTTCGCGCCCCTGGGCAAACGTTTAACGACTTCCGGGCATAGCTGTGTTGTTTCCGAACCGGGACGGCTTGGTGTACAATTTGTAAAGCTGGCCCCGTTTCAAGGGCCGGTTCAAAATGGGCGTGGATTGTCCCGGCAACCCGGCGTGCGATAGGCAAGTTCCCTGAGAGATTTACCGGGCGGCAGGGCAGCGTTACAAAACCGAAAATTAAACTGCCGGAACAGGCAGTTAAAACAATATAGAACGTGGAATGGAAAAAATGTATTTCACCGCTGAAACTCATTTTGTGGAACGGTTCGAACGCTTCGGGCGCTCCATGGGACTGCCAGCCGACCTTAAACCCGCCGAGTTGGCGGGGTGGCAGGCCCGGTTGCGCGAGAAACTGGCCGGGCTGCTCGGCCTGGATACTTTTGAGAAAACTCCGCCGAATCCCAGCTACGACCCGCCCGAAGATTTCGAAGGTTATCAAAGCCAGCGCATCGAAATTGATACCGAGCCGGGCGTCCGAATGCCTTTCTACATCCTGACCCCCGCCGACCTGAAACCCGGCGAACGGCGTCCAACGGTGCTGGCCCTGCACGGTCACGGTGGTGGTGGCAAAGCGGCGGTGGCGGGACGGCGGGAGAACCCCGCAATTGCCGAAAGAATCGATTTTTATAACTACGATTTTGGCGTGCAACTGGTCAAAGCCGGGTTTATCGCAGTCTGTCCCGACGCGCGCGGGTTTGGCGAAAGACGGGAGAGCTTTTCCCAGGGAGAAACGAGTGACCTTGTCCTGGGACAATCTTGCAACTACCTGAGCCACATGGGCGAACCGCTCGGCCAGACCGTGACAGGCATGTTCACCTGGGACTTGCTGCGGCTGGTCGATTTTGTGGTCACCCGGCCCGAATGCGACCCGGAACGGCTAGGTTGCCTGGGCTTTTCGGGCGGAGGTCTGCAAACCCTCTGGTTGACCATTTTCGATACCAGGGTCAAGGTGGCGGCGATAAGCGGCTATTTCTACGGTTATAAAGACGCGCTCTTGAAGCTGAGCAACAACTGTAGCTGCAATTACGTCCCCGGCCTCTGGCAGACCGCCGACATGGGCGACCTCGGCGCGCTGATTTGCCCGCGCCCGCTGCTTATCGAAAGCGGCACCCTGGACGGCCTCAACGGGGAGCGCGGAATTGCCAACGTAACCGAGCAGTTAGCCATTACCCGGCAGGCGTATGCCCTCACCGGGGCCGGGAGCGGCGAGAAAGTTTATCACAGCGTTTACGAAGGGGCGCACCGCTTCGATGGCCGGGATGTCATTCCCTGGTTCAAACGCTGGCTATAAAACCTCAGGAAACCAACCATAATGAGTGAACCGAAGAAAATAAGAATCGCGGTGGTGGGGTGCGGCGTGGGCCGCGAACACGTCCAGGCTTTGACCGGACTGGCCGAGTGGTTCGAGGTGGTGGCCGTGTGCGACCTCGACGCCAACAAAGCCCGGGCGGTGGCGAGCGAGTTCGGCGTGACGGGAGTCTATACGGACTATGCCGAGCTTTGCCGCCGGGACGAC
This sequence comes from Chloroflexi bacterium 54-19, assembly GCA_001898225.1. Classification (GTDB taxonomy): domain Bacteria; phylum Chloroflexota; class Chloroflexia; order Chloroheliales; family Chloroheliaceae; genus 54-19. Next base: position 72,481 of record MKTJ01000061.1, read on the forward strand.
CTGGACGTGATTGACCTGGCGACCCCGCCTTTCCTGCATTATGCCCAGGTATTGGAAGGGCTGGCCGCCGGGAAACATGTCATCTGCGAAAAACCGCTGGTCGGCTCCTTGAAAGAGCTAGACGAGTTAAAGCTGGCCCAGGAAAAGGCCGGGCGAATATTGATGCCCATTTTCCAGTACCGCTTCGGCCACGGCCTGCAAAAATTGAAGCTGTTAAAAGAGCAGGGGCTGACCGGGCCGGCCTACCTGTCCACGGTCGAAACAGCCTGGCGCAGACGGGCGGACTATTACAGTGTCCCCTGGCGCGGAAAGTGGCAGACCGAAATCGGCGGCACCCTGACCGGCCACGCCCTCCACACCCACGACATGCTGACCTATATCCTCGGCCCGGTCAAAACGGTCTTTGCCCGGATGAACACGCGGGTCAACCCGGTAGAGGTCGAGGATTGCGCCTCGGTCTCGCTGGAAATGGCCGATGGTTCGCTGGCTTCGCTCTCGGCGACGGTAGGTTCGGCGGAACAAATCTCGCGGCACCGCTTCTGTTTTGGCAATTTAACCGCCGAGAGCAACACCCGGCCCTACAGCAATAGCGGCGATCCCTGGGTTTTTACAGGGGATAGCCCGGAGGCGCAAGCCCAAATTGATGCGGCCCTGGCCCAGTTCGAACCTTTGCCGGAAGGTAAGGGCGGGCAATTTTACCGTTTCGCGGTGGCCTTTAACAACGGGACCGCTCTCCCGGTAACGCTCGACGATGCGCGGAGTTCGCTGGAACTGCTGACCGCCATCTACCACTCGGCGTATACGGGCCAGAACGTCGCGCTCCCCATCACTAACGACCACCCTTTTTACGGAGGTTGGGCCAAATATTTCTCCTGATGCTACTTCTATAAAGAGTGTTATAAGAAAAATAAAAGAAGCCCTCTGCCCGGCAAAATCGGGAAAGGCTTCTCTTAACGTTATAACCTTTTAGTGGTATCAGGCTTTAACGGGCAGGTGCTTTGCCAGCCAACCGGTAATAAGCCCGTGAACCTCGTCCCGGTTGGTTTCGTTCAGAATTTCGTGGCGGGCCTCCGGGTAAAGGACCAGTTCGACATCCTTGATGCCCTGCGCCCGGTAGCGGTCAGCCAGGGCTTTAACCCCTTCGGAGTTCTCGCCACCGACCGGGTCATGACTGCCCGAAGCAATCAGTATGGGCAAGTCTTTGGGGACACGGGCCTCGTTCTCCGGCTTCCACATTTCGAGCATACCGTTAAACATATCGTAGACAAGCTGGTTCGAAAAACCAAAACCGGACCATGGGTCATCTACATACTTCTGGACCTCGGCTTCATCCCGGCTCAACCACTCAAAACCGGTCTTTGGAGTGAAAGGCGCATTAAACCCGACAAACATCTGGGCAAAGGCTGCCGAAGGTTGGCGAGCATCAGCCGTGGCTGCTCCCTGCAAAAAAGGCAACATCTGGTCGGCCCCGGCCAGGGCACCCGTGCTGCCGGTCAGGATAACCCCGGCCAGTTCGTTGCCGTACAGCTCGATATAGTTCTGGGTGAGGAAGGAGCCCATGCTGTGGCCCAGGATAAAGACCGGCAGACCGGGATTTTCGCTGGTGGCCTGTCCTGCCAGTTGGTGAATATCGTTGAGGATGCCGCTCCAACCTTCCGGTCCGGCCCATCCGGCGTTTTCGAGGTTTGCAGCGGTCTGGCCGTGACCCCGGTGGTCGGGGGCGTAGACCGCGTAACCCTGCCCGGCCAGTATCCGGGCCAGGCGGTCGTAACGGGCGCTATGCTCGGCGGCCCCGTGAATGACCAGGACAACGGCCTGGGGTGCTGACCCTGTAGGAACCCACTTCCTTACAAAAACATCTACGCCATCGGGGCTTTTCAGTTGAAACGTGGTCGCGTTAACTTCGTCTGACATATTTACCACCTCGTAAAATTATTGAAGCAACGATATAAAAGCGTCTTCGTCCCCAGATTATACAACCGGAAAAGGGCTCCTGATAGTCAAAAAGATAAATAGACGGTTAACATTCTGAATTGCCCCAAAATACAGTATGCAAAAACCGGCCTTTTTTGTATAATGAGGCTGGTTTTTAGCATCACCGGCAAACCTGCTTTTCCCGGCAAATATCCTTTTTTACAAACCAGAAATTAACAAGGTACAGGGTTGTGCCGTGTTTCCCACACATAAACCCCTGCTCCCATTAGCAATTTAATAAAGTGCGACTTTCGCTTTGTGCGTGAAAAGCCTTAAATTAACTTCAAAGGCTTGCTTCAAGCGAAAGTCCTATGACGATAGAGGAAGATGACCGTGGCTGAATTAACTCTTTCCCAGGGCCAGCGCCAATTCTTTGAGACTTTTGGCTACCTGGCTTTTCCGGGCCTGCTCAAACCGGAAATCGAGGAAATCACCCGCAAGTTCGAGGGCGTCTTCGAGACGGCCAAATTGCAACACGACCCCACCAAACGGAGCGTTATCGTGCCGTTTATTGACCAGGACGCCTATCTATCGAGCCTGCTCGACCACCCGGCTATCGAGATGATTGCGGAGGGGCTGCTCGGTGCGGACTTTAACTATCTCGGTAGCGACGGCAATTTTTATACGGGCGACACCTCCTGGCACAGCGACGGGCTGCACGAGAATAACGGCTATATCAAGATAGCCCTCTACCTGGACCCGGTTGGCCCGACCAGCGGGGCCTTGCGGGTCATTCCCGGTTCGCACAAACTCCCGAAGACAGCCAAAATTCGCAGGGCCGCTACCTCCAAAGAACTCTGGGGCATCGAGCAGTCCGAGGTTCCGGCGGCAATCCTGACTACCCAACCGGGTGACGTGGTGGTGTTCGACCACAACATCATGCACGCCTCGTTTGGCGGCGGCACCCGGCGCAGAATGTTCACGTTGAACCTGGCCCGCCACTGCGAGACCGAGGCCGAGCTTGCCGACCTGGTGGAATTTATTGACGGGGCTTCGCGCTTCTGGCTCGACCAGGCTTTTGGCCCGGCCATGCTTGCGACAGCCTCGCCCAAACGGATGCAGCACTTGCAGCAGGTTATCGAAAACGAAGGTCACTTACCGGAACTATCGGCCCAGGCCCGCCTCGTAATGGCCGAACCGGCCCGCGGCTAAACCCTGGTTAATATTTTTTAGAAAGCAAAGTAGCTTATGTCTTCTACACTCAATCCTGACTCCGCCAACGACTGGCCGGTCTTGACCCGGTACGACCGCGACCACCTGGCCCGGATTGCCCTGCCCCTGGGCGGCATCGGCACCGGCACGGTATCGCTAGGGGGCCGGGGCTATTTGCACGACTGGGAAATCGTCAACCGCCCGGCCAAAGGTTTTACCCCCTCGAACTGCTTTTTCGCGCTTTACACTCAAACCGCCGGGGGACAGGCCGTAAGCCGCGCCCTGGAAGGACCGCTTGACGTACAGTATTTCGAAGGCTCGTCGGGGAGCATCGCGGTCAATCACGGGTTGCCCCGTTTCCGGGAAGCTTCTTTCGAGGCGGCTTACCCGTTCGGCCAGGTCTTGCTGAGCGACCCCGAAGTGCCGCTCACGGTCCGGCTCGAAGCCTTTAACCCGCTGGTCCCGGCAGACCCTGCCGCCAGCAGTCTGCCGGTGGCAGTCCTGCGTTATCGCCTGAGCAACCCGACCGGCCAGACCGTTACCGCGGCGGTCTGCGGCAGTCTGCAAAACTTTATCGGGGAAGACGGCCTCAACGGCAAACCCGACCGGAACTTTAACGGTTACCAGGAAACCGCCGGGCTGCGGGGTTTAGTTTTCCGCTCGGCAGGGGTCAGCCCGGAGGCCGAACAATGGGGCAGCATGGCCCTGACGACCACCAGCCAGGACGAGTTAAGTTACCGGACCAGTTGGACCAAACCGGTCAGTTGGAGCAACTCCTTACTCGATTTCTGGGACGATTTTAGCGCCGACGGCAGACTGGACGAACGGGAACAGGCCGGGGTAGACGCGCCGGTCGGCTCGCTGGCGGTAAAACTGGACATCCCGGCAGGGGAAAGCCGGACCGTCACTTTCCTCCTGACCTGGCATTTCCCCAACCGGCAAAGCTGGTCACCCGGCGGCGAAGCTACCTGGTATGACGGCGGGGCTAACGATTGCGGCGCACCCACTATCGGCAACTATTACACGACCCTTTACGCCGACGCCTGGGACGCCGCCGCTAAAATCGCGCCCGAACTGCCGGGCCTGGAAGAAAAGACCCTGCTTTTCGTCAAAGCTTTCTGCGAAAGCGACCTGCCTGAGGTGGTCAAAGAAGCGGCCCTCTATAACGTGAGTACGCTCCGGACTCAGACCTGCTTCCGCACCCCGGACGGGCGGTTCTGGGGCTGGGAAGGCAACCACGACCACAAAGGGTCCTGTCTCGGTTCGTGTACGCACGTCTGGAATTACGAGCAGGCGACAGCGTTTCTTTTTGGTGACCTGGCCTGCCGGATGCGCGAGGTCGAGTTCAAACAGGCCACCCTTGCCAACGGCCACATGAGTTTCCGGGTCTATCTGCCGCTCGAATACGCCACCAACTGGGGTCTGGCCGCCGCCGACGGGCAAATGGGCTGCTTGATGAAGCTCTACCGGGACTGGCAGTTATCCGGTGACGACGCCATGCTGCGGGATTTATGGCCGCAGGCCCGCAAAGCCCTCGAATTCTGCTGGCTTGAAGGCGGTTGGGACGCCGACCGGGACGGAGTCATGGAAGGCTGCCAGCACAATACCATGGACGTGGAGTATTACGGCCCCAACCCGCAGATGACTTTCTGGTATCTGGGGGCGCTGCGGGCCTGCGAGGAAATGGCCCGCTACCTGGGCGAGACCGATTTTGCGGACTACTGCCAGGGCCTTTTCAAAAACGGGAGCGAATGGACCGGTAAGAATTTGTTCAACGGGGACTATTTCGAGCACGAAATTCGCCCGCTGGGCCACGGGGCTAAACTCGCCCCCGGTATCCGCCACAAAGACATGGGGGCCGCCAACCTGGATAACCCGGAATTGCAACTGGGGGCGGGCTGCCTGGTCGACCAGTTAGTCGGGCAGTATATGGCCCATATCTGCGGGCTGGGCTACCTGGGCGACCCGGAGCAGATGCGCCAGACCCTCGCCAGTATCATGCGCTACAACTACCGGGAGAGTTTCTTCGGCCATTTCAACAACATGCGCTCGTTCGTCCTCAACGACGAAGCGGCCTTGCTCATGGCCTCCTACCCCAAGGGGCGACGGCCCGAACGGCCTTTCCCCTACTTCACCGAGGTCATGACCGGCTTCGAATACACGGCGGCGGCCCACATGCTTTACGAGGGGCAGCTTGAGGACGGGCTGAAGGTTATCACCTCGATTCGCCGCCGCTATGATGGGCAGCGCCGGAGCCCCTTCAACGAAGCCGAGTGCGGCCACCACTACGCCAGGGCCATGGCAAGCTGGGCCCCGGTGCTGGCTTTGAGCGGCTACCACTATTCGGGGGTCCGTCAGTCCATGGAGTTCGCAGCCACCCCGGAGGCTTCACAGGTCTTCTGGTCGAACGGTTACGCCTGGGGCACTTTTGCCCAGAAGCCGGGCGAGCAGGGACGCGAGGTGGAGTTGACCGTGCTTCACGGCTCTTTGACCCTGCGCGAACTTGGCCTCGGCGGGAACGTGCCAGCCAGGTTCGAAGAACCGCGCCAGGTGCAGGCCGGGGAGACTTTGGCGGTCCGGTTCTAAACTTTTATAGCCTACCTTCTGCGCTTTCTCAAAGAGTACCGGAGGTAGGTTTTTTGTAAACCAGTTTTAAGGGATATGTCTTCTATCCGGCGGCTGTTCGGCCTGGGTAAGACCTCTCTATCGCTTTCTTGATAAGTATTGACTAATTTAATTAATTAGCTTTACAGAATTATATATAGCAGGTTATACTAATCTTAAATCCTGGCATCAGGATTTACTTCCAAAATCTATCAATTTATTAGCCTACAAAAGAGAATAATTATGGCCGTATTTGGAAAAGAAAAACTGATTGGCCGGACCGGGAAAGTTGTCGAAATCGAGATGGTCACCCCGCACATGAAGCGGGTCCGCCTGGCCGGGAAAGAATTGCGCCACCAGAATTGGGGGCAGGGGCATCACATCCGGATATTTGTAGACTCCCTGTTGAAATTACATGATAGCCTGCGCTCTTACTCGGTCTGGCACTATGACGGCGAGGAAGGACTTGTTGACCTGTTGATGCTGGTACATGGCGAGGGTCCGGGCAGCAAGTGGGTGGAAAAGGTCAAAGTGGGCGATTCCGCCACGTTTATAAGCGTGCTGGGCCGGTTCAGGATTATACCGGAAGCTTCCTACTATCTTCTTGCCGCCGAGGAAACCGGCGCGGTAGCGCTCCAGGCCCTATGGAAAAATTTCCCCGCCGAGAAAAAAGTCCTGGGCGCTTTCGAGGCGGACACCCCTGAGGACGCTTTGCCCGACCTGCCGGGAAAGACTCTCCCCTGGGTTTATCGCCAGGGTAAGCCCGCTTCACCTGAAAGCGGCCTGTTCGAAGCCATCAAAAAGATAGAACTGCCACCCGAACCCGGCGTTGCTTATGTGGCCGGGGAGACGAAAACCTGCCTGGCTATCCGCAGCTATTTGTTAGAAAAGGGCTGGCCCAAACAGAATTTGCAGGTCAAGCCGTTCTGGGAAGCCGGCAGGACCGGCCTGGACTAGATTAGAGTTAAGTCGCCCTTTTTCTCGCCCCAATCTGATAAATCTGCTATTCTATCTACCGATAGCCAGGTCACTGGAAACCGCTAAACGGAAGCGAAGGAATAGCAACTTATCAGATACCGGGGAACTACCCCGGCCAATCGAACGGCCTCTACCCTGTTTTAGTTCAACTTGAAGCCGACCGGCCTCTGGGATAACGGCTATACCGGCGAACACGCCGAGGACCAGGGCGACTATTTTTTCTCAAACTTCGCCCCAAGCACTAAATTCAATTTGAAGTATTTTTCATGAACAACGGGTTTCCCTGGGTAGTAGTTAACGAAAATACCGGCGAGATACTGGCGGGGGCCAATGACCGGGCCAAAGCAGAGGCAATTGCCAGGGTCATAGGAGGCGTGGCGAAAGAATACGCCCTTATTGCCCTGCACGAGCAGGTCCAGACCCGACCCCCGGAACGGCACTCCCGGCCAAGCACCATCAAAGAATCGGTCGGGGACCGCCTGTTCCTGGCCGGAATTTACCTGTTTCTGCTACTGGTGCTGGTCATTATCCTGTTTCCCCTGCTTTATATTGTCAGCGCCTCTTTGAGCAGCCCCGGTGCCGTGGCCTCCGGGCGGGTGCTGCTCTGGCCGGTCGATTTCTCCCTGCGGAACTATTCCCAGGCCCTGGGCGACCAGCGCATACCGCTCGGCCTGTTCAACTCCCTCTTTTATACCTTTTTTGGCACCGTTATCAGCGTAGCCCTGACCATCGCTATCGCCTACCCGCTGTCGCGCCGGACTTTTTATGGCCGGGGTGTCCTGATGGCGGCGATTGTCTTCACGATGCTGTTTTCGGGCGGCTTAATCCCGACCTACCTGGTAGTGAAGTCGGTGGGTTTACTTAACACGCGGTGGGCTTTGCTGATACCGCAAGCTATCGGGGTCTGGCAGGTTATCGTGGCCCGGACCTTTTTTCAAAGCAATATCCCGGACGACCTGGAAGAAGCGGCGGCGCTGGACGGGTGCGGCGACCTGCGCTTTATCTGGTCGGTGGTGCTGCCCCTTTCCAGGCCGATTATGGCTATTTTGATTCTGATGTACGCTACTTTCCAGTGGAACTCCTACTTTGACGCCCTGATTTATTTAAGAGACCCCGATTTGTTCCCCCTGCAACTGATTTTACGGAGCAGCCTGGTCCAGAATACCGCCAACAGTAGTTCGATGGCGCTGATAGTTCTGTCGACCATCCCGGCCCTGATTATTTATCGCTACGTGCATCGCTTTTTCACCCAGGGGATGCTGCTCGGCGCGGTAAGGGGTTAGGGTTTGCACATCCTTTTCCTGTTATCAAACTGTTGAGAGCAAGATTTCTCCTTTGTGTAAACGTCCGTGCTATTCGCCAAAGGCGTGGAGACACCCTCCGGGCGCGTGCAAAGCTATAGGATGATAGTTCTTAAGGTTGTGTCTTATTCCAATAAGCCCAGTCGGAACCACGTTCAACGTTCAACGATTTTATTCCTTTGCAAGACCGTTTTAAAATGGTCTTAAATTTTGACTCCGTATATAATAGGCGGACCCAACGACACAGTTGGCACCGAAGTTAGGTTTAGCGAGAAAGAAACGAACATGCCCAAAAAGCTTAGGGTCGAAAGTTATAACGAGGCCGTAGACGCGCTCCTTAAAAAGGCGGACGAACTGGGCGTCTACGCCATCGGGCGGATTCAGGACAGCCGGGGCCGCAGCCTCAGTGTCAATAATGGCCGCCTGGAACGGATTGATACCGGCAGTTCGGTTGGCATCGGCGTACAGGTCTTTACCCCGGAAGGCCATACCGGGTTTGTTTCCAGCGACCAGGTGACCCCTGAAAGTTGCCGGAACCTGGTTGAGACCGCCGCCCGGCTGGCCCGCAGCGCCTCGGCTTTCGGCACCGAAACCAATCGCGCCGTCTTCGAAATCGAATCCAACGGCAAACAGACTATTGCCACCGACTTCAAGACCCTGGACGAAACTTCTTACGACGAGCAGGTCAAAACGCTCCTGGGAGCCAACGAACAGGCCCGCGGCTACGGCAACGGCCTGTCGGTCCGCAGCGGCCACGGTATCTCCGACCCTCACTGGCGAATTGTCCGCAGCGACGGCACCGACATCTCGTTCGATACCCCTCATGCCTCGGTCGGCATGTCTATCACCGCCCCGGCCAGCGGCGGCAAACCGGCGACGGCCAGCGCCAGCGTGAGCGGGCCGGACAGCCGGGTCTTGCTGGATGAAATCTTCCAGGAACGGCTCGATTTGCGCACTCGCAAGGCCGCCAACCTGGCCCAACGGCTGGTCAACGCCCCCCAGATTAAAGGCGGCAGCTACAAACTGGTCATAGATTACGCCCTGGCGAAAGGGCTGGCCCACGAAGCTTTCGGCCACGCCAGCGAAACCGACGGGATGGAAACCTCGATTCTTGGCAAAGAAGGCATCATGCGAGTCGGGGAGAAAATGGCCGCCGAATTCGTAACTATTACCGATGGGCCGGTGCTGGGCGACTACGCCTACCAGCCGGTCAGCGCCAACGGCATGCCCCGCCAGACCGTCGAAATCCTCAAAGACGGGGTCTTGCGGGCCGGGCTGGCCGACCTCTTTTCCGCTGGCAAAGCCGGGGTGCCGATTAGCGGGGCCGAACGCATCGAAAGCTACCGCAACCTTCCCCTGCCGCGCATGACTAACATTCGGATTACTGTCCAGGACCCGGTAAAATTCGAGACCCGCTTCGAACTGGTCACGCCCGAAGAACTGCGCGAAACCCTCCTGGCGAACGGCCTCCTGAAAGAAGGCGAACCGGCCCTTTACCTGGCCGGGTACAAGGGCGGGCAGGTCAACCCCAAGGACGGCGACTTTGTCTTTAACTGCGCCGCCATTTACGACCTGAGCCAGCCCGACCTGCCGCTCTACCAACCGGCCATCTTTAGCGGTAAAGTCCTGGCGGCCCTGCATTCCATCCTGGGCGGGCTCGGCCCCTTGCACCTCGACGCCATGGGTCACTGCGGCAAAGGTGGGCAGAGCGTCCCCAGCAGCGGCGGAGCGCACAGCTTCGTGGTGGTAGACCGTAACGAGAACGTGACGATTGGAGGAGCCAGCTAAAATGTCGCAAACTGAAAACCAACCTATCTACGCCGACCAACTGGTCGCCCTGCTGGAAAAAGCGGTCCAGGGCGCGTGGGCGGACCTGCCAAAATTAAAGGGCTGGCGTTTCGATGTTTCCGAGGGACGCTCGGTATCGCTCTCCATCGTGGATAACAAGCTCGGCAGCGTTTACGGTCCGGCCACGGCCCGCGATAGTCTGAGTGGAGGGCTGTATCTTATCTGGGACGACGAGAAACGCTCGAACGGCTCGATTGACCGGCTGACCGTCCCCGAATTCGAGATGCGGCTGCGAGAGTGGCGTAACAGCGCCTATACCGACGAACGCGCCCCCGATATTCGCCAGCCCGACCCTACCTATCCCGTAGTGGAGATGTACGACCCCCAGCTTGAACCCCTGGTGCAGGGCGAAACCGAACTGCTTTTCAAAATCTTGCAGGCCGGGGAAAAAGAGTTGCGGGGCGCGGGCGGGGTGGAGTTCCTAGACGCCGGGGCCAGCGCCAGCAGCAGTCGCCGCTTTCTGCGCAATTCGAAAGGGCTGAATGTCTCGTATCCGAGCAGCATGTTCAACTATTCTTTCTACGCCGACAGTCTTTACGGCAACGGCTATAGCAAACGCCGCCTTGCCCCCGAAGAAGAACTGGGCCGTGTCCTGGCGGACGTGCGGGAAGTGACCGCCGAGCTTAAAAAGACGGGGAGTTTCCAAGCCAATCCCACCGGGAGCCGGGTAGTGCTGGATACCGGGCTGGCCGGGTCGTTCGTCGGGCAGTATATCGGCGGCAACCTTTCGGGGAGCGGCGTGGCAAACCGCCAGTCAGCCTACAGCCTGGACGACTTCAAAGAAAATAAACAGGTCATCCGGCAGGATATTTCGCTGGTGATAGACGGCACCCGGCCTTTCGAAACCAGCGCCAGCCGCGTCACCTCGGAAGGTATTCCGGGTGGGCGGGGACCGCTTATCGAGCGAGGCAAACTGATTACCCCGGCCCTCGACCTCAAATATGCCGGGATTACCGGGTTCCCACCGACCATAGGCGGCGGCCTCTATATCGAGATTGACGACGGCGGCCAGCGCCAGAGTTTTAAGGACCTGGTCGAGCAGGTGGACAACGGTCTCCTGATTTACTCGGTCCTGGGCATGCACACCCAGGACAGTACCAGTGGCCGTTTTTCACTCTCCGCGCCGCGCTGCCTGGTCATCCGGGACGGTCACCTGGAAGGGCAGATAAAAGCGACGATTAGCGGCAATTTCTTTGATAACATCAATGATACCCGGACTCGCTTCGGCTGGGACCCGCACGAAGACAACCCGGCGATGGAAATCACCTGCCAGGTGGTTGTCGAAGCCTGAGCCGGGCTGTAAACCGGGCGCGAAAAACAGGGGAATTAACAAGCAACGGGGCGCCAGGGTTAAACAAAGTAGCCTGGTGAGACTACTCGGTGATTTCGAGGATTTCGTCCCAGCGGGTGGTATAGCGGCGAGACAGCTTCTCCCGGCGCATACCCCAGTCCGGGCGGGCCCCGACCGGCCCGACCCGGAGCGTACTCTGGCCCATCGTTTTGTTAACCCGGTCGACCGTGAGCATAAGCTGGCGGTTGCGTTCGATAATCTCCGGGCCGCCCTCGCCTTCGCCAAAAAGGTTTAGCTGGCGGCAGCTATCCGGCACCAGGTCCATGACCATCACCCCGGCTTTCTGATACTTGAAGCCAGGCCGGTAAATCTTTTCGAGAGCGCGCCGGGCGTGCTTGACCAGTTCGGGCGTGTAGGCGGTCGGTTGGGGCAGGCGCAAAGTCACCGCGTTCGCGTAACGCTCGCCGTGCGAGGCAAAGTGGCTGGTGTTAATAAAAACTTCCAGCCGCGAGGCCACCGAATGTTGCGCCCGGAGTTTTTCGCCCAGCCGGGTAACATAGAGCGTGACCGCCTCGGTCAACTCCTCCAAACTTTCGATAAGCCGCCCGAAACCCCGCGAGGTGATGATGGTCTTCTTAGCCGGGGGCGTCATCTCACGCGGCAGACAGGGAATACCCCGCAGCTCCCAGGCCGTCCTCAACCCCGTAATGGTCAGGTTTTTTAGCAGCCAACCGTCCGGCATCTCCTTGAGGTCGTAGGCCGTATAGACGCCGTGCTGTTGCAAAAATTGGGTCCGCCGCCGCCCGATACCCCATACATCCCCGACCGGCACCTTTGAAAGCAATTCGTCCAGTTCGGGCTGCGAGAAATGGAGGAGGTTGCAGACCCCTTCCTCCTTAAATTCGGGATTCTTCTTGGCCTGGTGGTTGGCAAGTTTTGCCAGGGTCTTGGTCTGGCTCAGCCCGACCGAAACCGGGATACCGGTATGCCGGGTGACGGTCTGGCGCATTTTAACGGCGTGGCGGTCCAACTCCGCCGGGCTGAAACCGGGCAGCCAGACGAAAGCCTCGTCTATCGAATAGCGTTCCACTTCCGGGGCCAGCGTTTCGAGGGTAGACATCACCCGGTGGCTCATCGTGCCGTAGAGGGTATAGTTAGACGACCAGGTTTCCACGTGATGTTTTCTTATCAGGTCGCGTATTTGAAAGACCGGCACCCCCATCGCGATGCCGAGGTCTTTGGCTTCCTGGGAGCGAGCCACCACGCAGCCGTCATTGTTCGATAACACCACGACCGGCTTACCTAACAGCGCCGGGTTAAAGACCCGTTCGCACGAAACATAAAAATTATTCGCGTCAACCAGGGCGACCGGGGACTGTGCCATAGCGTCACCTCACCTCAGATGCCGGGCGATGTGGTGGGTCAGGGCCGATTTTTTGCTCATTACGCGCACGGTCGACACCACCACGCCCCAGACTTCAAAGCCCATATACTCGTTAATTACGATAGGCGGATAATCTTCGTTCTCGGCTACCAGCATCAGGGGTTGGCCGGGCTTATTGCTGTAGCGTTTGACCGTAAACCCCCCATCAAGCAGGGCCACCACAATCGAGCCGTCCTGGGGCTCGACCGCCCGGTCTATCACCAGGACATCCCCCGGCAGAATCCCGGCGTTTATCATGGAAAGGCCGGTCGCCCTGGCGAAAAAGGTCGCGTTGGGGTGCTGGATACACAGGTCGTTGAGGTCAAGCTGCATTTCGATATAGTCGTCGGCAGGGCTGGGGAAACCCGCCGCCACCCGCCCGGCAAAGAAAGGCACTCGCAGGCGCGGTAGCCCTTCCTGGTAACGCAAACGATACAACTCAGCCGGATCAATTTCCACTGGAGTCCCTCTTTCTATGGTCTAGGCGCGGCACCTTATACGTCTTTTGCAGATAGGCATGGCAAGCCCCTTTGCAGCGGCTTTTTTATTCTGCCCAAAATAGAACGTATGTACTATTAAGAAAGTAACACATCTTCCGGGAAAAAACAATAATCTTTTGCAGGAATTGCGTGATAGAAAAGGGAATCCAGGACCAATGGGCCTGTTTAACTATTTTTAGTAAATATTATCTAACCGGCCTTTTTTAATAGCGGCAGGGATTTATAAATGCTAAAATAAAGCCAGATTTTATAACCCAGACTTCACCGTAGCCGCCTGGCCCGGCGTTAAACCGAGTTATTTAGCGCCAACGCTTTACCTGTTGTAAGTCGCGCCTTAAATTAAGAGGAATTTAGATTGTCCGACGAGTACGATTACATACCTGAGCCCGATTACGAACCGGAATACGATTTCGACGACCGACCGCCCGTCAAATCCCTGCTGGAAGGGCTTAACCCGGTCCAGCGCGAGGCGGCCTCGACCATCGAAGGGCCGGTCCTAATCCTGGCCGGACCGGGCAGCGGCAAGACCCGCGTCCTGACCCACCGCATCGCCTACATGATTAGCGAGGCCCGGCCCCGCATAGACCCGCACCGGATTATGGCGGTCACTTTTACCAACAAAGCCGCCCGCGAAATGCGCGAACGCCTCGAAAAGCTGATTAAAGTCCAGTTCGGCGAAGGCAGCGAGGTTGCCAAGTACCTGACCGTCGGCACTTTCCACTCGGTCTGCGTCCGCATCCTGCGCGTCGAGGCGACCAATATCGGTCTCGACCGCAACTTTGCCATCTATGACGATAGCGACCAGTTGTCGATAATCAAACAGGCCATGTCGGCCATCGGGGTCAGCGACAAACAGTACAGCCCCCGCGCCATCCTCAGCCGTATCAGCAGCGCCAAAAGCAACCTGATAAACCCGGCGGAATTTCAAAAAATCGCCCGCGAATACTTTGAGGAAATCGTCGCCCGCATCTACCCGCGTTACCAGGAACTTTTGCGGATTAACCGGGCCCTCGACTTCGACGACCTGATTAACGTCACGGTCCAACTGTTCCAGGAGCGGCCCGATGTCCTCGAACGCTACCAGGAACGCTACCGCTACCTGATGGTGGACGAGTACCAGGACACGAACATGGTCCAGTACAAGCTGGTGAGTTTACTGGCCGGGAAATATAAGAACCTCTGCGTGGTAGGCGACGAGAACCAGTCCATCTACGGCTGGCGTTCGGCGGATATTCGCAACATTCTCGAATTCGAAACCGATTACCCCGAAGCTAAAGTTATCGCCCTGGAGCAGAACTACCGCAGCACCCAGGTCATTCTCGACGCGGCGACCGGCCTTATCCAGTCCAACACCCAGCGCAAGAACAAAAAGCTCTGGACCGAAAACGGGGTCGGCAAGGCCATCCAGGTCTTTGAAGCCTACAACGAGATGGAAGAGGCCAACTACGTCGTCAACGAAGTCGAGCGACTGCTCTCGCGCAACGAAATAAAGAAGTATAACGAGGTCGCCCTGCTCTACCGCACCAACGCCCAGAGCCAGAACCTTGAAAGAACCTTCGTAATGCGGGGTATTCCCTACCAGATTATCGGCGGTTTGCGCTTCTACGAACGCAAAGAGGTCAAGGATACCCTGGCCTACCTGCGCCTGATAAACAGCCCCTACGACGGCATGAGCTTTAACCGGATTATGGTCAATACCCCCAGCGGTAAGGGCATCGGGCCGAAATCCATCACCGACCTGACCGTCTGGGCCCAGGGCATGGATTTGCCGGTCTATGTCGGGCTGCAACTGTTGCAAAGCGCCGAGGCCGACGAACAGGAACGCAAGCGCACCGGGCAACCCGCCCCCGAAGAAGATATTTTGCCGCCTATCAGCCTGGCCCCCAAAATAAGGTCGGCCCTGTTCGATTTCGTAAATATGCTGGAAGGTTTTATAACCGCCAAAGATTCCAACGAAATGAAGTTGCCCGATTTTCTCGATTACGTCCTGAAGAAGACCGGCTACGAACAGACCCTGCGCGACGGCAGCACCGAGGGCGACGAACGCTGGGAAAACATCCAGCAGCTAAAGAACGTGACCGCCGATTTTGCCCACCTGCCGCTATCCGAGGCCCTGGCGGCCTTCCTGGAAGACGTGGCGCTGGTGGCGGACGTGGATAAGTACGACCCCCAGGCCGACGCCGTGACCATGATTACCTTGCACGCCGCCAAGGGGTTGGAATTCCCGGTCGTCTTTATCCTCGGTCTGGAAGAAAATATCCTGCCGCACAGCCGTTCCCTCGAACGAGAGAACGACCTCGAAGAAGAACGCCGCCTGCTCTATGTAGGTATCACCCGCGCCATGCGGCGGCTCTACCTGGTCTATGCCTTCCGGCGAACCGTCTTCGGTAACCCCCAGGCCAGCAAACCCTCGCGCTTCCTGGCCGAAATCCCGCCGAACCTGATAAAAGGGCGCGACCAGAAAGCGGCCAGCGTCAGCGCGAACGGCCAGACCGGGATGTTCGGGAGCAGCCCGACCCGGTGGGGTTCTTCCAATTCCGGCAGCACCTACCGGAGCGGCAACAACAGCCCGTCCTACGGCTCAAATGGACGTTCTACTACTGGGGCCAACCCGAACCGGTTAGGGCTGGGGGCTTCCCGGCCCGGCAGCGCTCCCGAAAGCCGGACCCCTTCGACCAATGGCGGCCTGCAATTCAAGGCGGGCGAGAAAGTCTTGCACGCCAAGTTCGGCAAAGGCATGGTGGTCAGCAGCAAGGCCAGCGGCAACGACGAGGAAGTGACGGTCGCTTTCGACGGGCAGGGTATCAAACGGCTGATGGCTAGTTTCGCCAATTTGCAGAAACAATAACCCTATGACAACGCCGCACCACCGGTTTCATCACCCGCCTGTAGAGGGCCTGGAAAAACAGCTTGGGGTTACCTTTGAAAACCGCAACCTGCTGCACCTGGCCCTGGTCCACCGCTCCTACCTCAACGAGCGCAACAACGCCACCGAATCAAACGAACGGCTGGAATTCCTGGGAGACGCGGTCCTCAGCCTGGTCGTGGCCGACTATCTTTTCCGGCAATTCCCCGACCGGCCCGAAGGCGAACTGACCGACCTGCGGAGCGCCCTGGTGCGGCGGGAAACCCTGGCTAAATGGGCCGCCCAACTGCAAATCGGCCAGTATCTTTACCTGGGCAAAGGTGAGGACCAGACCGGCGGGCGCAGCCGGGCTTTGACGCTTGCCAGCGCCTTCGAGGCTATCCTGGGCGCGATTTATCTCGAACGCGGCCACTCCGAGGCGGCAAACTGGCTCCTGCCCCTGGTCGAAAAAGAGTTGGTGGAAATCCTGACCGAAGGCCGCCACTACGACTACAAAGGGCTGCTGCAAAAAGCCGCCCAGAAAACCTTCCACACCACCCCGACCTACCAGGTAGTCAGCGAACGCGGCCTCGAACACGAACGTATCTTTGAAATCGAAGCCCGGTTGGGCGGGCGTACCCTGGGCCGGGGCGAGGGTTCCACCAAACTAATCGCCCAGCAGACCGCCGCCAGGGTGGCCCTACCGGTCCTGCAAGCCTGGATAGCCGAACTCCCGGCGGAAACCGGACCACAAGAAGAAACCGGAAAAGAAAGTGAGAAGCCGTCAAATGAAAGCAAGCCGGTTTAAAGCGGCGGGCCTGAATTGTATCGAGGTAACCCCGGATGATACCACCGGGCGCGACCTGCCCCTCTTTATCTGTATGCATGGCCGGGGCGACCGGGCCGCAAGTTATGTAGACCTGGCCCCTATCATCAGTGAGGACGGAATCCGGTTTGTCTTCCCGGACGCACCCCTGCCCGTACCGGGCGCTTACTACGAGTGGTTCCGGATTGACAATCCCAACCGGGTGGTAGCCGCGAAAGACGCTCGCGCGATGGTCACGAAACTGATTACGGAACTGCGCGAGAAATATCAAACTCCGGCCAACCGGGTAATCCTTGGTGGGTTCAGCCAGGGCGGTATGATGGCCTTTGAGGTGGGTTTGCGCTATCCCGAAAAACTGGCGGGGTTGGCGGTAATGAGTGGCATGTTGCTGGCAAACGTTCCTCTCGACACTCAACCCGTGCGGTTCACCCATTATTACGAGCAAGACCAGGATTTAAAAGCGGCCCTCGAAGAAACCGCCCGCCGCCAGACCCCTATTTTTATCGCCCACGGCACCTACGACGCGGTGCTGCCCGTAGCGGGTGGCCGGTCCGCCCATAAACTGCTCAAAGACGCCGGGGTCAACGTCGAGTACTACGAATTCCCCGGCCAGCACGAAATTAGCCTGGAAGAACTCGTAGAACTCAAACAGTTCCTAACCAAGATTATGTCAAATACGACTAATTAAAAATACTATTGGGTATAGATAGATAGTAAGACTAGTACATCCTGAGCGTAGCGAAGGATCTCCGGTCCGTTGGACCATGTTACAGTCGCCAGTACGCAGGTAGTTATTATTTCTTAGCGCCGGGTGGGGCTTTTGACGATACCTCTTCAAGCACCTGGGCCAGGGCCGAGGGGCTGGCGAGTTGGGCCAGCAGTTGCTCGGAAAGAAAATCGAGGGTTATTTCTTCTTCGGGCTGCCACAGGCCGCTCCTGACAGCCCGGCCCAACCATTCCACGTTATAATAAGCCGAATAAAAGAGGTTTTCCAGGGCCGGAGAGGTCCGGGCGCAGTGATAGAGGCGGCAGAGCAAAGGCCGTCCCGCGTAGACGCTGCACAGACCCCGGCCATCCAGCGAAAGACAGGGCTTGCCCTCGGCGCTGGTGCCGTCCTTTTTGCGCATGAGCAGTTTTGGGGCGCTGGCAAGCGGTAAAGGTTCGCCCGGTTGGAGAGGGCGAGCCACCGTAAAGTTAGCCTGGGCCTCGGCCAGGGCCAGTTCCGGCTGGTGAGCGAACCGCTCGGCGTAGCGGGTCCGGGCCAGGCCGCGCAGGTCAAAGTAGGTCACCGGAATATCGCCATCGTGACAGCAGCGCCCACAACCGCCGCAGTCCTGGGCGCTCTGCCGCAAGCGGGTCAGTTTGGCCCGGCCCGCTCCGGCGCTCATCACTCCCAAAAATTTTCCCAGCGTAATCCGGGGGTCGAAGCTGCCGATTTTTAGCCCACCATCCGGCCTGACCAGCAGTTCCATTTTGGGTGAAGGAGGCCAGCCCGGCGCCAAGGGAGCCTTTAGCCGCCCGAAACCAAGCCGCAACATTTCCGCGAGACCCGAACGTACCGCCGCCAGGGAGTCGGTTTGCTTTTTAACCGGGACCATCTGCCCGAACTGAGGTGGGATGCCGGTATCGCCGACTTTCAAAGAGGGTTCGACCAGGCCGGGTACGGCAAAGCCGAGCGAAACCCCGGCCACGCCTTCGATATGGGGGCCGTCCGAGGTAAGGTGGACGAACAGGGAAAGATTATTTGCCAGGGCCAGGTCGAGCAGCGGACCGCCGTAATCGTAGTAAGCCAGGAAGGGCGGCGAGGCGCACAGGAAAGACACTTTCCCCGCGACCTCGTTAGCGCCCAGAATCCAGCAAGCCGGGTTCTCGCCATGCTCGGCCAGGGCCTGCCGGGCCGCTTCAAGCATAAGAGGCGCTGGCCCGCTCTTTCCGGTAACTTTTTTCTCTTTGGAAGACATAATTCAGAAGCCAGAAGTCAGAGGTCAGTAACCAGTAAGTTAAAACCGGGTCGCCGGAAGTTAGTAATTCGGGGAGAAATTTACCTGCTAAGAACTCCCCACTGACCTCTGACTACTGGCTTCTGACTACTAACGATTAAATTTTCATAATCAGAGGCATCACCACCGGGCGGCGTTTGACCTGGGCGTAGAGCAAATCGCCCACGAAATCCTTGACCCGTTTGATAGTCGCGGCCCGGTCGCCCAAAAGGTCTTCCTGGCCGAATTGCTCCTCAACCCGGCTCCGAACGTAATCCAGCAGTTCCCCGGCCTCGCGCATGTAGACAAAGCCCCGGCTGACCACGTCCACCGACCCGGCCAACATCCCGCTTTCGGCATCCGCCACCAGGACAATCATTAAAATACCGTCGCGAGCCAGCAGGCCCCGGTCCTTGATAACCACGTCCCCGATGTCACCGACCGTCGAGCCATCCACGAAAATCGGCCCCGCCGGGACCGTCCCGGTGATGCCGCCAAAATCCGGCCCGAACTCCGCGACCTTGCCGTTTTCCATAATCAAGACATTCGACTCTTCGTAACCGAGTTCCTGGGCCAGTTTGCCGTAAAGGGAGAGGTGGCGCGGCTCGCCGTGAATCGGCATCACATAGCGCGGTTTGACCAGGTTTATCATCAGTTTGAGTTCTTCCTGGCTGGCGTGGCCCGATACGTGGACCCGCTGGATGGCGCTGTAGATGACATTCGCTCCCTGGCGGACCAGGCTGTTGATAATCCGGCCTACCGAGGTTTCGTTGCCGGGGATGGGCGTGGCCGAAATAATGACCGTATCACCCGGCTGGATTGAAAGGGTCTTGTGTTCCTTGTTGGCAATCCGGCTCAGGACGGCCATCGGCTCGCCCTGCGCCCCGGTCACGACATAGGCTACCTGTAAAGGATGCTGGTTGGCGGCTTCTCCGGCCTTGATAAGGGTATTTTCGGGAATATCCAGGTAGCCGAGGTCGCGGGCCATCGCCACGTTGTTTTCCAGGCTGCGGCCCAGCGGGGCCACCTTGCGCCCGTACTTGTAGGCAGTATCCAGGACCTGCTGGACCCGCGAAATCAGGGAGGCAAAGGTCGCGACGATAATCCGGCCCTCGGCGTCACGGAAAATCTGGTCGAACGCCTGGGTGACGACCGACTCGCTGGGGGTCATGCCCGGCGACTCGACGTGAACGCAATCACTCATCAGGAGATCCACACCCCGGTTGCCGATTTCCGCCAGCTTGCCGAATTCGGTTACTTTACCGTCCACGGGGGTCTGGTCGAACTTGAAGTCGCCGGTATGGACGATTAAGCCTGCCGGGCTGGTAATTGCCAGCCCCACCCCATCCGGCACCGAATGGGATACCCGGAAGAACTCCACTTTGAAGGCCCCGGCCTGGATAACGTCGTTCGGGTTTACCACGTGGATTTGGGCGCCTTCGACCAGTTTGCGTTCTTTGAGTTTGACCCGGACCAGCCCGGCGGTCAGGCGGGTGCAATAGAGGGGTAGACGAATACCGAGTTGAGGCAACAGATAGGGTAAAGCGCCAATATGGTCTTCGTGGCCGTGCGTCAGAAAAATAGCCCGGATGTGGTCGAGTTTATCTTGAAGATAGGTAATATCGGGGATAACCAGGTCTACCCCGTACATATCGGCGGTCGGAAAGCCCAGGCCGACATCTACCAGGATAATATCGTCGCCATATTCGAAGCAGGTAATATTTTTACCCACTTCACCCACGCCGCCCAGGGGTATAACTTTTACACGGGATTGCGACGGGGCCTCTATTTGTATATCGTCCAAAAAAGCCTCATGTCCTGTTTAGTCCGGCGCGAATCCAGGCCATACCCCAAAATCCCTTCTGCAAAGCTAATTTTAAAAGCTTTGTAAGAAGGGCGGAAACGGTGTTTTAACTGGTAAAGGCGCGGACAACGCCGCCCACGCTCGTTACCATGTCGATTTTGAACCGCTTTCCCATAAAAAGGGGCCAGCCGGGAACAGGTGCCGGGTGATGTTAAAAAGCCACAATAAAAACTTAAAAGGCTAATTCGTAATAGCCTTAAAATTCCAAAAATCAGGCCGTGGCGAGATGGCGCTCAATCTCGGCAATCAGGGCGGGACGGTCTTCCAGGGCCGGGTAAAGTAGAAGATAGTCCGGCTTCCAGGCCTGGGGATAAAGGACACGTAGCCAGGGGCTCAGGGCGCGGCCATCAGGGCGCGTGCAGCGCGCCCGGATAGCCTGGAGTTGGCGGCGGCGAGCCTGGACCTGGCGGCGGCGCAGGCGGCGGTTTTCCCGCAAATCGGCCTCACTCAAAAAGGCCGCCACTTCGTCCGGTTCCTCGTCCTCTTCCAGTTCGGCTTCCTCCGGCAGGATAGCGGTCGTCTCCGCGTCGGAAGGCGCGGCCACGCGCAGGGTTGCCGGGGCGTCTTCCTCCGGCTCCTGCAAAACATCTATCGCGCTGATTTCATTCCAGCGATAGTAAAGCCGGTAGCCGGGCGCGTACAACAAAATGCCGCTTTCGTCGAGGCGCACTTCCGAAAGCATTTCAACGATCACGTACCAGGCCGTCGCCAGGCAACCCAGGGCCACCAGGCTCAAAAAGAAGGCCGGGACGGTCGTATTGAAGTTGAGGCCGAAAAGATTGGGGTCGGAAGGTTTGGCCGAAACGCCACTCCACAGGCCCAGGGCTTTGCGGCCACTGTAAAGCGCGATAACAGCCAGGGTCAAAAGGACCACCCCGGCCCGTATCCGGCCCGCCCGCGATAAACGGTAAATTTTCATCCCGTGGTCTCCCAAAGCCCGGCCAGCCGCGAAAGCGGGCCGGTCTCCGGCGATTTAATTGTAAATTGAAAGTCTTTTTTCATATTTAGAACATGGTCAACTGCTCGCCGGGCGCTTCCGGGCGTTTCTTGCGTGGTTTGGCTGGGTCCCCCTGCGGTTTGCGGCTGCGCTCGGTCTTCCCGGCCTCGGCCAGCGATAGACCCGGCGCGACTTCAGCCTGGGCCGCCAGGGCGGTCAAATCTCCTGCGCCATTAGACTTTTTAGTGTTACCATCACCGGGCTTATCAGTAACCCCCTTTTCGGCGGGAGCAGCTTTAGCCTTCCGGGGTCGCGCCGCTTTTTTCTCCGGGGCCGCGCTAGCTTCCAGGACTACCTGGACCGTTTGCGCCGGGGCTTCCGCTTCTGGTTGCAAGGCTTCGGTGGACAAAACATTCACAGGCGCGAGGCTGGTTGGCACAGGTGCCTCTTCGGCTTGCAGGGTTTCGCCCACCGGGGCCACGAAAGGCGCGGGCCGTTCGGGCTCCTCTTTTAACGGTTCAGGCGAAACTTTGGTTTCGAAAATGGCCGTGGCGTCGGCAATAAGCTGTTTGGCAGACGCGGACAGCGGCTTAGCCGGGGCTGGTGCTTCGGCCTCCTCGGTTACAGGGTAGCCCCAGATTTCGTTGCGGGCCAGTTCTTCGGCGCGGGCGAGCAGGGCCGGGATTTGCAAGCCGTCTGCCTTAAACTTCGGCAAAGTCCGGTCGCGGTCCCGCAGGGCCGCCGAAGGGTGGAACATTGGCAGGTAGAGTCGACCATCGGCCTGTTTCACCTGGCCGTGAATCTGCGAAATGTACTGGCCGGGCCAGTAACGAGCCATCGAAAAACGGCCCAGCGTGACAATCAACCGGGGGTTGATAGCGGCAATCTGGCGGTCCAGGTAAGGCTTGCAGGCCGCCATCTGTTCGGGTGTCGGGTCGAGGTTCTGGGGCGGGTGGCACTTTACGACATTGGCGATAAAGACATCTTCGCGGGGCAGTTTAATAGCGTCGAGTAGTTTATTAAGTAACTGGCCGGAAGGCCCCACAAACGGGCGGCCCTGCTGGTCTTCGTGAAAGCCGGGAGCCTCGCCAATAAACATAACCCGTGCATGCGGACTGCCTTCGCCGGGAACCGTATTGGTCCGGTGACGACAAAGGTCGCATTTGGTACAAACCGCCACTTCACGGGCTATTTTTTCGAGTTCTGAAGCCGCTGACATGCTTGATTATTATTACAGGTTCGCTTTGACGCCTTTGGCATCAAAAGCCGGGTTTAATTAGAAAATCTGGTTCAATTATACCCTTTTGGAGCGACATGTCGCAAGTTAGGGCAATAGTCAGGCAGAGTAATGCAAAGTCGTTTGCCCATAAAAGGCACGAAACAACGTTCACCCGTAAAGGGCGCGTTCAACGGGATTCCGAAAAATACCATTAACGTCTGACCCACCCTAGAATAGTGTCATTCCAAGCGTAGTCGAGGAATCAAGCCCGTAGGGTTCCCTTTGGGCAGCGCCGATGGCGAATGTCACAGTCAATATTGCAGAGAATCGTAATTCTGCAATTTAGCCATAGATTGACACACATGCAAATTGCAACTCTCAGGTTAGGGCAGTTCAGGGCAAATGCAAAGTCCGAAAAGCAATTCATATACCTGCGACCGTGCTATTGTCCAACGGACCGGAGATTCCTCACTTCGTTCGGAATGACAATTTGGGGGGCTGTACCTTACGCAAAAGGCGAATTCCGTTCCCCGTTATATCGTTAAACGCCGAAAAGTCTCTCTTTATTTTATAAAGAATATAGTATACAATAATTAATACCCAACTCAGGTCCCTTTAATAAAGCCAATCACAGGAGATAGCTATGCCAGTCACAATTACGGGAGTGACCGCCAGAGACATCCGGTTCCCGACTTCTCGCTCGCTTGATGGTTCCGACGCCATGAACCCCGACCCCGATTATTCGGCGGCCTACGTTGTTTTGCATACCGATAGCCCCGCCGGGCTGGAAGGGCATGGCCTGACTTTTACTATAGGCCGGGGTAACGAACTTTGCGTCGAGGCCATCAAGGCACTATCTTATCTCGTGATTGGCCGCACCCTCAAATCATTTACCGCCGATATGGCCGGGTTCTGGCGGCATATTACCGGTGACAGCCAGTTGCGCTGGCTCGGCCCCGAAAAGGGGGTCATTCACCTGGCGACCGCCGCTATCGTCAACGCGGTCTGGGACCTGTACGCCAAGGCCGAGGGTAAACCACTCTGGAAACTGCTGGCCGATATGACCCCGGAGGAGGTGGTCGGCTGTATCGACTTCCGCTATATCACCGACGCCCTGACCCCGGCAGAAGCCCTCGAAATCCTGCGCCGCAACGCCCCCACCAAGGCCCAGAGGGAAGCCGATTTGCTCGAAAACGGCTATCCGTCATACACTACCTCCGCCGGGTGGCTCGGCTACGATGACGCTAAAATCCGGCGGCTCTGCCAGGAAGGGATGGACGCGGGTTGGACCCATTTCAAGCTAAAAGTCGGGGCCGACCTAGAGGATGACATCCGGCGAGCCCGGATTGTCCGCGAAACTATCGGGCCGGATTTCAAGCTAATGTTTGACGCTAACCAGCGCTGGGACGTGGGTGAAGCTATCGCGAACATGGGCCGGTTGGCCGAGTTTAACCCCTGGTGGATTGAGGAACCAACCAGCCCGGACGATGTCCTGGGCCACGCCGCGATTGCCCGCGCCATCGAGCCGATTGGCGTCGCGACCGGCGAGCATTGCCAGAACCGGGTTATCTTCAAACAGCTATTACAGGCCAAAGCCATTTCGTTCTGCCAGATTGATAGCTGCCGCCTGGGCGGGGTAAACGAAATCCTGGCCGTGCTGCTGATGGCCGCCAAGTTCGGCGTACCGGTCTGCCCGCACGCGGGCGGGGTCGGCCTGTGCGAATACGTCCAGCATCTTTCCATGTTCGATTATATCGCAGTCAGCGCCTCGCTTGAAAACCGGCTCGTGGAGTTCGTAGACCACCTGCACGAACACTTCTTCGACCCGGTGACCATGCGGAACGGGCGCTATATGCCCCCGCAAATGCCCGGCTACAGCATCACAATGCGGCCCGAATCGCTCGATTTTTACGAATTCCCGGTTGGCCCGGCCTGGTCTGCGACCAGTGCGACTTCGATAAGTTCAAACGGGTTGGATACCTCGCTCCTTTAGGGAATCCGGCTCTTAAAAAGAAAATTGGGAGACTATGAAGTTTAATGATGGTTTCTGGCATATGCGGCCAGGCGTCACCCCGCATTTCGCCGCCGAAGCACACGAAATCCTGAGCGACGCCAACTCCCTGACCGTTTACGCCCCGACCCGGCGGATTGTCAGTCGCGGCGATACCCTCAATCTGCCCGTGATTACCGTCAAGCTTTTCTCACCGGCCCCGAACATCATCGGGGTCAGGCTGACCCACTTCGCGGGTGGTCGGCCCCAAAAGCCGGAGTTCGAACTTTTTGGCGCGCAAGACCACGAAGTCCAGGTTGTAACCGATACCGAACAGGCCAGCCTGACCAGCGGCCAGCTTACCGCCCGTTTCAAACGTAACGCCCCCTGGGCCCTCGATTTCCTCGATGGCAACAAGGTTATTACCCGGACGGCGGGGAAGGGCAGCGGCTATGCCGATACCCCGGAAGGCCGCTTCATGCTCGAACGGCTGATGCTCTCGGTCGGTGAATGTGTCTACGGCCTGGGTGAGCGCTTTACCCCCTTTGTCAAAAACGGCCAGGTAATCGACCTCTGGAACGAGGACGGCGGCACCGCCAGCGAAATAACCTACAAAAACATTCCTTTCTACCTGACCAATCGCGGCTATGGCATCTTTATCAACCACTCCGAAAGGGTCCAGCTTGAAGTCGCCTCAGAAACGGTCGAAAGCGTCCAGTTCAGCGTACCGGGCGAAACTTTAGAATATTTTGTAATTTACGGTCCGACCCCCAAGGAAGTCCTGCAACGCTATACCGCCCTGACAGGTCGCCCGGCCCTGCCTCCGGCCTGGACCTTCGGCCTCTGGCTGACCACCTCCTTTACCACCAACTACGATACTGCCACGGTCAACAGCTTTATCCAGGGGATGGCCGACCGTGACATTCCGCTCCACGTCTTCCACTTCGACTGCTTCTGGATGAAAGAGTTCCATTGGGTCGATTTCCTGTGGGACGAACGGGTCTTCCCCGACCCCGCCGGGATGCTGCGCGACCTGAAAGCGCGAGGGCTAAAAATCTGCGTCTGGATTAACTCCTACATAGCCCAGCAATCGGCCATGTTCGAGGAAGGCAAGGCGGGCGGCTATCTCCTGAAACGGCCCAACGGTGATGTCTGGCAGTGGGATATGTGGCAGGCCGGGATGGGCCTGGTCGACTTTACCAACCCGGACGCCTGCAAGTGGTACGGCGACAAGCTGCGGACCTTAATTGATATGGGTGTGGACTGTTTCAAGACCGACTTTGGCGAACGGATTCCGACCGACGTGGTCTACTTCGATGGCTCCGACCCGGTCAAGATGCACAACTACTACACCTTCCTCTATAACAAGGTTGTCTTTGAAGTCCTGGAAGAAAAACTGGGTATCGGTGAAGCGGCATTGTTCGCCCGCTCGGCCACGACCGGCGGCCAGCAGTTCCCGGTCCACTGGGGCGGCGACAGCATGGCCTCGTTCGAATCAATGGCCGAAACCTTGCGCGGCGGCCTCTCGCTGGCTCTCTCCGGCTTCGGCTTCTGGAGCCACGACATCGGCGGCTTCGAGGCGACCGCCACCGCGGCCCTCTACAAGCGCTGGTGCGCCTTTGGCCTGCTTTCTTCCCATAGCCGCTTACACGGCAGCCAATCGTACCGGGTGCCGTGGCTGTTCGACGAAGAAGCGGTGGACGTGCTGCGCTACTTCACGAAACTAAAATGCCGCCTGATGCCCTATCTCTTTGGAAAAGCCGTCGAAGCCCACCAGACCGGCACGCCCATCCTGCGGGCGATGGTCCTCGAATTCCCCGACGACCCGGCCTGTGACTATCTCGACCGCCAGTACATGCTGGGCGACAACCTGCTGGTGGCCCCGGTCTTTACCGACGACGGCCAGGTCAGTTTCTACGTCCCGGAAGGGCGCTGGACCCATTTCCTGAACGGGGAAACCTACGAGGGCGGGCGCTGGTACAAGGAAACCTATTCCTATATGAGCCTGCCGCTGCTGGCCCGGCCCGGCGCGATTATCCCGCTCGGCAGCAACGACACCCAACCCGACTACGATTTTGTCGATGGCGTGGCCTTCCATGTCTTCGAACTCGCCGAAGGGGCCAACCGCCGGGTGGAAGTACCGGCCACGACCGGCGAAACAGCCCTGGCTATCGAAGTCAGCCGGAACGGCAACGAAATCAAAGTAAAGGCGGAAGGCTCGGCCCGCAACTGGAAACTGTTGCTGCGCGGGACCGGGGAAGTCGCCGGGGTAACCAACGGCGCTTCCGAAACAAATGACCAGGGCGTGCTGGTAACCCCGGAGGCGGGCCAGGACGAACTGACCATTACATTGAATTGAGGCTAAACCGGTGATAGAAGTCGCCATAATGATAGAGGGCCAGAACGGCCTTAACTGGTCGCGCTGGCAGCGCATCGCCCGGGCGGTCGAAGACCTGGGATTTGTGGGGCTGTACCGCTCGGACCACTACACCAACCCGGAAACGCCGGACCAGGATTCGCTGGAATTGTGGGTCTCGTTAACCTGGCTGGCCGGGCATACCAGGCGGATTGAGTTCGGCTCGATGGTCAGCCCGGTAACTTTTCGGCACCCGACCATGACCGCCCGCATGGCAAGCGCCGTGGACGACCTGAGCGGCGGGCGGCTCACGTTGGGCCTGGGGGCAGGCTGGCAGGAGCGCGAACACCACAACTACGGCTGGGATTTACTGCCGATTCCCGAACGCTTCGCCCGGTTCGAGGAAGGGTTACAGGTCATTACCCGCCTTTTCAAGAGCGACCAGCCGGTCGAATTTGAAGGCAAATACTTTCAGTTGCACGATGCCATTCTTTTGCCGCGCCCGGCCCGGCCCGGCGGTCCGCCCATCCTGATTGGCGGCACCGGACCCAAACGGACCCTACCCCTGGCCGCGAAATACGCCTCGGAATGGAACGGCAACGTCATCAACCCGGCAAAGTACGCCGAACTTAACGCCGAACTGAGCCGGTTGGTGGTAGAAAACGGGCGCGACCCGGCCTCGGTCCGGCGCTCCCTGACCACCAATATCTTTTACGGGAAAGACCAGGCCGCCCTGGACCGCCGCCTGGCGACCACCAGCCAGACCCCGGCCCAACTCAAAGAGCGGGGCATCCTGGTCGGGACCGGCGCCGAGGTGCGGGAGCAGTTGGCCGAATTCGAACAGGCCGGGGCCCAGCGGGCCATGCTCCAATGGCTCAACATGGACGACCTGGAAGGTCTCGAAAACCTGGCGAAAGATATTTTATAACAACGCTTTTACTGGTTTTATCGAAGTTGCTAAATAGCGGTGAAAGGAAAATATGCCCTTACTCGATGTTCCGGTTATAGATACGCACGTCCACCTCTGGGATAAAGATAACTTCCGGGTTAGCTGGATTGACGGCAACCCCACCCTGGACCGGGAGTACGGCCTGGCCGAGTTCGACCAGCACAGCCGGGAAGTGGCCCCGGAAAGTTTTGTTTTCGTGGAAGCCGGCATAGACCCCCATTACGCCTTTCTGGAGGCGGAGTGGGTCGCGGGGTTAGCCCAACAGGACCGGCGGCTAAAGGGGATTGTGGCCGCCGCGCCCCTGGAAGACGGTCACCACACCCGCCACTACCTGGACCGCCTGGCCGCCCTTGGGCCGGTGGTCAAAGGCATCCGGCGGCTGCTTCAGGGCGAGGCCGACCCCTTTTTCTGCCTCCAACCGGCCTTTATCGAAGGAGTTAAAATGCTGCCCGCCTACGGCTTCTCCTTCGACATCTGCATCATCAACCACCAGTTACCGGGGGCTATCGAACTGGTCCGGCGCTGTCCGGAGGTAAATTTCGTCCTCGACCATATCGCCAAGCCAAACATCAAGGCCGGGGAACTCGACCCCTGGCGGGAAAACCTGGCCGAACTGGCCGGGCTGCCGAACGTGGCCTGTAAGGTGAGCGGCCTGGTGACGGAAGCCGACCTCGATAATTGGACCCAGGCTGACCTCGCTCTTTATGTCGCGCACGTGCTGGAAGTCTTCGGCGAGGACCGGGTAATTTTCGGCAGCGACTGGCCGGTGGCCTACCAGGCGACGAGCTACACCCGCTGGGTCGAAACTCTCAACAACCTTACTTCCCACCTCTCGCCGGAAGCCCGCCGCAAGCTCTGGGCCGACAACGCCCGGCGGGTCTATCGCCTCGACGCTTAAGCTCGTAGCTTAGGCCGGTTCGAAAAGGACCAGTAACAGGCGGTCCAGCCGGACCGCCTGGACCACTTTATATTTACTTTGAAAAGTTTGTAGGGTTTGCGCCTGGAAATCGGGGCTGTGCATCCAGGCGATTGTTTGACTCAGGTCGAAAGGTTGGGGTGCGCTGCTCAACTCGCCGGGCGGCACGTTTAGCTCGAAAATCAGCCAGGTCCGGCCCGTCCGGTGGGCAATCTGGTCCTCGCTAATCCAGGCGGTGTGCATCTGGTCGAGCAAAGCCGGGAAAATATTGGGGAACGGATATTCTTTGAGCGGTAGCTTTTCCGGCGCTAAACCCTCGTTGTAATAGACCAGCGGTAGCCAGCCAATATCGGTTACGTCTACGGCCAGGTCGCCCGGCTGCGAGTTCTGGTTCAGGTAGCGGTTGGCGGCAATGGCATCGTACCGGGCGATATAAAAGGGATTGGTCTGCCCGCTATACATCCCCGGCAGCAGCCAGAAGCCGAGCAACACTGCCAGGGCCAGCGGCGCAGTGGGCAGCACCCAGCCTCCTCTTTTGCGATTGTGGAGGGCGGTCCAGCCCAAAAGCAGGTAGAAATAGGGGGCGCAGGCAATCAGGGCCTTGTCGAGATAAAGCGGCTGGAAGATATAGGAAACAACCACCAGCAAGGCCATCGGGACCACCAGCAGCCAACCGGTCAGGGCCAGGGGCGGTCTTTCGGACGAAAAAAGCCCTCGCCCGGCCTGCCAGGCCACCAGGAACAGCAAGACCACCACCAGCGCGAAAGCCAGCAAAAATGTTCCAGGCTCGAACACCCCGAAAAGAAAGCTATAAAAAGTCCGCAGGACGATAACCGGGTCGGGCGCGGGTATCCAGAAATTGCCCTTAATCGTGTCGAGGCGGGTCGAGAGCTTCGGCCAGAGCAGTAGACCACTGGCAATCCCGGTCGCGG
>MKTJ01000061.1:102411-106319 GCA_001898225.1 Chloroflexi bacterium 54-19
TTCCACAGGACCAGCGGTAACAGGCCCAGCGCCAGCAGGTAAAAGGCGGTGGTGAAATTGCAAAACAGGCCCAGCGTCCCGGCCAGACCCATACCGAGCCAGTCCCGCCAGCGGTTGTGGGCCAGCGCCCGCAGCCAGAAGAAGGTTGCCAGCAAGACCAGGAATTGCAGGGCGGAATAGTTGCGGGCTTCCTGGGAGAAATAAATTTCGAAGGGTGAGAAAGC
This sequence comes from Chloroflexi bacterium 54-19, assembly GCA_001898225.1. GTDB lineage: Bacteria > Chloroflexota > Chloroflexia > Chloroheliales > Chloroheliaceae > 54-19. Next base: position 102,636 of record MKTJ01000061.1, read on the forward strand.
CGTCAGGGCCGTCGCGATCAAGGCTACGCCCGGTTGCGCAGGGAAAATCCGGCGACCGACCTGCCAGACCAACCAGATAGCCGCCACTCCCGGCAGCACCGATAAGAGGCGCACCACCCAATCATCGTAACCGAACAGGGTTATCCAGAGTTTCAGGGCCAGGTAGTAGCCGGGCGGGTGGTTATCTCCCGCGTTCAGGCGCAACAAATCGGGCCAATCCTGCCGGGCGTAGACTGCGCTGATAACCTCGTCAAACCAGAGAGGTCGCGCCCCCAGCCCGATTAACCGCAAGACCAGGCCCAACCCGGTTAAGACCAGCGCGGTCCGGTCCGGCTTTGCCAGAAGCAAACGCCGGAGGTCAGACGTAGAGGTTTGCGCGGGAGCACTTGTCAGGTTTGCGGTTGCCACAAAACTATAAATACCTTTTATTATTCTTGTTATACTCTATTACTCTGTTAATAAAGAAGTGTCATACATTCTTGTCATTCTGTAAGCCACTTCTAGAAAGAGATTTGCCACAATCGAACGGTGGCTTACAGAATCTCGCGCCGTTGGCGTTGCGTACAGCCCAAAACTAACCTACATCTCCGGCAGAATCAGGGCTAGATCTGCCACACTTTAGACCTAGCAAGGTCTTTGGTCTTGCGTTCCGCCAACGGCGCGGAGATTCTGTAGAAGGCCCTTCGTCCTTACCAAGTATTTGTGTGTACAGCCTTCTACAGAATGACAAGTTTTTGACCCTGCTTTATAGTTGCAGACTTTCTTTGTACTATAACTTGTCTAGCAGACAACTTAATTCTTATCCGGTGTAAATGGAAAATAAAAAACTCGACTAAGCATAACGCCAGCCGAGTTTAAAGGCTATAGGAAATCTAGCTCAATCTTCGAAAGAAATAAAAAAACCGGGGAATTATAAAATCCCTATCACCAGGGCCACCCCCAGCAAGGCGAAGATAACAGCGGCGATTTTCTTGGTAATCTCCGGGTTGAAAATGGTCCTGACCCGGCTGCCGATAACAATCGCGATGGCCGAAACCGCCCACAACGCCAGGGTTGCCCCTATAAAAACCGTCACGGGGTCACGATACTTGGCCTCAAGCGTGGCCGTGGCAAGTTGGGTCAAATCGCCCCATTCCGCCAGGAAAACGACGATAAAGGCGGTCCACATACCGGCCCAGAAGGTTTGTTTTTTACCGGCGATTTCCTTTTCGATAGTTTCTTCTTCTTCGGCGTCTTCATTCTTACCGGCATCCCGCCACATAAAAAAGGCGAAAACCAGAAATAGCGCCCCGGCGACCCGGTGGACGACTGCTTCCGGCAAAAGTGAGAAAAGGCCGCCGACCAGGATAGCGACCAGGCTTTGAATAATGAAAGCCAGCGCCGCTCCCGCGAAAACGACCAGGGGTTTGAAACGCGTCGCCAGTACCAGGGAAGCAATAGCGGTCTTATCCGGTAACTCCGCCACGAAAATAAACCCAAAGATTGAGGCTGCCAGGCCCAGGTTCATAATAATTAATCCTTACCCAAAGTTACCCATTTTTACATAATTGCCTAGAACGGCACAAAGCCCGGCGTCGTAGGACAACCGGGCTTGTGAGCTATTTTAACAGATTTACATCGCGCGAGGCGGAAACCCGTCTTTGTCAACGCGTTCAGTCGGATAGGTGTCATCACCTAGGGTCTGGCCGCGCTCGGTATAAGGTGTTTCACGGTAAGGCTGGTTTTGGCCCGGCGGGTTCGCCACCGTGCCGACCGACTCGCCATCATCCGTAGCGACCGTGCCGTAACGAGGATGGTCATTACCGAGGTCACTCGTCATTGGCGGGTTCGTCGGGGAAACCGCTTCGTAATCGCCAGTAGTCCCGGCGGAGTCGGTATCGTAGGGATACTTGTTTACTTCACCAGGGTATTCGCCGGTAGTATCGCTCCGGGAATAGACCTGCCCCGGACCCGGCCTGGTCAAATCGTAGTAACGGGTGCTGACCGCCTTATTGCGACTGAAGACATCCAGCGCAGCCTCCATAAGCTGGCCGTTGGCGGCGTAGGCCGTTACCAGTGAGTTGCCGCTCTTGACATGTTCCCCATATTCGGCGGCTTCATCTTCAGGCACACCCGCACCTGCGAGGGCCCCGGTAATCCCGCCCAGGGTACCACCGATTAAAGCACCCCCGACCGTCGCGCCAAAGACACCAGCGGCGACAATCGGGCCAACGCCCGGAATAAGGGCCGTCCCACCGGCCAGTAACCAGCCGAGGACCGCACCAAGGGTACCGCCGCCGAGCGACCCGACAAGGGCGCCCTGCCCGGCTTCATTCCCGCTGGCTTCGGTCAGGTCGCGCTGGACATTCCGGTCTTTGGCGACTACCGATAGGGAATCAGGGGTGAACCCTGCGACCTTTAAATCATTGATGGCCTGTTCCGCGTCCGCCGGGTCTTCAAATACACCCACAACGGTATGACCGGTTCGATTATAGGCTTGAGTCATTTTTCTCCTTTCTCGATTGCCGCCGACCGCCAGTCGGTCTTACGACAACCTTGATAGGGCGGTTTGCCGCTACCCTTGGGCAACCCTGATGGCCCCATCGCTGCTCTCACGTTTTCCAAGAGCTTTCTAACTCATCCGTTAGCTTTTCGAAGCATGCCTGCGAGGCTCCGGGCTTTTCCCGGATTATTTTGCTTCCTACTAATCTTAAAGGCAATATATGTGCCATCCCCAGAGGTAAAAGTTAGGCGAATATTAAATATTAGTAATTATTGCTTATTAAGAATCATTAAACATTATTTAAGAAATGATTCTAAATAAGAATTCTTATTGACAAGTTTATAACAAAGTTGTAAGATAAGGGCGCTGTTGAGTTCAACTTTTACTGGACTAAGGCTGAATTGCTATTAATCAGCCTGGAAAATTAATACTGTTCTTTATTAAATCACTATGCCTGGAAATGCTAAAAGCATAGTGACCTGAAGGGAGATATATAATGCCGTTAGTTGGTAATCCTGCTCCTGATTTTACCATGGAGAGCACCAAAGACCTCGAAACCCTTAACGAAAAAGTAAGTCTGTCCGATTACAAAGGCAAATGGCTGGTCCTGTTCTTCTACCCGATGGACTTCACCTTCGTTTGCCCGACCGAAATTACCGCTTTCAGCGAACGAATCGAAGACTTCAAGGAAATTGACGCTGAAATCCTGGGCGTAAGCACTGACAGCAAGTACAGCCACAAAGCCTGGATCGAAACCCCCGCCGACAAGAACGGCCTGGGTGGCGTCAACTATCCGCTGGCCGCCGACCAGACCCTGGCCGTCAGCCGCGCTTACGATGTCCTGATTGAGGAAGAAGGCGTGGCCCTGCGCGGGCTGTTCGTCATCGACCCGGACGGCATTTTGCAATACCAGGTCATCCACAACCTGAACGTTGGCCGCAACGTGGACGAAACCCTCCGGGTTATCCAGGCGTTGCAGACCGGCGGTCGCTGCGGTGCCAACTGGCGGCCCGGCCAGTCTAACCTGTAGTCCTGGGAAGAACCTTTAGCTCTCCGGCAACGGAGCAATAGTTATAAAAGGGGGCGGGAGTTAAGTTAGCTCCCGCCCCGCTATATTTTTAGACTTATATAAAAACGAACTAGTAGTTAGTCTAGAATTGATTGATAAGTAGGATAACGATTTTGCAGCTTTTGGCGAGCTT
>MKTJ01000062.1 GCA_001898225.1 Chloroflexi bacterium 54-19
GTTTGTTCTTCCCGGTCTATTCCGGCCTCGCTGGCGGCCGGGGCTTTACCGGCTGTATAACCGGCCGCTTCAATCGCGGCAGTAAGGCCGGAAAGGTCGACCAGACTCGGCAGATATTCCACACGGGCCTGTCCGGTAGCAAGGTTAACCCCGGCCGAAAGTACCCCGGGCGTTTTTTGTAAGGCTTCTTCGAGCGTGCTTACGCAGGAGCCGCAATGCATCCCCTGTATACTCAGTTGAGTGCTGGCGGCGCCAACTGTGAAGCCGGCCGCCCTGGCGGCTTTTACGATCGTGTTGAGATGGGCGGTTCCCTGGTCATAATCAATTCGGACAAGTCTGGCGGTAGAATTTGCCTCCACTTTCTGGACGCCAGGCAGCCTCGTAAGTTGCTCCTCCAGGCGACTGGCCCCCTGATATCCTTCCAAATCGCTCACCGGAAGTTCGACCCGCTGCAAAGCCCCTGGCTGGTCCGGCAGCCTGGCTGGCCCTTGATCTGAAGAGGTATTTTTCCGGTCAAATTGCGCCAGACAGTTGTCTGAACAGAAATAATAAGTTTTCTCGCCTGATCGGCGCTTTCCAACGGCCTGGCCCGGATCGATTTCCATGCCGCAGACCGGATCGACTACCAAGAACGGCGGCGGCGAAAGAGTAGTAGTTTTTTCTAAAATTATTTTTGCCATAACTTTCTCCTTTGGGACATCTGTCCTACTTGTTCACAACCTTACTTTAACCTGAAAGGCTTAGTAACTACTTAGGTTAAACTGAGGAAATGCTTAGTAATTATTTAGACATAAGAAGAGCCAGGGTAAACATGTTTACCCTGGCTCCAGATTCTTCGTTGATTGAAACCGGCGTATTAGACCACCAGCAGCGTGAGTAAGCCCACTCCAATCGCCATTGCGGCCGTCCCCAGCTTTAGATACACCCGTTTGTGCACTTACCAGCGTCCCAGTTTACGGTAGACCGGTGGGCTGCCGGCCAGGACCAGGATTATTACCAGCGGTACCACAAAAACCAGATTGTAGAGAGCCAGGTAAGTTACCCCTTGCAAAACCGTAGCCTGGGTAGAAAGCAAGGCCAGCACGGCTAGATAGACCGCGCCGGAGCAGGGGACAGTACACAGGCCGATAAGAATACCGGCGCCGAACAGGGCCGGCCAGCTAGCCTTGGTGATTATCCTGCGTACTTTTGGCATGTTTACATGGGCGCTCAGGCGATTACCCCATTCCGGCACAACGGCTTCCTGGAAAGCAACCAGCCCCAGGTGGAGTGAACCCATAAAAGCGGACCAAACTGAAAGCTAGCTCCTCCAAGAATTTACCGCTATACTTTTAAGGTAAAGGAGAAGTTAAAAAAATGAACGGACGCTTTCACACTCGAGCATTTAAGATCCAGCTCTGCAAGCTAATCGAGAGCGGGGAAAAACGACCAGCCCAACTCTGTCGGGAGCATAAACTTGCCGAAAGTAGCCTTCTAAAATGGCGCAAGGAATATCAAACTAGGGGTGAAGGCGCCTTCACTCCTCGCGAACCAGATAAAATTCCAACTGAGAAACTGGGTTACGAGGCTAAAATTGCCTAACTCGAACGGCTCTGCGGTCAGCTTGCTTTAGAGAATTCCTTGTTAAAAAAGCCTTGGCCCAATCCAAACAGACTCCGACCTAGCCAGGTGGCACGAGCTGATCACTAAACTGCACGCTCTAAATCCACAGTTGTCACTTCCCAAACTGTGCCAGTAGCTGGGAGTGAGCCGGTCATGGTATTACCTGCGGAAGAAAAGAAGGCTGTCCGAGCGGCCAAAGATAAAGATTTGGGTGCGGCCATTGAGGCGATTGTGCTTGAATTTGGTGGTTATGGATACCGGCGAGGGGTTAAGGAGCTGGCAAGGCGAGGTTGGCAGGTGAATTCAAAACGGGTTCTGTGCCTGATGCGAGAAGAAGGTTTGCTGTGCCAGCTAAAACGAAAGTTTGTCATAACCACCGATTCTAACCACTCGAATGGGGTATTTAAGAATGTGTTAAAGGACAAGGACAAGGAGCTAGCCGAGCCGGATCAAGTTTGGCACGCTGACATTACCTAATAGTAAAACCTACCTGCCTGCTGCAGCGACCTTTGCTTACTCACGCAGGGAGCCGCCAGCCGCCTGGCAAAAGGCGCAGGAAGGCGGCCAGACCGGTTTCGCCTGGCGGCGGTCCGAGATTCTTTGTCCATTCCCTCATCTTTGCCACAATAAGCGGTTGTTTACATTTCGTTTATGGGTTTCAAACAAAGCCCAAGCCGATCTGGTGAAATGTAATATTCGGGTAAGAAAGATGTAGAACCCCCTATAAGGGCTAGTTTTTAACCCGGGGTCTATAGAATTTTAGTCAACCGGTCCTCAAGACCTCTTTTATCCATCCCACCGACCTGGGTGGCCCGAATAAATCCGTCCCGGTCGACAAAAAAACTGGTCGGGAAGGCTGCGACACCATAGGTAGCGATAATCTCCCCGTTATAGTCCATGGGCATGGTCCAGCTATAACCGCCGTCGGCGACATATTTACTGACCGTCGGTATATCCTCGCGGGCATCAATCCCTAGCACCACTAACCCCTGGCTCTGATACTTTCGATAGGCCGCCTCTATTTCCGGCATTTCGGCCCGACAGGGGGGGCACCAGGTTGCCCAGAAGTTAATCAATACCGGCTTGCCCTTATAATCACTGAGTTTTACCGGGCTGCCATGGTCGTCTTTTAGTTCAAAGTCAGGTGCCAGATACCCGATCCGGGGGGCATATTCCCGCACAAGCGTCTGTGGGGCCTCTTCCCCGCAGGCGGCCAGCACCAGACTTAATAAAATTAGTATTCCTGCGAAAAACAAACCCCGTTTCATTTCTTGCCTCTATCAGTTACACCGGCCAGCTTGGCGGCTACTTCAGTTACAGTTCAGACCTTCTCAAAACTCCATGGTGCATTGCTGTATGACTGACTGCATGAATTATCTTGGCCCTTAAAGGGAAAATAAATGCGGTCAAGCTTCCTTTCACTTTTATACGTTGGCATTTATTCCAGAAATTTCAAGAAGCACCCCTATCCCGCTGGCAACCAGCCAGGCAACCGCAGAATATTTCAGAGTGGATTTGAATCCGTAATACTGCCAGCGCTGGGCCAGACCGATCAAATTAATTAGCGGAAAAGCCAGCAGGGCGGCGGCTCCGCTACCGGTCCCGGCTCCTTTTATAAAAAGGGCCAGGGCCAGGGCGGTTTCACTGCCGGGTGCGCCGGGCCGGAGCAGCAGACCGACCACTGGGACCAGCAGCGGTCCGGTCCACTGACCGGCTCCAAACCAGCTTTCAACCAGTCTTAAAGGTACAAAAATCGTCACAAGGGCTGCCAGCAGAAAGTTAAAAATCGTTCGCCCCATGTAGAAATCAAACTCGCGGTTCCACCATTGCCAGAACCGGCCTAAAAAAGTGGCGGAGTAGCCCTCATTTAGTTTTTTTATTTTCGCCTTTTCGGAAACCCCCTTCTTCTCGAAGGTCGTGGTTCGAAGGTCCGGTTCTTTTGAGCTGGACAGGTTCCTGGCACTACCTTTAGAAATTCCAGGGGTTTCACCGCTTTCTTTGCCCTCCACAGGTTTGGCCCGCTCATGATCGTCCACCAACCTGCCTATAAGGAAAAAGAGGCTGCCACCCGCAAACCGGACCAGCCCGAGTACCGGGCTTAAAAGGGTAGCCGCCAGGATTGTGCCTACCGACACGCTTATTGCCCCCGCCTCTAAAATTAGCTTCCCGGCCCCGGCCGGATACTTGGGTGGAGGAGGCGGCCAGCCGTACTCATACAGGGTTTTAAGTTTCTCCCTGTCAGGGGTGCCGGCCTGCAAATAGGCTACGATCCAGTTTCGCCAGTCTTTACCTTTCTCTTTTTCTTTACCCTTACCTTTCCCTTCAGGGGAAGACAGTTTGACTGTGGTTGTGGTCAACAATCCCCTGGTATCCACAAGAGTTAGAAAAGTGGCGATTAAAGTTATGGCAATTACTAGAATCGGACCGAATTCGAAGGCCAAATCCTTTATTTTTATCAGCAGCGCTGTTAAATCGGGAGGTATTCGCATATCAACACTGGGCCTCCGGTTCTTTTGAGAATGAAAAGTTTCCTGACCCTGACAGGCTGGCCGGATCTGCGCCGCGTCGCTTCCCCGCAAAGGAGCGGTTTTATTCTAGCCATCGATGTTCCTTGAGCAAAATAAAAATAACGACAAAGACAGAGCAGGTGTTACAAAAGCGATTATATTTTGAAAGCTTACTACTGTCAATAGTACGAGAGCAAGCAAAAGTCAAACCGATAATCAGGAACAGTTAGTCCGGATTCAGGTTCCCTTTTACAGGTTTATAAAAATACCCTATAGGGGTATTATAATCGAGGTGTAATTATTTAATCCTAAATAGAATAGTAACCATTAAAGATACCTGTAAGTCAGAAGGATGGGAGTAAGATGGCGTCTTACGACGATGATAAACAAAAACTATTAAACCGGCTTAAAAGGATTGAAGGGCAGACCAGGGGCATCCAGCGGATGGTGCAGGAAGACAAATATTGTGTCGATATAATGACGCAGATTTCCAGCATCCAGTCGGCTCTTGAACAGGTCTCCTTAACTTTGATGGAAGACCATATGCGCCACTGTATGGCCGAGGCCATTCAGCAGGGTAACGGCGACGAGAAGATCACCGAGGTGGTCAATATCCTGAAACGTTACGCTAAAGCAACCTAACCGCTAAATTTTTAAGTTAAAAGTCAGGGTAGCACCTTCTAATTACTATTGTTGGTAGTACTTTAATAGTAGTAATTTTCTAAAAGCCTGGGTCGCTCTTAAGCTGGCGTGACAGGCAGGCAGCTAAATTAAAAAACCAAGTAAACATCGATTAATGAAAGGAGACAAGCGATGGCACAGGTTACGGACCCGGTTTGTGGAATGACGGTGGTTACCGCTACAACCAGGCAGCAGTCGGAATACCAGGGGCAGACTTACTATTTCTGCACGCCCGGTTGCAAAAAGCTTTCGATAAAGAACCTGAAAGGTACCTGGGTCAGGGCAATTCCGCCTCGGACAGCCACACCGGTCATAGTCACTAACAGGTTGCCAGTCCGGTTAATCCTACCAGACTTATCCTGGCAGGTTGCTACACTCTACCTGCCCGGTGCAACCAACAATTGACCTTACGCCGATAAAGTGGAGAATGGAAAGAGCCGAGATGCTATACTTCTTTTAAGGAGGTCGCATCATTTCATTTATGGCTAAGCAGCAGCGCAAATATACCTCCGAATTTAAGCGGGAAGCCGTCAACCTGGTAGAAAACAGTGGTAAAAGTGTTCCCCAAATTGCCAGGGATCTGGGCATTTCCGACTCAATTCTCTATAAGTGGTAAAAACAACTAACTTATCAAGGAGAACAAGCCTTTCCCGGCAAAGGTCACCAGACCCCGGCCGAAGAAGAGCTGCGTCGGCTTCGGCTGGAAGTGGAACACTTACGTCAGGAGCGTGACATTTTGCCCCGAAGGGGTACCCTGTGGGTAAAAAAAAAAGGTAGTTATATTTTCGCAAAGCCCCAAATGAAGTACAAGTTCATTAAGGAGCATCTTGAAGAATTCGGGGTAAGCCGAATGTGTAATGCCCTACAAATTGCTCCAAGTGGTTACTACAAATGGTGCCGACAAGTTCAGGGTCAAACACTCAGCCCTCGCGACGAGGCGGATAAGGTTCTTGGTGAGCAAATCGAAAAGGTTTTTTGTAAGTTCATGCAGGCTTTATGGTTCACCGAGGGTACATGCCAGCCTAAGAGCGGATGGGGTGCGCTGTTCCCGCAAGCGCCTAGCCCGCCTTATGGGAGCCAAAGGCTTAACTCCCAGGCTTAAAAAACACAAGACCCGCACGACAGATAGCCAGCACAACGACCCGATAGCACCAAACAAGTTAAACCGGGAGTTTGAGGCCGAGGCTCCTAACCGTAAATGGGCTGGCGACATTACAGGCATTTGGACGAGTGAGGGCTGGTTATATCTGGCTGTCATTCTAGATCTTTATTCCAGGTTGGTGCTAGGCTGGGCTATGGGAACGCAAAGAGATGGCAAGTTGGTCGAAGAAGCCCTCACCATGGCACTTCTCAAACGCCGTCCTGGTCCTGGTTTACTCCATCATAGTGATTGGAGTGAACCCATAAGAACGGACCAAAATGAAAGCTAGCTCCTCCAGTGGTTTACCGTTATACTTTTATGGTAAAAGGAGAAGTTAGAAAATGAACGGACGCTTTCACAGCCGAGAATTTAAGATCCAACTCTGTAAGCAGATAGAGAGCGGAGAAAAACGACCTGCTCAACTCTGTCGTGAGCACAAGCTTGCCGAAAGTAGCCTCTTAAAATGGCGCAAAGAATATCAAGCCAGAGGTGAGGACGCTTTCACTCCCTGCGAACCAAGTGAGATCCCAACTGAAAAATTGGGCTACGAGGCCAAAATCGCTGAACTGGAACGGTTCTGCGGTCAACTGGCTTTAGAAAATTCCGTGTTAAAAAAGCCTTGGCCCTATCCAAACAGACCTCGACCTAGAAAAGCGTCATGAGCTGATCACGAAGCTGCACACTCAAAATCCTGAGTTGTCTCTTCGTAAATTATGCCGGTGGTTAGGGGTCAGCCGGTCCTGGTATTACCTTAGGGAGAAAAGGAAGGCTATACGGGCAGCCAAAGATAAAGATTTGTGTGCAGCTATCGAGGCGATTGTCCTTGAATTTGGTGGTTACGGGTACCGGCGAGTGGTTAAGGAACTGGCAAGACAAGTAAGTAAAGTGAACTCAAAACGAGTTCTTCGCCTAATGCGAGAAGAAAATTTGCTATGCCAACTAAAGCGAAGGTTTGTCATAACAACCCATTCTAACCATTCGAATGCAGTATTTAAGAATCTTCTCAAGGGTAAAGAGCTAACCGAACCGGACCAGGTGTGGCACGCCGACATAACCTATGTGAGTTTGCCGAAAGGCTTTTGCTATCTGGCTACCATACTTGATGGCTACTCTAGAAAATGTATCGGCTGGAAACTCTCAAAGAGGATCGACACCGAATTAGCCTTAGGAGCGTTGGAAAAGGCTCTCGCCAGCCGGCAAGTAAAGCCAGGTCTGACCCACCACAGTGACCGAGGGGTTCAGTACACCAGTCTAGCTTATGTTAGTCGCCTTCAAGAGGCCGGGATTGCCATAAGCATGTCGAGGAGGGGTAATTCATATGACAATGCTAAAGCGGAGAGTTTCATGAAGACGTTGAAATATGAGGAGGTCTATGTGAAAGAATACCAGACCTACCAGGAAGCAGCCGACAATATTGGAGAGTTTATTGAGAAGATTTACAACACCAAGCGGCTGCATTCTAGCATTGGCTATTTGCCGCCAATAGAATTCGAGGCTGCGGCCATAACCGCAGCCTGAGGAGTTAGCTTTAAATTTGGTCCTCTAAAATGGATGCAGTCCAAGATGATTAGCTACTTTCGGTAATCAATCCGTAGACGCCTCCGGCTTTAGCCGTGGGGTTTAATCACTTGTCGTAAAGAAAAGAGTTTTCCGGGTAGGAATCCGGTGGGTATAGATAGGAAACTAATATTGATTGTTAGTTAAAAGTGTGGTATTAAAGACCATATGCTCAAGTTCTCCAGAGATACTAGCCTGAGCCTTCCAGTTCAGAGTAGAAATAGTGGATTCTACTAGGAGTGGCTTCAGTACCACTAAAGATAACTGATAACCGGTACTGTGTAAGTAAGGGAATATATTTCTGTAAAACTTTAGTTTCCCCTCAATCAAAATCCTTACACGTTTGGTTGTGTAAAGTGATAAATTAAAGTCATCCAGGAAAGAAAAATAAATGAGTTCCAGTCCAAACGCCAGCCAGGTTGGATTTGTCAAAACCGGTTTAGAAGGCTTAGATACTATCCTGGGTGGTGGTATTCCTTCCGGCAGTTTAATTATGCTGGTAGGGGAACCGGGTACCGGCAAAACGACCCTCCTGCAGCAGCTATGTTTTACCTGGACCGGTTCGCCAGCCACCTCTACGGCTTCCAATGATTATTTGACCAAGGCTGAGGAAGCCGAGGGCCAAACATTACCCTCTGAAGCTTCTATTACTCCGGCAGCCGCAGACGCCGTTAATATCATACCGTTGCCGAAAGCCACTCGTACCAGTACCGGGCGGTCAAAGAGTTCAGCCACAACGGCCGCGCCAACATCTTCTTCAGCTACCCCTCCCTCTCCTAAAGCTATTTACTTTAGTACCCTTTCCGAGCCGCACGATAAAGTGATAGCCCACATGAAACGCTTTAACTTCTTCGATCAGGACAAACTTGATAGCCAGGTCAAATTCTTTTCTCTCACTGCTCTAATATCCAGGGAAAAGGAAGCCCCCCAAGAAATAGGGACTTTTATAGTAAATACTGCCCGAAAAGAGCGGGCCAGCCTGGTAGTTATTGATGGTCTGGGCGCCCTGCTGGATGGCTTCACCTCGCTTCAGGATACCCGCTTTTTCCTTAACCAGCTTTCCTCTCAGCTAGGTACCCTGGGTATTACAGCCTTTTTAGCCCTGGAAGGAGCCTACGTCAACAACAATGCCAGTGGAGTGCTGACCGGCGCGGACGGCATTATCGGGCTGTATTCCCACATCCAGGGTGCCGGGGAAATTCACCGGGTGGAGGTCCACAAGTTACGGGGCATGAAAAGGCTGGAGGGGCGGCATACCTATAAGTTTAACAACAACGGGCTGGTATTCTTTCCCAGACTCGAGTCTCAAATTGATTTTGAAGCTGCCTTCACCAGCGAACTGACCGCCCTGATAGGTGATACGGTCCCGGTCGCTAAACTCGGGTCCCGGTTAGGATTTGGGCTGCCGGAACTGGAAAAGATGTTAAATGGCGGTATCATTCCAAATTCATCCACCTTTGTAGCCGGCTCCCCCGGCGTTGGCAAAACTTTGCTGAGCCTGCACTACCTCATAGAAGGCATTAATATAGGGGAGCCTGCCCTGTATGTCGGTTTTTACGAGGACCTCACCAGTCTGGTCAATAAAGCGGCGCGCTTTAACCTCGATTTAAGAACGCCTCTTATATCCAACCTGCTTGTCTTTGTGAGTATCCCCTCGGTCGAGTTAGAACCGGACCTGGTAGCCTACCGGATCAAACAGGTTGTCGAAGAATACGGCATCAAACGAGTGGTGATAGACGGGGTTTTAGAACTGGAGATAGCCTGCCGCCCGGATGGTCGCAGCCGCAATTACACCACCGCTCTTGACAGGTACTTTAAGTCAAAGGGTATTACCTCTCTGTATACCTACACTATCAGTAAACTGATCGGCACCGAACTGGATTTAAGCGATACCGTTTTCACCGTGCTGGCTGAAAATCTTATTTTACTGCGGCAACTGGCTTACGAATCACGTCTCTTCAGGGTGGTGTCGGTACTGAAGATGCGCGATAGCATCTATGACCTGAGTATCAGGGAATTTACCATCGAGAACGAGGTCGGTATCAAAGTCCTGCAGCCCTTCCAGAGTGAAACAGCACTTTTAGAAGAGCTATCCTATGACCTAACCGAGTCAACTCAAACACCTGTTCAGAGACAAAACAGGGATTTGCTCAAAAAGAAATCCGGTAAGAGTAAGAAAAAGTAAATTAAGTAAAGTTATTGCGGAGTGGATAGCTACAGGCTTGGTTGTGGAAGTTTGGTTGGGGAAGGGTGTAATCAGAATGAAAAGCTGCCCGCCGGTAGATACCTTTGTTGAAAAGCCGCAGTCTGAAAAGTGACGAAAAAGCCGGTTTCCAGCTCTGAAGGTGCATAGTAAGTGGTAGCAGCAGCCTTAAAATTTATTTTGTAACAGGTTTCCAGGGTGAAGATTCCGGGCAGGCAGTTAGTTAATAAACAGGTAACAGGCATTCGGGCCACGCCCAGAGGAAAAGCCAGGTACAGGTAAAAGTGGTGCAGTAGGCGCGGGGTTCTTGCCAGACCTGGACCCGGACCGGCCAAAACAAGACTGAAATTAAACCCCGGCTATTAGTTAGCTAAATTTTGAATTAAGTCTTCCAGCAGATTCAGATTATATGGTTTGGAGACATAGGCGTTCGCCGGAGGCTTATGGTTGCGGTCGATAGGGGCCGCGCTGATTAAAATTGTGAGTATTTTGTTCCAGTGTGGTCTGAGGTTTATTTGCTCCAGCAGCGTATACCCATTCATGACGGGCATCATCACATCCGAAATAACCAGGTCGGTAGGTTCCAGTTCCAAAATAGCCAGCGCTTCCTGCCCGTTACTGGCGCACAAAACTTTATGCCCCAAATCCTTCACAACTTCACTGAGAAGCTCCAGGAGAGAAGCTTCGTCTTCTACCACTAATACATTTGCCAATCAAACCTCATCTCATTTGTAATTACCTGATTAAAAGTTTCGACTGACCTGACCATTACTATAAGGTAATGGCCTGAATATATTAGCATAACCTTTAAGGAGCCCTGGCTAACAAACCATCAGTATTACTTCATTTTGAATATTATATAGCAGGCCAGGGTCTGTAAACAAAACCTTGCTCGCAAATACAAACCAATCTAAAATCAAACCGTTACCTGTCTTGTTTATTTAACCTCAATGTAACAGTTAGCAAAGCTATTGCAATAGTTAGTCCAGTAAAAAGGCAAGGGTGTCTCAGTTTGGGAAGTAGCGTCAAAATTTAGAAGGCTTTTATCGTCTATGAATCTAAAATTGAGCCTTTCTTTAACCGCCGGAAAATTAAAAAGCTCCAGTGGCTCTACCAACACCTGTTGAACCTTTTTCCCAGTGAAACTTATACTAATCCTTTTATTTACACTGATCCGATCCGGGAAACATCCCCAGGATGGATGCTGAAAGTTATAGTTCACGAGCTGATAAAGTTTAGAATCCTGGTGCTGTCTACCCATTCGTTGTTAGCCGCCGGCGCTCCGCTCGACCTGTCTATTAACCCGGAGAGTGAGTTGCCACTCTGGCACGATTTCATTGGCACACCCGAAAAATTGAGGTCGCTAAAACTCTTTCCCATAAAATAAGTCTGGCGGCGCTGGCACCGGCCAAGAGCAAGACGATTAGCCTTGAACAGGAAACGGCTTTTTTCCTCTGGCTGGCGGATCAGCTCAAAAAGAAACTCAAAGGTGATTATGCTGCGCGCACGACATAATGCTCTGCAAGAAGTTCTTACGCTCGACCCCCAAAAGGATTACGAGCGGATCGTCTACCTACTGGCATGCTACGAATTTCCTTTTGATGTTGCTCGCTCTGGCGAGATGGCGCTGTTTCGGACTTTTGCGGTGCCAGGTATAGCTAATTTGCTTCAGCACACTGGCGAGTTTACTCACCGTACTCAGAAGCGCTACGATGCTACCGATTTAATCCTGAGTACCATATTCGAGAACGGCTTCGATACTAAGGCCGGCCGGACAGCTTTTAGCCGGATGAATAAGATGCACGGTCATTACACCATTCCAAATCATGAGATGCACTATGTGCTCTCTACCTTTATGTATGTGCCAATTCGCTGGATGGGGCGCTTCGGCTGGCGGCCATTGACAGCGCAGGAGAAGCCGGGATTCTTCTATTATATGAGGGAGGCTGGCCGGCGAATGAACAACAAAGAGCTTCCGAACGATTATCACGAGTTCGAGCGGTTCAGCCTCAATTACGAGCAGGACAATTTCGCTTATTCCGAGGCAGCCCACAAAATAGCGGATCTCAACGTTGATATGTTTCTGGGTTGGTTTTTGCCAAAGTTTTTACGGCCTTTCGGTCGGCCCTTTATTTATGCCCTCTTGGACGAATCCCTCTTAAAAGCTTTCGGCTTTCCTAGATCACCTAAAATTATTCGTGGTTTGGTAAATTTTGCATTAAAGTTACGGGCTGGGCTAGTCAACTTGTTTCCGGAACAAAAAAAACCACTTTTACGAAGTAAAGGTTCAAAGAGAAGCTATCCTATGGGTCACAAAATTGAAGAAGTTGGTCCAAAATTCAGGTAAAATTCAATATGGAATCAATTTAGCCTTTTGCGGACATTCGAATTCAATAACTTATACAACACTCCCTCCTAAATACCTAACAAACTCAAAAACATAAATATCTGACTTTTTTCGAACCTATGTTAGTACTTTCACTACCAATTGAAAACAATTCTTCGCCATGGAATAGTCTCTTTAAGACACTTTAATGAGCCAACGAATCTGGAAAACCCGTTAATATTGGTCGAAAGTACAATGGAGATCTACCATACTGGTTCTCAAAACCTTTAGATTATAATTTAGTTAAATACTATTGACAGTAGTATTTGATTTACATATAATGCCCTATCTGTTAGGAAAATAGAGTAGTGAAAGTTTGGAAACGTAACAATTATGATAGGAGATTTTTCTGGATGAAGCGAAGCTTTTTATTCTTGTTCGTAATGGGATTGCTGGTCAGTTTGGTTCTAGCTGCCTGTGGTGACAATACCTCTACCTCTAATGCGCAACCAGCCGCTACGGTTGGTACGACAATTGCGGCTTCGACAACCTCGGCCGCCCCAACTACTACAGCTATGGCCGGTATGACTACCGCTGCTGGAACCGCTACAACAACAATGGCTGGTATGGCTACAACAGCAGCCGCAACATCAACCACTGCCGCAACTACTGCTAGGGCGAGCACAACTATGGCGGTGATGGCTACCCCGGCGGCCACTACGGCAATGGCTGGTATGACAGCTTCGGCTTCGGCGGCTGGCGCTACTACGGCTATGCCAGGTATGGATCACGGCTCAACGACCATGACCCCTTCCGCTAATGACCCCATGACGGAGAGCCTGAAGAATCTGACCGGGCAGGATTTTGAGGTTAAGTTTATGCAGGAAATGATCGTGCATCACCAGTCGGCTATTGATATGGCGAAGCTGGTTCCTGCCAACACCAAGCGGCCGGAACTGATCAAGTTATCCCAGGATATTATCTCGGCTCAGACCAAGGAGATCACCGATATGACCGGCTGGCTGGCTAGCTGGTATAACGCCAAGCCTCTTACCGACTCGATGAGTGTTCCTGGGATGATGGATATGATGGGCCAGATGGATAAACTCAAAGACGCCAAAGACGCCCAGTTCGATGAAATGTTCCTGCAAATGATGATTTCGCACCACCAGCAGGCCGTAAATATGGCAAATCTGCTGCCCGGCAAAACCCAACGGCCGGAGCTGGTGAAACTCGGCCAGGATATTATCAAAGCTCAGACAGCCGAAATCGAACAGATGAAGTCCTGGCAGACCGCCTGGAAATTGAAGGCGTAATAAGCCAGTAGCTACCTGCCTGACATCTCTCTAACCTATAAAAAGCCGGGAAAGGATTATATCCCGGCTTTTTTTCTGCGCTATTGCCATCCCTTGTTACTTCAAAACCTGAGTTAAAGCTCCCTCCAAATCACTCTCCTGGACAATTCCTATCCATCGTTTAACAAGGTTACCCTGTCCATCGACTAAGACAAAGCTGGGGTGCCCAATTATCCGAAACTTCTCTACCAGGTCGCGGTTGTTTTTATCGTTAAAATCGAGGTCGGCGAACCGGATGCGGTTGCCGTATTTTTGTTTAAGCCCGTTCACGACGGGGCGCATCTGCGTTCAAGGCGCTCAATTCTCAGTCTCAAAAAAGAGGAAAACTGGTACTCCATCATTCAAGATAGGCGGCGCCGTAAAATCAATTTTACCACCATTGGCGTCGCGACCCTGGGCTATTACTCCTGGCTGGGCCAGAGCGCCATCCGCTTTTAAACCGGTGCCGTTTCCTGCCGTAGAACTGGTATTTGCTGGAGTCGGTGTTGGCGTTAGAGCAAGCGTTGCTCCACAGGCTGCCAGGATAATTAAGATAACGAGACCTATACTGTAGGTCCAGATAAATTTTGCATTTACTACTTTACCAAGTAACCTTCTAACAACCATCTTCATTCATCCATTCCAGCTGTAAAGGAGAGTTACCACAATTGGGGACACAAAAATAATTATACCTGCCAGGGATACCAACCAGTCCCGGTGCATCTGGGAATTAGTCTCGTGGTCGGCGGCGGGTGAGAGGATGCCCGGCAGCATGGTCAGGCAGCATGGTCAGAGAGAACAAAACAAGCAGAGACACCGGCATCGCCAAGGCTAACAGTTCAATCCAGCGCTTTATTCCACCTTCAATTCTTTTCAAGGCTAAGAGGGTTAGCTGCTGGCCTAGCATTACCAGCCCCAGGCCGGCTATCAAAAAAAGCAAATGGATCATCTTCGGGTTTTTCTGCTCCCTATTCGCTGCTTCCTTACTGGCTAGCTAACTGGCTGGTTTTAACCGGTTAAGGTTAGGCTACTACCTTACTCAGCTTACGCTTCCTCCGACGCGGCCGGCCTCTCGGCCACCCTGGATGGATCATGGTGGGAAACTGTTCCCCTGGACTTCTCACGCAGCGCCGCTACCCGGCTTTTAAGGGAAGCGATCCGCTCAGCACTTGCCTGGCTGTCCGCAAATCTTTCAAGATGAGTTTCGGTCGGCTTAGAAAAGCTTACCAGCAGATTTTCCAGTATGCGGGAGACGAAGTTATCTATAAATTGTTCTTTATTTAGGATTGGAGTATAGACAAAGGCAGTGTCTACTTTATGCGCCCGCAGGAGGTGTTTGCGGGCCAGCCGGGCCATGGTGGTCATGATGGTAGTATAGGCGGTGTAGCGGCTTTGCCAGAAAGCTTCGTAAACCTCTCGAACCGTTATCCCGCCGGGGCTTTCGGCCGGCACTTGTTGCCAGACATATTCCATAATATCCGCCTCAAGGTCCCCCAGGACTTTGCGGACGCCTTCCCTGTCGGGCCGGAAGACCGTAATATCCGGTTCTTCCTTAGAAGAAGCAGGCTCACCGGCCAGGGCAGCCGCTTCGTCCAGTTCGGCCGGCCGGGAAGGCTCCCTTTTAAGTTCGTTCTTTGGTTTTCTGACCATAATTAACCTGGCTCTTACCTACTCAATTTCTTGTGTTTCGGTTTCTTCCATCTCGCTAACCTAGCTGGTCTTCCAACAGCCCCAAAACATTAAACCCAGCTTTTCCACTGCTTCAGTAATTTTTTTGGTTGGCTCTATTATAATTAAATTCTTCTACTATCGTCAATAATACTACTTAGGTGACGTTATGAAATAAAAGAACCCGGTTAATCTTACCGGTTATATATTAACACCTGCCGGTAAGGGAAGGCCATGCCCTCGTCAGGACCACAGTTACTGGGTTCACATTTCAGATGGTTTTCCGCTCTTCCAAAACCGGAAAGTGAAACTTCACTCTCCCACCCCTACCGGTACAGTTTCAGATCAGGATGTTATAAATTACGCGCTGAAATGCTCCCGCTCGGCCATTTATCCTCATCTACATCTTCTATAGAGGAATTAGTCCCCCCACTAAAAGGAGCGGATGTGCCTCCAAACTTATGATTCCCGGATTGCCTGAGCTGCTCTTCCAGCAGGACTTGTGAACGTTGCAATTCCTGGATCTGGCCTTGCAGCTGGCTGATTTGCTGGTCAGGCTGGTCGTTATCCGGGTGATGTGCCTGCAGGGAGTGGGTGGTAGAAGTAGTTCCTCCGGAATGCATGGCGTGGCCGCTGTGATCCATTCCCATACCCGCCATCATAAAAACCATCATAAGGGGGCAGGCCAATAGTATCAGGAAGGTGGCTGCTCCGGGGACCAGAACGAGTACGATTACCGCCACCGAGCCTAATATCGCCAGTAGCTTCCAGTTTTTCTTGAGATTGAAATTGCTCATTATTCTTATTACATCCTCTCTGTTTTTAACTACACCTCTGTGCGCTCATATGCTGCAAAGTTATATAAAAGGGCCGTTCAACCAGACTTACCTCTATTTTTATTTTCCATTTAGATGCTTAGGATTTGCTTAGGCTGACCTGAGTATCAGCTTAGTTTTTAACACCGGTGGTTATCTCACAAATTCAGCTATAGGGGAGTAGAGTTAAGTTGTTTTTCAGCTTGCAATGAAATCCTAAGCAAATCCTCAACGATTACTAAGGTTAACTTCAGGCTGTTGCACTATAACTGATACAGGGACAAAGAGGTTCCAGTAAGGCCGCCCTTATTCAGGGAGTAGATAGTTATCCAGAGCATACCGCAGGAAAAATCTTTTCTGAATAAGTGGCGGCCTTCAAATTTTTTTAGTTGCAGCCACTGGCCAGCTCCGGCTGGCAAACAACTCTTATTCGAGAAGAGAAGAGAAGAGAAGAGAAGAAGTTATTGAGCTAAAATCCTTAAAAGCCCTATCAAGGGCACAGCGGTTTAATTTGCAAGAATTTTGATATAAGTAACCTTCATCAGATGAATAGCTAAGCCTTCAAAGGGCCGCGTTACCATTCCAATTGCAGGGTTAAATTGTTGCAGCAGCGATACGGCCAGGTTAGAGCGAATGCTATCCAGGGTGGAAGGGATAACCCATCATTATAACAATTAACTATATAAATTCGTGTACTGTACAGAGATGGCCTATATAGACCTCGGTTCCACAGCATGTGACCCCATCTTTTGCTGGCAGCTTTTCGAAGGGCAGGTTATAGGGCGGAAGAAAACAATCCGCGCTATAACTGGTGCCTGCACCGAATATTACAATAATGGTTTTAACTTACCTTTGACAGGGAGGGCCTTTTACATAGAAGCCCTTTAGAAATTATAGAAACGGCCCTTCTGACAACTGAAAGTGTCTTCCCTTACACCTTCCTCCTGACCTGTAACTACCATTCCCAACACCAACAGTCCCAATAATCCAAATAATATTTAATACTTGCTTTGCTAATTGGCTTTCGTAAGAAGTTATAATTTTTCTTAAGCAAATCCTCAGCAAATCCTCAGCTGAAAATTAGGGTAGGGGGGTATATTTAAGATATAGATAAGGTTTAGCAACAAAAGGAGTTGAAAACCTATGAGAAAAGTTTCAATAAATGAAAATCCTCCAACGAGAGTTGGTACTCAGGCGCATAAGATTGTAACTATAACCAGGGTCTTGCGAGAGTTGCACCGCCTGCGGACCCGGTCCAGTTGGAGCAGGGGGGGAATTGAGCGCCACCAGCAGAAGGAACTAGCTTCTTTACGCGCTTTTGCCTATGCTAATTCTCCTTTTTACCAGCAGTTTCACCGAGGTCTCTTCAACGCCCCTCTCTCGGAACTGCCTGTCCTGACCAAAAGATTGGTCATGGATAATTTTGACCGGTTGGTAACCGACCCCAAAATCAATTTAGAGGAAGCCAGAAATTACCTGTCTCTTACCGCTCAAGCTCAGAACAAAACGCCGCGCTACCTGGGCCGCTACGAGATAGCCGCTACCTCGGGCAGTAGCGGGAGTCCCGGTATCTTTCTATTTAACGAGCAGGAGTGGGTTACGGTCATGGCCTCGTTTGGCCGGGCCAGGGAGTGGGCCGGGCAACGTCTGGACCTAACCAGACGTTCAAAGATGGCGGTAGTTTCTTCCACCAACGACAAGAATATCTCGGCCAGGGTTGGTAAGGCGGCCGATAGCTGGTTCCTGCCTACTTTACGCCTGGATGCCACCCGGCCTTTGGACCAACTTGTCGGGGATCTAAACCGCTGGCAGCCGGAAGTGCTGGTCGCCTATGCTTCGATGGCTTACTTTTTAGCCCACGAGCAACTGGCCGGGAATTTAACTATCCACCCCGGCAAGGTATTTACCAGTTCCGAGGTAACTACCCGGACCATGCGGGAAATAACCGAAAAGGCCTGGGGGAAAGTAATTTTTGACGAATATGCCGCTACCGAAACGGCTACCATTGGGGCCGAATGCCGCCAGCACCACGGGCTGCATCTTTTTGAAGATTTGCTTATAATTGAGAACGTAGACGAACATAACCGGCCGGTGCCGGTGGGGGTCTTTGGCGCCAAACTGCTGGTGACCGCCCTGTTTAACCGTTCTCAGCCGCTCATCCGCTATGAGATAAGCGACCGAGTTAAGCTCTCTGAAATACCCTCCGCTTCGTCTTCGTGTGGCCTAGGCTACCCCCTTATCGAGGCGATAGAAGGCCGCCGGGAAGATATTTTAGTGATGGCCGGCAAAGACCAGAGCCAGGTGCAACTTTATCCTAACGTTTTTACCGACCTGCTCGATACTCTCCCCAACCAGGGCTGGCAGATAAACCAGCAGGAAGATGGCAGTTTGCAAGTTTTACTGGTAGAAGGGAACCCGGCAGTGGAAGAAGATGCGGTCAGGGCGCGGTTAGTTAAAACCCTGGTGGAGCGTGGAGTAGCGGCTCCAAAAATAGAAGTTGAAAAAGTAGGGGCTATTCTAAAAGCGGCCAGTGGAAAATCCCCACTTATCAGAGCCTACTATAGCGAAGGTGATCATTACTAATGCAAAGAATTCTGGTAATTGATGACGACCCGGCCATCACCAGCCTCCTGAAGAGAGGCCTTTCTTACGAGGGGTTCAGCGTTGACGTCGCCGCCAACGGCGAAGCGGGTCTCGCCTTCGGCCGCCAATTTCCACCTGACCTGGTGATCCTCGATATTATGATGCCGGGCCTGGACGGCTATGAGGTCTTGCGGCGGTTGCGGGCCGCTGACTCCCGCTTGCCCGTAATCTTCCTGACCGCCAGAGACGCCACCTCCGACCAGATTTTAGGGTTGGAATCGGGCGCCGACGATTACATCACCAAACCCTTTACTTTTGACGTACTCCTGGCGCGGGTTCATGCCTTGCTCCGGCGCAACCAGCCGGAAGGGTCGCCCCAGCTTCGTTTCGCCAACCTTACCCTGGATAAAACCAGCCACCTGGCCCGGCGGGGGACCCGCACTCTCTCCCTGACCAGCCTTGAATTTAAGCTGTTGGAAGAGTTCCTAACATATCCCCGGCAGGTTCTATCTAAAGAAGTGCTGCTCGACCGGGTCTGGGGTTACGATTTCGGGGGTAATGCCAATATGGTTGAGGTCTACGTAATGCAATTGCGCCAGAAACTGGAAAAAGAAGGGGAGCAACGCTTGATCCAAACGGTTAGAGGTATCGGTTACGTCTTGCGAGAGCAGGAGCGGGAGGAGGGTTAGGCGATGCCGATCCGCTGGCGGCTGGCTTTCTTCTGCGCCGGAATCGCTACCCTGGTCCTTTTGGTAGTGGAACTGGTCAGCTATTCCTTTCACACCCGCAGCCACTATGACGACCTCGACCGGGTGCTGGTGGCCAACGCCGAACATGTCCTCGACGAAATTGAAAAACCGACCGGGTCCCTGCTCGGCACCGGCGGGTTTGACCTGGTATTGCGGCTGTACGATGCCAACGGTAAGCTGACCGAGAACTCGCCCGGCGAAAGCCAGACCGCCCCTGCCCCAGGCTCCGACCCCCGCGCTGTCATCAAAACTCCCTCCCAGCCGGCCTTTGATTTTATGGCCGGCCTCACCCCACCCATGGTCGGGATGGAACCCCATTCCAACAACGGCCACTTTGGTCTGATTAGTTCAGCTGAAGGGCGCTGGCGCGTTTACGTCCTGCCTTTTACCCTGGCCAGCGGCACTTTTTCCGGGTATATCGAAGTACTGGCGCCCCTGGAACGGTTGGATAGTTCGATAGCAAGCTTCCGGCTTATTCTTATACTCCTGGCCGTAGTCGGTGCCGCCGCTTCCCTGGTAGGCGGGCGGGTGCTGGCCGGCCGGGCCCTGGAGCCGGTCAACCGGATAGCCGATACGGCCGAACAGATTGCCCTCTCGCGGGATTTAGCCCGGCGGGTCGAGGTCCACGCTAAAAGGGATGAGCTGGCGAAGCTGGCCGTAACCTTTAATGAAATGCTTCAAAACCTGGAAGAGGCTTACCGCTGGCAGCAGCGCTTCGTTTCGGACGCCTCGCACGAATTGCGGGCACCCCTGACCGCCATCCAGGGCAACCTGGAAATATTACTCCGGCACCGGCAATTGGCTGAAAGTGAACGGGAAGAAGCTCTAAGTGAAGCCGCCAGGGAAGCGTCCCGCCTCTCCCGGCTGGTGGCCGACCTGCTGGCGTTGGCCCGCGCCGACGCCGGAGTCGGGATTAAGTTAGGGCCGGTAGACCTTGACGGGGTGGTGATGGAGGCTTTTCGCACCGCTAAACCGCTGGCCAAGGGGCAGCAGCTCAAAATCGAGACGTTGGAGCCGATAAAGGTGGCCGGGGATGAAGACCGGCTCAAGCAACTCCTCTTAATTTTTTTAGACAATGCTATCCACTATACCCCGGCAGCTGGAGAGATAAATATCAGTCTGGGCCGGGAAGGTGCTGCGGCCCTGCTCCAGGTAAAGGATAGTGGAATGGGCATTGGCGAAAAAGATTTACCCCACCTCTTTGACCGTTTCTACCGGGCCGACCCGGCCAGGGGGCGTGACCCCGGTGGAACGGGCCTGGGCCTTTCCATCGCGAAGTGGATTGTCGAACAACACAGCGGCCGGATTGAAATCCAGAGCCAGCCGGGGCAGGGCACTACTGTTTCGGTAAGTCTGCCTCTTTTGCAAGCCAGCAGCCCGACCTGACAAACAGGACCGCCTGAGACAGGTTCTCTGCGAATAGAGTTAAATCGCACCTCTAGACCAGACAAATTAAGCCCAGCCTTCTTCCTCTATGCCCATAAATGGGACTCCTTACCTCACAGCCTGAGCTTTCTTCAGATTCCTTATAAATCCTAAGCTAATCCTCAGCCGCCACTAAGCCAAACCTCAGCCAGACAATATATAAATAAGGCGTATTTAGTTTGCTGCGAAAAGTAATGTAATGAGGCGCCAGACCAAAACCAGGTAAACCTCTAACGACTGAGAAGCAAATATTTATTATTGCAG
The DNA here is from genome assembly GCA_001898225.1 of Chloroflexi bacterium 54-19. Classification (GTDB taxonomy): domain Bacteria; phylum Chloroflexota; class Chloroflexia; order Chloroheliales; family Chloroheliaceae; genus 54-19. The sequence continues at coordinate 20,856 of MKTJ01000062.1, forward strand.
TAACAGTAAAAAGAAGAAGAAGAAGAAGAAGATAGGTTATTTGCCATGAGTAATGAGTTATTGAAGAAAGCGCCCCAGCGGGCAAAAGTTAATAGTCTATTGCTGATTGGCCTGCTGGTTTTGCTTGGCATAAGCCTCAGCGTAGCCCTGGTTTTCTGGTTGTGGGCCGGAGCCGGCACAGGCTCCTCCCAGAACCAGCAGCTGCTTACCAGTAGCCCTGCCGCCACCCCGGCCGGTTCTCTGAATAAGAGCGGAAATTCAACTTTAACTCAAACGAGCGAGGGCGGGCAGGTGACCTTAAAAGTGACCTGGCAGGGCCTTGAAGCCGGCCCGGTCTTTACGGTTGCCATGGATACGCACTCGGTAAACCTGGACGGCTACGACCTGAGGCAGCTTGCCGTCCTTAAAACCGCCTCAGGCCAGGAAATAAAGCCGGTAAGCTGGGAAGCGCCCGCCGGTGGGCATCACCGCCAGGGTACTTTGCGGTTTCCGGCCGCTCTCGCTACTGCTGACCAACCCGTGTTTGGTGCCCCTACCGGCTCTTTTCAACTGGTGATAAAAGGTGTAGGCGACCTACCCGAAAGAGTTTTGGCCTGGAGTTGGTAGTTTTAAAGCCCTGGATAGAAAGAAAAAGAGAAAGAAAGAGAGATTACGGAATGCCTATCAACCGGCGTAAATTTTTAAGGTATACCGGCTTTACCGGGTTAGGTCTAGTTACCACCGGGTTACTGGCTGCCTGCGGTGAAAATACCCTGACTGCCTTACAGACCCCGGTCTCAACCGCAACTGGCACGGCCGGTACATCTTCCACAGCCGGAGCTGCGGATGCCTACGCCGTGCTCGACCCACGCAACCTGGATAATTTTACCGGGAAGCTTTTGACACCGGGAGACCAGGGTGCTTTAGGTATTTTGGATTTAACAGGTGGCAGTACGGTTGAAATTGGAGCAAAACCTGCCGCTTTGGAAATATTAAAAGGCAAAAAGGCTAACCTTCTGACTTACCAGGTAGCTAAAGAGGGTAAATCCTACATCAACCCGGTTCTGCACCTTACTAAAGGCGATACGTTTGCGGCAACTTTGACCAATAACTTAAGCGAAGACACAAATCTTCACTGGCACGGTCTGCAGGTCCCTTCCAAAATGGACGGTCATCCTTCTCTGCCGGTTTCTCCCGGCACAAGTAAAAGTTACGGTTTCAAGATCCAGAACCGGGGCGGCACCTACTGGTATCACCCCCACCCGCACCAGCTTACGCCAAAACAAGCCTACTCCGGCCTGGCAAGCTTCTTTATTGTCGAGGACGAGGATAACCAGAAGTTGAACACGGCCCTGGACTTAAAATTGGGTGAAACCGACCTGCCGGTAGTTATCCAGGATAAACTTTTTGACAGCAATGGTCAGTTTATCTATCAAATGGACGCCAATACCCAGTTCATGGGTTTTTACGGCGACACCATCCTGGCGAACCTTACCCCGAATGCTCAACTGGAAGTTACCAACCGCCTTTATCGGCTGCGAGTGCTCAATGGCTCGAACGCCCGGACCTACCGGCTGGCTTTTACAAAAGGAACCACCTCGCAAACTCTACCTTACTCAGTTATTGGCACCGATGGCGGTCTACTGGACAAACCTTACCAGGTGACGGATGTTTTCCTTTCACCAGGAGAGCGCCTCGATTTGCTGGTAGATTTTAAGGGGCTTGAGGTAGGCAAAACGGTGGCCCTGAAAAGCCTGGCCTTCGACCCCATGCATAACGAAATGAGCGGAATGATGGGTAGCACTTCTACCACACCAAACGCTACTCCCGGCATGGGCAATATGGGCGACATGGGTAACATGAGCGGTCATAGTGGCCATAGTGGGATGATGGGTTCAACCACCGCCACCCCGGCAGCCTCTACTTCTATGATTGGGACCACTTCCCGCCTGGATGAAGGCGTGGAATTCTTTATCTTGAAATTTACTGTTAAAAGTAAGGTAGAGTACAGCCGGACTATCCCGCAAACTCTGGCCTCTTTACCCGTGCCAGAGCTCAGCAAGGCTAAAGTCCGGCCCCTGGTATTATCCCAGGCCATGATGCAGGGTGGAAGCAGCAATATGATGCAATGGCTCATCGATGGTAAATCCTTCCAGATGGACGATTATCCTATCTCGGTTACAAAAGGCAGCACCGAAATCTGGGAATTCAAAAACGAAAGCCAGAGCATGCCCCATCCCATGCACCTGCACGGCTTCCAGTTCAGGATAGTCGAGCGGCAAAACAGCCCGGAGCAGCTAAAGAGTCTGGCAACCTACGGGCAGGGCCGCCTTGTAACCGACCTGGGCTGGAAAGATACCGTGCTGGTTTGGCCGGGTGAAACGGTCCGGCTGGCAATCGACTTCTCCCACGATTTTGAAGGTGAGCAACTTTACGTCACCCATTGTCACGTCCTGGAACACGAAGATAACGGCATGATGCTTAACTACAAGGTGGTTTAAGTAGATTGTGGGTTATTGGGAAAGGAGTAAGGTGGAGTTATGTTTTCTTATCGAGCAAAATTAGCAACAAGTCTTATGGTGGGTCTATGGTTGGCCCTGGTTTTACCACTAAATGTCCCTGGCCCGGCAGTGGCTCAGGCTAGCGAAGTATCTCCAAAATTTGGTTCAAACAAATTCGAGGAAACCTGGCAATATAGCGATTTGCCAATCGCGGCCCAGAAAGTTTCACGAAGCTGGTACTGGGGTCCGGCTCCGCTGGCCGGTGGTTTTTATGAAGATTACGCCGACGCACCATTCCACAACCGCCTGGTCCAGTATTTTGATAAAGCCCGCATGGAAATAAACGACCTTAAAACCGGGGTGGTTACCAATGGCCTCCTGGTAACCGAAATGATTAACGGTCGCCAGCAGGTGGGCGATAATACCTTCATTAATAAAGAAAGTGCAGCGATAAGTGCCGCGGGCGACCCGGATAACCTCTTTCCGACTTACCGCGACCTTAAACCGCTCTATAATCTGGCCCAGCCCAATCGTGCTGTCGGTGAAGTTGTAAAAGATCAATTCCTGCCCTCAGGAACCCTCACCAATTTTAATAGCTATCTTGCTAACCCGGCTACGAAAATCGCCTACGTAGATAACGGTCTGGGCATCCCGGCGGCCTTCTGGGATTTTGTTAACCGCCTCGGCCCAGTTTACCAGCAGGGCCGTTACACCGATGGCCTTATCAGTGATTGGCTCTTTTCGACCGGCCACCCCGTTACCGAAGCCTACTGGACCAGGGTGCGGGTAGGCGGAGTTGAGAAGGACGTGCTGTTCCAGGCTTTCGAACGCCGTCTGCTTACTTTCACGCCTGCCAATGACCCGGCTTACCAGGTCGAGATGGGCAACGTCGGCCTCCACTATGTCCAGTGGCGTTATGGCGGGCAACTACCCTCCTTCACAAGCCCTTTAGAAAGCCTTTTTTCTAACAATCTCTCCCAGCCTCAGTGGTATACCTCAAGCGAAGTGTTAAATATTCGGACCGGGCCGACCTCGAAAGCGCCTCAACCGGAGAATTCAAACAATAAACCGTACTTACAGCAACTCCAGCCCGGCGATAACGTGCTGGTCTTAAGAGCGGTAGCCGGGGAAGAGCTAATAGATGGTAACAACACCTGGTTACAAATTTATGAGAAACCGGACCTGTTTGTCTACTCCGCTTACCTCAGGAAGACCACCATGTCCGAATACCCTGCTCCGCCACGCACCCATCCAGGGCTGTGGGTATCGGTTTCCACCGGCAAACAGATGATGGCCGTCTTTTACGGCGACCAACTAATCTATAAAACCCTGGTTGCGACCGGGCGGCCCGGAGTAGGGGACAAGGATTATTCGACGGTAAAAGGAGTTTTTAGCGCCCTGGGCAATTACCGGCCCGAATCGCAGACTATGCAAGGTGGAAGCAGGGCCAGCGATAGCTATTACAGTATTGATGACATCCGCTATGTAACCTATTTCTACCAGGATTATGCCATTCACGGCAGTTACTGGCACGCCAAGTACGGTATTTCACCCCAGAGCCATGGTTGTGTCAACTCAACCGTCTATGACGCCGGCCTGGTCTGGCGGCTACCGGCCGGCACCGTGGTGGATGTTTTCTGATGGTTGCTACGGGACAGACCTTTCCTAAGCAAATCCTCAGCTAATCCTAAGAAATTCATCAGGTAAGGGGAGTAAGCTTAGAATGTTCTCATTATTTAATTTGGTGTTATTTAATCCTGTCTCAGGAGTTTAATTTATGGCAGTCAGTCCCACCAGTAAGCCACCGGCCACTACCCCTGGCGATAAGGGGTCGGGGAAAACCCAGTCCCACCCGAATAAGAATAACACCAGGCGCCGTCAATACCGCCAAAGTTTCTGGCACAAAAACCTCTGGACGATAGTGGTTATTGGCCTTATCCTCCTGCTGGCAGGTGGGGCCAGCGTGCTGGTGCTGATGGGTAGCGGGCAGAGCGGCAAGCTGAGCGCCAGCGCTTCTTCCTTCGATTTCGGCCAGGTAAAGATCAATAACGGCCCGATCACTACCCGCTTTCAATTGAAGTCGGATAGTCCCAGCCTGGTAACCAAAGTAGGCACTACCTGAATGTGCACCACTGCTCGCCTCGTGCAAGGCGACAAAATCTCCGACTGGTTCGGGATGCCGATGAGCGGTGCGCCGGTCCCTGACGCTAATTTTACCGTCGAACCGGGCCAACCGGCCTTCCTTGAAGTCAAAATTGACCCGGCCGCTCACGGCGAAGCCGGGCTGGGACCAATCACGCGGGGGGTTAATTTGCAGACGGCCGGGGGCCAGCAATTTGCCTTCCAGCTTGCCGCCCAGGTAGTCCGTTAACCTTACCAGACCAGACCGGACCTGAACATAATAACCGCCGGAAAGAAGTAGGAAGAGCACAGCCATGCCCGTCTCAGACCCTAAAGAAGAAACCGAAACTTCCTCTCAGCTCTCGCACACGTGCTGCCCGGAACCGGAGCCTGGTTCCTCTACCGGGCAGATGGTAGCCCCTGCCAGGCCGGTCGGGGGGGGTGGTATAAAGCTGCCCTTCCAGCTCCGGCTGGGGATATTTCTTTGCCTGGCTGCCCTGGTGATAGGGTTCGCGGCCTGGCTGCTTTTGCCGCAGCCGCATTACATGGCCGATCACCAGCTGCAAATTTCAATGTCCGGTTACAATCCGAACAGGCTGACCATAGCCGCCGGGCGGAGCACCACCGTCGAACTGGTTAATTCGGAAAGCCCTTTCCATGACGGCGGTGGTCTTCATAATTTCGTCCTGCCAGAAGCGAGCATCAGCACAGTTATCCCGGCAAAAAGCTCGCTTGTTATCACTTTACCGGCCCTGGCGGCTGGAACCTACACTTTTTATTGTGATGTCTGCTGCGGCGGTAAAGAAAACCCGGCCATGCGGGCCACCCTTATCGTGCAGTAAACCAGCCAGCCAGCCAGCAAGTTAGTTAGTAAAGACTATTTGGCTTTATTTTTAACTGGAATTAGAGAAACTATTATATGGAACAGGGCACTCAATTAACTTTACCGGTGGTAATCGGCTCCGGGCTGGTAGACAGCCTTAACCCCTGCGCCTTCGCTTTGCTACTAGTCTTTGTCGCTACCATGCTCGGGATGGTCCAGCGCAACCAGGGTCGGGAGGCGGAGGGCCAGGCCCGTTTCTGGCTGCTTTCGCGGGGCGGTATCTACATCCTGGGTATTTTTCTCACCTACCTGGCTCTGGGTTTTGGGCTCCTGGGAGCCATGGAATTTACCAAAAGCTTGACGAGCACCCATTTCGTAGGGCGCATAGCGGCCCTCTTTGCCCTGGGCCTGGGTATCCTGGCCTTACAGGAAGCCTTGTTGCCGGAATGGGGCAGCCGGTTGAGTGCCCATGTCAACATGCCTAGGGTGCGTCGAATGGTGAAGGTAGCCAGCTTTCCGGCCCTTTTCGGGGCCGGTATTCTAATCGGTTTCTGCACGGTGCCCTGTTCCGGGGCGGTCTACCTGGCGGTACTGGCCCTGCTCGGCACCCAGGCCACCGTTATACAGGGGGTTGGTTACCTGGTGCTTTACAACCTCGTTTTTGTCGCGCCCCTGGTAATTATCCTGGGCCTCGCGGCCAGCCCGCCGGTCTACCGTAAGCTGGCTCGCTGGCAACTCCACCGCCGTGCTTACCTGAAATTCGGCACCAGCGTGGTCGCAATCGGCGTGGGGATGCTTACCCTGGTTATCATTTAAGACTAAGACCATTTCTCATTTCGTCAGGCAGGGTAATCAAATGCTTTGAGGGCCATCTAAATAAAGTCAGCTAACACAAGCCATACATTAATTACCTTCTTCAATAATACCCCTAAAAGGTATTGACAATACCCTATAGGGGTATTATAATTCGGTTGTAATAATTTTATGCTTAATATAAAAGTGATAATAATAATACTGTGAAACCAGGAGGATGGAAGTAAGATGGCGTCATACGACGAAAATAAACAAAAACTGTTAAACCGGCTTAAACGGATTGAAGGGCAGACCAGGGGCATCCAGCGGATGGTCCAGGAAGATAAATATTGCGTGGATATAATGACCCAGATCTCCAGCATCCAGTCGGCTCTCGAGCAGGTTAGCCTGACTTTGATGGAAGACCATATGCGCCACTGTGTGGCCGAGGCCATCCAACAGGGCAACGGTGACGAGAAAATTACCGAAGTGGTCAGCGTCTTAAAACGTTACGCTAAATCTAATTAAACTAACCTGCTGTATTTGTGTTCAGCATAGATAATTTGGATCTTTCGGCTAATACTATTGCCGCTAGTACTTTAATAGTAGTAATATCTCAAAAGATCAGACTTGATCTGGAGGCTATTGGTAAATTTTTGAAATACATAATTGAAAGGAGACAAGCGATGGCACAGGTTACAGACCCGGTTTGTGGGATGACGGTAGATACCACAACAGCCAAACACCACTCGGAATACCAGGGGCAAACTTACTACTTCTGCGCACCGGGTTGCAAGAAAGCTTTCGATAAGGAGCCTGAAAAGTACCTGGGGCAAGGCCATTCCGCCACGGACAGCCACGCCGGTCATAATCACTAACAGATCAGCGAAACAGTAAAACCGATCAAAAACCGGGCAGGTAGCACAGTATCAACCTGCCCGGTGTAACTAAAAAAAAGCAGTTGTTGTTAGTGTGGTTTCAAAACCCCCAACTTTTAAAGCACCAGGTTACCTTAAGGGCGATTTTGACCAAATCTATACTTTGAGAGCTTTAGGAAATAGCTTACCTTTCTTTTATTTATTTGTTTCATCTATTCTATTCAGAAAGCGAGGAAGAGAAATGCCTGAAAATCAGCCTGTTTCTCAAACTCAAGATAATAAAGATAATAAAATGATAAATAATAATAATATGAGCAGCCTCGCAAAAAACACCGGAGCGACCGTTACCCTCGATATCGAGGGGATGACCTGCGCCAGTTGTGTCAACCGGATTGAAAAGAAGCTTTCTAAAGTAGCCGGGGTTTCTAGCGTCAACGTGAACCTGGCGACCGAAAGGGGGACCGTAACCTACGACCCCGCCCAGGTGGACCCTGAAAAGTTAGTAAAATCGGTCGAAGCGGCCGGGTATAAGGCTATACCTCTTGAAATCGAGCAACCGAAACCGGTAGAAAAAGTTCCACCACTACCCCAACAGATCCCGGTCGCGATTAATCCTGCGCCCGTGAAGACCGGGGCTGTGAGTAAAGCTGCCATCGAAGATAATAAAGTCGAGACTTTACCGGCCAACCGGAACGTAGAACTGGATATCGAGGGAATGACCTGCGCCAGTTGCGTCAACCGGATCGAGCGCAAAGTTAAGAAACTGGAAGGGGTCCAGACGGCTAACGTCAATCTAGCGACCGAACGAGGCTCTTTTACCTTTGACCCCGCGAAAGTGCAGCTTCCTCAAATCATAGAGGCTATCGAAAACGCCGGGTATAAGGCTCAGTCTTACGCTGAAGAAAATTTAAATGAGCAGGGTCAAACTGTCACCCCGCAGATACCGGTCGCCATAAAGCAAAGCCCTGCTTTAACTTACGCACCCCCGGCTGCGGATGGCGCTTATAACGAAAGCGTTGCCAACCTACCGGCTTTGAGTACGCCTTCCATCCGGCCCGTTAGTCCGGTTGCTGCCGAAGCCGAAGAACCGGTAGACCGCACACAAGTGCGGCGGCAAAAAGAGATCGCCCGGCGGCGCAATCTTTTAATCCTGAGTTTTGTCCTGACCATCCCGGTCTTTGTAATCAATATGTTCGGCATGGACTGGCTGGACGCCTGGCCCCGCGACTGGCTCTTGTTCGCCCTGACCACGCCGGTCTGGGCCGTGGTCGGCTGGGAATTTCACCGGGTCGCCCTCAAAACGGCTCGCCACTTCTCGGCCAACATGGACACCCTGATTTCGATGGGTTCGACCGTGGCCTATCTCTACAGCCTGTGGCTGCTGCTGGCGGGGAATAACTATAACACCGGAAGGATGGGGAGCGGTCCGACAGGCGGCCCGGCCATCACCTACTTTGAGACTACCGCCCTGATTATTACTTTAATATACCTGGGCAAGTACCTGGAAGTGGTCGCCAAAGGCCGCACCGGCGAGGCAATCCGCAAGCTGATGGGCTTGCAGGCCAGGACCGCTCGGGTTATCCGCAACGGGCAAGAACTGGATTTGCCTCTCGCTGAGGTGGTAGTGGGTGATCTGGTGGTGGTGCGCCCCGGCGAGAAAGTGCCGGTGGACGGTATCGTTGAAACGGGCCGCAGCAGCGTAGACGAAAGCATGGTCACGGGCGAAAGCCTGCCCGTTGAGAAAGAACCGGGCGACAAGGTTATCGGCGCGACGGTCAACCAGAAGGGCCTCTTGCGGGTACAGGCTAACCGGGTCGGGCGGGATACCGTCCTGGCCCAGATTATCCGGTTGGTCGAGCAGGCCCAGGGGAGCAAAGCCCCCATCCAGCGCCTGGCCGATACCATCAGCGGCATCTTCGTCCCGGTTGTCATCCTGATAGCCGCCCTTAGTTTCGTGGGCTGGCTCCTCACCGGCCATAACTTCCAGGCAGCCCTGTTGCCGGCGGTAGCAGTCCTCGTGGTAGCCTGCCCCTGCGCCCTCGGCCTGGCTACTCCGACCGCCATTATGGTCGGGACCGGGGTCGGGGCCAAAAAGGGCATCCTGATTAAAGGCGGCGAAAGCCTGGAACGCTCCCGCAAAATCCAGGCTGTGGTGCTGGACAAGACCGGCACCCTCACCAAAGGCAAGCCCGAAGTAACCGAAGTGGCCGGGTTTGAAGGGTTACAGCAAAGCGCGGTCCTTAAACTGGCCGCCCTGGTCGAAAAGGGGAGCGAGCATCCTTTAGGTGACGCGATTGTACGGGGAGCGCGCTCACAGGGCCTTGAACTCGATTTCCCCGCCGAACAGGCCCAGGATTTCCAGAGCTTCACCGGGGCCGGGGTAGGCGCAACCATCCAGGCTTTGGGCGTTTTGGTCGGTACCCGCCAGTTGATGGCCCAGAACGGCGTAACGGTCGGGCCGGAAGCCGAGGACCGCATGAGCGGCCTGGAAAGCCAGGGTAAAACGGTTATGCTGGTGGCGCGCCGCCTTTCCGGGGAAGATGCAGAGTTTGAGCTGGTTGGCCTGGTAGCGGTGGCCGATACCATCAAAGAAGGCAGCGCCGAGGCCGTGGCCGAACTCAAACGGTTGGGTATCGAACCGGTGATGATGACCGGTGACAACCGCCGCACCGCCCAGGCTATTGCCGCCGAGGCCGGAATCGAACGGGTCTTTGCCGAGGTCCAACCCGGCGACAAAGCGGCCATGGTCCGGCAGTTGCAATCTGAAGGTAAGGTCGTGGCGATGGTCGGTGACGGCATCAACGACGCCCCGGCCCTGGCCCAGGCTGACGTGGGGATGGCTATCGGCACCGGGACCGATATTGCGATGGAAGCCGCCGACATCACGCTTATGCACGGTGATGTCCGGACGATTGCGACGGCCATCAAGCTGTCGAAGGCGACCATGCGCAAGATCAAACAAAACCTGTTCTGGGCCTTCTTCTACAACGTGCTGTTGATACCGCTGGCTATCCTGGGCATCATCAACCCGATACTGGCGGCAGGGGCGATGGCTATCAGCAGCGTGTCGGTAGTCTCGAACTCGCTCCTGCTCAACCGCTTCGGCGGGCACCGCACCGGGCCTTTAACTCCGGCCGAGAAATGGGCCGAGCGCAAAACGCTGGCCTGGCAACTCGGGCTACTGGTGGCGCTCCTGGGTCTGGTCGGCTTAATCGGCTGGCAGGCTTATGACAGTATCACTCGCCCTGCCGATAATATGCCCGTTACCACCCCGGCGGTGGTCGAGGAACCGGACCTTATCCCGGCGGCGAACGTGGTGTCTTACCCGGCAGACTACACCGTAGGCAACACCCGGATTGAAGTCAGCACCTTCCCCGAGAAGGTCCAACCCAACCAACCGGCCCTGCTGATTTTCCGCCTGACCGACGTGCGGACCGGCCAACCGGTTACGGCGCAAGGTTTGCAGTTACTGCATACCCGGTTGATGCACCTGATCGTGGTGAACGGCGACAACACCTTCTTCCGGCATCTCCACCCGGAAGGAACCAGCCAGGGCTTGTACACCTTTACGGTGACCTTCCCGGCTGACGGAGTGTACCGGGTGTACAATGAATTCGAACTTGCCAGCGGCCAGCCGAGCGACCAGTCGAACGGCCAGCAAATCCTCTACCGGCACGATTTCACGGTCGGGCAGGGTAATGGGGCGGCAGCCAACCCAACCCCGGCGGCAGGTGGTCAGACGGTCCAGCAGTTAAGCGGCCTAAAAGTGACGCTGGAAAAACCGGCTGAAATCAAAGTGGGCCAGCCAGCCGAGATGGTATTCAAGTTCGAGAAGGACGGCCAGCCTTTCCAGGGTTTGGAACCGTACCTGGGCGAACCGAGCCACATGATCGTAATCGGCCAGGACGGGAACTCCTTCCGCCACCTGCACGGCCATGTGCCTGGGGCGGCCCCGATGAGTGAGAATGGGATGGGTGCGGCCTCAACCCCGGCCCAGGGCCAGGAGACGATGAACGGCGAAACCGCCTCAAACGTGCGCTACGGCTCCGAGGTCGGTTACGACCTGAAGTTCGATAAAGCCGGTAAATATCAAATCTGGGCCGAGTTCCAGTACCAGGGCCAGGTAATAACCTTCACTTACGTGCTGGAAGTGGCTTGAGCCTCTGGCACATAAGTGGAAACTGAAGTAAACAGTAGCAATAAGTATTGGTTAAAAGACTCTTTTTTAGAAAAGAAAGGAAAAACGGAAATGCAGGAATTAACCTTTGACGTGCCGGGCGTAAGCTGCCAGCACTGCATCAATTCGATTACCAAAGCCACCAAAGAAGTGGGGGTAAGCAACGTAAAAGTAGATTTGCCCAGCAAGAAGGTGTATGTAGCCTTCGACCCGGCGGCGGTAACCGAACCGGCCATAAAGACCGCCATCGAGGATGAAGGTTACGACATTACTGGCGAGGAACCGGGCAATACCATCCCGGCTGAAGAGCAGGGCAAGCGAACTTTTAACTTAAAGTCTCTTTAACTTCTTAAAACCTCAATCCTGTTAATCTATCGCCGATAGATTTCAGGATTGAGGTCTACCAACTCCTTCGCTTTAACCAGGTCCAAACAAATCCAGGTACAGTTTCAGGCTGTTAACCAAGCAATTTCGTAGCAATAAACCCTTTCTGTGACTACCAAACTTAAGGAATTGTTTGGAATTCGTAACTACTTATCTGTATCGTACTATTGCCAGTGGTGGCACCTGCTATGCTGCTTTAAGTCTCTACTGCATCGGCCAGGTGGGTTCTTATTAGAATAACCGGGCAAGATTTACTTTAGGGGGTGTTTCTGCTAGCAGGTAAGAGCCCAGAGAGAAAGTGTTATGACACCTTTATTTCAGTACGCTATCCTCGCGGGTTTGATTGCAGGTACAGTTGGCCTGGTCCTCACCTTGCGCTTGATTGCCCGTTCATTGGGCCGGGTAAAAGCTGAAAAGGCCAAAGACGTTCCTTTCGCCGGGGGCGCGAACTCCCCGGACCCGGCCTGGGTCCGCTACCACTTTCACTACTACGGTTTTGCCCTGCTTTTTTTAGCCTTTGATATGGAGATGGCCTTTATGTACCCCTGGGCCGTTGTTTACCAGGAGCTTGGCCTTACCGCCTTACTAGATATGGGCGTCTTTCTACTTATTTTATTTTTAGGCCTGCTTTACGCCTGGAGCCAGGGAGCCTTGAAGCGACAATAAGTTATAGGGATAGGTTAAAGGCGTCAGATGTTTCAAGTCCAAGGAAGGTAGTTTTCAATTTGAAGTTGGAGAGCGTGGTGGAAACAAAGTTAGGGGGAGCCAGGGAAGGGCGGCCAACCTGGTTAAGGCGAATAGTCGCCAGAGCCACCGCCGCCAGTTTGAGTGTCTTTGTCGTCCCCGATTTAGAGTATGCGCAAGCCTACGGTCTTGATTTAAGGACCGTTGGCCTTAGCCCAGTGGCCAATCCCAGGCAGGCTAACGTCCTCTTACTGGTAGGTGAGTTACCCCCAGGTCTGGCCGAAGCGGCCGGATTCGTTTATGCCCAGATGTTACGGCCCAGGGCGGTTTTTATGTTAGGTACAGGCGGGTCCCAAACCGCGAACCTGCCGAAATTCGATGTCTCGGAAGAGTTGAGCCAGGCTGGTCTTGCCAGAGGAGTGCACGTGTTACGGCACTTGTTTGCCAGCGGGGCCTGGGCTCCGGATGTTGAAGGCTACTCCACTTCTTTTATCGATAGTCAAACGGGGGACAAGGACCAGCATAACCAAACGGAGGAGGATAAAGGGGAAGAGACCGGAAAAGGAGATTCGCCTGGACCTGGACCTGGGCCTGACCCTGACCAGGAAAAGCTTAAAGGTTCCGCAGAAGAGCAAAAGCCACCGGATGGTCACACCGGCAAAGGACAGGATGCTACTCCAGGGGAGAAGGCAACCGGGCAAGACCAATCGCACTCCGGCATGAACCCTAATGACCATTCTTCCATGAAGCACAATACTCCTGAACCGGAAGGCCGCTCACCTGCTATGGAGATGCATCAGCACCATCATTCCTCCCAGAGCCAGGAGGCAGGCCAGGGCCACCTCAGTTCCACGGAACATCAAGACCGGACCGGCCACACCAGCCCTGTGCATGGGCATCAGCCTGAAAAAACGGGTCACCCGCAAAAGGATCATAACCAGCCTGTTGCAGGGGGCATGGCTATGGAGATGGAGGAAGTGGAGGGTGCCCCAACCGATAGTAGCGGCCCTGAGGGTAACAACCCCAGTGCGGGTCATGACCAAATGGAAATGGCCGTTGGCATGGACCACAGCAGTATGGATCACGCTGTGGGTCACACCCATATGAATCATATGAACATGTCCGGCATGGATCACAGCCAGATGGGCCATAAGAACATGTCCGGCAGTGACCATAGTAGTACCGACCACGGCAAGATGGACCACGGCAAGATGGATCATGGCAAGATGGATCATGGCAAGATGGACCACAGCAGTATGGGCGGTATGGACCACAGCAGTATGGGTCACAACATGGATATGGATATGAGTATGGGCGGCTTTATGTCGATGGTAGAGATGACCAAAGACCTGCCCCGCAGCCGGGATGAGCTGCCGATGGAGTGGGTTGAAGCCCCTTTTGGTCCGCTCTTCCGGGGATTGCCCGGCGGGCTGCTGCTCAATTTTACGCTTGACGGCGATGTGGTAGCCCGGGCCGAGGTCAAAACAGGTTCCCTTAAACGGAACCTCGCGGCAGGATGGCAGGGTCCGGCGGTAAGTTTCCCCGAAAAATTAGCCCGGCTAACCCCGGCGACCCCGCTGGCCTACCAGGTGCTGGCCCAAAAAGCTCTTGAAAATGCCGCCGGGCAAACGGTAGACGAAGCGGCGGGTTACCAACGAGTTGTGCTACTGGAACGGGAAAGAATGTTCAACCACCTGGGACTGGTGGCGCGCCTGGCTTATCTCCTGGGAGTTCGCCAACTGGCCGCTAGCGCCTCCGAATTACAAATCCGGCTGGCCCGCCCCCTTACCCCGGCCTTATTCCAGGAGAGTTGGAATAAGTTAAGTAAACTTTGCCGTTCTACCCCCAAAATCCCTCTGCTAAAATCGCGCCTTAAAAATGTAGCAGTCCTTTCTCCGCAGTCCGTAAAGGATTTGGGCGGGTCGGTGGCAGCAAGGGTGATAAACCAGGCCGCTGACGCCCGCTCGTCCGACCCGGCTTACCTTGCTTCAGGGTTTAAGCCCATAGTAAGAGCGGGGGGGGACGCCCTGGCCCGTTTTGAAGTTTACCTGGGCGAACTCGAACAGAGTTTTGGTCTGGTTGAAGCTGCGACAGCCCGCCTTTTTAATGACCTGGGACAGTCTGTAGATAATTTATTTGAAGCCGAGGGAATTACCGGTCCCTTTGCGGTCCATCCGGCCCCAGAAAATGAAGCCGTTCCCGGCCCCGGTAGAGTTCATGGGGATTCCCGGCCAGGTACCGCAACAATTGAAACTCCCCACGGTCCGGCGTATCTCAGCCTTACTCTGGAAGCGGGGCAGGTAAAAGAGGTGAAGTTAGAAACCCCTTCCAAACGCCGCCTGCCGCTGGTCGGCCAGGTGACGGAGGGGCAGGATTTAGCTGACGCCCTGGTGGGAGTCGTGTCTTTAAATCTGTCCCCCTGGGAGCTTGACTACTGATGGAGATAATTGGCTTCATTGTTAGCCTGCTCGTGGGAGTATATATCGTGGTCGTGGTCGAGGGCTGGGCTAACACCGGTACTCTCAGATTAGCTGCCCCTATACTGGGGGCTATAGCTCTTTTAGGCCAGGAATCGCCGCTCCCGCGTAAGGCCGACCGCTGGCTTTTCGAGGTCGCGCCTTTACTTCTGCTTGTGGCAAGTGTCCTGGTGCTGGCGGTTATACCGCTGGCCCCCGGCCTGATTGTCACCGATCTCGCGACCGGCGCTCTTTTTATAAATGCGGCCCTGGCCTATGTAATGGTAGCCCTGGTAATGTCCGGGTGGGGGCCAAACGGTGTTTACGCCATGGTGGGGGGCTGGCGCTTTCTGGCCCAGCTGGTAGCTTACTCCATGTTGATTGTAATGCCGCTTGCCGCTGTAGCCATGCGGGCGCAGTCCCTTTTTACCTCGGTCATCGTCAGTTCCCAGGCGTCGCTCTGGAACGCCCTGGCCCAACCGCTTGGTTTTGTCCTTTTCGTTCTAGCTGCCATGGAGGTTTCGTTCTTACCGCCTTTCGATTTACCCGACGCCCCCGGTGAACTGGCCGGTGGGGTGGCAGGCGAGTACACCGGGGTCCGGTTAGCCGTCTTCAGGTTAGGTCGCCTGGTGCTGGTGCTGGCCTTGGCCTCGGCTATAACCACCTTTTACCTGGGCGGCTCCCAGGGACCGCTTCTACCGGGCCCGATCTGGACGGCCCTTAAAATTGTGGCGGTAATTTGCTTAATGCTGGCCGGGGGGCGTTTCCTGCCGAGACTGCGCGAAGAAACTTTAATGGAGTGGAGCTGGAAACTGGGCGTACCGCTGGCCCTGGTAAATATCTTCTGGGTGGGCGTAACTTTGCTACTGGTAAAGGGGTAGTAAGGTTCAGCTAACCCTCGTATACCAGGAATCGGAATTCGTTTTGTTCTTGAATGTACGCGAGATAACGCGCCTTTCAAGAGAAAGTAAGCTTTCTCAAAAGAAAAAGGGTTAAAGCAGGGATAGGTAAGGTAAATTGACATGCTGTTGCAATTGTTGGCTGTTATCTTCTTCGGCCTGGTAGCCATCTGGTTTGGAATAAGGGTTTTTCTCACCAGGTCCATGGTCCGCTCGGCCCTGGCTCTTTTAGGCTCGATGGCAGCGCTCGGTATGCTCTTTCTGGCCCTGGAAGCCGAATTTTTAGGGGTGCTACAACTTATGATGATGGCAACCGAAATGACCGTAATGGCGGTCTTCATGGTAATGTTTATGATGGACCCCGGCGGCCTCGGCCAGATGGAGATGACCCACCAGAAGCGGCTTTCAGTGGTAATTGGCGGTCTGGGAGGAGTTGCCGCAGCCGTGTTACCCTTCCTAGTGAACTGGGGGGCCGTGACGGAAGTTGCCCCGGACCCGGCCAAACAGGTTCACGACCTGGGAATTGAACTGATGAGCCGTTCGATGATTATTTTTGAAACGGCTGGAGTGACTATCCTGGTGGCGATGATTGTGGCTACCATGCTGGCAACGCCCCAACGGCAGGGTCAAAAATCAGGCCAAACCCAACGATCAGGACTGATAAATCATTCGGAAAAAGGTGCTGCCAGACCTTTTAGTGAAAATGAACCTGAAGAAACTTCCCATACAGGCCACGCAGGTCATGAGGTAAAACAGATAGAACACCAGGAGCCTGCCCAATGATTACGATGATTGTAGCCCTGGTGGTAGGGGCGGTGCTGTTTGGCACCGGCCTGTATGGGGCGTTAAGCCAGACGAACCTGGTGATGATAATGATGGGGGTGGAACTGATGCTGGGGGCGGCGTTGGTAAACCTGGTCGCTTTCTGGCGTTTTTTGCATCCTGAAGCTTTCTCCGGCCAGATGTTTTTCCTCATTATTATGACAGTCATGGCCCTGGAGATGGCGGTCGGCTTTGGGATAGCGGTAGCGCGGTTCCGGGCCAGGGGTTCGGTTGAGATGGAAGAGGCGGCGGACCTTAAAGAATGAACTTTGCCCTTTTGAGCGTACTCGGCCCGTTCGCGGCGCTTGGTCTGATCCTGATAGTGAGGCGAGCTTCCGCCGTCATTGCCCTGGCCGGGGCAATCCTGGCTTTAATCGGCGCGATAACCGGCTTTTTAAGTATAGCCCTGGCGAATTCCGACCCGGTAAACCAAACCGGCTTATTACTCCCCGGTCTGCCGGGCTTTCCCCTGCGGCTGGTTTTTGAGCCGC
This sequence comes from Chloroflexi bacterium 54-19, assembly GCA_001898225.1. Classification (GTDB taxonomy): domain Bacteria; phylum Chloroflexota; class Chloroflexia; order Chloroheliales; family Chloroheliaceae; genus 54-19. The sequence continues at coordinate 37,863 of MKTJ01000062.1, forward strand.
TTTCGGTCTTGCTCATTTTGATTGTCGCCGGGGTAAGCCTGCTGGTGCTGGTTTACGCGGTAGGTTACTTGGCCGAAGACGAAGGAAAGCCCCGCTTTTACCTTCAGATGTCGCTCTTTAGCGGGGCCATGCAACTGCTTGTGCTGGCCGGGGATTGGCTGCTGTTATTGGCCGCCTGGGAACTTATCGGGCTGGCCTCCTACCTTTTAATCGGGTTCTGGTATAAGCGTAAGGGGGTGGCTTCCGCCGCCACGCGGGCCTTTCTCACCACCCGCGCCGCCGACCTGGGCCTGTACCTGGGGATTTTCTTACTGGTAAGCCAGACCGGCTCTACCGAAATCAGCCGTACCCTGCAAATCCCAACGGGTTCAACCCCGGCTATCCTTGCCGGGTTGCTGTTGTTAGTGGCGGCGATGGGTAAGGCCGGCCAGGTGCCTTTTCAGGGCTGGTTGCAGGACGCTATGGCCGGGCCGACCCCTGTTTCGGCCCTGCTCCATTCGGCGACCCTGGTGGCCGCCGGGGCGATTCTGCTAATAAAAGTGTACCCCCTAATGCCGCCGGAGGTGCTGCTGGTGGTTGGGTTAGCCGGTGGTGTCACGGCCCTGGTCACCGGGGTTATGGCTCTTTTGCAACGCGACTTAAAACGGCTCCTGGCCTCCTCTACCTCCAGCCAGTTGGGCTTCATGTTTCTGGCGGTGGGGGCCGGTTCGGTAGGCGCCGCCACCGTCCACCTGCTGACCCACGCCGCCATGAAAAGCGCCCTGTTTCTGGCGGCAGGGATTCTCCAGCACGCTTATGACTCGACCTCTTTCGATGAACTGGCGGGCAGCGGGCGAAAGTTCCGGCGAACTTTTGCGGCTTTTTGCCTGGCCGGGTTGGCCCTGGCGGGAGTACCGCCCCTGGCCGGGTTCTGGTCGAAAGACTCCATTCTGGCCGCCACCTTTAGTTCACCCTTTGCTCCTGTGCTGGCCCCACTGGGTTTACTCGGCACTTTCCTGACTGCCGCCTACATTGCCAGGGCCATCCGGTTGTTATGGCAGGGCCAACCGAAAACAAAAGAAGATTTTGAGAGAGGCAGTGATCAAAATTCTGAAAGCTCCGGTTCTCTGCCTGAGCCTAAAAAGGTAGCCGGGCTAAAGTGGATGGGTGGGGCCCTGGGGGTTATGGCCGCGTTTACCGTCATACTTGGGCTGGCGGTAGAACCGGGGGCGTCCTTTACCGGGCAATCCCTACCTTCCGATTTCGTTAGCCTGGGGGCAGGTCTGCTGGCGGTAGCCCTGGGTCTGGTGGCGGGCTGGGTTGTAAACAGCGGAAAGTTTCCGGCGGCTTTACAAAAGTGGGCCGGGGATGGTTTTCGCCTGAAGAATGGTTTTGGGTCGTTTGTGGTCACACCGGCCCTGGCGCTCGCCCGGCTGGCAGCCTTACTGGAAACCGGGTTGCAGCGTCTTGTCCAGGGAATTGGTAAAGCCGGTTTGAGCGGGGCCGGACTGGCCGGCCAATTGGAAACGCTTTTGGGCCGGGGGATTAGTGGGGTGGGCCGGTCTGGCATGATGCTGGCGCGACTGGCTCAACTGATAGATGACCGGGGCATTTCCTCGGCTATCTCGGCACTGGTAAAAGGAATTCGCTCCCTGGGCGGCCGCGTCCGGCGGCTTCAATCCGGCCTGATTCACCGCGAGATGGCTCTTACCGCTCTCGGTGCCGGCTTTATAATGGTATTCTTTCTTTTATTCAGATAGGTAGTGCCTTGAAGCAGGGCTCCTTTGACCCGGCTTAAGAGTTTACATTGTTAGAGTTTACATAATCTAAGAAAGGGAAAGTGTTGCTGCCACTTGTTACTATCACTATATTTCTGCCGCTGCTTGGAGCGATAATCCTGGTGGCGGTGCCGCGCCTCTCAGTCGGTGCCGCCCACCTGGTAGGCATCGCCGCAGCCGGATTGACCCTGCTGGCAGCCCTGGGTATATGGCTGGGCGGGAACGGGCCAGGCCCGGCTCCCGGTAGGGGTGGCGCGACGTTCGGGCAGGTCGAAGAGGTCAACTGGATTCCTTCGCTTGGGGCGGCTTACCGGGTAGGTGTGGACGGGATGAGCCTGGCCCTGACCCTGCTGACGGCGGTGCTTTTCCTGGTCTCGCTAATTTTCTCAAGCAAAATAACCGACCGGCCCCGTTCTTACGTGGCCCTGTTTCTTCTGCTTGAAACAAGCTGTCTGGGGGTCTTCCTGGCCCTCGATATGGTCCTTTTCTATGTCTTCTGGGAAGTAACCCTGGTCGCCATGTACTTTATTATTGCCGGCTGGGGCCACCAGGACCGCCAGCGAGCCGCCCTGACCTTCTTTATTTACACCCTGCTCGGCAGCTTGCCGCTGCTGCTGGCAATCCTGGCTCTCTACCTGGGCAGCCAGCCCCGTACCTTCGATATGCGGCTTCTTATTGCGGCACCGCCCTTGACAGGTCTGGCTGCGACCCTGACCTTTATTTTGCTGCTGGTATCCTTTGCGGTCAAAATCCCCCTTTTCCCGCTGCACACCTGGCTGCCGATAGCCCATACCGAAGCGCCTACCGCCGGTAGCGTGGTCCTGGCCGGGGTACTGCTCAAACTGGGCACCTACGGCCTGATCCGCTTCAGCCTGCAAATGACCCCGGACGCCTTCCGGGAGGCCGCTCCCTACGTCATTGTCCTGGCCGTCTTTTCGGCCCTTTACGGCGCGTTTGCAGCCCTGGCCCAGACCGACCTGAAACGGATGGTAGCCTATACCAGCGTCAACCACATGGGGTACGTGGTGCTGGGGGTGGCGGCGGCAGCCACGACCGCTGATGCCACCGCTCGTACTTTAGCCCTAGACGGGGCCGTTTTGCAGATGGTTAGCCACGGCCTAGTAACAGGGGCTCTCTTTTTACTGGTCGGGATGCTGCAGGACCGGGCCCAGACCCGCCAGATGAACGAGTTCGGCGGTCTCCTCCAGCGCGTCCCGCTGCTCGGTTGGTTCTTCGTGCTGGCCGCCTTTGCTTCGCTGGGCCTGCCGGGCCTGGCCCACTTTCCGGCTGAATTCCAGATATTTCTCGGAACTTTTCAAAACTGGGCCTGGGCGGCGGCCATAACGGTGCTGGGTATCGTGGTGACGGCCGGTCTCTATTTGCGGGCGATCCAGGCCACCTTCCTGGGCGAGCTTTCTACCCGCTGGCAAACCTTACCGGACCTGGGAAGGCGGGAATTGTGGGCCATAGTTCCGTTGCTGGCGCTGATTGGACTGGTAGGGATACTCCCCTCCTGGCTGCTCGATTTCATCCACCGGACCATGGAGCAAATCGGCTCATGAACGATATGGAAATGCAGATGGGCCGCGACCTGGGCCTGCTGCTGCCTGAAATAACGGTGCTGCTTACCGCCGTAGCGGCTCTGGTGGCCGAAATGCTGCGCAAGCCACTGGCTTCGCTGGGGCTGGCCCTGCTGGGTCTCTTGATAGCTACCGTCCTGACAATCCCCCTTTTGGGTAGCCAGACCACTGTCTTCATGGGGACCTACCGGATTGACACCCTGGGAGTGTGGGCCAAGCTGATATTACTACCGCTGGCGGCTCTAATCATCGTACTGGTCAGGCCGGAAATTAAAAATACCGGCCGGGAAGGCACCGTCTACAGTCTGCTGGTCTTTACGACCGTCGGGGCTCTCGTGCTGGCGAGCGCCGGGGACACCATGTTTGTGGTATTGGGGCTACTTTTGAGCAGTTTGGGTTCGTTCGGGCTAGTCGGCTATCCTCGCACCAACCGGGCGACCGAGGCGGCCCTGAAATATTTCGTCTACGGCTCTGTCACCGAAGCGGTCATGATCTTTGGCCTGACCTTCTGGTTTGGGGCCACCGGCTCAACGGCCTTTGCCGACTTGCCCCGACTCTCAACCCAGCCTTTCGCCGCCGGGGCGGGGTTGGTAGGGATACTGATCGGGCTCGGCTATAAAGCCTCGATAGCACCTTTCCATTTCTGGGCGCCCGATGCCTACGACGGCGCTCCGCTGGCCGTGGCCGCCTTTCTTTCGACGGTTCCCAAAATTGGGGCTATTTTCGCTCTGGCCCAGGTATTTTCAAGCCTGGCACCTTCCGCCCTTAACTGGCCGGTGGTAGTGGCCCTCCTGGCCGTTTTTTCCATGACTTACGGTAACCTGGCGGCCCTTTCCCAGTCAAACCTGGTAAGGCTGCTGGCCTACTCCTCTATTGCCCAGGCCGGTTACTTTTTGCTGGGGGTAGTGGCTCTGGGTAAAAGTGGCCTGGCCCTCCAATCACTCGTAGTTTTCGCCGCTGCTTACGCCGCTATGAACCTGGGAGCCTTTGCGGTAGTGGCCCGCACCGGGCGGGAAATTAAGGATTTTACCGGGTTGGGCCGCACTTCCCCCTGGTCAGGGGCTGCCATGGTAATTTTCCTGCTGTCGCTCGTGGGGGTGCCACCGCTGGCGGGGTTCGCCGGGAAGTTGCTTTTGTTTGGGGCAGCTCTCGACGCCGGTTTAGGTTGGCTGGCTTTAATTGCCATCCTTAACAGCGTTTTGTCGCTGGCCGTATACCTGCGGATAATCGTGCCGATGTACCAGCCACCAGCTACTTCCCCCTCATCACACCTGGCCCCGGCCAGGTTGCAGTGGGTGGGTTTGGTCTGGGCGATAGCCCTTGTTCTGACGGCCGGGATGGGGCTGGCCGTCCAACTTTTCTTAAGCCAGGTCGTTTAGCGCCAGGAAACCTGGAGACCAGACAAAAGCAAGGTAGGTAATATTAGCAGTACAGAGGTTAACAGTAGTCTAATTGGTTTAGTTGCTTGTGTAAAAATCTTCCATTCTTCCACCGTTTAATTTGGTAGTTTACCATTGCTAACGAATCGGTGTCTCCCTTGCTTTTATCTGGTCTCGTAGTTGGCCGAGTTGCTCAAAACTGCGGCAGGGCAGATCAGGGGTCCGCGCACTTTGGTACAATACTTAACTTTTAAGCTAGCCTAGACTTAGGGATCCTTCAACTCAAAAAGCAAGGCTCCCCTCTACCTGGGCTTCTCTGGCTAGATTTGCTTTATTTACAGTTTTGAGGCGAACGATGACAGTTGTGCCTTTACCGACTGTGCTATTTAGCTCAATTTGCCCTTCATGCTGTTCCACAATCCATTTCGCGATTGACAAACCCAGCCCTGCTCCCCCCTTGTTACGGCCCCGGGAAGGATCAGCCCGGTAAAAACGCTCAAAGAGGTGGGGTAGATCTTTCTCAGCTATACCTACCCCGGTATCCTTGACCGTGATTTCGGCCATATCCTTATTCTTATCCTTCTGGGTTCTCAGACCCAGCATAATCCAACCCTCCCCTGGCGTATATTTAAGGGCATTATCCAGCAAAATGAGGAGCAACTGTCGCAAGCGATCCTCATCCCCTTCCACACAAACCGGTTCAAACGGTTCAAGGACAAGCTTTTGGCCCTTGGCAAGTTTCTGAGCCACCTTGAATTCCTCAAAGACCAACACATCAAGGTCTACCGTCCGGTGAGCCAGGCTTAGCCCCGCATCTGCCCGGGCCAGGGCCAGAAGATCACTTACCAACCGGGTCATACGAGCGGTTTCATCTTCGGTCTCGGTCAGGATTTCCCCACGCTCTAAACTGGAGATACGGGGCTGCCGCTGTAAAATCTCCAGGTTGCCCTGAATCACCGCTAACGGGGCCCGCAACTCGTGAGAAGCGTCTGAAATAAACCGTTGTTGGGTGAGATAGGCGCTTTCCAGGCTGGCCAGCATTTTGTTGAAGGTTGCCGCTAACTTACCTAACTCATCCATGTGAGCTGGGGAATCCAGGCGGAGCGAGAAATTATGGGAATCTCCGATAGATTCGGCCGCTTCGAGCATCTTGGCAATTGGACGGAGCGTTCTACCGGCCATTACCCGGCCACCCACCAGGGCAATCAGCGCCCCGATCAGCCATAGACCGATAAGGGTAATCCGGTAGCGGGCCAGGGAAACATCCAACCAGCCCATCGGGATCAGGGCCTCCAGGTAACCGGTCCTTTTACCAGTCTGGCTCAACGGCAGGAGATAAATTCGCCAGCGTTGTTCTGGAGTACTGCTAATTCTAAAAACCCCTTCTTCAGAGGATAGAGACAGTATTAAAAAGGAGGGCGCAAGCTGGGCAAAGGGGTCAACGGTCTCTCCATTCGGAGTGGTTAGTAACTTTTGAGGGTCAGTTTGAGGTAAAGTTTGATCCAGGTTTGTACTGGCAAGCAAAATACTGTTATCGCTATAAAGCAGCAGAATGACCTGGCTACCCCCGGTGGGCCGGAGGGGGCCATCCGGGCGTTCTAGCTCATTGACAGCATGTTCAGTATCGGCGATTAACAACCGGTCCAGGTCATCATAATGTCCTCTGGCATGGAGAGAGTAACTAAGCAACTCCACCAGCAGTAATACCAGGGCGCTCAGGACCGCAGCACAAAGGGCTAACCGGGCACGAATTGACATGGTTTAGTCCTCCCTTAACACATAACCAAACCCTCGCACCGTCCGAAGGAGCCGTGGCTCGCCACCTTCTTCCAGTTTCTGGCGCAACTGCCCGATATATACCTCTACTACATTGGAATTGCCACCAAAATCATACCCCCACACCTGTTCTAACAGAGTTTCCTTTGAAAGCACCTGGCGAGGGTGTTCCATAAATTCCAGGAGAATTTTGAACTCAAGACTGCTTAAAACAATCTCTCTTTTGCCTCTGAAAATAGCATGGCTTTTGACATCAATAGCCAGGTCTGAAAAGCGGAGAAGGGCCGGCGCTTCGATTTGTTGCCGGCGGAGAAGCGCGTGGATGCGAGCTAACAGCACTTTAAAAGTAAATGGTTTGGTAACGTAGTCATCCGCTCCCAGTTCCAGGCCCCGGACCTGATCGGCCGGGGCATCTTTAGCCGTCAGGAAAAGGATTGGTAGCCTGGCATCGGCGGCCCGTAAAAGCTTTAAGACTTCCAGGCCATTTAAACCAGGCATCATAATGTCGAGGATCACCAGGTCCGGAGCTTGCTCCCGGGCCAGGTCCAACCCCTCTTTGCCTGAACTGGCTACCTCAACCCGGTACCCCTCATAAGTAAGGCCGCGCCTGATCATTTTAGTCATGGATGTATCGTCATCGATTACCAGAATACGCCACCCGGAGAGCTTTTTCCTCTTTACTTCCTCCAGGCAAATTTCCTCATTATTCGCAATTTCATTTTGCCCGGAAAGGGGAGCAGGTAAAACCTGGCTGGTGGCAGGGCTAAAGGTTTGGGGCAGATGCAGATGAAGGGGAAACAAAGGTTTTGCTTCGTGCTTTTTTAAGTGGTGACCTTTTCTCATGGTAATACCTCCCACGCGCTTCATTGAGAGTACCAGTCAAGAATCGAGAAAAAAGATGGGAAAGAAAAGATAGATAAGATAAGAACAGCAAAGATAAGATAAGAAAAATGAAAAGAAGGGGTTAATAGTTCTTATTTGTACTACTAAGTTTATTTAGCAGTCGTAAAAAGCAGGGTAGAAGAAAGTAAATATTCGGTAAAACCTGGAAAATGCCTCCCTCTTGGGGGGTGGCAGGCAGATAGACAAAGACAGCCAGATTTTACGCCAGGGTGGTTTTACCGGGCCGGTATAAAGGTCGGCGGCGAACCTCAGGCTGTCTGTCGATTTTCCTAAGCAAACGCTTAGCTTCCTCTCAGCTTTATTTAAGGTTACGTTTAAGCTGGCCTCAGCCTGGTCGCTTATATTCAAAGTGGTAGCTGGTTGTTACACGCCATAACTTGTTCCAATCTGAAGGAGAGTTTTAAACCTTTCTTTTCTCCCGGTAATCGGGCAGAGCGGTTAATTCAAGAAAGAAAGAAAGCTATCTAGCTAGATAGCTAGCAAGCAAGAGAGGAGACTAATTATGATTGACCAAAAATCGCTTTCTTCTCCCGGTTCCTCTATAGACACGACCCCGGCTGAAGAAGAGAAGCAAGCCAGCAAAAGCAAAAAACCGGATAAGGTATGGGGCTGGCTGGATGAGCGAGTGGGCTTCTCGGTCCTTCGCTACGCCGTGCCTGCTCACGCCAATACCTTCTGGTACACCCTGGGCGGCATCACTTTTATGGGAATAGTAGTCCTGGCTATTACCGGTGTCTGGTTGGCCCAATATTATAACCCTGATCCTTCTACCGCCAGGGAAAGTGTTATTTACATCCAGAATAATGCCCCTTTAGGCGATGTCATTCGCGGCATCCATGTCTGGACCGCGTATTTGGTCGTTATTACGGCGGTCTTGCACCTGATCCGGATTGTAGTTACTGCGGCCTACAAACGTCCCAGGGAATTAAACTGGGTGGTGGGAATAGCGCTCCTGGGCATGCTGCTGTTTGTGGGGATCTTTAGCGGCACGATCTTACGTTGGGACCAGGAGTCCTATGAGGCTATGTCCCACAACATGGAGCTGACCAATCTGTTAGGCGCTTTAGGCGGTTACTTCGCGGATGCTTTTACCACGAGCGTCTCGATGCTACCCCGGCTCTACGTGTTGCATGTCAGCATCATGCCGCTCCTGTTGGCCCTGCTTCTGATCGTGCATTTCTTTATGATTAAACATCATGGTATCTCGCCCACGGCAACCCAGGCCGACAATGGGGAAGCGCCCGCAGGCAAATTGCCCCCCTTTAAAATGACTGCTCGTTACACTACCCACCTGCGGCTGATGGTTGGTTACGGGATTGCCCTTCTTGGCCTGGCTGGCATGCTTGGAACGATATTTCCCCAAGCAATCGGTCCAACACCCGACCCTAGTATGGAAATTACCAAACCTCCCTTCCTGTTCTTCTGGATATACCCTTTTGAGAACTGGTTTGGGATACCCGGTATTCTCTACTCGGCGGTAGCCCTGTTCGGTTTCCTGACAATAATGCCCTTTATTGACCGTACTCCCCTGCGGAGGTTACGCAGCCGGCGGGTGATTATGGTAATAGGGTTGATACTGTTGGTGGCCGTGCTGGTTCTCTCGATTATGACGGCGCTAGCCCCTACCGCCAGACACCTGAGTTAATCCTGGCAAAGCAGTTATTGACTCCAAAATGGTTTGCAAAATGGATGGATGGGGAAGGAAGAAGGAGGCCCAAGAAGGAAGAAGGAGGCCCAAAGATGAAAAAGTTACTTTTAGCAGCAAGGCTCTGCTTGCTCACCCTGGTTTTCTCTTTAGGGGTGGGGATGGGAGTGGGGACCGCCCTGGCCCACGGTGGTCCGGAAGTCTCAGTCAAACCGCTTGCTCCAAAGGCTGGCTCAGAAATAACAGTGAATGGGAGTGACCTGGGGGCAAATAGCACCATTGAGGTCCGTCTGATCGGGACTAATGTAAATGTTGCACTAGGTGAAGTGGTTGGTGATGATGATGGGGCTTTTACAGTCAAATATACCCTGCCGACCGATCTGAGGCCAGGAACTTACCAGATCGAGGCCAAAGGAGCAGAGAGCGCCACCACCCAAATAACTGTAGGAGCAACCTCTGTAGCGGTTCAACCTACCCCTACCCCTGCTCCGCAACCCGCTACAACCGCAGCCCAAAATCCGGTCCCGACCAGTGCGATAAATATGGCTAAAGCGGAGGCTACGCAAGTCGTTCCTACTGCTCCGGCGGTTACCATTTCAAGTGAAGGGCCTAATCCGGCGCCAACTGTAGTTGCCCAGCCCAACCCGGCTCCAGCCGAGGCAAACCAGACCCAGCCAAAGCCTACCGTTCAGACCGCCGAGCTAACCTCAATGACCCTCACCAACGAGGCCCGGGAAAGGCCTTTTGGAGAGACCTTAATTCTGGTAGCCGTCTTCGGAATAATCGCGTCCGGTGGCATCTTATTCGCCAGGACAGCCAGGAAGGTTTCCAACCCCTAGCCCTAGTGTACAAGAGCTGAGCGGTGGCAACTTAGCTTGGGAAAGTGGATACTTGGCGCTTAAAAAATGATTTTACTCAGCAAATCCTCAACTTACCCTAAGGTATGGCTAAGTTTGCAAAGCTACAATTAAATCGAAGTAGATTTGAAAGGAAAAGTTAAATTACCGGCGTACTTACCGGTATAACCTGCCTTTTAAAACTTATCTTACCCGGCCGGTGGTTGGTAACACAGTGTAGTGACATTCCACCGGTCGAACCTTTCCAAAAGGAAGTGGCGGGGCGGGGCCGGCCCAGGCGCCTGCCGGGAGAGGAGAAAAGATTTATGGATACATTGACGCCTTTTCCCGCTGTTATAAAAAGCCAGCGCATCACCGTACCAATTTTAGGGCTTAGTTGCGGTGGGGGCGGGTCGCTCCAGGTGGAACGAGCCCTTATTAAGGTACCGGGCGTAGGGAGAGTGTATGTCAATCCTTTTACCGAAATGGCGTATATCGAATACAATCCCGCAATATGTAGCCCGGGCCGGATCGTTGCCGCCATAAACAGGGCCGGGTTTGGCGCCGGTGAATTTAGCCTGAGGTAGATAGATAGACCGGCCGGCCGGCTGTCACCACCCCAACCCACCAGGAAGAAGCGAAAGGAGGCCCAGGATGCCGCTGGCCCGACGTAATCTTTTTCAGAACCCGCTCCGGTTTTTGCTTAGCGCCGCGGTGGTGGCCCTCTCAATTATGCTGATGCTGGTGCTGAACGGGTTTTTGAGCGGAGTAGACCAGCAAGCCCGGGCCTACCTGGATAGGGTACCCGGCAGCCTGGTGGTGACACCGCCAGAGGTGACTAATTTTATGGGTCAAAGCACTCTTTTACCGGCAGGCGCCTACGAGAAAGCCAGCCAGGTGGCCGGGGTAGGCAGGGTAGTACCGGTGCTGGACCAGGTTTTCATTGTCGATTTAGGTGGAACAAAAACGGCGCTTTTTGTGCTCGGCTACGACCCGGCCCTTGGGGGCGGCCCCTGGCAGTTAAAGCAGGGCCGCCTGCCTCAGGCTGAAAACGAAATTGTCCTCGACTATGCCCTGGCCCAGCAGCGGGATATTGTAATCGGCGACAAGCTGCAAGTAGGGGGCCGGGAATTTGCCATCAGCGGTCTTTCTGGCGGTACCAATACCTGGGTCGGGGCTTATCTCTTTATGCCCAAACAAGTGCTGGAGAAGCTGGTTTTGGCGCCTGGTGCCAGCAGTTATCTGTTTGTAACGCCGGCCGCGGGAATGGCGGCAGAGGAGTTGCGGGACCCACTGTCGTCGGCGACGGGGGGTACGGCCATGCTAAAGGACGAACTGGTGGAGAGTGATAGCCGGCTGCTCAAAGGAATTTACGGCCCGCCCCTGCAATTGATGATCGGCATCGCTTTTCTGGTAGGTACCCTGGTAATGGGCCTGGTCATCTTTACGGCTACGGCCGAGCGGCAGCGTGAATATGGCGTGCTTAAGGCAATCGGAGCTAGAAACAGCCTCCTGTACCAGGTGGTAGCAGGCCAGGCCGTTATCTCGGCCGGGGCCGGGCTGGTAGTGGGGATAGTCCTTTCGTTCGGAGTGGCCTGGCTTATTACGGAACTGCGCCCGGCGATTACGATTGCCATTGAGCCGGGCGGCGTGGTCCTGGCCCTGACGGCCGGTCTGGTTATGGCGCTCTTAGCGGCTCTATTCCCTGCTCGCAACGTCGCCCAACTGGCCCCGGCCGAAGTATTCCGGAGGTGAGGTAAATGCTGCTGCTTCTAGCCTGGCGCAATCTTTTTCAGAAAAAGGTCCGCTTTGCCGCTTCGGCCGGTGGCGTGGCCCTGGCCCTGTCCTTAATGCTCATGCTGGATGCTGTCTTTCAGGGAGTAGAAGGCCAGCTCACCGCTTACATGGATAATTCAGGGGCCGACCTGTTCGTTTCCCAGCAGGGCGTCAAGGCAATGCATATGGCGGCCTCCTGGCTCCCCGCTACCTTAGGCGACCAGATAAAAAAGGTTGAGGGGGTCTCCGCCGCAACCCCCCTGCTTTACCTTAGCACTACTTTGAAGAGTAAGGATAAAAGTTATGCGGTCTACCTTTTTGGTATTGCCCCCGATGCCGAAATGGGCAAGCCCTGGCAGGTAGCCGAGGGCAAAACCGTCCCGGCCTCTGGCGAAACGGTGCTTGACCGAAACCTGGCGGCTAATTTGAAGCTGAAGATGGGGGACAACCTCAAGGTATTGGGCCGCGAGTTTAAAGTAGCGGGTTTATCGGAAGGGACCGGCGGGCTCATTAGCTCGATGGTCTTTATTGCCAGGGACGATTTCACCCAGCTCAGAAACAATTTGCCGGTAGTCAGTTACTTCCTGGTAAAGGTGGTGCCAGGCGCCGACCCCCAGGTGGTAGCGGCCCGCTTACAAGCGAGTCTGAGCGGTACTACCGTCCAGACGAAAGATGAATTTGCCGCCCAGGAACGTAAACTCGTTAAGGACATGGGTGCCGATGTCCTTAATATCGTTAATTTGATCGGTTTTGGGATTGGTCTGGCCGTGGTAGCCCTGACCACCTATATTGCCATATTTACCCGGCGGGCTGAATACGGCCTACTTAAAGCCCTGGGTGCCCGTAACAGCCACCTCTATCGCCAGGTGCTCAGCCAGGTTCTCGTAAGTGTAGCTATCGGCTTTGGGGTAAGCCTGGCCCTGACTATCCTGCTCTCGTTTATCGTTCCGCTGGTGTCAACCAATCTGGTGCTGGCCATCGGCTGGGCCGCCGTAATTAAAGTCATCCTGGTTTCATTAATAATTGCCGGGATTGCGGCAGTCCTTCCGGTCTGGCAGCTCGGCCGGCTGGACCCGGCCCTGGTCTTTAAGAAAGGAGGTTTGTAATAATGAAAAGCCCTGTATTAGAAATAATTAAAGTCTCCAAAAGTTACGGTACTGGGCCAACCTCAGTAGCGGCGGTAAAAGAGGTTTCCCTGGAAATCGACGCCGGCCAGATTATTCTGGTAATGGGACCTTCCGGCTCCGGCAAGACCACTTTACTACTACTGCTGGGGGCGCTGCTCAGGCCAACCGAGGGGAGCATTCGGCTCAATGGGGTAGAAGTCGGTGAACTTTCCGAAAGACGGCTGCCGGCTATCCGGCTGCAGCAGATCGGCTTCATATTCCAGGATTTCAATCTGCTCTCGGCCCTGAATGTATTAGAAAATGTCGCCCTGGTAGCCCGGTTGGCCGGCCTGAAGAAGGAGGCTGCCAGGACTAAGGCCCAAGCGATCCTAGGGGAGCTCGGGCTTGCCTCACGGCTGTATTTCTTACCGGAAAAGCTCTCGGGCGGCGAAAAGCAGCGGGTCGCGATTGCCAGGGCCCTGGTAAACGAGCCAGCTCTCGTCCTGGCCGATGAGCCGACCGCCAATCTCGACTCTAAAATCGGCCACGAGGTTATGCACTTGCTCAAACGGATTGCCAAAGAACAGGGCCGGAGCGTGGTTATAGTGTCGCACGACCAGCGCATTAAAGACGTGGCCGACCGGGTGCTCTGGCTGGAGGACGGGGAATTTAAGGAAATTGCGCACATGGCGACCGACCCGGTCTGCCAGATGGCGGTTGAGCGGAACAAAGCAATCACCGGAGAATGGGAGGGCCAGACTTATTATTTCTGCTCTAAAGGGTGCCGTAATGAGTTTATGGAGACCCCCGGCGAGTTTGGAAATTTAGCTGAGGTTCTGCATCATCATTAATTATTTTATCGAAACTTGTCCTTACCTTAGACCAATGCCAGCCCCTGCTTCAGCGGGTTGGTGTTTGTACTCACGCTAAGATGTTTCCCCCCCGACCTAAAATAAGGCTTTCTCGGGCTTCTTGCGCCGGTCAGACCCTGGCGGGCTTCACTTCATTAAACCAAAGCTGGCCTGTTGACCCATGCCGAAAATTGTTAAATACCAATTTATGTCTCTTCGGCCACGGGCCGGTGAGGCGGCTTAAGAATAGCTTCGCCCACTTTGTGGCGGTGGTCACTGGTGGTGGTTGGTACCATCTCTTTTCCAAAATGACCGACATGCTCACCCTGGGCCGAGCGGTTAGCTTCAAGACGGTACTGGACCGCTACCGGTTCAGGAAGCTCCCCGGGATTTAGCCTGGGCATTGAAACTACCAGCACTCCATTGCCGTAGGTGGCGTTGGAGAGGGGCCCGTTGACCGGGTATGGTAACTCCACTTCCCGGTAGTAAGGTCCAATCGTCCATTCCGTTACCACCAGGTCAAGGCCATGCTGGCGAGGCCCCCGGCTGTCCCCTTGAAGGGTCAGCCACGTGGACGCTATGGTGATCAGGATGTCCTCCGGTTCAAGGCCTGGCATGGGAGTAGCTACCACAAGGTGGCTTTCGGTCTGATACATCCTGATCGGCAGGGCTGGATTAGGTAGTCCTGGCAGCATAAACTTTTCCTTCTACTTAACAATGTATTATATACAATTTATGTTTATTTAAATTGGGTTTGTCCTGCTTCCTTAACGAACGGCGAACCTGGCCGCTAGCCATTGCATATTTATACAGCAACCTCTGGCTTTTTAGCAGGAACGAGCATTCTAACAAAATTATAACATCCAGGGCCATTGTTCTCGCCGGAAGCCCGAAAGCCCGAAAACCAGCCAGATCCAGGTCGATAGTTGCCCAAAGGCAAAAGGCAGCCAGATCAGCCCGCTTCTACAACTGGGCCTGCCGACCGGCCTGCTGGCTGGCTGGCAGGCCCAGGCTGGGGTAATCCCGGATCCTCAGCAAATCCTAAGTCTTCCCTCAGCAAACCCTAAGCATGGCGCGGTTAAATAAAGTTAAGAGATACCAGATTAAATATATATGAGCATAAACTTGAGGTACGGTACCGAACTGTTTCTCAAGCCGGTAAAAAGGAGGTAAGGCTCATGAAAGCAAAACCCTTTATATTCAAGCAAGTGAGTAGAATTCTTTTCTGGTCTGGCCTCGGCATTGTACTGGCGGCAATAGGGTTTTTAGGCGCTTTTCCTGGCCTGACTGTGACTGTCTTGCCCCTGTTGATCTTCTTCTTGCTGCCTGTACCGGCCCTTGCCGTCCTGCTCGGTGCCGAAGGCAAAGATCTTAACCGGCCCCTCCATCAACATCGTCCGGTTAATCCCTGGCAGCCTACTCAGCCTCCCCGGAACGTTTTAATACCGGAGGTTGAACTGGACGAATTGAATGCTAAACTGACCAGTCTTAAGTCGGAAGAGGCCGAGCTGGAGAAAGAAATTGAATTTTTGACAGGACAGGGCAGGTAGCACCTTCGGCCCGTATTTAAACCGGCTCAGCTCAGGGGTGATTGATCAGTAGTTACGGGTGCAGATCAGCTGACAGGCACAGGCAGGTTTATTTCTTTAAATCACAGGAGATAGTTGTTGTTATGTTTAATAAAGGAAACCAGAACCAGTATTTGTTATTTGGCGGGCTTGCGGTAGTGTTACTACTGGCCATCCTTTTCATTCCGAACCTTTCCACGGCCGGGCTACCCATACTCCTCCTCTTAGCCTGCCCATTGATGATGATGTTCATGATGATGGGGGGCAGCCACGGCGGGATGCACGGCGGTTCTCAGGGAGACCACTCAAACCATAATAATGACCACACTGACCACAGCCAACATTTATTATCTGCAACGCCCCAGGCTCCTCAATCACAGTTTCGTTCTCGGGAGGAAGAGGTAGCCTGGCTGAAACTCGAACTGGCTGACCTTAAACTTCGGCAGGACCGGTTAATTAGCGAACTCAGCCGTATAGAGAACCCGGCAGTAGTGGAAGCTGAAGCGGTGGCGCGAGCGGCTGATGAACGCCTTCCCCATTAACCCCTTGGGTGGGCGGCTAGCCGGTCCTGGTCCTTGCCGGTAACCAGGCCGCCGGGCCCTGGGCGCCGGGCCCGGGTACCACTTGAACAGCGCCGGCGGTCTGGTAAAAGGGGGTGAAGCTTTTGATAAAGTTTTACTCTGTTTGCTGAAGTTGGTGCAAAGCTGTTTCACCGCTTCGGTAGAAGCCTTCTCGTATAGTTACCTCTTTTTTTAGGTTATGGCGTCACGCCAGGGCTAAAAGAACCGGTTCTAGCTATCTCCAGGGTCTGCAAAATAGGGGTGACGGTGACGGTTCACTCCTTTAGCTTTATCAAATTCTTGTTGTCAGGGTTCTTAAAGTTTTCAAAATATGGTTACGTACAGTACTGGCCACTAACCCTGTTCCTGTCACACAATAGCTAACTTACAAATTCGGGCTTAACCTTTACGCCTTTATTTTCGAATAGCTGTCAGGCGGGCGGGGGGAACCGCCAGAAAAAAAAGGAAGAGGAAGGGGAAGAAGAAGGGGAAGAGGAAGGGGAAGAGGAAGGGGAGGTTGAAGTTATGCACAAACTTCGGATTTTCATTTCAGTCCCTGGCGCCTTCTTGCTAGTTATTTTGACCCTGGGGATGTTAAGTTAGACGGCTCCCGAACAGAGCGCCTACCTGGTTACCATGGAAGGGAGCGATACCGCAATGTCCGAGGCTGGGATATCCATGCAAAACCACGGCCAGCGGATGGTTGAGCAGGGGCAACCGGTGGATAATCCCGATCCAACCCTAGTTTCATGGGGCAACCGCTGGATTATTGACGGTCAGCTAATGGTCGAGCGAGGTCAACTAATGGGGGCTGACCCGCTGGCAAGTGCCAGCCTTCATTCTACCCAGGCTGAACTGAAAGCCCAGGGTAACTGGAGTACTCTGGTAGCTGATACTAAGGCAATGATTCATAACCCTAACCTGGTCGGATCGCTCAATTTGCCGGCCCTCCGCTGGGACGGCCAGGGAATGGTATCCGAAGGTGAGGCTATGGCCGGTAAGGGGCTAATAATGGCCGAAGAAATTGAGCAAATGGTCAAACAGGGCCACCTGGACCCGCTTGGGCCGGAGGCCAGGGAATTGCGCCAGTCTGCTCAACTGCTTCACAATACCGGTTTACAACTTGCCCAAAACGGGCGTGATATGATCGGCTATGCTGATCGGTTAGATGGGGCCGGTGCTTAATCTGGGCCTTCACAATAACCTTTACTTTTACTTTTTAGGATTAAAAGTAAAAGTAAAGGTTATTGTGAGACTGCCGTCGGTTTTAGCCCGTTAACTGACGTGCCTGCTTGGCCTGACACCTGACACCTGACACCGCCCGCTTTTGGATCTAACTGGCCTTATTTTCTTATTAGTATTAGTAGTAGTATTAATGTACTTATCAATCTAAACCTGAAGGGGAAGTCCTATGTCAAATAAGCGGAAATATTCGCCCGGCCGCCACCCCGCGACCGGAAGCCATGCCCACCATCATCAAGCGGCTAAGCCTAATTCAAATTTAACTCTTAGAGCGGTGGCCTTTTTGGGGGTGGCCCTGATAGTGATTGCCGGGGCCGTATTCCTGGTTTTGCCGGCCTCAAGTGGGGCCAGTTCTGCCGGGACCGCTGACTACACGGTCCAGGTAACTATGGCTGGTTTTCAACCAGCTTCAATTTCCATTCCGGCCGGCAAACCGGTTACAATCAAGCTGGTAAACACCGATAGCCCCTACCATACCGACGGCGGTGGGATGCACCAGTTTGCTTCGCCTGAACTCGGCATTGATTTCAAGGTAGACCCAAAATCTTCGAAAGTTATAACCATTCCGGCTTCCAAGGCTGGCACCTATACCTTCTATTGTGACGTTTGCTGCGGGGGGAAGGAAAACCCCACCATGCAGGGAAAACTGGTTGTGGTCTAGCTTAGTTAGTTTAGGAGTAGAGGAGCCCTCTTATGGAACAAGTACCTGAACTAACGCTACCGGCGGTAATCGGCTCGGCGCTGATAGACAGCTTAAACCCCTGTGCCTTTGCCCTGCTGCTCGTCTTTGTGGCAACTATGTTGGGAATGATGCAGCGGCAGCTTGAAAACAACCGCGAATGGCTGGCCCGCCGGTGGCTGCTCTCGAAGGGCGGGGTCTATGTCCTGGGAATCTTTTTGACTTATCTGGCCCTGGGTTTCGGCCTGCTGGGGCTGTTACAACTGGCCCAGGCCTTCAGCACCAACCACCTGGTCGGCCGGTTAGCGGCTTTTTTCGCCTTAGGGCTGGGGCTGCTGGCTTTACAGGAGGCCTGGTTGCCGGAATGGGGCAGCCGCCTGAGCGCGCATGTAAATATGCCAAAGGTCCGACAGCTGGTGGCCAAAGCTAGCTGGCCGGCCCTGTTTGGGGCCGGAGTTCTAATCGGGCTGTGTACCGTGCCCTGCTCCGGCGCGGTCTATCTAGCCGTCCTCGCCTTGCTTTCTACCCAGGCCACCCTTCTGGAAGGAATTGCCTATCTGGTGCTCTATAACCTGGTCTTCGTAGCCCCTCTGGTTGTTATTCTGGGACTGGCCAGTAGCCCGCCGGTCTATCGCAAACTGGGCCGCTGGCAGGTTCACAAGCGGGTCTACCTCAAGCTTGGCACAGCCGTCATGGCTATCGGGGTCGGCATGCTCACTCTGCTGGTTATCTGATTTTTTCCTTTCTAGCCATAACTTTGCCTTTTCTTTATGCCTTTAAAGGAGAGCCAGGGTAATTAAAAGCTCTGGTTCTCCTTTCATTTGTTGGCCTGTTGGCCTGTTGGCCTGTTGGCCTGTTGGCTTGTTTATGTTTTTTTCTCCTTACCTTACCTTACCTTACCTTACTCCTGCCCTTGCTTCTGACGCTGCCCGCTCGGCGTACTAAGTAAGCTAAGCATTTCCTCAGGTAAACCTAAGCCAAACCTCAGCCTGATGATTTAAAGTGATAGTGTAAAGAACAGTTAGGACAGACAATAGGTCCTAAAAGGAGAATTTTATGGCAAAAGTAATTTTAGACAAACCAGATGGTCCAACGCAACCGGCCGGACTAAAGGTGATTGACCCGGTCTGCGGTATGGAAATCGACCCAAGCCAGGCTACCGGATCCCGCCAGGACAGCCAGCAAATTTACTACTTTTGCTCGGATCGCTGTCTTAGGGAGTACGACCGGGAACACCCGGCCCCAGCCCCGGTCCCGGTCCCTGGCGCTAACCTGGATCTAGTCCCAGGGCCGGTCCCAGTCACATCAAGCAGCGACCAGAACGAAACCTTACAAAGGATAGATTTACCGGTAAGCGATATAGAGGGCCGCCAGGGCGCCAGCCACCTTGAAAACCAGCTTCAAGTTTTACCGGGAGTGCTCAAAGTGGAAGCTAACCCTACCGCCCGGCTGGTCCGGGTCGAATATGACGAAGCCGTCACGAACCTCAAACCGATTGTAAAAGCCGCCCGGGTGGCGGGCTTCACAGTAGGTGCGGCCACAACCCAGCTCGCTATCGAAGGGATGTATTGCGGCTCCTGTGTAAGCACCATTGAAGAAGCCTTACAAAAAATCCCGGGGGTACTGGCGGCTAACGTAAATCTGGCTACCGGGCAGGCTCACATCGACTATCTGCCGGGTTTGGTTAATCTGGCGGGCCTCGCCCAGGCAATTGAAGCGGCCGGTTATACAGCCGGTAAAGCCCCGGCCGCCAGCGAGGCC
>MKTJ01000063.1:0-11057 GCA_001898225.1 Chloroflexi bacterium 54-19
TACCAGGGGGGGTGGTAAAAAAATCTTACTCCCCCCTGGTAAAAAAACATGACACACAAAATAGAGTCATACAAAAAACAGAAGAATCTAATAATTCGAATATTCGAAATAAATTTTCGGAAGAAAAAACAAAAAGAGAAAGTTTAGCTTCCACTTATGAAGAGGACGAGGTCCGGTCTGAAGCTACCCAAACGGACACTCTAGAAACCGCTACTAAACCTGTTGGTAATTCACTTGCCGAAATAAAGGCCTGGCAGAAAAGCAAAAAATCTAATCTGGGGACGCCGGGAAACGAAACGCCGGCTTTGCTTACTAAACCAGACTCAAACGGCTTTAGAGGTGCCCTTCAACTATCGACATATCAGCACCGCCCGTCCCCGGTTGCCGCAGTAAAAGCCACTCAGGAGGATCGAGAAGTTATCGGCGCCTATATTGCAGATATTGCCCGCGAGTTTCACGACGATGCACCCTTAAAATCGTCTGTAACCCGCGCAGTCCACCTGTTCGAGGAGAGCGGGTACAGCCGGCCGGCCTTTATTGCCAGAATCCTGGAGGCAAAATCCGTAACTAAAGAGAGTTCAGGTTCTATCAGGAAGAAAAGCACCAGCGCCCAGAGCGCCTTTACACTTACGAACAGGATGCCTTACTATTTCCAGGTTCTTAGCGACAAGTGCACCTTGAAAGAAAAAGGAAAAGAATAAGAATAGGTTTTTAATAGAGCTGTGATGAAGTTTACATAACATAAGTTAATGGGAAATATTTATGCCAGATCAACAAATTAAAATCACGAGCGACTATCAGTATCACGCATTTCTAAACCAGATTCGCTCTGAAATTCAATCCTCCCGCACCCGCGCCGCCCTGGCCGTAAATAGCGAGCTAATTTATCACTACTGGCGTCTTGGCAAAGAAATAGGCCAGAAGTTTGAGGAACAGGGGTGGGGTACCAAAATTATTGATAAGCTTGCTCACGATCTTGATCAAAAAGGGTATTCCCCCCGTAATCTTCGTTACATGCGGGCCTTCGCCCAGGCCTGGCCGGTTGAGGAAATATTGCAACAAGTCGTTGCAAAATTACCCTGGGGACATAATGTTCGCTTACTTGAATATTGCAAAAGTGGAACAGAGCGGGAATGGTATGCCCGTAAAGCCCTGGAACACGGCTGGAGCCGTGACATTTTGGCCTTGCAAATAGAAAATGGCTTGTACCTGCGCCAGGGAAAAGCTGAAACTAACTTTTCACATACCCTCCCCCCATCGCAATCAGACCTGGCCCGCCAGCTCCTAAAAGATCCGTATAATTTTGAATTTTTGGATTTAACAGAAGAAGCCCAGGAGCGCGATGTACACCAGGGGTTGCTAGAGCATATCCGGGAATTTCTGATTGAAATGGGAAGCGGCTTTGCTTTTTTAGGCAGTAATTACCACCTGGAGGTAGCCGGAAAAGATTATTATCTGGACCTGTTGTTTTACCATGTCAAACTGCACTGCTATATAGTTATAGACCTTAAAGCAACCGAATTCCGGCCGGAATATGTTGGTAAAATGAATTTTTATCTGGCTGCCGTCGACTCTGAAGTAAAAGACGCCGAGGATAAACCGAGTATCGGTATTATTTTATGTAAGGATAGAAATAAAGTTGAGGCAGAATACGCTCTGCGCGGTGTTTCTACACCAATTGGAGTCGCCGCCTTTGATCTTACTAAAGCGCTTCCTGAACAGCTAAAAGGAAGCTTACCTACTATCGAGGAATTAGAGGCTGAGCTTGAAAGTACTCGTGCAGAAGAGTCGCAGGCGTAAGCCACAAAGATAAGACCTAAACTGAAAAGGGAAATACATTCACCTGGAAGAGTTGCTGGTTATCACTTTACCTCGTTTCGCCCACTATGCGGGTAATAGAATAAGTCAAGGGTTAATCTGCCAAAGAGGATTTTAATTACTATCTTTAGTTGGAAGAGATTTACAATGGTTAAAAGTATTAGTTTACAGATGTTAGTACCCATCCCGGCAAATGATTTTGTACCTAACCATGAATTAAATTTTAAGCAATGGCTACCAGAAAGTGAGAAAGATGCCATAGTCATAGTAGAAAAAAACCTAACCTTAAAGTTAATAATTGATAAAGAATGTGCTCCTTATTTCATGAAAGTAGCTGAGTTAGGGCTACCAGGTTTTTCCAATTTAGAGGTAAGTCAATGGTTGAGTATTGCAGTAAACAAAATAAAGGTGGAGATAGAGTTAGACCAAATAAGTGATGAATTAGCTGATACAGTAAAAAAAGTGAGTCAAAATCTGCCTGTAGCAAATCGCGAAGTTTTGCAAGATTATTTTGAGTTAAGCAAACAAATATTTATTTCTGTCGGGACAAGAGTTAATAGGATAATTTCGTTTTTTAGAAATCAAAAAGGTCATTTTTGGCTACAGGAATATCCTGTTACAGATCAAAGGTTAGGTGAATTTTTAGACTTTTGGCAAACTAAAGTTAAGCTTGAGAATGGACAATGGGTAAAATGGCTTAATCTTCAAGAAGCTTATCCCACCCGTGCAAGGTCATCTGAGCATGGCCGCGAGTTATCCTCAGAAGAATGGCCCCGACTCAAAGAATTTGTTCAAGATATTTCTAGTAGACCTCCCTTGGTACCAGAAATACTTTCAAATGCTGAAGCTCTTGCAGCACAAGGACATAAAAGAAGCGCATTAGCAGAAGTTGTTACAGCCTTAGAAAGGGCGGTAGCCTCATTTGGCAAAAATGCCAACATGAATAAGTTGTTTGGACGAATAATGGCAGAACGAATGGGTACAGCAAGACTTGAAAAACAAATCGAACATCTTGGGCTAACAGGAACAGTAAACTATTTATTTCCAGTAATCTTTACAGAAGAACAGATTCCTTTAGATTTACTTAAAGCATGCCAACAAGCTTTAGATGATAGGCATAAAATAGTTCATCTTGGTCAGCGAGAGTTGGATGAAAGCAAAGTTTCTAGCTATCTGGTAGCCGTAAGAAAGTTATGCGAGATATTGTATGATTTCCAGCAAGTAAAAGAACAATCCCCAAAAGTTAATGAAGAACCTGATTAAACAATAAATGATGGAGGGGTTTTAGCGCCTCGGCAGAGCTTCCGGCCCTGGTAAGCGCCGACGCAGGAGGTGCGAAGCCGGGCAAACTTTTATCGGTCGAAGGCCGCACAGCGGCCCTTGCCCCGCAGGGGTGAAGACCATAAAAGTTTAGGAAGCTTTGCCCGCCGGACTGCCCGCGACAAAGGCGAAATTAGCCTCAAATAAGGGCGGTCCGGTGTTAGCCGGGCTGTTAGCACGTGATCGGAGGTCTTGCTAACAGGGCACGTTCTAATCTAGCAGCGGAAATAGAGGCTGGTCCGGCCAGTCTTCCTCGAAAAATAGCTGGCTCTGGCGGGTTTCATCCTGGACCAGCTCTTCGTCCCAGGGGTCTTTGCCTTCCATTACAGCCGTGTAAACGGGAACCAGCTCCCCGGAATCGTCTGATTTCATGTAACTATCATTAATGAAAATCTGGTCCTGGGGTGGGTCGGTTGTCAGTTCGTCAATTGTGGTAAGAACGTCTATTTTTAAGTCGGCGACCGGCTCATTGCAAAGGATAAGCACTCTGGCCTGGGGCAAATAATCGGGCCGGATGGCCGCCCGGAGCCTACCGATGGCCTGGATGATATTCGCGGTGTAATCGTGTTCGATAGCGGCCTGAATGTCGCTATCGGCATCCGCCCGCATCCAGCGGCCCGCTCCCCGCCCGTTGGCAAGGTGATGATTGTAGAGCCTGAGCTTTAACTGTTGCTGGCCTGGTCCTGGCGGCTCCTGGGACAGCTCTCCGCCGGCGTAGGCCCGGCAGGCTATTATTTCAGCCCGGATATAATCAATCGGCCGAAGGTGGTGGCCGACCAGGACCAGGCTGTCACAGTCGCTAAACCGGCTGGTGGCGCGGTGCAGGCCCCAGTGCTCTGACCGGCTCTTCTCGGGCAGTTGCAGCGCCTCCGGGCCGTCCTGGAACCGCAGCGGGACTATGGACAGGTGATTGCGGCTGCCGGACGCGAACGAACGGATGGCAGCCTCCACGCGCTGCCTGGTGGCCTGGTTGAAGAGGTCGCGCTTGGTGTAAAGGGCGTTCGTAATCTGGGTGATGTGCAGATTTTGCTTGACCCTGTAGTGAATTTCTTTGAGGTCCGGTAGTAGCATTTTCAGGGCGGGCGGCATGGTAGCGTCCAGCACGACAAGGGTTTTATCCTTGAGCTGCTCGATCAGGTGCCGCCGCGGCCGGTGCGCCACCAGGACGTAGGAGCCGTTAGGCTGCCGGGAGAAACGCGGCGGGTTATCTTTATCTTCCAGCGCGGCTAGTAAGTCGGCTCCGGCCCGGAAGGGGAGTACCAGGCGGGCGTTATGGCGGTAGTGCCGCTCGAAGCCGTAAACGCCGTCGTGGTCCGGCCCCTGGCCGTCCCGGTAGCAATCCAGCAGCACCTGTTCCAGGTCTACTCCGAGCGTTGCGGCGGCGGTCTGCAAATGCTCCCGGCTTTCCAGAAGCTGGGCGCTCGTGCTCTGCTCCTGGCTCTCGGCCAGGTTGTTAAAAGCGGTCTCGATAATTCGAAAGAGTTGTTCCCAGGCCGGGAAGTTCAGACCCTTAACCGCAATTTTTTCCCGCCAGCCGCCCAGGATGGCGGTATCAATGGTGATTATCTCCAGCAGATACCCCAGCAGTTCTTCGTCAACGATAACTCCGCCGTCGAACTCGGCCAGCAGGTCCGAATTATTCAAGTAAGCTTCTTTAGTGGCTATCACAAGCTGGGCCTGGCGGCTTATCTTGCGGCTGTTGAGATAGCCCTGGGTCTCGCACTTCCAGGGCCGGTTGGGCGTCTGGTCCAGGCTATAACCAATCTCAGCGGCGTGGTCCTGCCAGTTCTGGTCGCTGCCAAAGGGGCATTGAGCGCAGACCACACGCGCGGTAACCTGGCGAGCTGCGCCGGCGTCGGCGGCCTGTGGGTTGGCGCAATCTTCGGCGGTAGACTTCCGGCCGACGATCTTCAATTCTTCAATGTCGAAGAGGGTCCGCCCCTGTTGAATAGCTGCCCGGCCAGCTTTAACGGCTTTACCGAGTAGGGTTCCTGGCGCGATTCGTTCGGCGATATTGGCCCGGTTGGGGGCCAGGAGAAGCCAGCGCCCGGAGAGGTTACCCTCCATGAGGGTATCGGCCAGGGCATCGTCAGCCGCCCGGCTCTTGCCGGTGCCGGTAGGGCTGGTTATAACCCTTTGGGTCTTGTTTGGGTGGACCAGCAGCCGGCCAAAGAAGGCGCGGTGCTGGGAGCGGGCGCCCTCCACGGTGTAGAGCGGCCCGATCTGGCTGAAGGCCCGATCCACAACCAGGCCGGGCAGGTCGTTAACCAGGCGCGTTCCCTCGATGGTTCCAGCGGCCAGGGCCTCGTCGAAGTGGAACTCCGCGCCAACGGCCAGGGCGTCATCCAGACCTTTCCCGCTTGTCTCGGCCCAGTTGAGATAAAATAGCTTACTCTCCGGCAGGGCGGCGGCCAGCAGTTTCAAAATGCGCTGTTCGGCCGTTTTTACCTGCGGATTGTGGCGCTTGTCCTGGTCGAAGGCCAGGGCGATAACACCGGCGTTTAAGCTTTCCAGGGTGTGCAGCAAGTCGGCTTCTTTGTAGGCCGCTACCCCGGCCAGGCTGATGGCGTGGCAGGCCCAGGCCCTGGCGGCATTGGCAGCCTTCTTGTAGCCTTCGGTAATTATGACCATGTGGGAGTTGGCCGCGCCGGTAGCGGTTTGGAAAACCGTTAAAGGAGTGCCGCCGAGGCCCGCGTGAGATAGCCAGCGGTAGCGGTCCTCGCTGCCGCGTGGCTGGTCTTTGCGAATCTGGATACCTAGTATTTGCCCTTCGACATTTGTAGCCGGGAAAAGAATGCCGGTAGCGGCCCCGGCAATCGTCCAGTAATTCCGGCCATTTTCTCGCTCGACCTTCAACAATATCGGATGCCGCCGGGCGGTTGCTTCACCGAACTGCTCGGCGAGCTGGCGGGCGATAGTCGCCGCCTGGCTATAGTCGAGCGATCCGCAGCCTAGTGGATCCACCCCGGCCTGGACCAGGTAAAACCTGTGGGTCTCGGTAAGCGGGCAGAGCGCGAGCAGGGCCCGGTTAATCCGGTCGGTAAGTTCCGGCGGTAAGGGTTTTATTTCAGCCGCCGCGCCCCTGTTCAGGCTGGCCTTGAAGTCGGAAATAGTAACGCCTTCGTCCGCCGGCGCGAGCTGGTGCAGCCAACCGCCCTGGCGGTGCCGCATCGGTACGCCACTGGGCACTCGCATACAGTGGGCTGAACGGCTGTCATCTGAGACTTCACAGTAACCACCCTTGCCGCAAACCGGGCAGGGATTTTTCCGGCCGGTGCGTATCCAGCGGACCGGATTTGATGAATTTAATATTAAGTTTTTGGACATAAAAAACTCCACCTATTGACGGCAGAGCCTCTACATGCTAAGATGAAATTAGCAATAAGAATAGCTCCCTAGCAATAGGGCTTTCTCGCTTGGAAAATCCTTTCTCCCTTGGCCTGGTTAAAAGGATTTTCGACTAAATTGGAATAGTTCTAAAAATTCACTTGACTTGGCGGTCAGGTGTTTTTTTTTGATTTTCTTAAGAAGTATTACTCCTGTGTGCTTATCAACGGAAAAAGGTGTCCCCACCGGCGTGATGCAAGCCGCTGCAAATTTATGATAGCATACTCTAGTGACTTGTCGAGTCATGAATCCTCGCCTTTTGTTTATGCTAAATACCGCTAAGCAGGCCGCTAACCTGCCCTACAGTCAGGCTTTTTAGCCCCAATGCTTCCAACAAAACCGCTGATATTTGAAGCTGCTCTCTATTGGGAAAGACCCCGTAAACCGGGATTTTCCTGGCGAGTCTCCCGTACTGCTTACTGCGTTCCTGCCAGAACCGGTGAGTGGCGCGAGGCCGGGCTAAAATTAAAACGACCGCTTTTTTGTAATCCGGCAGGTAGGCCACGTGATGATTAGCTTTTAGTGGAACCATAAGAGTATGCGGACCATCAGGATCAGTAGGCCGCCGCCCGGTGAGTAAAAATTCCTGCCAGGTCAGAACTTGACATAAGCAACTATACTGCTCGGTCTCTTCTAGCAAACGGCCGGTCTGCCGCTTCACCAGTTTCCAGTCGCCCAGGGCAAGGTCTATTTGTTCTTCCAGGTCCAGTTCCAGTTTATGATAATCGGTCTGGTAGCGGGTCAGCTCGCGCCGGTAATGCTTGCCGAATTTATTGAAATTGATCAGCCTGGCTCCGGCCTGCCGCAGTATCCACTGGTGATGGCCGGTCCGGCCGTGTTCGCCTTTAACCTGTTCCACTCTGACCAGGCCGGCCTTTTTCAGCCGGTCGAGTTCCACCCTGGTTTGCTTGTAAGACCGGCCTTCCATAGCGGCCCCGGTCTTATCCCAGACCTGTTTCGAGGTCAAATATTTGTACTCGGCCAGCACGGTTAATATTTTTAGCTTGTAGGCGGGTAAAGCTTCTTCACTTGCCATAAATTTACCATTTCACCATTTGAATACTTTGTCACTTTACCACTTTACTATTTAGCTAATGACCATAATTTCAATTAAGTCACCAGCCCCGGCCAGGCCGACCTCGTTACTGATGCGGGTGGCCCGGTCAGGCGTCGTCACCCAGATAGTGCTGTTCCCGGCGCTGGCAATCCTGGCAATTTTTTCTCGCAACACCTTACCGTAGTAAGCGCCGTCCACCTCGATATTTAGCAGGTTTGTTTCGCCTGTGGCCGGGTTGACTATTACCGCCTGGGCGTCGGCTACGCCTCCCAGTGCTCCCCAGGCCCGGCTGCCAGGATGCTGTTGCAAGCGGGCCTCGCTCCGCAGCTTACGCTCGTTGTTCCACCCGATTAGCTCCAGGCCACGTCCTTTAAGTTGTTCTTCCAGAATAAATCTAGACCGCTGGGCCATGAGCTGTTGATGCACCTCGTTATAGGCCGGAAGTTTCGTAATCATGAATTTTCGCTCGACCTGGTTAAAATGCTGCTTTGCGCCTTGAGCGGTCAGGGTGAAGACCAGTTGGTTTTTCTTTCCCCTGGTATCGACAAAGTGGCTTTCCAGCCAACCGGCCTTCTCAAGCTGGGCCAGGCGCTCGCGGCAGGTCCGCGGCTTCTCCTGGGGCCAGAACTTTTCATGAATAGTTTCGAGGTTTGAAACACCATCGGTTCCAAGAAGGCGCATAATCGCAAGATCC
Organism: Chloroflexi bacterium 54-19; assembly: GCA_001898225.1. Lineage (GTDB taxonomy): Bacteria > Chloroflexota > Chloroflexia > Chloroheliales > Chloroheliaceae > 54-19. The sequence continues at coordinate 8,277 of MKTJ01000063.1, forward strand.
CGTTCTGTTACAACCTTAGCTTTGGGTGGGTTCCTGGGCATGGCTTGATTTTCTATTTGACATAACTGTACCCGGATATTTGTTCTTCCGTACCAGCGAAGTAACATAGGCGGCCAGGCTGTCGGGATTTTTCTCTTTCGAGTACTCCACCAGGCGTTTAAGGTCTTCCGCGCTACGCTTGTTAAAAATGGTAAACTCGGCCAGTTGGGTTGCCTGCCGACCGGTAATCCCCGCGGCTGCCAGGATTTCCTCCATCAGTTCAATCTGGTCCAGATCCATGTTTTCTGCCGATATCACTTCGCCTTCTACTGCCACGATAGGTTGGGCTTCAGCGCCCTGGTTTGTGACCGCCGGCACTGCCTCTGATGACGCTGGCGCTGGCTCCGTCTCTGGATCCGCCTTCGGGGGCGGCATTGTTGCGGGCATAAATCTAACCTTGAACCTTTGCCGGCCGGTTGTTTGTAGCCCGGCTGCCCTGATCGGGGCGATTTCAACCGGTTGTTCATGGACTGTTTTACCTTTCCGACCTTTCTTAACCAGGCGTTTTATCTGGTCATTGACCTCTTCTTCAAGTTTTTCGATTGTCCCGAAGTCCATATTTACTACCTGGGCAAACCACTGGCGGCCCTGATCGTCGCTGCTTTCAATGATGGCGTGGCGCTGCTCCAGCTCGCGGACCTCGCTATCCAGGAACCGCCGTCGCGCCCGCGTAGAAAGATTAGTGCCCTGATTACTGCCGGTGCTGGTGCTGCGGCCTGCGCTGGTGGACCGGCTGGACCGGGACTCGTGGCTTGACATGCCGCTCGAAAACATCTCGAATTCCAGACCGCGGCTGTAACTGCTGCCGCTGTTTTTGTTGGTGCCTGAACTCTCACCCCTGGAATGAGAAACGTAGGGCATTTCAACCGTGCCAAAGAGCCTGGAATAGCGTTCGGCGTCTTTGTCCGAAACCTTGCCCATGACCATTTTTGATCCGGCGTTGGCAAAGATATTGTCGAGCAGAGCTTCATCTCGCACCTGGGTCAAGGTCTGGAAGCTGAGGGCAAACCCGGCATTGTTGCTGCGGGCCTGGGCCATGCCGTTAGCTACGCTGTCAGTGATAAAAAAGCGGGCTTCGTCAACGGCGATAAGCTTGAAAATCTGGCGGTTACACTCGGGCGAAAGAACGGAATAGGTGAACTGGGCCAGCACCAGGCGGCCGATAATCGGATAAATCCGGGGGTTATTGGCGACCGGCAGGGCCAGCCGGACCAGCCGTGGTTCCTTCAAAAGATCATCAATGGTGAAAGCGCCGGGTTCAGGATTGGTCACCAGCAGGCGGGCCGCCACGTCTGTCACCAGCGGTTCCAGGGCAGTTGCCAGGCTGCCAAGGGTGTCGGAATTCTTATTCTCGGACAGGCTTATTACCCGCCGGAGCAGCGTGGAAAGCCGGAAAGCTTCCTGATAATTTTTTCTGCCCAGCCTGGAAACTAGCTGCCCGTTGAGGTCCTCTAAAGTTTCCGTGTCGCTCAGGAAGCTAAGAATTTGAACCAGGGTTGGATAGACCTTATAACTGGCGTGGTAGCAGGCCACGATGGTCGCCATGGCCGACTTGGCGTTATTAGAGAAATAGGCTTTATCGCCGCCCAGGTCCGGTATCAGGGCCTCGGCCAGTCGCTCCCCGGCCTGCGCCGGCGTCTGGCCGGAGAAGACGTTAAGCTTAATAGAGTCGGCCCGCGCCGCGTCAAAATTCAGGTTAAAGAGTTCCGGCGGGAAGTCGGTCCCGGTTCCGTTGGTATTTTCGCTACTTTTTACATCGTAAAAAATTGCCATTGAATCGCTGCGCTCCATAAAACTGCGGAGCGGTTTGAAGACTGATGCGGTCTTGCCGCTGCCCTGGGGTGCCACGATAACCAACCCGGTACGCATAATAGGCAGGCTTAACCAGTAAGGAACGGGCCTGGCCGCCTTATCAAACCAGAAGTAGCCTGGATCGCTCTCCCAATATCGTGGGGTGTACTGGCCCAGCAGCATATGGGTGCGCCAGAACTCTTCCGGCCGGTCAGCGTCGAATACAGCGCGAGGAACCGGACCGCCGCCGGCCGCGGCTGTCAGGTCAAACAGGCCAACACTTTCCGAAGTCTTACCCCCAGATTTCAGCCCTAACACCAACCTTAAATTCCGGCCTACCCCGGCCACCTTAGGATTGCCGATAGCCACGAAGGCCAGGGCCGCCAGGGCAAAGTAACCGATAAACAGATAAGGCTCGAACCTATTTGTTAGATCGAAGTCATGCCAGGGGTAAAGGGTTAGCCTTTTGGCGCTGGCAGGGCTGGCCCAGACCACGTTCTGACAAAGTTTATGGGTCTGGTCCTGGAGGCATTTAAAGACGTTCACAACCGGCCGAGGATCGGCCCGAGTGTGGTGCGATACGGTGTATAGCCAGACCGAAAGTAAATCGAGCGCCCCGGCTAAAGCCATGAGAAACGAACCTAAAACGAATATTAGGGTTTCGACGAGGCGCAAGGGGCCGCCCAGGAGCCTTTTTAGCTCGCTGCCAACGGTTATCCGCCCGGCCCGGTCCGGGACAATTCCGGTCAAATAAGGGTTATTTGTGGCCCTTTTTCTAGTAGTCATATCCCTTAACTTCCCTTACGGCTTTAAAAGAAACCCCAACAAATTCAAGAAACCTTTGCCGGCCAGGACCAGTCCGAGTGGTAAGACCCAGAGCGCGCCCGGCGGTGGTGGGGCAGTCGGGGTAGGGGCGGGCGCTGATTGCAAAGCCTGGTCGTTTGAAGCCTG
>MKTJ01000063.1:11071-11164 GCA_001898225.1 Chloroflexi bacterium 54-19
CCGTTACGCCTGCCGTAAAAGTAGCGGTTGGTCTGGTCCTGGCCGTGCTGGTAGTGGCTGCTGCGGTTGGGGAAGGCGTCGCGGCGACGGTGA
>MKTJ01000063.1:11171-29415 GCA_001898225.1 Chloroflexi bacterium 54-19
CAAGGGTGTTTCGGTCGGCAGTACCAGCTCCGGCCCTTTCCCGCCGCTACCAGGTGGCGCGAGCGGCACTATCAGGCTCTGCTGGTTCGAGGCTGCCTGTTCTTGCGCCTGGGCCTGGGCAGTTGCCTGGGCTGCTTCAGCCGCTATAGTTGCGGTAGCGGTTGGAGCAGGGGTAGCAGTCGGTAACGATGTAGCTGTTGGTGGCACCGGCGTTGGCGTAGGTGCCACAACCACCGGCGCTTGAACCGCCGCCGGCACAGGCTGTTGAGCCTGGGTAGCGGTTGGCTTTGGCTGTGGAGTAGCGGTGGCAGGTGGCATAGTAGTAGTTACCACTGGTGGTATTGTGGCCGGTAACACTTGTGGCGCTGTAGTAGATGCTACTGTACTGCTTATAGCGGCAACCTGGGTTGGCGCAACAGAAGGTAAAAGGGACATTGGCGTAGCGGTAGGTTGGGGAGTAGCCGTCGGCTGCGGGGTTGCGGTCGGCTGCGGAGTAACAGTTGGTTGGGGCGTTATGGTCGGCGCTATAACCGGCGTGCTGGTGCCGCCCGGAGTATTCGTTATAACCGGTGTAGGACTCACCGGTTGAGAGGTTATACTCTGGTTGAAGGTCATCAAAAAGAGGGTCGGACCTACATAATAAAGCGGGTTGAGCTGGTCTCCCGAAATTAATAGGTAAATAATGCCTCTGGTCGAGCGGGCCTTCAGGCCGTACATCCGGCCGATCTTGGCGGCTCCCAGGTCTACAGCCAGCTCTCTGGGCTGCCAGGTCTGGCCGTGGTCCAGGCTCTGGCGGGTCCAGAGGATTTGGCCGTCCTGCCAGATCATCCAGACTGTGCCGGTCTGCGAATTAACCGCAATAGTCGGGAAGGCAGCCCGGCCTCCGGCGTTGGTAACGTTCTGCTGGCTGGTCCATTTGCCAGTAGCAGCGTTCCAGCGGGATATTCCGGCCTGGCTTTCCAGCCAGCTAACATAGATGTCGCCGCTTACCGGGTCCAGTTCGGCCTGGGTCCAGATCGGGCGGGAGAGATTGTTGCCGGTGATGTTTTCGGAGGCGGTCCAGCTTCCATCAGGGCGGCGCATCCGGTGATTTATAATAGAAGGACCACCCTCATTGAAGACCCCATAGAAGACATGAGGCAGGCCCGCCTTGTCAACGATGATGTCCGGCTCGGCCGGCCGATAGCCTGATAGCGTCCCTAATTGCAGGGGTTGGCTCCAGGTGCCGCCCTGGTTGGCGCTTTCAATAAACATCAGGGCGTCGCCGCCTTCCCGGCGCTCCTGGTAAGTGATGAACACTTTGTGCTGAGGAATAGAGACGGCTATATCAGCCTTGATGGTGTACTTGTCCTGCCCGTAGATTTCCTGGGATAGGTTACGATAAAGCGGGACGTTGCCGGAACCTTTTTGGACCGAGTTGTAATAGATGTTGTAATTACCGGCTTCGTTGCGCAACGACCAGACCGCGTGCAGGGTGCCAAACTCGTCGTAAGCGCAGTCACCGCTGCCTTTCTGGTCGCTGAGCTTGGTAAAAGTGCCATTCAGCCAGTTATTGCCTTCGTTGCCGGCCGCCATGCCATTGCCGCCGCTGCCCGCGAAATAGGTCATAGTCGAGTCGAGCGGGTTGATACAAAGGCTTGGATTATCTCCAACGTAGGGCAAAAGAATGGCAGGCGGAGCCCAGACGGCCGTCGCGGCCCGGCTTTGAGTGAAACTTACCCAGAAGAGTAAACCGGCCAGAACCGCAGCGATCACCAGCACGGTCAGGGCCTGGCCGACCGTTCGTTTCTTCAACATTTCAGTCACCTGCTTTGCTTCTATTGAAAGTCTTAAAAATCGGCCACGCCGTTAGCCTGGTTTTGAGCCATTACGCTGTAAACGTCCTCTCTGGAGACATAAAGTTTAGCCAGTTTCTGGTCGATTTCTTCTAACTCCCTGGCGGTGGAAGCCAGGCGGGTTTGCTGTTCGATCACCAGCCTGGGCAGCATTAGCTCTAGAACGTCATCCGGCTCGGCGGTTTTGAGGTAATCAATGGTCTGCTCGGCAAAGGCTTGCTGCCGGACCGGTCTAGACTTAGCAGGAGCGGCGGACACTGGCGCAGCTTCCTGGGCTAGCTTTGGCGCTGCCGAATTTTTTCTGAATAGATTTATCATTGGTGCTTACCTTTCTTACTACTTTCCCCGGTTGCCTGGCTTCTGGGTGGATCTGCACTCTGTTTTTGTTTCTTACCAGCTACAGTTTCGATACCGATTAGCTGGTAAATTTTGAAGCGGAATTTCCAGAAGAGCGCTAAACAGGCCAGGCCAAAGACTGCCAGCAAAATTGAAACAACCAGGTTGTTACTACTGCTGCCGGTAGTTGTCTGGGTTACCGGCGAGCTGGCCACCACTGTCTGGCCGGCTGCCGTAGTGACGCCGGCGCTGGTGCTGGTGCTGGTGCTGGTGCTGGAATTAGCAACCGGCGGGGTTGTCGCCACAACTCCTGCTACAACAGATGTTGTCTTCTGACTTGTTGTTTGAGCTGCTGTGATGGCGGTAATAACTGCCATGCTCTGGGTCTGAGTAGGGCCAGGCGTAACGGTCAGGGCGCTCTGTACCTGCCCAGGCCTGGGCGATGCGGCGGCTGGAGGCGGTAGGGTTGGGGTTGGCTCGCCCCTGGCTACAGCGGTGGCGGTGGCAGCCGCGACGCTCGCCAGAAAGTCCTGACCGGGCATCACGCTAACTCTGGGGTTTTCCAGGCCGCCTACCGGGTCGCGCTGGTACTGGGGCAGTTCGCCATCTTTTGAGAGGTCGTTATAGATCAGGCCGTCGCTGCCCGATAAGACAAACTTTTGAATTTCAGTAACGCCGCCGGTAGAAATACCAGGGTAGCCGCGGTATTGGTTATCGCTGTCCGGCAGGAACCAGGCACTGGTGGGCTTGGTGTGGTCGGTAGGCGTGAACTTTACCCGGTAGCCTGAGAACGGCCAGGGCGTGCTGTCAAAGGCGACTACTCCGTTTTTATCAGTCTCACCTTTCGCGATTACCGAGTAAGCCTTACCCAGTTCCAGGCCCCAATCGTAGGAAAGAACTTCAGTTGTTACCCCTTCGAGCGGGGTGCCATGCGAGTCCCGCAGCACTATAGTTAAAATTGCCTGGGTCTGGGTCTGCGCCTTCGCCGGGACCATTGCGCCGGCTACAAAAACAGTAAATAGTAACCAGATTAAGGCCAATATCCACCAGGTAGACTTGAAGATCAGCATAAAAAATTACCTTTCGAGATAAGGGACCGGGTTAACCCAGGCTCCATTGATGTGGATTTCATAGTGCAGGTGGCTGCCGGTGGAATAACCGGTGCTGCCCTCCACCCCAATAGGCTGGCCCCATTGAATAGGCGCGCCGGTAACCACCAGGATCCGGCTCAGGTGCGGATAGATCACCAGGAACTGGCCGGACTTTACATAAACTCGGTTGCCGAAACCATCATTCTGAAAACCGGCAAAAGTCACCTGGCCGTCAATAGTGGCATAGACGGTCTTATCTCCTACGCTCACCATGTCATAGCCCCGGTGAAACCAGGGCTTCTTCCCACCGGTGGAAGTAGCGCAGGTCTGGTCTTTAAATTCTGGAAAGTCGGTGCAGCCGAAAGGTTGGGTCACCACATAAGGCGAATGGAAGGGCGAGCCGTGCGGGCCGAACCCGGCCGGTAGCGGCGTGTAGCGCGGGTCAGGCGTCGGCCAGGTATCCCTCGGCGGCGGGCAGGCCGTGGGAGTTGGCAAAAAGCCGATGCCGGATGTGTTGGTCGGCAGTGGTGTTTCGCCCGGTCCGGGCGTGTTGACCGGCTCAGGCGGCAGGGTAATCCTTACCGGGGTAGGAGTTACGAAGCAGGGCTCCGGTATCGGCGTAGGGGTCCAGAACTGAACCTCGCCGGAAGGTGTTTTCTGGGCGCTGCCTTCCTCGGAGGGTGAGCCGCCGCCCCATAGCCAGCCCAGGATACTGCCGGCAGCGGCCAGGATGGCTACAACCACCAGGATAATCAGCCCCATAGCGCCAATTACCGGCAGCGCTGCCCCGCCCAGGCTGGCAAGAATGGCTTTCTCAACCTGTTTGTTCTTCTTGCTAGACATGCTGGCCGGTTACCTCCATAAAGCCAGCTCCTGCGGGCTGGAATCCTGAACCTCGCGGGTTTGCTGGGGCCGAGTATCGAAAGCTTTAAGGTGCTGCGGGTCTATCGAATATTTGACGTGGATCCAGCGGTTGTCCACTCTCTCAAGGGCCTCGCCTGGCTCGGCTCCCAGGAGGGTATGTACCTGGCCGTCAGTTAGATCGTAGTGAGCTTTGAGCCGGTGAATAGCGCTCTTTTGCTGGCGCATCAGGATTACCCGGTCGGCATTCTCGACACACTGCAGGGCGGCCTGGTAGTCCAGGAGCGAGGTAACGTTTTGCACGATCACGGTCATCGAAAGGTTGAAGTGGCGGCCACGCATGAAGAGGTTCTTCATATAGTCACCGACCTCATGGAAATTTTGTACTAAAATTCCGAATTCGTCGGCCACAAACATCCTTGGCCGGTTAACGGCCCGAACCATACCCCAGGTAAAGTTGATTGCCTGAAAGATGCGGATAGGCCGCAGCAGCTCTTCTCCCAGGTCGCGCACGTTGAAGGAGATAAAGCGGCGGTCCAGGGCCACGTTGGTGTAGCCGTTGAACATCTTGCCAAAAACTTCCGGGTCAACGTACTGCTCCAGGTTATTGACCAGATTGACCGCGCCCTCGGCCGCCAGGAAAGGCATTAGATCGGAGAGTATCGGCATACCCATCTTTAACTCGACAAAACTGTCACGAATGGCGCTGCTAAGTGCCATGAGGTCAAGGCTGTCGAATACCCCTTCATCCTGGACCAGGTTAGAGAAATCCTCGGCCAACTCCTTAAACCAGGTTGGGTCCGGGTACCAGACGGCCGCCGGGATCGGGTCGTGCGCCTTTCTTGCCTTCAAGCTTTCCGGCTCTACAAAAGGCTCGCTGGTCTCGCCCGCGCCGGCGTAATACCAGCGGTTATCGCTGCCGAGGGTACAGATCGGGCGCTTATAATTTTTCCCAAGGCCCTGGCCGTGCACCAGGCCGGTCGAGGGAATTTTGTACTTTTCTCGCAGGCGGTCGTAAATCGCTTTTAATTGAACCATCACTCCTGGCTTGCGCTCGCCGGTCTGAGGGTCAAGGTAACTTCGGAGGAAGGGTCTGAGAGGGGCGTAAAGCGAATTGTTCATGAAAGTCAGTTCCAAGAGCCTGAGCATACTTTCGCCTTCTTCAAAGTGATGGTAGAGGCGTTTACCGGCCCTGGTGATGGTGCTGCGCTCAGTAGCCGATAGCTCGGCGCGGGTCATGAGTTCTACCAGGGCAAATAAGAAGTTCAGGCGCTCGCCGATTTCTTCAGGGTGGCCGTTGAGGACAAACCGGTCTAGCGGGTTAATGATGGCGTTACCCTTTGGCCCCAGGTCCAGGACCGTGCCGTTTACCAGGCGGGCGAAATTACTCAGCACGCCTTGCGGGTCAATATAGAACGCCTGGAGCGCCGGGTCCTTCAACATCTCGCGCAGCATCTCAATCAACATTGCAACGGTTTTGCCGCTGCCGGTAGTCGCGATAATTATCGTGTGGGGGTTAATTTGCAGCCAGCGGTTGAAGGTCACCAGCGACCCGTCCGCTTTGTTCACTCCCAGTATGATGCCGCCGTACTGGGAGGCGTCCACGATGCAGTTAGGCATCAGACAGGCCAGGTTCTCGCCGGTCATATTAGGGTGGAGGGTTCGGTCAGCCATGAACTTTTCCTGGCCCAACAGGTCCAGGCCGATGGGCAGAGCGGAAAAGAAGGCCCGGCGCTGGTTACGAATGGCCGTCGCCACCGGGTAACCCATTTCGGTAAGCCGCTGGGCCACCCGGCGCAGGTCCGACTGCATTTTCTTGAGAGTGTTGGCCCGCACGCTGATACGGATGCCAGCGCTGAAAAGGCGCGCATCGCCTCGCGCCAGGACGTTTCTGAGGTCTTTGATACTTTCGATCTTGTAGCTGCGGCTCATGTCACCGGCGCTGCTGTTGTCGGTGGCGGCCACCGCCCAGAGGATTTGCTGGCGGTTCTTTAGCTTGTTTTCGGCCTGCTGGTTAGCCAGAGGTTTTACCTGCAAGGCCATAAACATCTGGATATCCTTGAACCGGATAATTTCGAACAGGGCGCCCAATCGCAGGTGCTTGGGGAAATCGGTAACGTAAAGGCTGCCTACAAAGGAGCTGGTGAAGCTTGTGGTATCGGTTAGCTTCAGGTAATCCGGCCGTTCTTCCAGTGCAAAGCCGCCAATTCTAAAGAGCGGACTACTGGCACGGCCGGTAATGCTGGTGGTGGCACTGCCAAGGATGCCACCGAGAGTGTAAATAAGGTCCTCCGAGCCGAGGAGCCTGGCGGGCATCCCGTTATTATTAAACTGATCGGCCATCGATTGACCCTTGAAAAGAATAGCATCTGATAAGTGGGCTGGTACCCGCTCGTCGCCACTCCTGGAAGCGCGCTTTACCCCGCTAGCTTCCTTTAAGTTTGGTTGGCTCTGGTCCTGGCCCAGCACTTCTTTAAGGCGTGAGGTGAAAGTCTGAAATAAGCCTCTGGGTTTATCGTCGTCTTCCTCCCCCATATCGGCTGAACTTTTGAGGTCGTGAGCGGTAGCGTTAACCGAAAAGTAAAAGTCGCGCTGGGTCAGGGAATTGCCTTCGCTCAGCTTACTGATAAAGTTACTTTCAACCCAGTATTGTTGTCGCCGGTGGGGGTTCAGTTCAGCGGCCCGCTTGCGGTCCAGCTCCGCCAGGTAAGAACGCATGTCGCGGGGTTTGCTCACGCAATAGAAGGCAAACGGGCCGTTCATGGAATTGAAAATTTGGCCGAAGCGCCGGACAATACCGCCCTTCTCATGGAAGCTCATCAGCTTAATATCCTGGCCTTCGAGCTTGCCTACCACCGAAAAACCACCTCCAGCCAGGGCTAGGCAGCCCCGGCCGATCCCCTTGATCGGTAGCACATCCGGGGTGGTTAAAAGCTCGTTTTCAGCAGGTTCAAACTCTATCTCAGTTACTGTTTCTACTTCTTTTTCTTCTAATTGCAGCATGATTAGTTAAAGCTCGCCTTCTAGCGGGATATAAGTTTCAGTAGCCGGTGTTTTGGCCCGGTCAGCCAGAGACATCGCAACCTGGATAGTCGGCCGCTGACTGGTTATCAGAGCCAGGCTGAGAGGCGGCTGGGTATGGTGCTGCCGCTTTTCCAGCCGGTAACGGAGCCATATGTAGAGCCATTCGATGCCGGCCAGGCCATTAATCGGGGCATGAATGAAGAGAAAAGCGAACATAGCGATGCAGGTAGCGATTACCATGCGAATATAGAAATCGAATGGCAGGAAGTTAAAACCCAGGTAGATCAGGCCAAAGAAAAACAGCCACTGTAGAAATTCCCGGATTGAGAGCCGGTTCATCAGTATCGGGTCACGGTTGGTCAGCACTTTGGCCGGCAGCCGGTACTCAACCTCGTTATCGTCCATTACTACTCTTGCTCCTTTTCCAGCCTAATCGATTTGTTCACTGGCGCTACCGATAAACGGGTCGGTGTTACGCGCCTGAGTGTAGGGAATGGGTATCACGTTATTAACCTTTAACCGCCTGGGCGGGGCCTGCACCGAGGCGGGGTCCGCGACCGGTTGACTGACTGGACCAGGGCTGCCTGTCCTGGTAACCGCTGGTGAAGCTGGCACGGCGGGCGGCGGAGTAACACCGGCCACTACTTGAGGTTGCGCCGGCGGAGCTGGCAGCGCCGGAGCAACTGGTCCGGTTGCACCGCCTTCCTCTAAAAGGTTTTGAGGTACGCTGTAAGTTTTGCTGCCTTTGTGTTCGATTACAGTGTTGGAAACCGAAGTGGTCCGGCTGCTGGCGTTTGGCGGCGGGAATTGAAAATAAGGGGCGTTTACTCCGAGTTCCGTACCGGTCCAGATAAAGGCGTTTTGCATGTTGAAGCCGGCCGTCCGGGCCAGGTGATAGCGCCGGTCGCCGGTTTGGGTTGAAGTTGAGATAGTCCGCTGCGTGGTGGTAGAGCTCATATTCTCGTTAAGGCTGCGTAAGGCGGCCAGTAACTGCCGTTGTTGCTGTTCGGCCCCGGCGGTTGCCAGGGCAGTTGAACCTCCTCCGGATGAACTGACCACTACACTTGAAGCCGGACTGCCGGCTGCCCCGTTACTATCACTGTCCTGGGAAGTAGCTGCACCTGGGGCCTGGTTGTTATGCCCACCTTTGCGGCCGCCTGCGGATCCGCTATTTGTCACCTGTCCGCTGCTCTGGGTTGTTTCAGCGTCTTTGCCCAGCGCCGCGCTGACTGCTCCCTGGGTCAGCGCTCCCAGGCCAGCGGCGGCCAGGCCGAAGGCCATACCACCCACTGACCCGGCAATCTTGAACATCAGGATGGCTCCGATAGCCAGGAAGCTAATAATATAGACCAGTTGTAGGATGAACCCGGCCGGATCCCCGCTGGCCGAGGGAATAGCGCCGGTGAAAGCCTTCACCAGGGCGAAGCAGATAGCTACAGGTAGCGGCGCGATCAGCATGGCCTGGACGCTGGACAGCCAGCGGCTGAACCAGGGCTTAAATTCTTCGGTAAGCCCGGCCACGACCGCCAGCGGACTAATTGCGAACAGGATAAAAATAATGATGGTCCGCAGGAAGAAAACCAGGCCCAGCACAATGAAGACTAGCGAGGCGGCCAGACAGATCAGGGTCATAAAGAGCAGCAGACCGATATTTTTCACGTCACCAACGCTGCCAATCCCGGCTCCGCAGACGTTGCCGCTGGGGCAGTCGCCTATCAGGTTCTTCGAGATGTCGTTTAGGGACTGGCCTCCGCCGATAATGGCATCGAAGAGGATATTCGAGATACCAAAGCCGCCCGAAAACAGCACGGCCAGGAAGTACATGGCGAAACCGCCGATTATTATTTTTGGGAAGAAGGACAAGAAACCCTCGTGCAGTGACTCGATCAGGCCGCCCAGGAAGTAGCCCTTAAAGATTTTGTAGGTCAAAATCACCGGCAGGAAGATAACCGCGATGGTGTTGACCATCGTAAAAACGCTAACAACTGAACAGGTCGGGCTGCCGCTGCCACCAGCTCCACAGGCTGCAAAATCGGTCGAGCTAAGATTGGTGAAGACCTGCCAGAAGACGCTGACCCCCAGCCGGACCGAGTTGATCGAAACGCTGGTCAGCAGGTTTCTTACTATGTCGAGCGCCCAGGAAACATACCAGGGGCCGCCGTTCTGGTCATCCACAATTTTCTGCACCGGGTCGGCGCAGCCTTCAGCGTTCTTGTTAGCTCCGACGCAGGGCGGGTCCTGGCCGGGATAGGCGCAGGCGGACAGGAGTAGCGCGAGGCCAAACAGCAGGCCGATTACCAGGACCAGTCTTACCACCCTGGCCCAGGAAGGCTTTAGCCGGGTCAAAGCTCGAAATGAGACTGGTTGTATCAAACTTGGTACTATTGAACTCACGCTGTACTCCTTTGCAAGTGACGCCACAGGTAGAAAAGTAATATTTACCACCAGTGGTAAAGTAGAAAAGTAGAATTTACTACTAATCTAGGACTTTGCCCCGAAAGTGCCGGTCAGAAAATCCCCCAGCGGCTGGGCAAAAAGGAAGAGCAGCGCCCCTCCTAAAACCGACCAGCCGATTACCCGCAGGGCCTTGATCCGCGCAGCATCCAGGGCACCTCCCCACATCAAAAGGGCGAAGCCTACGATTAAAAGTAAGGTTACTCCAATGCCGGAAACGGCCTGGACGCTGCTAATAATCGACTCGGAAGCGGCCTTGATTTTGGAAGTGTCGATAGACTGAGCAAAAGCCGGAACCTGGGAAAAGGCGGTAATAGCCAGGGCCGCTACAAAGTTAAGGGCGGCCCTACCTGTCAAACGGACGCCGAGTGCGACCATCCATTTAATCCGGCTGAAATAAGGAAGCTTAAGAATATTGACCATTGGAAATCTCCTTTTAGAAACTAATTGAACTGCCACAAGAAACAAATCACTTACTGCCAACCTGGACCAGCTCACTCCTGCTTCGGTGAAAACTGGTCCAGACTTTTAGGAGCTAACCCGCCACCGCCGGTATTCGGTAGACCGCTTGGGATAGTGCTGCCAGGAGAAGGTGTTATATCCCCACCCAGGGCCGGGGCCACAGTTGCCGGCAGCGCGGGGCTTACTGCTGGCGCGGTTGTTGTCGCCGGAGCTGGGGTCGGGCTGACTGTACTGGTTGGAGCGGCGACGGTTTGCCAGACAGATTGAGGAACGGCTACCGGCGTTCCGGCCGGTGTTACCTTGGCCGGGGCATACATTGCCAGGACTGCCCGGTAGGCCAACTTTTTCTGGACTAGGTAATCATCTCGGGGAGTTACCTGGTTGTTGCCGGTCTGATTGGGAACCACGGCCGGCAGCGGTTGAGGATAGGTAACTAAGATAGTAAGGATGGCTTCCTGAGTTGGGGCAAAGATCCACTCATCGTCAAGGGAAGTCGGGTCAACTTCACGCTCGACCTGGCCATCGGCCGAGAAGGCTACAAAGCGGTAGATAAAAGCGTTGCCTTTGCGGTCGAAAACCGTTACTTCATCGTTCTGCTGAACCCGCCGCAGCGCTCCCAGTTCCTTCTGGTTGCCCATGATCAACATGTTGCCTATCTCGCCAGGGTAAGCGCCGACCTGCACCACTTCTCCAGGGCGGGGCCAGGTGACAATAGCCGCTCCGCTAGCGGTATTGTTCTGGGTCAAGGCGCGTTCCAGCGGCGTATCGAGGGCAACCGCAGCAACGGTCAGTCGGCTGGGAGCCAAAAATGAGCCGTGTGGACCATTGAATCCGCCCGCGCTGCTGGGAGGGCTACCTACCCGCGCCGGAGCTAGAGTCGTTGGAGTCGGAGTTTCTTCTTGCGGTTGGGACTCGTCATCATTAATTTGAGCTTCTCCGGCCGGGTTAAAGTCGGTCAGGATTGCGCCGATTGCTCTGGGCGCCGTTGTAGGCGCAGCAGTAGTTGTTTTACCGGGGGTCACTGTCGGAACAGAAACCGGCGCGGGCACGGCGGTGCCCAAAGGTTTGCCGCCGACTACGCCGCCTGAAAGTGCGTACAGCAGCGGACCGCCGCACCAGACCAGGATCAGGATAACTCCGACGAGCAGCCACCAGGGCGAGGAAACCAGTCTGCCTAATCCTTGATTTTTACCCTGTACCGTCCGGTCGAGCTGCTGGTTTGCCTTGATAAGAATGGCGAAAGGGGATTTTATCCGGCGGCCAGGCTGAAGTTCACCCCGGCCACCCATCTCTTCGCGCAGCTCGCGGGTCTTCTTAAAAGAATTATCCAGTACCGGCATCAGCGGGTTTTCTACCAGGGTTTGCCGAAGGTTACGCTCAACGGTCTTATGATCAGAGGCGGCAACCGACAATGCGCCAAGGTCAATGTCCATTAAGGTGGTGCCGTCCGGCCCCTTAACGGTGATCTGGCCCTTCAAAAGCTTTGCCCGCTCGGCTTCGATCTCGGCCCGCCGTTTCTCCAGTTGGGCTATTTCTTCGTCAAAAATTGTTGTTGTATCTGCTGGTCCTGGCATGGTGCTTTCCTTTACTTACTTAAAAAAGGCAAAACAAAATACAGGCTATGGCCCGGTGTGGATTTGTGAGCTATAGTCCAAGATTTAGCTAAACATTAATCAAAAGCATTTAATTATAATTAAAGATATACCAAAGGTTTTACTTTTTGTCAAATGTTTATCTGTTGTTTTATTGCAAATAGCTTATTTGTAAGCTAGAATGAACTTGGCTTTTAATTTCCCGTAAATCCTTTTGACCAGGCTTTTTAAGTTAAATTAAATCGAGAAGCATTTATGATAAAGAAGATTAAGAATGACGGGGGTGATGGTCCTGATAAAAATAAGCAGGATGTGGCGGCAGGCAACAAAAATTTAGCAGAACAGCAGGCTGCTCAAGAGGTTGCTGATAAAGTAGGGTTCTTGTTCGATACCTTTAGAAACCCTGAAACGGGTGAGGTTTATTCTTTCCGAGATGTTGAGGCGGCCACTGAGGGTAAGCTAAGTTATCACTGGCTCTGGAAGCTGGCAAACGCCCATTTCAGCAGCCCTGGCCTGCACTATCTCAAGCTACTGACAGATTTTTTTCAGGTTGACCCTAAGCTATGGTTCAGAGATCTTGATGACAATTTAAAAGGGGAACTGGTCCGGGAACGCGATTTCAAACTGGGTAAAGCTAAACCCCTGGAATTATATCGGCTGGCTTTAAGGGATACTTCCTTTGACTCGCTGGAGCCTGAAGAAAAGCAACTTATATTTAACATGATTGAGGCTCTAAAAAAGAATAAGGAAAGTGACAAATAAATAGTTTGCCATTCAGGTACTAAAAGGGACTTGTTATGCTAAATAAAGAACATCTTTTTGATAAAGAAGCTTTTGAAAGAAGCGCTCAGCGTCTGATGAATATGCTCGGTATCAAAGGCTCTCAGGGTGTTACTTTAAAATACATCACGGACAAAGTGGAGTTTATCAGGGGATGCCCGGTCCGCCTGATCGCGGCTCCGCTTAAAGATGTTTATTCGGGCCTTTGCTTGCACGGCACCGACGACGTTTATTACCTCTGTTATGACAATGATCTAACCGGCCGGCCACGGCTTTTGGTAATTCTGCATGAAATAGGCCATATTCTAAGGGGCGATCTGGAAGCTAATGGTGCCTCGCCGCTGGATCCAAAGGTAGTGCTGGCGGCCGCCTGCGGCTTTACAGCGGATGATTTACGCAAGATGCCCGGCCTGGTTTGCCTGCGCGAAGATGATGGCCCGGAAGAAACCGAGCCAACAGTAGAAGTGGCTAACGATGCTGTTACCGAGATGGAGATTGATTACAATGCCAGCCAATTACTTCAACACCTGGTGCTGGATGATGAATTAGAGTTCATCAACTCCGTTGAATATCTTTTCGGGTAGGACACTATGGACATATGGGCCTGGATTTTCCTGTTAGTTATAATTGTCGGCGGCTTTAGTATTGTCCGGCGGTCAGGGCTGGACCGGGCCGTAAAGTCTTTTAACAGCATCAGCAACCGCTACGTCTATTTGATGCTCCTTTTGCTTTTCCTGGCTACCTTATTCGGCAATATTTCAGAAGCTAACCGGAGCAACTGGCTATACCTGCCCGCCCTGGTTGCCATCGAAGTTTTTAGTTACTGTACGGCCGCCTGGTCACTAATCCATAATGCCGATAAATTAAACCTTTCTGAAAACCAGATAGCCCAGGCCCACCGGCTAATACTCCGGCCAAGGGCAGCCGCCCTATTAGTTGCGACTTTCATTTTCCAGACCCTGGCTTTCTTCCTGGCCGGGCCGGATGTCTTCGATCACCGGTGGATTGGAAGTGTTGATGAAACGGTTTCTAACAACTGGCTCTGGATCGCTTCTATAACCGGCGGCTCCTATATTGTCGGCTGCAACCTGGTCTTTCTAATTGAAAGTGCCAAGGGTTTAAGAAGCTGCAATAACACTAACCGTACCTGGTTTAAGTACAATAGCTATAGCTTCACCTTGATTTCGTTAATGGGCCTGGCCTATTTCGGCTCCAGCCTGGTCGGAATATTTATCTACGGACTGTTCGGCTGGCGTGATTTTATGGCTATTTGCCTACAAGTAGAAAAGCTCATGTCGGCCGCGCTTATAATTGCTATTGGTTCCTACGCCCTTCTCAGCCCTAAACTTTTGCCCTGGTATGAGAAGCTGGACCGCAGGCTTTTAGAGGCGATTAACCGTAAATTACAGGTCCTTTACGAGTTAACGCTTGAAATCTTTCCGGCTAAACACCACGTCAACGCCTATTCATTTACCCTGGACCAGGCGGCCGGGCTTTCCAATGTTTCCTTACTACATTCTCCGAGCTGGGTACTTGATTCGGTGGTGACCCAGCTTACGGTCGTGCGAAATAAAATCTGGCGCGCCGAAGCCCTGAGCAAAGCGGAAGCTACCGGCGAACCGGTTGAACATTTCTTCAAAACTAAACCGGTTTCACTAAATGAAGAAGCTGACCTGTGGTTTTATTATTTGCACGACCGGGTAAACTCTAAGCGGGTTAAAGAGATGTCTCGCCGGACTAAACCGGCCGGTTCGGTTATCCCGCCACTCCGGGTTGAAGGAATTGAACAGGTCGCCCGCTATTACATTAAGCTCTCAAAAGAGCTTGAAAAACGCCAGCAGCGATTATCAAAAAGTGCCAGCAGGCCAAGAGTTTCTACGGGGGTTATTAATGAGTGAAATTTATGATGCTATTGTAGTCGGCGCTGGGCCGGGTGGCAGCTCCGCCGCTCTAGGTCTGGCTCGGGGCGGCGCAAACGTGTTGCTTTTAGATAAATTCGATTTTCCCAGGGATAAACCCTGCGGCGACTTTATCGGCAGACAAGCTTTTCAGCTAACCTTGAAGTTAGGAGTACCGGCCGCCCGGTTCACCGAGTATCCACCGCTTACCGGCATCAAAATGAAAACCCCCAGCATGCGCGACCTGGACATACCAGGTGCCCGGCCGGGAGCCAGTTCGAGGGTCATACCCAGGACGGTTTTCGATAATGCTCTGGTCGAGCTAGCCACTACCGCCGGGGCGAAATTCAAAAAGGCGCATGCCCAGGAGCTGGTCCTGCAAGACGGCCAGGCCGCCGGTATAAAAGATAAACAGGGAAACGTCTACCAGGCCCCTCTGATTATCGGGGCCGACGGCTGGAGTAGTGTGGTGGCCCGGAGCATGGGTCTACTCCTGAACGATAAAGATACCACCGGCGTGGCCGTGCGAGCGTACTTCGAGGGAGTTAAGGGCTTGGATGATAAAGTAGCTTTCCACTTCCCAGAAACAATTCTTCCTGGTTACGGCTGGCTCTTCCCGGTCGGCCGGTACGGCTGCGCTAATGTTGGCCTGGGCTTGATCGCTGAAGAGTACAGCAAGAATGATAAAGGCAACCTGGGTGAACTGTTCGAACGGTTTATCGCTCAAACACCAGCGCTGGCCGGGGCGAAGATGGTCAGCCCGAAACGGAGCTGGCCGTTAGCTTTAGGCTGGCAGCCTAACCGGCCATTGGTCGGTCCTGGGACAATGCTTGTGGGAGACGCGGCTTGCCTGGTCGGGCCACTTACGGGCGCCGGCATTTACCCGGCCATGCGTAGCGGCCTGACCGCCGCCGAGACCGCTTTACAGGCTTTAAGCACCGGCGATTATTCAGTAACTAATTTGAAGTCCTACGAAAGCCGGGTAAGGCGAGAGTTCCGCTGGCGGTTAACGGCCGAATCAAAAGCGCAACACTGGTTACGAGATCCAAAACATATGGACTGGGCGCTTTGCAATCCGTTACACCTCCCGACTTCTTTATCCAACGCGATCACCACAAACCTGCTCTTCAATTTAGGATAAAACCGAGCAAAAATTAATTAGACGAATCACCCGATTTACATAATTAATAGCGTTTTTGCCTTTCCGAATCGGCCTTTCGGGTCCATTGGAACTTTTTAAGCAGTTTAGCAAAAATACTATTGTTATAGGATAAACTATATTAATAGTTATTCTATTTAATGGATCCTAAAATACCATAACGGACACTAACTATAGGTTTCAACGCTATAAACTACCTATAACACGCACTTTTATCCTAAAAAATTCAAGCTAATAAAACTAGGTTTTGGACCAAACCGCTTAAAATTGGGCGTATGTGCGTGTAACCCCAATTTCTTTTCTTACCCCAAACCCAGTTCCAATATTCATTCAACCCTCATAACTACTCAATAGTGCTTTTAGAATCCAATCAAAAAGGTAATTGCTCCATCATTAGGATGAGCAGTTACCTTTCATTTAACAGTTAATACCAGTTGTTAGCAGCACTTGCTGCTACCGGCAGATTTACTCACTAGCTCAAGCGTCTGACGGCCGGTATTAGCGCCGGTGTCACAGGCGCAGCTATCGTTTGGGCCTCCCACCATTTTGTTGACCGAGTGGACCGGAGCATCGGCATCCAGAACCACAAATACCTCCCAGTTATTACCATCAGCATCGGTGACCCAGACTTTATCCTGGACCGCATAGCAGCAGGTAACTTCGTCTTCGCTGAAAGTGGCAAGGCCAGACTCGATAAAGCGTTCCTTGGCGGCCAACACTTCCTCGGTGCTTTTAACCTGAATACCAAAATGAGAGATGGTCCCGCCCTGCTGGAAAGCGCCGTTTTCATTGAGGGTGAAGTTGACCGGCGGCTCGGCTACCTCGAACTTGGCGTAACCGGGGCGGACCTTGGTCGGTCCCTGGCCGAACAGAGTTTGGTAAAAAGGTAGCGAGCGCTCTACGTTACTGGTATTTATTGAAACGTGGACCCGCATGGTAGTACCAAATTCGACTGCGCTCTTCTTCTCTTCCAAATTCATTGTCATTGGAATGACTCCTTTTCTTGATAAACTAAGCCCAAATTGCAGATCGTACTGCTTGCAGAAAACAGCTTTTCCAGTTCTAGTTGCTCTTAGAAAGCTAGTCTTTAACCGGCCTTATCGAATTGATTAGTATCAATATGTTCGTAATCCCAATATAACCTATGTATTGATGTTTGTCAATATATTATCTGGCTATATTTTGAATTCGTCGGCAAAAGGTACTAAGAATGCTATTCAAAGGACTGAGGGTTGAGTTTTGGCTGGCTACTTCAGGCTGCTTTTCCGACGGCTTACACATGTTTCAGGTGAACTGGACAATACTTACTTCCTGGGGGAGAAACATTATATAAGAGTAAAATTAAACTGTTCTGTATTCTCGCATAAAGGGGAACTAGACCCCTACCGGAATTTTTAAGACCGTATCGAGTAACCCCTTAATTTCTTCGTCCCGACCAACTACCAGCGAGTAGTAGACCCATTTTCCTCTTTTATCTCCCTGGATTAAATCGGCATCCTTAAGGATTTTCAGATGGTGAGAGATCGAAGGTTGACCCATCTTAAAGGAAGCGGTCAGGTCACACACGCAGGCTTCGCCCCGCTCGCTCCGGGCGATCAGGCTTAAAATGGTTAAACGAGTGGGGTCGGCCAGGGCGTTAAAAACGTCGGCGGCTTTGCGAGCCTGTTTAGCACCCAGAGCCGGTTCAACCAGCGTCGGAACGCAACAGGCTTCGTCATTTCCCCTACTATTAGCCCCTTCTTTTTGCTCTTTTAATTCTTGTATTTCCATAAAAAGCATCCTAACATTAACATCGAAGATTGTCAATTTGAGTCTTAAGGATGGATTATAAACTTGATAAGAAAAAGTGAGTCCCCGCCCTTTCCTAGTTTTTAGCCTATTCTATTTTAAGCTGGTCCAGCTCTGGTGGAACAGCCGGTAAAGATGAAGTTACTTCCTGGTGAGTTGGCCGTTTATTTTCGGCGATAACAATCGAAACTACCGCTACACCTGAAATAGCCGCCAGGGTCCAGAAGGCAGGCTGATAATCGCCTATGGTATCAAAGGCAAGACCAACCGCGAAGAGCCGCCCTGGCGGCGGTAGCAAAAAAAGCCAGCACGCTGTTGATGGTAGCGTAGTGGCGGCGGCCATAAAAGTCGGCAACCAGGGCGGCCCTGGCCGGGGTGATAGCCCCAAAGCCGATGCCAAAGATAATTACAAAAGCGATTACCCCACCTGTGGAGTTGGCTGTTAAAAGCAAAACTACCAAGGAAACCGTTTGAAGAGAAAAAAGGCAGGCCGCCAGCAAACTGCGCGGTAGTTTTTCTCCCAGCATGGTAAAGACCAACCTACCGGGTAAAGCCAGGATTCCCACCAGACCCAGCATCGAGGCAGCAAAGCTACCGTCATAACCATGATCGGTTAGGAACGGAATAAAGTGAACGCTGAGGCCGCCCAGGGCTACGGTGTTAAGAAAAAAGGCTACTGTCATCCACCAGAAGGCGCTTCCCGTAAAGCCGCTTTCGGCGTCAGGCTTCTTTCTTCGAGAGCAGTAGCCTTTAAGCTGGCAGTCTCGCCGCCGCCAGCAGGGCCAGGCTCAGGTAGGCTTGCTCCATCCGGTTGTAAGCCCAGGTCTTCCGGCCTGCGGCGCAGTAAAAGAGCGTGCAGGGGGATGGTACCGACCGCCAGGATAATCGCCAGGGTTACCAGAGCTTGCCGCCAGCCCTGGGTCCGGACCAACCAGTCGGCGAGGGGAACATAGATCACGCTGGC
>MKTJ01000063.1:29527-38645 GCA_001898225.1 Chloroflexi bacterium 54-19
ACCAGGAGAGTAGCCAGGATCGAGCCTAGGGTCATTAGCAGCCGGGGACCGTGGTGGTCCAACCAGCGGCCCACTGCCAGTCCAGCTACCGCCGCTACCAGAAGAGACAGAGAGTAAGCCCCGGTAAGCTGGGCTTTATACCAACCCAGCTCGCGTTGCATCGGATCCAGAAAGACCGTAAAGGCGTAAGAGAGAATACCCCAGGAAGTGGTTTCGGTTATCGATAGGGACAGGACCAGAATCCACCCGTAATAGACGCGGTTACTGTTGCCCCGGTTTGCCATGTTTCCTTTACGATCTTTCTGGTTTAAGTTGTGCAACTTGAAAAGCTACTAAGCAGCCCTTCCACTTAACCTTGTCTAGCCGCAGCAAGCGCTGGAACCGGTATTACCAGCTTTAACCAGCATTGGCTCTACTTTCAGCACTTGTTTAGTTTTAGGAACACCGCAGCAGGCCGCCCCACTATCGTCTGTTAAGTTCCGGTTATTGACCGAGCAGACTCCGGTTTCGGGCAGCACCAGTTCCACCTCGCGAGCGGCTTTCCAGTCGCCTACCAGGGCGCTGGTTATCGAACGGACCTGTTCATAGCCGGTCATCATCAGAAAGGTCGGAGCCCGGCCGTAGCTTTTCATGCCTACCATGTAAAAGCCTGGTTCCTGCGAATGGGCCAGTTCAGCTTCGCCGTGAGGAGGCACCGAGCCACAGCTATGCACATTTGGGTCAATCAGAGGGGCCAGGGCGGCCGGGCTTTCCAGACTGGGGTCCAGACTAAGCCGCAGCTCTCCCGTCATGGACAGGTCGGGCCGGAACCCGGTGGTAGCGATAATCTGGTCTACTGGCGGTAGTTTACGGTGTTCGCCGGTTAAGGTTAGGGCTGCTCCGGTTTGCTCTAGACTTGCGATTTTGAACCCGCTAATCAGTTTAATTTTGCCTTCCTCGACGGCCTGGTGGAGGCGGTAGCCCAGGCTGCCCCTGGCCGGTAAGGCGTCGTTCGCTTCCCCGCCGTACAGGTTGTCCAGGAATTTACGCCGGATCACCCAGGTTATCCTTGTGCTCGGTTCTTCTTTCGCAAGCTCCACCAGTTCGAGCAAGGCGTTAAAGGCCGAATGGCCGCTGCCGACAACCATCACCCGCTTTCCGGCGTAGCGCGACCGCTCCTGGCCCAGCACCTCGGGGATGCCATAAAATATCCGGCCTGACCGGGCCAGAGCTCTTTCGCCCCTGGCCGGTACTCCGCTCGCCCCCAGGGTATTAGCTTGGGTGTAGGTGCCGGAGGCATCAATTACGGCTTTCGCCAGGATTTCTATTTCCTCGCTCCGGCCGTCTACCGTCTGCTCGACCATCAACAGAAAAGGAGCATTTTCTCTTCCAGCGGTTTTCAATTTATCGTAGCCGAGCCGCGTGACAGCCAGCACCTTCGAGTTTAACTGAATATGCGGCTTGAGAGCTGGCGAAGCCGCCAGGGGTTCCAGATATTGCTCAACAAACTCGGTCCCGGTCGGCAGGTAGTCACCATCAGGTTCTTGCCAGCCGGTTTCCTTGAGTAAAGAAGCTGCGACCGGATCTATATTATATTTCCAGGGCGAGAACACCCGCACGTGGCCCCACTGCCGGACGCTGGCACCTACCGCGCTACCTGCTTCAAGTACCAGTGGAGTTTCATTCCGGCTTACCAGGTGGGCCGCTGCCGCGAGGCCGACCGGTCCGGCCCCAATCACTACTATCGGTAGAATAGACTTTTCCATTTACTTCTTCCTTTTTACTTTATTAATATAAACTGATGCGGTTTGAATAAGAAATACTTACACGCTGACACTAAGTAGCTTTCTATGTTCAAGTCCTACTAAAACCTGGGTGTAACACCACCTTGGTAGATAGTGGATTTTTCTTTGGCGCGCTCTAGCAAGCCTTCCGAGCGGCAACCGTTACCGCAAACCTCGCCACAGCTCTCGCAAAAGGTAATTTCGACCGCTTTATCAGCCTTTTCCGCCGATTTGTTACCGGCCAGCAAACCTAATAATTGTTTTACCACTTTCTGGTTTCTCCTTGCTAATCAATATATTGATAAATATCAATGCAACTGCTCAAGGTAAGGTTCAAAATATTAAACTCTCTTATCTTATAGAAGCGACGAACCTGTTAAGGACAGCACCTGCTCTCGCCGTAGATAAAAATCGGACCAGCGATTTTTATTATTTCATAGCGAGAAGGTCTCGGTTTTAGCGCCTTGAAGGTTAAAAACGCAAGGCCGCTATTGATAATTAAGAGGATTAGGATTGCCCCGAAAAATAGATCCATGATTACCTCTTATTATTTCGATAAACTTCGATATATTCTTTCTTTTAGAAGGGTCCGTGTGCTGGACCCTTACAGCCCTCATTGTAACTTTCATATTGAAGTTTGTCAATATGTATTTTGGCCTATTTGTCACTTACTCTAAAATAAGTTCCATAACTCTTACGTCGGTCCAGACCCCGTTGAGTAAGCCTTGCTCTTTGTAATCACCGACATGGCGAAAGCCGTTTTTCGCATAGAGCTTAACTCCGGCCGTGGTATGCGGGAAGGTTGTGAGGACCAGCTTGTGAAAACCAAGCGGCCTCGCTCGTTCGATCAGGGCCGGAAGTAGAGCCGAACCGATGCCGCTACCCCTAAAAGCGCGCTCGATATAGATGGATAAATCGGCCACAAACCGGTAGCCGTAGCGGGCATTGTAAACATTAAGCGAAGCCCAGCCGACCACCTGGCCGAGTTGCACTGCCACTAAAACCGGGTGCCTTTCATCATGGTTCTTGAACCATTCCAGGCGTTCTTCTTCAGAACGAATTTCAGTCTCAAAGGTGCAGGAGTCTTCAATACCCTGGTTATAGATGAGGGTAATATCCGCTATGTCGTTTGGAGTGGCAGACCGCACCAGCACCGGCGGCCGCGTCAGGTCTAGCAGCATGGCTATGGCGGTATCGGGGCAGGCACTCTTAAATTCGACCGACTGTTTTACCGGGTCCGGCACCCCCTCCCTGCTCACTGGTTTAAAGCCAAACCGGGGATAGTAATTTTCAGCGGTAGTAGTTAGGAGGGCCACACTCTCAAATCCTGCCTGCTTGGCCTGGGCCAGCAGGTGGCTCACCAGCTTCTGTCCCAACCCGGTGCCTCTTTGTGAACCTAAGACTGCCACCGAACGAAGCAGGGCGTCTTTACCATAAGGTTCCAGAGCCGCCGTCCCCACAAGTTTATCCTCCTGATCAAAAGCCAGAAGAAAATTGGCCGGCTGTTCCTTCACTCCATCCAGGGGTAGACCAGCCTCAACCAAAGTTTTTTCTATCTCTTGCAGGTCCGCAGGGGTGGCTTTTCTAAAATTCCAGCCGGTTTTTGCACTTTTACCGGTAATGGTGACGGCAGAAGTCATCAGTTAATCTCCCTGATTTTAGCAAGTAAGCCTATTCACTAACCTTTACACGGGGCAGTCTGGCGAGAAGCGGCGTATTCATCTTCAAGGGCCGTTAAAAGCAGTTGCAACGCTCTTTCGACATTTTCTCTCTCGGTGGCACCTACCCGCGCCATCACTCGTTCGGACTGGGCATTCAAGTTAGTGTTCAACGCTTTGAACCGCGCTTCCCCCGCCGGTGAAAATGAAATTATGACGGTGCGCCGGTCCTGGTCGTTTACAACTTTGGAAAGCAAACCTTCCTGGACCAGGTTTTCGACGGCCCGGCTGACCCAGCTTTTGTCCAGGCCCAGCCGGTTGGAGAGTTCAATCAAGGTTCCTGACCCGTTCCGGCCGATTTCGGTCAGAATAGTACACTCGGTCATGGTAGTACCGCTGCAGCATTCAGCCGTTTCTTGCTGCAAACGGACGTGCAACCGCCCTACATCCCGAATTAAAGAAGAGGTGCGATTTTCTATCTGGGTCATTTGTTACCCTTCATTTGTTGCTAATAACAACGTTACATATAGCAAGTATATAACATAATTATTTGTTGTCAATAGCAACAAATTAGGTTGCTAGAGGGGTATAGATTTTTAGACTGACTTTCAATGACTCTTGACTCTGTAGTATAGTACGGAGTATATCCTGTGGTTAAATAAAAAAAGGAGATAGTTAGATATGAATAATAAGGGCTTTAGTATAGGGCAGGTTGCTAAACAGGCTAGGGTAAATGTAGAAACTGTGCGGTTTTATGAGCGTGAAGGTTTGATCCAAAGACCTGAGCGAGATACGGGAATGTACCGGCAGTATGCCCCTGAAATAATCAGCAGAATCAAGTTTATTCGCCGGTCTAAAAATTTAGGGTTTTCCTTAAAAGAAGTTAGAGAGTTACTGGATCTGCGTCGAATTCCTGGAACCGAATGTGGCGAAATTAAACAACGCTTTCAAGAAAAGATTACTGAGCTTGACAAGAAAATTGAGGATTTAATTCGAATAAAAACAGTTCTGGCGGAATTGGCAAACGCTTGTAATGGCGTAGGTTCCCTTGATTTTTGCTCAGTACGTGAGTCATTAGAAGCTCAAGTGGACCAGGATAGATAATGTTTGGATTACTCAAACAGTACCAACGTATTATCAGCAGTCGTTCTTACTTTCCCCTGTGGCTGGGTCAGCTTGTATCTAACTTTGGCGATACTCTGAACTATGTGGCCCTGGTAGTGCTGGTATATCAAATATCAAGGTCTGGCCTGGCTGTTTCGACGATGGTTGTTTTTGAAATTATCCCCGTACTATTGTTAGGACCAGTCGCAGGTGTGGTTATTGATCGCTTTTCGCGTAAAACAATCCTGATTACAAGCGATTTAGTAAGGGCTGCCCTGGTAATCAGTTTAATCTTTGCCCAATCTAGTTGGCAGATCTACCTGATTGCAACCGGTTTGGTAGCGGCCGGAGTATTTTTCAACCCGACGATCCAGGCCATTATCCCGGCTATAGTTGATAAGGAGTCACTGCTAGCGGCTAATTCTGTGGCCTGGACCACCGGCCGCCTGGTTCAAATTATTGCTTCGGCCCTGGCGGGGGGATTAATTGCCCTTACCGGCCCAAACCTGGCTTTTGGATTGAATGCCTTGACCTTCATTTTTTCGGCGGGTATGATTTTAATGGTGCCCATACCACCTCATGCCGGTGAAATTAGCCGGGCCAACCGGCGAGGGTTAAATGGCTGGATAGGAGATGTTAAATCTGGGCTGACATACGCTTTCCGGGATCGCTTTGTATCTCGGCTGCTGGTGGTGCAAGCACTTAGTTCACTTGCCGTGGGAGCTACCTCAGCTCTACTGGTTGTTTTAAGTGAAAAACACTTAAATCAATCACCGGCTGGATTTGCCTGGTTACTGCTTGCCATTGGGGCGGGGGCGCTCCTGGGGCCGATCATCTTCGGAAGTTTTACCGGGGATTACCGTAAGGTTCAATATCTGTTTATGCCCTACGTTTTTCGAGGCATCGGTGATATATTACTGGCGGTGGTAACGGCCTTACCGGTGGCCTTACTACTCTTGTTTATTTACGGCTTAAACACTTCTACCGGAATGGTTGTCTATAATTCTATTCTTCAAAGTGAAGTAAAAGAAGAAATCCGGGGCCGAGTTTTCACTCTTTTAGATATGGTCTGGAGCTTGATGCGCTTGATCAGCCTGGCTCTTGGTGGGGTCCTGGTCGAACTAGTGGGAATTGAAACTGTTTACTTCTCAGGCGGTGGACTTTTAACGGTAGCCGGAATAGTGGGTCTGATCCTCTTAAAATCCTACGAGTTCAAGCCCGTTAAAAGTGAATCTGCAAACTAAAGGTAAAGAA
Organism: Chloroflexi bacterium 54-19; assembly: GCA_001898225.1. Classification (GTDB taxonomy): domain Bacteria; phylum Chloroflexota; class Chloroflexia; order Chloroheliales; family Chloroheliaceae; genus 54-19. The sequence goes on from MKTJ01000063.1 coordinate 35,307, forward strand.
TTACCGAAATTATAGCTTTAAATATTCTGAACTCAGCCCTGCCGAAAGGCTGATTACCTCGCCATTAAATTTATGGCAAGGGTAGCTATAGGCAAAAATTTTTTAAATCTGAATACCGAAAATTAACAAAGATGCTAATGAGAACTCTAACGATTTAGCCTGATGGGAAAGAAGTTCTAACTTTTTGAGTTAAGTTCTAAAGAAGCTCCTGTTTAATCCGTTTTTCAATAGCATCTCTAACCTGCGAGTAGACCGCCAGTTGTTCCGCCTCGGTGCCAGTGGCTTTAGAGGGGTCAGGAAAACTCCAGTGCAGCCTATTTCGGGCTCCTGGAAAAACCGGGCAGCTTTCGTTGGCCTGGTCGCAGACGGTTATTACATAATCAAAAGGTTCGCCAAGGTACTCTGTCAACACTTTCGACCGCTGGGCTGAAATATCAATCCCCTTTTCGGCCATGGCCTTAATAGCCAGGGGCCGTACGTGGGTCGCTTCGGTCCCGGCGCTGAAGACTTCAAAATCTCCTCGGCCCGACTCGCGCAGCAACCCTTCGGCCATCTGGGAGCGGGCCGAGTTGTGTGTACACAGAAATAGGACTCGCTTCGGTTGCATGATTAATTACCTCTATATCAAAATTTCTAATTATCTCCATTTACTACGCCAGCCAGCCTTGAAACCATACCGCACTCCTGCTTTATCTCTCGACCGGCTCACGTTTTGAGGTACTTTGTGCAGAATTATATTTGTCGCTTAAATCGACCCCAATACTAGTGGGGCAGCCGGCGTCAACGCCCTCCTCCAGCCCGAGCGGGTTAGCGGTAATTTCCGGGCCAAAGTAGCGGCGCTGGAAATAAAGCGCTACATTTACAAGGCCGATCAGCACCGGCACCTCGACCAGCGGCCCGATTACAGCCGCAAAAGCTGCTCCCGAATTTATGCCAAATACCGCTACGGCGACAGCTATCGCCAGCTCAAAGTTGTTACCTGAAGCGGTGAAAGCGACCGTCGCGGTCTTGGAATAGTCCGCTCCGGTCCGCCGCCCCATCCAGAAGCTGACCAAAAACATGATAACGAAGTAGATGCAAAGGGGAATGGCAATTCTCACCACATCCAGCGGTATCTGGACGATTAAATTACCTTTGAGACTGAACATCACCAGGATTGTAAAGAGTAGGGCCACCAGGGTAACCGGGCTGATCTTTGGGATGAATTTCTTTTCGTACCACTCCCGCCCTTTTTGCCGGAGCAACACGAACCGGGTTAACATCCCGGCCAGGAAGGGGATGCCTAAATAGATAAAAACGCTTTGCGCGATGTCCCAGATTCCGACCTGGACGACACTGCCCTTGAGGCCAAAGATAGGGGGTAAAACAGTAATAAAGAACCAGGCGTAAACGCTGTAGAAAAGCACCTGAAAGATGCTGTTAAAAGCGACCAGCCCGGCCGCGTACTCGCTGTCACCTTTAGCCAGCTCGTTCCAGACAATCACCATGGCGATACAGCGGGCCAGGCCGATCATTATCAGGCCGGTCATATATTCCGGTTTATCCCGCAACAGCAGAATTGCCAGAAAGAACATGAGGACCGGGCCGATCAGCCAGTTCTGAAAGAGCGATACCCCTAGAATTTTCCAGTTGCGGAAAACGTCTCCCAGCTCTTCATACTTTACTTTCGCCAGCGGCGGGTACATCATCAAAATAAGTCCGATAGCTATCGGGACATTGGTGGTGCCTACCTGAAACTGATTTATAAAACTTTCAGCGCCACGCACGAAGTAGCCGGTACCAACCCCGACGGCCATAGCGGCGAAAATCCAGACGGTCAAATACCGGTCCAGGAAAGATAACCTTTTCGCTTTTTGCTCCCTCACACTAACAATACCTTTCTTTAAGTAAAGAGTAAGAATTCGTTTTTTAACTACCTACCTGCCGTTAGGTGTAATCTGGTTGATAAAAATATATCGTTTAATGTAAATATATCAATATGATTTCTGAACAATCCTTATACTCCGAAGAATTTTCTAAATATTTTAAATTCCTGGTTAATTCTACCATAATAACTGCGTTGAGCATACCTTCCCAGGTAACCGATGAATAATAACATATTGACTTACATCAATGTTACTGCTAGAATTCATATATTATGAAAAAAGAGCTTACAGTAATTCAAAAAGTGTGCTGTCCTCCGGCCGTCAATCCAACGATTGAACGCAATCAAGCGGAAGCGGGAGCGGCTTTATTATCGGCAATTGCCGATCCAACCCGTCTGTCTATAATAAGCATGCTTGCTGCCAGCGGCGAAGCCGTCTGTGTTTGTGATATAACCGATAGTTTTACCCTGGGCCAACCGACCATCTCCCACCATCTACGCATTATGAGAGAAGCCGGCATAATTAGTGGCGATAAACGGGGTAAGTGGGTATATTATTCGCTTGTTCAGTCAAAGTACCACGAAGTTCAATCTCTACTTGAGATGGTTTTCGCTGTCCCAGCCCCGGCCCTGGCCTAAACTTTCTTAAAATACAGCCTTGTGCCGGCCGGCCTTGCTTTATTGCAAGGCTTTTTTTCTGGAAACCATTCTACCGGTAAATTAAATAAGTTCTAAGCCAGCGCTGAGGTGTGCATGTTGTTAGTTAATACTATGTTTCCGCTCTGTTTGTAAATTGTAAGAAAAAGCTCAGCTCCCTTCATAGGTTGGCAAACAATGCAGCAACCATCAGTCTTCTTGCTTTACAACATTCAACTCGTTATAAAACTTTCTGTTCCTGCCCTGACCAACAAATGTATTAACAACTTACAAAAATTGTTAATAAAATATTAACAATTTAATAATTATGCTTCCTGGGAAAAGTAAAAAAAGGTCAGCTTCTTCCCATGGTTTTTACCCTTCCCTGCTAACTGTTTTTAAGTTCTGAGTTTAATTGCCCTCAAAAAATTCTTTTTGAAGTGCTTGCAGCAAGAAACCCAGGCGAGTTTAATAATGGCTTGTTAACAGCCAGGCTTCTTTTAATATTTCCCTACCAGTTTATTTCCTAAATTTAACAACCAATTAATAAGACGTTATAGAGTCCATAACAACTTTTTAAAGACCGTCCTCTATTCTGAAAAGGGTAGGATTTGGCTAAAGTCTTTCCTTTCTCATATTGAGTTTGATTTGAAAGGAAAGCTGCTGCCTTTACTGCTGGGTTTTGGCTCATTGAACCTTAAAAGTTACCAGGCTAAATAATATCAAAACTTCTAATCCAGGTTTAAGCTCATCTGGTAAAGACTATCAAAAATTCCAAGGAACCTTGTTAAGGTAAGCAGGATTGAGAGAAACGAGCAAATTCTTTCTAAGGAGGAAGA
>MKTJ01000064.1 GCA_001898225.1 Chloroflexi bacterium 54-19
GTTCCTGTTTGTACCACCAGGGTGGGGGCGCTTTTTATCCCATATGCCGAAACCAATTCCAGGTTGTCCTCAACTTTTACAACCTCAAATGGGATTTCGGCTTCATTCAGGAACGCCTTTGCTATTTTGCAGTTCGGGCAGGTTGCGGTGGTAAAGAGAAGCAATCTTTCATCTTCTGTAAAAAGCGATTCAGCCTTTGCCTCGTTTGATATTACTTGTTGAGGCTGCCGCGTGGTTTGGCCGGGCAAAAGTAATGTCTTATAAATCTGGATGCTTCAGTAAAAAGCAACAGTGTAAGTTCAATTCCCACCGAAAAGGTTATTTTAGAAGGAAAGATGGAGCGTACCCAGGTTGCTGGTCCTCCATAATCTGAATTTCCCGGCAGACCGCATTCAGACGGTGCCCAATAAAACAGGCTCCGCTCAGAGGCCCGAAGTAAAAGAGGAGCAAACGAGTCGCCCTCCAATTCTTCACAAATGACCTAACTGCCATTTTTACTCCATCGGCTAGGGCGACAACATCACCGTTTTTACCCAGGCAATCTTTACTTAACTCACGATTTGGGCGAAGAAGCAAAAGTGCCGCGACCTTTTCTGTCCTTTGTGTAAGATATGTTCGCACATCATCTTCGAGTGACCCTGTGATGCTAATACCAACTGCGACCGTAGAACCTTGACCATCCAGAATTTCTCCTTCAGGCGAATTCAAATCATTTGATATAGTAAGACCAAAATCCGCACTTATTGCGGCATCAGTTCGCCAATGATTACCCTGCTGATCTACCTCAATCGTGTATCGAGCAACGTCAGAGAAAGTAAAACCAAAAGCAAACCAAGCAGAAAGGCGTGATAACCCACGTGCTCGAACAAGACGGCAATTTGTGTCCTGGTTTATTTGGAGACCATTCTTTTCCGGGGGCCAGCCCCACTGAATATGGCAAATTAAGTTATACTAAAACCAACCAAAATCATTAAGTTTCAGTAGGATAATTTGCCATGACCCCTTCAGATAAAAGTGAAAGGCTGCCGCTGCCTCTCCAGGCACCGGTGCAAATTTACCAGTTCCATGTTTTATTGCTCACTATCAGCCCGGCTATCTGGCGCCGCTTTCTTATCCGTAGCGATTCTACTATCGCTGATCTCCATCATATCCTTCAAATTCTTATGGGCTGGAGTGACGAACATCTTCACCAGTTCACCATTCATGGTAAGCACTACGGAGTTGAACATCCAGGTGGGATCTACTTCAGCACTGATCCAAAGAAAATCTATCTGTGTGATTTCAATTTTAGATTAAAGGAACGCTTCCTTTACGAATATGACTTTAACGACTACTGGCAGCTTCAAATTCGCCTGGAACAAATCCTCCCCCTTGATCCGAATAAAACTTATCCGTTTTGTATTACGGGTGCAAGAAAAACTCCTCCTGAGGACTGCGGTGGTCCCGAGAGATTTATGGAACAAGAAGTTAAGATGGAGTTAGCCTTGTGGGACAAGAAATTCCGCCTGGCTGAGATCATGTCGGCCCTTTTGCCCACTATTTACGATGAAACGACAAGTATACAGGCGGCCGTTGATCCGGTAAGGGTCGAACTTACGGCCATCTTACAAGATTTAGAAGAGGCTAAATTCAACCGGTTCACCATAAACCAGCGTCTAAAATTGTATGCCTCAGGGGAGGTGGATTGGCGCTGGAAAGAACTTGAAAAAGAAAAACCAAAGCCATTTAAAAAGAGCATCCGTACGAAGAAGGCTACAAAATGAAAATAACAATTCAAATCGTCCTTGAAAATACCGAGCAGACACATGATAGGGAAGACCCGGTTGTTGAAGAAATTTTCAGCTTTGAGCGTACCGAGAATAGTGACATACTTGCTCCTGAAAGCCTGGGGTTAACGCTTGATGAGGCCAAAACTTTATTGGCTGGTGTCCAGAAAAAGCTGGTCACCGAACAGGTGGGAGTCCACCTCTCCAAGAAAAGCAACTGCCCACAGTGTCACAAGGCTTATGTGCAAAAGGGACGACATAAGATTTCTTTCAGCACGTTGTTTGGCAAATTGAAGGTGGACAGCCCGCGTTTCTACACTTGTGAATGCCAGCGTGAAATTGAAATGCCGCTCAATAAGACCAAGAAAATGCCAAGTTTTAGTCCTCTGGCCGGTTTATTGAAGGAACACAGCGCCCCGGAATTTACCTATCTGCAAACCAAATGGGCTGCCCTGATGAGTTACGGTTTAACCTCCCAAATCTTAAAAGAGGTTCTGCCATTGGATAAACCTATTAGCACCTCGGTTCTCTCAAAGAAGGTAAAACAGGTAGCACTTCGTGCAGACAGCGAACTGGGTGAGGAAAAACCGATATTTATTGAGGGCTGCCAGGCCGAGTGGGAGGCTTTACCGCCACCGGCCCCACCGCTTACCGTCGGAGGGGATGGCGGATATGTACGTGGGCGAGAAGGCAAAGACCGCAGATTTGGCAATTTCGAGGTAATTGTTGGCAAAAGTATCCCGGCTCCAGGACAGGGACCAAATAAGCGATTTGGCTATGTGAATTGTTATGATGCCAAACCAAAAAGAAGGTTGTTTGACCTTTTGAAGAGCCAGGGAATGCAGTTCAACCAGCAGGTAATCTTTCTTTCAGATGGCGGCGATACCGTTCGAGATTTGCAACTTTATCTCAATCCTCAAGGCGAGCACATTTTGGATTGGTTCCATATCACCGGTGCTTTCTCAATTTGTAAAAGGACTACCCAGCCTGCCTGAACCTAAATTGCCATCTAAAGGGAAGGGAAAGAAAGTTGTGAAGGAAAATGAGGAAGACGACCTGCCTAAACCTAAACCGGAGGAAGTAGCGAAAAAGGTAGAACAGATAAAATGGTTCCTGTGGCACGGAAATGTGTATAAGGCTTTGCAAATTTTAGACAACCTTGAATTTGAATTGGAGCCTGTGGAAGAAAACGGCGTTGTTTTCAATAAACTCTATCTCAAAGTGGTGGAATTCAAGGGATACATTAAGGCCAACCAGCCCTATATTGTGAATTATGGGGACCGGTACCGCAATGATGAAACAATATCTTCCTCATTTGTGGAATCAACGGTGAACGAGGTAATCAGCAAACGGTTCGTCAAGCGGCAGCAGATGCGCTGGACCAAAGCGGGAGCGCACCAGCTACTCCAGGTAAGAATTCAAGTTTTGAACGAGGAATTGAGAACTACCTTCGGTCGTTGGTATCCCGGAATGAAACCGCAAGAAGAGGTTAAAGAAGCACAAAAAGCAGTGGCTTAATTGTCGTTGCACTTCAGGGCTGGCCCCCGGAAAAGAATGGTCTCGTAATCAAAGGAGCGAACTGCTTTTCCCAGTTGAGCACCGTCTGGTGGGTGAGCTCAAATCCTCGTTCCAGGAATATTTCGGATAAATCTCTAAGCGAGAGCTTGTAACGCAGCCGCCAGAGGACGACAAGAAATACAATTTCGGTCGGATATTCAAGAAAATTAAAAGGGCTTCCGGTTCGTTCATTATATTTACGTTCACAGCCAGGGCAATAGAAAGTTTTATAACCGAGTTTAGTCTTCTGCTTGCGTTCTTTAGTTTCTTTGCTTTGGCAATAAGGACAAGGCACTTGAGTTCTCCTTCTTCCACGCTTAATTTATTCAGCGGAGAATTTATAATACCAGGAAGATAAACGCAAATGCCAGGCGATTATTTTCTTTAAAAACGCTCAACCGCTTTTATTGAACCCTCAGTTTTTACACAACCGTCGAATTATCTTTGAACGTCGCCGTGAAAAACCCAGTTAAAGCACATAGAATGAAGCCAATGTTCCTGACTAAATCGAAACTTGTTACAGGTTTATCATTAGCACCGAAACAATTACAAGCCACTATCTTTTTTTGCTTTATAACCAAGAACAATGCAAAGGAGAATACCGCTAAGAGTATAATCGCTAAAAGGAAAGCTAAATTCAAAATGAAGTTACCAACCACAAATAAAATGGTTATCGTTAATTCAGCGACTAATACCCATATTGACAAAAACATACTGAATTTTTTAGGGAATAGGCCAAATCCACTGATACTTTTAGCAAAAGATGAAACATCCGTCATTTTCCGAGTAAAGGAATAGGCGAATAATATGCCTAACAGAATTCTTGTAAAAGTTGTTAGATATTCACTAATCATCTAAACCTTTGAATATTGGTATATAGACAGAAATCTCTCATCTCTCCTAGCTGTATCAAGCCTATCGCATTTTTTGATTTTAGCTATCAGCAAAACCACCCAAAGTTTGAGCAAAAAGTCTTAAAAAAATAAGTTCAAAAAAGGGCAAATAACCTTAAGTAAAAAGGAAGTAGAAAAGTAAAAAGACTTGCTTCTAGCTAAGATACTCTTGTAAAATATTTCAGAGTAGGCTTTTTAGTTCAAAAATCTTCAACGTAAGGGCTGATAATATTTTTAGAAATGGCAGTTACTACTGCATGAGTGCGATTTCTTGCTCCTAGCTTTAGGGTAATTCGGTCTAAATGTGTTCTAACAGTTTTAGGGCTAATTTCCAATTTTTGGGATATATCGGTGTCAGTTATTCCGGTTGATAATAGGTGCAAGATTTGTATTTCACGTTGAGTTAGTCCATAGGTGTGGGTGGATAGATGAATAATAGCCGTTGCTCTGGCATACTGTTCCTTCAAGATTGCGGGCTTATTGTCTAATACATCATAAATAGCCTCTTTTAATTCTTCCAAACTGAATGAGGTAGAAATAATACCTTGCACGTTGCTCTCCAATAACTGATCATAACTTGGAGTGGTTCTGGCAGAAGTCAGACCTGTAACAGTAAAACTGAACAAAACCTGCGCTGGTTATTTTAAGGCCCTTGTCGTAGCCAAAGTTTTGAACATTTGCTAAAATGACTTCTCAACTTCCCAAATTAGCAAAGTCAAAGAACGGAACTTAAAATGATTTGCCCGTTTTGTAAAAATACAAAAACGCACTTGCGTAAGAAATTAACCTCGCTTGGTTATAAAACGTATTATTGCGGTAAATGCGACCTCACTTATAATGAAAGAACTGGAACGCCTTTTAATAAATTGAGCATACCGACCGACATTTTATTTTTAGTTCTGTTTTACCGCTTGAGGTATAAACTTTCGTTAAGAGATGTTGCGGAGATGTTTATCGAGCGTGGTTTTGAGTTCACGCATGAAGCAGTCCGGGACTGGGAAGAACGCTTCGCTCACCTCTTTTCCGATAAATTAAAAGCCAAACGAAAATTCAAAACTGACCTCAACAAGAGTTGGCGTGTGGACGAAACTTACCTGAAAGTAGGCAAAAGCCAGGTCTATTTGTATCGGGCTATCGACAAGCGGGGCAACCTTATAGATGTACGGCTCTCAAATACGAGGGATCTAGAAGCAGCGGAACTCTTCTTCAAACAGGCCAAGGAAACGGTCGGCCACAATCCTGAAAAAGTGACAACCGATGGCCATGACAGCTATCCGAAGGCCATCCGAAAAACGTTGGGTCTGAATGTCGAGCATCGAACCAACCGGTATGTAAACAACTTGGTTGAGCAATCCCATCGGAAAATCAAGCAAAGATATTACCCGATGAAGAATTTTAAGAGTTTTGAAGCAGCCAGTCGGTTTACCAGTGCTTTCGAGGAAGTTAACGACTTCTTCAGATACCAGACCCATAAGAACGAGAAGGTACCTCTTATCCGGCAGCGAACCCTCTTTAAGCTGCGATTTGCGGATATTAAACGAGAGTTTTTAGCGGCATAATTCAACTGGGATTATTTTAGCTATCCTCGTCAATCCTGGCTTTCTGAGCTCAGTTCTGACAGAGCCTCTTCATGAAACTCTCGGCTTTAGCATTATCATATGGGTTAGCTTTTCGTGACATGCTTACGGCAATACCGGCCTCCTGCAGGCGACTCACATAGGCCACACTGGTGTACTGAACACCACGATCAGAATGGTGGGTCAGTCCTGGCTTTATTTGCCGATTGGCTAAAGCCATTTCCAAGGCTCCCAGGGCCAACTCGGTATCTATTCTCTTCGAGAGCTTCCAGCCAATACACTTTCGAGAGTAACCATCTAAAATAGCGGCCAAATAGGCAAAGCCTTTTGGTAAGGTTACATACGTAATGTCAGCATGCCAGACCTGATCCGGTTCGGTTAACTCTTTGTCACGATCACGAAGTAGATTCTTAAATACCGGGTTAGAATGCTTAGAGCCTATCCGAAAAATATTAGAAAGGATAAAATAAGCCAAAAACTAGTAACCAGGTGAGCAACAAATGACGCAAGTTCAACCCGATTACGGCATAGTCGAGGCTTATCAAATCCCTGAGGAGTTGTGGCAAGAAATTGAGACCATTTTGCCACCTTTACCGCCTAAAAAGAAAAGTGGTCGCCCTCGTATGAGTGACCGCCAAGCCATGACTGCCATCTTCTACCTGCTAAAAACAGGCGGCCAATGGAAGTCTTTGCCTCGCTCTTTAGGCGCTTCCAGTACCGTCCACGACCGTTATCAGTGGTGGGTTGCCCACGATGTTTTTCTAAAGCTGTGGCAACTCAGCTTAGCTGAATACGATGCCCAAATCGGTATAGATTGGGAATGGCTGGCTGCCGATGGCGCAATGACCAAAGCTCCCCTCGGTCGGGAGTGGGAAAAAAAGCGGAAGGAACCCAACCGACCGAGGTAAACAAGGGGTTAAACGCTCTATGTTGGTCGAAGGACACGGTTTGCCAATCTCGGTAGAAATAGCCGGAGCAAACCGGCACGACATCATCTTGATTGAAGCGACCCTTCGCAACATCGTCGTAGCTCGACCAGCACCGAGCAAAACTCAGCCGCAACATCTTTGCCTGGACAAAGGCTACGACTCGGCCAAAGTGCGAGAATTGCTCGAAGAGCTGGGTTACACGGCGCACATCAGAGCCAGGAATGAAGAAGCCGCGGACTTGCAACTCATACCCGGCTATAGAGCCAGGCGCTGGAAAGTGGAGCGGACGCATAGCTGGCTCAACCGGTTCCGACGGATTTTGATCCGCTGGGAGAAGAAAGCTAGTAACTATGTTGGTTTGTTGCATTTCGCTTGTGCCTTGATCGTTTTTCGAACTTTAGGATTTTTCGGATAGGCTCTTAGAATCAGTCGTTACCACAAACCAGCATTTTGGTTGGCAGAGTAAACACTGTTCTCGCATTACTCGTAAAACCCGCTTTGAGTTCACTTTCCGCCCTCGCCTTGCCAATTCCTTAACCACCCGACGGTAACCATAACCACCAAATTCCAGCACTATTGCCTCGATAGCTTCACACAACTCTTTATCTTTAGCTGCTCGAATAGCCTTCCTTTTCTCTCGCAAGTAGTACCAAGACCGGCTGACCCCCAGCCACTGACACAACTTGCGTACTGACAACTTGGGATTTTCAGCGTGCAGCTTCGCGATTAACTCGTGGCGCCTCTCTAGGTTGAAGTTTGTTTTGCTAGTGCCAAGGCTTTTTTTACCCGCAGGGTACCCCGTAAAGGGGCAACACAGAATTCTCTAGAGCGAGTTGGCCGCAAAACCTTTCCAGCTCAGCTATTTTGGCCTCATAGCCCAGTTTCTCAGCTGGAACCTCGGTAGGTTCTCGCGGGGTAAAGGCGGCCTCGCCCCTGGCCTGATATTCCTTACGCCATTTTAGTAGGCTGCTTTCAGCAATTCTTTTCGCTCCCGACAAACCTGGGCGGGTCGTTTCTCACCGGTCTCGACCTGCTTACAGAGTTGGATCTTGAATTCGCGAGTGTGATTTCGACCATTCATCTTAAAACTTCTCCTTTATCGCTATAAAGTATAACGGTAAATTCTTGGAGAAGCTAGCTTTCATTTTGGTCCGGGATTATGGTTGCAGTTCAATAGATGATCCTATGCCTACTTCCATAAACTTGCATAATCATTTCTACCTAATCTTTAACTATTATTAAATATATTGATAGTGGAAGGGTGCTCAAAACTCCTGGCTAGGCCAGCTCATTTAACAATTCAGTCCTAGTTCAAGCATTTAAAGCCTGACCTTAGCACTCTTTGTACTTCAGAGACTTGTGTCGGGGGTAAGGTGTTTATCTATGGAGGTGAAAGATGTTAGTAGCCGAGCAAAAACCTCATAAACCAGGCAGGAAACCCTTTTACAAATCGAGCAAACTGCTGTGGGTTATTCCTTCGATAATTGTAGGAGTGTGCCTGGTGTTTTATGTAGGGGTTAGCATCTATGCTGCAAATATATTCAACCAGGTTCCCGACCGGCCCTTAGAATTTACTAACACTCCCGCCCAACACGGCCTATCCTATCAAGAAGTGAGCTTTCCTACCGCCCTCAATGATGGTATTACCTTGCGCGGTTGGTGGATACCCAATCCCTCTTCTGACCGCGCTATCATTATAGTCCATGGTAAAGCACAGACCCGGATGGAGATGGTAGATTATAGCAGGAATTTCTGGGAAATGGGCTACAATTTGTTACTTTTCGACCTCAGAGGGCACGGCAAGTCAGACGGCGATCACTATTACTTTGGGCAGAAGGAATCGTGGGATACGGTAGGGGCCTTTAACTTCGTGAAGAGCAAAGGTTTCACCCCTGAGCATATCGGACTCTATGGGAGAAGTATGGGAGCCGCTACTGCGCTTTTAGCGGCTGGACATGACGAGGAGATTAAGACCATCTTCAGCGACTCCAGTTTTGCCAATTTCGGTGAAGTGGCGTGGGAGCGTATGCCGGTCGAAAAGGGTTTACCCTCTTTCTTCCTGCCGGGCATTTTTACAGCAGGACGTATTCTATTAGATTTCAAGATTGACGAGACCCGTCCAGTGGTAATCCTGCCAAATTTGAAGGAGGTACATATTTTTCTGGTGCATTGTGAAGGAGATACAACTATTCCGGTCGCCCAATTCTACCAGCTTAAAGAGGCAGGTGGCTCGAAGATTGTGGGAAGCTGGCTTATTGCTGGTGGTGAACATACCAAAGGTCTTGAGATGTACCCTGAGCTATATTTACAAAAGGTCAAAACCTTCTTTTACACCTATCTGGGCCAGTAGCCTAAGCGGTTAAACTTTAGCGGTAGTCGAGACCGTTCCAAAACGGGGCCAGCTAAAACTCTTTTTTACAATTATTGAGTGGAAGCAGATTAATAACTACAATACCCTTGAAGGCTATTTGCATCATCCGAACAAGGCAAGTAGCCTCAAGGGTGACACAACACAACCGCTAGACCGGCTGTTGGATCAAACCCCCACCCCTGTGCTTAAATAATGAAAAGGCCTATGGTGGACCCCGTTGTCAGGTTCAGACGCAACTTTGGTGCAAAGCTTTTGAAACTGTAAATCGTACATGGAGAGCATTCTTTTCCGGGGGCCAGCTTTGCATCAGCAATATAGATATCTGCATTAACTTTCCCAAAATTCAGCATCGGTGGGATCCACTTCTAGTTGCTATGGCTCAAGTTTGTTCATTTAGAATCCATGATAATAACCTAGCACTTTTATTGGCCCCCGGAAAAGAATGCTCTCTATAACAAGTGGAGATTATAATCCACAAACCAATGTAATAAGCTTATTTTTTGCTCCAACTGATGCGTATGTAAGGGCGGGGGAGAATAGTTTTGACCGTTTATCGCATATAACTATTCATGAAATTGGCCATACTATTGATAATAATTTGAATATAATAAATGGATGGCATCGAGATGGAGATGAGCTCCGCACCCGTCCTGGCTACCAACCTCATCCGGTGTATAATCGAGCTGAAATATAAATACTCATAATGGATAAAACCGGATGATAGCACTTTTTCAGCCTTTGAAATCACTTGGTAAGCGGATTAGCCAAGTTATGAACTATACCTTCAAAACTTGGACAAAACCCGCCAAACCGTCTCAACTCCTGGGAACCCTTGCCGATTTGAATAGAAGTAAGAGGGAGTTGATGGCGGAGAATGCTCTCTTACGCCAACAGCTAATTGTTCTAAGCCGCCAAGGACAGCTAAAGCGCCTTCAGTTTACACCCCTTGACCGTTTTTTGATAATGCTACTTGCCGCAAGAATTTCAGCCTGGAAACAAGCCCTGCTTATTTTGCAACCTGATACCCTCCTTCGCTGGCATCGCCAGGGTTTTCGCCTTTTCTGGAAGCTGAAATCTAAACCTAAGTCTACTGTACCGAAAATTAGCCCCGAAACTGTCGCCTTGATAAAACAAATGGCCGCCGAAAACCAGACCTGGGGCGCTGAGCGAATTAGAGGTGAATTACTCAAATTGGGCATTAAAGTCGCCAAACGAACCGTTCAGAAATATATAAAGGTTCCTGGACAACCGAAACGGCCAAATCAGAACTGGAGTCCATTCCTCAAAAATCATGCGAGTGAGATCTGGGCCTGCGATTACTTTGGCATCACTGATATTTTCTTCCGCCAGCTTTACGCTTTTGTGATAATAGAACTTGGCTCACGAAGGATCGTTCATGTCGGAATTACAAAACATCCTACTGACGAGTGGACTGCTCAGCAATTAAGAGAAGCCACCCCTTTTGATCAAAGACCGAAATATTTAATCCGAGATAACGATCGGAAATTTGGACCGGAATTTCAACAAGTAGCCTTAACTACAGGCATTGAGATAATAAAAACACCCATCAAGGCACCTAACGCGAATGCGATTTGCGAACGCTTGATAGGCAGTATCCGCCGTGAGTGCCTCGATTTCTTTTTGATAGTGAATGAACGACACCTAACAAAAGTGTTAAAAGAGTACATACAGTTCTATAACAACTCTCGGCCTCATCAGGGTATTGATCAGCAAAGACCGATAGAACCCAAAACCTTACACGCTGCTAAGGGAGAAATCTTAGCATTTCCAGTCCTGGGAGGTCTTCATCATAATTATCAAAGAGCCGCCTGATGCAAATCCACAACGGCTCAAACTAGGTCGGATGAGGTTGGTAGCCAGGACGGGGGCAGAAATGTCCTGCATAGTGCTGATCTTAGCCTGGCGTTGATTTTCAGCTTCATATTTTGCTTCAGGTAACGCCAACCACCACTCTCGCCATTGTTTCTCGGCGGTCGAAATCGGTGGTCGGGACAACCAGGGATCGAAGTTTTCTTGCATAGCTATAAAAGCCGCAAAATTCAAAGGTTCCTGATCACCCATCGACATTTGCCACGACTCTTTTCCAACAGTTTGCATTTTCTTTACCCTCCTTTCATTGCAATATTCTTTTCACCTAGCTCCCACTATAACTTGAATACACTAAAAAAACCACCTTTTCGGATTATGGCCTTTTGCGTCTATTGGAACCAAAAGATATAGTTTAGTAGTTAAAACTATTAATTAGACGTATGAAGGAACGTTTTAGGCAACCCCAATATTATCAAATTCATACTACAACTAATGATCGTTAGTTGTAGTATATACCTTTTTATGATATTGTTATAGTGGCCGTCAGATATTATTTCTGGTTTCGCTTACGGTAAAAAGGTGGATTAGTTGGAGATGGCAAACAATATTATAGTTATCGGATCAGATGACAATACTCGCAATAATAGTTCTCAAAATAGTAGTTCTACTTCAAAACTGGAACTGGCAATCGTCGCTTGGTTGGACGCCAAGTCCAAACGCTCTAACAGTTCCAAAACCCTGGTAGCTTACCGTGATACTCTTACATCTTTCAGAGAAACGCTGCTTGCTGCAGGCCTGGACCTGGACACGCCGGACATTACCACTCTAGCTCTGATTGCCCAGGGCTGGGCCGGACAGTCTACGGCGGCTACTCCTTCCATTATAAAGGAAGAAGGTGAAGGAAATGCGGCAGTTGATAACGCAGAGAAAAAAGCAACCACCGGCAGAAAAGGCAGAAAGTCAGCCATTTCAAACCAATCGCAAGAAACTGACCAATCAGATGCCACCGTCATCCAGCCTTACAAGGAAATTCCTCAAACAAAAGTCCAACAAAATACTGTGGTCAATGAGGTCAGCCCGGCCACCTACAATCAGCGCCTGGCAATCCTCTCCAGTTTCTACGGCTATGCACGCCGCCAGGGTCTTCTTACTGGTGAAAATCCAATTGGCCGAGTCGAACGCCGCCCGGTCCACCTTTACGGTGATGCCTCGGCCCTGGCTTATAAGGAAGTGAAAAATAACCTGGCCGCGATTGACCGTTCTCAGCCGGTCGGCAAACGAGACTATGCCCTTCTAAGCGTGGCCCTCCAAACCGGCCGCCGTCTTTCCGAGCTGGCTTCCCTCCGGCGCTCAAACCTCAAATTCGATGGAGCAAACATCACCATTCACTGGCACCGGACCAAAGGTGGAAAAACCATGAGTGACCGGCTGCCCCAGCCTTTGAGTCGGGCGCTGGCCGATTGGCTCTCTTCCTATTATGGTAACCAGGTTAGCTCCTTACCTCAGGATGCACCGGTGTGGGTTTCGCTTTCCCGGCAAAATAAAGGCGCAGCCCTGAGCATCCAGACAATTGCCGACATTTGTGAAAAGCGCTTAGGTACCAGTAAAGTTCATAGTTTGCGCCACACTTTTGCCAGGGCTATGGAAGATGCTGGTGCTAAAGTAAGTGTCATTCAGGCGCGATTAGGTCACACCAGCTTGGCTACCACTGGTCGTTATCTGGCGGCCCTGCGCCAGGCCGAAAACGAGCATGCTGAAGCTTTATCTTCACTTTTTGGTATAGAATAAAGTACTTTGCTCTTAATAAGCGTGATTATTCTAAGCTAACTCTGGAGAAAATAACTATTTATATGTCTTGAATAAGTTGGTCGTTTTATCTATAGCACTCCATAGTTGCTTCATCAACCCACACAACTCCTTCTAAAAAGGCTCAAATTATTTAATTTATGTCTTGCATTAACCTTTCAATTTCTTGTCGTTCCCAATCATTGTAGATCACAGGACTATTTCTAAATAACCCCCAAGCCTGGTTGACAAGGCTTACTACCCTAGGACGTGCATTTTCTTCGGTTTCCGGATCAGTAAAGCAGTGTAAACCTAGTTGGCGGCAACCAGCAACAACATGGTTTGCCAAGGATACAACCAGATGCTGAGGATAACAAACATCATAATCTAAAGGTCGATCCTGACCACTCAAAGTTAGAAAAGTTGTCCATAAAGAAGTTAATTCTTGCAAATTACCAGTTGCACCTATGATTTGTAAAACTTCAATAGAAGCCCGCATTCGGGCTTCATCTGCAGGATGTGAAGTATCTTCTCCTAATGCAGGATGAAAAATACCCTGCTCTTGACAAGTACATAACCTTAAATGCTGATATGCGAATGCTGGACCTACTAAGTAGGTTGCTACCATATCGCATGTAAATTCTTCAAGCCAGCCTTCCATCCAAGCGGCATAAAGATTATCATAATCAGTGTGGTATTGTGGAGCACGTTGCCTAACATCAATATCTAGATGGATTTCGCGAATATATTGATTGAATTCCTGGATAAAATTACCAAGCAATTCATTCCTGTTATAAAACATTAAAATATGTCCCATTTCATGACATAGGTCACCCAACCCAAGCAAGCTTGTCCCTTCAGCTGCAGGTAAATTTACAAAATTAAAATTAGGAAGCGACCAAAAGTATTCAATCGAAGATGCACAAACCAGAGGAGGCGGATGCGGCCAATTTATTTGAGTAGAAAGTAAATTACAAAGTCTTGTTAGAAAATGATCTTTATCATTATAACGTTCAAAGAAAGGAAGTTGATAACTTTCAATTAGATCAGCATTTTCTTTTAAGCGCTTATAATGCCGAAAGTGTAGCGTTAAGAAACTCTCATCCTCAAAATTTTGATCAGCTAATATTTCTGCGGCTTCACGTCGCAGGATTTCTACATTTCGATAAGCACTTAATGCTTGAGACCTAATATCTGGGTGATCGGCAGAGCTAATACGATTTGAAATAATTCTACAACGATTTATTAGATCAAGTAAAAGGCCACGAAGGAAAGTTTCCATAAATTAGTGCTTCCCTTGTTACCTTCTCATTAACCTGCGAAATAAAACTGTAGCCTGCGTATCAGCAGACGAAGCTAAATGATCAATTATTTTTAAGTCATTATTTGTTAGTCCAGTTGGATTATACTTTAACCTCTCAGCAATTTGGTTAAGGTCTTCAAGGTAATAATCTAAATCACCTCTCCGCTCGTCTCGTAGACGAATTACTAAAGCTACTGGTATTTGAATAGGTTTTTCAGGTCTATTTGTTGGGGGCTCCTTAGATGGATCAAGTAGTACTACTAAAACGTTTAATACATCAGCTAAATTACGCATAGTATTGTTAAAAGAATTGGTATCAGTTTCGGGTTCCCCTAGATTTTTAATTGCAGCAGGTGAACGTTGGGAACCCTTGTATTTGGAACTGCTTGAGCCTATCCTTTTCTGAGGTAGTATCCCATTAGGCTTTTTGGCTTCTAACAAAGCTTTCTTAAGCTCAAGTAGCGCCTTATCAATAGTTTGAGATAATTCAGAAGCGGTCTTGTACTCCTGTGAAATAACACTTATGTTACTCATAATGCATACCCTTCTTTGGCAGGAATTTTGTTTCGGATTGGTTAGAAATAAATACCAGAGCTCTAGCCAATTTGACTATATAAACCGAAATCTTCCTCGTCTTGCTCGGATAAGTTATCGTCATAGAGTGCCTCTTCCTCATCAGACTCACTAATTATTGATTTTAGAAAATCGTCTGCAAGTTTTATTGTTAGAGGAAGGCGGATACATTTATCTGGAGCCATAAAAGTAAGTTGGGTAAGATCAAAAATATCCTCTAAAACCCAGTTAATATTAAGGCTGCCCTCACGAATAACCGCTGTTAATGGCTTTGCTGTTCCTGTAAACCGAAAAGGCTTGCCGGTTGTGCAAATAAGACCCTCTTTTCCGTTAAAGGTATAAGCACTTCCTATAGTGGGATTATTTAATTCCTGAAGACTTAGTCCTTCAAATACACGATGCCTATCCGCTGTAGTTTTGCGAATATCAACAATACCTAGCATGGTTTCTTTGGGAAGTACGTTGGATCTTTTTAATTCATTGATACCACTTCTTAAACCTAAAATTTCTGGGGTAAAAGTACGCCCATCACGATGCACCACAATACTTTTTGGCCGTATGTTTAACCTTTCCAAGTCAGAACGTAGATCGTTTGTCAGGATAGTATAGAGTTGTCGAGAAGATAAGCTCTCTGCCTGCTTACATGGATAGTGTTTAAAAACAATATCTCGACCTTGATTGTAGAGGAAAGTTACCCCTGCTAACTGATTTAAGATGTCTATTCCGATATAAACATCGTAATGTAAAGGCGCGGCTAGAGTCCAAGGCCATTTACGGTTAACCACCATCATTCCTAAAGCACAGTTTTGTACATAACTAGCAAGGGTGCCTTGTTTATCTCCTTTAACTACCCAATTTGGTCCTGATCCTTGGTTAGTGTACTCATAAAAGCTAATAACTTTAGAGGCTGATGCACACTGGAATTGTATACCAGGCCAGAAAGTTCTCTTAATATGATTGTGTAAATCACGATGCATTCTGCTGGGTAAAACAAATAAGACATAACCCTTTGTTACTTTGTTGTCTTGAAGCACCTTTTGGATCGCTTGAACTTGCCGGTACAACGAATTAGCATTTGAATCATCGTATAAGATACGATTAACTCTGTAACTCGATTGGCCTGAAGTTAATTGCATCTTCTTTTGAAACCGTTCTTCAAAATCCTGATTGACTGCTCGCGGCAAGCTTTTCGGAAGTAAAATGTACTGAGGGTCAAATAGGCTATTGTCCTTTGGACCTATTTTAGGGTCAAGAACCATTTGCAACCGGGTTTGTCCTAACCTCTCAAGGGTGGTTGTTACGATTGTTGAAGATATTGGAGCCGGACCGACTTGAAGTTGACGATTATTACCAAAGACTAGAGAAGGTACAACAAAAGTTCTTCGTTCAATCTCTAAAGGTGCGGTACTAATTTCCACTTGCTTGTTACCCAATGATACCTGCCCAAAATAGCGTCTTACTATTTCAATTGAACGCTGACAACGGGATGTTGCATCTATTATCGATGCCCTATGTAGCCTCTTTGCCTGGCTATCTGAAGTTGGTACGGTCAATTTGCATAGATCCGAAGCACCCAAGCTTTCTTTGTTATTGCCAGGATAACGGTAAATAATAGCTGGACTATCTGGTGCTAATCTATCAATATTTGGAATATGATCTTTACCCCAGCGATTTTTGGTATAGTTAAACACATCGGTTGGGGCTGCTTGGCCTTCTGGTGTAAATTTTGCTTCTCTTATAGATTGACCTGAAAGACCCCAAAATTGAACAATATACCAATTATTACCGAACTGATAAAGACAATGCTTTGCTCGAAAATCATTTGGACTTGCATTTCTGAGTCTATCTGAAAGCCAAAGTCTGTCTATGTAACGAGTTGTAATGTCTACTGACAGAAATAAACGCCCTTTATCATTTACCACATTCCAAATAAATCCCTGATACGCATCAATTTCCGAGTGCTGATCTGTTATATTGATTGGCCTTTTTGTGTAAAGTGCGTGCGTACTTCCCCATAGGTTGGAATCCTTTATTAGTGGTGTACGTATAGCATATTCCAAGAACCTTAAGGCGATAAAGTTATCAGCTTCACTTAGATTAGCAAGCTCAAGAGTGCGAACTTTTTCTTCAGGTTCCAACTTGACAACAAAAGGTGACAGTTGCTGCTCCAATTTTGGTAAGTTTGCATTTGCAGGAAACGCTAAATAATGACTACCGTTACTTGGCACAAGTGCTACAGGTTGATGTGTCTGATAAGCAATTGCTTTTGTCAACTGATTAAGCTGCTTATCTCTATACTCTGTTTGAGGAAAATTTTTTATTTCTAAAAACCTATAATCAAAAGAAAGGTCTTTTAGATTTTTAATTTCAAAAGAGTTTAACCATTGCTGGCTGTATCTATTATTTTCTTTTGCTGAACTTATTCCGGTCATAGCAAACTCCCTTGTATCATATTCGTTGTTCCGGCTAAATCGTTTGAATTAGTTTTTAATAATTTCTCGACAGCGAAAATATTTTCAATAGATTGACCCTTTTTTTCCAACCACTGAATACACAGAGGTCTAAAGTTACAAAAAGCACAGGTTAATGGAGAATTAGCCGGTTCAAATTCATTTGATTCAAGATCATTATACTTAATATCTCCAATAAGGCCTGTCATTTCGGCTGTACTTGCAAAAATAAAATCCTCAGCTTCATTCACACGGTCTGCGTCAAAGGGATGCTTACGAACATAATTCTTTAATAAATTTACTTCATAAAGCTCAATATCTGTTGCTGAAATATCAGGCCACCATCCATTTGAAAGCAAGGCAAGGCCATAAACTATAAGTTGTTTGGAATAATCACTTGTTTCACTTTCGGCGATCTTCCAATCGACGATAATTTTTTTTCCCCTTACTGAAATAAAGAATAAATCGGGATTGGCGCTTATCGTAAATCCATTTAATTTAAAAGGCATATTTATTTCAGTTTTATGCCTGGAACCTGTTTCAAGCAGTTGTAGGAATTCTCGTTGAGAAGCTAAATTATCAAAACAAAGTTTTATAGCATCAAAAACTCTATCGACTGTGGCTTGAGAAATAGGTATATCAAACTCATGTTCAGCTAAAGCACAAAAAGCATCACCAGCAGCGCTCTTAGTTTGGCCTGAAGCTCTATATAGTTTTGCTTTTGAAAAAGCAAATTGGCGCATAGCTAATTCTTTAGCTTTTAAAGACATTTCCTCAACATTAATTTTTCTACTAGTTTGTAAAGCCACTGGTATAGAACTAGCCAAAACCTCATGTATAAGACTACCCTGCCATGTATTTATATACTGGAGTTGCTTTAGAATAAAAGCCTCCCGTCTTTCTACATCCCGCGCATTATGTGAAGCAACTATCTGTGTAAACATAAGTTGACGGTGACAACGTCGCATAGTATTATGTGCAGAGATTGACCATTTCATCTCTATTTACCTCTTGAACGAAAGCAAAGCAATTGCATAAAGATATTCTGAGTACAAATAGATTACTTTGCCTCTTATAAGTAATGTTTGTGACCTTTTATTAATTTAGCTATTTTTTGCTTTATTTTGGTTTTTCCTATCCAAATAATCATTTAGATCCTTCCAACCTTCAGCAGTATGTATCGTCTGACTAGCCTTTCTAAAAAAGCGTAGGGCTTCTCTACTACTAACAATAGATTGAAGGGAAGTAGGAACTTTGTCTGCTAGTTCCATCAATTCTAGCTCATCAACTTCCAACACTCTTGCTAAATCTTGAAGAGTTTTAATTGATGGAGTATGTTCCAAACGATCATTTTCGATTTTAGATAAATAAGTGAAATCTACCCCTATTTTATCAGCTAATTGTCGTTGAGTTAATTTATGTTCCCGCCTTAACTCCTTTAGGCGTTCTCCAAGATTCATATAGTCTCCTTTTCTACAATTTTTCTTAATTATAGCAACATGTTGAATTGAAGTCAACATCAATAAATGATGGGTTTAGTAATAGAGTTTGTAAAACAAATTGCTTAAACCTTTGTCATAGTTCAAATATAACAAGAGGTAAATTATAATTCTGCAATCCTATTTCTCTTAGTTACAGATCATAATGTAAAAAAGCATGAAATAATGAACGAAAACAGGCGTGAAAATTTGACCCACCTCCCTAAATGATTCAAACTTGTTCTCCTTGAAGTAAGCCCGCTCAAAGGCCCTAAGGAGAACATCATGTTGAAGCTGGAGGACAGGATGGACATCCATCTACTTAAAAAACAAGGCCTTTCCATTCACGCTATTGCTGAACAAACCGGCTGTAGCCGCAATACCGTTCGCAAAGTTTTACGCAATCAACTTGCAGCTCCTGAACCAGTACCCAGAAAAGTTCGAGATTCTAAACTCGATCCTTTCAAGGTTTATCTCGAAACCCGGTTCAATCAGTATCCTCTGTCGGCCGTGCGGCTTCTTGAAGAGATAAAACCGATGGGCTATACCGGTTCAATCGATGTGGTACGCCGCTACATTCAGACTCTTAAACCGCGGCGTAAAGCTTTAGCTAAAGCTACTATTCGCTATGAAACTGCGCCAGGCGAACAGGCCCAGGCTGACTGGGCTTACTGCGACCGCTTCCTTGACCCTAATGGCGAAACCGTACCAGTTTATGCTTTTGTGATGGTGCTGGGTTTCTCCCGAATGCTGTTTGTGGAATTTACGACTTCAATGGATTTGCCGGTACTCTTAGAGCGCCATAAGCATGCTTTCGAATATTTTGAAGGTTCTCCGGCCATCGTGCTGTATGACAATATGAAGCAGATAAAACTGGGTCTAGGCCAGTTCAACCCGCTGCTTATGGATTTCGCTCAATACTATGGAATGGTGCCTAAGACTCATCGAGTGCGCCGGCCTCGGACCAAAGGCAAAGTTGAGCGGATGGTCGATTACGTCAAAGATAACTTTCTTACCGGTCGCACTTTTATTGACCTTACTGATCTCAATACCCAGGCCCGCCACTGGATGGACCGGACTGCCAACGTTAGGATTCACGCGACCACCGGTCAGCGACCAATAGATTTATGGCAATTGGAAAAAGAGAAACTCACTTCTTACAAGAGCATTCCGCCTTACCAGATTTCTAGTAGAGAACTTCGAAAAGTAAGTGCAGAGAGTTTTGTACATTGGGGCGGCAGCCGCTACAGCGTTCCGCCTGAACATGTCGGGCAGACTGTGCTGGTAGAAGTTCGCCAGGGTCAGCAAAGGATTGTGATCCGCTCCAACAATCTGGTCATTGCCGAACATAACCAGGCCGCTGGACCAGGATTGTGTATTGCGGAAAAAGCCCATCTGGATGCCCTATGGAAACTTTCGTTAGGAAATACCAACCCACCACCAGTGCCGAGATGGCATGTTACTTTCAATGAAGTGGTGCAGGTGCCTTCTCTTTCCAGCTATGAGGAGGCTGCCAGATGAGCCAAACTTACGAGAATCTGGCAGTAACTGGCCTGGAACAGATTGGCCTCAAAACAGCGGCCAGCCAGTTGGACCAGGTCAGCCAAAGGGCTGCTGCCGAGAACTGGAGTTACACTCACTTTCTAGGTTACCTTTTAGAAGGAGAGCTAGCCGAACGCCAGCGCAAGACGGTCGAGATAAACATGAAGTTTGCTAACATGCCTTATCTCAAACGCTTGAATGAGTTCGACTTTAATGCCCAACCTGGCCTCGACCGTCGCTTGATTGATGAGTTAGCCACGGGTCGGTTTCTGTACGAAGGTCGCAACATCATTTTTCTTGGCCCGCCGGGCGTGGGGAAAACGCACCTGGCGCTCAGTCTTGGGGTAATGACGGCCGAGATGGGGCATCGCATTTACTTTACGACGGCTATTGAACTGGCCCGGCGATTAACCAAAGCAGTCGATGAAAACCGGTTGCACCGCCAGATCAATTCTTTAACCCAACCCAAGTTGTTAGTTATTGATGAGATGGGTTACCTGACATTGGATTCTACCCAGGCCAGTCTGCTGTTCCAGGTCATCTGCAAGCGGTACGAGAAAGGCCAATCGATTGTACTGACTTCCAATAAACCTTTTGGAGAATGGGGCCAGATATTTGGTGGTGATGCGGTGATGGCCAGTGCCGCCTTGGATCGACTGCTTCACCGGGCCACGGTAATGTCGTTTAACATACTAAGCACCTCTCTCTACTGAAGCTCACATGAGTTAGGTTTTGGTAAACAATAGAATTTTAACTTGGTTCCTCTACGCAACCGATAAATCTGATGCCCTTGCTCCAGACACCATTTTATGGTTTGCTCCCAGTTTGTTCCCCGTTCCTTGCACAGTCGCAATATTGAAACCATTCGGCCATCAAACCCAGCTTTTCCTAAAAGGCGTTCTCCAATATCTTCCGTCCATTCGATCCACAAAGGAGATTGCCCTCCGGCATGTTGGCCCTTTAGTAATCCCATCTTAAACCATTTCTGGATACAACCTTGTTTCACCTCTAATCTAGCTGCTGCTTCGGCACTTAGAATATAACCGTTATTGCTGATGCGCAATCCTGGGTTGATGGTGAAACCGGAGGGTATTCCATTGGACAAGCGGAAATCCATTACTCGCCGTGGAGACCACTCCCGTCCTTTAACTGTGTGTAAACCTTCTGAGTTCAGCACCTGGGCAATTTTCCCGTCTGGTAAGCTTTTGGCCAGTTCGGTAACCCGATGGTAAAGCTGAGGTGTACTAAACAGATATTTTGGAACTTCTAACTCACTGGTAGCGCCACCTTGCCAGCATACTTCAGCCCGGATGACCTTACCCTTCTGGTAGGCATACAGGTTTACCCGCTCAATTACACAGCGCAAAAGTTCCTTTTTATCCTGCTGGCTCAGATTTTCCTGGTACCAGTATTGCCTCAAATTCGCTACTACCTCTTGGATTTGGGCAAGGCTGCTTACTAATTGGGCGGCGGTGGGACGTTGTAACTGGTAAGTTTTACGAGCATTTTCCAATTCTACCAATCGCTCGTTCCAATCGGTTTCCAACGTCAGCGCTACCAATCGATTGGCGGGATCAACGGCTTCATAACGTCGGCGGGCTAGGTCAGCTTGGTAGCTCAGCCTTTGCAGTTTTTCCTGCCAATGCCGGTCAAGGGTAGCCGCTTCTTCTTTAAGTTTTTGATCATAAGCTACCGATTGCTCTAAAGTTTGGCTATTGATAAGGGTTAGAAAAAGTTCTTCTACTAATACATCTACTCGCCCCGCGCTGGCTGCGCTACACACCGGTCTGCCATATTTGCGGTTGTCCGCATCACAAACATAACGGGCACGTCCTCCAGAGTAAAGGCAACGCATCCGCTTGCCACATTGTTTACACCAGACTAAACCCTGTAAAAGGGTTGCTCCTTCGCGGACCGCCCCATGATTAGCCGCAAACTGGTTGTAGTTATCTTCAAGTTTAGCCAAGTTCGCCTCAAATTCCTGCTCATTGAGGTATCCGGGATGGTGGTCGGGTAGAAAGGCTTGCCACTCGCCCCGCTCTTTGTGGGTTACCTTCCTGGTTTGGCCAATTGGATCAATTTGTAACTGGGTCTTGCCATAAACATAGATACCAGCGTACATGGGGTTGGTCAACATCGAATAGATGACATGGTAACGTGCAGGATGCCAACTGACCACCCGGCCAACTCCCCGGTAAAGTCGTTGGGAAGGCAGTTCTACTCCTTCGCGTTGCAGGTAGGTGAGCACCCCACGCACAGAACCTACCTTTTTAAAGAGATCAAATACTTGGGCCACGGTGTGGCGGACGCTTTGATCTACCGCCAGGGTAATGCGTTCACCCAGCACATCATAATCCAAGCCGATTGGCATATTCCAGCTTAAATCGCCGCGCTTAGCTTTGTTGAGGCGACCCCTAACCATTCTGGCTTTGATCTGGTACAACTCAGCTTCAGAAATTGTACCCTTCAGGCCGAGCAGCAGACGATCATTAAATTCGGCTGGATCATACACGCCATCTTCGTCAGCAATTAAAACTTCGAAAAAGGCGGCCAACTCTAAAAGCTGGTACCAATCCAGGCTGTTTCTAGCCAGGCGGGAAACTTCCAAACCAACTACAATTCCGACCTCTTTAAGGGCCACCATTGAAACGAGACGTTGGTAGCCTGCCCGATTGAAGCTCTGGGCCCCGCTAATACCTAAATCTTCATCAATAACCGTGCAGCGAGCCAGGGGCCAGCCCAATTTCTGAACCCTTTCGGTCAGTTGGTATTGCCGTTTCTGGCTTTCAAGGTTGTTTTCAACCTGGTAAGGCGAGGATTGGCGAATGTAGATGACCGCCTGCTTTTTGAGATGCGAGTCCAAAACTTTAGGATGGCGGTTCAGGCTTGTCGAGGTTGAATTGAGATTGGAGTTGGGATGAATAAGCTGGCTCATTGTTGATCCCTCCGATTTTGTCGAGAGCCAGGAAGAAAAGAAGCTGGCAGAGACGTGCCTTGCTGGCCTGGGGCAGTTGATCCCAGATCTGTCGATAAACCTGGGGCGGTAAATTCTGGATTACTGGGTGGGGAAGTGGTAAGTGAGGTCGCGATGTGGGTTCCATCTTGACTATTCCTCCTGGGAAGGGCTTTGGTTAACAGTAGTTGAACCATCCTATCCAGAGCAGGCAGGGCAAGACAAATGGCACTACTTTGTGTGTTAAC
Organism: Chloroflexi bacterium 54-19; assembly: GCA_001898225.1. GTDB lineage: Bacteria > Chloroflexota > Chloroflexia > Chloroheliales > Chloroheliaceae > 54-19. The sequence goes on from MKTJ01000064.1 coordinate 23,256, forward strand.
TGGCAGGGTCGGAGGGGGAGGAGAGACAGAAAGCCACCAATCGTGGATATGGTAGCGAAAGCCAGGTAAGGTAGGATCTTCGACCAAGCAATCTACATAGGTAGTAGTCGCCTTCGCATGGATGATTTTAACCAAATGGCCGTAAAGCGGATGTTGAGGCAGCACCACATATTTTTGCGGTTCTGATGGAACCTGTTTTTGAGGTTTTGGCCGAGATTTGTGTGACGTAGGCTTTAATGGATCATTCGGCTTATTACTTTCTTCGGCATTATTTTATTTGAAAGGAGCGAGTTACCGGATGCACGGCAAAGACCAAACGATCTCGGTTACAGTTCCGCCAGGTCAACCCATTTCTCTTAATTCCGGTAGTAGCATGAAGACCGGAAATGTGGTGAGGACGGTTCAAAATTCCGGTTCCGGGCAAAGTGAAAGGGAAAATGGGGTAAAATCTCAGGAAATGCTGCAAGAAAGTGTAAAAGAGGTCAGTGCACCAAATTAGCCCGGAATTTTTGCTTTAAATGTCTGCTTGACAACCGGATTCTACAGGTTTATGGCCGACTGTTTCAACCATTTTTTTGAAGAAGGCCTCGGCTGCCGCAAGGTCGCGGGTCTTTGAAAGGCGCACATCCACCAGATTTCCGAATTTATCTATGGCACGATAAAGGTAAAACTGTTCTTTTTTAATCTTGATATAGGTTTCGTCAATATGAATTTTCCTGGCTGCTTTGTGCTTGCGCTTCATCTTCAGTTTGGCAGTTATCAAAGGTGCAAATTGCTTCTCCCAGTTGAGAACACTTTGGTGGGTAAATTCGAAACCTCGCTCCAAAAACATTTCTGCCAAATCTCTTAGCGAGAGTTTATACCGCAGCCGCCACAGGACCACCAAAAATACGATTTCAGTGGGGAATTCAAGATAGTTGTAAGGACTTCCTGTTCTTTCATTATATTTACGCTGGCATCTAGGACAATAAAAAGTACGATACCCGAGTTTGGTTTTGGCTTTGCGTTCTTTAGTTTCTTTTGATTGACAGAAAGGACAGGCCATTTGAGTTCTCCATTTTCCAAGCTTGAATTATTCAGCGAGGAATTTACAATACAAGGCCCCGAAACGCAATCACAAAGCCTTTCCACTTCTTGAAAATCGCTCAACCAGTCTTGTTGAGCCCTGAGTTTTTACACAACCCAGTTAAACGGCTTCCAGTGGGTAAAAAATTACCCGGAAACGGAAGCTTTTTTATGATTTCTTTACCTGAATATATTTTGATTTTGACAATTACCGGGTTTTTAATCACACAAGCCAACCAGATTATAGACCTGATAATAAAGCTTAAAAACTTCTTTAAGCATAAGTAACTGGAAAAAGCCCGTTTACCACAAAAGGTAAACGGGCTTTTTGATGCTCTTACAAGAGAACCGCCATACCAAAATAATTTTTTTATAAAAATAAGGCTGCTATAAATCTGGGGAATTTGCAAGCTCAGCCTAGCCATACACAGCCTATACCCGGGCGAATATAACTCTGCCGATGAGGCTTGTATTAAATTATGAATAGGATAATTGCAGTTATATTATTCATCATATTTCTAGGATTTAACAATTTCTGAACTCAAATTGGGTGGTTATCTACTCCAATAATTTATGGGCTTGGCACGTGCTGCAGCCTGGATTGGCCAGCTTGACTATTATTAGGCTATTCAGGCGAATAGCCTTTTTTTTTCAAATTTAGTTATAACGTTCGGGATGTAATTTCATATCCTCGTTTTCTTTTTCACTTAATTCATTCAATGCTTTACGCATCATATAGGGGTCATAGTCTTCTTCTGTAAGATTGTATTGTGATAGTTCGTTAGCTAATATTACTTTAAAACAATCTTCAATAATTTTTGCCCACTCTTGACTACCATATCTGGGCATAGGTTTTTGAGAAAGGCTAAATTCTGCCCGTATCCAGGTGAATCCTTCACGGCGAGCTTCTCTATGTGACCAACCACTTCCAATAAACCTATAACCTTCACCATTAGAATTTTTGGCAATAGCGTAGCAATTAGGTTTCCAAGTCATTTATCTCCCCCAAAGGAATTTTCACACTATATAAAAGCCTGTTTAGGCTAACTAATCCTCTTTTGAATAGTTATCGGTACAACCGCTAAAGTAAAGTTACGTGATAATCTTCATCAGTGGATATAGGCTACTATCATTTTTACGGTTCTATTACATCTTAAAAACTCTTAATTATTATATGGCACTTTTCGAATTAATTCGATATAATTAAATTACAAATTCCCTTTGAAAATAAAATACACGGCCTGGAGGTTTACGATGAAGTTACGTCTTGCCTATCTTCTTGCCCCTATTTTTCTAACTCTTTCTCTGTTGCTTTCGGCTTGTGGTGTTGGAGATGCTACCTCTACTCCTTTTGTAGAACAACCAGCGGCGACGGTGGCACCAGCACCTACGGCAACTGTTACTGCACCTGCGGCTCAAAAACAACCGGCAGCCGTACCGGCCAAGCCTGCCCAGTCAAAAGAGTATCTCCCGGCTTATGGTTGTCTACCGGCAATAACCGTTACCGATGTGGTGGTGCAAGCTTGCATGGATAAGCCGGAACCTACCCAGTACGAAACCCTTCAGATTACTACACGAATGTCTAAGGACGGGTTACCCATAGCCGGAGCACCAATAAAAACGACCTGGGACTATAAGACTACCCGCGCGGAGTGTACGACTACTTCAGACTCCCAGGGCCTCGGTTTCTGCTATCGCAATATTGGGGCAGCCACGCTAGGCTTCAGAGTTGTGGTCGAGGTCCAGTACGACTATAACGGCCAGGGGTATCGGGGCGAGACCAGCTTTACCACGGCTCATGCTGGAGTAGCGCCGACCGCCGTACCTGCACCGCCAACTCCTACACCTTTACCACCGGTGGTAAAAACAGCGGCACCAAAGCAAGCTCCCGCACCGGCAGGTGTTCAATTTACATCTGTCCAGGGTGGCAGGCCCGGTGCTTATGCCAGCGTGACAGTCCAGACCGCACCGGGAGCCAGTTGCTCTATCAGTTACACCACACCGCACGGCACCGATAGCACGGCAGCCGGGCTGGTTAACAAAAATGCTAATGGGGCGGGTGTTGCTTCCTGGTCCTGGAAAATTGGGACTAACACTTATACTGGTACCGGCGAGGTGGATGTGACTTGTAACGGCAACTCAGCCAGCGCCTCAATTACTATTGGTTAGATTGTTCGTTTCCTTTGATAAGCCCTGGTTTTCCGGGGCTTATCTTTTTGCCGAAAACATACCAAAAGGTTTAAGTTGCATGTAATTTCCGGGGCTTTATCCTATCTTAAATAGATTAAACTGATATAGTGTTAGAATTAGGCTTTAGCTCTCGCCTTTATTGAGTTGCGCCTCAATTCGGTGCCTGAAGGTTTTGCTTTCGTAGTAGCGTAAAATAAAATGGTCCCCACCAACCTGCCTTATTCGGCTAAAGCCTGGGCTAGTTTGTTTTGCTGGGGAAAAGCCTGCAACTTGCCGATGTGGGGTGAAGCAGTTACCCGCCCCAATATTTACTGAGCGGCTGTTTTAGCTTGTTATAACTTCCCAGAATTTGATTGAGCCATCCACATGACCGCTTATCAAAGTTTTGCCATCCTTGCTCAGGGCAGCCGAAGTAATACCGCCGGTATCTTCTTCACTGGTGCTAAAGATATTTTTACGGTTGTTTACATCCCATAACTTAATGGTATTGTCCAGGCCAAAACTAAAAAGTAACTTGCTATCGGAGGTAAAGATCAGACCTTCACTTAAGCTGGTAGTATTACTTAAAACCCCAACCATCTTATAATTTTGGGTATCCCACAATGATATTCCTGTAAGTGATACATCATTTGCCAGTAGTTTGCCGTCGGGGCTGAAAGCAACTGCATAAGGTATGTTTGTTAAATCCTTTAGAATGGTTTTAAGTTGACCGGTTTGGACATCCCAGACTTGAATAGAATTATTATTGTGCGTGGTTGCAAGGGTTTTACCGTCCGGGCTAAAAGCTATTTTCAAAGCATAGCTATTTTCGGCTATTTGTAAAGTTTTGAGTTCTTTACCGCTAGCCACATCCCAGATCTTAACAGTACGGTCAAAACCTGCACTCGCTAGCATTTTACTATCAAAGCTGAAGGCTAAAGCGTTTATAATTTGGTGGTGTCCCTGGAGGGTCGCCAGTAATTTCCCGCTGGCAGGATCCCACAGGTGAATCGTTTGACTGGTGCCTGCACTCGCTAACACTTTACCGTCCGGGCTGTACGACAAATCAAGCAGATATTCCGAAGAGGTATTCTGCAGAGTCGTTACAATTTTTTCGGGAGCATTGAGATTACGAATAGTTATTTTTTGTCTGGTCGCAACCGCAAAGGTTTTGTTATCTGAACTCTGCGTTACTGCAACAACGGCCTCGTGATGCCCTGCCATTTCGACGAATGGCTGAGGTTCAGTAGTTACCTTACCGGGATTTGTATTCACAGAGGTAAAATCCCATAATTTTATCGAGGGGTCATCGTAACTACCACCACTCGCCAATACCTTACCATTCTGACTAAAGGTAAGCGCCGCAATTGCACCAACACTACCTGTCCAACTGGCTAGCTCTTTTCCGGTGGAAATATCCCAAACTTTTATTTGTTTGTCATCACTTCCACTCACCAGTTTTGTACCATCAGGCGAAAAAACTATCGTGGTAATTCCAGCCTTATGACCGGTGAGGGTATTGATCAATTGATACTTAGCGGGTTGTGATTGGTCTATTTCCCATAATTTTATGACACTATCCTCACCGGCGGTGGCTATAATTTTACCGTCAGGGGAGCAACTTACCTGATTTATTGCCTTAGTATGCTCTTTAAAAATGGCTATCGGTTGGTTACTGGAAGCATCCCAAAACCGAGCCGTACCGTCAGCTGAAGCACTTACAAAATGGTTATTGTCCTGGCAAAAAGTTACGGAGCGTATTTCATCAGTATGCCCGGTAAAAGAAGCTATTAAAGATGGTTTTGAGCTAACATCCCATAAATTAACAATATTATCCGCCCCACCACTAACTATCCTTTGACCATCCTGGCTATAAGCAATTGATATGATTGAATCATGGTGTCCAAAGACAGCAATTTGTTTAAGCGTCGCTACATCCCATAACGTTATTTGATCATAACTGTTATGTGTTGCCAAAATTTTACCATCTGGTCTAAGAGCTACAGTAGGGGTTTCAGTGTAGTTAACGGTTTTTTGCTTACCCGTTGTACTGTCCCAGGTCCTGAGGGAACCATCAGCTGCTGCACTGATAAGAGTTTTTCCATCAGGACTAAAAGCCAGAAAATGGATCAAGTCAGTATTACCGGGTAGCGAAGCAGTTGAACTTTTAAAAATTAACTTATTTTGCAGGAGTGACCCGATTAAGGTTTGGCTTTGAGTTGGAGCGGTGCCTGTTTGGGGAAGGGTTGGTTGAGCAGTTTCTTCCGGTCCTGTTACCGTAGTTGAGGTGGGCAAAACGACGGAAGTGGAGCCAGCACCTGTAACGGAAACTGCTGTCGGTGTAACCGGCGATAAGGTAACAGCGGGTGCGGTTGGATTGGGCGCGGTAGTAGGAGCCAGGACCATATTAACCGGCGTAGAATTACTTTCCCCACAAGCTGCTAAAAGGCTAAAGACTATCCCCAAACTTAAAAAAATCAAACCGGCCTTTTTTATAAAATGCACGTTGGAAGTTTCCTCGCCTTTTAATTGAATAACCAGCTAGCGGATCAATTTATACAAGCTTGACCACATTAAGTCTGAATTTAATATAATATCAAATAAGAAATTGAGTCAATAGTACCCTTACAATTAAGTCGCATAACGGTTTATGGTTCCAATAAACAATCCTCCTTATAAAGGGGATTTACTATGGATTAATAGTCTCAGAAAGTACAGGTGTTTTAGATTTAACCTGGTTACCGGGTGCTGAGACGGGGATTTTTTGCAGTGGTGGAACCAGCGAAGTTTATGGCGCTAGAGATAGCTAAGGAGTGTATGGTTTCGGGGAACTGGTGTTATTGACAGGGACACTCCATACAGGGTTTATGGTATCAGTGTTTTTAGGGAACGGGGTATTTGCAACCTCAGAAACTGGTGGTTCCCTTAGCCTAAATCCATTGGCCTGATTATAGAGGTGACCTTTCTTGCTGCACTTACCCAACGACTTTTCAATAAGTAGCTAAGACTTCTGGACAATAAACTATTGCTCATTGTTCGAGGGATAAGTTCGATTGTTATCTGCAGTATACATGATTACTTGGGCATTAAAATTATTCTTAGGCGTTTTGGATATTTTTTTTTATCCCCATATTCATCGGGGTAAAGGTGGGAAAGTAACCAGGCTCCTGCACGCCAATCTGTTTTCGATGCCTCCGAAATTTGCCTTATCAATTTAACCTTGCAATAACCGTTTGCTCTTATAACTTCCTCGTACAAATCTCGGTAAATACCACCATCTATTTCTCTGGCCGGATCAGCCTCCCCTCTTGCTAACTACCGCATTAAAGTCTTCCTGGATATTCCCACGTATTCGGCTGCGTCACATTTCAGACAACGACCCAACTTTGCTGTTTTTTAAAGGGAGACTATTTCTAAACCGACATAGCTGATTGCTTCCAAACTAATTTCCTCCCGAGAAATTTGTTCTTGAGTTGGTAAAATTTTGCTTTGAAATCTGCTCGCTTTCCTCCGCTTGTGCGTCGATCTTTGTGCCATCTTCTAAACCTGAAAAACTCGCGCTGTTCATCGAATGCCTGGCAAAATATCTCAGCACTCTCAAATTTCTTAAAAGCCGCCATTGACTTGTAGCGGCTTTTGATACCTCTATGATCTCGTTCGAGCCGATTATTTCTATATTGCCCGGTACGATGTTTAACCTTACCACCTAACACTTTCTTAATCGCGCCTGGATGACTCGACTCTTTATCGGTAGTTACCTGTACAGGCTTATGACCGACCGTAAGAACTGCCTGTTTGAAAAAGGCACTCGTGCTTTCCGAGGTTCGGACTGGAGACAGTTTTGTATCAACCAGTTTGCCCGTACTATCAATGGCCCGGTACAAATAATGGAACTTCTGCTCCACTTTTACTAGGGTTTCATCAATTTTCCACCGTATATCGGCCTGACCTTTGCGACCACTTTTGAGTTCTTCGGTGATTAAAGGTGCGAATTTCTCCTGCCAGCGCCGAATGGTTTCTCTAGTAAAATAAAATCTCTCGAATTCGACACTAAACATTTCTGCCAGGCCAGTCAGAGAAAGTTTATAACGAAGTCGCCACAGCACAGCCTTAAAAATGGTAGTAGTCTGGATCTGGCTTCTATTGAATGGAGTGCCAGTTCTTTCATTGAAAATGCGCTTGCAATTTTTACAGAAGAAAGTCTTGTAACCGTGTCTGGTCAGGCGAGAGCGGTTAGCAACTTTTAATGAAGAGCAATGAGGACATATCATTTTAGAAAATCCTCCCTTCCATTTTAAGTAGATGACGGAAAAAGCAGGAAGGATTTTACCTCAAGTTTAGATGTTGCTCAATCTTAAGGTTATTTACAAAGCCATTTTGGTTTTTGCTTGCCTGGGTCAACTTTCTACATTATTTGTGAGCGTTGTCTGAAATGTGCCGCAGCCAAATAAGGAGCTCTGGTTCAATTTCTGACAGTATTATTATAGAAATATCCGGTGAAATGTCTTTCCTGTCAATTATAAGTTATAAGTATTATGTAAACCGGAACTTGTAGGCTCTTTCTAAAAACTCCATTGCTTGTTCCATGGGACCAGTGATTTTGAGAAGCTGGCTGTAGTCAAAGTATATTTCCGACAATAGAGGTTTTGGTTCTTCCTTGTTTTCGGCTCCTTCCCTTAAAAGGACTTCTAAAACTTCTATAGCTTTAAGATAATATTCATTGGCTTTATCAAGATTGTTACTTTTCTGATTGTATTGAGCCTCAACCTGGTAATACCGGCTCAATGACACTGAATCCATTCCAGAAAACTGACCCAACAGTTTTTGGGCATTTCTAAGATAGGAATTGGTCTGTTCAAAATCCTTTTCCTGGAAGGAGATTTTTGCCATTATCCCTAAAGCCGCAAACTCATTTTGGTAACTTTTTTCAGAGGGCGGATCCTTACTGACGCCAAGAGCGCCTAAATTGGCTGCAATTAACGCCGTTTGTTTTGCTTTTTCATACTGAGCTAATTGCACATATAGCTGGCTGACACTCAAGGCTAAATCTTCTATTTGGCAAATCCCGGCCGATTTTTGATTTATTTCACGGCTTTGCCCTAGCAGGAAAACTGCTTTTTGAAAGTCACCGGTTTTAGCCTGTTCACTAGCCTGAGTAAACAAAGTTTGAGCTAGCAACTTCTGCTTATCAGGACTGAACCAGGCCAGCGCCTGTTCCAAATAATTTGCAGCAAGTTCTAAGTCACCTGTTATTCTAGTCGTTTCACCAACTTCCACCAGTAATTCCTGCTCCCAAATTACAGCTTTAATTTTATTATCAGCCGCCTTGACCGTTGCTAGTCCCAATTGAAAGTTTTTCAGCGCTTCAGCGTTATTGCCCTGGCGTCTATTGGCCCGGCCTGTTTCCAGGTAAAATCTCGCCTCAAGCTCAGTATTAACCTTTAGGGGTTGTTCAGTTTCTTTAAAAAGAGAGACCTCTGCATGGTGTAACTCTTCTAAAGCCTGGCCTGGCTGGCTTTGTAAATTATTAATATTAGCCTTCAAGACGAAAAATAAAACTTGATCACTTCTATCCAGGGTGGCAAAATTACCTTCAACTTGATTAAGTTCGAGAATGGCCTGTTGGTAGTCTGTGCTGGCTATTGCTACCTCACACTGGAATAAATGCTGTCTCGTCGACAAGAAAATTGTCTTTTCTTCGTCTAAATCACCCTGGAAAAAATTACTCGAAATGGGTGTTGCCGGCCTTAAAAAGTAATCTAGGGTTTCTCCAAGACGGTCCGCCAATAAATCCAGGGTTTCAAGGGTAGGAAGTGTTTTACCAAGTTCAATGGAGGAAAGATACGCTGAAGTAAAAAGCCCTTTGGTCAAATCACGCTGTGATATATCTTTATTCACGCGGGTTTGGCGCAAGCGCTTGCCCAGGAGTTGAGGGTTTTTAGTTTTTATTTCTTGATACCTCGCAATGTAATTGGCAGTATCAAATTTAGTAATAGTATCTCCGGTGTTCTTTTTCTTTCTTGGCATGATGTTCTTTTCCCGAATTTAAAGTCAAAATGTAGTATGAATCCACCCTAAATTTATTATCTCTATTTTATAACATTATTTCATATTTTGCTTACCAATTTCGTTGTGTTAAATTAAAACTTTGAAAATCTTAAATAAGTCGAGAACCTTTGAACCAAGATATTTTAAGCACTATGTATGTTAGACTATTATGGTGGTGTCTTAAGTGACTAGAAATAATAAATTTAATCCGCTTTGAAAAAATAAAATTTAAATATCGAAGGATTTAGGATTATGGCAAACGTTCAAACCAAACCAACCGACTATTATGAGGACTTTGTGCTAAAGTTTATTAGGACTGATCCTCCGGAGGAAGAAATCTACCAGGTCCATGTCATAAAAACACCGGTTGAAGCAACTGGCGGAGTCATAAATCTTTCATTTTATCCGGCTATTTCCTGGCAAGGCACCATAAACTATGTGAATACAAACTTAAGCAAGCTTTATGAAGAAACTGCTTATTCCGAGCCGGGTCGTGATGGAAATTCTAATGACATAGAACTACTCAATATAAACAATAGCCGGGACTATGCTAACAAACGCACTAAATTTAACCAGCTTCTCCGCCAAATAGGACTAAAAATTTATGACACCTTACCTTTTGACGCCAGGAAGGCGCTTGTAGGTGCTTTTAAACTTACCCAAAGGCAGGGTAAGCGACTACGAATTGGGCTTGATTTAACTGAAGCTTCCGGGTTATATGCACTACCGTGGGAACTCCTTTTCCAGGCTGCCCGTAGCCAGTTTTTTGCCCTTTCCAATTACACACCGGTTGTTAGAATGGTGGCTACCCCTACCTTACCTCGCTCATTTAACAGCTTGACCCTTCCCTTAAAGGTGTTAATCGTTTTAATCGCCACCAAATCGGAAGATGTGCTTTCCATGCCAGATGAACTGCATAATATAAAAAAAGCATTTGCCCCGCTTGAGACCCTTGGCCAAGCCAGGCTTGATTTGCTTGATGGGGTTGTTACCTTCGACCGGTTCCGCAAGCAGGTCAAGGAAAATTGCTACCAGATAATACATTTTATTACCCACGGCAACTGGGATAGCGCCCGCGAACGGGCTACTTTACAATTTCATGCGCCGGGCCCAGAAACCTCTCTTGAACTTGAAATTCAGAAGGTGGTAAAACTGCCCACCCACGCCTATACTGCGGAAGATTTCAGTTTGGTGCTGGGAGAAAATGAGAGTTTGGAAATGGTCTTTCTCAACTCTTGTGAAGCTGGTAGGGCTAGCGCCGAGGAAGATATAAGTTTATCTAATATGTCAGCCGGTTTGGTGAAAAATGGAGTCCCGGCTGTTATTGCGCTTCAGGAACTTGCTTCTCCAGAAGCGGCAGTGCTCTGGTCTACCGAACTCTACAATCATTTGGTCCGTAATAAATCCATAGAAGAAGCGGTTACTGAAAGCCGCAAGGAAGTGTACATGGCAAGCCAGCACAACGTTAGCTATCTTGGCCAGTGGTTCGTACCGGTCCTTTACAAGGCTACGGAGTTAGCGGAAGAACCTCCGCCATGGTATGTCCAGGTTGAAACCAGTATTGTACGCGCCTTACGCCGCCTTGGAACCGACCGAAGTCAGCGGGGAAGCGCCGGTTTGTTAGCCATTGTCATAGTTGGAACACTTATGGTCCAGTACGCAATCGAAAAAATAATCCCGGCAGACCCAACCTGGAAGGAATTTTTCCTAAACAACTTCAACCTCTTTTTCAGTATTAACCCTGCTAACCCCATTTGGTTGCACTATTTCTTGAATGTTTATTTATGGCTGGTAGGCGTTGCTTTTTTCCTGGTGATTGGGGTAACACTATGGGCTTATACGGACCTAAAACAGGAGCCCATCCTTGGGAAGTTGGAGAGAGGCGGTCGCCTCTATTTATTGATGCTCGTTTTTATCGGGGCAAATCTGGGGCTGCTGACCGGCTTAACTTTGTGCTTTATAGGGTCCGGCCTTTTACTTTATTATACCGGCTTATTTGACCTGTTACCCATCTGGACCCAGGTTTTTGTTCGCTGCCTTACCGGTTTTTGTTGTGTGGTCACGATGGCTGTTTTTGCCCGACGGATCCCACTCAGCTCAAAAACTGCCAGCTATAATTTTAAGCCGGTTCCCGCTGAAATCTTTATAGCGGCAAGCCTGTTTCTTGTAGTGTTGGTAATCCTCTTCGCTGTTTTATTCGTGGCCCCAGCCATCTTTTTAAATAAGCCATTGGGCGGGATTTTTATCGGAGTAGTTTTGTTTATTCTATATTTGTGGGAAAGTCATAAAGCTGTAGGTCCGGTCACTCAGAAGAAAGACGATCAGACCAAACCTAATTCTAATGACCATACTTTCTAAATATCAATAGTGATATCAACTTCTAAGGTTGCTAAAGCAGTCAAAGGTACTTTTGTAAAGATAGCCTCGCCCTTCTTATCGGATAGGACTTCTTGCCTGGTTTTTTCATAAGTAAGGCTAACCCTGTGTTTGTCAAACCTATTCACCAGAGCTGGTCCTTCCAGGACTACCCGGACTAAACATTCAGAGTCAGTGGGTTGCTGTCGAATACAATATATACCTACATTTACCCGCAGATTTCGGCCAACCGGCTGTTCAAATAAGGTGAGATTGTTATCTGAAACTGAGTCATCGTCCCCGGCCCTTGTGTATAGACCCGTAATGGGGCCAGAGGCGGGTTCAAAGTGGATAGCTACCTTAAGGGAATTAAGTTTATCGGTTAATCTCTCCACAAGGGTTTGCAAGCGGCCAGGCCACTTAATTATAGGGCCAACCGGTAAAGTTGGGGCAGCAGTATCCTTTAACTCTGGTAGAACTTCAAAATCTAGTTCACTCTCCGGTATTTGCAAAAACTCCCATTCTTCTCGACAATCCAGGCAGCCTTCGAGGTGATTGTACAATTTCTGCCGGTCCGCCTGGTTCATTGAAAGCCGGTCAAGTGGATCGAGGTAGGTAAGCATGAGGTTCTGGCTGGTCTGACAATCAATTCCACCAGGGCTAGTTAACTCTTCGTAAAGGGCGGAAGGAGAATCGGGCCAGCCCGGGTCGGCCTGGTTTTGCACCAGGAAATCCAGTGCCGCCTGGTACTGAGCAGGATCGGCATTGTCCTCCATATAATCCAGTAATATTTTTTGGGCTGTAGCCTTATCCATAATAGTTCTGATTTCTACTATCTTACAATTATAAATCCCGATTCAAGCGGGCTTCAACCTAAATCACGCAATTGATCAATACAATCCCTGTTTTTCTGGAGTTGCTTCCAGGCATCCGTCTGCTGGCGGCGAAGTTCTTCAATTGGAAGACCTAATTCTTCGACTAAATCTTCCAATCTTGTACCCCTGAAAAGGGTTTCTATTAGAATACGCCGGTAATTATCTGCCCGTTTAGTTTGCCTAATGTTTTTGATACATTTTAGAAGTTGGTCCAGTTGTTCTCGGCTTAAAGCTTTTCGTAAGGGGTCAAAGACCGGCCCAGCCTCAAGCATCTGCCCTTCAAGGGAATCGAGCGGGATTTGTCTTATTTCCAGGCCAGGTCTGTCACTCTTCTCATCTGAATCTTTACTTTCAGAATCTCTGTCTCCCTTATTAGAATTTCTGTCTTTAGAATTGCCCAACTTATTTTTTCGCAGGTACATCAGGTATTCACGGTAAGCTATTTGTTTACACCAGGCCAGAAACGAATAAGGTGATTCGCAGGTCGTAATTTTACTAATAATTTTAGTTACCGCTTCCGCAGCTAAGTCTTCACTTAATTCCCACTGCTTATGGGTCAACCTATAAAAAATTCGTTGTAAATAGGATGCCAACCACCCGTAAGCGCCATTGTAAATATCTTCCGCCTGATGCCTAATTGCTTCATAGACTAATTGGCTAATTTCCCGATAGGCCAGATCACTCACTGTAACTTTGTGGTTTGATTCCCTTTGCCATGCACTTACCTGTTCGGTCACTTGCAATTCATCAATTCCTAAAATTTGGCAGTAATGTTGCAGGTGTAAATTTGATATAACCTGGCGCACTTCGGTCAAAATTTTGGCCTTATTTTCAGGCGAAATTTCTAAAGGATCGTCGTGAGGCATTTACGCTTCCTATTTTATCCTGTTAAGCCCTTTTATTGGCCGGATATTTAAAAATTCGTTCGAAAAGTATCATGAAAATCCGGATAAATTGCCTCTTTTTGCATCCAAATATATGTAGTAAACATTCAACAAATTTTTACTACACAGGCCTGGCTAAAGGTAAGACATATACGCAGCCTGGCAAAGAAAAGGTCGCAATTCTACGGAAGGAATTTCGTTTTTAAATTGCCGTGCCTGGATTGAGTATATACCAGCAGTAACCAAAGATAAAGACTAACTAGAAACATTCAAACGGGTGTGCTTGCTCAACCGCAAGTCTGTTTGCTTATGCCAATTTTTAGTCTTGTCATAGTTTTGCTTAGAAAAGAACAAGGAGAATTTCAGATGAATAACAACAAATCTATCAAAGTAGCTGTTGCGGCGCAGGTAACTGCACTTGTGCCATCCTTTCTTTCTTTCCCCCCTTGCCCACCCGAGTTGGCTAAACCGACTTTAAGACCGCCGGTCGCCCGCTAAGGAACTTAAGGTAAAGCCAATTCCAGAAGATTGCAGGGATAAATCTGCAATCTTCTGGATATTTATTTTGTTTTAAGGAAGACTATTGGCTTACTCAAACATTAAGGGCAAAGTGTAAAAAATCAAATCTTAGTGAGCGTAGCTTGATACTCGTTCCTCACTTCGAGAAACCCAGAATGAAAAGGAACCATGAATAAAAAAGATTACCCCTTACCGCCGTTAAGTGGTGCTAGTGATAAATTCTTTGGCACCGAAGTAAGAGATCCTTATCGTTGCCTGGAAAGTTTGGACGATGTACAGGTTAAAGCCTGGCTCCAAGGCCAAACACAACTCACCGCTGCGTACTTTTCTAACATTGCGAGGCAAAACGAGCTGGTCAGACGAAAGTTGACCAGTTTATGGCACTATCCAAAATATTCAGTTCTTTCTAAAGAAGGAGATTACTACTTTTTTTGGGGTTTAGACTTAACCCACCAGGCTAAAATCCAGAACCAGGCCGTGCTATACCGTATGAATTGTCTTTCTGACGCGCCTATTCCGGTCCTCAATCCAAATTTGCTTGACCCTTCCGGTAACAGCGCTATTACCTACCAGTCCTTTAGCAGGGACGGTCGGTTAGTATCTTATACCTTTGCCCAGGACGGCAGCGATGATCAACAGATTCACATCCGCCATACTTTAGACCTTTTTGATTCCAAAGAGGTGTTGGTAGGTTGCAAGACAGTTAACATTGCCTGGAACCCGGATAATTCCGGGTTTTACTACAACCGCTTTATAGATTCACCTTCCTACACCGAACCCATTGTTAAGGCTGGCTTGAATTGCATCTACTGGCACGCTTTGGGCTCCAACCAATCCGAAGATACGCTTATCTTTGCACCTGAAGCATCTGATTCAGAGTTAGCTTTTTATCCCGAAACCAGTTACGACGGGCGTTACCTTGTTCTGTACGCCACTTACAGCACTGAACCGCATAACCACATCTTTTACCGTAAAGCAGAAAGTACCGGTTCCTTTACAAACTTGACGGCCGGTACAAAAGATCAGTTCGTTTTTATCGGAAGTATAGAGGACACTTTTTATTTTCAAACTACCTGGAATGCGCCTAAAGGCCAAATAATAGCCATCGATCTAGCGCAACCTGAGTCGCAATATTGGCAGGTAGTAATCCCGGAACAGGCTGACTTTTTAGCTTTTGTGACCTATTCCGGAGGAAACCTTGTAGCAGGTTTCCTACACTCGGCCTATCATCGTTTGAAAGTCTTTACTTTAGAAGGTATCTTTCGAGAAGAGGTAAATTTACCTTCTTTTGCTACCATTTCCGGCCTTACCGGGAAACCTGACAGTGCGGAACTCTTTATCAGCGTAGAGAGTTTTACGAATCCTCCTTCTGTTTACAGTTACGATCTTGGGCGGAAAGAACTCATTTTGTTGATTAAACCTGTTCTTGATTTTCAGCCGGAACATTATGAAACCAAGCAGGTTTTTTATCCATCCAAAGATGGGACCATGATTCCAATGTTCTTAACCTATAAGAAAGGAATTTGTTTGAATAAAGCTAATCCAACCCTTTTGACCGGTTATGGTGGGTTTGGAATCAGTCAGACACCCATCTTCCTAATTTCAAACGCGTTATGGCTTTCTCAGGGAGGGATTCTGGCCGTAGCCAATGTGCGGGGAGGCGGCGAACTTGGATTGGATTGGCACGAGCAAGGGCGTT
The DNA here is from genome assembly GCA_001898225.1 of Chloroflexi bacterium 54-19. Lineage (GTDB taxonomy): Bacteria > Chloroflexota > Chloroflexia > Chloroheliales > Chloroheliaceae > 54-19. The sequence goes on from MKTJ01000064.1 coordinate 38,870, forward strand.
TGTATAAAAAACAGAACTCATTTGGAGACCTTTGCGCGGCCGCCGAATGGTTAATTGAAGAAAATTACACCAGTCCGGCCAAATTAGCTTTAATGGGACATAGCAATGGAGGTTTGTTAGTAGCCGGGAGTATCATTCAAAGTCCCCACCTTTTTGGCGCGGTAATATGCCGAGCCCCTTTAACCGATATGCTACGGTACCATTTGCTAGGAGCAGGGCGCAACTGGCTAGCTGAATATGGTTGTGCCATGACCAGTCCGCAGGAGTTCAGGACATTATACGCTTATTCACCTTTGCACAATATAAAAAAAGAGGATTATCCGGCCGTGTTTGTTACAGTGCCTATCGGAGATGAACGGGTGCATCCTATGCACTCCTTAAAGTTTATAGCCAATTTACAGGCTAGTTCTACCGGAGAAAACCCTATCCTGCTTCGCATAGAGCGAGAAGGAGGCCATGGTATAGGTAACGCTTCTAGTCGCACTTTTGAGGAGTTATGTGATATTTACACATTTCTTTTCAGCTTATTTGAGATGATTTGAATTAAACAGATGTTTCAATGGCACCGAGGCTCAGCAAATTATACCGTTGAGCCTCAGTTAGTCCAATTACACCTTTGATATTTAGGCCTTCGTAAGGTGAACGGGCAGTGAGGGTTTGAGCCAAGGTATTATTTACAAGGTTCCAGACCTTAATTATACCTCCTTCTCCACCACTATATAAGACATTCCCATCAGAGTTAAATGCTATTGTCGTCCCTTTAGAACCGTGTTCAAAAGTGGTAATTAATTGTACCTTTTCCAGATCTTCAACCTGCCAAACTTGAATTAATCCATTATCTCGAATTACCGCAACTTTTTGGGTATCAACGTTTGGGCTTGCGCCCAGGCTTATATTTGGGTTTAAAACAGGACACTTTATATAGGCTATTGCCCAAATTAGTCCCTTATTACTGTTTATTGTGGTGACACATTCTCCCTTAACAGTATCCCAACAGCGAATACCTCCATCTCCCCCTCCACTGAATAGGATGCTGCCATCATGATTGAAAGCCAGAGACATTACAAGGCTTTGGTTATGCCAACCGGCAAGTTTGCAAATTATCGCCTCTTTAGGATCAACTTTCCATAGATAGATAAATCCATCGTCCCCGCCACTAGCCAGGAATTGTCCATTCCGACTGAAAACCAGCTTTCGTATTCGACCCTGGTGGGTTGAATTACTGTCAAGGGGCTTTCCTGTTATTAAAGACCAAACCTTGATAATTCCTTCCTCATCACCACTTAAAAGTAGGTTCTTATCCGAGTTAAACAGGACAGCCGTTACCGTTTTGCGATGTCCGCTCAAAGTACGCCAGCATTTACAATTAGCTAGATTCCACAGTTTAATAGTGTTATCGCTACTACCACTGGCAACTGTTTTACCATCTGAACTATAATCTAAAGCCACCACAAACCCCGTATGTCCCTTTAAGACAACTGGACTTATTGGGTGAGCTTGAGGTACCGCTTCAGGTAATTCCCATAACAAAAGATTATTATCTACCCCAGCTACTCCCAGATATTTACCGTCTGGGCTAACACCAACTGAATAGATTAAATTGTTATAACCCTGGATTACGTCCAAGATTTCAAAACTTTTAAGCGACCAAAGTTTTAAATTTGAAATTTCGGCGCTACTACTGACAAAAGTCTCCTCATCAGCGCCAGGGCAAAAGGCTAGGGCTTCTATTGTCCTGTTACCGGAGGATAAACTCTTATGAATAGACATGTCCTCCACTTTATACACATTTATTATGCCGTCTACCCCCGAACTGGCAAGAAACTTACCATTCTTACTAAATGTTACAGCCGAAACAACTCCATTATGCTCTTTTAAGGAGTGTTTGAGACAGAAAGTTTGTTTTGCTGTCGTCCATACGTGAACTGTCCCGTCAGCACCACCACTTGCAAATAGGTTACCATCTGGACTAAACACCAATGATGACGAAGTAATCCATTGTTCGTTCTTCTTAAGAACAGCTGCTGGTTTAACAACAATTCCATTTTGAAAGTTATTATGTTCAATTTCCCTCAGGAATGCGTTCATTTCCCACAACTTAATTGTTCCATCAAACCCGCCACTGGCCAACAATTTACCATCCGAACTAAAAGCAAGAGCCATTATCCAACCCTGCTCTGCAACAATAGAAGCAATCAGTTGGGTGTTAGAAACCTGCCATAAATAAAAGGTTTGATCATCTCCCCCAGTGGCAAGCCATTTACCATCAGGACTAAAAGCAACTGAGCGTATAATGCCTGAGATAGGTGAGTTATCTTTGCCCAAAACAGCCAGACAAAGCCCACTTTGAGGTTCCCACAACCGGATTGTTCCGTCCGCACTCCCTGAAGCGAGAATAGAACCATCAGGACTAAAAGCTATTGTCGCTATTAGATTAGTATGCCCCAGGCACTCAAAAATCTGTCCCTCGAAGGTTGTTCCTACTCGCCACAACTTTATTGCACCATTAGCGCAACCAATTGCAAGGGTTGTACCATCTGGACTGTAAGCTAGGCTGTACCCGCTTAAATTAGCTTCAGTGAAAATAGCACCGGCAAGGTCGGTCCCACTTAAATTTACATCATGCAATTCCACTCCGGCCAGATTTGTTTGCCACAAGGTAAGGTTTGCTAAGTTCAAACCGGTTAAATCAGCCCCTAAATGGATAAGCAAATTAAGTATATTTCCCCCGGCGTAACCCTGGGTATCCTGAGGTAAAATTTGCAAATTCATCAACAGTTGGTTCAGATAACTCTCTACTTTCTCATCCCGTTTAAGACTCATTTTAAGTTGACTCAGGAGGGGTTCAACTATAACTCTTAATTGGGTCTGGCGGATATATTCGCGGGCCCTGGTTTGTAAGAGAGGATAGCGGTTCAGGATTACAGGGGTTTGAGATAGAATTTCTGCGTGCAATTGATTTAATAATCGCTGCGTAACATATTCTGTGATCACTCCCTGCAAAGTGAAGCTTGGATTCTTATCTGCTTTATCCTTATCCTGATTTTCGTCGATTAAAAACCGTCTGAATAAAGCACTTAGCCCGTCAGTAAAAATCTGAACCCCATAATGCAAAACACTTTGGGTTTGGAATATTTCCACATCAAGGGGCTCTCGGCTAACCGCCAGCCAGTATAGAATATCTTGTTCTACAACCGAAAGTCTATCGAAATGTTGATCAAGAATATAGCGAATTTCGCCATCGCCATAGAGAAATATCTTACTGTCAATAAAAGCCCCCAGAGCCCCGCCAAACATTTCCTTTATGGGTTCCGCTATTAATTTGAGGGCCAGAGGATTACCGCTGTAATGCTGATTAAGAATTTCGCTCTGAACCTCATCGCTGGGAATATTCATACTATGCAGAATAGCCTGACAGGATTTATTATCCAGCCCCTTAAGGGCCAGTGAGCGAACATGGCCATTCTTATCCTCCCGGGAAGCGCTCTGGCGAAGTCTTTCCCGGCTAGTGATTAATAGACAACTCCGATGGGAAAATTCGCTTATTCGCCGGATAAAGTCTCCATAATCGGTATAGCCTTCGTTGAATTCCCCGGCTACCAGCCCCGCTTGCATGATGGTTTCCATGTTATCTAAAACGAGTAGACAGCGATAATTACGCAGGTACTTCATTAACAGCACTATTTTTTCACTTTGTAAGGTAGGAAGGTTGGCCGGCTGACCATTGAGCAAAAAGCGAAGTAAACTATCTAAAAGTTCACCTAGCGGTGGCGCGTTATGCAGGCTGCGAAAAATCACAAAATCGAAATGGGAGGCCACCTGGTGAGCAATACTGACGGCTAGGCCGGTTTTACCGATGCCACCAATTCCGAATATACTGACTACCTTATGCTTATCTTTGGTAAGCCATTTCTCCAGTTTATTACTCTCTTCTTCCCGTCCGTAAAGCACCCGGTTGTCAATAGCTTCACTCCAATCCTGGCGAGGTGCACCCCTTACAAAACTTAATGGCATCGGGTGTTGTAGGTCCGTCTGAGTTTGTTCCTTGAGCAAACTATTAAACCAGGCCGGGTCAAAAGCCTCTTTTATCTCCTTTTTTGAACCGGTGGCTTTTTCCCACAGAAACTGTGCTTCAGTTTGCTCCTCCCGGATGTTAAAGCAGCCTCTTTCCAAGAAAATGGTAATAAGCTGGCGCAAGTGATGGATTTGCGGATAGCTACTACCGGCTTCCCAATTTAAGACCGATCTTTTGTTGATCCCGATCAATTCAGCCAGTTGGTGCTGTGTAAGCTTAGCCTTACGGCGATAAGACTGTATTAAACTGCCAGACTCATAGTCAAGAGCTCTGTAATTATGTGAAGTTCGCATAAATTTCAAAGAAAGGTGAAGTGTTTTCGCTAAAAGATGAAATGCCAGGTGAATAATACGTATTTTACTTAATCTAACGTTACCTTAATATTATTTTATCATAAAGTTGTCCTATCGATGCTGATGTACCACGTAACTTGTCTCACCGGCCAAAGGGTTTTTCGGGCGTAGGTGAGACAGCAATTTCCCTTGATTTGAAAACTGCAATATTAAATTTCCAGGTTTTGGGGTTGCTTTGGATTTTCACAAGTTTAGCAAGTAAGCAAAACCGGAACAAGACGACAGGGTTGAATAGATAGCTTGATAAGTAGGAAAGTGGGTAAGGTCGATGCTCTCGTTTTTACATAATTTCCTGCCATCTCAAAATTACAAATCTGGTGAAATTCAATCCGAATTAAACCAGGTCCCTTTCCAGTGTCAAGTTGAGGGTTCAATGATATTACCTCCACCTTCTCAAGACACGGATTTTAAGAACTTTTGGGAGACATTTCTAAGATATTTCAACCGACATGTGCCTTTAGATGCAGCATTGCTGAAGGCGCGTGCGGCTATAGAGGAACAGCAACCTGAGGAAGCCCTACTTTCCCTGGAAAGTATTGATTTGTCCCGGTTAGGCCCCCTTTCGCAGGCAATCTATTATTGCCTTAAAGGTCAAGGCTGGTTGCTCTTAAAAGAATATGATAAAGAAATAAGCGCCTTTCAAGAGGCTATCCGAGTTCTTGAAATAGGGAAACCGCTGACCTCTGTACAGATAGTGTGGGTCCATAACTGGCTTGCAACAGCCTTATATGAGCAGGGTAAAATAACACAAAGCCTTGAAGAACTTCACCTTTGCCTCAAAAGCTCTTCACCATATTTTATTCAGACTGGTCGGCTCCGAATGAAGGTTTTACTCAACCTGGGACATGTGAATACTGCCTTGGGACAATATCAACAGGCTTTAGATAACTACGGGCAGGCGCTAGCTTTAATCCAGGTTAAAGGTGAGCAAGAAAAATTAGACTTAGCTGGGATTTACTGGGGACTAGGTTTTGCTTATCGAAGTAAGGAAAACTTTACCAGGGCCAGACTTTTCCTTGATAAAACCCTGGCGCTGTTTTTAGAGGCAGGCAACTTAATCATGGTGACTAGAGTGCAAAACCTCCTTGGGCTGGTATTAATCGAAAAAGGAGAACTCAAGGAGGCAGAACAAATTTTGAAACAAGCTTTAGTTACCGCTGAAGCCTTACCGGATACAAAAAGAGATTATGTTGTCCTCACCCGCACCAGTAACAATTTAGCCTTTTTATTTAAGCTGCAAGAAAGATGGGTGGAAGCCCAGGAATGGGCGACCATAAGTCTTGGCTATGCCGAAAAACTAACTGAACCACTTCTGGTAAGCCGGGTCCGGGTAGACCTAGCAGAAATAAATTTGAGTCTTGGCAGACCGGTGGAAGCAATTAAGCTTTTCAATTCAGCGATAGCCATTATTGAGCAACCCAAAATAACTAAGGGATGCTGGCAAATTTATTACCGCTATGGCGTAGCTTTGAGGCATATGGGTCACCTTCAAGAAGCTTTCGATATTCTTAGCAGAGGTTATATGTTAACTTAGTTTTGTCGAAATTTAGAGAAAACTTTAGATAACGTTCCCAACGGGTTTCTCTTAATTATTAGCATGTCCGCATTGTGGACAAAACCGCGCCCGTAACGGCACAAAGGCATTACAAAATGAGCACTGTCTGGAACGATTGCTTAAAGGAGCCGCATCATTAGTGCAGTAAATCAAACGGCGATCATTTAGAGTACCGCATTTGGAACAGCGTACCAGTTTTGTCAATTTTCCCGCCTGTAAATCATTTTTGAATTCGGTCGCGGATTCGAAACGCTCCGCCGAATTTTCATTCAGATTCGTCAGGATAATTTCTTCTAGATCTTCCGACACTTGAAAATTAATTTTGCGCAATGCGCCCGGATGGCGATCGGAAGCGTCATCCAGAATTTGGGTCGTTAAAAGAAAATAAAGAGTTGCGGCCAATGAATAAAGATCTGAACGAGGTTCGGCATTTCCTTTCAACTGTTCAGGTGCTACAAAACCACTGGTTCCTACTTTAGTTAATTTGGTACCGTCTCGAACATTGCGAGCGATACCGAAATCAATAAGGGCAATTGAACTGTCGGCAGTCCGTAACCTTAAATTCTCAGGTTTAATATCCCGGTGAAGGATAGGAGGCGTACGGTTGTGTAATATTTCCAATACTTCACATAATTTTATAGCATAATCAACCGCTGTATTGACATCTAAAGCCCGTTTTTGCCTAGTAATTACCTCATCTAGATCTAACCCGTCAATAAATTCCATCGCAAAGTAGTAACGCTTACCTTCCTGCACTACATCCGCCAATAATCTGGGAACAGAGCGAATCTGGGTAAGCGAGCCAAGCACCTTTGCTTCGTTGGTAAAATGTTCCAGGTAAACTTTTCTTTCGTTTTCAGGCCGCCCTTGTTCGTCAAGTAGTTCTTTTATTACAATTTTGGAACCAGCCTGGTTGTCCTGGGCAATATAAACTCGGCCCATTCCACCCTGACGGAGCAAGGAATCAATGGTCCAGCGACCGTTACCTAATTTTGCGCCGGGTGATAAAGGCAGTAAGATCTGGCAGTAGCCGCAATAAACCGCGTTGGTAGGACTGCTGTAACCGCAGCTATTACAAATCAGGCGGCCCGCTTGTTCCCGGTCCGGGTAAGGACTGTAACCGTTCTGCGGATTTGGCGGAGAGGAGGTGACGGGTTGCGTCGAAGGAGCGACTAACTCAAACCCGCAGTTATCGCAAAATGGCTGGTTAGGTGGGTTTTCGGTTTCGCATTGTATACAAACCATAAGTTTACTATTACCTCGAATAATACTTGCCTGTTTGAGGTTAAAACCCTTATTTCAACAAAATTTAAAAACTTTCAAAGAGTAAAAAAACGCGGCCGATAATCACCTCGTCACCAGGCTGTAACGGCCGACTTCCGCGTGGGGCTAACCGGTTAGTTTGGCCTCCACGCCGAACTTTTGTGCCGTTAGCTCCCCCGGCGTCCTCAATCCACCAATTACCATTTTTATAGCGAATGAAAGCGTGCCGTCGGTGGACAAACCCTTCAGAGTCCTGCTTATCCAAATCAATGTGTGGAAAATAATTCTCGTCTTCATCCCAGCGCCCAATTTCGTTTATGCCGGGATTAAGGGTAAACTTTTCTCCAAGTCGCGCGCCCCGTGTCACTATTAAGCTAGGATTGTTTGATACGGTGTTGTTATTAACTATTTTACCGGGTGGTTGCACTGCTGGCGGTACCGTTGCAGGCAGTACAGGAAAATTAACTTGGTTAAAGTTTTCTGGCCCGGTACCTGAGATTTGGGCTGGCAGCGATGGCGGCTCATAAGGCAAAGGGGTAGGTGTTGGAGTTACCTGGATTGACCCGCTTGGTTGTATTGATGCTGCTGAACGACTAAAAGAATTTGGCGACTGGCTCGGTAGCTCGTTGTAGTTAGGGCGCTCGAAAGGATACCCCTGGTCAGGGTACGCTTGCGGACGCTGGTATTGTGATGCAGGCATAGCATGAACCGTCTGGTCAAAACTACCCGGCAAACGAGGCAGTGAAACTTGAGAGGAAGGCGGTAATGGTGCCGAACATTGATCACAAAAACGCATTCCATCTGGATTGAGGGCTTTACAATCCTCACACATTACGGCCATATATTACTCCAGAGTTACTTACCTGATGCCAAACCTTAAAACCCATGGTCGTTTGGTTTTATTTTATAAACGATTTATATCTGTTATTAAACTTTTGAACGGGTTAGAGAAATTTATTAATTGGTTTATATAAATTACCACCGGTATATAATTTTGTCAATGTCAAACTTTTGCTGTTCATATAAGATCTATTTTATATGTTAATTCTCGGAAGAGGCTTTTATTGACACAAAGCGCAATATTAATTATAATTAATTACATTTCAAATTTTCTAGCACTGGTTCCATTTTCTCTGGCTAAACATTTAAGCATTAATTTGCTTATAAACGGTCCAATTTACCGCTAAAAGCGGGTTTAAGTCGGTTTGTGGTCTTTTCCGGGAGATATCAATGCCCTATTCTATACTAGCAACCGCCAAAACTCCGGCGCTCATTATTTATTTGCTCGATGTCAGTGCTTCCATGACCCAACCGCTGGGCAATAAAAGGCGAATAGATATAGTTACGGAGGCTCTTACCACAGCCTTGCGACAAATGGTCTTTCGTTCAACCAAAGGCGTACGGATTTCCCCGCGCTACCGTATTGCTATGCTTGCTTATAGCGACCACGTCTATGATTTGCTCGACGGCGTTAAATCGGTTGACCAGGTGGCCGGGTTGGGTGTGCCCGAACTGAGTCCTTTACGCACTACTGAAACGGCTAAAGCCTTTAGCCAGGCTGAAAAGCTACTTCAGGCCGAATGGCCTTCGCTGCAAAACGGTCCTGCACCCCTTATTTGTCATATGACCGACGGTGAATTCACCGGTCCTGATCCCCAGCCGATCGCACACCGCATTATGCAGCGCAGCCTACCGGATGGCAACGTTCTGGTGGAGAACATTTTTATCTCTGATAAAATCTTAAGCCAGCCGATAAAAGATGTTTCAACCTGGCCGGGTATTCTGCCTCATACCCCTTTGAACAGCGACTATGCTGCTAAGTTACGGTCCATGTCATCGCCTATTCCGGATAGTTACCGGGAAATGATGTTAGAGAACAGTTACCGTATTGGCGCGGAAGCAGTAATGCTTTTACCGGGGGTGAACTCCGAACTGGTAGCAATGGGTTTTCAAATGTCGGCGGCTACACCGACTCGTTAGCTATATTTTTGGGAAAACTAACAGGCTCACACTTTTAAAGCTCAGGCTTTAGGAAAGATATATTATATGCCCTTCCAACCGCAGCCTTTTCAAAAGTTAATTATAAATAATCAGACTTATCAGGTAATGGAGCATCCAGCTGCGCCTGGAATGCCTTACGGCCAGGAAGGGCGCCAGGCTATCGTTTACCAGCTTGGATTGGTTGGTGGTCAAGGTGGGAACCCGGCCGGTCTTAAAGTTTTTAAGCCGCGCTACCAACTTTCCAATTTGCCAAACCTAACTGGCCAGTTAGCTCATTTTGCAGCTCTGGACGGTTTGCAGGTTTGCTGGCGAACAGTCCTGACCTCACAAAATCATCCAACCCTACTCCAGGACCATCCTACACTCAAGCACGCCGTAACTATGCCCTGGATAACCGGTCCGAATTGGATGGAAATAATCCTGGATCGGCGCGAACTTACTCTGGAGCAAAGTCTTTCTATTTCATATGCCCTCGCGAAAGTGCTGGCAAAGATGGAACGAGAGAACCTGGCACATTGTGATTTGTCCGGCTCAAATGTAATAATACCTGCGCTGGAAATCGGGGCAGTTCAAGTTAAAAGTCCGGTCGAACTGGTTGATATAGAGCAACTTTATGCGCCAACCCTGCAAAAACCCCCGGTTTTACCGGCTGGTTCACCGGGTTATGCCCACCGTGAAGTTAGCGAAGGGGTCTGGGGGGCACCGGCCGACCGCTTTGCCGGGGCAGTGTTACTTGCTGAAATTCTGGGCTGGTGCGACAAAAATGTACGTAACGAAAGCTGGGAAGAAAGTTATTTTGATCCAGATGAATTACAAAAATTAACAGACCGTTACCGGACCCTCGTCCGTAAATTGCACGAACAGTGGGGTGCCGAGGTGGCAGTTTTATTTGAACAAGCCTGGTACAGCCAGTCTTTATCCCAATGCGCCCCTTTCCAAAAATGGGCTGAAGTCCTGGCAGCCAGGCAAACACTCGTTACCCAGTTCGCACCCGGCCAGGGTCGCACCAATGGTCATACCCCCACCCGATTGCCCTCGGCCCTGGCCCCCGCCTTTGATAAAAGCCAGGAGATAGCGGTTCAGAGCCTGGTGGAAACCGGCGAGAAACTTTTTGCAAAGGGTGATATTTCAGAAGCTTTAGTGGTTTACCGAAAAGCTTACGCCATGGCATCGGCGGAAAGCCCACTCCTCGGCTCTATTTACCAGCGTCTGAAAGAACTGCGTACTTCGCAGGAACTCACCCGTCTGAGTTACAATTTAACTCCTCTTACGGGCGAAACCTCCCCGCATAATACTCAGTTGAGCGAAAGCCGGTGGCAACCAGGTACTAAACAAAAATCTCGTATGAAACTGCTTTATAACCTGGCAGGGCTTTCACTTGTTATCGGGGCCGTACTATTTCTGGTAGCGACGCTCTTTAGTAACCCTCTCCTGAACCTGGCGACCAGTCTTACCCAGCAATGGCTTTACCAGGGTATGAGTGCGTTGCTTCTGGCACTACTGATTGGCGGGTTAGAATTGTGGATTTTTCGACAGCGAATTCGCCCGGCGCACCGAGCCTGGTTCATTCTTTTTACGGGCCTGGGAGGGCTGGCCGGGGGAATTCTGGGTGGATTAATTTACGATAATCTTGATACCACTACCAGTTTTGTAGGGGCTTTAATTGGAGCCGTGGGTGGTGGAATATCAAGCCTGTTTCAGAACAGTTTTATTGGCAGCAAAAGCCAGAGCGTTAAATGGTTCCTGGCTAACCTGGTAGGATGGAGCCTAATTTGGCTTGGTGGATTTATACTGGCTTGGTCCCTGCCTCAACCAGCCAGCATGGCATTTGCGGCTGCCTTTATTCTATCTCTAACCGGTCTAGGTCTAGCTTTGTTATTAGCTGTTTCGCCTGATATAGAGTTTTAAGCGTTCACCAGTGGATAAGGCCGATGACTCTTCCAAACCTGCGCCGACTTCCGCAAGATACAGAAACGCCTTTACAAACAGAAGTAGCCAAATGCTTCCTCTGGCGTTATTTATATGCGCGGTCGGCAGAGTCGAAAGCGGCCAATGACATCGGTCAGGATTACCTGACCTGGGCCCATGACGAGCAGACCTGGGCTTTTTGCTTGTGTGATGGAGTCAGCCAGTCCTTTTTTGGCAATTTGGCTGCCCAGTTACTCGGAGATTACTTACTGGAATGGTTCTGGAAAGACTGTCCCCTCAGTCTTGAACCGATACAAATTCGGTCAGACCTGATAGGAAAACTGCAACAACTGGTTGAACCTGGGACAGAGCAGGTTAGGCATTATTCAATTCCAAGCGGCTTACCTGACCTACTACAACAGGTTATACTGCAAAAGCAGCGACATGGCAGTGAAACCACTTTTGTGGCAGGACGGATAGATATACCCTGCTCCCAATTTCCACAAGGTCGCTTGACTCTCGTTTGGATGGGTGATTCGAGACTGCGATTGTGGGACGATACTGGCGAACTTACAGAAACTCTTGGCGAAACAGTTCAGACCAATCGGCGCTGGTCTACGCGGCAGGGTTTGGTCGGAGGAATGCCAGGTTTTTTTGAAAGTCCTCTTGTTAATTCGAAAGGTAAGCCGACCCTCCGAAATTTATTGGTATATTCTGATGGATTAGCTTCAATTGACGTAATAACCAATTGGCTGGAAGCTTCTGAACTGTTGGAAAAAGTCCGCCAGGCCGATGAAGCCCCTACCAGTGACGATATTTCTTATCTGGAATGGTGGCTGAACCCGTCAGAACTAAGTCTGGAACCGCCTGGCTTGATTATTAAAAGTGAATTGGAAGTTACCGAACCTCCGACCAAATTTAGCATACCCACCCCCGAAGATGCTTCTCAAAAAGAAGAAATAGAAATACAGTCACAACCGGATAAATTGGACTTGTTTCCAACGGCTATAACAGATGTAAATAAATTGAATTTTCAAAATCTTTTAAAATCAATTGGCGCAAAATATAGGCGTAAAATATGACCGTAAACATTCTACTCGTGAATATTAATTTAAGTTTTACTTGGGTAATAAATTTATTTTTATCATTTTTATTAAATCTATTTACAAATCTTGTAGAATGTGCTAATTTATAGCCAAGTTAACTAAATCGTAATTTTGCCCCTGAATTCTCATTTAATTTTTTAACCTTGCTGGGAAGGCCAGGTTCCTTTTTCCATCATTGTAAAATGTCTTAGCCATCTGCAAGTGACTTTTCATTTTCGTTTATTATACATTAAGTTTACGAGGGAGAATTTGTATGCCCAAACGCACAATGGACACCGATACCATCATCGCCACTTCTAAGGCGTTTACCCAAGCGTCGGGTGAATTTAACGATTCTGTTTCAAAATTGAAGTCAATCATTTCCAGTTACATAGCGGCCAATGAAAACGAAGCAGCTAAATCTGTACAGGATGAATGGCAACAAGCCCAACAGAAGATGCAAGACGTAGTTCAGTACCTGGAAAAGTTCGGGAAAGGGCTAAATGACCAGGCCACTTCGCTGGATTCCGCTTACCAGTCTTTAAGGTGGAAGTAATTCTTCATCGTTCAGATCGAACTGCCGCCAGGCGGTATCATGAACTACCCCGCCTGGCAGCCTAATTTTTATGGAGTGCATGGGCTGGCCATAAAAGAAGCCCAGCCATGGGTAAACCAGATTATATCTGGTGAATTTTTGACTTTACGCTTAAATAATTATTTTCGTTTAAAATTCCACCTAATATGAAGTTTGCTACGGACATAGAGGGGTTAAGAAATAGCTGCCAGCAGATGCGCCTTCAGATTGAAGAATTGCGCCATCTGGATAGCTTATTAGCCGCAAACGCCCGGCAGTTAAACGCTGCCCCGCACTACAACAATATTTCTGAGGCGTATTCACTCACCCACGATCTGTCTATCCGAGCGGATAAACTCCAGTCTTACCTGGAAGTAATCGAATACTGGTCCAACCTGCTGGAAATAGCTCTTAAAGCCCACTATGTCCCGCAGAGCCTTTTAACGCAGTTCGATAGCCTGAGGGACCAGGCGCAATCAGTAATGGATGGAACTACAATTGCTACCGCCGCCACTTTTAATGAGGCAGAAACGGCCCTGGCAGCTGCCGGACAGTTTGTGATTAATTTAAGCGCCGAAAGTTGCAAAGTAGCTATCGATGGTGCGGTCAAGCATACCAGTTTACTAGATAACGCCGTTAACTGGCTTGCTGGGCGTATAAACGAGGCCGAAAATCTTATTCTCCAACTCGTCTCAAAACTGATTGATAGCTTCCGGCAAGCTATCGGGGAAGCAGCCAGTATTCTGAAAGCCACCGGCAGTTTCCTGGAGGAGCTAGGTGGCCGGATTAAAGAAAGTTTTAGTATAGCAATTCTTGAAACATCTGTTGATTTTCTTGATGGTGGTCTTAAGGTGGTGGAATGGCTATCCGACACGACCTGGGTTAAAAATTTAGGGGTATGGGTAGGTAGATTTGCCAAAATTTTAACCCTGACGGACGAAATCCGTTATCTAAGCGGCAATATGACTAACCAGGAAATAGTAGAAAACCTTGTTAAAGATTTCATCCCTATACCGATCATAAATGAATGGGCAGGAGAATACATAGGCCAATACACTCCCGATCCTGACGGCCATTTTCAGTTAATCGCACCGGCCGGTGGTGACATCGCTGATGGGGCCAACATCCGGCCTGGAGATTGGGCCAAACCCCTCCATACCGACCCGGTTCCCCTGGATAAATTTCTGACTGGCAAATTGCAAGAAAGTTTTAACACCGCCGTAAATGTATTCCATAATTCGGTTAGTTTTATCAAAAATACGGCCGGGTTTGCGTGGGATACCTTCCAGGACACCACTAAAGCGATATTTGAAAGCGCCAAAGAAAGCTTCTTAATCGCGCTTGATGCTGCTTCGAAGGCCCTGATAGCCGGGTTTGATAAATTAGGACATATTCTGCTGAACCCCTATATCAAGGAAGTCGGGCCTGCATTCCAAAAGCAATTGAGAGCCGAAGGAATTGACCAGCCCGACTATCAGGATAGATACGATTCCTGGTCCGTTAAAGCTGAAGGAACTATTCCGGTGCTTGGAGAACTTGGAGTCAAATTGAGCGGCGATGTAAAAATTACCCGTCGGCGGGAAAAGCGGGACGGGCGTTGGGTGGAGGTCCTAACCATCGAAGGAGAACGTGAAGCCGGGGTCGCTACTTCGCTTGATGAGGGTGTAGAAGGTTCCCTCACTGCCAGCAACAAAGTAGCAATTGAAATGGTTTTCGATGAAGACTCCACGGAGGATATGGGCAAGTTAAGCATATTGATGGAAACACTGGGCGTTAAGGACGGCAAGCTGAATACATTTTACAATGCAGCCGGGCCAGCTATCAGAGGCGGGGGCGGGATAGCCGAATTAGCTTTGTACCGGAACAATATCACAAAAGTTGAGGGTGATGTTGGGGTTAACGCAGAAGTAGGAGTTGGCATAGATTATGTTGCCAACGCCAGTGTTAGCGGCGGCATGGGTTTTGGGACAGCTTTAATTAAAGATAAAGATGGTAATTGGAATCCGGCCTACACTCTTTCTATGAATGCCGGAGCACAGTCCGAGCTTATCAATACTGCGGCAGGAATCAACATAGAGACTTCTGCAACAATTGGAACCGAAAAGGGCGAAATCAATTCGAGCGAAGTTAGCCTGAAAATTTCCGCCAGCAGTGATATCGACCTGGTTTCGGTCCTTGTCCAAAAGGGCGTCACTGCTTCCGCCGCCATTGCAATCGCAGATAAACTAAAAGCTGAAAACTTTTTATCCCCCTTAAAGAACGGCATCAAACAAGAAGTTGAACTAAAGTTTAAGGCTGATAATATCAAGGGCAAGGTTAAAGACCCGCTCAATGCCCTTAATTATGCCTTGCAAAACGGCAGTATAGAAGCTGATTTCACCAGTGAGCAGGATTCCAGCCTGAAGTTGGAATTAGCAGGTAACGGGGTAATCGCAACCCAGGGAAAAGGCCAAACCGATAAAATTATTATCATACCGGGTGAACAAAACCTACCCGTAATGGACCCAGCCCCTGCCTCTAACACCCTGCCAGGTGGCAACTCTATCCCTGTCTCCAGCCAACCTGCAGTGGTTCCCAATAGCGAGGTTAGTGGTGGTGGGAGCAGGTGGTAAATTTTCAGCCGGGCAAACCTTTAACAAACGACAAAATTTCTGGAGAATAACAAGTGATGAAAGAAAACGGAATTAACCAGGTTGAGGCAACTCGGTTGGCAGGTGTAAATATGTCGCGGTTGTGGGATGCCAGCCATCTGGTATCCATGCTGGTGCCGGAAGAATGGGCGGTAGGTCGCACTGAAAAGTTTGAGACAATTTATATCGGACCTCAAACCGCCGGAATGCAACCCAATGTAGGCATTGCCCATACTCAACTCTTGCGGGGTAACCGCCTGACCATCCAGTTGTTGGGGAAGCAGGTTCTCAACTTCTTGCAAAGTACCTATAACGCCTTTGAACTGTTGGAAGAACGGGAAGTTGAATTGGATGGTACCCGTCCAGGTCTGTTGAGAGTTTTCGGGTGGACGGATAAAGAAACCCAGTCCAGAGTGACCCAGCTTATGCTGCTGGTAGCCGATGGCAATACTCTTTTTGATTTTACGGCTACCATCGCCAAAGACGCCGCGAAAGAATTACTGCCGGTAATAAAGGGGATGTTGATGTCGGTAAAGTTTACCGCAGCAACGAAGGAAAAAGAAGTTTTACCATTAGCCACGCCTGCCGTCAATAATTAAGGCTTGTCGGAGGTAGCAACAATAAATATGGATAGTTTCTCCGAGCAAATCAGTATTCCAGCGCAGCTAGACTCCTGGGATGACCCGGTTCTTTTTCAGGACGATCCGTTAAAGGTCAGGTTAAAAATCCCCCGCGACTGGCAGTTGGAGCGAACCCCCGACCGACCGCTTTCGTTTATCGCCCCGGCTCGGGGAACCCCTCCTTTCAGAGCGCTAGTAACAATTCTGGCCCAACCAGCCCCCCCAATGGGGGTCGGCCTGCTGCCGCTGGTAGCGGAGCAAATCTTTACGACAGAGAATGATGCCAATATGCCGCTATTTCAGGCCCAACCAACCATCTCCCTGAACCTGGGAAATATCCCGGCCTTGCTACAGCGCTGCCAGTGGCAGCAGGAGACCGGCGGCTACAGGGGGCAAATTCGCAAAACCACCGTCGTAACCCAGGCGTCGGACCGGCTATATATTCTGTGCTTATACATGAATGAAGAAATAACCGAAATCGCTTCGGACGTTTTCCAGACAATATTGAGAAGTATTTCATTTGGCGAACCGGAGGAGCCAAGCCTGCCTAAAGAAAGCGTCAGTAAGGTCTTGGAAAAACAAAGAGAGCCAGACTCAGGACCTGGCCAAACAGCTAAATTTGTGGAGGGTCGCTGGGGTAGTCGCCAGCGTTAAAGCAACGCTAGAGAAAGGAGAACCTTTGATGGCGGTCCAGGTTGATGAATGGAAAATGACCCAAGCAAGGGTCTTACGAGCGGCAGCGGCCGAATATAGCCGCCTGGCCCAACAACTCGAAGGCACCCTTTCAAACCTCAGTAATATCAACAATAATGTTTTTAATGCTCAGGTTTCAGGGCCACCCAACGACTTTTTGCGCAATCTCTGGAATGAATGGAACGGACAGACTAATCCATTGGTTCCCCGTTTGCACAACCTGGTAAGCGACCTGAACCGGCAAGCTGGACAATGGGAACAATCCTACCGGAGCCAGAAACAAGCTGCAGAAGCTGAGAGTCGTCGTCTGGCTGAAGAAGCGACCCGATGCGGTCCGCCCGAAACTTAATCAATAAATATTCCGAAATAAATGTTTAAACCAGGCTACACATATTTTAATCGTCCGGCCTACGAGCCACGCCAGCCTCAATCGCGAGACCTTGATCTTTTTGCGCCACCACCGCAGCCTGAAAAAGGCTTTCTCCAAAAAGTTTTGCAATGGGGTTCGGTTGTTATTGGTCTATTAACCCTAGTGGCTACGGCCTATTTTGCAACAGCCGGCGCAGCGACCCTGGGAAATAATTATCAATTGGTCGTATTAGCCGGTATCAGTATCGGCTTGGGTTCTTTCCTTACAGCCGCCGGGATTCTTGCGGCCGGAGCTAAAACCCGCCGGGAAGTTAAGCGTTATCGAGGTTACCTTGGGCAACAACGTAACCAGCTGGCCTTGGAAAAGGCCGAATATTGCCGAATATTAAACTGGATTGACCCACCTCCTGCCGAATTGCTTGATGTAGTAGCCGAAGGCAAAGGTCGCTATCTCTGGGAGCGCCAGCCCAATCACGTTCCGGCCTTTTTACGCGTCCGTATAGGGATACAGCCGGTACAACCAGGTGGGGTCAGGATAAAATTACCTTCTTCGGTTACGTCAAACCTTAATCCTACCGACCTCGATAAAGAAATCCAAAAACTTTACAAAGATTTTAGTAGCGTTGAAAATGTGCCGGGCCTGGTTAATTTACGGGAAGCGGGTGTGTTCGGGGTTGCCGGGTCTTTCCAGTTTAGTTACGAATTGGTCTGCGCGATAGTCTGCCAGATTGCAGTCCATCATTCGCCGGAGGATGTGCGGATGATGTTCTTTTATAGCCAGGAACGCGCCCCGGAGTGGTTCTGGGCAGGGTGGTTGCCCCATTCCCAGCCAATCGATGGGGATGAAGAAAAACCCTGGCTAGCCGGGACCGGGTCGGACATGGCTAAACTGGCCAGTAATCTAAAGCAAATCCTTGAACAACGCCGGGAAAAGGCTAAAAACAACAATCTTTATAATAATACCAATCCTTACCTGCCGTTTATTGTGGTGGTAATCGATGATACCGGTTTTTCGGCCATAGATCGGGATTTGGTGCGCTGGTTACTCCAGGATGGCCCGGCTTTTAACATCATTACTATTTACCTGGCCCGCAGTGACACGGCTTTACCAGCCGCCTGCCTCGCCTTTGTCAACTTGCAAACTGACGGCAATATGCAATTTGTGGTTAATACACGCGAAGGCACGGGTCTGAAAAGCGTTTTGAAAGCTGACCGGATTAGCCGCAGCGAGCAAGAAAGCCTGGCCCGCAAATTAGCTCCCCTTCAACTTATCCAGGGCCAAAAGGCCTTTTCTCTGCAACAGAATCTGAATTTTTTTGAAGTGTTGGGCTGGAATAAGCTCGATGGGCGAACGGTAGCGCAGAACTGGCAAAGCCGAGGAGGAGCTGACCTGGAAGCCTTACTTGGTCAGGATAGCACCGGACGGGAAATGCTCATTAACCTTGACGAAAGTGGTCATGGCACCCACGGGATACTGGCAGGTGAATCCGGTTCTGGCAAAGGCGAGTTATTGCTTACTTTAATTACCAGCCTGGCCCTTAAAAATCATCCTTCCCGGCTTAATTTTGTACTAGCCGATTTCAAGGGAGGTGCGACCTTCAGCGTTTTTGAACAACTACCTCATACGGTTGGTTTTGCTACCGACCAGATAGACGAATTTGGCCTGACCCGCTTTCTTACAGCCATCCAGGTAGAGCTACAACGCCGTAAAGATATTATGGAAACGGCCAAAAAACGCTACGGCCACCGGGTCCAAAAAATCCGGGATTACGAACTGGCGGCCCCAGATGAAGTATTCCCTTTCCTTCTTATCGTAATTGATGAGTTCGCGGAGTTGGCCCGGACCGTTCCCGATATGCTAGATAAACTGATTCCGATTGCGCAGCAGGGCCGCTCGCTAGGCGTCTTTTTACTTCTTTCCATGCAGAGTACCGAGGCACTGAAAGGCCAGATTGAATTAAACTTGAGCTATCGTATCGCCTTGCGGATGTCCAAAGATGACAGCATGAAACTTCTCAAAGACGCGGCTGCGGCGTCGATCAGCCGCAACAATCGGGGTCGGGCCTTCTTCCGGTGGGATAACTTATTGCAAGAGTTCCAGACCGCCCGAGTGATGACCCAGGTTTTATCCATGCGAGACCTCGATAAAAGGGATACCCAGGAAAAACCACAGGTTCGTTTGATAGATATAAATTGGACCCCGGTAAAACCTCCGCAAATTTCGGGTGGGATTAATACTTCTGGTCTTGCAATTCACAATCCGCCTACGGATATCCCAATTGACGTTGAGATAGCGGTCAAAGCTTGCCAGGATGCCGTACACTTGATACCGTTACACAAACCCCTTTCTCGGCCCTGGTTACCACCTTTACCTATAGCCATTGCCCTAAGCGATCTAATGCCTGGTGTTTTACAAGGAAATCACTTCCAGGGCTGGCCCGATGCAAAAGAGTGGGTGCGCCTGCCGGTAGGTGTCCAGGACCGCTATTGGGACTGGCAAAACCCCCAACCGGTGCTTTATGCTGACCTCTCAGCAGGTCGACACCTGCAATTTCTAGGCACACAGGATTCCGGGCGCACTTCAGCCTTGCTTTCCAGCATTCTGGGACTGGCGGTCACTCACACGCCTAATGAGGTGGCTTTCGTTTTTATTGATTTTGGGACAACACTCAGCCTATTCAAAAACCTACCTCACCGGGTAGAACATTTTGGATCACATCAGTGTAAAGAGATTGCCGATATTTTAAATGACCTAGTAGGTCTTCTGGAAGACCGGCGCCAACGTTTCGCAAACCTGGAAAATGATAGAATCGCCACTAATCTACCTGATTACCGGGCTTACCAGCAAAACCGGGGATTACCAGTGGAGAAGCAAGCTGAGGCTGTAGTGGTTGTTATAGATAATTATACTTCCTGGTATCAGAGTCAGCCCGATTTCCATTTTCAGGTTTTGCCACTTGTCAAAAACCTGGTGCAAAACGGCCCGGCATTTGGAATACACTTGATAATTACGGCAGACCGGGCGATGGATGTTGCGAGCGCCCAACTGCAAGCTAACTTTCTCAGCATCTCTTTACGAATGGATCCAACAGATTTAGGGGTTATGCCCTACGACCGCAAAATTTTAGCGGCCTGGCAGGGCAGGAACGGGCGGGGGTTTATTGAAAACTCCGGTAATTATAACCTGGTAGAAGTGCAATGCTTAAACCCCACTGCTGTCTCAGAAGCCGAACAGTTAAAAACCGTACAGTACCTTGTGAATGAAATTGCCGCCTGCCAGAAAGTTACCAGCTAGAAGGATAAAAATAATATGTCAGGGGTAATTGTAACTGTTAAAAGAGCGGAGGACAGCCAGTACAAAGTGGTCGAGGTGCCATTAAACCTGACGGCCGCCGAACTGGCTCTTATGCTATCCCAGGCCTTGAACTGGCACATCGACCGGGCCGGAAAACCGATCTTCTATCAAATTGAAACCGATTTTTTACAACGTCGCCTTTATCCCGACGAGTCTTTACAAAATGTGGGAGTTTTAAAGGGCACTTCTTTAATTCTTCACCCTGTAGCGAACGGCCACGAGCATGATGTTTTCCAACCGGGCTTTTCGCCTGGAAGAGTCACTCCAACCCCGGCGGTGTCCGGTTGGCGCTCTCAAACACCTGCGGCTTTACGGTTTAATCCTTTAACACCACCGGCTGGTAATCCAGGTAATCCTCCACCGGTCTCGGCTAACCCATATTCACAAAATATGGCGGCTAATACGCCAGCCGGGGTGTCCGGCCCAACCGACCCAAATCCGGGGTCGGGGCCAATCACAGGTTGGAAACCGCTCGGTCTGGACTTGCCACCTGCGGTAAGTCAGCCGCCTGCCGAACCTGTTGAAAATACCCCGTCCCAATCACCGTTTAAGTGGAAAAAACTTGACGATTGAGCAGCCCGCTCAATTTTAAGGCTTGTGAGCTATTAATAAATCGCTGGTTATGATCGTTTTTAACTACCGAATAATCTTTGGTTTTACCCAAATCAGGCAAGTTTACTGAAGTTGGATAAGGTTTATTTTTAAGGTTAAAGTGGGGGAGATTGATTTGGGTGATATGCTTACAACTGATCGGCAGGATTTGGACACGGCCTTAGGAGCAATGCATACAGGTAATTTTCATATTGCATTACCGATTTTAGAGCGGCTTGCAAAAGCATATCCTGAACGAGCTAATCTGGGGCAATGGCAATTAAAATGTCAACAACAACTTGGTCTTCTAAAAGGCGAAATTTCACCACCTATACCAAATTCCAATTTTACAAATTTTACCAGTTTGCCGCCTTCCTCACAGAACTCAGGTTCGTCTCAACCCCCTATGACGCCAACCACCCTTTCGACACAAAACAATTATCCACCTAGCCGGGTGGTTCCAAACCAACCACACAGTTTCCAATCCGCGGGTAGCACCTTTCCTGGTCAGCCTCAACCGGGTAATCTTCAAAACTACGATCCTATCCTTTCCCAAACCGGCTCCTGGCAGAATATCAACAATACAAACAACCCGGTATTTCAAAATTATTCCGCCCCTTTAGCCCCGCAACCTAACCAATTTTCAAATAACCAAAGCGCCACTCCTAACAATTTTTATCAAACTACCCCAGGTGGGGGACAAACAGGCCCAACTTTTTATGGGCAAGGCAGTTACTCGGCTACAAAAAATTCACGACCAATAGAAAATTTAAGTTTGCTTCAACTACTAATTGGGCTGGCAGGTTGCTGTTTCATAATTGCAGCCTTCCTACCCCAGGCTATTGTAAATGACTCTTTTCGCTGTAACGGCGCGTTCGAAATGGGAAACAGGCTTCCTTCCGCACCATGTGGACCCTGGATAAGTCAGGGGGGAGGCTTCTACACCCAAAATAGTATTTTCCCCTACAGTCGAACCTCAACTATGGGTGGATTGAATGACGCAGTTTCCATAATCACGATGCTTTCGGGGGTAACGATAATTATCGGAATGGTTCTTACTATATTTAAAATAAAATTGAAGGTGGGCCTCCACCACATTGACTCTTTCTGGATCGCTTTAGTAGGAATTTTGATAGCCGGTGCGGCGACCCTTTATAGGTTCTTAAACCTACCAAATATCTATAATCCTGTTGAATGGGATTATCCTAAACATGGTTATGATGGAAGCGTAATAGGCCAGGGCTATAATAGCGGCGTTTACGAAACAACCAGCATCCCTCAGCCAGGCTTATTCCTGGCTGGTGGAGCGATTATCATTATAATATTAATCCTGCTAATTTCCTGGAGAGCCGGGCATAATCACCGCATTCCATAAATATTTTTTAAAGTTTGGTGGGTATAGGGTATAGGTATAGCTTGGAAATTTTGCACGGGTGGGTCCCAGCAGGCAGTGCTAATGCCCCGACCAGGCCAAACTTTGCGCACCTCGCATAAACTCCTGCCGGTCATAACGCCCGTTTTCAAGGTTCACCAGGTAAATTGAAGAAGCTCTGAAAGATTGAGTTGAACCGGAGCCGGAGGACGAAGTCGAACTGGAGGGAACCAATTCGTAAGCCAGCCACTTGCCATCAGGTGAAAATTCAAGAGTTTTACCCATAACCAATGAACTGCTGGAACTGCCCCGCCAGATTTCCGCCTCACTTCCGTTATCAAGGTTTACCAGGCTGTAGCGATATAGGTCCGAATCCAGTTTTGAATAAACCAGGGCGTGGCGGCTATCGGGAGACCAGCTAAAACCTTGAATTTGGCCTATCCTGGTGGAAAGGCGTAACCGCTTTTCACCCTTCGGATCTGTAACAAAATAATCGGTCGAAGAAGCACCGCTATCATCAACCGTGTGGTATTGAAAATATAAAACTTTTTGATTTTCGCCGGCACTAATACTAAAGGTAGTGCTTGCCAGGTAAGGATCGCTGAGGATATAAGCTTTCCCATCATTTGCAATACTTACCAGCTGCCGACTTGAGCTTGTATTAAAGGGCTCCTGGTTTTCCAAAGCTCCAAGAATGCGTTCGTCATTTGAACTAAAACCCGGGTTATTCAAGAAATCTTCATAGTAAAGTTTTGGATTGGCTCCGTTAATATCGGTTGTATAAAGTTGACGGGTTTGTTTGGTCAAATTGGTGTTATTAAAGTTACCTCCACGTGTTTCGTAAATATCATAAAGCCAGGCTAACCGCTGGCCGCTTGGGCTAAGTACCAGCGAAGTGAGCTCAGTAGCCCGGTTTACCGCCCCGCTATTAAAAGGGTTAATTGAAGGGGTGGGGACAGGTGTTGTCTGTATCGCCGGAGTCCCGGAGGCTTTGGTTGTTATGGGCACCGGCGTGTTGGTCGGTTCAGGGGTCGGTGTAAAACTTGCGGTTAACTCCTGGCGGCTGATACTTTCTAAGGGTTGGGCCACCTCTACCGGACTTCCCCCTTTAAGGTCAACCGCTTCTACTAACAATTTGTTCTTTATATTGGCCGAGGTAGAGAGCGTAATGAACATTAAAACTCTGGTCCCGGCCACCGAAAAAGCCAGGTCGCCGGTCGATTGGTAAGAGTTCTGACTTGCCTGGGAAAAGTTTAAACTATTAAATAATTCGTTTGAGGTTTTAGTTTCTACATTATATGCCAGTAGTCTAACTTCTCTACTGCTACTCAACTGACCAATCTTCACCAATAAATACTTGCCATCCGCAGTAAAACCAACCTGGGAAGGGTCAACATTGGAAAAGAGCCGCTGCAAATCGCCACCGTTTACTTCCGAACGCCACAACGAACTGCCAACCATAAAGAAAGCCCCTTTGCTATCACTACTGAATAAGGTATGTGCGTATTGGTTAGACTCACCTCCCCAAATTTGGGGTCGCGAATAATCAAGAGGGTAAGTGTAGTCGGTTGCATTTTCATAGATACGTACGGGCTGACTGCCATCCTCCCGTGCCACCCAGAGATCGTACTTACCAAAATTTTCAGTTTGGAAGGCAATATAATGAGTGCCATTTAGAAGCTGTAAAACCGAAAAGACACCCAGAACCACAAATCCAGTAAGGCATATCCCTAGAATCACATAAGCCCAACGAATATTGGGCCACCTTTTCTTCGTGGTTTTCTGTGAGATATGAGGCCCCTGTGGTTTAATTCCATTAGTTGCAGCCGGTGTCTGAAAAGAAGCGGCTACCGGTAAGGCTTGATTACAGTTTATACAATTGGATACTCCTGGCTGGTTATAAGTCTGGCAATTAGGGCAGATCATAACTGGTTAACCTCAATTTAGGTAAATAACTCTTTTAGACAATAAGCTAACGAAGGTAATTCAAGCAATTTTAATCGGGGTGGCGCAATAACCACAGAATTTGCTACCCGCCCGCAAAGTTTGGTTACAATTAGGGCAAGTAATAGTAGAAGTTCCACTAATAACCTGATTCGGAACCGGCGTGCCGCTTGCTTTAGGCTGGCGGGGCGGTACATTATCGATGGCTGGTGAGGGGGGACGAGCCGGAGAATAGCCGGTTATGGGAGGAGACTGTGAAACGACCGGATAAGAATTGGTTGAGTAACTGGCCTGCCCAATACTTGCTGCCATAACTGGCACACCAATAGAGCGGGCCCGGCGTAAGCTACGATTGTGCTGGTATCTAGTCCATAAGTACCAGCACAATATAGATAAAAGTAGACCGGTAATTGCAATGACCAGGCCGATTATGCCCCCCTCTATTCCGCTGGATAGACCGGTATTGGGGGCTACCAGTGGGCCACCTTCTACCAATGCTTTTACCTGGATTGAGTCTATGGTGGATGGCGTATTAAGGCTTACCGGTGGGGCAGCCGTAATATAGCCGACCGTCTTGGCCGGTATTGTGGCGGTTGGGGCGGCCTGGTAGGCTGGCTCAGCCTTGACTGGCAAAATAGTGATTGAACTTATGAGGGCAAGTAATAAAAGCAATAATGACCCACTTAAAAGGGCCGGGCGAAGTTTGGAGTTCATTGAGCTATTACGAAACATACAATATCTCCCCTCACACGTAACAGTTTAGTAAGACCTGAAAGCTCGAATTGAAGACAGTTCCGAAAAACTTTTAGTTCTTATTGTCTTGACCAATCAAACTGTGAAATGTTTGCGTCAATAGAGATGACTTTACCCGGCATTTGGTCCGGTCCTACTTCAACAATTTTTAACAAAGCTTTGGAATTAGAAGAAGCATCAGTTTCGACGTTGAGGAATGCCAGCGCCCGTCCATCCGGCGACCAGGCAATATCCTGAAAGGTTTGAAACCCATTCAAAACCTTGCCTTCAAGAGGGCTTTTTTGTCCCGGCACACTAAGGAAAAAGATTTTTTCTCCTACCACAGCAATAGTTTTTCCATCTGGCGAAAACCGAGCATTGTGATAAGACCGTCTGGGGTCGCCCTGCATCCCGTAGGGAGATAGATACTGCCCATTAGTTAGCTTAATGGCGCCATCACCAAACTTATCAGGGTCCCCGTAATAAAGAGCAAAATCATTGCTGCCATTTTCCTGGGTTTGCCATAATGCATTTTCGCCATCAACTGTCCAATCGTAAATCCACCTAATGGCTCCCTGGCGCATCGTAAGAGGGTCATTTGGTTTAGAACTTGCAATGGGACACATCGAAACATAGCCAGGGTCACCCTCTACAGCCTGGAGCAATTCTATAAGGGCAATAAAGCGGCCTCTAGGAGACCAACGTAAAAGTTCGAACCCATAGTTTGGCTTGCTGGTACACATCTCCTGCCTTCCGGAGCCATCGAGATTGACGGAAACTATACGATCACCCCCGTAATAGGCATTCTGGGTGGCCGGAAGTTCGACGGTAAAAGCAACCCGCTGACCATCAGGAGAAAAGAGAGGATTTTTGCCATGCCCAACTATCTTCTTGCCACTACCATCAGGGTTTATTAAAGTTATGTTGCCCTCATAATCGGAATAGACTAACTTCCCGGTTAATGGCGCAGAAGTGGGAACGGTTGCAGCCACGAAAGGAGTCGTGGGCGGAGCGGAAGCCGCCGTTGTAACCATTAAACCAATATTGGGAGAGCCGATTGGTGGGTCTTTTTGAGGGTCTGATAAATGACTGACGGTAGGAAAAGGAGTAGCTGGCACAGGTGTCGCTGTAGGAAAGGGCCCTGTGGAAGTTACTGCGGCCGGTGAAACCACTGAAACGGTTGAGAATTGTATTGAAGCACTCACCGCGGGGCTGGCTACGGCAGTTGTTTCGGAAGCTGAAGTTGCATTAACAGTGGTGATGGAGGGTGAAAGTAACTTTTCGGTTGGGGTAACTTTCACCAGCACCTCTGCGGTATACTGGGGCACATTATCCTGCCCGCAAGCCGTCAGAAAAGGTATTATCAAGAGAAGTTTTAGGCTTATTATTACCCTGAGTTCTTTTCTTTTAATCTTGAGACAAACCATTCTTTTTTCCTGAGATTACCGCCCGAGATTACCCTCTGGTTGTTTCCTTAAAGTTGAGATAATTCGGTTAATTTTGAGTTATCAGAACCACTTTTTGTAGGGCACTGTCAAGCAAAGTAATTGTTCCTGGTGAGGTAGAAATATTTACAAGCACAAATAGATAGCCGCCTTGTTTTGGTGAAGAAAGCACCAGGCGTTTGGCGTCATACCAGTCGGCTGTTTCTCCAGCCAAAGGAAAATTCGCATCTTGCAGGCTGATATTGCTTCCATCTAACCGGAAAATAGTCAGTGTTTTATCCGAATTAGTGGTGGGTGGCAGAACCAGAACCGCACCACCGTCCGGGGCGATACTGGCGCTACCATAATTAGCTGCAAAACTATCTGCAGCCAGGCTATACTGGTAGTTACCAATTTTTACCTTAGTTCCAACCGAGCCATCCTTGTTTAGCTTTGCCATGATTATCTGGCCTTTGCCGTCAAGATAAAGAAGGTTATCGCCTTTGCAGTCAAATACAGCTTTAGCCCCGCCGTCAAAAAGCTGCCCGGGCGCAGGTCCTTCCCCCGGCTCATCAACGCTGACAGTGAATAGCCCTTCGTAAGGTGAGTCATATTTTGGTCCTCGTTTGATAAAAGCATAACGGCGAACCGCTTCACAATAGTGATAACTTCTGGAGTCGGCATTCAGAGATAGTGGACGGGCCTGATCTTTACCCAGCGTTAAATCGTGAATCCAAAGGGGGAAATGCACCTGATCGTAACTTTGAAAAGAGAGCTCAGTTGGACCAACCCAAAGCAGGTTGGTAGCGGGGGCCGCTCGAAAATTCTCACCCTGATAAGTACCTTCATCCGGTCCAGTCAAATAAGCCAGGTGAGTACCGTCTTTGTCGACCGACCAGATTTCAGTCGCGTAACCGGCTCCGGTACTGGCGTGAAAAGTGTGAATAAAAGCCAGGCGATTGCCATCGGTGCTCCAATGTAAATCTTCAATAAAGTCTTTGGAATTATTTACCAGTTTGCGGGCTGCCGGACCACTAAAGTTGAGGTCGGCCAGCCACAGTTCTTCAGGGTGAAACTCAAACCCAAACAAAGTAAAGGTAGGAGCCGTAAAATTTATTTTGGTATAAGCAACAGCTGTCTTATCAAGAGAAACCGCCAGTGCTGAGATACCGGGCCTGGTACTTCCATTCTGCTGCTCATCCAGGACATTCTGCCGTGTAATTACGCCATCTGCTATTTCCAAAAACTTTAGTTGGAGCTTATCACCTGTACCCGTAAGCCGAGTGACTAAAATCTGGGTATCATTTACCGGTACTGCGGACTGCACACCTTCCACCAGCTTTTTCTTATTTTCTCCTTTTGGATCGGCCACCCATAATTCTCTCCCACCTGTTTCGCTAGCATCTCCTTTGAGATAAAAAATAGAGTTGACGGCTATAGGATGCGGGGTTTGTGTTGGGGCTTGGACTGTTACAGTAGGCGCTGGTTCAGTAGGCCGGGGTGTAGGTGTGCTGACGACCGGGGAGAGTGTAATCGTACCTGTTATTAGCGCAGAATTAGAACCCTGGGCAGTTGCGGATACCATAGTAACGGGCGCAAAAAAACCGGGCACATTTGTTGAGGTTGCGGGAATTGAAAGTTTTGAAATGGTTGGTGATGATAAAGCTGTTGGTGTGGCGCGCACTAACAATTCGGCTGTCATAACAGGGTTGTTGGGGGAGCTTTCACTTCCACAAGCGTTCATGCAAAAAATAAGTAATAGAAAGAAAATGTATCCGAACCGGAAGACACTGCCTGGTTTATTGGTTATTTTTGCCGGGAGTAACCAGGCTGTAAATAAAGAAAGCATCATATATTACTGCAATTAAAAAAATATAACCTTAAAACCACCCTGTGTTACCAAAGTTGTTAAAAACTTTGTAGTATTTTTTTTGAAAAAGAATTGGTAAATTTGTATAATTAAAACAATGATACATATCTGTTAACTAATTGTCAAGAATCTAAAGTGGTTTGGATAATTGAATTTAAGTTCTTGGGCTTCAGTTACCGATTTCTAGTTATCCCGGAATTTTAAGTTCAAAATATTTATTTGTCAGTTAGAATAAGTTACCGGAAGCGAGGGAGGAGTTTTTAACTAGAAATTGCAGATAATATTGACAAAGGTATTCTGCTATGTTAAATTTAACTTTATAAAATTCATTTAATACATAATCTTCTTAAGAAAATAAGTATTCAATTGGCGTGGTAAGAGTTTTTCTCTTACCTTGAAAATATATTTCTAATTTTCTGTTCCAATTAAAATAAATTCGTACTCTCTATCAAGCTATTTTATTGCCTGTTCTATGTGGCAAAGGGCAACATTTCTTTGGCTCAATTAAAACCAACGCAAAAAATTTCTTCTCAGGTCTGTATAAACTGTCAGGCTTTAATTCCTGAAAGTCAAAACACCTGTTTAAGTTGTGGTTTTATATTTCAGGATGGTACTAAACCTTCAACAGCCGGCCTCTCTCAACTCCCGGTAGGTAAACGGATTGGTGAATATCTTATCCTGGAGTTGCTTAACCTTGAACCGGCTTCTATAAACCTTTACATGTGTGAGGCCTCTCAGGGTCAAACAATATTACTTAAAGAGACCCTGGCCGAAAGTGCCCCGGCAAATAATTTGAGGCAAATCCACGAAATCTTACAAACAGTTAAAAAGCCGGGACTGCCGCTCTCTTCAGAATTAGTCGAGCATGACTCTCGACTTTACCAGGCTCTGGAATGGAAGTCCGGTCGCGATTTGCAAAGTGCCTCGGAAAGTACCGACTCGCTGGGCCAAAAATCTCTTGAGTGGATTAAGCAATTATGCAGTCTTGTTAATGAATTAAACCTGGCCGGAGCCGTATGTGTAGAGTTGGAACCAGCCAATCTAGGGTTGGATGCCGAGGGTAATTTATTTATCAGGGATTTTACATTGCTGCGCCGGATACCTTTAGAAAATGAAACCCCGATTGGCTATAGTTTGTATGTTGCGCCAGAAGTTTACACCAACCCTCAGGATGTGAGTCCCAGGACAGATGTATATGCTATCGGTACGGCCTGGTTAGCCTTAATTTTAGGCCGGGCGCTAAAGCAAACAGATTTCCAGGAACGTTATTTATTGCCGCCAGCCCGGTTACTAAACCAAAGCCAATTACCGCCCGAAATCACCCGTTTGCTGTCCCGAGCTTTATTACCAGCCTTGAATAAACGCTATAAAAGCCCCCTTCTGTTAAAGACGGCCATCGAACATTTCCAGGCACAGCAAGCAACCAGCCAGGCGCTCCGAGAGCGTTACGAGAAACTTTCCTTCCTGGCCGCCTGGACAGACCAGGGTATGGAGCGAGAGAACAACGAAGATAACTTTTTTGCCCAGAGTTATTCAGGACCACTTGGCCCCTTTACGGTCGCCCTGGTAGCCGATGGCATGGGCGGTGAAGAGGGCGGTGAGGTTGCCAGCCTGCTTGTTATCGAAACAATAAAAACCGTTCTCCCAAAAAAAATCAGTGAAATTTGCGCAAAACTAGCTATTTCAGAAGAATCCCAAAATTTAGCCACAGTGGCAGGCTATCTTAAACCACTTCTGGTAGAAGTGATAAATAAAGCTTCTGAAAAGGTTTTTAATGAGGCTAGCGAACAGTCGCGTCTTAAAAACATGGGCAGTACGGCAGTTATTATGGTGGTTATTCAAAATTATCTTTTCATTGCAAATGTCGGCGATAGCCGGGCTTACCTGGCCCGGCCTACGCTAAAAAGCGGTCTGGTGCAACTAAACGAAGACCATACCCGGTTAGCCGAGTTACGCCGTAAGGGTCGCAACGTTTCGGAAGGCGAGGAAAGCCAGTTACAGGGAGTGTTAAGCCGGAATCTTGGGAATACGGCTGTGGTTGAACCTTTTTTTAGCTCATTTTTATTGCAAAGTGGTGATTTTATATTACTTTGTTGCGACGGCCTGACCGATTCATTAACGGATGAGCAGCTTTACGAGCAAATTAATACGACCTCAAAGAACAGTCTTTTACAGATTTGTTTTAACCTAATTATTGAGGCAAACCTGGCCGGGGGCCACGACAACATCACGGTAGCACTTTATCAGCATCCTTAAATTTACCTCAAAATGAGGTGAGGTTGTTACCTGGAAGGTCTGACAGTAAAAATGCCAGCAAAACATAAAATCCGGCTATTCAGTTTTTTACTTGCTCTTTCAATATTAAGCTGGCTCTGGCTCTCTCCCGGTGCTTCGCAGGGGAGAGCGGTAGCGGACTCGACTGGCCTGACGGACGCCCAACTGGGTAATTTAAGAGAAGAAGATTTACCGCGCCAGAATGGGCTACCGGTTTTACCGCTTTATTCCATTGATAGTAACGTGGCTATCCCGGATCTGCATCCTCCTGTAATGACGGTCAACCAGGGACGCTTTCGGGTGGGTCTTCAGGTCGGCCACTGGAAGAGCAGCGAGTTACCGACCGAGCTTGCCTCGTTGCGCGGTTCCACCGGTACAAGCGCTAATGGCGTGACCGAATTAAATGTGGGATTGAATATAAGCCAGGACGTCGCCTCTTTGCTAAAGGAGCGAAATATTGACGTGGATATACTCCCGGCTACAGTCCCTCAAAATTACCAGGCTGACCTGTTTTTAGCCCTCCACAGCGATTGGTCCGCCAAACCAACCACCACCGGCTTCAAACTGGCCCGCAGCCGTTACAGCCTTATTCCGCAAACCGACGACCAATTGCTAGATGACCTTTACCAAAGTTATGAAACGGTAACAGGTTTTAAGCGGGAATGGGGTATTACGGCGGCCATGACCGGGTATTACGCTTTCAATCACCAAAAGTATCACTATACCGTAAACAGTGGTACTCCCGGCGCAATAATTGAGCTTGGCTTTCTAACCAGTACGGCTGATAGAACTTTTTTATCCACGCAGCCAGAGAAAGCGGCTGAGGGTTTAGCAGACGGTATAATCACCTTCCTCAATGAGAAGAATAGCACGCCGATAACTCCCAGCCAGCATGTCCCGACTTTACAAATTAAGGGCATGCCCGGCGAAAAAGTCCCGGTAATGGACAAAACCGGACAGCCCCTGGCTTTCGTCATGGCTGGTCAAGAATTCGCTTATTTCGAGTTGGAGGACAACAACAATTACTCGATCTGGTTGCCAGTCTTGAACAGGTTCGGGCAGATTGAACAGGACCGGGCGAGTATTACTACGGGATGATTTTTAGCGAAATGGCTTACAAATGACGCTGAAAGATGTTGATGTTGAAATAATAAAATGCCCGGTTTGTAAAGCTAATCAGTTTAAGCAGCGGGCAGATTGCTTGCGTTGTGGGTCTGCTCTGGCTGGAGCAGATATAATTTCGACTACTTTTAATACTGCTGAAAGTGCGGAAATTACGGTCCCGGCTTATCAAACCGGCACAATAGCAGCCCCGACCGTGGTTAACCTGGAAAATAGGGTGGTACGCTCCCGCGAGTCGGTTTATTCCAGGCCAACGCAAATCCTTGAACAGGGGGTTGGGAATCAAGCTTCTGCTCATTCTGGTGGGTCAGGGCGGTTTGCCTTCTTAATAATAGCTGGAACGGCCCTCTTAATCGTGCTTATGGGGATAGTCAGTGTTATAGTAATCGCCGGGTTAAATTCAACTCCTGCACAGGTTTACTCAAACCAGGAGGGGGTGGGTAACATTCAAAAGTCGCCTGACTCCAGTCCCCTGCCAGAAATTACTCCTCCAGGTGTAAATTTACAGGTACCTAGCGCCGCAATTCAGCCATCGGCGGTTACAAACCCGAAAACTACTCTCCCGGTAGCAGGCAGCCAATCTTCCCCTGCGACAGCGAGGCCGACCAATCAAGCGCAAGCTTCTGCCACCCCTGTACCCTCTTTACCCGCTCAGAGCCTGGTTGCGACACCGACAGTGGTGCCTTCAATAGGCAACCAAATAAATGCCCCCACTACTAAGGTTGATAACGAAGCAACTTGCAAAGTATCCTTAAAGCAGCCTTCTAAAACAAATAAAATCAGCGCCACCTGTCTTTTCGAGAGAAAAATAGAAAAAGAACCGGCTCAGAATAAAGTTATAAACCAGGTAGCATTTAGCCCGGACGGCCAAATATTAGCCACTGCAAACATAAACGGCGACATAAACCTTTGGAGTATTCCCGGCTTAAATTCTATAAGAACTCTTAAATTTGGCAGCGTGGTTTACTCGCTTTCCTTCAGCCAAAAAGGGGCTGATTTGTTACTTGCCAGCGCTGGGGCAAGTAATTCTATTAAAATTTGGGACTTAACAAATTTACCTGAGAATGAGGAAATTGTAACAAAGTCACAAAATGAAATCGAAACACCCTCAAAAAATATATATGCAGTGGCCTTTAGCCAGGATGGTCAAATGTTAGCCAGTGGTGGTGACGACAAACTGGTCTATTTGTGGGATGTAGAAACGAGACATGAAATAAATCGTTTTGAATGGCATAAAGAAGCAATTCAAACCCTTGAATTTTTCACCGGACCAAACGCCTTGTACTTAGCCAGTGGCAGCGATGACAACACCATAAAAATTTGGGATTTTCAAAAAGATAAACTCTTAACGCCTCCTAGCGGTCATAGTGCTTCGGTATACCAGGTTACTTTCAACTCTTCCCAAAAGTTATTGGCAAGCGGTAGTTTGGATGGTTCCATCAAACTTTGGGATTTGAAAAGTAGCTTGCCAACCCAAACTTTTACGAATCCGGGAAATAAAGTTTACAGTATAAGTTTTAGCCCGGACGGCCAATTTTTGGCAAGCGGTAATGGGAAGGCAAGCGGCAATGGGGATGGAACTATAACCCTGTGGGATACTGCTACAGGTAAGGAGCTTCAAACTTTAGGAGGATTTGACCAGGTGGTTCATTCAGTAGCCTTTAGCCCGGACGGTAAATACCTGGCCGCCGGAAGTTATGATGGGTGGTTAAGAATCTATTCTATAGCTTACCAGAAAAGTTAATTTTAAAATTTACCGGGAATACTCAGTCAGATGGTTAATCTTTGTCCGAATTGCCATACGGTCAACCCAGGCGCAAATGCTTTTTGCGTCAATTGTGGTACCCGGATTGCCCTGGCTACCGGTGGTTCCCAACCCTTTTCAAATCCAACCCCCCATCTACCGGTCCAAACAATTAATAGGGTGCGTTCGGTTAACATGGCCCTAGTATTCGGGGTCGGGGTCAGCCTACTAATTATTATAGCTCTATTGGCGGCGATAATTTTGCTTTTATCCGGCGCAAATAAACCTCAACCAACCGCGTTTGCCAGTGTACCTACCGTGGCTGCGACAACTGCGCCTGCCCTACCTTCAGTCCCAATTTCAACCGGGGTTATTCAAGCAACTGCCGGGGAAACTCCAGCAGCCCTTACGAATAATTCTCAGGTATCCCAGGCCGATTTGGCGACTGTTACCGCGCTACTCCCGGTCCCGACGGCAACCTTACCACCCACCCCTACGCAACCCCCAACGCCGATGCCGCCGACCGCCACATCTCTACCACTCACCCCTACCGCGCTACCCCCAACAGCCGTCCCGACTGCCACTCCCCTACCGCCCTCCAGCACCCCATTGCCTCCGCCAGCGAGTCCGGCCTTTCCCTACCAGGTGGATGTATACGGTAACTACAAAATTAACGGCGCAACTTACGGTCTAGATTGGAAAGGCCCTTACCTGGCGACCGGCGGCGACGACAAAATCGTGCGGGTTTGGGATGACCAGGGCAACAGACCTTTTATCCTGCGCGATCAATCGTCGCTGATTCCTTCAGTCAGTTGGGCCGGTGACTCCAGGCGGTTGGCGGCAATCGGTGAAGACGGCACCATCTTTATCTGGGACTTAAATAACGGCACACAACCAATCTTTAAGCAAACTGACAATATCGGCAAAATTGACTGCCTGGCATTTTCACCGGATGGAACACAATTGGCAATTGGAACCATGAGCGGGGAAGTCAGGATTCTGGACACACACAATAACCAGGTGAGCGTGTTGAGCGGGGGAACCAAAGCAGCCAGGATGGTCGCCTGGTCGCCTGATGGTAGCGCAGTGGCAGCGGCTTATTTCGATAAAACGGTGCGTATCTGGAATACGAGTGATCACACTTTAAGAGCTACCTTGACCGGGCATACCGACCTGGTTCTGGCGGTAGCCTGGTCGCCCGACGGCAGCAGGGTAGTCAGCGGTGGGGAAGATAACACCATCCGGATTTGGAACGCCCATAACGGCCAGCAACTGAACCAAATTAATGACCATACCCATTGGGTCCGGGGGTTAGCCTGGTCGCCCAACGGCAGACTGATAGTTAGCGCGTCCTACGATGGGACGGTGCGTTTCTGGCAAGCTGGCACCATGCAACCAGCAGCGCAAGTCTTATCACTACCGGGCCGGGGGGTGAGTGTGGTTTTTCACCCGGATGGACGGCTGGCGATAGTAGGCGATAACGGCAACGCACAAGGGCCGGGAAATATTACCACCCTACTTCTAGCTAGGATTAACTTGCAAAGTTAAAAAATCGTCTGGTATAGGATAAAAGTCATTTACAGTCAACCTTAGTTAGTAACTTATCTGTCCCTGAATAGAATCTTTTTTGTTCAAACCTTTATACAATTTATGTTCATTTTTTAGGGGTGAGCGGGGTAAATAATGAAACAACAATGTCCAAATTGTAACACAATCAATCCAAATCTAAACGCATTTTGCGTCAATTGTGGTTATAGTTTTCGTACGGTCGGCACCGCTGCCTCTACTGGTCCCCTGATAACTTCACAACCAACACCCGGCCTTACTGTTACCGCTAGAAGTAACCGGGGTTTGATTTTCACCCTGGCCGGGATGTTAGCAGCCCTGATGATTGCCCTGGCTGCTATTATCTTAATCGCTACCAGTGGCTCCAAACCTCCAACTGTAAATAATCCAATTGCCGCCGCTGCCGTTACATCGCCAACTGTGCCTTCCACTACCCAGGGTATTGCAGCAGGTACAAATGGACAGTCCTCAAATCCGGAAGGTAAAACGGAAAGTTTTGACGTGACTCCGTCAGTCCCGAACCCCACGACGGAGGTCCCACCGACTCCAACCAATACCCCCACCCCGACTCCGACTCCTACCAGTACACCTACACCGACGCCAAAGCCGGTTAGTAATGCTAATAAAATTGCTTTCGTGCAGCCAGATGATAACGACCATTGGAATATTTACACCATAAATTTCGATGGTACTGGACTTACCACCCTTATCCACCGGGACCAGGATGTGATTTGCCCGGCCTTTTCACCAGACGGTCAGCGGATTGTGTATGTATTGGACTACGAAAAGACCCGGCGGCAAATCCGTATTGTTAACGCTGATGGTACGGGGGATCGTGCTCTCACCGATGATAGCAGCAGAAATGAATACCCGGTTTGGGTGGATAACCAAAATATCATTTTCGTATCTTACCGCAATTACCCGTCAGAAAGCGGGAACTCCGATATTTTCCAGTTGAATGTGGATAACGGCAGTGAATTCATGGCAGTCCAACATGGTGGTTATCCAAGCAAGGTCGGTGACCTGACTACATTTACCCGTTTTACCGGCAAGTACCAACAAATTTTTGCAATGGATAGCTCTGGAACTAGAGCTCTGGAAGGTTTTAATAGTGATTTTGACTTTGGCATGATTTCACCTGATGGGCAGCGGATAGTAGCTTCACAAAATTATACCAAACTATTTTTGCTGGATCGGAATGGTAATAAAGAGCAGTTAACCCCCGACGACGAAATCGCTAAAGACCCTGTTTGGTCCCCGGATGGTCGGTATGTTGCCTATTTACTAAGGGGAGTATCAACCAGTGTATGGGAAATAAATATAATTGATGTCAATACCAAGCAAGTTCGGCGGTTATATACAAATGGAAAATTAAAATCCTACCTGGCTTGGGGACGTTAAAATGAAATTTATTCCTGCATCGTCTTACAAATATCTACTTACGGCCGGGGTGGTCCTTTTGCTTTTAGGATTTGGATTAATCGCTTATATCAGCAGCCTCAATGCAAACTACAGGCTTCAACCTGCCTCTGAAACAACTTCCAAGTCAGTCAATATAGCAGAAAGAGCAACTCCATCTCCCCTGGCCACAAATACCGCTAAACCAACGAGTTTATCCGGTACAGTTGTAACAGCACAAATTATTTATATAACGGCAACCACTGCAGTACTTCCAACCGCTAGTTCGACCAAACCTGCAACTTCCGGTTTAACCGCCACAACCACGTCTGTTCCCACGGCAAAAGCTATCTTCCCAACAGTTACACCTTCTCCTGAAGCACAAATAGCCACCGATTCACCTGAACCTGCTCCTACTTCTACTCCGTCAGCCCTTAATTTCCAACCGGCGAACCGGAAACTAACAGTTGAGGAACGAAACTCTATAAATAAGGTCGAACAAGACATTTCTAACCTGAAGGCTTCGCTGGATAGACTAGACGGCATTATGACCGATCTTCACCCTG
Source organism: Chloroflexi bacterium 54-19 (assembly GCA_001898225.1). GTDB lineage: Bacteria > Chloroflexota > Chloroflexia > Chloroheliales > Chloroheliaceae > 54-19. The sequence goes on from MKTJ01000064.1 coordinate 75,954, forward strand.
AACAACCGGATTGGCAGGCGAAACTTGAACAAGAAATAAGCCTCTGGCAGGGGTTGTTAAGTTATTACAAGTCCACTCCGATGCCAGGCCGAGTGGGAAGCATGGTTATGCCGATCTGGTTAGCCGCCCTCGCCAGGCTGGACCGAGCCGGTCAGCTTATGCCGGTAGCTTACCAACAGGCAAACGGGAAAGGTGTGAGCCAGGCCGACCAAGAAGTAGCGTATGCCCAAATTGAATTAACCAGAGTAGGAAATCTTATTTCAAGTTTAAGACAGCTCTAATTTTATTGGGATTTGCTTTAGCATTGTTTAATAAGGAAACCATAATGATCAAGTCTGCAAAAAGTATTTTTTACAATGTATATTTTGTTTCATTTTTCCTTGGCAGCTTATTTATAACCTTTGCAGCCCCACAGGCTAAAGCGGAGGAAACTAAATTTTTCCCTGAAACTAACCACACGGTTAGTGGAAAGTTTTACCAATACTGGCAAGCCAACGGCGGGCTGGCTGTTTTTGGCTTCCCTATTACTGATGCTCAAAACGAAGTAGACCCGGAAACAGGCAAAACCTTCTTAACCCAGTGGTTCGAACGCAATCGGTTTGAACTGCACCCTGAAAACGCCGGAACAAAATATGAAGTGCTACTCGGTCTTTTGGGTAAAGACCTTCGCCGGGAAGCCTTAACGGTAGACCCAGCTTTCCAGAGGACTTCTTCACAAGGAAATAACAACAACCTCTTTTTTATTGAAACTGGTCACAACTTAAACGGAAAGTTTTTAGATTATTGGCGTTCAAATGGAGGTTTGGAAAGATTTGGATTTCCTATAAGTGAAGCGCAAAGGGAAGTTGATCCAGAGACCGGCAAGGTTTTTGTAATGCAATGGTTTGAACGAGCACGCTTTGAATTACATCCTGAGAACACAACCCCTTATGATGTTCTCCTAGGTTTACTTGGAAACCAAATTAAACTACCCAAAAGCAAAATTGAATTAAGCTGGAAAATTTTAGGCGACAAAGATGCCTGGCAATACCTGGCTATTGATAGTCAAGATCATCTTTACGCTGCAAATCACAACCGTATAAGCCAATTTGCTTCTAATGGTGAACTCCTTTCTACATGGGAAATTGGAACAAATAGTATCTGTGCAATTTCGATCAGAAACGACATCTTATATATCAGAGATATGCAAGGTAGTATTTTTAAATTTGGTAACAATGGCCAGTTGTTGAACAAATTATCGCTCCCCGCTCCAGGAGATTCTTTGGATTCGTGCGCAATGGCAATTGATGACCAGGGGACATTTTATATACAAGTAGATTCTCAGATATCGGTTTATGATTCCTCTGGCAACCTTTTACGAAGTTGGCGCCCTAACAGCGAGAATTTAAGTTTAGTCGGCATTCAGGCCATTGCGGTAAATAGACAGAGGGCTGTCTATATAGCAATGGAAGGAATAGATACGAATTCTGGTAGTTATGGCGAGTTTTTACCTGTAATTACAAAATTACAAAAATACTCCCAGCAGGGGATCTTTATACCAAATTACAACGAAAATGAGCTTGGCAAAGTAGTTTCATTCGCCATAGATAATCAGGGGAATATATTTCAGAGTTCAGGAAGTACTACAGATGCGGATTATGGTTATAGCGATGCAGGAAAAATTAATCCTGCCGGTGATCTTATTTTTAGCTGGGGAGATTATAAGAACAGAAAAATTGATGATCCGGGAAGTGATGGACAAGTCGTTATGCCAACCGGGATTGCGCTGGATAATCAGGGAAATGTTTTTATAGCAGATATTCTTTATAAAGAGGCAGGGTCTGACATTCACTATGCCAGAATTCAAAAGTTTCGACAGCGGTAGTTTTAATTTCTGGAGTTTTTAAATGCTTGGGCTTGAAGCGGTTTTTTCTCAGAATTATGTACCATACACCAAGCAAGAATACGCTCTTTATTTATTACTTAAGATAATTCCCCAAGGCAACCAGCTTGTTTCGCGGTTGCCGCTAAACATATCGCTGGTAATTGATAATAGCGGCTCTATGTATGGGGATGACCATCGGATTTATATGGCCCTTGAGGCTGCTACCCAGGTAATGCGCATGCTCGGTCAGGAAGACATTATCTCCGTTATTTCTTTTGCCGATAATGCCCAGGTAGTTTTACCACCGACTGCGGGTTCCGACCAATTGAACATCAGCAGAGCCATTAACAGTATCTTGCAGATGCCAAGTGGTGGAACCTGCCTTCCGATGGCGATGCAAACCGCCGCCGCCCAATTAAAGCCTTATATCTCGCAGTGGCGCACTAACCGCGTGCTAATTCTGACCGATGGTAACACAATTGATGAAGAATGGTGCCCGTACCTGGCTGGTATTGAAGCCGCCAACGGTATCTCCTTTAGCACCTTTGGTCTCGGCGAGGACTGGAATGAAAACTTACTCCGGGCAGTTTCCGACACAAGCGGTGGCAACTGGTATTACATCCCGACGCCCGGTGATATCAACAAAATATTTCAGGAAGAGTTGGGGCTTCTCCTTACAACGGCCTATAACAATTTGCGGCTGGAATTGAAATTCTTCCAGAATGATACGGTCAAAGAAATTAAAATCGTGTCACCTGAATTAAAAGATATTCAATACCAACCTGGTGCGGATATACGATTAAAAGAGTTTTCACTCGGCTCGGTACAAAAAGACCGGCCCTTATACTTGTTGTTAACTCTTTCGCTGGTAAGCCGCGAGCCTGGTCGTTATAACATTGCACTGGCGAAACTCCTTTATGACTTGCCTGGACAACCCCAGCAGCAAGTGGGACCGCAAGCTCTGGTAGTCGGTTATGTAACAGACCCGGCCCTAATTTACCCTAATGGTGAAGTCTTAAGGTGGGTAGATGATGCCCAGGTAGATAATCTGGTCCGCAAAGCCACGCAACTGGCTGCCAGCGGAGATACTCGCAAAGCAACCCAACTTTTTGAAAATGCCCGCAATATTAGCGATAAACGTGGGGACCGAAAAAAGACCCAGCTCATAATTGATGCTCTAGATGAGCTGGGCGTTACCGGGCAAGTTTCTCGGAAAACCCAATTACATACCTTAAACCAATCGCGCAAAACTAATATTTTTCTTGATAATAACTAAATAAATTCCAGAGCAGCCAGTAGAAGTTGTTTTCTTTTAGGGTTAAGGACAATTTAACCGAACCATTTTTAGAAAGAGATTTATGACCAAGAGCTGCCCCAATTGCAACATGATAAGCCCGGAGGTTAATCGGTTTTGCGCAGGCTGTGGTCATGAATTTATTGTACCGGCAAAGATAACTGGGCAGCTTAAGACCCACACTGAAACGGTCAAGACCATAGGGGTAGTTTATAAATCTCTAACCTTGAAGGTAGCTATCGCTACTTCGGCCATTGTGGTATTTGGGCTGGTAGGATTAATAGTTTACATGCTTATGGGTAAGGATAATCGAAATCCTACAGCTGAAAGCTTCGCTGTAGTAGCGGTTCCTACTTCAGTCGCTCCTTCCGCATCTGCCACGTCAGCCGTAACCCTGGCTATAAATAGCGCAGCTAAACCGGTTGAAACCTCAAAATTGCCTGAAATAACCCAGGTCCCGGCAACTACTGTAAGCAATTCTGTTACTGTTCCATCAACAAATACACCTATCCCCACTTACACGCCTGTGCCTACTTTTACTCCAACCCCGCAGCCTACTAATACCCCTACACCCACCCCTGAAGTAAAAAAGGAGGTTATTAACCTAACCAGTTTGGCTTTTACCAGCGCCTCGTCCAACCTTCCAGCGGAAGAGGATCCCCAATATGGACATTTGCAGTATGGGCCGGAAAAAGCAATTGACGGAAATTTAAGCACTTCCTGGGTAGAAGGCGTGGGTGGGCCGGGCATCGGTGAATCTCTTACATTAGACTTCCGGCACCCAGTCCATGTTACACGGTTTGGTATTGATGTGGGGTATGATCGGGATGACCAGGTTTTCGAAAAAAATTACAGGGTAAAGAAGGTCCGACTCGGTTTTTCCGACGGTAGTAGTAGTGAATTAAGCTTTGAAGACCGCCGGGGGATTCAATTTATAAATGTCCCGGAAAAAATTACCGGAAAAATTGAAATAGTAATTCTAGAAGTTTATCCAACCGGTAAATATGAGGATACCCCCATTTCAGAAGTTCAAATCTGGGGGTACGATAATTGAGAAAGACACTAAGCTGCGTTTTCGTAATAGGGATAGTTATAGCGCTAACAACAGCGGCCTGTGGAGAAATTACTACCCCACTCAATCCCGCTAATTCCAGGTCTTCTAACAGCGGTGAAATTGTGCCGGTAGTTGCCACTACCTCGCCTTCTTTAGAGGCACGTACACCAACTACATTAGCCACACCAACTCTTGTACCAACCCCTACAGGGTTACCTACTTCAACTGCATTGCCCACTTCAACTGTGATGCCAGACCCAACTGATACTCCCGCGCCAACCTTCACTCCCTTACCCTCACCTACACCTTCTCCCACACCTGAAGTAGCTCCGGGGCTCAGCCCCTTTGCCGCCGGTCTACGGCCCGAATTTTATGAAGATATTGCTGCAAATAAGAATATCCCACGGTACTACCTCAAAATCAATATTGAACCGGCTAAAAGGCACTTCCAGGGTCAGGAACGAATTGTTTATACAAACCGAACCGGGCGCCCCTTGCAGGATGTGGCGCTTCGCCTTTATCCAAATTTCCCCACTAACTCTCTGGGTGGCGGCAATAATATACATCTATCTGTAACTGCAGCTTCTATAAATGGAGTAGAGGTATCCACTGGCCTTACCGCTCAAAAAACGGCTGTACTTTTGCCGTTCGCAAGTAGCTTACAGCCTGGGGAAACAGCCCAACTTGAGTTAACCTTTAGCGCAGACATTTCACCTATTTCAGATGGAACCTATCCTTTGCCGTCCGCTTACCCTATGCTTGCAGTCAGAGAAGGGGATAACTGGCGGCTTGATGTTACCAATTTTGTGGACCGGGTTTATGCTGAAAGCGCTTTTTATGAGGCAGAAATAACTGCCCCGGCAAATTTTGGCCTTGTTACCAGCGGCCAGTTAATATCAAAAAAGCCGGGTGAAAATAATTCTATCGTTTATCTTTCACGGACCGGTCCTGTGCGTGAATTTGCGATGAGTCTGGGAGATTTTGCGGTAGAAGAAGCACAAGCCGGCGCCATAGTAGTACGGGTCTACAAAGCACGCAAAAGTAACCTGGATGCACAGCAAGTTAGCCGGGTAGCGGTGGGAGCTCTCAAAGTTTATGAAAAACGCTTTGGCCCATATCCTTATCCGGTACTAAATTTCCACTTACAACCCGGTACTTATGATGGAGGAGACGAATACCCGGGACTGGTAATGCTCTACAGCGCCGGCCAGGTAAACCCGGTTACACGCTATATGGTGGCCCATGAGACGGCCCACCAGTGGTGGTATGGGGTGGTTGGGGACGATATCTATCGCGAATCCTGGTTAGATGAAGCTTTTGCCCAGTATAGCGGAATTATTTACGATGAAGATGCCGAAAACCAGGATGTGGCTGCACGTGATTGGGAACGAGAAGTAATGGTACGCTACCGACAGGCTCTCCAAGATGGTAATTTACCAATCCTCAGGTCGCTGGCAGATTTCGGCAATTTTAATGTCTATTACCGCACAGTATATGGAAAAGGTGCTTTATTTCTGCGGACTCTCCGGCAAGAAATTGGAGATGCAGCCTTTTTTAAAGCGCTTCAGGTTTATTACCAGCGCTATCGTTATCAAATAAGCACCAGCGCTGCAGTTCAAAAAACTTTTGAGGAAGTAAGCGGACGTTCCCTTGATAGTATTTTTCGGTTATGGCTAAAAGGAACCTGATAAACCAACCGTGCACGTTTTTAACCGTACTCGTTTTTATTTGAAAAGGGCTTTTAATGGTAAAAGATTGTAATCAATGTCGAACAATAAATCCAAGTAGTAATCTTTTTTGCGTTAGTTGCGGTGCCTCCCTGGAGCCCCCGCTTTCCATCCCATTAAACGTAAATGGCCCGGCAATAACAATTACGGCAAAGCCTGCTTCCAGGCGAGGCTTTGTAGTAGGCCTGCTGGCTGGGTTAGCCGGTGTAAGTCTGATAGCAAGTCTGTTTTTATTGTCGGTTTTCATCTTTGGTAAAGATAATCAAACCGGCACCCAGGTAGGAGTTGTTGGTACAGTAACTATAAGTCGTGAAGAATTGGTAAATACTCAAAAACCCAATAATCCTGCCCCGGATACAACCGGCAATGCTAAACTGAATAAGGATGAAGCAGAAGCAGGATTTACCCCACAACCTGATCTTCCTACTTCACCAACCGCCATGGAAATTGCACCAACGCAAATTCCTGCAGCTACACCCACCAGCACCTCACAACCAACTAACACACCCATGCCGACTAACACTCCGGCACCAACTAATACGCCTGTCCCTACTGCTACCAATACACCTTTGCCAACCGATACACCCGTTCCTACCCCAAAACCGGCGCTATTTCCACTTGACCATCTAATGGCACAGTCGGGCACCTTTTTCTTTACATCTTTTCGCAATAATACCAATGAAATCTACCGTTCGGATTTAAATGGCAGCTTCAGCAACCCGGTTAAAGTTGTGCCATTAAACGGTCAAGGTGCAATTAACACTGGTGACCCTAATATCTCGCCGGACGGCCGATTCGTAGCTTACCACACCAATGGCTATGCCCCAAAGGATGCAAAGGGCAATGCGATTTCTACCGAAGTTTATATTTCACCGATTAATGATTTATCACAGCGGATTAAAATAGGTGACGGAGTTAACCCGTCCTGGTCGCCAGACGGTACCGGCTTAATCTGGGTTTCGGCCGAGTTGGGCTGTGGTGGTGACGACCTCATAATGATGAACCTGAATTTAAACGGTAGTTCTATAAGCCCTATCGGGGGCCCGGTCCGTATGACATGCGATGGCTTACGCAAACGGAACCCACGGTGGTCGGCACGAGGAGTAATTGTCTTTACTTTAAGTGATGCAAAAACCGATAATATAAATTTGCGGCTGGTGAAAATTCCTACTACAGCCCGTGACACCACTTCTTACATTCATTTAACCACCTTTGGGCTCTATCCTAACCTGTCACCGGATGGCGGCCAGATTGTCTTTTCCAGCGGGGATACTCAGGGCAGGAACTCACAGATTTTTGTGATTGGCATAGACGGAGGCACGCCCCGCCAACTTACTTCAGATGGTTGGAATTATCGGCCTGCATGGATGAGCAATAATTTGATTCTTTTTAGCAGTAACCGAGAGCGGCCGGGTCAAACCAGTTCTTCTATCTGGGTAATGGATGTTAATGGAACCGGGCAGCAGCGAGTTCCGATTCCTGGAGAGGACGATAATTACTCGGTAAACGGCTTTTTTAACTCTTAGAGAGGTTTTCCAGGCAACTTTGATGATAAAAAATATCTCACGCAAAAAGTTTATCCAGGCCGGGGCAGCGTTCCTGTTCGGAAGCTTAACCCTGGCAGCCTGTGGAGAGGAGGGTCAAATTTCACCCGCCCCTGGTTCTACTTCTCTAATACCAGAAGTAACGGCTACCATACCCGGTCCAACAACGCTTGCTGCCACCAAGGTAGCTACCTCTCAAACAACTTCTGGCCAAAATTCAACCGCCGGCGCTTCTATTACCTTTTCACCAACTAATGAAGGGGTGCCCAGCCCAACACTGGAGGTACCTACGACCACATCTCCGGCATCTACCACGCGGGCACCGGTAACTCAGCCAGCTCAAACAGCTCTTAAGCCGACGCAGGCGCCTCCAACGGCAACTTTTAATTCGGCAAACCTGGATATTACAACCAAAGTGGGGCAGCGGTTGCTGGTGGTTTTTCCAGGCACCGAGCTTACTCAATCGATAAAAAATTTCATATTAACGGTTAAACCCGGTGGTATTTTACTCTTTGCCGATAATATTAGCAGCCTTGCTCAAGTTAAAAAGCTGATAGCCGATTTACAAACCCTGGCTGAACAAAATGGATTGCCCCGTTTTATTATTACACTGGATGAAGAAGGTGGAATTGTCAGCCGAATGCCCCAGGACGGACGCGAAGGTATTGCGCCCAGCCAGATGGCCCAGGCAGCCGGAGGGTTAGAGGCAGTCCAGACTTGCGCCCATGAGACCGCCGCACGGTTAGCCGACCTCGGTTTCAATCTTAATCTGGCTCCGGTAGGAGATGTCAACAGCAATTACAAAAATCCGGTTATTGGCACCCGCTCTTTCGGCAGTGATCCTGACAAGGTGGCGCAGGCGGTTAGAGTGGCAGTAGCAGAGTACCTGGCTCAGAAGGTCGGCACCTGCGTAAAACACTTTCCCGGTCACGGCGGTACAGATGTTGACAGCCATACCGGTTTGCCGGTCGTCCGCAAAAACCGGGCGCAACTTGATGAAATTGAATTGAAGCCTTTTAAAGAAGCTATTGCCGCCGGGACACCGGCTATAATGACGGCCCATATTCTTTTTCCATTAATTGAGCCGAATAATTTACCGGCCACTCTTTCGCCCTACTTTTTGAAAAAGCTATTACGCGAAGAGCTAAATTTTCAGGGTCTTATCATTACCGACTCCTTAAGCATGGGTGCGATAAGTAATCGTTATGGTTTGGCGGAAGCAGCCCGCCTATCTCTAGTAGCCGGGGCAGATATGGTTATTGCCATCAGTGATTTGGCTGGGCAGCAAGCGGTATTTAAATCTTTAGTTACGGCGGCCCAGCGAGGAGATTTTGAAACGGACAAACCGGTGGAGCGAATTATAAATTTCAAATCTCGGTTCGCGGGGCCAAATAGCGCTGCCTTGCCGCAGGATACAGCCAAAATACTAGCCGCAGCTCAAAAATCAATAACTCTGCTTAGAGCGGGAAAATTATCCTCTCCCCTGGTCACCAATGATCCCTTGTTGGTTAATCTAGCCCTGGCGCAACCGTCCCAGGTCGAAGGGCAACCTCCTAGCACTATCCTGGGCGAACTCTGGCAGGCCAAATTTCCTAACCAACCTGTCATCGAAGTTAGCACCGACCCGACTGCAGGTGAAATAGACCGGGTGCTTCGCCAGGCAAAGAAGGCTAGCCAGGTCGTTTTAATAACTCGTGATGCTTACGACAATTCAGAGCAATTAAAGTTAGTCCAGGCGCTGCTAACGCTCGGCCCACCCCTGTTAGTAGTAGCCGTACGCGGTCCTTACGACCTGTTGGCCTTCCCTAAAGCCACCGGGTATTTATTGTCTTATAGTGATACCCCGGCCAGTATCCGGGCTTTAGTAGATGCTTTAACCGGTAATATTCCTATTAACGGCAAATTGCCTGTTAGTATCCCTGGGTTGTATGAAGTAGGGGCGGGATTACAATTGCCAGTTAAAGGTAGCTAACCAAAATGTGACAAAGATAATAAAATGACTATTAACCCTTGCCCAAATTGTCGAACTGTGAATCCGGCTTCTAACAGCTTTTGTGTAAGTTGCGGTGCAAACCTAAATTTAACAAAGCCAGGTAATGGTATAACAAGTTCCACTATCCCAAGAGCAAGGTCTAGATTTTTTTCTGACAAAGGGTTTATTACCGGATTAATTGCGGGAGTTGGCACATTACTAATTCTCATGGTGGGACTTGGACTTTTTTTCGGAAACAATCTATTGGAGGGTAAAAATAATACCGATTCGACAAGCAAAGCAGGTATTGACATTTCAAATACCCCCACTCTCGAAACGACCACAAAACCTTCGGAAGTGGCGACTACCAGTGTCAAAAACGATTTGCCTACACCTGTAGCCATTAATACAACAGCACCTCCGACAACTATATTGACCCCTACACCTAAGGTAAAAACGCCAACAATCTCCCCAACCAATACGCCATTACCGGCGGTAGAAAGCCCCACGCCTCAAATAACCCTTGTTCCCGCCGCAACCATTACTGCGGTTTCTACAAAAGCTGAAGAAATAAAAGATGCTGGTAACGATAATAAAGACAAAATTGCTTTTTGTCAGGAGGATGAAAGCAGCCACTGGTCCCTTTATACAATAAAAGCGGATGGAAGCGAACTTAGGAAAGTTATCAGCCATCCCGAAGGTGATATCGTTTCACCGGCTTTTTCGCCGGATGGAGTATGGATAGCTTATTCTTTACAATTAGATAACAACCATTTTCAACTTCGCAAGGTCAGATTTGATGGTTCAAATGATGTGGCGCTTACGGGTAATACCGAACGTAATGATAGTCCGGCCTGGTCCCCGGATGGAAAGCAAATATTTTTTGTTTCTAATCGCAATAAACCCAACCAATATTGGTCAACAGATTTATACATGGTAAATAGCGAAGGAGGCAACCCTACCCTGGTTGTAGCGGGAGGCCAATATGCCAGTATCAATAACGGATTGCTTTCTTATATTATTTTTAATGGCACCAGCCACGATCTATTAACCCAAACTTATCCTTCAGGCAATAATAAAAAAGTGCTGGCCGGTAACGGTGCTGAATATTTTTACAATTCTACCTCACCGGATGGAAGTAAAATTGCGGTTACCAAGGGTCTGGATAATAACCGTGCGATTTATCTTGTTAACCTGGATGGTTCACAGAGGCGGATTAGTCCTGAAGGGGAAACAGCAACTTATCCAACCTGGGCACCTGATGGTAATTACCTGGCTTACCTGGTTTTAACCGGAAATATTTGGGAATTAAACCTGGTAAATATAAATACAGGTCAAAGCCAACGTTTATTAACTACAGGTAAAAAGAAGTTTTATATAGCCTGGGGACGATAATCCTAGAATCATAAAATTTACCGCTCAATACATTAGCATTACCTTTTTATTGAGGGCCAAGCAGTATTGATTTATAAGTTCATTAATTTAAGAACTAGTTTGGCTACGCTTATTTCACCAACGGTACGGCACACTGGATAACCAGGTATGCATCCTGGAAGATTTGATAATTCATAAGTTTGCTACCAGCTGTCTACACTAACCCTTTTCTTTCCTCGATTTATCTATCTTTAACTTCCCACTACAAGTTCTTCCAGCTTTTTTCGCAAATAGTAAATAGCAGACCTGGTATAGCGTTGATTAGTAGATTTTTCATCCTTCTCCAACTCCTTAATACGCTGTTCAATCTCAAATGGACTCACCTGGACCTTAAAGCCATGATATAACTCATATTCGAGAGCATTATTCGGTGCGTCTTTGATAACTGTCTGGTAAGCAACCGGTGGCTGTCCTCGTTTTCCACTGGCTTTCCATTCTTTAGATGAAGGAGGTAAGTCAGGCAAAGGACCCGGTTTGACCAATCCTGTATTTTTAACCCAATAGGAACTATTGGCGTATGTCTCCACTGACCTGGATACTAAATTAGGTTCCTTCATCGGCTCAGGGTTTACATCCTCTAAATCGGATAAATGCTTATTCAAGCGTTTTGTTACCTTTCTTCCGGGGCCCTTTTTGTACTAATTGGTAAACCGAACGGTGTCACGGTGCGATGGATCCCAATTCGCTGCCAGAGTAAGCTTTGCTCAATATCTTTCAAACCGACTGAAATTCCAGAAATCTCTTTTTATAACTAAGAATAACACATACATACAATTTCTTTGACCCGGTGTAATTATAGCCAAAAGTTATAACATAATAATTAAATTCAAATCTTCAGGCAAATAATCAGGAGACTAATTAATGATTTCACAAAAGGAAGGGTTTGTACCTCCCTGCCGCCTCTCCCAAGTTAGCCCAAAAGGTTAAACTTTACCTTCTCCTGACTTCGAAACAGCTCACCCATCCCGGCACCTGTTGTAACCGATACAATATCCCACAATTAAAAGATAGAATACCCACATCTCGGAACTGTAAAGAAAAGGAACTACTTTTATCATGTTTAATAGCCAGCCGTCACATTATTTTTACTGTTGATGGCGTTTTGAGAATGGTTGAGAGGTAGTGTATAACTCTTTTAGGCCATATTTAACGAACCTGCAGATTTGCAAAAGCACGGAGTAGTGCTAAGTCTGGTTTAGGATTTTCTTAAACGGCTTAGATTTTTAGAGTCGGAGGCTTTCATCGTTATATACTTAGTCAAAAATAAGGAGAAATCGATCGTGACTACTCAAGCTTCAGGTAAATACTTCAGTCTAGCGATACAAACCCCTAGCCGATTTACAATCAAGGTCCGCAATCTGGAAGAATCATTACCTTACTACAGAATCCTACTTGGCGAATTTTCTTATGGAACTGATCGGGCAACCGCCATTTTTGAAACAGGCGAACCACCAGTTAAGGTTACATTAATTGAGGAGCCCAGTTTACCAGCTGATTTTGGCAAACCCTGGGGACTCGCCGTTCTTGTAGACAGTCGTACGCACAAAACATTGGGCTTCTCCCGCTTTTTAAATGAGCCCAACACTTTACCTGTTTTCAATGAGGCAAGTATTAATTTCCCCTACATAATTGAAGATACAGCCGGGGTTTATGATCCGGATTATTATGAGCATGTAGTAATCCTGATTCGGCAAACCAATCACATTAAAAGGCAATGAAACCCGTGACCGTATATGAATAACTAGTAAAAGACCGAGGTTCGTTGGATAAGCAGTTCGTTGCAACAGACCGCCTATCCAACCTGCTTTCTAGAACTTGAATTGCCGACGTTCTATTTTCCAGGGGCTTTTGAATGTATCAACCAGATCCATGAGGATTTAAATGATTAATGATACGCAAGAGAATTGGCGGCCTCGTTGGGTTGTAAAACGGGGTTAAGAGGTATAACTAACGATTTTAAAAGGCCAAGCTTACCATAAAAAGACCAATGGTTTGTCGAGCAGAAAAAGGGGCAGTAGTATGGCAACTAGTGGGATATGACTGTTTTGAAAGGAAAATTCTTACACACAACTGGCAGAATTGTACCGAACTGTAGGGCTGCACACTAATGCCTTTCAAACCTCGATGAAACTACTTTTAAAATGGTGGTAGGGTAGTTAACTTTACCGCAAATACAATAATTCCCAAACTCCTTTGCAAGGGCTACTCGCAGCTATATATTTTGGGGGCGACGGCTAGAATCATTGAGGTTTCACGACTCTTGACCCGGTACAATTTCTCAACCAACTTGTTAACCTCCAAAACTCGCGGTAGAAGCATGCTGTTTTACAAGAAAAGCCGGTATCATTGGTTGGTAAAGTGGTACCCGTTACAAACAACCACCAAAGGGTAAGTAGTTGCCATTTCGCCAGCAGTATCGAAAGTGCGGAAGAGCCTTTCTAATTGACTTCCAACATAGGTTAATAAGCTTATGCAAGGCAACTTTTTAGTCTGACTTAATAATTTCCTCCGGTGCTAAAAGTAATTCTTCAAGGGCAATTTCAGTTAATGGTAAATACCTTATATTACTTAAAATAGAAGAAAGCTTAATTTTGCTTCCAAATTCTTTTTCATTTAGCTGATATAGCTGTTTAATTAGTATTTCTCTGGATCGATTTTTTCCTAGCTGCTTAGCTTTTGCTGCTAACAGCACATCCAACTCTTCCCATTTAGCATAGATCTCTGGGTTTATTTTTCCTATTAACCTACGTGTTAGGTCTTTTTTAAGCCAATCCCAGTCTCGTGCTTTTAAAAGGCTATAAACTACAGGCGCTTTTTTTAAACTGGATAAACTAGCCCTTTCATTTTCTGTACAGATTTTTAGCCATAATTTGCGACAAACTGCAATACTCAGATGTTTATTGTCTACGATTATGGTTTTTATTGAACTGTCTTCAAACTTTTTGATAATAATTTCTCCTTTTGGGTATCTTGGTAAACCGAGTCGCGACGATTGTTTAAGTAATTCTTGTTCAGGAAAACCTAGCTTTTGGACTATTTGACCCAAATTTAAGTTTGGGTCTCCCCAGAATTTAATAACTTGACTGTCCCATAACTTTCCAAAGGTCTTAATCTTATCTATTTGAATATCATCCGCTTGGCCCATTACAAACTCATAACTTTTTACATTACGACAATAGGTAAATCCACAAAAGAGACACTTAAATGAACCGAAAGAAACAGAAGTCCTCCTACAAAAACCTTTTTTATAGCTGAATATAGTTTTTTTCTTATAATCAGGGCAGCATGGATTAAGACAAGGCCAAGGAGATGGTTCAAAAGGATAATGTCTTTGTGAATCATTAAAAAAAGTCATTATATCGCTGCCTAAAAAATTAATTACCAGCAAAAAGAAAGTTGGGTGCTTTACTAAGTTAGGATAGAGTATTTTTCCTAACCAATTACCTGCGCTACCTTCTAACTCACATTGCAGTTTCTTTTGAAGGGGTGGACTGTAATAATTATTGAAATCTTTTAGTAATTGGGAAATCTGAAGCTCCCCATCAAGATTTATATATCCTTTTTTCGTAAGAAGTATATGACAGCGTCTGAGTATTTCTTCATCATCATAAAATGGTAGTTGAGAGCCGTTCTCTAGCAACCATTTTGCTTGGTTTGCAAGGCTCAAATATACTTGATCCATAATGTTTTTTTTATCAATTACTTTTGGTACCAGTGCTGCTACTGAGTTGGTTTTTAATTCCTGTTCTAAAGATTTTATTTTATTTTGTCCAATAACTCCCATTTCTACCGTACTCACTTTTAAGAAAATTTTGTGGTCAGGACAAACCACCACATTAATCAACTGGTGTACACGGTGCCAGTAAGCTTCCCCGTAAGATGAGCGGTCTTGCTTTACACAGCCTGGACAATAACGAAAATAGGTTAATGGTTCTACATGGGTATCCAATAAGGCAGCATTGTACGAAGGTATTGATATTTTATTGCCACTTTTCATGTCTTCTTTTAAGTTTTTGGCTATATCTCCTCTTAAAAAGGGGGCATAAAATGGAAACAGAGTGTGTTTGTCAATGATGTAATCACTTGTATAGACATTTCCTGGTGGTAGGCCAAGCAATAAAAAGTTTATATTGCTTGGCAAAGCATAAAATGCTTTATAAGGTTTAGTACCAAAATAATCCTCAATTAAGGCATAATCGTTTTCATAGTCCATTTGATCCTTAATTCTTGCTATATCACTGTAAAGTAGTTCGTCAGGGTGTGTATCAAGCCAGAAAATTTGTCTTCGGTTCATTAAATTAACATTATCTAATTTCATTTCAATGTCCTTCAAAATTTCGACATAAAAAGTAAAAACGATTTCCACAACTGCAGGTATTTGTATGGCAAACCTTTTCTTTATTTTTATCCCTTAAAAAGGTTTGTGAATTCCTTAAACAAACAAGGCCAAAAATATCAAAATTACTCCATGTTGTAATAAAACAAAAAAGAAGGTAACAAATATAGGAAGGAACGAGTTCAAATGAGGAAAAAGGCTTGAGGGGAAAGACAATAAAGTTGGATACTTTCCCCTAATTACCCCCTTATTACTTGTTCACTCGATCTAATATGGTGGGCTTTTAGCAATACCTGAAAATAAAATGCTATTTCTTACCGATTTAAACGTGTTACGAAATATGCCACTGTAATAAGGAAAATGATGCCTTTATTGTGAAAAGTATCCAACTTTATTGTCTTTCCCCTCAAGCCTTTTTCCTCATTTGAACTCGTTCCTTCCTATATTTGTTACCTTCTTTTTTGTTTTATTACAACATAGAATATGGGTATTTCGGCGTTGTTCGAAACACCAGTATATCCCCTGATGGAATTGTTAAAGTATGTTAGTTAAGGAGCATGTGATTATTATTCTTTGTCTTATTATGGTAAGAAATCCAGGGTTACATTACTCATTAGGGTAAGTAACCTCTCGGTTATTGCCCTTTAGATGTTTTTCTAAACAGCTACTCCCTATAATTAACTGATAGTTAGATTAAGGATAATATCAATTTCGAAATTTTGAGCATAACCCTGGATAAAATAACTAAACTTTATACCCCTAAGATTATGGATTAAGATATTCTTGAGGGTCCTTTATATAGCCTTCACTAGAAAGGGCTTCGTAAGCTGTTAGATTCTTATTTTCTCCCTCCCTTACGATTTTAATAAGCCCAGTGTTCTGAGTATCCGGTTTCTTCGACCTTCGCCTGGGCGTAGGCTCAACTTTAATCCCTTCAGACGGTTTACTGTTAGAAGTGTGGTTTTTAGAGTTACTTACAGGTTTTTTGCTAACTTCATGAGGTTTCTTAGCATCCTCTTGAATTCCCGTTTCCTTACCGTTGCTATTAAGCATTTTTCTGAGATAATAATCAAGGCTTTCAAGTTCAACATCCTCATAGCGTTTTAACGCATCTGTATCACCTAATCTTAAAGCTGTAAGAATAGGATTAGCCAAGTGAAATGACTCAGTTGCTACTGTCCTGATCAATTCTTCTGTTAATGTTTCTGTTTTATCAACGATGGCCTTCATCTGCGACAGTAAAAATGCTTTGACGGCAATATCGATAATACCCTGGCTTACCTCATAGAGAACATCGATAAAGCGTTCATTGAGCTTAACTGGTTTTTGTACATACTGGTAATCCCAAATACCCTCAAGGAAACATTTCCAATCATCATCGTTTGACATTCTGTCCCAGACTACATCTCCCATGCCACTTGCACGTCTGGCCTGGCTAAATTCCTCACTCATCAGGACTTTGGCCTTTGGGGTTCCAACGAGAATAACAGGTACTCCCATCATGTTAACAAGTTGTACAAAGAAGTTAAGCATGAGGCTATCACCCCCGTTTTTCGCCGCCTTAAGACGTTGAATTTCATCTATCACAAGTAATCCAACACAATGGTTTCCACACACGGTCTTCATACCTTTAACCTTTGACTGGATTGTAGAGCCCCTCTTATCTACATAGTTCTTGTGATATTGTGTGTTCAGAATATTATCGACAGCGTCAAAAAAGTTTGTACATAAACTGGAAATTAATCCATCATAAGGACACTCAATTTTTAGCCAAGTAATTTGGATAAAAGTAAACGGCTGCCCCTTATATTGGCTGTGATAATAAACCTGTGGATATAACATCAAAATTGTTTCCAAAGAGTAACTTTTCCCCACACCACTTGTTCCGATAATAGTAAACCCTGATGCCCTGGAGGGAAAATTTCTTACCCGGGGCCCTTTTTCCCCAGTATTGTTTTCTCCAGGCTCTGTTGCTGCAATCCGCTCAAGGACATCTTTCCTGAAGGTAGGCTTGATTGGGTTACGAAATACAAGGCCTGATCTAAGCGCAATCGAAATCTTTGTTGCAATGTTGTAGTGAATAGTCATAGGCATGAAAAAATTACCAGTTTCAAAAAGAACATGCATTCGCTCATCTGGCGATAAGTAACGCAGCTCCTCTTCAACACCGGGATCATACGTAAGCATTTCCAGGTAATCATCCTCAGTCCAGATCCCAGGTAAAGTCCCAATTAAAGGATTATCTTGGTAACTTGGTATATTTTGTTGATGGTAAGAAGCTAATTCCTGATCCCCTACTAATAAAGAGTAATTGTTTCCATAAATAAGGTTATCATTTTCCTGTTCCATTTTTCCCATTACCTTTCATTCGTGATTCTCTTATCTTGCTATTAAACCGAATAGTACCGGGGTTGGAATTATGTAATTCTGGCCCCTCTTGCTTTACATCAACAGGAGGTAATACTTGCCCTTCCTGGTTCAAATTAGAACCCAATAAATTCCATGATTCTTTCCTACTTATACCCTCCCTTTCCTGTATTCTATTAGCTTTGTTATCCTGAAGGCGTGAATAATCGCTTTTACCACGGTTTGCTTCTTTAGTCTTTTTGTCAGCTTCGTTCACAATTTTTTGATTACGAGCACTGGTTTCAGCATCCGCTTGCCATTTTTCCGTCTGATCATCGTCTTTTTTGGCTTTCAATTTATTGCGATAATCCTCGACTGAATACCAGCTTTTTCCCTTGTACGGATCCTCCTCGGTTGATTGTAAAGAACAGGGTTCTATCCTACGCCCATTATCCAAAACTAAATAGATTTCATCACAAAGCCGAGGATCATACTTAGCCTCAACCTTGATTGCACGGCGCCCAGCTTGGACCAGCAAATCATTATAGTTTTCTTCAGCCCATTTACAGTCATAAAATAGATTTTTAAATTTAACACCACGTCTGGTGATAGTAGCCGACTCTTTAGGTAATAAGGCTTGGCGAATAAAAGAGCGGCTTCGCTGCCTTAATTGTCCAGCAGAATTTCTAAGACTCCAATTCCATACATCAATTGGGTGAGGTTTAACTTCGTCTTTAATCATTGCTTCTGTCATACGAAACTTTGTATTGGGTCCATCTATCTTGAAGGTCTTATTATGGTTCAAAACATTATTGATGATCATTTTAGTGTACTCATTTATACTTAAGGTGGCATTGAACTTAGAATTTCTAGCTCCTTTACGCTGCTTTTTAGGTACTGAACCTGGTGCTTGTCGGTTTGTTATAAGGTTTATTAGGTCCAAACTTTTTTCAACTGTATTCTTAAAATCTCCACGGTAGGAGGGCATACCAATGGCTGAAATACCAAAAGCATTTACTAAATTGTCTCCATTTTTACCAAAGAGCTCAGCGCGGTCAAAAGTTAAACCTTCACAAATACCATAAGGCCAGTCTTCATCTTTTAGATCGATACCAAATTCTTTGCACCAGCCAACTTTTTCAGTAAAGGCGTTCTCCAATGCAAGTATTGCAGATAAATAACTAGTAGTTAGTCTAGAATTGATTGATAAGTAGGATAACGATTTTGCAGCTTTTGGCGAGCTTTGGCATTTG
>MKTJ01000065.1 GCA_001898225.1 Chloroflexi bacterium 54-19
TGCGGGCTTTGTCGAAGTATTCGACCATGCGGTTGGCGTTAGGTTTGGCCTGGTCGTAGCCTTCATAGCCGACCCAGACGGTTTGACCCCAGAGCCAGGAGCGGTTGGCTTGCCCGGCGGCAACGGGGCCGTCCGACTGCTGCCAGATTTTCTCGAAACTGCTATCGCCGAAGGTCGCGGCATAGGCCGGACTGAATGTGGTAAGAATAAGAGCGATTAAAAGAGCAAGAGATAATGCGATTAAAAGAGAAGGATTGCGGAGAGATTTTTTCAAATTCACCATAAAATTTATTCACCTATATAACCCACGAAATTTGGCACAACTGAACATGAGGCCACACTTCAAATTTACTGCGAAGGATAGCCAACCAAAATCAACCGGAGGATAAGGACAGCCCCCTTTATCGGCAACCGGTTATTTTAGTTGTCAGGGCCGGCTAAATTTCGGATATTGGTGCCGCAGCAATGGGGCACGCACCCTACAGATCCGAGCAGAGAGAATAATTCTCCGTTTACCTGAATACTTTCTACCCAAGAGATTCAGGTTGCCTGGTTAGAATAACAAAAAGTGCTGAGCTAATTTTTTTAATTGGCCCCCAGCCAATTTTTTTTGATTTGAAATGCAAGTTCTTGAGTCTGGCTTTCAGAATAAGCCAATGGTTGGATTATATCAAAATCTCGTAACAATTTGTGTTACAAAAAGGATTAAATTTTTTTATCTTCTATATTTCAAGACATATCAACTTAACAATTTATTTGAGGCTGAAATGAGCTCAGGAAACAAAAATTATATGCGGGAATATTGCGAGTTTATTAAAACAACCAATTTTAACACAATTTTAATACTGGATGATTATATTTAAAGCCCGTGGTGAGGTAAAAAGAGGCTGATTTATAAAGATCCGGGCTGCCCAACCAGCGAATAGCGCTTAAGTTTTTCTGAATGGTCGCCCGGTTGGCCGGTGGGTTGGTTCGAAATGCCAAGCTCGGCGGCGGCGACCGGGTCGAGCGAACCGGCAGGGTTGAGCAAGCTTTCATTAGCCTGGTCCTGGGCGGTGGGCGTAGCCTCGTGGGCCTGCACCTGGCCGCTTTCTTCCAGCATTATCAGGTAAGCCAGGACTTGCCGGGCAGCGGCGGGCCATAACCGCCGGTCAACATCCTGGTAAATCCGCTCGACCAGTTCGGCGATAGTGCTTTCCCCGACCGCCAGGGCTTTCATCAGTTGTTGCTGGCGGGCCTGGCGATGGTTCAGATATTCTTCGATTTTGGCCGCCGGATTTTTTATCTCCGGCCCGTGCCCGCCGTAAATTGTTTCGGCGTGACTGTAAGCCGCCTGTAAACGCCGGAGGGAAGCCAGGTAAGCGGCCATGCTACCTTTGGGTGGTGCGACTACCGTCGTGCCGGTTCCCAGGATATTATCGCCGGTAAAAAGGGCTTTTTCTTCGGCCAGGAAAAAACAAAGGTGGTCGGTGGCGTGGCCGGGTGTAAAAATGGCGGTCAAAGTCACGCCGGTGGCAGTGATGGTCGCTCCGTCAGCCAGGTCTTGGGTATGGGGGAAAGTCGCCCCGGTATAAGCCGCGACCGGCGCGCCGGTCAATTGGCTCAAAGTCTGGGCCCCGGGATAATGGTCGGGGTGACCGTGGGTCACCAGGATGGTTTTCAGGTGACCACCCTCCCGGTTTACGGCCCCGGCCAGGGTCTGAATGTGCCCGGCCATATCAGGGCCGGGGTCAATCACGATAAAATCCGGGCCGCTCCCGACAATATAGCTGTTGGTGCCGGTCAGAGTCATAGGGCCGGGGTTGGGAGCCCTTAAACGCTGCACCAGCGGGCTGAGCCTTTCGGGTTGGGCAAGTTGCTCGGTCATGGTGTCTAACCTTTGCTTTCGCTTAAAACTTCGGCGTCGGAAGTAGGGCCATCCAGCACCGGGTCGTGGTCCACCAGGGCTTTTTCAAAGAACCTGGCGCAACGTTTGGTATATTCCTGGCGGTGGGCGAAATAGACCCCGCAATGCTCGATGCCGTCCTCAATCCAGAGTTCCTTCGGGCCGGGCGCGGCGGCGTAGAGGCGGTAAGCCTGGTCTACCGGCACCATAGTATCGCCGGAACCATGGACGAAGAAGACGGGACGGTTCCCCAGCTTGTTTATCTCATCAATCGGGGCAAAATCGACCCAGCGATGACCGGTCCGTGACGCAAAGAGTCTTTCCGCCAGGTCGAGGACGGGCCGGGCCGGTAAATGGGTTTGATGCCGCCAGACGTGGTTAATAATATCGCGCTGACTCGAAAAAGGACTATCCGCCCAGACTGCCTTTACTTCGGGGTCGCGGGCTGCTGCCATCAACGCCACCGCCGCCCCCATTGACGCACCTACGACGCCGAGCAAAGGATTTTCTATCCGGCTGCGGGCATATTCTATGGCCGACTGCATATCCTCAAGTTCGCGGTGGCCGAGCGTAACCAGTTCGCCTTCGGCCCGGTCGGGCCCGTGCGCCCGGTAATCGAACAGCAAAACGTTGTAGCCGCCCCGCCACAGGATTGTACCGATACCGAGCATGTCTTCTTTGTGGCCCCGGTAGCCGCTGACCGCCACGACCACCCGCCGTTCGCCAGGTCGGGTCATCCACCAGCCTTTAAGCAAGCGCCCGTTGGTAGCCGGAAAGGCGACTTCTTCGTAATCGACCTGTAACTCAAAAGGGGTAAAGCCATAATTCTCGCTATATTCAACCGGCCTTAGCTTGGTCAATTCGTTGACGACATAGCGGGCCGCTCCGAACGATACCAATCCCGCCGACGCACCCCCGGCCAGGGCTAATAAGCCCAACTGTTTAAGCGGTTTATTTTTAGAGCTACTACTTTTCGTTTTAATGTAATTGGCAGTCTTCATAACCTGGACCTACTTCTTGATTACCAGATGCTATTCACACTCAGCCTGTTTAGAAAGGTTCTCACAAAAATTTTACACCGCACTCCCAAATTTTTGCAATTAAAACCTGCTGAAAAAGGGGCTTATAGATTAGTTTTCAACCAGTTTCCGGCAGGCGGCTTCGATAGCGGGCAGAAATTCCTGGGCTGAAAGGTTGACCGCCAGCATCGCGGCAAAGGCTGCTGCTCCCGCCCCCACCCCCTCTTTAACAAAACCGGCCTCGTACAGGCGCATCGCGGGGACGGTTGAAGCGGCAAAATTGAGGTTGGTCGCCAGGTAGGCGCTGCCGAGCGGACCGAAACATTCCTCTATCTCAGCGGCCAGCCCCGCCAGGTCGGACGATGGGTCGTTGGCGACCCACCCGGTCGTAACCAGGGCGATGTTTTCAAAGTTGACCCCGGTAAAATCAACCCCGCTTAAAGTATCTCCCTCCGAGCGGGATAGCGCCGCCGCCAGGGCCAGCACCGCCGCCATCTGGGTGCCTCCCGCCAGGACCACCGGGAGGTATTTCGAGGCGGCCAGGGCCATCCCGGCCACTACCGGTTGCATCGGGTCGCCCAGGCTGGCGGCGGCACTCAGCGGGTTACGCACAAAAGCGCCTTTGGTCTTTCCGGCAGCGGCGAATCCGGACCGGACCGCTTCCAGTTTGAGTTCGTGGGCGGTGTTGCCGGGCATCGAACTGCTGACCCGCCTTTCGGCATTTATACCCAGCCCCAACAGTAGCCCCAGGGCGGTGGTGGTGCCGCCCGGCACACTTTCGGCCAGCAATAGATAGCCGTTGGCGGCGTTAGTCCGGCCCAGTTGGTCGCCAATCTGCCAGCCTGACGTAAAGAGTTGGGCCGCTCGCTTTTCATCCTGGCCCAGGGCTTGCCCGGTGGTAATTGCTCTGGCCGGGCCCGCCCCGGGGGGGGAAATGACCCCAGGCATCTGCGGAGGTGTTTTAAGCCCGGCGTCCACACAGACATAGCCGCAACCGGGCAGTAAATCGAAGGCCGCCCGCGTGATAATAGAGGGGCCGGGGGTACCGGTTGGATTGGAAGGCACCCCACCTGGTAGGCATAAAGCTTTGCCGTGATAAAGAATTTCGGCGTCGGCCTGGGCGGTCAATTCACGCAATTCCTCGCTAACACCCGCCCCGCTGATACCGGGCAATTGAACCGTGTCGGTATAGGCTACTGTAAGCGCAAAAAAAGGCGCTCGATTATTTATCGAATCAATGAATCTTTCACCACTCGAAGGCAGGAAAATTCTTAGAATATCCCGGTCAATTTGCCACATATAGGTTTTAGACTTTCAAATTAAAAACAGATTTGAAATTGCTTTTTATTTTTGACAACTTCTGTTAGAATATAGATAGCTTTTTTCATATAAATGAAAATTGGGTGGTTAGTATATCCGTTTTCACATTATAGTTACCGGTTTAAATATTATAGTTTTTGACCTGGCTAGATTGTTAAAACGCGTCCCCATACCAGGAGTTGCCTACTGGGTAAACAACCTCTTTTCCGGTAAGTATATCACGATAGCGCCTTTCAGAATAAGTTATAGTAAAATTTATAGAAAACTTTTGGAGACTTGACATGGAGTCGTTGCCCCTTGGAGAACGCATCCGGGCCGCCAGACAGGAACGTAAACTTACTCAGGATGAATTGGCGCGGGATACATTCTCCAAAAGTTATGTATCTGCGGTCGAGCTTGGCAAAATTCACCCATCCATAAAAGCCTTGCGTATCCTGGCCCGGCGGCTTCAACTACCGGCATCCTATTTTCTCGAAACGCTCGAACCGGACATTGAAACTCAGCAAGCCCAGTTGGCGCTGGCCCAGATCAGATTGCTGGTCAGCCAGGGTGGTAAAGAAGAAGAAGCCCTCGCTATTCTTGAGAAACTTGACCGGGAGCGGTTGAGCGAGCAGGAAGGGTCCGAGGTAATCTTTTTGGAGGGACGGGTGCTTTCCGGCCTCGAACGCACTACCGAAGCCCTGAACCGTCTGCAAGATGCCCTTAAAGAGTGGGAAGAACTCGAAGAATATACCTGGGTTGAGCGTTGCCGGGTTTTAATCGGTGAAATTTACTACCGGCAGCATAAATACCTGCTTGCCCAGGAGCAACACAAACTCAGCCTGGATGCTATCCAGGCCGGTCAGGTGCGCGACCCTAACCTTAAACTGGCGATTTATGCCGACCTCGCCCAGGTTTATACCGCGCTCGATATGCACGACGCCGCGCGGGGTCTTTTTGAGGAAGCCAGCGAGGTGGCAGCGGGTGTTTCCACCCCCGAAAAATTGGTAGCTACCTACTGGGGAATCGCGGAGCAATACCAGGCCGAGAATAACCTTGGGGCTGCCCGGCAGGCTATCGAACAGGCTTCCTCGGCCCTGGAAAGTTTTGAAACGGCCCGCCTGGTTACCAACCTGCACCTGGTCTTTGGCAAGACCTATCTTTCCGGTCACAACTGGAAGGAGGCGGAAGAATGTTTCCAGTCCGCCCTGGCCAGTGCCTCGCCCAAACTCCCCTCCGCCATCCAGATTGCTGCCTGTAACAGCCTGGCGAACCTGTTCTTGCGCCAGGACCGTTTGAAAGAAGCCCTGGACGCGGCCAACAGCGCCTACAATACCTTCCAGGAAGCTGACCAGGCGGTTACTTTAAGCAACAGCTATTCGACCGATAGCACCTATGGCAATCCCGATATGGCCGCCGGAGAAGTTTTGCTGACGTTAGCCCGTATCTACGAGAAGAAAAAAGAGCCTAAAGAGGCCGACAAATATTTCGAGCAGGCCATCGGACGCTTGAAAAAGGTCGGCCAGCCCGAACTGCTCAGTTCAGCCTATTTTTCATATGGGGAAGTTTTGTTGGAGCGGGGTGACTCGGTTAACGGGGCGCATTACTTGAAAATCGCCTACGAGGAAAAGAGCCGCCAGGTTTAATTTGAAGCCTGGTATTTTACTTTACCAGGCTCCACAGTTTGACCACTCCATCGGCGGTCCCGGTCGCGGCGGTCCTGCCATCCGGCGAGATTGCGACCGCATAAACTTCTTTGGTATTTCCACTGAGTTTGGTGATGCCATTACCGCTGACGGTGTCCCAGATATAAGCAGTAGTGTCATCACAGGCGCTTATCAGGTGAGTATCATCCGGTGTGAAGGCTACTTGCCGGACACCCTGGGTGGAGTCGTCATATAAGAAGTGTAAGCTGACCTTATCCCCATCTATATCCCAGAGCCGGGTAGTTTTATCGAGCGAACCGGTCGCCAGGTACTTGCCGTTGTGCGAGAAAGTCAGCGACCAGATGGTGCCATCGTGGCCTTTGCCCAGCGGGGCCGGTTTTGGCTGGGCGTTCCCCAGGTCCCACATCTTTAAACTGCCATTCTGCGAACCTGCCGCCAGGGTTTTGCCGTCCGGAGAATAGGCCACCGCCGTCACATTATCGTCGTCCTTAAAGGTCGCGCCGAACTTCTGCCCGGTTTCCAGGTTCCACAAAAAGATAGTCTTGTCGTCCGAGCCGGTCGCCAGGGAATTGCTATCGGGGTTAAAGGCCACCGAGGTAATCGTGCTGGTTTGGCCTGACAGGACGTATTTGCGGGAGTTGTTCGATAAGTCCCAGACAAAAGCGGTTTTATCCGCCGAGCCAGATACCAGATACTTACCGTTAGGTGCAAAAGCGATGGCCCGCACCGGCCCGGTATGCCCGGCTAAAGTGGCTTTTAGCTGGTTGTTGGAGGTGTCCCACAGTTTGACGGTGCCGTCTTCCGAGGCAGTCGCAAGTGTCTTGCCGTCGGGTGAATACGCCATGTTCAGCACAATATTATTATGGGCCTGGAAGGTGGCGAAATTCGTGCCATACGGGGCCGGGGTCGGCGTTGGCCCTACCGTTGTTGGGGGCGGGGTCGTAGCCGGGGCGGTGGTCGCAACCGCCGTGGTATCCGGCGCGCTGGTGGTTGAAGCCTCGGTGGTAGCCGGGGCAGTAGTACCGGCGGCGGTAGTGGCCGGTGGGGTGGTAACCCCAGTAGTCGCGACTGCTGTTGTACCAACTACCGGGGCGGTGGTAGCCGCCACCGAATTAGCCGGGGTATTCGTGACCTGGGCAGTGTTCGGGCCGGTCTGGTTAGAGTTATTCCCGTTTATTACCACGAAGGCAATCGCTCCTGCGACCAGCAAGATTATTACTGCTGCAATTAGCCAGACCCAGACCGGGATACCCTTTTTTTCCTGGGTTGACGCCGGTTGAATTACGGGCGCGGTGGGCGAGACCACAGGCGCAGGAGCGGGCCGGGGCTGGCTCCCCGAAACCGGGGCCGGTTGGGACGGTTTGGGCTGGCTCCCCGAAACGGGATAGACAGGAGCATTCCCCTGCTGGTTTCCCAACGGCGAAAAGGACGCCGCCGGGCCGGATTGGGATTGATTGGTTGGCCCCTGGTAGGGTTGAAAAGAACTGGTCGCCGCCGGGTTACCGCCCTGGTAAGAACCGGGCGGATTCGAGCCGGGGTTCGGCTTATTTTCGTAAGGGCGCGGCGGTGCCTGGTTAGGGTTAGGCTGGTTAAAATTGTTAGGCTGGTAATTCGGGCTGGACAAACCTGCCGGGAAATTGCTGCCAGAAATCGAGCCGGGCGGGTAGCCGGACCCCGAACTTGTGCCGGGTCCATAACCCGTACCGGGGTTGGAGAGCGGCGGGTTTGTGGGCGGGTTGAACGGTGGACGACCCGTCAGCGGATTGTTGGTCCCGGCGTTTGGCAGGTTACCAGACGGGCGCGGTGTAACCGGCTGGACGGCAATGGTCGGTTGGGAGTGCATCTCAATGGCCTGGCGGAACAGCCTGGCCAACTCTTTGGCGGGCCGGACGCGCTGGCGGGGGTCTTTTGCCAGGGCGAAGGCAATTATATCGTCGAGGGCCGGGGGATAGACCAGGTTCGGCGCTTTATCGGAAAGACGTGGGACCGGGGTATTGAGGTGCTGGCCGAAAAGCTCAAACTGGTTGCCCTGGTAAGGTGGATAACCGCTGACCATCTGGAAAAGCACCGCCCCCAGCGAATAAATGTCACTGGCGCGCCCTGCCCTGCCCTGCCATTGTTCAGGCGACATATAAAGAGGGGTGCCACTCCCCGAAGTATCGACCATGACCGAGGAAGAACTGCCTGTTACGGCGGTCGCGAGGCCAAAGTCGGCCACCAGGATGCGGCCCCGCCGGTCCAACAGGATGTTCTGTGGTTTGATGTCTCGGTGAATCAGTCCCTGGTCGTGGGCTTCGTCCAGGGCGTCGGCCATCTGGTCGAGATAGGTCGCCACTTCCGGCAAGGGCAGCGGGACCGGCGGTTTGGTCGGATCGGGCCGCAAACGTCGGGCCAGCGAGCCGCCCTGGGCCAGTTCCATCACGATAAAAGCGATTTCCTCGGTGATACCAAAGTCAAGGACGTTCAGGATGTTGGGATGGTCGAAGCGGGCTAATATGCCGGCCTCTCTTTTTAAATCTTCCCGGACCTGGGCGTCAGTAGTATATTGAGGATGGAGCAATTTGAACGCGACCGAGCGGGGCGGGTCAAATTGAAGGTCTTCGGCATAAAAAACCTCGCCAAAAGAACCCTTGCCCAGCGATTGTTGCAAGCGATAGCGGCCAAAAATAAGGTTGTCGCGTTTCAAATTTTGCATTTTCAAAAAGTCTTTGTATCAGCGGTTATGGGGAAAACATTGCGCTTGCCCACCTTTAGCAAGCGCCAGCTTGATTATATCAGTTAAAATCCCTAAATGTCAGTGGTTTGTATCACAGACAGGGACGGAATTTATTTAACCAGACGTAAATGCCCGCGGGACCGGACCGCCGGTTCCGAGGCTGGCGCGGTTTTCGAACCTTTTGAAGTCCTGGCTTGCGAAGTCCTGGCCTGGGCGGTTTTAACTTGTGAGGTCTCGGACTGGGTCCTGGCAGTCGCCGGGAAGTTCCGGCTCTGCTCAAATTGTTGTTCGAGTTCGTCGAACTCCGCTGCTTCCTCGGCGTCTTCCGGTTCGTCCTCGTCTTCGGGGACCAGGAGGGAAGTCCCATTACTATTAACGGAATGCAATTCAGTTTTGGTGGTTTCGAGTAAGGCAACCGCCGGGGCCGGGAGGGCCTGGGGGTCGAGTTCGCGGAACTGGCCTTCTTCTACGTCGGCCAGGAAGTCGGCGGCATCAATAATCGTGTAGCGGTAGCCCTGCTCGGTCAGGAACAACTGGCGGTTGGCCGCGAAGTCCTGGTCTTTGGTGTCGCGCGTAACGATTGAATAGAAGTAGGCCGCCTGGCCGTCCTCTTTGGGACGCAAAATCCGGCCCAGGCGCTGGGCTTCTTCCTGGCGCGACCCGAACAGGCCGGAAACCTGGATAGCCACGTTGGCGTCGGGCAGGTCAATCGCGAAGTTGGCGACCCGGCTGACCACCAGCACTTTTAACTCGCCGGTCTTGAATTGCCCGTAGAGCTTGGCCCGTTCCTGGTTGGGGGTCTTGCCGGTAATCAGGGGCGCGTCGATTATCCGGGCGATGCGTTCGAGTTGCTCGATGTACTGCCCGATGACCAGCACGTGGTCTTCGCGGTGTTTTTGGAGGATTTGATAGAGGATTTCATATTTGCGGCTGTTAGTCGAGGCCAGCCGGTACTTGACCCGGTTGTCTTCTTCCAGGACATATTCCATACGCTCGCCGGAAGGGAGTTCGGTCCGTATCTCGAAACATTCGGCGGTGGCAATCCAGCCCTGGGCTTCCAGTTCTTTCCAGGGCATGTCGTATTTCTTGGGACCAATCAGTGAGAAAACGTCACTCTCGCGGCCATCCTCGCGGACGAGGGTCGCGGTTAAGCCCAGGCGGCGTTTGGCCTGGATTTCGGCGGTCACCCGGAAGACCGGGGCGGGCAGCAGGTGGACCTCGTCATAGATAATCAGGCCCCAATCGTGGCTGGTAAAGAGTTGGAGATGGGGGAATTCGCCGACCTCGCCCGTCTCTTTATTGACCGTGAAGGGCCGGTAGGTAATTACCTGGTAGGTCGTCACGGTGATAGGCCGGATTTCCTTGCGCTCACCGGTATACTCGCCAATCTGGTCGGGCGTGATGTTGGTCTTATCGAGGATTTCGTTTATCCACTGGCGGACCGCAATCGTGCTGGGGGTCAGAATCAGGGTGTGGCATTGGAGTTTGTCGAGGACACCCATCCCGACGACGGTTTTACCCGCGCCACAGGGCAACACCACGACCCCGCTCCCGCCGCTATAACTTCCCTCGGCGTAAAAGGCCCCGACCGAGTCGTCCTGGTAGTCACGCAGGCCAAAGGGCCGTCCCGAAAGGGTCGTTTCGCGCAGGGTGATTTCGAGCGGGGTACCGGGGTTGTACCCGGCCAAATCTTCCGCCGGGTAGCCGAACTGGACCAGGGCCTGTTTGATATAGCCGCGTTTGGCGGGGTCTACCTGTAAAGTTTCTTCGTTCAGCCGCTGGATAATAAAGGGCTGGATGTTCTTGTTGCGCTCGACTTCCATTAGCAGCAGTTTGTCGCTGCTCTTCAGGACCAGTTTGTCATCCTCGTAAAGGAGTTTGATGCGACCGTAGCGCGAGATATAGTCTTTGATGTCGGCCAGGATGTTGGAAGGAACCGGAAATTTGCTAAAACGGGCCAGGGCCTCGGTAATCGTTTCCGCGCCGACCCCGGCAGCAGCGGCGTTCCAGAGCGAAAGCGGCGTGATACGGTAGGTGTGAATATATTCGGGGCTTTTCTCAAGCTCGGCAAAGCGGCTCAGTTCGTCGCGAGCGTCCTCGTAAAGCGGGTTATTAACCTCTAAAAGTACCGATTTATCGCTCTGAATAATTAAAGGGTTCGCGGGATTATAGCTCACCGGGCAATACCGTCCTTCCGAATTCGCTTACAAAATCAAGCGATATTATACCATGTTTAGCTCATTTAACCTAAAATCCCGGCCTTTTTAGTTCGGGGGAAATGGAAAGTGTATATAGTTCATGTTTAGTTTTTATGTGATTTTGGGGTTTCTCCACACAGGGTTATCCGAATAGTAACCTTTAACTCCCAGACATATCGTTGTGCAATATTTTGATTTTTCAAAATCTTCTTTGAACCAATCTTCATCTTGATATTCGTCGTCACCTATAAAATCGTTTGGTGTTGCTTCTCGCCATAAAGCTAATTCGAGGGCCGGAAAGACATAAGAATATCCCGAAAATTGGTTATCCTCATCAAAAGGAGTTTCCTTGGAAATAAGAACTGCCAGGTTGTCCATTTCAATTGGAAAAAGGTCGATTCCCTTATAGATGAGTTTAATTTGAGCTGAATTTGTAATTTCTATAAAATCAATCGTTGAATCTTTGTCTGAATAACTAACCATCAAGATACCATCTGGATAGTAGAAGCCTCTCTCATCATTATTCTTGGAGCTTCTTAGCAATTCATTTACTGGTTCCATACCCAATGCCCGATTCACTTGCTCCTTGGTAAAGCCAAACTTAATTGGACCAATACCTATTCCTGGTATTATTTCAAAAGTGACCATGCCAAATTCCCCCTTTACACAAATAAAGTTAGCAATTCAATGCTTAGCTTTCTTTTAACCTAAACTTTTACAACCCGAATATAGTAAACCACATTTCTTCCCAAAAAATAATTTCCAAATTTGTTCTACAAAATCTTTTTGGCCGGGTATTGACAACCGAAAAAAGGGGCGCTATACTTACTTTATTCAATGAATGAAGAAAGTAGAAAAACGCTGATGAAGTCAAAAAACGGACCGGCTAACCGCCAGCTAATACGCGACATTAACCAGAACAGCCTCTTGAACCTCATCAAGACCGAAGGCCCGGTAGCCCGGACCCGCCTGGCCGAGCTTTCCGGTTTGAGCCTGGCAACCATCAGCTATATCACCGGCGACCTCCTGGAGCGCAATCTGTTGCTCGAAAGTGGGGCCGCCGAATCGACCGGGGGCCGCAAGCCGGTCCTGCTCGAAATCCGGCCCGAAGGCGGTTTCGCTATCGGTTTGAAATTGACCGAATACGAAATAATCGCGGTTATCCTCAATCTGAACGGTGAAATCGTCTATTCGGAGCGCTATTCTTTCGAGTTGCGCGACCATGGCAAGCAGGCGATTTTTTTGCTCGCCGAACAGGTCCAGGCCCTTATCGGGCGGAGCGGTCTCGCCCGCGCCAAGATGATCGGGTTGGGCCTCGGCATGCCCGGTCTTATCAATAGCGAGAAAGGCATCTGCATCGACTCGCCTATTCTCGGCTGGTACGACGTGGCTATCAGCGAACCGCTCGGCGACCTGCTCAACATGCCGGTCTACGTCGATAACGATGTGAACAGCCTGGCAATCTACGAAAAGTTATTCGGCCAGGGCCAGCCATTCGACCATTTCCTGACCATCACTATGGGGCGCGGCGTGGGTCTCGGCCTGGTGATAAACGGCGATGTCTACCGGGGCGGCCTGGGGGGAGCCGGAGAGTTCGGCCACACGACTGTAATAATTGATGGCCGTCAGTGTGAATGTGGCAATTTGGGCTGTCTGGAAGCGTACGCCTCGGACTGGGGCATTCTCCATACGGCCCAGGAAATGCGCGGCGAGGAAATACCCGCCAATTCTTTACAGGCACCCGAACACGAAATCTTGCGCCTGTTGGACCAGGCCAGGGCCGGAGATATTGTGGCCCTGGAAGCTTTCCGTTTGGCCGGAAAGCTGCTGGGGGTCAGCCTGGCAAACCTGGTGAACCTGCTCAATCCCCAACTGGTCTTGCTCTCCGGTTCGGGGGCGGGAGCCGGGTCTATCCTGTTCGACCCGATGCACCAGGCCCTCGAAGCCCATACCTTCGCCCGGTTAGGTCAGGAAATGCGGCTGGCTATCGAACCCGCCGGGGACGAAAGCTGGGCCAGGGGCGCGGCCAGCCTGGTGCTGCGCCAGTTCTTCCTCTCGCCGGTCAACGGCGGAATCTAGCTCGTCAGAACCATGCAGCACGAAAATCTAAAAAAATCTTCCAAGGATGGGGGCGTACGATGGCAGTAGTTAGTAAGAAAGTTGGCGAAAAGAACTGGGTCCGGCGGCTGTGGATTACCTTTTTCCTGGGGCCGCACCTCATCGGGATGCTGGTCTTCCTGGTCATCCCGATTCTGGCCTCTTTCGTCCTTTCCTTTGCCGAGTGGGACTTGCTCACCCCGGCCCGCTGGCTCGGCCTTGACAACTACGCGGCCCTTTTGGGCTCCGCCGACTTCTGGGACGCCCTTAAACATACCTTCTATTTTATCTTCGGTTATCTGCCGCTGGTCCTTGTCCTCGGATTGGGGCTGGCGCTGCTGATGAACAAGAATTTGCGGGTCCGCCTGGTCTTCCGGGTCGCCTTCTTCCTGCCCGTCGTTTCGGCCTGGGTCGCGGTGGCCCTGTTGTGGAAATGGCTGCTCAACCCCCGCTATGGCCTGGTCAACTGGCTGCTGGGGCTGGTCGGTATCGAAGGGCCGGGTTGGATTTTCGACCCCAACTGGGCCATGCCCTCGATAATCCTGGCAAGCGTCTGGAAAGACCTCGGTTTTGTGATGATGATACTGCTGGCCGGGTTGCAGGGCATTGCCCCTGACTATTATGAAGCCGCCAGCCTCGATGGGGCCGCCGGTTTCAGGATGCTCCGCAGCATCACCATCCCGCTGCTTTCGCCGACCATCTTCTTTGTGGTGGTTATCTCGCTGGTAAATTCCTTCCAGGTCTTCGACCAGGTCTATGTAATGACGGCGGGTGGTCCTGCCGGTTCGACCCAGGTGCTGGTCGGCGAAATCGTCAACAATGCCTTCCGCTACAGCCGTTTCGGTTACGCCTCGGCGATGTCGTGGGTCTTGTTCGCCCTGATATTCATCGTCACGCTGGTCCAGTTGTGGCTGCAAAAACGGATGGTCCATTACCAGTAATTCCTGCCCGGTACGTTTTAGCAAACCCGGCCCGACTTGCCGGGGTCAGGACAAGAAAAGAAATCGAACATTATTTGCTCAGGAGCGCAGGGTAGCAAAATGCAAGCAGAAAATCACGGGAAACCAATGACCTATATAACCTCGAACCCCCGGACCACCAACCTGGCAAGCACTCTAAAAATCGTGCGGACGGTCCTGGTTTACCTGGCCCTGGTGGCAGCGGCCCTGTTTGCGGTCTTCCCGTTCCTCTGGATGCTTTCGACCTCGTTTAAGACGGCCAGCGAGGTGACGACTACCAGCCCGACCCTGTTTCCGGCCAACCCGACCCTGGCGAATTACGCCGCGATTGCCGACGCTTTCCCGGTCTGGCGTATCCTTTTTAACAGCGTGCTGGTGGCGGTCATAACAACCCTGGCCCAGCTTTTGTTTTCGGCGATGGCCGCCTTTGCCTTTGCCCGCATCCCTTTCAGGGGGAGCGGCCTCCTGTTTGTGATTTACCTGGCGACCCTGATGATACCCTCGCAGGTCACGATTACGCCCCTTTTCATCCTGATGACAGGGCTGGGCTGGGTCAACACCTACCAGGGCCTGATTTTACCCGGCGCTTTTAGCGCCTTTGGAGTTTTTCTCTTGCGCCAGTCCTTCCTGAGCTTCCCCAAAGAGTACGAGGAAGCGGCTAACCTGGACGGCGCGAGCTACTGGACGGTTTTCTTACGGCTGGTGCTGCCGCTATCGGGTCCGTCCCTGGCGACCCTGACCGTACTCAGCTTCATGAGCGCCTGGAATAGTTTTCTCTGGCCGCTCTTTGTCACACGCGACGCCGAAATCATGACGCTCCCGGTGGCCCTGGCAACCCTGCAAGGCCGCTGGACAACCCAATGGAACCTGGTAATGGCCGGGGCGGTCCTGGCCGTGTTACCAATCATCACGCTCTACCTGTGCGCGCAACGTTATTTCGTACAGGGTCTGACTTCCGGGGGCCTTAAAGGCTAGTTCCGGCCAAATTTTCAGGTCGTTACCACCATGAAGGTCAGACCTTACTTTAGTGCTGAGTTTTTTAGACGGGCAAATCGATTGTCCTTAAAATCGAGGAGGATTTAATAAGATGGAAACCCGAATGAGTTTTATTCGGCCTTTTATGGGGTTGGTCGCCGGGTTAATGCTGGCCCTGGTGATGGTGGCCTGCGGCGATAACACCGCGACGACTGCTCCTGCTGCAACCACCGCCCCGGCTGCGACTACCGCTGCTGCGGCAACCACGGCGGCTGCTACAACCGCCGCCGCTACGAGTGCTGCGGCTACTACGGCGGCGGCCACCACCGCTGCAACTACGGCTGCTGCCACAAGTGCGGCTGCGAACGCCGCCCCGGTTACGATTACCTATTTCACATTCTCGGCGGCTCCCGACCACCTCAAAGACCTGGATGCCATGATTAAGGCTTTCAACGCGGTCTACCCGAATATCACGGTCAAGGTTGAAACGGCGTCTTACGACACCTATTTCACCAAGTTGCAGACCCTGGTCGCCAGTAATACCGCCCCGGACGTTTACGAGCTTAACTACGAAAACTTCGTGAGCTACGCTAACAAGGGCGTCCTCTACGACATGTCTTCGCTGGCCTCCGCCGACAAGACCTTCGAACCGAGCATCTTCTACCCGCGGGCTTACACCGCCTTCGCCCAGAACGGCAAACAATACGGTCTGCCGGAAAGTTTCTCGGACGTGGTCCTCTACTACAACAAAGATCTCTTTGACAAAGCCGGGGTAGCTTATCCGACCGATAGCTGGACCTGGAAGGATGAAATCGCCGCCGCCCAGAAGTTGACCGACGCGAAAGCGGGAGTTTGGGGCACTTACCAGCCGGTGCAGTTCTTCGAGTTCTACAAGATGATTGCCCAGAACGGCGGCGCGATGTTCGACGCCAGCGGCAAACCGACCGTCAACAGCCCCCAGAACGTTGAAGCCCTCAAGTTCATGCTCGATAAGTTTAATACCTACAAAGTCAGCCCCGGTGAAGCCGACCTGAGCAGCCAGCCCGACTCTGATACTGCCCTCTTTAAGGACGGCAAGCTGGCAATGTGGCGGAGTGGTATCTGGAACTTTGGCGCCGTCAAAGACGCGACTTTCAAATGGGACATCGCCCTGGAGCCCGGCAACACCACCAAGGCGCACCAGTTCTTCGCCAACGGTATCGTGATTTCCAGCAAGACCGCCCAGGCCGACGCCGCCTGGAAATGGGCCCGCTTCTTCACTTCCAGCACCGAAGCAGCCAAAATCCGGGTCGCGGCCAGTTGGGAACTCCCGGCCCTGACCGACCAGTCGCTTTTTGACCAGTACCTGAAGCAGACGCCCCCGCCCAGCCGCCAGATTGTCTTCAAGGCCCTCGAAACGGCTGTGACCCCGCCGGTTATCGACCGCGAGAGTGAGTTGCAGGACGCGACCACCAAAGAGTTAGCCAAAGCCAAGCTCGGCCAGGAAACGCCCCAGCAAGCCCTCGACAATTTGCAGGAACAGGTGACGAAGCTGCTTCAACCGAAGTAAGCTCACCTCTACCAGACAGGTAAGGACACGATGACCGACCTTTTAATCTCTCCTCAACTCGGACAACCGGGACCGCCTGCGGGCGGTTCCCCGGTTGCAACCCGGCTCGACCGGGCGGCCCTGCGCGAACTGGCCCACCACAGCCGGGAAGTTTTACAGGCCGGGCAGGCCGAAACCGGGGCCCTCATAGCCTCGCCGGCCTTCACGGTCTACCGCTACTGCTGGTTGCGGGACGGGGCCTTTTGCGCCCACGCCCTCGACCGGATCGGGCAATCGGGCCAGGCCGTGGCCTTCTTTCGCTGGGTGGGCAGGACCCTGGCCGGGCAAGAGGCCAAAGCCGAGTCCGCGCTTACCCGGTTTGCCACCGGGGAGAAGCTTTCCGCCGCCGATTTCCTCAATACCCGGTTCACCCTCGAAGGGACCGAGGAAACCGGCGAAGAGGAGTGGTGGAACTTCCAGCTTGACGGCTACGGCACCTGGCTCTGGGCCTTTGGCGAACACCTGCGGCGCGCTCCCAACGAAAAGCTGCGGGAGGAACTGCGCCCGGCGGTCGAGTTGACAGTGCGTTACCTGTCGGCTTTCTGGCGGTTGCCCAACTACGACTGCTGGGAGGAAAATGTCGATGATGTCCACCCCGCTACCCTGGCCGCGATTTATGGCGGTCTGGTCGCGGCGGTCAAACTCTACCCGTCCAACCCGGTCTGTCTCGAAGGCAAAAAACAGGCTAACGCCCTGCGCCGTTTCGTGCGGGCCAATGGCCTGCTGGAAGGAAGCCTGGTAAAATCACTGGGACGTGAGGACGTGGACGCCAGTTTGTTAGGGGCGGGTGTGCCTTACGGCCTCTTTCCACCACGCGGTAAAATCATGTTAAAGACCCTCGACCGGATTGCGAAGGAACTGGTCGCACCGGACGGTGGGGTCTATCGCTACCGCAAAGATGTCTATTTCGGCGGCGGAGAGTGGCTGCTCCTGACGGCCTGGCTTGGCTGGTACTACACCCAGGCCGGACAGCGCGAGAAAGCCCTGGACTGTCTCCACTGGGTCGCCCGGCAAGCTCGACCCAACGGCGACATGCCCGAACAGGTTACGAACTACCTGCTGGCCCCCGAACACCGCCAACCCTGGGAAGAAAAATGGGGTCTGTCGGCCAGCCCGTTGCTCTGGTCGCACGCCATGTACCTGGTTTTGTACACGAACCTTTTTGGCGAAGGCCGCCTTTAGGGTAAACCGGCCAAATTTCTCAAAAGTGTGACTGACCGGAAAAAACGACAAAAGGCTACCGATAAAAGAGTTATCTATGAGTGAAACTATTTTGCAAGATTTATTAACCCACCGGCCCCTCGGTTTTGAAGCGCCCTACGGCCACGGCCCCGATGAAAGGTTCCCCCGCCATCCCCAGTCTGGCGAAGTAGTCTCGCTCGGCCTGACCGTGCCGCTCGACCGGGAACCAGGGCAGATTTACTGCCTCTGGCGGCTCAACGGCGAGGTCCAACCGCCTTTGCCCATGCACAAAATGGGGTTGGCCCCGCGCCAGGCTTCGCCCTTCCTGGCCGTATCCCCTCTTAATGAAGTTGCCACCGCTACCCCGACTGGCCCGGCCAACGATGCCACCCTGGCCGAGGTCACCAGAAAAGAGGACGCGCAGCAATTGTGCTGGGAAGCCAGTTTTGGCCCCTTCGCCTACGGCGACCGGGTGGAATATACTTTTTCTACTCAACCTGACGCTGGCCCGATTTTAAGTTACGAATACGGTTTCGGAATTCGTAGCTGGCAGCCCCTGGAACTTGTTTCGGACGCGGAAGGGCAACTCTTTTTGTGTTACCAGGGTAAGACTTTACTCAAACTGGCCGCCAACATATCAGGGGAGAACACATTTAAGTTGCATTTTGAACGGACCGGGCTGGACGCCGCGCCGGACCTCGCCCCTTTAGGTGAAGTGAGCGTGGTCGCTCCCGGTAGCCACCTCACCTTGAGCGGCCAATCCGGTTTAACCCTTTCCGGGGCGGGTGGCGAGGAAGTTTTGAAAAGCGCGCCGGGCCTGTTCGAGGGCTTACTCACGGCGGAGGGGGGACTCGAAACCCTGCGCCTCAACTTCTCGGAAGCTTCGCACGACTTTTACGGTCTGGGGGAACGCTTCGACCACCTGAACCAGCGCGGCCTCTCGCCGGACATCCGGGTCTACGAGCAGTATAAAGACCAGGGCGACCGGACCTATTTCCCAATATCCTTTGGCCTCTCGCCGGACGGGTTCGGCCTCTTTCTCGATACCAGCGCCTACGCCCGTTTCTATTTGCCCCAGGATGGACCGCTTTCCTGCCAGGTTGAACTGCCGGGCGATACCCTCGACCTCTACCTTTTTAGCGGCGAACCCAAAGAAGTCCTGGCCGCTTTTACGGACCTGACCGGCAAACCGGCCTTACCGCCGGACTGGATTTACACCCTGTGGGTCAGCGGCAACGAATGGAATAGCCAGAAGAGGGTAATGGAGGTGGTAGACCGAAGCGCCGCCGCCGGTATCCCGGTCGGGGTGGTGGTTATCGAAGCCTGGGCCGACGAAACGACCTTTTATGTCTTTAACGATGCCACCTACACTCCCGCCGACCCTGCGCGACCGCCCCGGCTGGCCGATTTTACTCTCCCCGCCAACGGCCACTGGCCCGACCCCAAAGGCATGATTGACGAGCTGCACCGCCGGGGTATCAAGCTTATATTGTGGCAAATCCCGGTCCTCAAAAGCTTCGAGGAAGTCGAACAGAGCATGCTCGAACGGGCCCAGGCCGGGCAGAAGCCCCAGCTTGACAGCCTGGAACAACACCGCCTCGATACCGCCTACGCCATCGAGCAGGGTTTCGTGGTCCTGAACGCCGACGGCACGCCCTACAAAAACCCCGGTATCTGGTTTAACGGGGCCTATATTCTCGATGTAACAAACCCGGCGGCCCGCGCCTGGTGGATGTCAAAACGGGCTTACCTGATTGAGGAATTGGGCGTGGACGGCTTTAAGACCGATGGAGGCGAACACCTGTGGGGGAACGATTTGCGCTTCTCGGATGGGCGGCGCGGTTCCGAACTGATAAATGCCTTCCCCCGCCTGTATACCCAGATGTATTACGACGCTTTACAGGCTAACGGCCATACGGGCGTTACTTTTAGCCGGGCCGGGTTCACGGGGTCGCAGAACGCGCCCTGCCACTGGGCCGGGGACGAAAACTCGACTTTCGCGGCCTTCCGCCACTCGATTGTGGCCGGGTTGAGCGCGGGGTTGTCGGGGATTCCGTTCTGGGGCTGGGATATAGGCGGGTTTAGCGGCCCGGTCCCGACTTCAGAGCTTTTCCTGCGGGCGACCGCTATGGCGGTCTTCTGCCCGATTATGCAATACCATTCCGAGTACAACGCTTTCCGCCCACCCCTGCGCGACCGCACGCCCTGGAACATCGCCGAGCAAAACGGGACGCCCTGGCTGGTCGAAGCCTTTGCCAAACTGGCCCGGCTGCGAGAGGAGTTAATCCCATATGTCGCGGAAGCGGGACGCCACGCGGCGGCCACCGGGGAACCGGTAATGCGCGCCCTAATCCTCGACTGGCCCCGTGACCCCGAATGTCGTACGATTGAGGACCAATACATGCTTGGTAGCCGCTACCTGGTCGCGCCGGTCGTGTACGAAGGGGCGGAGGCCCGTGACGTTTACCTGCCAAAAGGTCACTGGCGCGATTACTGGGATGGACCGGAAGGAGAAATCCTGGCGGGTGAGCGCTGGCTGACGGATTACCCGGCTCCCCTGCACGACAAGCCGGTGCTGGTCTTTGAACGAGTGTATTAGCAATCACGGTCAGGTATTTGTCATTCCGGGGCATCACCCCGGAATCTCCGGTCCGTGGGACAATGCACAGTCGTGACAATAAAAAAGGGTCATCCCAGGTTCAAACCAGGGTGACCTCTTTTTTTTGAGAAACTATTTAATAGCCAATCATCGGGATGGATTTTGGCAACCGCTCATAGGGAGCTGTTTCGCCGTTCTTGACGCTGTAAAGCACCTTTGAGGTGGCGTAGACCGCTTCCATCAGTTCGGGATAAGGCTGCATGCAGATGTCAATCATGCCGATTTGGTAATTTTCGCCATCGTAGCGGCCCAGGCAGAACTGGTCGTTGTACTGGAACCAGTGGGCCCCGACCCCATAAGGATGGGCTGCGACCTTCTCTACAAAGTGCCGCCACATAACGCCTCGCTCGACCTGGTCGGTCACTCCTTTAAGGCCGGTGGCGGTCAACCCCCGGTCCAGCGCGCCGCAGTGGTATTCACCCAGCAGGATGGGCAAATCTACCCCGGCATTTTTGACGAAATCCATGTCGCGGGTCGGGTCGAAGTCGTAGCAGTTGATGGAAAAAACATCAAAGTATTCCCACCCGGCCATCATGTCGAGGTTATAGGCTTTGGACCAGCGCAACCCCAGGTTCAGGTGGTTGGCGTCAACGGCCCGGCAGGCCAGGGCCGGAATTCGGATATATTCGCGGATAAGGAAGGTCGAATATTTCCGAATGTCCGCCTCCGATTTGGGATACATAGTCGAGCAGTTGTCTATCGGCTTCTCGAAGTCGGCAAAACTCTCAAAATTGGTCTCCCAGGCCGCATTGAGGGCTTCGATGGTGCCATAGGTATCCTGCAAAAATTGGATTAGCCCCCGGCGGGTATAGGTCTGGGCCGGATTATGCAGCACTTCGTCGGCAATCGCCAATCCCTCCACGAAGTTGAATTCCGGCTCGTTCCGTAGAAAATAGCCAATCAACCAGACATCATCTTTCCAGGCCGCCAGTTGCCCGGCGTATTTTCCCGATTTCTCCTGGTATTCGGGCGAAAGCACATCGGGAAAGTCCCGGAAAATCAGTGTGTCCGTCGAGGGGAAGCCGGGAAGCTCGCGCACATAGGGCAGTTTGGATTTGCCGTCGTTGACCCCCAGCCCTGGAAAATTGCCCTGCGAGTTAATGCCGTTTTGCATCAGGACATGATGAGAAATTTCGGTCCATTTCTCCCGCCAGTTGTCGCCATAAACCCTTTTCAAATTGAGGGCCGTAAAGCTAATCATTTTAAAACTATCGAGCGGCATATAGGCGGCGCGGCGGGTGGTCCCTATGTTGTAAAGCTCTTTGAAATTGGGGTCGTCCACGGCAGGGAGCCAGTCGCAGACCTGCTCGAAGCTATCCACCCGGCAGGGGTCGCCCGGCCTGGTCCCGCAGGGGCCGAGCGAAAAATACTCGCAGCCGTCCGGGTCCACCAGGTGCCAGCGTCCGTCCGCCGACTTGAAGGTCGAGAAGAAGCCGTTACCCTCTTTTAGCTTCCGGTTGGCGTCGCCGCCCCAGCGGTTCCATTCCGGGAAGGGGTAGACCGCCGCGCCTTCCAGGGCCTGGAGTTTCGTTTTTAACTCGTCCATCGAATGAATCTTCCCCGGCCATTCCTTGGCTTTCCACTGGCCGAACTCGTCCACGATTTTCTTGTCGGGCAGGGGGAAGTCCGCAGGTTTTTCATCGGTCAGGTAGAAATTCTCGAACCGGACGCGCACATCGTGGAAAGTATCCTCCATGCCGAGCTCGAACCTATCGACCTCGTCAATGTCGGTGCGCTGGCCGTGAACAACCAGTTTCAGAGTGCCGGGCGTGCGGTTGGTGTAAATGGTGCTGTTATCCAGCAAACTGAGGTCGAAACAAATCCGGGTCTTGAATTCCGGCAAGATACCGAAGCGCATGAAGATGCGCTCCTTCTCCGCCCCCGGTAAAAAACAGCGGAACATCATCGCCACGGAATGGTCTTCCAGCACCTCAATATCCCCGACCACGTAGCGTTTCCCCGCGCCTTTGATTTGAGGCAGGGTGATACCGCCCCCGTTTGCGCCCAACGTTACGACACAGCTATCTTCACTCCTGGAAGTTATGGTTGCGTCCCTTGCAACCGAAGTATTGAAATTAATCTTCATAGATTCTTATTCTCCACAAGTTAATTTGCCATAATTTTCCAGGGGGATTCTTACCTGACCCGGTTATCCTGGAAGTTATCGCATTTTTCAAAAATATCACTTATAATGATGATACACCAATTTTAGTTTTATTCCAACTTTCTTAGATAAAAGTCTGCGTCACACCCGATTCATGTCTTGACAAAGCCTCAAGTTTTGGTATTATGGGTCCATGTTTCATCTAAGAAACATAGAAACAATGAGGTTTTGGTGTTGATTAGTTCGCTCGCTCATTATCCTTCTATATTCTTTAGATAAAACTGAATAAATGTTGGCCCCAGGTTCAACCCGGTGAAGAAATGGCTATACCGTCAAATGGTTCGCATAACAGCCGCATAATCGTCCTTGATGATGATACTCCGCCCCAGTTGGCGGAGAAAGTCTTAAAAGCTCTCGATAATTCCAACCGGATTCGGATTTTACGTTTTCTCTCGAACCGGATTGCCAGTATCAGCGAAATCGCCGGGGCGCTTGATATTCCGCTTTCTTCGACTGCTTTGCACGTAGAAATTTTGGAAGAAGCCGGGCTGGTGCGTGGCGAATTCGAACCGGCCAGCCGGGGACTGCAAAAAGTTTGTAGCCGGATGTATGACCAGATTGTGGTGGATTTGCCCGTGATTGAGGAAGCCCACGAACGCTTCACCGAATTTAGTATGCCTATAGGGGCCTACATTGATTGTCAGGTCCAGCCGACCTGCGGTATTCTCAACGATACCAGCATTATCGGGATGCTTGACGACCCTTCCTCGTTCTATGAGCCCGACCATTTTACCGCCCAACTGCTCTGGTTTCACCAGGGTTACGTGGAGTATCGCTTTCCAAATCGGATCCCGAAAAACAGTGTGCCTTCGGTAATTCGGCTGAGTATGGAGGTTTGCTCGGAAGCGCCACTTTACAACCTGAACTGGCCCTCGGACATTACGGTCTGGATAAACGGGGTCGAACTTGGCTCCTGGACCAGCCCGTCCGATTTCGGCGGTGAACCGGGGCGGCTTACCCCCGAATGGTGGACTCCTCGCAACACCCAGTACGGCCTCCTGAAATTCTGGCACGTTGACAACACCGAGTCCAGGGTGGACGGGATAAACATTTCAAATGTAACCATTGACGATTTGAACCTAAACGCGGCTCCTTTTATTTCGGTCCGTATCGGGGTGAAAGCGGATGCCACGAACGTAGGAGGGTTAAACCTCTTTGGCAGCCGCTTTGGCAACTATCCCCAGGACCTGGTGCTGGGCATCAGTTACCATTCAGCCACCCAACCGGTGGACGGTAAAGAAATTGTTGGAAAAGAAGCTGCCGAAAAAGATGTAATTGCCACCGGGTCGTCCGGGGTAATTTTCAGGAAATAGTTTTAGCCTTCAATCCGATAGCCTGTCTCGTACCTATAACCGCTTAAGCTTGGGCCGGCCAGTTGCCGGAAAAGCGGTGTAACTTAACGCGGATTCATCCTGAGTTTTGGAAACATCCCTGCAAAGCGATAGCAATATCGGCTTTATTTTGCTACCTGTTATTTCAGGTTTCTGCAGGAGGAAGAATTTATGGCAGGCTGCTCCGCTCCGAGCGGTCTGCCAGGCGAGGAATGAACCTTGAATATAAAAACTTACCGGAATCCGGTGTATCCTGGCAGTTGTCCCGACCCCTTTGTCCTTAAATACGGTGGTGAATATTTTGCATATTGCACCGGTACTCAGCCGGATGGGCGCTGTTTCGGGGTTTTTCGTTCCCCGGACCTCGTAAACTGGGAAGTCTTGCCCGGTGCCCTTGCACCGTTGCCGGGCGGTCATACCCATTACTGGGCGCCTGAGGTTACCTATCACAACGGCCTCTTTTATATGTATTACAGCGTCGGTAACGAGGTCTATATGGAGTTGCGGGTCGCAGTAGCCGCGCAACCTGACGGCCCTTTCGAGGATAGCGGCCACACCCTGACCACCCAGCAGTTCGCCATTGATGCGCACGTTTTTAAAGACGACGATGGGACGTTCTACCTGTTCTACGCGACCGATTTCCTGGACCACCCCCGCATCGGCACCGGTACGGTGATGGACCGCCTGCTCGACCCCTTTACGCCCGAAGGCAAGCCGCGCCCGGTCACCCGCGCTCAATTCGACTGGCAGATTTACGACCCCAACCGGGCTGAAAAAGGGGGCGTGCGCTGGCATACCATCGAAGGTTCCTTCGTCCTCAAACATCACGATAAATACTACCAGATGTTCAGCGGCGGCAACTGGCAGAACCTCAGTTATGGGGTCGGTTACGCCACTACCGAAACGCTGGAACGTCCTGGCGAATGGGACCAGGCGATAGACGGTGAGAAGGTTTTGCCGGTCCTGCGCACTAATCCCGGCAAGGTGGTTGGGCCGGGCCATAATTCGGTTGTGCGCGGGCCGGATAACCGCCAGTTGTATTGTGTTTATCATCGCTGGTCGCGGGATGGCAAGGTCCGCCAGATGGCGATTGACCCGCTCGATTGGGCCGGGGACCGCCTCATTGTGCTGGGGCCGACCTTTAACCCCCAGCTATATCCGACCCGACCGGCTATTTCCGGTTTTGCCGGGTTTGATAAGGCTAACTCTAACTGGTCTGCCGCAGGCGGTTCCTGGGAGGTGGAAGGTTCGACCCTCTACCAGCGCGAGGTGGACGAGGCGGCGGCGGTCCTGGACCTAAACCACCGCTATTTTCTACTTGAAGTGGAGTTAAAAGCCCTGGAAGTCCAGCCAGGCGGTTACGGCCTGGGCCTGAACTGTGGCGAGGATGGGGTCTTTAGCTTTTTGCTTGAACCGGGCGACAAGCAAGCCCGTTTAATCTGGCTCGACGAGGAAGACGTGACCCAGGAACAGACCTTGCCTTTGCCCGCCGATTTCAACCCGACCGCTTTTCACCTGGTCCGGCTGGAAGTGCAGGGGCGGCGGGTTTCGCTCCGGCTCGATGGTGTCCCGGTCAATTCCGGCCCGCTTAGCCTGGCCTGTAAAGCCGACCAATTGCGGTTGCTTTCCCTGGCCGCGCCTGTCGCCTTTGCCGGGTTTGGCCTGACGCCCGGTTTCGAGGACTCCCCTTCGTTACTTGCCGATACGACCTATTCGGGCTGGCGACCGGAAATTTCGGCGGCGCGGGGTTTTCCCGACCCTGCCGATGCGGCCTTTTCGTCCCCGGTCTACACCAAGGGCGACCTGCTGGAGGATTACGAACTGGTGGTGAACCTGCTTCTTGAAGACGGACAGGGTGGAGAAATCGTCTTTTACCCGGCCTGGCGCAACCAGGCCAGCGGCCCGGAGATTTCCTTCAGCCGGGGAGAGACAGGCTGGCAGCTTCAAACCGGGGAGGGCGAACCTGTTTCGCTGCCAACAGCCTGCGACCCGAAAAATTTCCAACAATTCCGCTTCCGCAAACAGGGGGAAAGCCTGGCGATTTTCTTTGAGCAGCAGTTGCTGGGTGAACTTGAAATCACGCCCGGCCCGGCCCGCCCGGGACTTAAAAAACCTGACCGGAAAAATATCGAGATGGTGCGGGTAACGGCCCTTTAATCCCTGGAAAAGAGGGCCAGGGCGGTGCGGGCCAGCAGTTCGAGGTCGTAGAGGAAGGAGCGGCGGCGGATATAGGCCAGATCTAGGTTCAGCTTGGCGGGCATAATCTCGCGTTCGTAGACATCG
The DNA here is from genome assembly GCA_001898225.1 of Chloroflexi bacterium 54-19. Taxonomy (GTDB): domain Bacteria; phylum Chloroflexota; class Chloroflexia; order Chloroheliales; family Chloroheliaceae; genus 54-19. The sequence goes on from MKTJ01000065.1 coordinate 26,023, forward strand.
GCCAGGGTGGATTCATGGAGCAGGCGAACCTCGTGGCGGTACTCGATAGCGGCCAGGCCGGTAATCCCCGGCGGCACGCTCAAGACCCGGCGCTGTTCGGGGGTGTAGAGGGCCACGTAGACCGGGGCTTCGGGGCGCGGCCCAACCAGGCTCATTTCGCCTTTGAGGACATTGACTAGTTGGGGCAACTCGTCGAGCTTGGACGCCCGCAGGACCCGGCCCACCCTGGTAATCCGGCGGTCGTCTCCGGTAGTAATGGCGGGGCCTAGCTTATCGGCGTTGAGAATCATCGTCCGAAATTTTAGGATTTTGAAAGGCCGCCCGTCTTTACCGATGCGCGACCCGCCGTAAAGAATGGGGCCGCCGTCCTCCCGCTTTATAAAAAAAGCAACGAGCCCGAATATCGGAGATGTTACCGCCAGCAAAACCAGCGCCACTGCCAGGTCGAAAAGCCGTTTGGCCGGGCCGTAGAACGGGGAAGGCTTTCTTTCCGCTTTTGCTTCGACTTCAATTCCCATTTTTCGCTCTTTAAGCCCGGTTTTCGTCCACAATAGCCTGGACCGCCTCAATCACGTCCCGCACGTCCTGGTTGCTCATGGCCGGGTAGAGCGGCAGTGTCACGACCCGGCGATAGTTCAGGGCCGCCACCGGGAAGCTGTCGGGCCGGTAATCGAATTTCTCGCGGTAGTAGGGGTGCATGTGCAGCGGGATATAATGCACGCTGAAGCCGATATTGGCCGCCTTTAGCTTGTCGAGAAATTCGTTGCGGTCGATTTTCAGGGTATCCAGGTTCAGCCGGAGCAGGTAGAGATGCCAGGCGCTCTGGTTGTAGGCCGATCGGGGCGGGATTTCGACTTCGGGCATTTCCTCAAAAGCGGCGTCGTACTGCTCGACAATGGCTTCGCGGCGCTGCTGCATTTCGAAACAACGCTGCAACTGGTGCAGACCGAGGGCGGCGGCCACATCGGTCATGTTGTATTTGAAGCCGGGCTGCAAGATTTCGTAATACCAGCTTCCGGTTGAAGTATAGCGTTTCCAGGCGTCCTTGCTGATACCGTGCAGGCTCATAATCCGGGCGCGGTCGGCGTATTCCTCGTTGTCGGTGGTCAGCATGCCGCCTTCACCGGTGGTGATGTTTTTGTTGGCGTAAAAGCTAAAGGCGGTCAGGTCCGAGAGCGTCCCGACCCAGCGCCCCTTGTACTTGGCCGGGATGGCGTGGGCGGCGTCCTCGACCACCTTCAGGTTGTGGCGGGCCGCGATTTCCAGCAAAACGTCCATGTCGGGCGCTTCCCCGGCGATGTCCACCGGGATAATTGCTTTCGTGCGCGGAGTAATCAGGCGTTCGAGTTGGCCCAGGTCGAGATTGAACTGGCCTGGTTCGCAATCCACCAGCACCGGGACGGCCCCGAAATAGTTCACCACCTCGGCGGTCGCGGCGAAAGTGTAAGTTGGAACCAGCACTTCGTCACCCGCCTTGACCCCGACGGCGTCCAGGCCCAGGTGCAGGGCTGCCGTGGCCGAGTTGACCGCAATGGCGTACTTCGCGCCCACAAAATCGGCAAATTCTTCCTCGAACCGTTTCGTGCGCGGCCCGGTGGTCAGCCAACCGCTGCGGAGGGTCTCGACCACCTCGTTTATTTCGGCATCACTTAGCAGGGGTTTGAAAAAGGGCAGGAATTCTGAGCGCATGGGCAAAGGACTTTCTGATTATTAACCGGCTAAAATTCACGTCATTCAACGAAATTCATTATAAAACGAAAAGGCCGATTTTGTATCGGCTGAAAGTCCTTAATATTCTTTTAGAAGGGAATATCCTCTTCAGTTTCCAAATCGTCGGGAAGCTTAAGCAAACTTAGAGATGGGGATTTATCCAGGCGTATAATTTCCCGGCTGGTTTCCGCGGGTCTTGGCCCGGTTTTCAAAAATTCTTCGAGGTCCAACGGCTGCCAGTCTGGCGGCCCTTTATCTTCAGACATCCAACCGGCCCCACCAAACCACATATCGGTGCGGCGAGTTAGAGTTTCGTCCAGCCACCGTTCGTACCAGGAGAGAAAATCAGGGTCGGGCATGTAGTAGGGTTCGTACATCATTCCCCTATAACATACTCGACCCTGTTCTTTCCCCCGCACAACCAGCAAAGAATGATAATTACAGCCCTGGTCACAAAGCGTGATTGTTCCTTTGAACCATTCCAGGAAGTAATCATCTTCTTCATTTACGCCATAATCTTTACCGGGATGAGGATGGGCATCACATTCCCCCAGGAGATGCCCCATTTTGTCAAAGCGGCTATTTTCAATCCAGGAAGGTGAAAATGCTTCGGCCCAATATTCCAGGGGTAAAATACCGTAATATGGTCCGGCCCCGCCGTTACCAACTTCCAAAAGAAACCGGCGGTAGCCTTCCGGCAGTTTGAGTTGATAGGTTTGTTCAAATTCCAGGAGTTTATCAAGTGGGAGAGGCGGATTCATCGCCAGTTGATGGTCAAAAAATGCAAAATCTTCCGGGTATTTTTCCCAGCCTTCGCTCTGAAGGTAAGCCAGTTTTTGCTTGATCCGATTTAGTTGAGCTTCCATTGGCAAGACAAAAGATTTAATAGCAAATTAAAGGATTAACCAACTTTTGGCCGGATTTATTATTTCTTTCGGAAGTTAATTACGTGCGTTCGGTAATTGTGCCGATGGGGTATACTGTTTCCCCGGCAGCCTCGAAAATGCGTTTGGTGGTCTCCGCTTCACTCGCCGGGACGACCGCCGCGAACCCGATGCCGAGGTTGAAGGTGCCTCGCATTTCGGCTTCGTCAATATTGGCCGTATCCTGGATGAGCTGGAAAAGGGCCGGGCGCGTCCAGGTCCCGAAGTCAATTTCGGCTTGCAGGTGGGCCGGGATTATCTTTTCGAGTTTGCGGAAGCCGCCGCCCGTGATATGGGCCAGGCCGTGCAAGGTCGCCCCCGCTTCGAGAGCCGCCAGGACAGACTTTACATAAATGCGAGTCGGCACCAGCATGGCTTCGCCGAGAGTAGCCTTTAATTGGGGGACATATTGTTCGAGGGCGAACTCGGCCAGCAAGGCTTTGCGGGCCAGCGAATAGCCGTTGGAGTGCAACCCGCTCGAAGCCAGGCCCAGGATAACGTCCCCGGCCTCTATAGCTTGCCCGGTAATCACCCGGCTGCGCTCCACCACGCCAAAGGCCGACCCCGCCAGGTCGTATTCGCCGGGCTGGTAGAAACCGGGTAGTTCGGCGGTCTCGCCGCCAACGATGCTGCAATTGGCCTGGCGGCAGCCCTCGGCAATCCCTTTGGCGACCTGCTCGGCCACGTCCGGGTTGAGGTCTGAGGTGGCAAAATAGGGTAAGAAGACCAGCGGTTCGCCGCCCCGCCGGGCCAGGTCATTGACGCTCATGGCGACCAGGTCAATCCCGACCGTGTCGTGTTTACCCGTTTCAAAGGCGATTTTGAGCTTGGTGCCGACGCCGTCGGTGCCACCTAGCAGGAGGGGTTCTTTGTATTTCTGGAAGCGGCCATCAAAAAAGGCTACCCCACCCAGTTCGGTAATTTCGGGGCGGTAGGTCGTGCGGGCCAGGTTAGCGGCCCGGCGGCTGGCATCGTCACCGGCTTCAACATCTACTCCGGCGGCTTTATAAGTCAGGTTGAGTGATTCGCTCATCGTCTCCTATACCCGGTTGATTTCGAGGACGGTCTTTGCGCCGCCGGGCCGGTATTTAAAGTCAATCGGATAGCGCCCGTTGAAACAGGCCAGGCAGATATTATCCCAGGCCAGCCCGGTTGCCTCGGCAAAGTTGCCGGTCGAAAGATAGCCCAGCGAGTCGGCATCGACATACTCGCGGATTTCATCCACGGTCAGGCGATTGCCGATAAGTTCTTCATAAGTGCCGGTGTCAATCCCCAGGACGCAGGGGTGCAGCACAGGCGGGGCGCTAATCCGCAGGTGGACCTCTTTGGCCCCGCCGACCGTCCGCAGCATGTGTACGATGCCTTTGGTGGTATTGCCGCGCACGATGGAGTCGTCTACAACGACCACGCGTTTGCCTTCGAGCATCGGGCGCAAGGGGTTCAGCTTCAACTGGACACTACGGCGGCGCATTTGCTGGTCGGGTTGGATAAAGGTCCGGCCAATATAGCGATTTTTAATCAGGCCCTCTTTGTAAGGCAGACCGCTTTGCTCGGCGAAACCGGTCGCGGCGGGAATACCGCTATCGGGTACCCCTATAACTAAATCGGCCTCCACCGGGTGTTCCATTGCCAGGTGGCGGCCAAGGTTCTCGCGGACCATATAGACCGATTTGTTGGCAATCACACTATCGGGGCGGGCAATATAAAAGAGTTCGGCGGCGCAGAGGGCGGCTTTGTGTTCAGGCGCTTCCCAGCGTTCCAGGTGGTTGATAACCTGGTAGCCGGTCTCGTCCAGGGCGATTATTTCGCCGGGTGCGACTTCGCGTTCGTGGGCCGCTCCAACCGTATCCAGGGCGCAGGTTTCGCTGGCGACAACCCAGCCTTCTCCGTCGGTCAACTGGCCGACGCAGAGCGGGCGAATCCCGAAAGGGTCACGGATGGCGAAAAGTTTTTCGTTGGTGAGGATAGCCAGGCTGAAAGCCCCGCGCAGACGGGAAGCCCCGGCCTTTAATTTTTCAGGCCAGGTGGCGCCCGGCGCGTTTGCCAGGACTTGCGTTATAACTTCGCTATCGGTGGTGGAATTAAAGCGGATATGGCGGGAGATAAGTTCGTTGCGCAACTCGTCGGCGTTAACCACGTTGCCGTTATGAGCTACCACGATAAAGCCGAGATTGCTATCTACGGCAAAGGGCCCGGCGTTTTGTAAGAGGCTGCCGCCGGTGGTGCTGTAGCGGACGTGACCGACGCCCCAGCTACCTTTCAAACTCTCGAGGTTCTTATCATCGAAGACATCTGAGACCAACCCCATGCCCTTGCGGACATTCAGGTCTTTACCGTCCCAGACGGCCATCCCGGCGCTTTCCTGGCCCCGGTGTTGGAGGGCGAAAAGGCCAAAATGGATTAAACGCGCTACCGGACGTTGAGTGGCGATCACTCCAAAAACGCCACATTCGTCCTTGAGCTTGTCGTCATCTCGTTCGATATAATTCAATTTTTCCCCACTTCTCTCGCCGCGATGTCTCGACGAAATATCATCTCCTCAAATCTAATGACACCCTCGTCTATAATATTATACACCCGCTGCCGGGCAATAGCTAGATTTTCTCCGAGCGCAATCAGGTTAAAAACGCGGCCCCCGGCAGTCACGACCCCCGCGTTATCCACATGGGCCGTCCCGGCGTGGAAAAGGTAGATGTCGCCGCTCTGGTTGTCCAACTTCTCGGTCCCTGTGACCGGGAGACCTTTTTTGTAAGGGCCGGGATAGCCGCCCGAAGCCAGCACCACGCCCACGCTCGCGCCCGGTTTGTACTCGAGGGCGGGCAGTTCGGCCAATTTCCCGGCGGCGGTCGCTTCCAGGATTTCGAGCATATCGCTATTAATACGCGGCATCAGCGATTGGGTTTCAGGGTCGCCAAAACGGCAGTTGTATTCAATCACTTTCGGCCCGGTGGCGGTAATCATCAGTCCCGCGTAGACTATGCCCCGGTAGTCAATCCCTTCGGCCAATAGACCGTCCAGGGTCGGCTGTAAGATTTCGTCAAAGACGCGCTGGCGCAGTTCGGGCGTCATGAAGCCTGGCGGCGAGTAAGCGCCCATCCCGCCCGTATTCGGTCCCTGGTCGCCGTCGAAAGCCCGTTTGTAGTCGCAGGCCGGTTCGAACGGGATAATTTTCTTCGAGACGGTGTCGCACAGGGCTAAAACCGAGACTTCGACCCCGCTCATGAATTCCTCGATTAAAATTCGCTGCCCGGCCTGTCCGAACAGACCACCCCCAAGGGCTTCCCGCGCAAACTTTTCGGCTTCATCCCAGTCACCTGTAACCAGGACACCCTTCCCCGCCGCCAGGCCGTCCGCCTTGATGACAAATGGTCCCGGCTGCCGGTCGAGGTAGGCGATAGCAGCCTCGGCTTCCTCGAAAGTGGCCTGGGCGGCGGTCGGGATGCCGTAACGCTGCATGAAGTCTTTGGCCCAGCTTTTACTCGCTTCCAGGCGCGCCCCGGCGGCTCCCGGCCCGAAGACGGCTATCCCGGCCTCGCGCAGGCGGTCGGCCAGCCCGGCGGCCAGGGGCACTTCCGGCCCAACCACCACCAGGTCCGGTTTATTTTCCAGGGCGTATGCGGTCAGGCTTGCCACGTCTTCGGCCCCGATGGCTAAATTCTCGGCCTGGGGCAGGGTGGCGGTCCCGGCGTTACCCGGCGCGAAATAAAGTTTGACGCCCTTCGGACTCCGGCTAAGGGCCCAGCCCAGGGCGTGTTCCCGGCCCCCGCCACCGATTACCAGCACATTCTTCAAGCTCTCTCTCCTGTCAAAATTCGCTGGCAGGCCATTTCGATGCCCTCTGGCAGCAAAATGTCCTCAACGGCGTGAATACGCTCGGCCAGGCTGTCAAAATCGTCACCGGGCAAGACCGGCACTTCCTGTTTTAAGAGAATCGGCCCTGCGTCCATCAGGTCGGTGACGTAATGGACCGTCGCGCCCGTGGTATCCACACCCGCTTTCAGCACGTCCTCAATCGCCTCGTTACCCCGGAAGACCGGGATAGACCGCCCGTCCGAAAGTTTTACTTCGGCTTCAAAGGTTTCGGTGAGCAGGGCCGGGTGGACGTTGATGATGCGCCCCTTGAAATGCTCAATAAAGGCCGGGGAGAGCAGTAAACCCCACCCGGCCAGCACAATCAGGTCAATCCGGTTTTCTTCAAGAATCTGGGCCAGGGCTTTATCGTATTCCTCGCGGCTCTGCCCTTTAGCCTTCCACTCCGACCAGCGAAAAGGCCGGGCCGGTAACCCTCGCTCGATAGCCCAATCTAGGCCGGGCGACTTCTTCTTAAAGCTTAAAATCAGGCTTATTTCGGCCCGCGACTCCGCTCGTTCGGTCCCCGCCACGATAGCCGGGAGGCGGCTTCCGCCCCCGATTAAGACCCCCAACCTGACTTTTCTAGAATCCCCCATTTTCTCCCTTTATTCGTTGGTCGTTCAACGTAAAACATTGGCCCATAAAAGGCCCGTAAAAACAATTATGCCTTCTTTTTTGAGAAAAATAACAAATAAATAATAATCAAGATTGCAGGAATTATTAGGTCAGCCGTAAAAATGGTTTCCATCCAACCGTCCGAAAAAACCTTGAAAAAATATTGCGCCGAGCTCAGAATGACGTTAAGCCCTGAATAAATCAAGATAGCAATCGCCATGGTTTTTTTGGTTTTGGTCATGCTGGTGCCTCTCAATACTACTATAATTCAGAAGAACTTTGACTCCGCATTTACGTTCAACGTTGTCTCGTTATATCGTCCAACGCTAGATTACATATCCCCAGATTGGTAGAGGGCCAGGGCGGTCGCGATAGGCCCGGCTGTCTCGGCCCGCAGGATGCGCTTCCCCAGGCTGAGGGTTTGCACCCCCGCTGCCTGGGCTAACTCGGCCTCTTTCCTGGAAAACCCGCCTTCCGGTCCGATTAAGATGCCAAGCCCGCTCAGTCCTTCCGGCAGTTCGTGAAAACTCAGGGCCGTTTCTTCTTCCCAGGCCATGAAAGCCAGGTGTCCCTCGCTTTTTATCCGGTCGAGCGCCTCGGTTAACTTCAACGGCTTCTCGACCAGTTCCGGCAGTTTGCCACGGCGGGACTGCTCGGCGGCCTCCCGCACGATTTTCTTCCAGCGGTCGGGCCGGGCGGCCTGGCCCACACAGCGCTCGGTCAGGATTGGCACAAAGCGGCTGACCCCGACCTCGGTCCCCTTTTGCAAGACTACATCGAACTTCTCACCTTTGAGCAAAGCCTGGTAAAGCGTGACTTGAAGATGCGGTTCCCCGGCGGCGGGCCGTTTTTCTATAATTTCCCCGGTAGCGGTATCGCTCTTTCCCTGGCGCAGCACCGCTTTTAGTTCGGCCTCGTATTCAAAGCCGAGGCCATCCAGTAGCAGTATATGGTCGCCCGCTTCCAGGCGCAGCACCCGGCTAAGCTGGTGGGCGATTTCGCCGTCCAACCGCACTTCCGGTCCGGCCACCTGGGCCGGTTCAATAAAAAATCGGTTCAATAATCTCTGAATAAACTTTTTCTGAATGAATATATCAACGGGCTGATTTTAGCATATTTGCCGGCACCTTATCAGCTTTAGGGCAACAAAAAAGACCCGGATTTTCCACAATCCGGGTCTGACTTACCGTCTCGCAAATGAAATGACCGGGGTCACTCGTCAAGTTCGGCCAGTAATTCGTCTATGTATTCGGGTTTGCCGTACTGTTTCCAGAAATTTTCGGCCAACTGTCGCGGATTGCTCCGCACGCCGTAACGCTCGAAGTATTCGCAGACCCGTTGCAGGTCGCGTTCCAGGAAGAACTGGGCGTTCGGGTTTGCCATAATCGAGCTGACTTGGGGGAAGTCAATCAGGGTAATCTGACCTTCCCAGTAGAGAATGTTGAAGGCTGAAAGGTCACCATGGACAAACCCGAGTTGCAATAGCAGCTCGACGTTTCGCAACACTTCCTCGAAAAGCTGTTTAGCGGTGCGGTGGGATAGGACGATTTCGTGCAAAGGCGGGGCGGCGCTGGTGCGGTCACCGATGTACCCCATCACAATCACGTTGTCGGATACCGCGTAAGGTTCGGGTACGGCGGCCCCGGCAGCGAAAAGTTTTTGGAGGGTGGTGTACTCGTGCAGCAACCACGAACTATGCGCGACCTGCTCACCAAAGGCGGTCTTTTTGTTGAGCGCCCGCATAATCCTGGCGTCGGTCTTTTTGACTTCGCGCCCTTCGCCGGTCAGGACCGCGCGGCCTTCGCGGTAGGCTTTATCGTTGCGCAGGTTGCGGAACTGGCGGGGCCGGTAAACCTTGGCCGCGACCAGATCGAGGCCGGTTTCGGGGTAAGCCTGGCAGCGGTAAACCGTCGCTTCTTTGCCTCCCTTGACCAGGGCCAGCACATCGCTAATCAGGTGTTGTTCGTAAAAAGTTCCTAACGAGGAAAGTAACCAGACCTTTTCATATTTGGCCGGTACATAAGTGGGATTGAAGCCGCCTTCCAGGCCGGTCGCTTCAACTATTTCGTTTAGAACGGCGCTCTGCGCCTTTTTGGGGACATGTTTGGTTTTGGGCGGGCGTCCCGGCTCCGCTTCCGTGGTTAATTCGGGGTAATCATCAAAATCGACGTCTGCGATTCTGTATTTAGGCAAGGTTTTAGCTCCTCAAATGTTTTATAAAGAATTTTATTGACACAGCAAAATTAGAAGAAAAAACAGCCATATTACAGCCTCCTCTTAACTAAAATGGTTAATAAATCAGGGCTAACCGGGCTTGTCGAAACATAATAGGTTAGCTGTACATACTATAATAATCTAAGGCGGGAAAAGTGTCAATATTGGATTTATAGAAAAACCTTACCCTAGATTCCTGATAATGGCTTTTTGTATTTCCTGCTGTTGCTTCAGGATATTCGAAATCATCTGCATGGTTTCAGAAACGTTTTTCTCTCCGCCGGTTACGGTATCGAGTTCTTCGTCGCGTAATTCGCCTTCTTCAGGGGCGGTTGGGGGCTGGTCCGGTTCGGGGGTGGTTGGTTGGAGTTCTTTAGGCATAATTTACTCCTTAAACTACATTTGAAAGTCAAAATGCGTGTAAAAACCCTGGAATAGCCCAGTATAGTCTGGTCCTTGAGGATTAACCATGAGGATAATCACAAATTCGTGTAAAAGAAAAAGAAGGTTTTGAAGTGGAAACTATTAACAGGAGTTGGGAATCAGGCGAAGAGATAATAATTTGAAAAGCTTAGTCGTCCATTACGTTAGGGATTTTTCTATTTCCCATAAGATCTTTAAATTTTGCTACTACCTCATCTCCAACTGCTATGAGGTTATTATGATGGGTTTCGCAGATAAGCCACCTGAAATCAAAGGCTACAAGATAATATTCAAAATAGGAGCTTTCTCCGATAACCTTTTGAATATTCGAAACTGTCCCCGAAAATAGCCGAAACCCGTTTGAATTATCCTCTTCAACGACAAACCAAACGTTTTCCGTTTTAACGGGTATGATATGCTCAAGCAGGAGATAAGCTTCTCTTAACCCATGGGAATACTGCGGTAAGTTCGTCCTGAAATATTCCCACCACCACCGCGCGTTTTGTCTTGTGCAAAAATGGTCCTTAATTGTTTTCAAAATGGCTTTGGCTTCAAGGGGTGGTACTTCTCGCAAATCGGCTTTGTTAAGTCCTAAATTTTGGAGCGCTTGTGCTATAACATGTTTATTTCTGGTAGAAAAGTCCATTTTTGGTATCCTCAATCCTTTTCAGGTCTGAGACAAATTATTAAAGATCTGGGTTAAGGCGGAGATTGGCCGGGAAGCCGTTGAAGGTGGCGCGCAAAACCTCTTTCCCGTCCTGGTTTACATAAGAAGCCTCGGCCCGGAACAGGCGTTGGGTTTCGTCTTTCTCGCGCATGGTGATAGTGCAAGTTATCGTGTCGCCGATAAAGACCGGGGAGAGAAATTGAAAGGTCATTTCGCGGGCCAAAAAGCCAATCATCCCGCCGACATGCGTAATCATGCTACCGGTGAGCAGCCCCGGCACAATCCGGCGGCCAAACCAGCTTTGCCCGGCAAAAGTGTCGTCCTGGTGGTAGGGGTTAAAGTCACCCGTCACGCCGCAAAAGAGGGTCACATCGCCCTCGGTAAAGGTCCGGCGATAGGTAAAGACCGCCCCTTCGGGCAGGCTATCCCAGGCTTTTTGCAGTTGAGCTTTAAATTCGGGGGTTGCTCCGGGCATAGGTTAATTTTCTAGCCTGCTACCAAAATTTTCAGCCGTGTTTTAATTATTCTGCCTACTTTTTCTCCACCCGGCGCTGGCGCAGGGCTTCGTAGAGGGCAATGGAACCGGCCACGGCGGCATTGAGCGAGGCCACCTGGCCCAGCATTGGCAGTATCACGAAGAAGTCGCACTTTTCGCGGACCAACCGGCCCAACCCGGCCCCCTCGTTACCGACGACCAGGGCTAACCGTCCCGTCAACCCGGCTTTGTCGTAGGGTACGGCGCTTTTTTCGTCTTCCAGCCCGGCCACCCAGACGCCGGCCTCTTTTAACTGGTCGAGGGCGCGTGGCAGATTGACGACCTGGGCGATCTGGAGGTGTTCCACGGCCCCGCTGCTGGCGTTACGGACGGCAGGAGTCACGCCCGCCGCCCGGCGTTCCGGCAAAATTACCCCGGTCACGCCTACCGCCTCGGCAGACCGAAAGAGCGTGCCCAGGTTCTGAGGGTCTTGCAGTGAATCCAGCACCAGAAAAAGGGCTTCCGGGTTGTCGCGGCTTTCTTCTAAAAGTATGTCAAAGTCGGCGTAAGCGTAAGGCGGCACCTGGGCCACCACGCCCTGGTGATTGGCCTGGTTGGTCAGGCGGTCGAGTTCCTGGCGGTTGACCTTTTTCACCGGGATAGGCGGTTTGCGACGGGTAGCCAGTTCTAAAATCCCGGCCACCGGACCCCCGGCTTTTTCCTCGACCCCTTCGGCCACCAGGATGCTTGCGATTTTATTGCCATAGCGGCCACTTTTGAGAGCTTCGCTGACGGCGTTGCGTCCGTAAATAGTTTCCATTTTTATTCGGTAAAATTCTGTTGGTCACAAAAACCGGCTCAACCCTTGCGGCGAGCCGGACTTTTTGGCTTTATTTCCTTAGTTTCTCGTCGGTCTGCAAGGCTGGCTCCGGTTCAACCGGCTTGGCTTTCTCCCCCAGGCGTCGCTCCGTCCCGTTTAATAACCGGTCAATATTGTCGGAGTGCGACAGGATAATGTACAACGTCATTACCACGCCCCAGGCCAGGTAGCGCGGGTCCAGGTTGGTCAGCCAGATGTTGGCAAAGAGGAAGACATCTACCAGGATGCCGCCGACAATCGACGCCAGCGATACATACCGGCTAATCGCCAGCACCGGAATATCCAGGATGGCCGTCATAAGAATGGTGACCGGCGAAACCACCGCCACCTGCCCGATGCCGGTCGCGACCCCGCGCCCGCCCCGGAACCCGATGAAAAAAGAATGATTGTGGCCGACAATCGAGGCTAACCCGCAGGGCAGGACCGCCCAGGGGGTGTTATCCTGTCCGCCCTGTTTGAAAAAAAGGCCACTCAGCAGGATTGGTAACCCTACCGAGATAGCCCCTTTGCTAAAGTCGGTCAGAAAGACCAGCAGCGAAATTTGCCAGCCTAACGCTCGTAACGAGTTGGTTGCGCCGGTCTTGCCGCTACCAAAATTTCGGACATCTATCCCCTTTATCCAGCGGCCCCAAACGACCCCGCTTGGAAAAGAACTTATGAAGTAAGCTACAACGATAAGGACGACCAGCGCCACCCAATTCATATTACTCTCTCCTGTTAGGAGTTTTGAGAGGGAACCGTTTTCGTTGAACGAAACAACGTTGAACGTTCAACGTGAGAACAAAAGATTAAAAGCAGGGTTATTTCCATACCTGAATTTGGAAGTTATCTTTTGTCGTAGAGCAAATCACGTTATTTCGTTTAACGTTCAACGAATACTATTTGTTTTCGTTCTCCCGGCCCCGGAAAAACATTCTTATCGGGGTTCCCTCGAACCCAAAGGTTTCGCGCAGTTTATTTTCCAGGTACCGCTCGTAGGAAAAGTGGACCGCCTTGGCGTCGTTCACCGAAAAGATGAAAGTCGGCGGGTCTATGTCGGCCTGGGTTGCATACAGTACCTTGAGCCATTTGCCCGGTTTGGAAGGTGGCGCATGCTCGGCCACCGCTTCCCGCACCACTTTGTTGAGAAGCGAAGTCGCAATCCGTTTGCGGCGCTCCCCGGCCACGTGCAAAGCCAGGTCCAGCACCTTGTTGACACGCTGGCCGAACTTGGCAGAAGTGAAGACCAGCGGCACCCAGTTCATAAAATCGAATTCCTGGCGGATTTTCAGGGTATACTGGTCCATCGTGTGAGTGTCTTTTTCGACCTTGTCCCACTTGTTGACTACCAGCACAATCCCCTTGGACTGGTCCAGGGCATACCCCGCAATATGGGTATCCTGGGCCGTCACGCCTTCGCTGGCGTCAATCACTAGCAGGACGACGTTCGAGCGGTTAATCGCTCGCAGGGTGCGCATAACGCTATATTTCTCGATGCCCTGGTCGATATGGCCGCGCCGCCGGATACCGGCGGTGTCAATCAGGGTCACTTCGGTGCCGTTGACAATAATTTCGGTGTCAATGGCGTCGCGGGTCGTTCCCGGCACGTCCGACACGATAACGCGTTCCTGGCCCAGGATTGAGTTCAGCAGGCGGCTTTTACCGACGTTCGGGCGGCCAATAATGGCTATCCTGATACTGGTGTCTTCGGCGTCTTCGGGCTGTTCGGGCAGGTTCTCGGCGATTTTATCCAGCAGGTCGCCTGTATTGGTGCCGTGATACGACGAAACCGGGATGGGGTCGCCCACGCCCAGTTCGTAAAATTCGACCGAGTTCAGGCGGCGTTCCTCGCTGTCGGCGCGGTTGGCGGCCAGGACGACCGGTTTCTGGGTCTTGCGCAGGATGTCGGCAATTTCCCGGTCGGCGGTGGTGATACCGGTCTTGGCGTCCACCATAAAGACAATCACATCGGCTTCTTCGATAGCGGCCTGGGCCTGGTTGCGGGTCTGGCGGGCGATTTCGTCGGTGGAGTCTTCATCCTGGACGGCTGTTTCGCTGGTTTCAAATTCGAGACCGCCGGTATCAATCAAAGTAAAATAGCGGCCATTCCACTCGCCGTCACCGTAAAGGCGGTCGCGGGTGGTGCCGGGTAAATCTTCGACAATTGCTAACTTCTCGCCCACCACGCGGTTAAAAAAGGTGGACTTGCCGACATTGGGTCGGCCAACAATTGCCACTAAAGGTTTAGCCAAAGACTGTACTCCCTCTGCACAAAGGTTTTATTGTGGTTCTGAAATTCTTGTTGAAGATACTTAAATTTATTTTTAAGAGCGTATTGCCATAAATCCAGGACACTACCGGCTCAGACTCTGTTTTTAACCTCTGCGCCCTGCCAAACAGGTGTCGTCTAGTATGCCGGGATACCGTTCCGGGTGGCGGGAGAACTAGCGGCGGGCATTCCTGAGTTGGCGCTGTGTTTATTTACCTTAACGCTTCGCCTATTATCTATGTTGGGCCGATTTTAGTCAAGCATTGATAGAAGTAATCAGTGGTTGGTAGCCAGTAGTCAGTGAGGTAAACTGGGTGTTAGTCTAATCTTTAATGGCACGACAATTAGCCTCCACTTTTGCCCGCTGATTTCACTGACTACCGGCTACGGGCTACTGGCTACTGCCCGCTGAAAAATATGTTATAATCCCAGGGCTTAAATCTCGCAGAAGCGGTCTAAGTTTTGGTAATTAAGAAGAACGTAGTTTAAAAAGGCCATACCGCGCCACTAGCTGTGTAGTACGGAAAAGATGTTAACGAATAAACAAATCGGAGTTGACCTGGGCACCGCCAATGTACTTGTTTACGTCAAGGGCAAAGGAATTGTTCTCAGTGAGCCAAGCGTGGTGGCGATTTCCACCAAAGACAACCGGGTTTTGCAGGTAGGCACGGCGGCCTACGAAATGATGGGGCGTACCCCTGAGACGGTCGAAGTTATCCGCCCCATGCAAAATGGCGTGATTGCGGATTACGTCGTTACCGAAGCCATGCTAAAGTACTTTATCGGGCGCGCCACCGGGCGTTTTGCCGTTGTCAAGCCGGACGTAATGGTCTGCATCCCGGCGGGTGTTACCAACGTAGAAATGCGGGCGGTATACGATGCCGCTATCCAGGCCGGGGCCAAACGGGCCTGGCTTATCCGCGAACCGCTGGCCGCCGCCATCGGGGCTCAGATTCCTATCGCCGAGCCGACCGGCAACATGATTATTGACATCGGCGGCGGCACGACCGAGGTCGCCGTAATTTCCCTCTACGGTATCGTTACCTGCAACAGCATCCGGGTGGGTGGTAACAAACTGGACGAAGCTATCGCCGCCTATATCAAACGCAAATACAACCTGATGATTGGTGACCGCACCGCCGAGGAAATCAAGGTCCGCATCGGGAGCGCCATTCCCCTCGATGAAGAACTGACCATGGAAGTGCGTGGCCGCGACCAGGTCAGCGGTCTGCCCCGGACCGTCATCGTCCGCAGCAACGAAATTACCGAAGCCCTCAGCGACCCGCTCGAAAGCATCATCGGCGCAGTCCGCACAGTCCTGGAGGATACTCCGCCCGAACTTGCCAGCGATATTATCGACCGGGGTATGGTGATGAGCGGCGGCGGCAGCCAGTTGCGCAACATCAGCCAGCTCCTGGCCGACGTGACCGGCGTGCCCTGCTACGTCGCCGATAATCCGCTCAATTGCGTTGCCATCGGTACGGGGGTTGCCCTCGAATATATCGACCTGCTCCGGGACTCACTTAGCGGCGAATTTTAGGATTTCGAGTTAAAGAAACAAAAGAACCCGGCTCCTGGGCCGGGTTTTGAATTTTATAAAGTTTGTTTGATTCTCACTAAAAACTAAACACCGAAAACTAATAATCTTCCATTCCCTGAGGTTACAAAGCCCTGTGGCTGGCTTGAATCCGCCAAAAGTTATTATAATGGGCCAGGTGTGGGCTTACCGGACATTCAAAACGAACCGCCGGTTCGAACGGTCCGAACGACATTGAGAACAATGAAAGGAAAGTAATGCAGAAACGACAGTTAGGGCAAACCGACCTTAATATTACGCCAGTCGGTTTTGGCGCGTGGGCCATTTCCGGCCTGGTCGAGGGTTGGTCTTTCTCGTGGGGCGACCAGGACGACAATGAGTCTATCGCCGCTATAAAGGCCGCCGTTTCCCTGGGAATAAACTGGATTGATACGGCGGCTGTCTACGGAATCGGTCATTCCGAGGAAGTGGTGGCGCGGGCGGTCAAAGATATTCCGGCGTCCGAGCGCCCTTATATTTTCACCAAGTGCGAACGCGCCTGGGACGCCGAGAAGAAAGCGGTGGTGCCAAGCCTGAAAGCGGCCTCTATTAAACGCGAGTGCGAGGACAGTTTGCGGCGTTTGCAGGTGGAAGTGATTGACCTCTACCAGGTCCACTGGCCCCAACCGGAGGAAGACATTGAAGAAGGTTGGACCGCCATGACCGAACTGCAAAAAGAGGGGAAAGTCCGCTGGATTGGTGTATCCAATTTCAATGTGCCCCAGCTAAAACGGGCCCAGGCTATCGCCCCGGTCGCCACCCTCCAGCCGCCCTATTCGCTGCTCAAGCGCGACGTGGAAGATGAAATTCTACCGTACTGCCTGGAAAACAATATCGGTGTGATTGTATATTCGCCGATGCAATCAGGGCTTCTCACCGGCAAGATGACCAAAGAGCGGATAGCCCAACTCGGTAAGGGCGATTGGCGCAGCAGCAACCCCCTTTTCCAGGAGCCGCAACTTTCAAAAAATCTCGAACTGGTCGAAGTCCTGCGTGACATTGGTAATCGTCACGGACGGACCCCCGGTGAAGTCGCGATTGCCTGGACCCTGCACAACCCGGCAGTTACCGCCGCGATTGTGGGTGGCCGCAACGCCGAACAGGTTAAAGGCACTATCGGAGCGGGCGATTTCGTCCTCAGCGAGGACGAGGTAACCGAAATCGAGACGAAACAAAAGCAGCTTCAGTAAGCCTCTGTAAAAGAGAAAGGCCCGCCCGGTTTTTAATCAGGGTGGGCCTTTTTGTTGTGGGTAAGCTGGTCTTGAAACCTTTCATTCCGCGGGAAGGCATTGATTACCGAGGCTAACTGTTTGCTGCCAGTTTATGGAAATTAGTCCCAATTCAAATTTGATTTGATGACATTCGTCTCAGGATTATCCAGCAACTTGAGTTCGTTTTCAAGCTGGTTAATTTTTGTCTTAGAGTCTCTAGTTTGTTTGCCGCCCACGTTGTTCAGCGCGTTCAAAGGATTATATTTGCTGCTCAACCCTTTGATAAAGTCGCTATCATTACTGTCCGTGTACATCATCTTGTGGGATTTATAGCCATGAAGATAACCGGTAATACCAGTTCTACCAAACGCTCTCTTGGCAGTCCCCTGTTGCTTTTTCAGCCCGTCGTCGGTTTTATCCAGGCGTTGTTTTCGGGTTTTTTTATCACCGAAATATTTCACGGCATCTTTGAGGTGCAAATCCACAACCGAAAGCTGGTCAATCACCCGGACCGGCAAAATAAGGAGTTCCTTAAACAAGCGTACCGGCATTTTGGCTAACATGAGGAAGCCCCTTTTCCGTTTCTCCTTTTTGAGCTTTTTCATGATTTCCTTCCTCTTTTGTTCCACCTCCTGGTCCGGGACATCTCCTTCCTCGGTTTCTTCCTGGCTCTCGTTTTGGCCCATTTCAATCTGGTCGGTATCCAACTCATCATCTCGCTGGACAATGGCAAGATTGCCACCGGTATTCTGGGTTGGAATCCTTTGGATGGTCGCGGTGGCTGGGGAAACCTGACCCAGGCGTTCGAGACGGGCTTTTTCGACCAGCCGCATCACGGCCTGGTTACCGTAAGTCCGGCTTACTGCCAGCAGGTGTTCGGGCCGAGCCTGACCGGGGCGGGCTATGGTCCGCTGCAACATATTCATGGACAAGCTAGAGCGCCCCGTATCATGTAGCGGTTGGTTTGCGCTTTCGGCGGTTTCCTGCCGGACGCGACTTTCTTCCTGTTCGTCAGTTTGCTTTAATTCTCTAAAATGTCTCGACATTTTCAAACTCCAAAGACCTTTTTTGATTAGTGAAAGTAAAAAATGTTCGCCCGAATCTCTCGGATCACGGATTAAATTTGGTCAATTTTCAATGCCAATAATTGAGTAATTGTGAATCTCTGCAAAAAGCATAACAAATCCAGGATTTTAATAAACCTTTTTATTACTCAAAAGTTTTGCGGTTATTGCCGGAAAATTTAATCTTTATTTGATTTTCTTTACTATCCATTTACCGGGGCGGTTATACAGGCCAGGATAGGGCGCTATATAAAATTTGAGCTGGAAAAGGGCAATAAAAGGTCTGGCATAGTTTATGCCTTATAAATTTGCGGAAAATAAATAAAAGGGTTCGAAAGGTCGAACCTACCAGGAAAGTAAGGGTTCGTACGGGTAACTAACACTCGCCCGGACGCAAATGAAAAAGCTATCAGTAGTAAGAGATGGCTACAAGGAGGTCTTTACAGATGGATGCGCCACTTGATCCCAGACGAAGGGTTGTTCGTGAACAAGAAGTTGTAGATTACAATGCTCCGGTCGTGCCGGTCCAACCGGTCGTACCCGTCCAGCCGGAACCGGTCGTAGATAACCAGCGCAGTTTTACTCGCGTGGGCGATGCCCAGGTCGAGAGCAGCCGCCAGGGTTTCTATGATGCCAATGGGAACCTGGTTGAGCGCGAAGAACAGGTCTTTGATGACCCTTATACACGCCGTTACAACGGTCTCGACCGGACGGCCCAGGTAATTTACTTCGTACTGGGTGTGCTGGAAATTTTGCTGGCGGTCCGGTTTGTCTTCCGGTTGCTTGGGGCCGATACCAGCAACGGGTTTGCTAACTTTATCTTTAATGTTTCCACGCCGTTTGTGGGTCCGTTTAACGGCATCTTCAACGACCAGACCCTTAGCCGGGTAGGGGTGCTTGAAATCTCGACCCTGCTGGCGATGGTAATTTACGCCCTGGTTGCCTGGGGTATCGTTAAACTGATGTACGTGTTGTTTGCCCCGAACCGCAGCACCGAGGAAGTCCATTCGACCACTCGCCGCCGCCGGGTATAACGGACCAAACCACGCTGAGAATTATCAGTAATTATCCTCTAAGCAAGGATAGCTGAAAATTAAAAATCTCCTGGGAAAGACCATTTTTCCAGGAGATTTTTTATGCCAGGGAAGTCCTTCCCGTAAGGTGGGCCTGCAAGACTGGTCTGAAAGGTTGGCCTTAGAAATTTCGGGCCGGGAGAGGTTTGGGTTATAATAGCCGCCAGTGCGATAGGGAAACTTTTAAAATTAATCAACGACTTTCGCTTTGAGCCTGGAAAAGCCAGGGTATAGACGTAAAACAGCCTCAAAAGGAATGTCTCAAGCGAAAGTCCTGTAAATGAGAGTCAGGTGAAAGGTAGAGACTGTAAATGAATTACACGCAGGAGCGCACCGCCGAAGGAATATTATTTACCGACGAATACCAGCTAACCATGGCCCAGGTCTATTTCCGGGCAGGCAAGCACGAACAAACCGTCCAGTTCGACCATTATTTTCGCTCTTATCCCGACTACGGTAAACACGAGGCCGGTTATTGTGTTGCGGCGGGCCTGGAATGGCTGGTGGATTGGATGAAGGAAGCCCACTTCCGCGATGAAGACATCGAACTGCTAGCCAGCCAGAAGACCAGCAAAGGCAAACCGCTCTTTGATAAAGACTTTCTGGAATATTTAAGAAAAAATGGCAACTTTAGCGGTCTGACCTTGCGGGCGATTCCCGAAGGGCGGGTCGTCCATCCTCATATCCCTCTAAGCGTGGTGGAGGGCCCTTTGCTGATGGCCCAAATCCTCGAATCAGCCCTGCTCAACCACCTGAACTACCAGACCCTGATTGCCACCAAGGCTTCGCGTATCCGGGATAGCGCCCAGAGCCGCACTTTGTTGGAATTCGGGATGCGCCGGGCCCAGGGCTTGGGCGCGAACGCCGGGACACGGGCCGCCTTAATCGGGGGTTGCGATTTTAGCTCGAACGTGGGTATCTCGCACGTCCTCGGTTTTCCGCCCAAAGGGACCCATGCCCACAGTATGGTTCAGTTTTTCAAGGCGATAGGCGAGGATGAACTGGCCGCTTTTGAGGCTTACGCCGAGGTTTACCCGGACGACTGTCTCTTGCTGGTCGATACTATCAATACCCTGGAAAGCGGGGTGCCTAACGCCATCAAAGTGTTCGAGAAGTTGCGCCAGAAAGGGCACGCGCCGGTCGGTATCCGTATTGATTCGGGCGACCTGGCCTACCTGAGTATCCAGGCGGCCCGCATGTTAAACGAGGCCGGTTTCCCGAAGACCTCGATTGTCCTTTCAAACGAACTGGACGAACTGGTTATCTGGCAAATCCAGACCCAGATCCAGGAGGAAGCTTCCCGTTATGGCATCGAACCGCAGGACGTTTTACACCGGCTGGTCTACGGGGTCGGCACGAACCTGGTGACTTCCGAGGGTAGCCCGGCCCTGGGTGGCGTCTATAAGCTTGTGGCGGTCAAGGAGGAGGATAAGTGGGTCCCGGCTATCAAGATTTCCGAGACTCCTCTCAAGACCCCTAACCCCGGCCACAAACAGGGCTGGCGGGTCTACGACCGGCGCGGTATGGCGACCGCCGACCTGCTTAGCCTGGAAGACGAAGACCCCCGCCAGTCTGCCAATATCCTGGCCCACCACCCCTCCGACCAGACCAAGTGGCGGGTCATCCGCAATTCTGACATTGGCGAGATTGAGCCGCTCCTGGTGGATATTTTGAAGGAGGGCAAGCAGGTCTACGAAATGCCTTCGATTGCGGAGATGCGGGAGCGCCGCCAGAAAGATATTGCCCGGCTGGACCCCGGTGTGCGCCGTCTCTTGAACCCGCACGTCTATCACGTTTCGCTGACCGACAAATTATGGAACCTTAAGCAGGAACTTATTTCCTCGGCCCTTGCTCCCAAACCTGAATAATTTTTGGGAAAATAAAAGGATGTGGCTAATTAACGCGCCACATCCTTTTTTGATGGTATTTTAGTGACTATAACCGGAGCGAGGCATAGAACTGCATCCAGCGGCGGACGGCTCCGGTCGGGCCGGGCTCGACACCCACGGCCTGGATGAAGTTGCCTTCCGACCCGGCCAGCCAGACGCTAATTCCGATTGGCTGGGGCGGCTTCAGCCCGCCCAGGTAGCACCCGCCCGTAAATTTAGCTATATCATCCTCGAAGCGGGCGCCGTTCACGGTGTCATCATAGCTCAGCCACTGGGGGCGGTCATCCACGTAGAGTTTTCTTTCCCACTTTACACCCAATAGTTGCCAGAAGCGGGTGATAATGGCGTGGCTGTCGTTCTGGGTGGGCAGGGCCAGTTTGTCCGGCCCCCACCCAGCCTCCCCGACAACGGCGGGCCAGCCATCGTTCAGCCCCTGTTTGAGCCAATCTGGAAAAGCGTTTGCCGCGACATCCTGGCAGGCCCGGCCCGGCTGGAAATAGTTGTGCCAGGCCACCCGTTTGTAAAGCTCGATAGCCTCGCGAAGGCGGTCGTAACGGTTGCCGACCGGTTTGGTGCCGTCGTAATAATAAAACCCGGCGTAAGTGTCGAGGTTATCCCCGGCGTCCTGGGCCAGTGGCGGAAAATACAACTGCACATCGCGGAAAAGGGCCGCGTCCGGTTGGGCCAGCCGTTGCTGCCAGGCCCGGTAGACCTGGATGAAAAAGGTGTTGATAGCGACATACTTGGCGGGGTCGCCCCGGCTCGTCCAGGGCAGCAGGTTCTGGCCGTAGAGATTATCGGGCCATTCGAGGTCGGGTTCGTTGCCGGGAACGAGGCGGGTAAAGTGCCAGCCGTTCCGTTTTTGCTGTTCGGAAAGAAAGTTAAAAATATCCTCGGCGGCGTCCTGGGGCGTGCCGCTTATGGTGTTGCGCCCGTTGTACGAGGCCAGCGGCTCGCTGAAACCGCCCGGAAAACGCTGAGGATAGAGCCGGATATAAATCTGAGAACCTTGCCGCTGGTACTGGTAGAGGTCTTGCTCCATGCGGACATTTTTGATGTTGTTGTCGGCCTGCATGTCGGTGCTGAGAGCCAGGACGGTGCCGGGCGCGCCCTGCTCCCCGGCGGCATCGGTGAAAGAAGCCAGGGTCGCCCGCTGCTGGTCGGTCCACTGGAACCCGATGGGCGCGTGGATACCGTGGGCCGGGTTGAGTTTGACCGTCCGAAAGGGGATGGTCGGCGTCGGTGAAGGCGGGACCGGGGTCGCGGTCGGCGGGAGCGGCGTTTGTGTAGGTGGTAGGGTCGGCAGAACCTGGGAAACGGCGGTTGGGGCGGGTGGTGGGGCCGTTTCAACTTCTGGCCGGAGCAGGAGCAAAATCCCGGTAAGGCCAAGGCCCAGGACCAGCAAGGTGGTCGCAAGGGTAAGGAGTGGGTGAGTACGCCAGAAATTTTGAGGGGAAAACCGTTTCATTTTGTCCAGTATTCAGGGGCTTGTGGCTCATAGCCAATGTCGGTAGTTATTCAGTAGAGACAGGGCAATTATA
Source organism: Chloroflexi bacterium 54-19 (assembly GCA_001898225.1). Classification (GTDB taxonomy): domain Bacteria; phylum Chloroflexota; class Chloroflexia; order Chloroheliales; family Chloroheliaceae; genus 54-19. The sequence continues at coordinate 48,384 of MKTJ01000065.1, forward strand.
AAAGAAATGCCAACTATTTCCGGTTAGCATCTCTTTAGAACGGTTCTAAGGATAATCCGGTTGCGATAAGCAGGGTGAATGCAAAGTCCGAAACGTATTTCATATAACTGCGACCGTGATATTCGCCAACGGTACCCACACGTGGGTGCCCAAGATTCCTCGACTTCGCTCGGAATGACAAGGGCAGGATTTTCTAATAGGGGAAGCCCCGGTTAGTGGGCAAGTGATTTTATAACTCATCCCACACTTTACATTCTTTCCTGGACTTACTACGCGGAATGACAAAGACTGAACACTAAAAACTAAAAACTAAAAACTTTGCATTTCCTCTGTTGCGATAAGAACTTTTAATGCGAAAAATTATGAGTTAGACTATAATGATACCTAACTCAACGCAATACGCAACCATACTAATTAACGCCACAGGAGTTGAATTATGCAAGAGGCTACCATTGCTGCGCCTGGCCGAGTAAACTCACAGATGGAGTTTGTACGGCCCTCAATCAACTACCCGGTTCATCCCTACGATGAACTGTTAACCCGAACAGTCCAGAAATTCCCGGAAAATACTGCCCTGGTTTTTAAAGATATTAGCCTCACCTACCGCGAACTGGATGGGTTGGTCAATTCTTTCGCCAACGCCCTGCTAGAGTTAGGGGTTAAACAGGGCGACCGGGTCTGCCTTTTTATGACCAACCGGCCCGAATTTATTGTAAGCTGGTTTGCTATCGCCCGGATTGGCGCGACTATCAGCCCGATGAACCCGTCCTACAAAGAACGTGAAGTGGCTTACCAGCTAAGCAATAGCGAGGCGGTCGGCATCGTCGTCCAGAATGAATTACTGCCGCTGGTCCAGGCCGCCATGCCCGACGCGCCCAATCTCAGGCTGATTATTACCGCCGGACCCGGCCAGGCCGCCAACGCCGATGGCACCTATTCTTTCGCAAAACTGGTGAAAAGCCACCCTTCTACTCCCCCGGCCAAGCCTGAAATCGGCTGGGACGATTTGCTGGCCCTACCCTATAGCAGCGGAACGACCGGTCTGCCCAAGGGCGTGCTGTTGAGCCATAGAAATTTGGTCTGCAACGCCTACCAGATGGTCGGTTCTTCCCGCATAAACATTAACGACAATTTGATGCTCTTTTTACCTTTCTACCACATTTACGGCACCATGCTGATGGGTTCGGGCATCCTGGCCGGGGCCAAGGCGGTCCTGATGGAAAGGTTCGAGCCGGTCGAATGTATGCGGCTCATCAAAGCCCATAAAATCACGCTCTTTTACTCGGTGCCGCCGGTCCTGGTAATGCTAACCAACTGGCCCCTGCTTAAAGAGCAGGATTTGAGCTCTATCCGCCATGTCATGTCAGGCGCGGCCCCGCTGGCCCCCGAAGTGGCCCGGCGCTTCCAGCAGATGACCGGCGTGACCGTGTTGCAGGGCTACGGCCTGACCGAGGCTTCACCCCTGACCCATATCAACCCGGTTTACGACGAGAGGTTGATTAAAACCGAAACGGTCGGCCTGCCGGTCCACGACACCGAGCAAAAAATTGTCGATATTGAGACCGGCGAGAAAGAACTCGGTCCCGGCGAGGTGGGCGAACTGATTGTACGCGGCCCCCAGGTCATGCAAGGCTACTGGAATGCCCCGGAGGCCACCGCCGCCACCCTGCGTAACGGCTGGCTTTTCACGGGCGACATCGGCTCGATGGACGAGGAAGGCTATGTTATCATCTCGGACCGCAAGAAAGAGATGATTAAATACAAAGGCTTCGGGATTGCCCCGGCTGAAATCGAGGCTCTGTTGTTCGAGCATCCCGCCGTCGCTGACGTGGCAGTCATCCCGAAACCGGACGAAGAAGCAGGCGAAATACCCAAAGCTTTTGTGGTGCTGAGAGCGACCGCCGACCCTATCACCCCCGACGACCTGGTGAAATGGGCCAACGGTAAGCTGGCCGGTTACAAGAATTTGCGGGAAGTCGAGTTTATTGATGCCATTCCCAAGAATCCTTCCGGCAAACTCTTGCGGCGCGTCCTGAAAGACCGCGAACGGGCCAAGCTTAATCAGCAGGCCTGACGGCGGGCGCTTCGGTCGTATGGTTGCTGCTGGCGGACTGCATCAGGCCCACAAAGACTTCGTAGGTGGCCTGGGCGTCCGCCAGGGCGCTATGGGCCTTCGTATTGGTCACCCCAAAATAACGGCAGCACTCGCTCAGGCTGAATTTCTTGAATTCGGTCTTGCCGTAGAGCATGGAAAAGGCCGCGCTCATTACATCATAGCGATGGTAATAAAAGGGGTCGGGCAACTCCACCAGGTTGAACCCGGCCTGTAAAAAGGCCCAATCAAAGGTCACGTTAAACCCGGCCAGGATAGCTCCCTGGCCGATTTCGCTTAATTCCTCCAGGGCTTGCTTCAAGGGGCGGCCCTCTTTCTCCCACACCGCCGCGTCAAAATGGCCGATCAGCAGGGCTTCCGGCTGGGCCGTTTCGAGGTGCGACGGCAGCACCTTCGCCTCGTATGTCGTTATAACCTGCCAGTCCGGTTGCGACACCAAAACTGCCCCAATCTCGCTGATTTCCTGGTAGCCGGGGTTTAGCCCGGTCGTTTCGAGGTCCAGGAAAAGAATCGGACGGTTCCGCATCGGCCCCTTGCTCGATTTTTCCGGCTCGGCGGCAGTCTGCCCAGCCTGCTGTAACTGTGCTTCTGCCGGGTTAAGGCCGGGGGTGTTAGTCGGTTCTGCCGGTTTAGTGGGGGCATCTGACATAAAAGCTCAACCTGCTTTCTAAAGAATTTTTGTAAAAGCTAATAAGAAAATAATAATAACACTAAATCGTGGAGAAGAATTCGTCCAGGGTGACGGCGAAGCGGCGCGGTTGTTCGACCATTGGCGAGTGACTCGCGCCCTTAAATACGACTTCCCGGAATTTATCAGCGGGCCACAGGCTGTTCATGCGGGCGAAAAGTTCGTTGGAAATCATCGAGTCCTGGTCGCCATGTATACTCAGGACCGGGATACTGATAGTGGGGCAGCGGTCGGCCATATTGAAAAGGTGCATCGCCGCGCTATCACCTTCGCCGTTTGGTTCGTCGCCGGGGTAGTTGGCAATTTGCATGGCGCTTTGTAACAGGTAATAAAAAAGGGCGTTGCCCGGTGGTGAATTGTCCAGGGGAAAGCGCCCAGGCCGTAAATTGCTGGCCCGTATTATCCGGTTGGCCGCCTCGAAATTACCTTGCCGGATAGCCTGGCCGATACTCTCGCGGTTGTACGGCAAATAATCCGCCTCGGTGCCAAACGGAGGCAGGGGACTGACCAGTGTCAGCGACAGACAGCGGTCGGGGTGGTCGAAGGCCAGTTGCATGGCCGGTCCTGCGCCCATTGACCAGCCGACCACGTGAGCTTTTTTCAGGCCGATAGCATCCATCACGGAGAGGCAATCGAGGGTAAAACTTTCCACGCCCTGCACCGGGAGTGGTTCGGCGTCGCCATGGCTGCGTAAATCGGGGGCGTAACAGGCATATTTTCCCGCCATCAATTCGTCAAAAGCGGCCATGACCGGTTCCCACCAGCGCCCGGAACTGAGGCTGCCATGAATAAAAAAGATGCTCTCGGCATCCTGCCAGTCCCGCCCGCAGTGACGGTAGACCGTAGAAAGGCGCGCCGTTTTCACGGGAAAGACCCGCACGCTATCGTAAAAGGTGTCGTCCCAGATTTTTATCACACCCCTTTCGGGAGTTGCTTAAACTGTAATTAAGGAAATACTAACACGAACCAACCGCGCAGATTATAGAGGTAAAAAAGCGCATGAGTCAACGCCCTGCGAACAGGTGTGCATTTAAATTTGTACCAAATAGTTAAATCTTAAAACGGATTTAATTAATGGAAATGGAAAGGTTCTGGCGGCGCATCCGGGCGCGTCCTTCGACCAGGAAATTTCCGGCCAGGGCGTCCGTCTCTACCGAATTATATTCCTCGATGCGCCCGGCATCTATCAACTCGGCGGCTCTGGGGTCGAGCGGCATGGTCGCCAGGACCGGGGCGTTAGCGGCGGCAGCCAGGTCGGCGGCTCGGCTCGGCCCGAACAGGTTCATCTTTTTGCCGCTTTCGGGCAGGGTCAGCCAGCTCATGTTTTCGGCCACCCCCACTATCGGGGTGTGCAGCTTATCGGCCAGCCCGATAGCCTTCCTGACGATGCTGGTCGCCAGTTGTTGCGGCGACGACACCAGCACGATACCGTTCACGGGCAGGCTTTGCATGACCGTCAGGGGGGCGTCGCTGGTGCCGGGCGGTAAATCTACCAGCAGGTAATCGAGACTGCCCCAGAGGGTGCTGCCGTAAAAATCTTTTATCATCTTGGCGATAAGGGGGCCGCGCCAGATAATCGGGGTATCTTCGGTTTCGACAAAAAAGAGCGAGGAGATAACTTTGATGCCCTGCCCGCTGATGACCGGGATAATCTTGCCGCCTTCACCTTCGGCGGGACGGGCCGTGATGCCAAAACTGCGCGGGATACTCGGCCCGGTGATGTCGGCGTCGAGGATACCCACCCGGAAGCCCAGCCGGTTAAGGCCAATCGCCAGCATGCTCGTGACAAACGATTTGCCGACGCCGCCCTTACCGCTCACGATGGCAATAATATTCTTGATGCCGCTGGTAGTGGTGTCGTCCGTACCGAGCACGTCCGAAGAAAGACCGCCGGTCTTGACTTCGGGGAAAAGTTCGGGCCGGGCCAGGACCAGGTTCAGGTCATCGAGCAGTGGTTCCACGGGCACTTTGTGGGATTTCGCGCCTCGCTCGACCGTATCGAAGCTGGCGACCGAACAGGTCACGCAGCCGAGGCCGTGTTTGGCAAAGACCCGGACGGTATCCGGCCAGGTTTCAACGATATTTTTTATGACCAGTTCAGGCGTGATAGTCCGGCTGTTTTCGCTCATTTTATGTAATGCCTTTGATAGAGGAATAATATCCCTTTGAAAACGGGTTTTCTTGAAAAAATTTGATTATTTCGAGGCTTATTATAGCACTTCGCTCTCCTGTTTTTGTCGCCGGAAGACCAGGTAACTCCCATTAAAAGGACCGCGCCCCTGTTGTTCCCAGAAAGTGCGGATATAACCGTAGGTCGGCACGATTCTAGCCAGTTCCCACCCGGCTTCGTTCATTTCGCCAACTACTTTATCAAAGCGGGCGGCCATTTCATCTTTGCGTAAATGCCGCCGGGTATATTCAAAAGGTTGCATATGAGCCCGCTCGTGGTCGTGAGAATAGAAAAGGCCCGGCGTGATGGGCGAAACCCGGCCCGCCGGGCCTTAACGATTAAAAATGATTCTTAGCCGAGGCGTCCTTCGACCGCGGCCCAGTCGATGTTTGCGAAGAAGGACTCAATATATTTCGGGCGTTCCGCCGGTTTGTAGTCCAGCAAGAAGGCATGTTCCCAGACGTCCATAACCAGGACCGGTTTGAACCCAGCCGGGTTGCCGTCTTCGTGCAGGGTAATCCAGTGGTTCGACAACCGCCCGTTGGAGGGGTCCTGGAAGGTGATTGCCCAACCCACACCGCGCATCGCGCCGACTTTGGTAAAATCGGTCTTCCAGGTATCGAAATCGCCGAACGAAGCGGTGATGGCATCGATCAGTTTGCCGCCGGAAGCCGGGGCCCCGGTCGGACTGGTGGTCATGTTGCCGAAATAATATTCGTGCAAAATCATGCCGTTGTATTCAAATCCCAACCGGCGAGTCAGTTCGGCGTATTCAGGCGAACCGACTTTGCCATCTTTAATCAGTTGGGAAATATGTTCATTGAGGGTATTGGTATTGGTTACGTAGCCTTTGTAAAGGCCAAAGTGTGTTTCCAGCGTTTTATCGGAGATACCCTGAAGCCCGCTCAGATTAAAATCCTTTGCGACATAGGTTTCTTGAGCAAGAGTAGCCACTTGCAATTCCTCCTTGATTTAACCCGGCCCAGCCAATCTAAGCCGAGTACTTAACAAAATCTCTATCTCTCGTCGTTACTTCTAGGGGAAAAGGGAGCCTGGCTTCCGGTTAAATCGAGCCTCAATAAGGCCAGTCTGGTCAGTACGGAAGGCTCACCACCTTTTCCAGTATAGACCTTTGAACCGGAATTTTCAAGCTGGCCGCCTTGTTAAAAAGGAGCGAACACGTCATCGGTTACGATTACGCATTCGCCCCATCTCTAATAAGTGATTCTAGAGGTCCACCAGCCCACAAATTTCCGCCAGACTTTAGATGGTCCGGCCTGTTGGTTTTGGTAGTCCTGGTTTGCTAGATTTCGGCGATAACCGAGAGCTTTTCGATGGCAGTCGCCCTGGCGGCAAAGGCATTTTCCAGGTCGGCAATCAGGTCTTCGTAGCTTTCCAGGCCAATGCTCAACCGGTACATTTCTTCGTCGTAGCCCATACTCTCGCGAACTTCCGGCATATTCCGGTAGCCATCGCCGGTAGGCAGCATCAGGCTCTCGTAACCGCCCCAGCTAACA
>MKTJ01000066.1 GCA_001898225.1 Chloroflexi bacterium 54-19
TGGACAGGCTCGCTTTTGCTGCCTGTTATTAACTTGGTAAAGTTCTAAATGTGTAAAGTCGAGCTAAGTGTTTCAAAAAAAGTTTTTGCCAGGCTACCCTATAGCCACTAACTCAACCTATAAATGGATTCAAAATGGTCCGGTTACGGCCAGCATAACAAAAAGCCGGGAGAGCGGCTATGATATAAGCTACTTTCCCGGCTGTACTTCGAACTTAAATTTTCAGGAAGCACTGAGGCGAATCAGGGTCTGCCCGGCGTTAACCTGGCCGTCGGGACTGGCCTTATTGAGGGACAAGGCTACTATTTGAAGCTGCTGGCCGTTTTTGTTGTAAAACGCCGCCGAATAATTCCCAAGGGGCGCGGTACCGCTGGCCGAACCACCCTCCGGGGAGTAGCCCTGGGTCGGGAGCAGGCTGGCGTAAAAGCTCAAGACCTGGGCCGGGCTATCGGCGGTAACCGCGTAATAACGCCGGGCTGACGGGCCGTTCTGGCCGTCCTGGGCCAACTGCAACTCGGTAAGGCTAAAGTAGCCGCTAAAGGCGCTGCTGACCTGGACAGGCCGGGCGCAACTATAAAAGGCCACCTGGTCGAAAGCGTTTTGCACGGGGCAACCCCCGGAGGCCGGGGCTGTCGTGGTATGAGCGGGAGTCGCGTTGGCTGCCGCTGCCGTACCTTTGGCAGGGGTCGCGTTTCCAGGTGCAACCGTACTTTTGGCAGGCGTGCCTTTGGCGGTCGGGGCCGGGGTCGCGTTAGCCGGTTGGGGTGTTATGCTGAAAACCGTCGCCAGGGGAGTTGAGGCCGCCCCAACATTGATAGTGGTCTGGGCCGGTTGGAGGTTGGCAATCAGGACGAAAACGCCAAAGATTAGCAACGGCACAATTAAGACACCGACTACCGCCACGATGCCCAGGGCCATATAGTTAAAGCCCTCTTTGCGGGTTTTGGTCTTGACGGTGGCCTTGCGGACCGGGGGGGCGACCAGGCCGGGCGGTAAACCGGGGGAAGTCGGGGGGATAACCGGTCCACTCTGGGGACTGCCGGTGGGGTGGTTATCCCAGTCGTCAAAATACTCCGGCAACAAATTGGCAAGAGAATTGGGGTCGTCTGAGGCTGGCGGTTTGGACGGACTTTCGTCAGGCATAGAATCAAGCTTTCCATTCGGCGAAGTTCACGGCTGGCTTGATTATAGCACTCCCCCCGCCGATAGCTCTAGTACTTAACCGCTATTTTAAGAGTGGAGGCGGTACTTGCGGCCCTTCCATTCGGTCGTCTCGTTTTTCCAGCGCACCGAATTTATGGCAATCGCGGTCATGTAGATAATAGCGATTGGCTGGATGAAAATATCCAGCAGGCTAAAGTTGTAGCGGGTCGAGTGCAATAGCCGGATGAAAGCGCCCATAACAATCTGGGCCACCGGCAACCAAACCCACTCCGGCGAAACCGGTTGGCGGGTAACAAGGGCAAAAAGCAGCCAGAAAAACGGCCCGATAAAGACCAGCAAATTAAACAATAGGAATAAAGCCAGCCAGCCCACTTCAAAGTTGAAGAAAGCGAACAGGTTCTTGCTAAAACCGCGCCAGACCTCGTAGTTGTTGCGATACATCCGGCAGGTCATAGAATCGCGCCCGTCAGGCAAAAGCAGCCGGAATCCGGCCTGTTTGATACGGCGGGCCAGCACCACGTCTTCCAGGACCACCCCACGGACAGCCTGGTGTCCGCCAATCTGGTCGTAGGCGGTGCGGTTGAAAAGCATAAACTGGCCGTTGGCGGCGCTGAAGGCGGGGTTAGTACTGCGCGGCACCATGAAGACCGGCAAAAGGCCAAAAGTATACATTTGCAAAAGCGGGACGGCCAGCCTCTCCCCAAACATAATGGTTTGCTGGAGCGGGAAGAAGCTTAGCAGTTGGGCATCCTCGATATACATCGCGGCCAGGGCGCTGGTCAGGGCGTTGACGCTGTGGGAGGTATCGGCGTCGGTAAATAGCAAATACTGGCCCCTCGCAGCCTCGGCCAACTGGAAACAGGCGTAATTCTTGCCCAGCCATCCTTCCGGCAACTCGCCCCCCTTAATCACCCGCAAACGGCCCTGGGGGTCTTCGGTGGGAGAGGTAAGCATTTCAACAATCGAGGCGGTGGCGTCCTCGGAGTTGTCGTCCAGCACAATCAGTTCGAAATTGGGATAATCCTGGTTCAGGAGCGAACGAATACACCGGGCAATGTTGCTGGCCTCGTTACGCGCCGGGACCAGAATCGAAACTAGCGGCGCTTCAGCGGTAAACTTTTGCTGAAAACCGTAAGCCGAAAGAGAGCGTGTCGTAACGAAGTTGATTAGAGTAAGGACAATTATATAAACCGGAAATGCTGTTATAACAATTTGATAAATTAGCAGGGGTGACAGGTTTTAACCCTTTCTTATTACATTATCTCGGCGTGGTAGGTGTGGGCGGGGCTACAGCGATAAACCCCGTCAACTTCCGTGCAGACACTGCGTGGTTCGATATGAATCTGCACTATGGCACCATTCACCGCCTGGTCGAGGGCTTCTTCCAGTTGGTTACACAACTGGTGGGCCGCCTCAACGGTCATTTCATCGGGCATTACCAGGTGAAAATCGATATGCCGTTCCGGCCCGGACTGGCGGGTACGCAAATCATGATAGTTAATGTACCGGGCAGAGAAATCTTCTATTGTATGCTTGATTATTTCTTCCTCTACCGTGGGCAGACTGGCATCCACCAGCCCGCTGACCGATTGTAGAAGAATATCCCAACCTGATTTGATAATCAACAGGGCTACGACCAGCGCCGTAACCGGGTCCAACCAATGCCAACCGCTTAACCAGACCAGGGCCAGGCCCACGAATACACCCGCCGAGGTCAGAACATCGGTTTGGAGGTGTGCGCCATCAGCCAGCAGCGCGACCGAGTCAGTTTCACGCCCAACCTTGAATAAATACCGCGAGACACCAAAGTTGACTATGGCCGAAAAACCCATCACCGCCACGCCCCAGATAGCCCCGCCAGTCTCCCCGGACTCACCGAACTTCTGGATAGCCTCGTAGATGATAACCCCGGCCCCCACGAAAATAAGCAGCGACTCAGCCGTACCGCTCAGGTTCTCGAACTTGCCGTGCCCGTAGGGATGGCTCCGGTCTGCCGGGCGCGCCGCAACCCTGACCGCGATAAAGGCCATAATAGCCGCTACCAGGTCTACACTGCTGTGAATTGCCTCCGAGATGACGCTGACCGAACCGATTGCCAGACCCACGGCCAGTTTCGCCGCAATCAGGCTGGTATTGGAGATTACACTGGCCCTGGCAGCGCGTTTGCGCCGGGCGGCATTTTTATCCGAACCCTTAACAATCGGGACATTTGTGTGTAAAGCCAATGCATTATTTTCTAGGTTTTTGCCATTTAGCACAACTGGCTTATTTTAGCATAAACCGGTCACGTATACATAAACGGTTTTAAAAGCAAACGGTAACATTTGAATTATCCCTATTAGGCGTTTAAAGTGCAGGGGCTAAATGAGCAGTCGGGAGGGGATTAGCCGAGCAGGGAGCGGCCCGCCCAGACCGTTACGACCCCGACCACCAGGGCTAAAAAGAGGTTGCCACTCAGGCGGGCCGCGACCAGGCTGGCAAACCCGGCGATTACGCCCGCGACCCCACTGCTGATCAGGTCGGGCAGCACCAGCGATACAAGAATAGTGCCAGGCAGGTAACTCAACCACGTTTCAAGCTTTTTAGAAAGAGTAACCCGGCTCATCAAAAAAGGGCCGAGCCAGCGCGTCAGGTAGGTTACGGCAGCCATCCCCAGGATTGTCAATAAAACTTCAAGGTTAATCGTCATTGAGCCACGCTCCTACCAGGCTACCGGCCAGACCTCCGAGCAAGATATACCATTTATCGGGCAACAGAAATTTAGCCACCACCGCCACAATCCCAGCGACCAACCAGGGCAGGATGTTCTTTTTACCCTTCCACTGGGCTACCAGCAACGCGATAAAGACGGCCAGGAAGGCAAAATCGAGACCCCACTGTTCGGGATGCTCGATCAGGTTGCCCAGCAAGTAGCCGACTACGGTCGAACCCCACCATCCCAGGCCGATTACAAACCCGCTACCCAGCAAAAAAGCCCCGTTACGTTTGCCGCTCTGGAACTGGCCCATGGTAAGGGCCCAGCTTTCGTCGCTCATAAAATAGAGAATTACGTTGCGAGGCAGGGTCTTCAGGTGACGAATGTAGGGGTAAAGCGAAGCGCCCATCAGGATATGGCGCAGGTTTATGATAAAAGTGGTCAGGATAATAGTCAGGGAAGGCAGGGGCACGACCCACAGGCCCAAGGCCGTAAATTGGGATGCCCCCGCAAAGACCAGGACGCTCATCAAGAGCGCTTCCAGAAAACTCAGGTTAGCCTGTTTTGCCAGCACCCCGAAGACCAGCCCATAAGCGAAAACGCTCAGGGCCACCGGGAGGCTTTGCCGGAACCCAATCCACGCGCCTGCCGCCGTGAAATCAACTTCCGGGCGAGATTCTTCCTTCACATTCTCGGTCATTTTTCTCTTTCGCGGAGACTTCTCCCTTGAACACGCAAGGTCAAAACGGGGACACAATCAATTTGAGGTTGGCACGGGAGGCCCGGTTAAAACCGGACCTCGTTTTAGTGACATTCAAAAATTATAACCGGGAAATTTAGAAAGTTAATTGGCAAAATGGCTTAAAATTTCAGGGTCTTAAGGGTTATTCCTGAAATTTAAGATTTAGCGTTTGCCCCGCTTGCCTTTGCCTGCGCTCGCCAGGGGCATTTCGAGTTCGAGGATGGTCCCTTCCTTCGTGACGTAGACCTCGAAAAGTGAAGGCCGCACCACCTCAAAACCCGGCAGACGGGTCACCAGTGTTTCGGCCTGCCCGCTCGAAAGGGTTATCCCGGCGGTCACCAGGACGGCCTCGGCCTCGTCCAGGGTTAGCTTATCGGTGGGCGCCAGGGCCGTTTGCAATGCGTTCGCAGCCTGGGCCAGGTATTCCGGCGTGCAGAGGCCGTAAGCGTCGATATAGTCGGCGGTAAGGTCGAGTTTTTGCAGCGTGGTCAACAGTTCGTTCTTATTGTAGAGGCCGAGCCGTTCCAGCAAGACTTCCTCCGAAACGAATCCTTTCCCGACCCGCAATTTATCCAGTTCGGCCTGGTTCGACCCGGCCCTGGCAAGGCGGTCGGCCCGGTCGTCGAACTGCTTCTGTAGCAGGTTAACCACATCGGTCACCCGCAACGATTGCTTGAAAGGGACTGCCGGGAATGGTAGTTCGCGGGGCTGGCCGTGGGCATCCTCGACAAAACTATTTCGGATTTCGTGGGCCAGGGCCAGGATCATCTTGTGCTGCCCCTGCGCCTTTAATTTATCGAGCTTTTCCAGCTTGCGCACCCGGTAATCGGGCGTCCAGAAGCCGATAATTTCCAGCCAGACCTTTATGTCGCCCCGGTAGAGGGCAAAGTCGGGGATATAGAGCAAATTCAGGCCGGGTAAGGCCAGGGCTTCCGGTTCGCGCTGGACCTGCCAGCCCGCCGTGTGGCCTTCGCGGGCCAGGGCGCTGAATTCCTCGTAAAACCGGGCCTCGACCGTACTATCGAATTCTTTACGGGCGGCCTCTTTCTGTTTGTAATAAGCCGCCGGGTCGAAAGCTTTTGGCGCGACCTCGTAGGCGGCGGCCTCGTAGGCAACCTCGTAAGCTACCCCCGCTTCCCTGATTACGCCACCCGGTACCATTTCCAGCCCTTCCCCATTCTCTATTTGTGGGGATATGTCTTCTTCAATAACCGGGGCCTCGACCGCGCTGCGTCCCAGGTGATGCGCCACTGCCGCCACGTCGAACCAGTAGACTTTATCCCGAAGGTGGACCAGGGCGGTCAGCGACCGGACATTGTTTTCCAGGTTACCTGACACCGGGGCAAGTTCCTTCGCGGTCTTCTTACCTTTTGTGGTAGCGGCGGGGACAGGCGTAACGCCCCCGGCCAGGCGGCGAGCAAGGGCCAGCACCGTGAAGACCAGTTCGGCCAGACTTTCGCCATGCCGGGACGGGGAGCCAAACGCCTGGATTGGACCGTACAGCCGCAACTGGATTTCACCCAGCGAATTGTATTCGAGGTCGTAGGGTATCCGTAGCTCCTTGGAGAGAAATCCTATCCGCTTGACCAGCGCCGCTGGCAGGGTGGTGCCAAAACCAAAAATCACCTCGCTACAGTTAAAAAGGAGGGTTTCAATCGCCAACCGGTTATAGCGGCGGACCACCTCGGCGGCCTCCGGTTCGCGGAAAGGCTGGCCGTCCTGGCGGGTCCGCAACTTCAAGAGGGCGTTTTCTTCGGCATCGAGATAGAGCAACTCCTCGACCAGGCCCGGCTCTAAACCCAGACCCGCCGAAAAAAGTTCGAGCGCCTCCGGCCTTTCCCGGCCATCCACAAAGCCGGAGCGCGGGGCCGTACTGACATAATCAAAGAGGGCCAGCCGCAAGGCCGAGGGATTGTCCAGCCCGGCATTTGCGATGCTTTCAAAATCGGCCTGGCTCAACCGCTCGGCGAAAGTCTCGCTTTCCCAGGTATAAAAGTGCATCATGGCGGTAATCAGGCCTCGCGCCAGCTTAAAATCACCCCCGGCCCGCTCGGTCAGGTATTGCTCGGAGAAATCGCGCTGCCGCTTGTGGTGCCGGGCTAAATCCGCGAAATAACGGCAGAAATCCCCGGCCAGTTCGCGTTCGGGGGCGGTTTCCAACAGCAAAGGCACAACCCGCCGCTGTTTATCTTTGCGGCTGACCGAGGTAGTTTTTCTTAAATCATCCAGTGATAACGGCATTTTTAACTCGACTTCTTATTGGTCCCCTGGCGACGGCGGCGGGCAGCGTTGACCTCACCCGTTTCCTCGCTGATTAATTCATACAAAACGGCCTGGCTGGCCTTGGGGCGCAAGACCCGGCCCAACCGCTGGATATACTCACGGCTGGTGGCGTTCCCGCTGATGACCAGGGCGATATTGGCATCCGGCACGTCCACTCCTTCATTCAACACCCGGCCACTAACCAGCTTGGTGTACTGCCCCGACCGGAAGCGTTCGAGGATGAGTTTGCGTTCGTCGGCGCGGGTCTTATAGGTTATGGACGGGACGAAAAAACGGCGGCTGACCTCATCCACCACGCTGTTAAACTCGCTAAAGATAATCACCTTATCGTCGCGGTGTTCGTTCAGTAGGGTCTCTAAAACTTCCAGCTTGGCCCCGGCGTTGAGCGACAACTGGCGAGCCTTCTGGTGGGCCAGCAGAGCCGCCCGCGCCTGGGGGTCGCGCCCGCTCCGGTAGACCAGTTCCTGGTAAAGGTTGGCCCCGCTAACAAAACGGCCATATCCGCCTTTTGCAAAACGCTGCCGGTTCAGGTACTTGCGGTAGACCTCCATCAGGCGGTCGTACTCGACCCGTTCTTCCTCGGAGAGCGCCACCATTATTTTTTGCTCCTTGAAAGAAGCCAGGAACTTCTGGCGGGTCAATTCGTGGGGCATCCGGCGGTAAAGTTCCGGCCCAATCAGGTCGTGGAGCAGCCAGTGACGATTGTCGGCCCGCTCCGGTGTCGCGCTCAGGCCGAGGCGATGAGTGGCCCAGGCTCCTTCGGCGGCGGCCCGGTAGCTCTCGGCAGGGAGGTGGTGGGCTTCGTCAAAGACCAGCATGGCGAACTTTCCCAGGTGACGGGTGTGAATTATCGCGCTGTCATAGGTCATAATCGTGAGCGGCTTGAGGTCGTGGCGGCCCCCGCCAAAGACCCCGATAACCTCTTTGTCTTTGAGACCGAAAAAGCCGGCCAGGGCGGTCTGCCATTGTAAGAGCAGGTCAATCGTCGGCACAATTACCAGGGTGGAGAGTTTGAGCCGGGCAATCGCCAACGCCGCCACAAAGGTCTTACCCGCGCCGGTCGGCAGGACCACCACGCCGCGCCCTTCGGCTTTTAACCAGGCGTCTACCGCCTCGGTCTGGTAGGAACGGGCTTCAAGGGTGATTTCCGGCTCGAAATCGAGCAGCGGCTTCGAGTCGAAATCAAGTTTCAGGTTAGCATACCGGTTTTTACCGACCTGTTCGAGCAGCCAGCTTTGAATGGTGCTGAAATGTATCGGCAGACAGCGCAGAATCTGGCGCTTTTCGTCCAGGATAAACTCGACCTGGGAAAAAGCCGCCGAAATGTCGCGGTAAAACTCGATAAAAGGGGCCGCCGGGTCGCCCGGTAACCCGGTCCGCAAGACCAGATCGTTACCCCAGATAGCCAGGCTTATTTCAGTTTTAGAACTTTCACTACTTTTTGGTGCTATTTTTCTCATTTTATTTCAATTTTGGTTATATACTTATATCCCGCCCGGCATGGTAGTGTGGAAAAGATTGGGAGACAGGCATAAACAGCCCTGGTTACTCATAAAATAATTCCAATACGATATATTATCGCATTTTAACGCAATAAGAGCCACTCCCCTGCCGGGGTATTGCCCAGCCTCAAAATTACAAAAGAATCTTTGGATTTGTAAAATTACCACTCAAAACCCTTGACATATCAAGATTCAATGCTAAAATAATATTACCAGAATGAAAATATCGCAGAGTAGGGATAATCTGGTAATAAATAATAAAAAGGTGATAAAAAGATGGGCGTTAAGCCTTTAGACCCGGAACAAATTCTAAACGTACGTGACTTCATTATGTTCCTGGGCGAGAAATTCAAAAACAGTACCGAAAATTTCGAAGATTTCAGCAATTGTTCCATTCAAGAGATAACAGTCTTGAAAATCCTGTCCCGGCAAGGTTCGACCGTTGTAAAAGACATCGCCTGCCGCTTAAATAATATCAAATTAAGCAATCTGACCAGGGTCCTGGACCACCTGGAGGAAAACGGGTACATCGAACGAAAACTGAATAAAGAGGACCGGCGCAGTTTCATAATTGAACTGACCGAGCAGGGCCGTAAACTGGCCGAGGCTTACCAGCATAATTTCGAAAAAATGGCACAGGCAACCCTGGAAGCCCTGACGCCGGCAGAGAGATTGATACTGGTCGAACTTTATACCAAAGTACGCACCAAACTGGGCGACCAGGATATTTGTCTCTCGAATCCCATTAAAAATAACCCGGAAACCGAGGAATTACTGAGGGTTTAAGATTTTTTTAACCATAAATTAGTTCCATTTCGGTAATATTATAAAATATAAAATATCTGCTTGAAACGCTTACATAAAAAGGGAGGCCTATAATGAAAAAGATTGAAGAAGTTTTTGAGATGGTTGAGAAGGTGGCGGCCAGCCGCCCCCGCCACAGCAATAACACATTTTTACCCCGGCAGATTCCTGAACTGGCCGTCTTAACCCTCCTGGAAAAAAACTCCCTTTCCGGCGATGTGATTATCCGGCAACTCTCCCCGATTAACCGCTACGCGGAAGCGTTCGGGGTGAGCTACAAGTTGCTGCACGACCTGGAAGGAAACGGCAACCTGGGGGTTAGCAACGATAAGGCGACCCGCCGCCGCACCTATCACCTGACCGAAAAAGGCGTGGCCCGGTTGCACGAACTGCGGACCATCTACGCTCTGGCCCCGGTCAAAGACTGGCAAATCGATTTTAATTTTAACCTTATAAATTCGCTCAGTCTCCAAACTGCCCTGAACCAGCAGGTAGCCTAACCAGGGGTTACTTCGGAAATTGAACCGCCGGATTAGCAGTCCCGGCGGTTTTTTGTTGCCCGGTTTCCCAATGTCCTGATTACCAGTTACGAATAAAAAAGAAAATCCGACCTTTGTTTGTACAATTGCCCAACCTGTGATAATCTCCCATAACCCTCAAATCCTTTAAAGTATCACGATGATTTTTTCTTGCGATTCTCGTTCAGGAGAGGGCCGGAGATGTATGCCAGAAGAAAATACCGTGTCCGAAACCTTAACACCACCTGAAATACCGGCCAACACTTTTATCCTAGACCCCGAAACCTACCACGTCTGGTCCGGTAGACTCGAATTTAAGGATAGCCCGGCCAGCCGCAAAAGCCGCCGCTGGGGCTATATCCTGGTGGGCGTAGCTTTAATTCAATTCGTGCTTTTTATCGTGACCGCCAGGACTACCGGCAGCGTGGTACTGGCCGTCCTTTTCGGGCTTTTTCTTGGCGGTATCGGCTACGCCCTTTTACGAAGCGGTCAGAAACACATCACCTGGCAGAAAGCGAGCCGGATAATCCTGGGAGAACTCGATTCTATTGAAGGGCGGCTGATTGAACAGACCCTGAAAAAGAAGCGGCTTACCTCCAACCTGGTTATCGCCACTTACAAATTTACCAACCCCGAAGGCATTGAACTATCCGGGGTGGCAACCTTCGAACGCAACGACCTGATCAACCGCCGGATGCCCTATTCCGGTACCCCAGTCATTGTCCTCTACAAAAATCCCAAAAGACATCTAATGTGTTGAGAAAAGCGTTTTCGGGCGTATTGATATTGACTATTTTATAAACCTTCCCTATACTATATTTTAACTCCAGGGGGAGCATCCTGCTCTGCTGAACTCAAGCAGCATGTTCGTATACACACTTTTTTCTTCTCAAATCCATTCAAACGCATAAAGTGAAGGCTCGCCTTTACCGTAAATATTGAATTGATTGAAAAAGATAATTTCTTTTGCTGTCTCTTTTATTGTTTCTTTTGTTAATTTTTCTGGCTTGTTTTTAACCTGGCTTTTAGCCCAAGTTTTGAGGAAGGGATAAAATGTTACACCCAAGTCTTCGAATTCACTATCCCGGTAGGAGAAATTTAATAACCCCTAAACCGTTCAGGGTAGCGGTTTTATTTCTGGTTAGCACCATCTTGCTTATCTCACTTTTAGCAGCCTGTGGAGACGAAGGACCAACCTCGATTTCAAAAGCCGAAATGGGTACCGGTATAGACGGTACTAGCGCGAGCGGGGCTACCACCACCTTCAAACCTAGCGACACGTTTTACGCGGCTGTTAACCTTAATAACCCCAAGTCCACCACCAAGGTAAAGGCAACCCTGACCGCTGTCCAGACAGCCGATGGTACCACCAACCGCCAGGTTACCTCTACCGAAATCACTACCTCTAACTCGGAGAATTTCGTCAACTTTAAGTTCAGCCTTCCGAACCCCTGGCCCACGGGAAAATACAAGGTTGATTTACTCCTGGACGGGGCTGCCGCACAAACCCTGAATTTTGAAGTCCAATAAGTTCAAAGCCTGGCAGAAAAAGAACCACCCCATTAAAAAGGAGCGGTTCTTTTTTATTTCTTTATGAAGTTGCAAATGAGGGGCGCTGACTTAGCTCACCTGGCTCTGGCGGATGCGCTCCTGGATGAGGTTTTCAAAACCACCCAAAATAACCAGTTCTTGCGCGACCCGGCCCAGCGGCGAGAAACCGTAACGCTGCCCCTCCCAGGAAATCTCCGACTTTTCAAAATCGACCGTCGCCTGAATCCCGGTCTTGATGGTCGGGGCCTTCTCCCCGGCGTAGTTCTCCTTGAACGAACGGACCAGTCCGGGACATTCGAGGACTATATAGCCGTTGTTAAAGGCGTTCCGCTTGAAAATCTGTGAGTACGACCCGGCGATTACCAGTTGGATACCCCGGTACTTGAGGGCAGTCGCGGCCTGTTCACGGGAAGAACCGGTCCCAAAGTTCCAGCCGCCCACCAGGATGTCGCCTTCCTGGGCAATATTCTGGAATTCGGGGTCGTAATTGAGCATGGCAACCTTCGCCATCACCTCCGGCGGCACGTTATCGCGGTAGGTGTACTCCTTGCCATAAAGGGCATCGGTATTCATGTTGTCCTTCGGCGCGAACAGCAGACCCCCGGTTAGCTGGCGCGGGAAGCCGGGCAAAATCTCGACCGCACCCGTTTCCTGGGGTTGGGCCGGGTTCTCCACCAGGGTATAAGGAACCTGGTGCGGCTCGATTTCTTCCAGGCTGCGCGGCCCGATAATCTTTCCGGCGATGGCCGAAGCCGCCACTACCGCCGGGCTGGACAGGTAGACGCTGGCCTGGGTCGAACCCATGCGCCCCTTGAAGTTGCGATTGGTGGCCGAGATACCGACCTCACCCGCTTCGAGCAGCCCTTCGCCCAGACCGATACAGGGGCCGCAGCCTGCCGGTAAAGGATGCGCGCCTGCCTCGACCAGGGTATCCCAGTAACCCAATTCGCGGGCCTGGTCCTCAATCTCGGAGGAAGCCGCCGCCAGGTAGAACCCGACCTCAGGCGAAATCTTGCGGCCCTTGATTACCTCGGCAGCCTCGCGAATGTCGTCCAGGCGCCCGTTCACGCAACTTAACAGGTAAGCCTTGTTGATTTTAACGTCGCGGGCCTCAATCTGGGGCAGGGCCAGCATGGTCTTGACTTCGTTCGGCCCGGCCACCGAGGGCGTCACAAGACCCAGGTCGAGCGTCAGTTCCTTGGCATAATAGGCGTCCGGGTCGGCTGTGAGGTCGGTCCGGTCGAACTCGGTCACCAGTTCGGGGGTAATCCGGGGGTTGGCATCGCCCCGCCTGGCGAAACGCTCCGCCCTTTTCAAGAGATAATCGCGTAAAACGGCGTCGTAAGGGAACAGGCCAACCAACGCGCCCCACTCGGTCGTCATATTGGCAATAGTCTGGCGCTGCGAGATGGAGAGGTTAGCCACACCCTCGCCCACAAACTCAACGGCGCAGTTCAGCACTTCGTCCTGGTTGTAAACGCCAATCAGGGTCAGGATAACGTCCTTGCCACTCACGCCGGGAGTGAGTTTGCCGGTAAAGGTCACCTTCACCACGTCCGGCACCTGCCACCAGGTTTCGCCGGTCGCCCAGATAGCCGCCGCGTCGGTCCGTACCACCGAGGTGCCGACCGCGCCCAGGGCCCCGTAAATGTTCGAGTGCGAGTCCGAGCCGACCACGAGCGTCCCCGGCAGCACGAAACCTTCCTCAGAAATCACCTGGTGAGCGATGCCGCGCCGGGCCGGGAAGAAGGCCAGGCCCTGTTCTTTGCAAAAGGCTTCAATCTTGGCGTACTTGGCTAAATTCTCGGCGTCCCGGTTCTGGACATCGTGGTCCAGGCCAATCACCGGCTGGGACGGGGCAAAGACGCGGGTCGCGCCCATCTGTTTGAACTTGGGTATGACCGCCCCGGTGTTGTCGTGGGTCATCACGTGCGCGGGTTTCACCGACACGAAATCCTGGGCCCGGACCTTCTGGCCCGGCTTCAAACCTACCGTATATCTCTCTACAATCTTCTCAACCAGCGTTTGAGCCAATTTAATCTCCTAAATTTCTAGTTTTTTATATTTTGGGCTAGGAAAAGAGCATGTTCCACTTGCCCTGGTTAATCTGTTTTATAAAATTCGTCAGGATAAAGGCAGTCGCGCCCCAGATAACGACCTGCTGAAACTGGTAAAAAACCACCCGGCGAGGATGGCCCTGCATCACCCACTCTTCGTAACGGTGATTGGCCGGGTCGAGCAGACCCCGCAAAGGTATTTCCAGGATTTCGGCGACCTCGAAGCCGTCGGGAATATATTCGATAGAGGCGGTTGGATCCACCGGCACCCCTACGAAAGGCGTTATCAGGAAATTACTGACAACCGTATCTACCGCCGGGAGCGGTCCCAGGACCCGGATTCTTTCGGGCGGAATCCCCACCTCCTCGAAAGTCTCGCGCAGGGCCGTCACGTCCAGGGTGCCGTCTTCCGGCTTAAACCCCCCGCCCGGAAAACTGATTTGCCCTTTGTGAGTATGAACTTTCTCGGAGCGGCGCATAAAGACAAGGTGAGGTTCCCTGGCAGGGCCGAGGTGTCGCACCAGCATCAAAACGGCGGCAGGGCGGCGCGAACCCTGCGAGACAGGTAAATCTTTGGTTGGTTCGATGGACATGCTACTTAAAACCTAAACCTACAAGCCAGAATTATTCGGTTTCGGGTTCGAATTCAGGCTCGAAATAATGCCGGACATACCCGGCGGTAAAATCTACGGGCGGAAATTCTTTCAATACTGCCGTAGGCTGTTCAACCTTGAGCGAATAGACCTCGCCGCTTTTCTGGACTGTCTTGATGGCCGGGTTGAAATTCGACCAGAGGGTGTTCTGGCTTCGTTCCTCGGCCCGGCGTAGCAGGATGGACAGGACATCCGCCGTAATCAGTTGCGGGGCGATAGTAATATTCGCATCGGGCTTGGGACCGAGGTCCACCTGGGCTACACTCATTAAATCATTCCGTACGACCGTATCAATCAACAGGCCGGTCATAAAGGCCGGGCCACTAAAGAGCGGCACCCGTTCTAGCAGTTCCCGGCGGGCCGCCCCAACCGTACAGACCGGGTTGATTACCCCGGCCAGCTTCGGGAAGAAGCCGCCCAGTAGCGGTCTCAGGCTCAATTCGACCAGGGAATTGTGGACCGGGTTGCTGTTTTGCTCGCCACCCTCACCCGACTCGGAATAGAAGCCGCCCGCAAGCTGGAACTCTGGATAGGTCAGGAGCGGACCCACCAGGCCGTAAATCAGCCGGGCCTCGAAATTATCCATGGTCGGGTCGGCCCAGACAATCAGGTCGCCCCTGGCCTTCTTGAGGGCCAGCCACAGGGCCTCGCCCGGCCCCAGGTCTTCGCCCCGGCCTGGCTGCGAGGCAGTATCATCACCGGAGGCGACATAGACAATTTCATTATCGCTCAACCGCCCGTGGCCCGGCCCACCCTGGTAGAGCGCCTCAACCTCGGCCTTATCCAACCGGTTATCGGGGTCTGACACCAGGATTTCGTCCACCAGGGCGCAGTCCCGAAAAAGGGCAAACCAGGCCCGGCGTACATAATCGCTGAGCGCGACCGGGTGCGTATTGCCGTAGACCGGCAAGACCAGGCTGATTCGGAGGTGGTGGCGTTCCTTGAGCAAAGTCAGGCTGCTCATCGTCCTGAACTCGCGATAACGGAAGGTATTTTCGGCAAACCACCGGTCCACCGACTCCTCCAGGTCCGGTTCCTTAAAGACCGGGGCCGGGGCCAGGCCGGGCGAAGGCCGCTTTAGCTCGAACGGCTTGGCCGTCTTTACCACCAGGAGCGGGCGGCGGGTCTCGCGGGCAATTTTTTCAGCTATCTTCTCGCCACTGGCCTGCTCGTCCATTCTTTCCCTGGTTTCGCTTGCGCCAACCACAATCAGGTCGTGATGGTGGGCCTCCTGCACGATACCCTGGATGAGCTTGCCTTGCATCGCTACCAGTTTGGCATTGGGCGGCAGTTCCAGCGCCAGGGCTTGCAGGGTAGTGAGCGACTCGTCCTCGACTTCGTAGCCATCGCTAAAAGCGCTGAAACTCTGGGCCTGGCTGGGCCGGAAACTATCGGCCAGCCCGGAGTTGTTCCCGAGGTTGTGCATTACCGTAATGCCGGCGGACCATTCCTCGGCCAGGTTCGAGACCAGGCTCAGGGCCAGGGTGCTATAACTCCCGCCCCTTACCGGCAGTAAAATCTGTTTGATGGGCGGCAGACTGTTGCTAAACCGGGCCAGCACCACGTCACAAGGCGGGTCATCCATCAGGGCGTCAATCGTGTCGCCATAAACCTTGCCCGGCGTCTGGGTCGAGCCCTTCCAGTGGAGCAAGAGCAGGTCACCTTCTTCTTCCTTCACCTGGTCGGCAATTCCCCGCCAGACCTCGCGAGCAACCCGCACCTCGGTATGGACCTCGACATTTTCTTCAAGCGCGCCGTTCTGGGGAATGTAGCGCAACATGGTGCGGTAAGCCCGGACCAGCGGGGCCCCCTGGCTGAGCGGGGTATCATCGGGGACGGTCACGATGCCCAACACGACTATCCGCACGTGTCGCCGGACCCCTTCAAGCGTAGCCCCGGCCAGTGAGGCGGCCAGTTTAACCAGGCCCTCGGCCATGTTAGGGTTTAAAATCGGCACAACGACACTAAAATCCCGCCCTTGAAGCCGGTTCCTGGGGTTCTTTTTGCCAAATAGCTGTGTAAAAGCGTTCAGTTGAAGCCATCCTTAATAATCTTAAACTACTTTGTTTAAGAAAACCGGTCCTTTTTAGCCAGGACTGCTCGTTCTCTTACCAAATGGAAAAGTTTGACACTCGGTCTTCATGAGTATAATACTTCGCATTTTGAGGGTCAAGAACCGGAATAACCATTTTATTTGTAGGATTTGCCAACTCGAAAGACTTCTCCGGACCTAAAACCGGCGCGCTTTTGGGATAAACCAATAAATCAGGATTGTAAACAGCACAAAAAAGGCCATGTTCACCATTACCGAAACCGGCGCGCCCCAGGCCTGGGCTACAATCCCACTTTGTAAATTCCCCAGCGGCATGAAACCGACCGAACACAATGTCCAGATGCTGAGAATCCGGCCCCGCAAATAGTCCGGTACACTGGATTGGACAATTGTATTGAGGGTCGTGTTGACCGAAACCAGCGAACCCCCGGCCAGGGCCAGCATTACCATACTCAGAATGAGATTGGTCGAAAGGCTAAAACCGAACAGCGAACCCACCAGTATCAACATGCCCCAGTTCATAAAGCGCGACCGTCGCTGTAACTTCCCGCTGATGTTAGCCACCAGTAACGCCCCGGTCAACGCGCCGACGCCTACCGCCGACAACAAAATACCATAGTCTTCCGGGCCGCTTTTGAAGACTTGCTGCACAAAGACCGGCAGAAGGGTCAGGTAGGGCGTGATAAAAAAGCTAAACAGCGAGGCAATCATGAGCAGACCACTGAGGGCAACCTGGCTTTTCAGGTAGCTAAGGCTCTCCTTGATTTCCTCCCACATCGGGCGTTTTTCGACAATCCGCACCGGTTTGGGCAACTTCACCAGTAGCAGGGCCCCAACCACCGCCATAAAACTGAGGCTGTTCAGGAAAAAGCAGACCGCCACCCCGACCAGTGTGACCAGCACCCCGGCGATACCCGGCCCAATAACCCTGGTCAGGTTGAACTGGAAGGAGTTGAGGGCTATAGCGTTCATGATGTCCTCTTTGCGCACCAGGTCGAGCATGATTGTCTGGTAGGCCGGGGAATTAAACGCCTGGACAATACCGATGCCAAGCGCGATAACAATCACCATCCAGATATTTATGATGTTGAAAAAGGAGAGGACCGCCATGATAAGCATCAGGATGGCCTGGGCGTTCTGGGTTATCAGGAGGACAGTTTTGCGCGAGTTCCGGTCGGCCACCACACCCCCAAAGAGGCTCAATAACAACATGGGCGAGTTGCCAATAAAGTTGACCAGCCCCAGTAAGAAAGCCGAATTGGTCAATGAGAGGACCAACCAGTTCTGGGCGACCACCTGCAACCACCCGCCCAGGTTCGAAACCAGGGCGCCTATCCAGAACAACCGGAAATTGCGGTGGCGTAACGCGCTAAAAGTGCCGCCCCCCTGGCCCGGTCGGGCGACTTCCGGTTCTTCCAGGGGCGCACCGGGCACCGCGACCGTTTCCAGGGCCCCGGCTCCTACTCTTTCGTATTCCGGCTTTGCATCATCTTTGAGCATTTGTAACCCCTTATATAAGGCTCCAAATTAGCGAGGATTTTTAAAATACCACTTCACTGGCTATAACTAGGAGCAGCTTGGAAATATTCACTGGCAAACTGGCTGACTTGTAGATTTATAATGTCTACCAATTGTATTAACTATATTTTAGCAATATTTAGGCGCTAACTTAAGTTGCAACGGAGGTTAAATTATAGAAAAAGTTTATAATTGGTATAGACCAGGCAAATGTGGTATAGGTGGCATAATAAAAAATCCCCTGTGAAAAGGGGATATGTAGTACGGTGTTTTATTCTAAGATTGGTGAATTACCCGGTTCTTCGAGATTATTGCAGCCGGGTGGAAAAGGTAATAAAGGCCACGAACGCCGGGACGAAGGCCATTACAAAGACAATCGCGCTGCCAAGCTGGAAGAACCTTAAAAAGCCGACCCCGTCCTCGTCCATCTGTTGAAACCCGATGCCAAAACCCTGCGCGGCCAGGAAAAGCATCGTCAGGGCCAGCAGGGCCAGGGAGATGAACTGGCACCAATCGGCCAGGGGCGGGTCGAGCAATAAACTTAAAGTCATGCCAACCACCAGGGCCACCACGGTTATACCCATCAGCACCCGGTTTAGCTGGCGCATACGGGGCAACATTTCCGGCGTCTGGTCCAGCTTGTAAACAAACACCCCCAGGAAGGCTGTACCAAATATCGCCAGGATGAATACAAACGACACAATCATCAGGCCCATCGTTTTTCCTCTAGCCCGTACCGGCTGGTAAAATATAGTTAATAACACGTTGGAACCAGGTATAACTTCCCGCCGAAATAAAGTAGACCGCGAACCCGGCAATCAAAACCAGGGTAGCATAGTAAGCGTAACGCCACCGGGCGGCCCGGACGGTCGAAGCGGCTTTCTCGCGCCCATGCTGGCTCGCAACCAGCAAGAAAGCCAGGGCCAGCCCGCAACCCAGCGCAAACAGCGGCAGGGCAAAAATCATGTGTTTGTGGAGCAGGTTTATCTTCTGGGCTACCAGGCTAAAGAGCAAAAATGTCACCAGCCAGGAGACCAGCAGCAATACTGCCGGGCGCTGGATCTCTCCTGCCACAATTCCCGCGAAATTTGTTTCCTTAACTTCCGTGCTTTGCCGGGTCCGCCAGGTCGCGTAAACGAGATAGGCCAGGACCGCCATCGTAATCAGGAAAGGGAACAGGTGGAAATGGGCCAGCAATTCATCCCAGAAACCGTTCAGGGTCTCCGAACTGGCCCCGACATTTTGCCCCTCTCCAACCTTGCCGACCACGCTGGGCAGAGTCTGGGTCAGGACCGGGATGGCATAGAAACCGTAATAGATGCCAACCGAAACCAGCCAGGAGATACCGAGGGTAATAGCCGCCGGTTTTACCAGGTATTTATCTTTGCCGCCAAAGAGCCAGAACAGGATTACCAGCCCCACCATCATGCAGGAGCATAAAAGAAAGGTCGCCGTATGGGTCAGCATCGCCAGGCCCAGCACCACCCCGGCCCCTATCATTCCCGGCCAACCGGGCGAAAACTTTGTCAGCCGACCGGCGTAAAACCAGCCGCTTAAAATAACCAGGAAAAGAAGGGTCAGCCACTGGGCCAGCATGGTCGGGTAACCGCCATCCGAAGGCATCAGGTAGCTAAGCGGGAAAAACCCGGACAGCAGACCACCCAGCAGCCCGGCCAGGTTCCCAAAGCGGCCAAACACCTGTCTTCCGATTATGTAAAGTAAGAAAACCGTCGACGCTTCCAGCCAGATACTGTAAAGATTGGTCCAGAACAGAAAGCCCGGCTCATTCTGTTTGAAGATGAGGCCCAGCGGGAAATCGGTGATATAGAACAGGGGCGAATAAGGAATCGCCACTGCCATTTCCCACTGGCCTAACGCCGTAGAGCGGCCCTGGGCGTTACCGCTCTCGCTGCCAACGGCCTCTCCGCTATTAATATTATAGTAGCGGGTGATAATCAGGTCGGGCTGGTTGAGCAGGGCGTAGACCTCGTGAATCCTGAAGCCGTGGTCGAGCGGCTGGAACGAAGGATGGTTGATGCCCGCCGCCTTGATGGTAAAGACCAGCACAAAAATAATCCCCAGCCAGCGGGCTTGCTGGACGCTGAGCAAAATCCCGCGCCGCGCCAGCCACCAGCCGGTAAAAAGCAACCCTGTCATCATGAAGAAGTAAGCCATGACCACGGCGATGAGCAGTTCCGGCCCCAATAGCCCGACCATCGGGCGGTCAAAGGCGATGCCTACAATCAAAAGGACGGCAAACCCGCCCATCAGCAGGTTCGAAACGAGGGTCTTCCACCCGGCCCGCCGGGCGGCTATCCCGGTCAGGGCCACCGAACCGAGAAGCAGCAAGACCGTACCCCAGGGCGGGATGGTCGGACGACCCGTGTCAAAAAGGCCGGTGCCATCAATCTCTATCCCGCTGACCGTCACCCCGAACGGGCGCGAATCATTCTTCGCCAGGTAGGGGTCCATGTGCATGTAAAAATCGAGGTCGCCTTTGCTCAAACTGAAGACGGACCGGCTGGGCGGGTAATAGGTGGTGTCGTAGACCTTGCGGGCGGTCTGGTCGAGCAAAAAGGTCTGGTACAGGGCCCCGTTGAGGCGGAACTCGATATTGGTCGGCGGCGCGTCGGCGGGCCGGGGTGAAAGTTCCATCTTGACGCGCACCTCGGCGGGCTGGCCTATCCCCGGCAGTCGGACGTTGCTGTTCGGTTGGGTCCAGCGATAGACCAGCCCCTGGTAACGCTCCACCGCGTAATAATTGACCAGGTAAGGCTTGACCGCTGTGCTATCTAAATCGAGTTTCTCTTTAAAAGGTAACTGGTAAACCAGCCCCAGCCCAACCAGGACCAGGGCCACGGTAACGTAATACCAGGGGGAAAGAAGGGCCTCGCGGAACGGCTTTAGTTCGCTCAAAAGCCACCGGGTAAACCGGTTTGGCGAATTGGCCGGGACCGGAGTGGCGGGACGTTCTTCTTCGGGTGAATTTATTTTTTCCAGGGAGGGATTACTCAAGTTCTTCTCCGGCAACAGTTTACAGGCTTGAAGTTTACTGATATTCCGAAAAAGTGTCAAGAAATAGAAAAACCCGGTCGAGGTTCAACCGGGCCTGGCGAAATCTAGTAAAGTCTGGCATGTAGTTTGTCAATCAGCTTTTCCTGGACCGATTTGTTGAAGCGTTTCAACTCTCTTTCTAACGCCTCGGACTGGACCGGCGACCACCGGATAAGCGGGTCTAGCCGCACCTTGTTTTTGATAACATCTATCCGGTGGCCGGTCGGCGGGTGAGTGACATCGAGCCGGGATTGCTCCAACTGCTGGACTCGCCGGAGGCGTTCCAGTTCCCGCTCCGGCACCTCTTTCAGGTAGCGGTGATATTCCTCGAACAGGTCCGGTTTATTCTTGTTGAGCGCGACCTGTTGCACCACCAGTTCAAACGAATCTCGATAATGGAATTTGCCGAGCATCCGAGCATGGTCTGGGCGGCTTCGCTACCACCCACCTTTGCCGCCATACTGTCGGCCAGGTATTCGGCCCGCTGGGTCTCCCGCCAGTTCAGGTTGCTGAGGATTTGAATCAACATTTTTACGCACCAGGTCACACCTCGCAGTATTACGTTCAGAATTGGCCGGGTCAGCAGCACCAGCAATCCGGGGTTATAGAACCTGGAACGGGCCGGTAATAACAGGGGATACCACGTCACCAGCGAATTTATAGCCGTACCGATAAACAAAGTCCGGTTAGGATCGCCGTTAATACAGTGGCCGATTTCGTGGCCCAGCACCGCCAGCCGTTCTTCGTCACTCAGGATAGAGAAAAGGGGCAAGCCGATTATCAAAATCTTCTTGCGCCGCCACCCGACCTGGGTTACCCCGACGTTAAAATCTTCATTGAGATAGATATTTTCCACCCTGGAAGTGTTGAGCGCGTCGCAGACCTTACCGGCCATCTCGTAGAGGGTGGGATATTTCTGCCGGTCGAGTTTTCCGCGCCATCTATCCCTGGGAAAGCGGGGCCGGGAATACCAGGCCAGCAGGACCAGCCCAAGGCCGATAAGCATAACCGGGATAGCGGGCCAGCACCCTATTAAAAGGAAAAGGCCCAGGAGTAGCAAAGCGAGGGTAAAACCGTGTACTACACCCGCCACCAGGTAAGCCGAAATCTTCCCTTTGGTCAGGGTGGGTCTGGGGGCTTCACGGCTGGCAATTTCCTTATATAAGGAGTTACTCAATTTCGACCCCAGGTTTTCGTAAAAGGCTTCGAAAATATTTTTGGGCTTCGCGGCCACATAAGGGTTGACATTCCAGTTGCAGTTGTCACACCAGGTTACAAATCCTTTGTATACCGGGATTTTTGTATAACAGGACGGGCACTCCTGCTTTTGAATTTCGGCAGGGTTAGCCGGGGAAGATATATTTTGCATTGGTAATGACCTACAAGCGCATTTTAAATATATAGTTGACGGAGTAGGCTTATTATAGCATTTAAAGTTTTTAATAAGCTATTCTTAAGCTGCCGGTTTCTTGGCCCTTGTAAAGCCAGCAAGCCCAGGTAATCCTTTTGGCAAAGGGCGAAAGGGCTATAAAACCATAAAAGACCTCCTGGGCTCAAAACCAGAAGGTCTTTGATTTCATGTTGAGAACTAAGGTTTTTCCTTGTTACCTACTTAGTTCTCAACCTACCTGGGGTCTAGTCGCTAAAATCTACGGTCCAGTACCAACCATAAGTGCTGTCCGCCACGAAGTACCGGGATACCCCTATTTTGGTGTAGGGGGCTTTGAGCATGTTGGCATTGTGGCCGGGAGAGTTCTTGAACTGGTTAAAGGCATCCTGCGCTAAATCTCTACCCGCCGCCAGGTTCTCGCCCATCCAGCCACCCTCGTAACCAAAGTCCGCCATCCGGTCGAAGGGGTTGCGGCCCAGGCTGTCGGTGTGCGAAAAGTAGTTCTTCTCGGCCATATCCTGCGACATCCATTTGGCCGCGTCTTCCATCTGGGGCTGGTAGACCAGTTCGCCAAGCCCGTTGGCCTTGCGGTAGTCGTTGATAAGCTGGATAAAGGATTGTTCCTCGCTGTCGAGGGGGTTAGCCTGCTCTGCGCTGGCGGGAGCGGCGATTTGCTCGTCATCGGCTTTGACCAGTCCGGTCGTGCCAAAGATACCGGCGCTCAACGCCAGGAACAGCACCAGGGCCAGGACTAAATTGGTTGAAGAAAAAAGCTTATGAGCGAAAGAATTTTGAGGATTGCGAATAGAAGAATTCGAAGTGAACATTTCTGCCTCCACATGAAATAAAAAAAATTCAAAGGGAGGCGAAATATTTTGAGCGGCCTCCCAGGCAGCCTGGCAAACTCCGGGGAGTTCCATGGCTTTGCGTCCCAGCCTCGCGACTGGTTTGCCTTTTTCTGAGTGTTTTCGGTGTCTTATATTTCTATAAGTACCGGGTCAGGTAATATTAAGTTGTATGGTTAGAGTATAGAAGAAAAACATTACAAAATAGCTTACAACTGATTACTTTTTCTTGACTTTCTAAAACCACTTTAAATTGCATGTTTCTTTTATATTAACTTCTTCAAAGGGCAGGCCGGGACATGTGCGACCACGTGAGCCAACCTTACCAGTTTCAGGGCGAAAATAATGATTAAAGGACCGGCCCCGGTTGGCGTTCACCACTGGCTCATTCGGCCAAAATGATTTATCCTTATTGACGAGCTATTGACCCGGATTTCAACATCAAACACGTACCCTGAATCCCGGCACATGTAGTTATGTAAATACAGGAATTTTGGGATAGGTCTTTATAAAAAGAAGCAAGGAAAAATGAGTGAATTTGTATTAGGGGTAAATTACTGGCCCCGGCGCAAAGCCATGTACTGGTGGAACCAGTTTGAAGCCGACGAGGTTAGCGAAGAATTTGCCCTCATCCGCAGTCTTGGCCTGAGCCTGGTCCGTATCTTTTTGCTCTGGGACGACTTCCAGCCCGACCCGGACTCGGTCTCGACTGCCTGCCTCGATTATCTCGAACGGGTCTGCGACATTGCCGTCGAAAACGACCTTAAACTCGACGTTACCTTCTTTACCGGCCACATGAGCGGGCCGAACTGGTCGCCCCGCTGGCTCCTCGATGATGGCCCGGCCCCGACCCCGAAACTGCGCCAACTGGTTAGCGCCGGGGAAATCACTACCAAAGGCTATCGCAACCCCTACACCGACCAGGTCGCCCTGGCCGCCGAGAAATTGCTTCTTTCGGCGGTGGTGGAGCGCTTCAAAGACCACCCGGCTATCGCTATCTGGAATCTTGGCAACGAGCCGGACCTGTTCGCCTGGCCGCCCGACGACCAGACCGGACGCGAGTGGGTCCGCACCATGACCGCTTTGATTAGAAGTATTGACCCGAACCATCCCGTTACCTGCGGGCTGCATTCGGCTAACCTGGTCCAGAATAACGGTCTCCGGGCCGACCAGGTCTACGCCGAAACGGACCTGGCCGTAATGCATAGTTACCCGATGTACCTCGCCTGGGCCAGGGAACCACTCGACCCTGACCTGGTGCCGTTTACCTGCGCCCTGACCACGGCCCTCTGCGGCAAACCGACCCTGATGGAGGAATTTGGCGGCTGCACCGCGCCCGCCGGGGAACCCTCCCAGACCTGGGAATGGACCTCCTACGGCGCACCCCGGACCCAGTTCATGGCCTCGGAGGAAGACCTTGCCAGCTACCTCGAAGAAGTTTTGCCGCGCCTGGTCCAGGTCGGCGCGACCGGGGCCATGGTCTGGTGTTTTGCCGATTACGTGCCGGAACTCTGGGATAAACCGCCCTGCCTTGAATCAAAACACGAGCGTTTCTTTGGGCTGGTCCGGCCCGATGGCACGGTCAAACCCCACGCGGAAGTGCTAAAAAGATTTGCCGCCACCAACCCGACCGTGCTGGAAACTCCCACCGTGAGTCTAGAGTTGCCTTATTCGCCCGATGTCTACTACCAGGACCCGGCCAAGCACGTGGTCGAACTCTACCAGAAGTACCTGGAAGAATTGGCCTAGCCCGACCGCTTCCTGTTTAAAGAGCCGCGCCCCTTTCAATAAAAAATCCGGGGGCGCGGCTTTTTATTTCCGGCCTACATACCCGGCGTGACCAGGGCATGGGCGAAAGTCACATTCGAGCCGCAGCGCCCGCACTTCTCAGGCGCTTTTTCGCCCCGCAAGGTTTCCCCGCAAATCTCGCAATGCCACTGTAACGACATCATGCGAATAATGTCCGAACGGCTGACGATACCAACCAGTTTGCCCTCGCTCAAGACCGGTAGGCGGCGAATCCGGTGGTCGGTCAACAGGTGGCTGACCAGTTCGACCGGCGTATCCGGGGTCACGCTTATAACGCTCCGGGTCATAATATCCCCGACCGTCTGACCTTCCTTCGCCAGCAGGTCGTACTCGCTCATGATACCGATCATCGAGTTCTGCGCGGTGACCACGGGCAAACCCGAAATCTGGTAGGTCGATAACAAGCGCAGCGCTTCTTTAACGGAAGTATCCTCCCGGACAGTTATCGGGTCTTTTGTCATCAATTCACCAATAAGCACTTTCAGCCTCCTAATCATTCCTAACCTGAACCCTTGATAAATAAATCTACTAATGGACAGCCTGGCTAAACTGGGCTTCTTCGGTCGAACCCGTCAGGGCTGTGGTAGAGGAAGTGCCGCCGCTGATAACCTGGGACACCTCGTCAAAGTAACCCGTACCGACCTCACGCTGGTGTTTAACCGCCGTGTAACCATAGCGTTCGCTGGCGAATTCGCCCTCTTGCAGTTCGGCATAGGCGGACATACCGCGTTCCCGGTAGCCCCTGGCAAGCTCGAACATGCCGTGGTTGAGGGAGTGAAAACCGGCCAGGGTAATAAACTGGAACTTGTAACCCATCTCTCCTAACTCTTGCTGGAACCGGGCGATAGTGGCCGCGTCGAGCTTCTTCTTCCAGTTGAAAGAAGGCGAACAGTTATAGGCCAACAATTTTCCGGGGAACTCGGCATGAATCCGGCGCGCAAATTCCCTGGCCTCATCCAGGTCGGGTTGAGAAGTCTCGCACCAGATTAAGTCAGCATAGGGCGCATAGGCCAGGCCCCTGGCAATAGCCGACTCCAACCCACCCTTAAGCACAAAGAAACCTTCCGGGGTGCGCTCCCCGGTCATGAACTGGTGGTCGTAGGGGTCTATATCGCTGGTAAGCAAGAAAGCGCCGTTGGCATCGGTCCGCGCAAGCAGGATAGTCGGCACCCCCAGGACATCGGTTGCCAGGCGGGCTGCCACCAGGTTCTTAATAGCCGACCGGGTGGGGATTAAAACTTTACCGCCCATGTGGCCGCACTTCTTCTCAGAGGCAAGCTGGTCCTCAAGATGGACCCCGGCGGCTCCGGCTTCTACCAGGGCTTTAATCAACTCAAAGACATTGAGCGGCCCTCCGAACCCGGCCTCGGCGTCGGCTACGATAGGCGCAAACCAGTAATTATCCCCCTTGCCCTCGGAGGTTTGAATCTGGTCGGCCCGCTGGAAGGCCTGGTTAATTTTACGGACCACGTTGGGCACACTGTTGGCCGGGTACAAACTCTGGTCGGGATACATCTGCCCCGCCAGGTTAGCATCCGCAGCGACCTGCCAACCGCTCAGGTAGATAGCCTTAAGCCCGGCCTTGACCTGCTGAATAGCCTGGTTACCGGTGAGTGCCCCCAGGGCCGCAATGTAGTCCTCCGAATGAAGTAGGTGCCACAGTCTATCCGCACCGAGGCAAGCCAGGGTGTGTTCGACCTGGACCGAGCCCCGCAACCGGACGACATCCGCCCCACTGTAAGGACGCCTGATACCCTGCCAGCGGGGATTTTTGGCCCAATCAATTTCAAGCCGCTCCGCACCCACCATTTTCTCCACTTCCTGACCCTTCATAAGTACTTCTCCTTCTAAAACTTCTGTAAAACGCAACCAGGTCGAAAAAAGGAAATAGCAAACAGACCCAGCGCTCCTCAAGCCTGGACTTTGCTAGATTCGAAGGCTAACCGGTTTCCAGGAAAACTTAATAAACTACCCACCCAGTTTGCACTGGATTAGCTCCCTGGTATAACCCTGATAACCTGCCGTACCTGAACGGTTAGCGGGGGTGAACCGCGGCAGGTGATCGAATTATTTGTATTGAGATGAACAGACTACCAAGAGAAAAAAGATTTTAAGATGATGTGGGTAACACCTTTGTCTATCATCTCTGAGCTTTCGATAAGAAAAGCTTATAGAGCATTATGGCATAAAAAAATCTGCTGTCAAGTCCCCGGCCAAAAATTGAGTAATAAATTTACCCTATATCACTAAATTATAAAAGTTATCCCATT
The DNA here is from genome assembly GCA_001898225.1 of Chloroflexi bacterium 54-19. GTDB lineage: Bacteria > Chloroflexota > Chloroflexia > Chloroheliales > Chloroheliaceae > 54-19. The sequence goes on from MKTJ01000066.1 coordinate 26,909, forward strand.
AATCCCTGACCGAGAACCTATCAGGAGCGGGATTTTAAACAATGCTTCACGTTAAACATTATTGCGTCCCTTTTTAGAAACCACCAGGTAGTTTTCCACAATCCGGTGCATAAAAACCAGGCATATTGAGCTAACAATTCTTTGGAATTCATTGACTATTACGGCGTTGGGCTGTAATATGGTTATAGGAAATATTTTCTAATTTTCAAAAATCTGAGTGAAAATGGTTAAAAATGGAACCTGCCGAAATGAGCAAGTTGACGGGCCATCGCCTCTCGCTAAAAGAGGCCGCCGAATGGACCCAGGAAAATGCCGCCAGCTTTGAAAGGGCCAAACCTTATGCCCCGAAAGGGTTACGGCAAGCCTGCGAGGACGGGCGTTTAGTGGCGGAGAAAGTCGGGGAAGGCAACCGGGCCATCTGGTATACCACGGTTGATGCCTTAAAACAATTTCTACTCGAAGAAAAAGGGCCTGGCCGCCCAACCAACCCGGCCAGAAAAGGAGCGCAAGTTATGCCTGTCGCAGAAGTGGAAAATCGCGAGTACCAGGGGATTACGCTGGGCCTTTGCAATCAAAAAGGCGGCGTGGGCAAGTCGAGTATCGCGGCGACCCTGGCGGCGGTCTATGCCTTGCGTGGTCTTAAAGTGCTGGTGATTGATAGCGACCCCCAGGGAAACGTGTCGCTGCAACTCGGCGTGGATGCCTTTGAACAAAAACTGGCCGGAACCATTTCCGACCTCTATCTCGAACGAGCGACCATTGGCGAACTGGCCGTCAAAACCATCGTGCCGGGGGTCTGGCTGGTACCCGCTACTGTTGAACTGGCCGAGGTAGAAATTACCCTTCCTAGCCTGGCCGGGAGCGACCTGCGGCTGGCTCTCGCCCTGGAAAAAGCCCGCCAGGACTACGACCTGGTTATCCTCGACAGCCCACCCAACCTGGGGAAATTTTGCGTCAATGTCCTGATAGCGGCCAACTGGTATTTAATTCCTGTTAACGATGCCTGGTCTCTCCGATCGGTCGCAGCCCTGACCAAAGTCGCCCGGAAGAACGGCAATTACTACAAAACGGTCAACAAACCTGCCGGGATTGTCATGAACATGATGGAACGGACCAGGGTCAAGCAGGAAATCAAAAGCACTGCCCAGGAGATGTACCCGGACCTTCTCCTGAACACCGAAATTCGCCGCTCCACCCTGGCCGGGGAAGCCTCAGCGATGTCTGCTCCCCTCCCTGTTTACGCCGCCAATAGCCCGGTCACCGAAGATTTTAACGAACTTGCCGACGAATTGGCCGGGCGCATCGGCCTCTATCTCCCCACTACCAGGGCTGTAAAAACCAGCCGGGTCAGTCGGTCAAGCAGAGTGGCCGGGTAAATAAATCACCAGACAAAGGGATAATTATGTCAAGTTCTAAATTTTCACGCAATATCAAGGGTCGCATTTCCAGCATGGCTAATTGGAGCGGGGGCCTACCTGAGGAAGAAAACGAGGAGCCGAAAGCTTTTGGTGAAAAGCTGCGCCAGGAGATGGAGGCGGCTACCGCCACGGTCCCTATCCAGGAGGTCGAACTCGAATTACTGCTCGACAACCCCTACCAGTACCTGGCCCGCCGGAACATGGATGAAACCACCATGCAAGAACTGGTCGATTCGATAAAAAATAATGGGTTTTACGGGGCCCTGTTAGCCCGCCGGAAAACCGGGCAGGCCGGAAGGCTGGAAGTAGCTTACGGTCACCGCCGGAAGGAAGCAGCCCGGCGTGTCGGTCTCAAATCCGTTCCGGTCAAGATTGTCGAGTTGAACGACTCTGAAATGGCCCGGATTATGGCGAGCGAGAACTTTTCCCGGCTCGACCTGGACCCCATCGGAGAGGCCAATGTGGTCGGGTTCCTGGCCGAACAGCAAAATTTGTCAGCGCGAGAAATCGCCCAAATTGTGGGCAAGAAAAGAGGGTGGGTCGAATCCCGGCTGGCCCTCTATAACGCCCCGGTTATTCTCAAACAAATGGTGGAAGAAAAACCGGCTACTTTCAGTCATGTACCTCTCCTTCTCAGGCTCAGGAAAGACGAACGGCAATTAAAGCAATTGGTCGAGGAGGTTCTAGACGAAGAGTTAACCCTGGAAGAACTGCGGGGCCGGGTCGAAAAGAAAAGCAAACCTGAAAACAGTCCCTCAACCCCAGGTTTGGAAGAAAACACTTTCCCCTCTACACCAGCCGGTGATCCAATTGTGATTAATCCGACAAATTCCATGGCACATGGAAATAGTTATGAAAATCACAATCAAACCAGCGAAAAGGAAGAAACACTAGGAAAACTCAAAACGACTCCTGGCGGTCAAACCGGCCTAAAAGGAAGTCCGGTCAGTGCGACCGATAAAACAGCGGGAGCTGACCTTGAACAACAGATAACCAAACTTGAAGTATTGGTCAAGGGGTTGAGCCTGCACCGTCCCGAAACCCTTACCTGGTCCGTCCGTTCGCGACTTCAGAAGGTTTCACAAATCCTGAAAGAGATGGTTGGCGGTGATTAAACCCCAGGCAGGCCAGGTGGGTATATGCACTTTACTTTACATAAATAAAATAGAATGCGCAAATTTGTGTACAGAGTCATTATATACAATTTATAAGTATTCTGTTATTGAATAAAACAAAAACTCAGTTTGAACTAGGATAGTTCGCAAGATTGCTAATAAGAACTTATTTTTTCGAAAACGTTTCTATTAACATTTGTGGATATGTATCACGTGAAACGCTTTATCCGGCAATTTGATATAATAAATGAAATAAGGGCATACGGCGGCAGGTTTGCCTGGAAAATCTCGCACAACTGAGCAAGGTTGGAAATCAACAAAAAGGACTTAACAATGGCAAGGGTCGTAAGAAATAAAAATATTGACTCTGATAAATTTGGCGGTCACCTGAGAGATATAAATGTAGGCCGGGAGTCTGCCGAAATTACTGTGTTGAGCGCCGAACGACGTGCCCTGTTAATAGAAGGTATCCAAAGAATAAAAGCAGCGGCGGACGACCAGCCCCTCAAAATAAAGGTTACCGACCCCGAAATTAGAAAACAGGTTATTGAGCTTTATCGCGACGCTCTTATATTGATGAAAGAGCCCCAGAATACCAGCTATATCCCAGACCTGATTTATTTCTTCGAACTGGTGATGTGGCTCGGCGGCAAAGAGGCCGGTATCCCTGAAGAACAAATCGAACGGGAAATGCCTCGCAGCCTGGAGGGGTTCCGGGAAGCCACGGAAAGAATCGAAGAAATTATCAGCTATCTCGAAGAAGGCACCCTCGAACAATTGGACGGCCTGGGTGACGCCAACCTGGTAACTATGGCCTCTCTGATTTACCAGGTCGCCCGCGAGACGGTCAGCAAAAATACTTTCGAACAGATTGAGGGCGTACCCTGGCCGACCGCCCGTTTCCAGAAGGGCAACTCACACGGCCAGATTCAACTCCGCCCTATCTCTATGGACGACCTGGACCAGTTGTTACTCCCCCCGGAAAAAATCGAGGAATTTGCTGCCAGGATGTGGGAGCAGCGGGAGGAACTCTCCGATCTTGATGCCGACGTGCTGGATGTTCTGTGTCACGTCTGGCTGGAACAGGTCAGTTCCCCCAAGGATTGGGCCTATGCCGATGTGGATAAACTTGCCTCCCTACGGGGTATCCAGAAACAAAAGAAAGAAAACGGCAAAGAAGGAGCCTATCCAAAAGGGGCACGGGTCGCCCTCTTAAAAGCCCTGACCCATATCCAGAACCTCTGGCTTAATGTCGGCCAGATGGAGGTTTACGAGGGCGATAACTATGATGGCCGCAAACGCAAGACCATAAAACGGGATGTCCAGAGCCGCGCCTTTATGATTTCCGACCGGGTCGGGCAACTTCGCATTGATGGCTTTATGGATGTACATAGCTTCCGGTTCCAACCGGGGGCGCTGTTCGGGGCTTATCTCTACGGGCCCGGTCGCCAGACCGCCCTTTTATCGGCCAAGGCCATCGAGTACGACCCCTATCGCCAGAAATGGGAAAAACGGTTAGCCCGCTACCTGAGCTGGCAGTGGCGCGTCCAGGCCCGGCGCAGCGATTATTTGCGGCCCTACCGGGTAGCTACTTTATTGGAAGCTATCGGCGGTGAATTCTTTGTCAACCGCCCCACCCGCACCAGGGAACGCCTCGAAAAAGCCCTCGACCTTTTGCAGGCCGACGAAGTAATCGCCGATTGGTATTACGACCGCTGGGACGAAAAAGATGCCGAGATGGCAAGCTGGTTCGAGGTCTGGAAAAAAGCCACAATTCTTATAAAACCGCCGGAAGGAATCATTAACCTGTACAAGTCCATCGAAAGACCGCCCGAAACGGTCCTGGGATTGGAAGGGCCTGGCGGTAAAAACGGGCGTACCCTTAAAGGGAGTGGTCCAGATGGACCGGTGGCCGACCTGGTTAAAAACCGGCGTAAAAAACTGGGCCTTTCTCAGTTGGCGGTGGCTAACATATTGGAAGTAAACCAGGGCTATTTCAGCCGGTTAGAGCGCGGACACGTCAAACCTTCCCAGGAGATAGTGGACCGGATCTGGCGCTGGCTGGCCGATAGCGAAGAAACCCCGGCCACGGATGCCGAAGCCTAACTTATTTAAGACGCACCCCCCCGATTCATGCATAATATGCATGTTGGGTTACTTATCCTGACAGGGTTAGACGCGGTTAACGCCTTCTTTTCTAGAGGAAAAGAGGGCGTTTGTTTTCAGGGATGCCCCGACGCCCCTGGCCCCGATATGCATGATATGCATCAAAGGTTACTTATCAATCCGGAATCATAAACCCTCAAAGAACCCCGACAGTTAAAATTTTATCCTGGTTCAGCACACCAGAAGACCCTTTTAGCAGGTAACTAATCCCGACCTGTGACCCCTCTGGAAAACCAGCCATTTCATGCATATATGCAGGTTGGGTTACTTATCGGTACAGACTAAAATACCGCTCACCTGACCTCAAACAAAACCACGAGTTTACATAAAATAACATTTGAAGCATGGTAAGCCGGGGATTTAATGCATATTATGCAAGTTGGGTTACTTATCTTTCCACCGTGACTTCAGACCAAAATATGCATATTATGCAAGTTGGGTTACTTATCCGGTTGGATAGGTTACTTATCGAGTCACCTGGGTTACTTATCAAGACTTTGAATCAATATTTTGAACCTGAAAAAGGGATTATGCATCCCTAATAAGATTCATGATTCTAAACAGACCATGCATTTTCTTTACATAAAATGCGGTAGTGTACAATCACTAAGGGAGGAAAGGAAGATTCCTTTCTCAGGCTGCGCTTCTTTATATATAGCCAATATGCATCAACAGAAACGAGCCTGTTATCCGGTTGAGAAGGGTAGTAAACTTTTTTCACTACCAGACGGAGGAATTAAGTAAGGTTGTCGAAGACCTCTTAAGAGAGGTTGGTATAAATGACAAAAATCCGAGAGAGTTTAGCCGCCATCTCGGATTTTTTAGAAGAACAAGCCCTTAGGGTGGACTTTTTATGTTTATTTTTCCGGCTGCTGGTAACAGCCTGAATAAAAGGTAACATAATCGGGAATCCCTGTCAAGGGAATGGAGATTTTGTTATGCTTAAAAATGCCGGTCCTAATTTTTGGGAAGCTGCCGGGAATATTACCTTCACGGCTATCCCTAACAACTTCCTGGATAATATCGCCCCTACCCTCAATCCCAGCGAACTGCGAGTGATGCTCTATATTTACCGCCATACGTTGGGCTTTCAGAAATTAACCGATACCATCAGTTACGACCAGTTCTTGAACGGGCAGGTCACTCATAACAACCGCAGCCTGGATAAAGGCGCCGGGATCTCCCGGAATTCTCTGGTAGCCGCGCTCGCCTCCCTGGAAAATAAAGCGCTCATCCGGCGCCAGCACAACGGCAAATATGGGCCGGTGACCATCAAACTCCAACCGTCCGCCCTATCCGACTCTGCCGAGAGCACCCCGGCAAAAACATCCGTCGCCAGAAAAGAAACAAGGAACCTGGCGGAAGGGGCAACCAGGGCCAAGCCCGCTAAAGCTGTAACTGATCAAACCGGAAAGGCGGAAGTAAGCGGACCAGCAGAGGACCAAAAGTTGGACCGGCCAATAGATTCGGAAGGCTTCCATATTACCGGGCAGGCCCAGGTTTTGACGGAAAATGAGGTTTGTGAGACCCAAAAATTGGTCTTTACAAAAGAAACCAAAACCCAAAAACAAAATAAACCGGTTCAGACGGTGGGCGCACAGATAGCGCAGGGTAGCCAGTTAATTACAACAAACATACCGGGCATTTCAACCACGGATGCTAACAGACTGGCTGAGCAAGCCTTTGCCAATGGCCGCGACCAGGCTTATATTTCGCGCTTAGTCCGTCACGTCACTGGCAACCCGGCTATTCGCGTTCCGGCGGCGGTCCTGACTACTCTGGTAAGGTCTAACGAGGATCGTTTAACCCCTGATTCATCCACGACGCCTGGGAATAGTTCAAAGCGGCAGTTTGTGCCTGGCCTTTCGGCTAAAAAGAGCCTTAAACCGGCGCAGCAATCCGCCTACCCTTCGAGCGGGAAGAAAATTGATTTTAGTAAATACGGGCCTCTCTCGCCCGCTTTGTCCGTCGAAGCACCGGATGTCCTTCCCGAACCGTCCGGTCGTTCTTCGGTGTCTGGGGCCGAAAGCCCGGCGCAGCCTCACTCCGGCAACCTCATAGACGCGCACCTGAAATACTCCTTACAAGAGTTCGACAGCCGCCTGGCCGTTTATGTGCGCCACCTCGTGGTTGAGGGAAGTTTACTAAAGATAGGGTTTTTTGGCGCGAAACACCCCCATGAGACAGAATTGGCTGACTGGCTGTCCAGTGTAAAAATTTATTACCCGGAGGTCAGGGCTATCCAGGTTATGGAGCAACTATTTTAACATCTTAATATTATGGTTTTAGCTTTATATAGAGGGTATTAAATCTGCTTCTATTTAGCAAAGTTGAATCAGCTACGAATGACCGGAGTTACAAAAAATTGAGTTTCTTTTAGGATTATCTTTTAGGATTATAAGGAAAGATAGGTAAATTAGGAAGAAAATACTAACCAGGGAGACTAAATTCACTTGCTTTGCAGCGCTATTTTAGGTTAATCTTATAGTGGTCGTGATGTTTTTATATTAAAATGACTTGAAAAAAGTTAATCCATTATATTACATTCCCAGTTAATCCTTCGTTGGTTTTAGCAAGTTGTAGCCTGACCCAACTCGTTTTAACCCTTTATTAATTGGGAATCAAAATAATGCCTGAGGTCAAATATAGAGTTAAAAGAATCAGGGTTGCAAAAGGTAAATTGCAGCCTGTCGGCGGTCAAAGTCTACTTGAGTACAGCCTCTTGATCGCCCTGATTGCAGTAGTTGTAATTGTATCGGTCCTTACCATCGGTCCCTGGATCGCAGATATGTTTAGCACGGTTACCAAGTCCCAGGACGCTTCGAGCAGTTTTATCCCGCCGATTTCGTACGGTCCCCTGGCGACAACCAATGCGGCTAATCCCACCGGTGGTAGTGGCGGAGGAGGAGGTTCCTCTCCTACCAGCACAGCGGAACCACCGACCGCTACCCCGGTTCCTACGAATACACCTGTCCCCACCACGACGGCTACAAGTACTCCTGTGCCCACCCCAACCCCGCAACCCACAAGTACCGCTACCCCGGTACCCGCTACGAATACGCCAGTGCCGACCAGTACACCGCTACCACCAACCGCGACACCTCGACCCACCAATACTCCCCTACCACCGACGAATACACCGGTGCCAGCGACCGCTACACCGCTACCCAAAACCTTGGCAGCACCGAACCTTTCGTTAACCACATCGGTTTTCGGGTTATATGTAAATTTATCCTGGAACAGTTACCCGGCGGGAGTAACCTTCCAGTTATATCGCAACTTTAACAATGCCGGGTTTACGCCGTATAGGACATTTCCGAGTGGGACTACCAGCTTTGGCGAATATGTTTTTGGCTCGGCCAGGTATTACCTTGTGGCGACCGACGGGACTAATTTTAGCCCACCCTCAAATCAAGTATCGAATTAGGTTATGAAAAAGAACCCCGTTTGGAGAAATCCGCCTGGAGTTCTTTTTCTGCATATGCCCGTCAATTCGTAGCCGAGGATAACCTGTTGAAGGTCTGGTTTACCAGAATGAAGTCCCTGGGGGTAGAATAAGCTTCCGGGTTATCCAGGAATAATTTATGACCGTACACTCGGAATATTCTAATTATTGAATGACTATTTTAATACTTTAAATTGGAAAATTATAAAAAGGGTATTACATACTCCAGAACCTGTCTGCTGTTAAATAACACATATAAAGAAAATTTAATGATTTTTTATAATTTTAGGAGAGCTTTTATAAAATAGGAATAAAATACTAAGGAAAGTAGCAGTTTCGACTTGCCATTTGGCCCATTTTTGGTTAGTCTTATATGAGGCATTTTTGTTTTTATACAAAACTGGCTGGCCAGAAATTTTTCGTAATATTATATCCCTAATTTAGTTATATCGGTGGTTTAGCAAGTTGCAGCCTGGCCCAACTCGTTTTAACCCGCATATTTGGAAGTTTAAATAATGGCTAAAGCCAAGTATAGCATAAAAAAAATCAGGACCACTACCGGCACTATGCGGCCCGCAAAAGGGCAGAGCCTACTTGAATATAGTCTCTTAATCGCCCTGGTTGCAGTTGTAGTGGTGGTATCGGTCCTCGCCTTAGGTCCGGCGATTGCCGATATGTTTAATACTGTCACCAAAGCCCAGGACGCTTCCAGCAGTATTATCCCGCCGATTTCGTATGGTCCGTTGGCAACTACCACCGCTTCTTCCGGCGGGGGAGGCGGTAGCGGAGGTAGTGGAGGGGGCGATTCGCCGACCAGCACCCCGGTCCCGCCGACAAATACACCCGTTCCAACATCTACCGCGACCAGTACGCCGCAGCCAACGTCCACGAGTACTCCTGTGCCTACGGCTACCAACCCACCGACGGCGACACCTCGGCCAACCAACACAGCCACAGCAGTGCCCCCGACCAACACGCCAGTACCGCCGACAAATACGCCAGTACCGCCGACAAATACGCCAGTACCGCCGACAAATACGCCTGTGCCCCCGACGAATACGCCGGTGCCGCCGACCAACACGCCTGTGCCGACCAACACACCGGTACCACCGACAAACACGCCGATACCGGCAACGAATACACCGATGCCAACTCCAACTACCCTGGATGCGCCGACTTTAAATGCGACAGGTTATCCAAGTAGTAACTACGCCTACTTGAGCTGGAATACTATATCCGGTGCAACTTACTACGTAATTTACAGAAGTTCTTATAGCTATAAGAATTTTTACTACCTGACTACTGTTTACGCTCCTGATACTTCCTATTATTATTACCAGGGTAATAATCGGACTTACTATTATGTTGTTGTTGCTGTAAACGATAGCACGAACAGCGACCCATCCAATGTCGACTCAGCCAGCACTTAATAGTGAATGGATAAAAAATAACCCCGACCGGATTTCTCCGGTCGGGGTTATTTTTTATTTCTACGAAGTTCTAGAAACCACCCAGCGGGCTGCGCAGGGCGTCGCGGACCCACAGCACGGCGGTCAGGTCGCCTTCGTGGACCAGTTTGCCCTGGACGAAAGCGTCCGGCCAGGAGAGTTGGCCGGTCAGGGTCGCCAGCAGGTCGTTGCCGTCAATGCTGACTTTGCAGACCGGGTTGGTGGCGGGGCCTTCCTGCACTCCGGCTTCCAGATTTTCCATGTCAACGTGCCAGACGCTGTTCGGAATACCGGCCTGGCCTGGTTCCACGTTGCCCGTAATGGAGAGTTGGACCTGGCCTTCCATCTTGTAAGGACCGCCGGTCTTGCGCTCCGGGCCGTCCAGGGTCAGGGTAGCGCGGTCCAGTTGGAGCGGGCGGCGGATGCCGGGGCCGTTCTTGCGGGCCAGCAACTGGTAATCGAGGTTGGTGCTGCGGCGGAAGGTGTCGACGCTCCCGGCGGCGAAAAGCAACTGGGCCAGGTAGCGGTCCGGCTCGACCCCGGTGCTGGCGGCTTTATCGGCGTAAGCTTTCTGCAAGCCCTGGTACCACTGCTGCTGGGTCAGGTAGTAGTGGTCGGTGATGTTTTCCAGGTCAACGATTTCGAACCCGGCGTTTTCCATCGCCGTGACCGCCTCGCTGATGTTAGCCCAGCGCCCGACCGGGTAAATGTAGCGCCGCATGAAATCGGTGGCTTCTTCCTCGCCGGGGAAAGTGGTTTCGCCCAGGTTAGCCCGCCCGGTAATAATCTGCACGCAGATAATCCCATCGTCGGACACCATTTTGTAAAGCTTGCGGTAGAGGGCCGGTAAGTCCTCGATGTGTTCGGTCGCTTCGAGCGAACCCGCCTTGGTGAAAGTGCCATCCGGGAAATCGGCGGCCAGGGCATGGACCAGTTCGTAATTAATCAGGTGCGAGATGCCGAGTTCGGCGGCTCGTTTCGTAATATATTCTTTCTGGACCGGGCTGAGCGACAGGCCTGTCACTTTACAGCCATATTTCTGGGCGGCGTAGAACATCAGGTTGCCCCACCCGGCGCCGATGTCGAGCAGGTGGTCGTTGGGACCGAGTTCGAGTTTTTTGCAATAAAGCTCGATTTTGTTTTGCTGGGCCTGGTCTAGAGAATCATCGGGCGAGCGATAATAACCGGACGAGTAGTTAAAAGAGTCGCCAAGAAAGAGCCGAAAGAATTCAGCCGGTAAATCGTAGTGGAAACGAATACCATCCTGGTCGTGTTCTACCTGTTCCGGGGAAATTGTATCAACCACTTAACACCTCCAAAATTAAATAAACGAACATCCCGCAGGACATCAGAATTTAGATAAGTCCCTAAATTTAAATGTCGAGAGTAAGTGTAATTTTTGAATAAAAAATGTGCGGAAGCAGACAACATCTGACAGCGCCTGTGGGCCTCCCTTAATTAAGGGGAGGCCGCTGTTTGTGCCACTCGGTGGCTTGCTCATAGGCATAAGCAATCTGGAGAATCTTTTCCTCGCCCAATGCCGGGCCGAGAATTTGCAGCCCAACCGGCAAACCCTCAGAAAAGCCGCCCGGTATGCTGACACCGGGTGTTCCCGCCATGTTAGCCGGGATAGTGAAAATGTCCGATAGATACATTGCGAGCGGGTCGGAGGCTTTTTCACCAATCTTAAAGGCGACTGTCGGCGAAGTTGGCGAAATAATCGCGTCAAAAGTCTCGAAGACCTTATCGAAGTCGGATTTGATAAGGGTGCGGACTTTTTGAGCTTTCAAATAAAAAGCGTCGTAATAGCCGCTGGAAAGGGCGTAAGTCCCAATCATAATACGCCGTTTGACTTCCCGGCCAAAACCCTGGTCGCGGGTGCTGAAATAGCCTTTAATCAGGTTCGGTGCGTTCTTATCACTAAAGCCGTACTTCACGCCATCATAGCGGGCCAGGTTCGCACTGGCTTCCGAGGGCGCGATAATATAGTAGGTTGCCAGGGCATACTTGGTGTGAGGCATGGAAACTTCCTCGACGGTCGCGCCCAGTTCCTCGAATTTGGTGACCGCCGCCCGGATGGCCGCTTCGACACCCGGTTCTACCCCTTCCACGAAATATTCTTTTGGCAGGGCCAACCGCATACCTTTGATGTCCCCGGTCAATCCCCTGGTGTAGTCCGGCACCGGAGCGTTGATAGAAGTGCTGTCGCACCGGTCGTACCCGGCGATGGTGTTCATCACCAGGGCGGCGTCGGTCACGTCGCGAGTGAAGGGGCCAATCTGGTCTAGCGAACTGGCGAACGCGATAAGGCCATAGCGCGACACCCGGCCATAAGTCGGTTTGAGGCCGACCACCCCGGTCAGGGCCGCCGGTTGGCGAATCGAGCCGCCGGTATCGCTGCCCAGGCTCAAGAAGCCCATGCCCGCCGCGACCGAGGCGCTGCTCCCACCGCTCGAACCGCCCGGCACCGTATCGAGGTTCCAGGGGTTGTGCGTCGTGAAAAAGCCGCTATTCTCGGTGCTACTGCCCATGGCGAACTCGTCCATGTTGGTCTTGCCGACCAGGACGGTCCCGGCCTGTTGTAGCTTCTCCGCCACCGTCGCGTTATAGACCGGTACAAAGTTTTCGAGGATTTTCGAGCTACAGGTCGTGCGGACGCCTTTGGTCGAAAGGACGTCTTTCAAGTTGATCGGGATACCGGCCAGGGGCGAAGTGGCTTCACCTTTCGCCAGGAGGTTATCCATTTCGTCGGCGCGGGCCAGGGCTTGCTCGGCGGTAACCGTTACAAAAGCTTTGACTTTGTCATCCACGGCGGTGATGCGGTCGAGGACGGACTGGGTCAACTCGCGGCTGCTGACTTCTTTGGCCCGTAATTTTTCGGCGGCCTCGTGGATAGTCAGGTTAAAAAGTTCACCCGCCATTTTATTGTCCTCCGAAGACCGGGCGGACCCGGAAATAGGACTCTTCGCGGCCCGGCGCGTTAGCTAGAACCTCATCGGTGGGCAAGGACGGGCGGGCTTCGTCCGGGCGCATCTGGTTCTGGACGGTAATGACCTGGGCGGTGGGCGGAATGTGGTCGGTATCAAGTTCACCTAACATCTCAAAATAACTCAAAATCGGCGCTAACTCCTCGCGCATCCGTTCTTTTTCCGTGTCGTCAAGTCCCAACCGGGCCAGGCTGGCGACGTTATCAACGACTTCTCGTTCCAGTTTCATAAAAATTAAATTCTCCGCAAATTTCCTTCGTTCAGGGATTACTGTCACTTTGCTAGTATTTTATTTCAACCCCCACTTTGGGGTGATTTAATTGAAGCTAGTAGGCACGATTATAGCATTGTAGCTTCTGGCTAACAAGTTTCAGGGCCGTTTTTCCACATTTCCAGCAAATTCGCGATTCAGGGAGTGGAACGATTCGTGATACAATAACGTTTTGATTAGAGGAAACGGGAACGGCACGCTCCCTGGTTTATCCAGAGCGTGCAAAATTTGGATGTATGAAATAAAGGAGACACAGCGACAATATGGCATTTAACCTCTCAGGCCAACCGGACTTACCGCAAAGGTGGCACGCTATCAGGTGGTCGCGCCTGTGGGTTATTATTGCTTGCGGCCTGGCCCTTCTCGTGACGCTCGGCGCTTTCAACATCTTGAACGGGATTTTGCCTACCGCCGATGATGTAGACCTTTATTTTCGTTACGCGCGTTGGACCCTTTCGGGTGAGTTGCCCTACCGCGACTTTACTATCGAATACCCGCCCTTCTCGCTGGTCTTCTTCCTGTTACCGGCGATTCTGTGCTACCCGCTCGGCGGGCTGGAGATTGAGCGTTACAAAATCCTTTTCCATACGGAGTGTTTTGCCCTGAACCTGGCGACGCTCTGGCTGGCCTACACCCTCTTTAAGCATCTCTACCCGGCGGTCACCTCGAAAGCCCACCACAACCTGGCCTGGCGTATGGCGGCCTTTACATTTGGCTCCATCTTGATTTCGCTCTACCTGATGCAGCGTTTCGACGTGGGCGCGTCCTTCCTGACCATCCTGGCAATCTGGCTCTTTTACAAGCAGAAACCGGCCTGGTCCGGCGCGGCCCTCGGTCTCGGCTTTACGGCCAAGCTGTATCCGGGAATATTGCTGCCCCTGGTGCTGCTCTATTTCCTGTATGTGAAAAACGATTGGCGCTCCATCCGGCGCTATATCGCCGGGTTCTGCGCGGCTTGCGCAGTCGTGCTGGTGCCGTTCTTATTGACCGGGGCGGACGGGTTGCGGGTCTTTTTGTCCTATCACCTCGACCGGGGTATCGAACTGGAAACCATCTTTGCGACCGTTATCGTCTTTGGCTCCTACCTGGGCCTGACCGATGCCCTTTCCATGACCGACCACGGTGGTCTCGGCCTGGCTTCAAACTGGGTTAAGCCGCTGGCGAGTGTCAGCACTCTTCTGACTGTCGCCGGACTCCTGCTAATCTATTTCATGGTCTGGCGGACCCTGCGCAAAAACGGGGGGCGGGTCAGGATCGACTGGTTCGTCAACGTGGTCAGCCTGACCATTCTCTGGTTCATCCTGGCAAATAAAGTGTTATCGCCGCAATACCTGGTCTGGCTATTGCCTTTCATGCCTATCTGGCGCGGCTGGTACAAAACCATCCTGTTTCTGATTGCCCTGCCGCTCAGCTTTATTCCGTTCCCGTTCCTGATAGATTGGCTGGCCCGGCTCGATGCCCTGCCGTTTATCATCCTGGCGGTGCGCAATGCCCTCCTGGCGGTGATATTCGTCATGCTTATCCGCGACATCTGGCCGAACAGTTTTGGTTTCCTGAACCGGCGGCAAAGCGACAAACCGTCACCCACCACCGAGTTGACGGAGTCGGAAGCCGCCTGACCATTAAGGATCTGTCATTCTGATGCGAAGCATCAGAATCTCGCGCCGTTGGCGAATAACCCATTCCTTAGTTTTATTGTCATTCCGAGGGAACCGAGGAATCTCCGGTCCGTTGGACAATATAACCGTCATGACTTCATGGAGTCGACTTCTCTGGCAAGCAAAGGTCGTACCTGGGGATTTGATATAAAAGTATAAAACTAAGAATGGACCGGGTTATCCGGGTCGGGCCCTTCCTCGCGGGGAAGGGCTTTTAGTTTTTTTGCGGCCTTTTTTTCTTTCTGGCGTTTTAGCTGTTTCGCTCGGAAACGCGCCAGGATTAGCATGGCAATAAGATAGAGGACCACGCCGACAACCAGAGCGTCATCAACGTAATTGCCGTGCAATAAAGCCAGTATAGGGGTGTCAATAAGAGGCAGGGAAAAAGGCGCCAGCATAAAACTCCGGTTGGGAAACCAGTTTAGAGAGCCAGGATTTACTCGCCCGGCTTTTGCAGCACAAACAGCTTTTGCAGCCCCCAATCGCCGACCTGGGGCAGGTGCGCGCCGACCCGGTGAATGAGGTTGCGATAGTTGCGCTGGCCGTTGCGGACGAAAAACGGGTAGAGCGCCCAGGTCAGCACATAATAGGTGCTGCTAAAGCGCCGGACTTGCTTGATGTCAAAGTAGTCGCGGGCAAATCCAAAAAAGTCCGGCTCGTCCAGGTAGCAGTTGTGCCACAGTGGGACCATTGTTTCGAGGCCAAGACGCTGGCGCAACCGGTTGAGGTTGGCGGCGGTCTGCTCGGTTACCTCGCTGACCAGGAACAGCCCGCCCGGTTTCAGGACGCGCCAGGCTTCCAGCAGGGCGGCTTTCTGGTGGTCGGCGTTACCCAGGTTTATCAGGCAGCGCTTGGTAATAACTTTGTCGAAAGAGTTATCGGGGAAATCAAGTTTTAGGAAATTACCGACCCGGAAGGACGCCGACCCGGTCAGTCGCCCGGCCCGGCCCAGGTTTATGTTGGCGTAGTCAATCATGCTAGGGGCGTAATCAATGCCGGTGATGCGGACCGGTTTGGCGCGGGCCAGTTGAATAGTCGTATAGCCGTTGGCGCACCCGGCATCCAGCACCCGGTCACCCTCTTTCAAATAACGGGACAGGATAACGCCTTCGTGGCGCAGCATGGTTTCGTCCACCCAACTGGCGCTGGGCGAAAGGCCGTATCGGCGGCCCCGGCGCTCCCAGTGGAGCCGGATAGCTTCAAGGTCTTCGGGTAAATCGGGGTCGCCGGGGGCAGGTCGCTGGACCTGGGGTGACCGCCACAGGTCAGCCTGGTTGGGAATAGAGTTGGTGGGACCGGATTTCGCGCTATCAGCCGGAGTAGCGGTTGGTAAAACCTCCGCTGAGTCGGCCTGATAAAAATGAAAATTACTTTCGTTAGTGCTCATTACAACGCTCTACTGCTGGCACTCTTTTAACTTTGTATTTTAGCGATATAAATATAACGGGGGTTATGATTGCCGAGTTCCATATTTATTAAAAGAATTTAGAGTATCGAGAACTCTACAGGCGCAGACTTGACTGGTGGGCGAGGCATTTAATACCGCGCTAAGATAATCCCGTCTAATTTTAATTATAACAGATAATATGCGCTCCTGCCTACCCTTCAAACTTTACAAAAGATTCACTTTGAGTTAAGAATTCTAGCTCTTTAATCCCAGGAAATAGGCCGGGTCGGCGATTTTACCGTTGTAGCGGACCTCGTAGTGGACATGTGGCCCGGTTGAATAGCCCGTGCTGCCCGAAAGCGCGATAGTCTGCCCGGCTTTCACGGTCTGTCCCACCTCTACCAGTAACTTTGAATTGTGGCCGTAAACCGTCATAAACCCGTCGGCGTGCTGGATGTAGACCACCCGGCCATACCCGCCGCCGTTCCCGGCGTATACCACCACACCGTCAGCGGTAACGTGGACCTCGGTGCCTTCGGGTACGGCAATATCGAACCCGGTATGGTATTCCTCACCCGTGCCGACCGTCGGGAGGGTGCCATTGATGGTCGGTACCGGCCCGGTCGGAAAGGGGGTCGCGGTTGGCGTGACTGTCGGTGAAACGGTCGCTGTCGCCGAGATAGTGGGAGTTGCCGTCAGGGGTGGTGTTGGTGTCAGCGGTGGTCCTACTGTCGGGGTGGGTCCAATTGTGGACTGTGGCGCGGGTGTCGCTGTAGCAGGTTGGCTTGGCGGGGCAATTGGTGCGGTCGTCGCCGGGTTTGTGGGTGCAGGTGCGGTGGTGGTGGTCGGGGTCGGGGTAACCGGGGTGGTGGTAGCTCTGGCGACGCTGGCGGTCGGGATGGGCGTAATCGCCGGTACACTCACCATTTGCCCGGTGGCGGGGGTAGTTGGACCGGCCCCGCCTTTACCCGCCGCGTTATCGGTGGTGGCCGGTATTGTCAGGGTTTGCCTGGGGCCAAAAGTTGACGTAACCGGCCCTTTGACCGGCCACAATTTAGGGGCGGATTGGGTGGAGGCCAGTGTCTTGGTGCTGGCGTCAGGGATAACCCCGCTGCTTCCCAGGTTTAGCTGGACGCTCACTTTGATGGGGTCCGCCCCGCTCGACCCATCCAGACTGGCGGTATGCAAATCGGAATTCGAGAGTAAGTTTGCCAGGCGCAACCGGCTTAAATCAAACCGGTCGTAGGCGGAATCGACCGAACTTTGCTCGGCCACGACGCGCTGGCTGGCTTTCTCCACTCTGTCCACCTCGGCGGCCTCCCGGTCCTGCGGGGTCTCTCCCACCGCGCCCTCTTCTTCTAAAAATTGTTGGAAAGCCGGGCCCACCAGGACGACTCCTTTCTCGATTTTCTCGGCGGTATTCAGGGTGGTGGCGCTGGCGGTAGCCGCCTGGGTTGGAGTCGGGTCAAGGCGGGGTGTTTTTGCCTCCGCGCTGGCGGAAGTCGCCGGGGCCGGGGTACTGGTTGCTAAAGCCGGGGTAAAGTTGGCCGGGTTGGCGGCGATTACGGTCGGATTGTTCGGTTTTAGAGTGGTAGCCTGGGTCGGGTCGGATTGGGTCAGGCCAAAGACCCCTATGCCCACGAGCAGCAGAATGGGCAGAATTCGTATTTTCATTTCGCTTCCCTGGTACGGTTCAAATCCGCAAGACAGGGGGCATTGTAACAGCCATTCCCGTTAAAGAAGTTAGTATTATGCTAAAAAAGTGTAAAACCTTTGCAAGCTAATTCCTTAAAATTCTTTGCAACGAGTTTTTGTCAATTTAACAATTACTCGCCAAAACCTCTTGACAGGTCTTTAAAGGGATGTTATAACTAGTGTAGTAAATACACTAGAAACGAGGTAACAGGAATGAAGCTCTTTAACCTTAAGGCCGGAAGCGTTCCCGGCGCGGACCATCTTTTCCGGCAGGCCAATTGCCAGGACCGCTATCGTTGCGCCACCTTCGAGCATAACGGCCAGTGGTACCAGGCTGGAATGGTCTGTGATGGGTGCGGTTCGCTGGATGGCAGCGAGGTTGGGGCGGCGTTACTGGCCGAGTTCGCTATCGCCGAAATCGTCCGGTTGGTCAGGGAAGGTCTTTCTTTCGAGGAATTAGCGCCCCGGCTTTACCGGAACAGCGTGGCTTTTCTATCAAAACTGGCCGGGCTGGTGGCCGGGGAAAGAGTGGATAACGAGTTTGTCGTGCGGTTTTTGCTGGCAACCAGTCTTGGTTTCGTGGTAAACGCCGAGGAAACGCTGGTCTTCGCGGCGGGTGACGGGTTTATCATTATCAATGACGAAATCGAGTGCCGGGACGAGGCCAACCGCCCGCGTTACCTGGCTTACGACTTGTTGGACCCGGACCAATACATGGATTTGCCGCCCCGCCGCGATAACTTCGAATGCCGCCTTCTGCCTACGCGTGAGGTCGAAAGACTGGCGGTCTGGACCGATGGTTTCGACCCGGCCCTGAAAGAGGAAATCTGGAACCTGGCCGGGCCACGCGGATTACAGCGCAAGCTAAATGTCTGGAGCAAGCGCAAACTTTTTGCCGACGACACTACCGGTATCACCCTGGAACGCGCCGGGTAGGAAGGGGAGAGTAAGATGCAAGTCCTTCTTAACAACCGGCGGGTCAACCTGGGTGAACGCGACGTGCTTGGTTCGGGCGGCGAGGCGGTCGTCTTCAAATATAAGAATTCGGGCATCAAAATCTATCACGACCCGACCCCGGCCCGCGCTGCCAAACTGTCCGACCTGCTGCAATTTGCAAACACTTTGCCGCCGGAAGTAGTCGCACCCCGCCAGCCCGTTTTTGATATGGCCGGGCAGCAAATCGTCGGTTTCAGCATGGAACTGGCCCCGGACAAAGCGCTGCCGCTCTCGCACCTGCGGAACAAGGCTTACCGGGCCACTTACGGCTTTAACAACCGCCAGGTGGCCGAGCTTTTCCTGGCAATGCATACTATCCTGTCGCGGCTTCACGCGGCGGGGGTGGTCATCGGCGATTTCAATGAATTAAACGTCCTGTTCGAGGCGGCCCGTCCGGTTTTGATAGACGTAGATAGCTACCAGTTCGGGCCTTACGCCTGTCCAGTAGCGACCGAAGCTTGTCTCGACCCCAAGCTTTATGGGCTGGACCTGGCGGCAAAACCGGTCTTCCGGCCCGAACATGACTGGTACAGTTTCGCGGTGTTGCTTTTCCGGTCTTTGCTGCTGGCGCACCCGTACGGCGGGAATCACCCGCAGGTCAAGAAGCTGACCGAGCGGGCCGGGCAGGGGTTGTTCATTTTTAGCGATAACATTACATATCCCAAAATCGCCCTTTCGCCCTGGCTGCTATCGGACGAGTTGGGCCAGGTCTTTCACGAAATTTTCGCTAAACAAAAGCGCGAAGTGTTCCCGCTCCCGGTCCTTGGTTCTTTCCTGCAAGGGTTGGCGGAATGCCCGGTCTGCCGGGAATGGTATCCGGCCCAGCGCCGGAACTGCCCGCTTTGCCAGCCTGCCGCGACCTTCAGTTTCAGCCAGCCCCCGATGGTGGCCGGGTTGCAGGCCGGGGAATGGCTGGCGGCAGATGGCGAAATCGTGGCGGAGCGGGTCTTTGGCGACACGGTTTACCTGCTGGCCCGCGAAGCCGATAAAGCTGTCCTCTATCTCGTGAAAGAGTGTCGCCCACCTACCCGGACCGACCTGTTTCGCTGGCCGCCCGGCGCGAAGTTTGCTTTTATGGAAGATGCACTGGTGGTTAACCCGTTTGGCAGCACCGATTTGATGGTCTTGCGGGTGGAAAAGGATGGCCGGGTTACGCCTTTACTAAAAACTGTCACCGGGTCGTTCGAAGGCCAGGCCGTCTTTGCCACGACCGCCCACCATCTCTACCGCCTCGCCGGGGGAATATTGCTGCAATGTGAGCTAAAGGACGGCTACCTGCTCGAAAGACCCCTTTCGACGGTGCTGGAAGACCAGACCTGTTTCGAGGTTTTCCCCGAAGGCGCGGGCGAAACGGTGGTCGGGGTCAGCCGCGTCTTTAAGAATTACGAGTGGTTCTGCCTCGACAAAGCCGGGCGCTCCGCTCTGCCGGTGACGCCGCTCGAACCGGATGAAACCATGCTGTCGCACACTTTCAAGCCGGGTGGAGCGACGCGGTTGTTGCTACGCCAGACCCGCCAGGCTGGGCTAGATTTCGTCCGGTTGGATCTCTTTTCGAACGAAGGCACTTTGCTGCTGGCAAAACGCTTTCAGGCCACCGAGCTTGATAATTTCGAAGGCCGCGAGAAAGGGTTGTTCCAGGGCGGGGTGCTGCTCTGGCCGGGCGGCAAGGGTCTTCTTAAAGAAAACCTCGCCCAGGGCAAACGGTCCGAAATCGGGGCCGGGTCTTACCTCGATGAGGCCAGCCGCTTGCTAAACAGCCGGGACGGTCTGCTGGCGGTAACAGGCAACCGCCTCTGGAAGTTGAGCCTGAACCAGGGCTAATCCCGGCGAATTGAAGGGGCCTGTGTATAATAGAGAATAACCTGGCAGGCCCTCAAAAATTGGGAAAAAGTATTCAAAGTTTTGCTAAAAGTATTGAATTGAAAGGAATTAGAAAATGACTACTTTACAAAACGCCACCGCTTTTCCGGCCTTTTACGACCCGGCCAAAGTCGGTCAGTTGTACCTGCCCCAGATGGGGGTCGCGGCGGCTGCCGGGCAAGCTTCCACCCTGGCCCCGGCCAGCCAGGATGCCCGCCGGGTGATGTTGCTGCTGGTGGACCCGCAAATAGACTTCATTTTCATGGACGGTTCTTTGAGCGTGCCGGGCGCGATTGACGATACCCGCCGCACTATCGAATGGATTTACCGTCACGCCGGGGAAATTACCAATATCAGCACTTCTTTAGACAGCCATACGACTTATCAGATTTTCTACCCGACCTGGTGGGGCAACGACAAAGGCGAACACCCGGCCCCTTATACCCAGATAACTGCCGAGGACGTTCGCAAAGGCACCTGGAAACCGCTGGTAGACCCGGCCTGGTCGGTCAAATATGTCGAAGAACTTGATAAAGGCGGCAAATACACTCTCATGATCTGGCCCTACCACACCATGATTGGTACGCCCGGCAACGCCCTGGTCCCGACCCTTTCCGAGGCTATTATCTATCACTCGGCGGCGCGCCACGCTCAACCGACCTGGCTGATTAAGGGTTCTATCCCCCAGACCGAGAACTACTCGATTTTGGAGCCGGAAGTCAAAGTGGCGAAACACCCCCTGGGCGGTCTTAACACGGCCTTCCTGGATACCCTGGGCAAATACGACCTGGTTTACGTGGCCGGGCAGGCCAAGAGCCACTGCGTGCTTTCGACAATGCGCTCCATCATGCAGTATTTTGCCACGCAGCCGCAGGTTATCTCCAAACTGCGCTTCCTGATGGACTGCACCTCGTCGGTGGTCCACCCTGAAGTTGACTTCGACGCCCTGGCAAACGCCGAACTGAAGCAGATGGCCCAAAAAGGGATGCAACTTGTAACTTCCCAGGACGCCATCGCCTAGTTTCTTAAAAGTGACCTTTAAAATAGGTTAGCAAATCTCCCGGTGAAAACTTTCGCCGGGATTGCTTTCCTGTTGCCTGAAATAGCAAAGGAACAAGAAAATGATGACTAATAACCCAAATATAGGTGATATTCAAGACCTATTTGCCGACGCCCAGGGCGAAGGCTTGCAGGACCAGGCCTCGGCTATCCTGGTCGAAAATCTCGACTCGGTCGCGTTGGCCGGGTGCAACGGGGCCGACCTGACCGAAATTAACACCGATGATGTGACCCTGGTTGCCGCTGTGATTGACGCCAGCGGCTCCATGAGCGGGGTCCGCCAGGCTGTCATTGACGGATTTAATACCATGCTGGACAGCTTCAACGGCTCGAAACAGGCCGATTCAATCCTGGTTTCGGCGTGGAGTTTTAATGACGCTGCCCGGTTGCATTTCAGCTATACCCCGGCCCCTTCGGTCGCCCGCCTGACCATGCGCGAATACGAACCCGATGGCGGGACCGCCCTCTACGATACCCTTCTCTACGTGATGGCCGGGATGGTCGCCTACGGCCAGACCTTACGCAATAGCGGGGTGCGGACCCGTGGCATAATCGTGGTCTTTTCGGATGGGGGGGATAATACCTCGCGGGCCAAAGCTTTCCAGGTCAAAACCGTTAGCGACAGCCTGATGGCCCAGGAAATCTACACCCTGGCCTATGCCGGGTTTGGTGTCCCTGACCCCGCCCGGTTAGCCGCCGAGGTCGGTTTTCCGGTGGTTATCCCGGCGGGGAGCGGCCCTTCCGAAATCCGGCGTATCTTCCGGCAGGTCAGCGCTTCGGTCATCCGGGCCAGCCAGGCCACCGTTGGCGCGAACAATGCCTTTTTCACGATGTAAACTTTTCCAGGGGGTTGCCCGGAAAATAAGGCCGGGCAACCCCTGGAAACCATTTTTGGAAATGTAATGTCTAAAATATGAAGCTGAAAGCTAAGCTTGAACTGTAGTTGTAAAGGAGTAAGAAACAAAAGCGATGAAAGAAAAAGAACCGGAAACAATCTATTTTTATAGCAATCACGAAGACCCTTACGGCTGTTTTTCCAATTTCTCCCGGCACGGCTTTACCCTTGACGGTAAATACTGGCCGACCAGCGAGCATTACTTCCAGGCCCAGAAATTCGTGGACGAACCCACCAGGGAGCAGGTCCGCCTTCAGAAGTCGCCCAAGCTGGCTGCCGAAGCCGGGCGCGACCGCAAGAAACCCTTGCGCAAGGATTGGGAGGAGGTCAAGGATGAAATAATGTACCGGGCGGTCCTGGCGAAATTCCAGGCTCATACCGATATTAAAGCGATTTTGCTTGGTACGGGTGAAAAACCGCTGGTTGAGAACGCTCCCGGCGATTATTACTGGGGTTGCGGGGCGGACGGCTCCGGCCTGAACATGCTCGGTAAAATTCTGGTGCGGGTCAGAAGCGAGTTAATAAAGTAGCCAGTAAGAAAATTTGATACCTTCTTAAATTGCTACTTTTGATTTATAATCAACTGGAAAGTATTAACCTGGTAACAGCAAGAAGGTACGAAATGAGTTTTACTATTTCCGATGATTTGGTCCATGCTACCGGAATGTCCCAGGGGGAATTGGCCCTGGAAATTGCGTTAATGTTATTCGAGAAAGATAAATTAACGCTTGGCCAGGCCAGCCATTTAGCCGGGGTAAGCCAGTTTCAATTTCAACACCTCTTAGCCAGCCGTCAAATTCCGGTCCACTATGATGTTTCCGACCTGGAAGAAGACGTTGAAACCCTCCGAAAGCTCGGCCAATTGTGCTTGTTATAAGCGATACGTCACCTCTGACAAACCTGGCTGCCGTTGGCTATTTTCATTTAATAGAGCAAGTATACTCCCGTATTGTCATAGCGTAAGCGGTTTATGATGAAATAGTTACCAGCCAGCCGGGCAATCCGGGCGCTGTCGAAATAAAACAGGCATCCTGGATTGAAGTAAAGTCGGTTTCCAATCAGTCACTCGTAACTGCTCTGGAATTGGAGTTAGATAAAGGGGAAGCTGAGTCGTTAGCTCTTGCAGTCGAGTTAGGCGCGGATTTGGTTATTATTGATGAACGCCGGGGTAGTCAGGTGGCAAGCCGATTGGGGCTTACCCGGATAGGTATCCTGGGTGTTCTTTTGGTCGCTAAAAATAGGGGTTTGATTACGGCCATTCGGCCAATTTTAGATAGTTTGAGACAACAAGCCGGGTTCTGGATTGCAGAAGATTTGTATAATCAAACTTTACGCCTGGCTAACGAATAATTCCTCAATTAACCCTGAGAAGGTTTCGCCTCTTTTGCCGCCACTATATCCATATTATAACT
Organism: Chloroflexi bacterium 54-19; assembly: GCA_001898225.1. Taxonomy (GTDB): domain Bacteria; phylum Chloroflexota; class Chloroflexia; order Chloroheliales; family Chloroheliaceae; genus 54-19. Next base: position 50,721 of record MKTJ01000066.1, read on the forward strand.
TTGCGGGCGGTTGAGGGGGGTAAACAAAAAGCTGGCTGTCATAATGACCATTAATACCCCTGTAACCTGGTAGACCAGCCCCACGTGACCACTCCACTCGATAGCGCTGCCACCTACCAGCGAACCCACCGGGATTGCTACGAACGCCAGCACCAGGATAGTGCTGGAAACCCTTCCTAAAAGCCGGTTTGGCACGCAAAGTTGGACCAGGCTGGTAAATTGAATATTGAAAATGACGTTGCAGCCGCTGATAAAGACACTCAACAGGGGAGCCAACAGGAAGATAGGCACGGAGCCGAGGATAAGGACCAGCACCCCGATAATCATCTGGCTAAAGATAGCGATACGCCCGAAGCCCCAGCGTTTGGGCAGGCGGTTGACCAGAAAAGAGAAAATTATCGCGCCTACCCCGCTGGCCGCGAACATCAGGCTGACCTGCTGGTCGGTTGCCTGGAATTCCCGTTTGACCAGGGTAATCTGCTGGGTCGCCGCTGTAATCATTAAAAGGTTGGCGAGAGTTGCCAGCATGGTCGCGCTCAACACCACCTTTTGCTGTTTTAAGAAGTCCAATCCCTCTTTGATTTCCCGCAAAACATTCTTTTCGGCGGGTTTGCTATCCGCCGGGTGAGCCTGGTTAAAGCTGGCCCTGATAAAGAAGAGCGAAATCGCTATCAGGAAGAACGAGATGCTATCCACCAGGAAGATAGTTTCTACCGGCACGAAGGAGATTAAGACCCCCGCCAGGATAGGCCCGCCCACTTTGGCGATAGATTCGGTCAGGGTTATGCGCCCGTTCGCGGTGATAAGTTGGTCCTTCTCGACCAGGCTCGGAATTACCGCCGATTGGGCCGCGCCCGCAAAGACCGCCAGGACCGAGTTTATAAACGAAACGACATAGACCAGGTAAACATTTATTTCCCCGAAAAGCGCCAGGAGTGGTATTAAGGCAATGGTCGCTCCCCGCAGGGCGTTGACCCAGATAAGCATTCTTTTGCGATCCATCCGGTCGGTCCAGGCCCCGATAAAGAGGCCGAACAGGACGTAGGGCAGGTAGACGCTTATCTGGCTGAACGCCAGGTTGAGGGCCGAGCCGGTCAGCCGGAAGACCAGCAAAGGCAACCCGTACTGGGTAAAAGCCGTCCCCATGACCGAGATAGCCTGCCCGAACCAGTAAATTGAAAAATCCCGGCCTAGCGGCTTACTTTTTTCTCTGGGTTGCGCCTCCGCCCGGCTCATTCCACGCTCCTTATACTAATATCAATCGGATAAGCAATATTTTACTCTAAATTACGGTTTTCGACTCTTTTTATCTTTCTGAGGCGCTTAATATTTTTAGCAATTAAATTTATAAAGTCAATACGCCCTATCTTAACTCTATTCCATAAAAAATGAGATACATTCGTAATTTAGACGTAACAGTGCCAAAAAAATCACGGTCTAAAATGAAGTCAGTATCAAGACAACCTTACCCGCGTGGTGGTTTAACTCTATTGGACTCAAATCTCCCCCGGCCCCAGACCTGGAAATGGTGTGTCTTTTGGGGGTCAGACTTTTAACCGAATAATTCATATAGAATAGTCTTTATAAGCGATGATTATGACCCAGGAAAATAACGAAGCGCCTGTTGATGCTCTACACGCTCGTATCAACCAACTCGAACAGGAAAAAAACGAATTGCAAGGACTCTTAGAACGGAATAAAGCCAGGGACGCCAAAGGTAACTTTTTACATTTGCTTAGTCACGAATTGCGTAGCCCACTCGCTTCGGTCAATAGCGCGCTTGAGCTATTAAAAGAGGATGAAGTAGGTCCCCTCAATACCAACCAGGGCGAATTCCTGGAAGTTGCCATCAACAATACCCGCCGGATGATAAAACTGATTGAAACCCTTTTCGATATTGCTCGTTTCGAAAACGGCCAGCTCAGACTCGAAAAACAGCCGGTCAACCTGAAATCGCTCCTCGAAAATGTCTTGAACGCCGGGGTGCGGGCCGATTTCGAGACTAAAAAGATAGACCTGACCCTCGAAGTGCCCTCCGACCTCGTGGTTGAGGCTGACTCGCGGCGTCTCTATCAGATTCTGGATAATTTGCTCTCAAACGCCTGCCAGCACACCCCCTACCAGGGCCAGGTTACGGTCAAGGCGGCGCACCAGCGCAATAAAATCGAGGTTTCTATCCTGGATGGCCGCTCAGCTTTGAACGAACAGACCATGGCCTACCTGACGGCCCGGACCTTCCGGCTGGAAGAATTCATGACCCGCGAATTAAACTATAGTGGCCTGACCCTGACCATCACCAGTTGCCTCCTGGCCCTCCATCGCAGCCGTCTGCGGGCTGAGAACCGGCAGGACGGTGGAGCGGTTTTCAGTTTCGAATTATCCACCCCCAACTCGAAAGCTCCCATTTTCAGGCTGGGAAAGGCTGTTTAGTCTTTCCCGCCAAATCTATCTACGTTGACACTCTAAAAGGGCTGTGTTAGTATAATTTCGCACAATCCGACCTCATTTGAGTCAGGCCGGTTGTATGAGCTATCGCTAATATTGACCTGGTTCAGGCTTTGCAACTTCGGCAAGCCCGTGAACCTGGGATCGGGGAAGAGTAATGAAGTAAGGCGGCGTTGCCTGCTATACCGCCCATCCGGTCCAGCCTAGAGAGTGACCCCATCTTCGCTGTCCCTTCTTCAATTTACTCCTGACTTTCGCTTTTGCGCCTTACCTGGCCGGTTCAAATAAAATTACCGGGTGAAGGTTTATAGATTAAAACGAACCTAGTTTTGGAGGTTACTTTGAATATTGTAGTTTGTGTAAAACAGGTTCCTGAACCCACTGGTACGAACCGGATTGACCCTAAAACGCTTCGTATCACCCGCGAAGGGGTTGACGTAGTGTTGGACCCTGCTGACGAATTCTCGATTGAAGCGGCCCTGCAAATTCAAGAGGCCAATCCCGGCACAAATGTAGTTGTTGTTTCGATGGGGCCGGAGCGCGCCCTCGAAGCTATTCGGCGCGGCCTGGCGATGGGGGCCACTAAAGGCATCCTCGTCTCCGACCCCAGCCTGGCCGGTTCCGACGCCCTGACTACCGCTAAAGTCCTGGCCGCCGCCATCAAACGCGAAAGCCCGGACCTAGTCATTACCGCCACCGAAAGCTCGGACGCTTATACCGGCATGGTCCCCGGCGGCATCGCCCACTACCTCGGCCTGCCCTTACTCAGTTACGCCAAGAAGTTGACTATCTCCGGCGGTAAAGCCACCATCGAACGCCAGACCGAAACCGGTTTCCAGCGGGTCGAGGCCCAACTCCCGGCGGTCGTGACTGTCACCGGTTCTATCAACACCCCGCGCTACCCGGCCCTCAAGGGTATAATGCAGGCTAAGAAAAAGCCGGTTGACCAGCTTACCGCTGCCGCGCTCGGCTTCTCGCCGGAGCAGGTCGGGGAAAAAGGCGCCAGGGAAAAAGTGCTGGGTTGGGCTCCTGCCGAACAGCGCAAGGCCGGGCGGGTTATCAAGGATGACGGTACCGCCGCGGCTCAGATTGCCGATTTCCTGGCCGAGCTAAAAATTATCTAAACTTCCTGGAAATTATTTGTAGTAAAGATACAACCCTTCTAAAACGTCGAATAACCGCCTGGATTCCCGCCTTGAAAATAGGGCCAGGAACAGGGCTCCGGTTAAGAAGTTTGCTGGGTTTAGAAATATAAGTAGAACGAAGGAACAAGACCAATGACAAAGGTGTGGGTTTACGCAGAACTTACCGGCGGCCAGGTCGCCAGGGTTTCGCTCGAACTTTTGACCAAAGCCCGCCAGTTGACCGCTGATGTTACGGCGGTGGTCCTGGGCACCGGGGCGAGCGCCCAGGCCGCAACCCTCGGCCAGTACGGGGCCAAACGCGTCCTCGTCCACGAAGACGCCGCTTACGAACAATTCCTTTCCGAACCGGCAGCCGATACTATCGCCGCTCTTATCGAGCAGGAAAAGCCGGACCTCCTTTTAATCGGCACTACCTATAATGGCCGCGATATTGCCTCCCGCCTCAACGCGCAGCTTAACTGCGGCGTTATCACCGATGGCGCCCAGCTATCCCTGGATGGTGTTCAGCTTAAAGTCCAGGTGCCCTGGTACAGCGCCACCACGATTGTAGATGTTACCCTGAGCGGTGGAGTTACCCGCCTGGTCCTCATCCGGCCCAAGTCGTTCGCGGCTGAAGTTGACCCCAACGCCGCCGCGCCCCAGGTCGAGCAAATCCAGGCCCAGGTCAGCCAGCAAGCCCGCCGGGCGGTCGTGGTCGAGAATGTAGTCCAGGCCAGCGAAGGCCCCAAACTGGAAGAAGCCAGCGTGGTGGTCAGCGGCGGACGCGGCTTGAAACAGGCCGAGAACTTCAAATTATTGCACGACCTGGCTTCCACCCTCGGTGGGGCCGTCGGGGCCAGCCGGGCCGTCGTGGACGCCGGGTGGGTGCCCTACAGCTACCAGGTCGGACAGACCGGCAAGACGGTCAAGCCGAGCATCTATATGGCCTGCGGTATCTCCGGGGCTATCCAGCACACCGTCGGTATGAAAGGCGCGAAGTACATCATCGCCATCAATACCGACCCGGACGCGCCGATTTTCAAGTTTGCCGACCTGGGCATTGTCGGGGATGTGCTTAAAGTAGTCCCGGCTCTCAACGAGGAAATCAAGCGCCGCAAAGGCTAATCGCATATTTTTAGGCGAACCACAGAATTTTTAAAAGCTAGGGGAGCGGTGGGAAAATGCCGGAGCATGTAGCACCAACTAACGGTCCTATCGGTTGGGTGGTTTTCTTGTTAGTGCTGGGTGGGTTTTTGTACCTGGTATATCGCCGGGTTTCTCCACTCGTGCGCCTGATTCGCCAGGGTAAACCCGAAAACCGCACCGACGACATCGGCCAGCGCGTCTGGTTCTTTGTCTCGAACTATCTGCTGCAAAAGCGGCTTTTCCGTAAACCAATCCCCGGCACCGTCCACGCCCTGCTGTTCTGGGGTTTCATGATATTGCAAATCGGGGTGGGCTACTCCATCTTTTATGGGCTGATTCCGGTCGAAATCCCGATTATTTCCTCCCGTCCGATGGCGACCCTGGTAGATGCCTTTATTGTGGTCATTTTCCTGACCACGGTCTATTTCGGTATCCGCCGGGCCTTTATCAAACCGGGTTACCTGACGATCACCCGTGACGGCTGGATTGTCATCACCTTTATCAACCTGAGTATCCTGACCGAACTCTTGATTGAAGCGTTCGCCTGGCGGGCCGCTCCTTCAGTGGGTACGGGTTACCCGCCGCTGGGCCGCCGCCTGGGTGAATTGCTCATCCCAAGCTCGGCGGGTTGGCCGACTCCCACCGAGGCTCCCACCTCGGTCCGGGAAATGGCCCTGTTGTTGTGGCAAATCGCCTGGTGGGCCAAGGTCTTTGTCATTCTTTCGTTCCTGGTCTATATCCCGACCTCGAAGCACCTGCATATTTTCACGGCTATTTTCAACACCTTCTTCCAGAACACCAAGCCCAAAGGTGCTCTCAAGAAGATTGAAAATATCGAAGAAGTCGAGCATTACGGGGCCAGCAAGTTCGAGGATTTCACCTGGAAGGACCTGCTCGATTCGGCGGTCTGCACCGAGTGTGGACGCTGCACCCAGGTCTGCCCGGCCAACGCGACCGGCAAACCGCTCAACCCCAAGAAGATTATTATCGATCTCAAGACCGAGCTTTTCACCAGGAGTAATATCCCGCTGACCGGCCACAGTATCGGGGTGGGCGGCACTCGCAACGACCAGGGCGAAAACCTTGATGAGACGCCCCAGTTGCGCCCCGCCGAGGTCGAAAGTCTTGCTGATACCGCCGGAGCCACCAGTGGAGCCGCCGATAGTGGCGGGGGCGGTCGGAGTATCGTCCTACCGCCGCTGGTCCGGGGCATGATAACCGAGGACGAATTGTGGTCGTGTACGACCTGCCGGGCCTGTATGACCGAATGCCCGGTCTTTATCGAACATGTGCCGAAAATCGTAGACATGCGCCGTTTCCTGGTTCTGGAAGAAAGCGAGTTTCCACCCGAAGTGGTGCCGCTCTTTAACAACCTGGAACGCAACGGCAACCCCTGGCAAATGCGCCCCGAAGAACGCATGGAGTGGACCACCAAGATGCCCTTCGAGGTCAAAGTGCTGGGCGAACTGGACGAGGGGGCCGAGGTTGACGTGCTGTTCTGGGTCGGTTGTATGGGTTCGCTCGACCAGCGCAACAAGAAAGTTACCCAGAACCTGGCCTCAATACTGGAGGAAGCCGGGCTGAACTGGGCTATCCTGGGACCGGAAGAGTCGTGCAGCGGCGACCCGGCCCGCCGCATCGGTAACGAATATCTCTACCAGATGCTGGCCGAGCAGAATATCGAGACCCTCAACGGCTATAAAGAGGCGGTAAAGCTGAAAAAGGTGGTGACAGCCTGTCCGCACTGCTTCAACACCCTCAAAAACGAGTATCCGCAGTTTAACGGGCACTTTGAGGTAGTCCATCACACCCAGCTTGTCTCCAAGCTGATCGAGGAAGGCAAAATCAAACCCTCGGATGGTCTGGCCGGGAAGAAGCTGACCTATCACGACCCCTGCTACCTGGGGCGCTACAACGATGTTTATGACGCCCCGCGATTTGTCCTCAATTCGCTCGGCAACGGCCTGAAAAAGATTGATTTTGTCGAAATGCCGCGCAACAAGTCCAAGAGCTTCTGTTGTGGCGGCGGTGGAGGCCGGGCCTGGATGGAGGAAAAAATCGGCAGCCGGGTGAACCAGACGCGGGTGCAGGAAGCCGCCGATACCGGGGCCGAAGTGGTCGCGGCGGGCTGCCCGTTCTGTATCACCATGTTCGAAGATGGTATCAAAGGGAAGGGGTTGGAAGACAAGCTCAAGGTGCTGGATATAACCGAGCTGGTCCAACTCAGCCGCCAGACCGCCCCGGTATCCTCGACCTCAACCGAGCAAACCGCCGAGGAATAGGGAATTTAAATAAAAAGGAGCCTGGCTTTTTAGGTCAGGCTTTTTATTATCTCCGGTTTAATTTTGAGGTCAGGCCGAAACTAAATTGGTTGAGCAGACAGAATTTGTTTCGGTGCAAAAGGACAAAGGATTAAAAAACCGCCTGAGCAGAGGCGGTTCTTAATTTCTTAACCTTAGCTGGCTTTCTTATCGGTCCAGACAGCTTTGGTATTGGGTTGGTTGTTGCGGGCCAAAGCCGCGCAACGGCGCGAACAGAATTTATTGCCTTTGACGATTTGGGCATGGCTTAATACCTGGCCGCACTCACTCCGGCCACAGGTACCACTTTGGGGCTGGCTGGGTTGGAGCAAAATTTCCTGGGTTGCCAGTAACATACCCTGCCGTCCATCACGCATCAGGCGGTGCTGGCGTTTTTTAATATCGGCTTCGCAGAAAGTGCAATAACCTTTATCGGTAGCCCGCGCCAGGCGTTTAGGGCCCATCAAAATATTACAAATAGGACAGACTCTTTCACCGGGGGCTAATTTGTATGGTGAGTGTGACATAGGTCTCCTTTCGACGGCTTGCCTCATCCTTATACCGGTATAATCCTAATTTTATTCTTCATTGAACAAAACGGACTTATCTCTCCCGCTCCGTCTATTAGATTGCATAAACGAAAAATAACTCTTTGGGATAGAGTTTAGACGTTTTGTTATCTGGTTGTTACCTCCTTCGAGCCAAAGGAGGGCCGGACGTATTTAATTGTAAGGTGTTACGGTTTGGTTCTGTTGTTCGTCAGTTGTTTCATACTGTGACGTTGTAGAAGGAACAGAAATGAGCAGATTATTTTGGGATTGAAATAGATGCTATAACGAAATAATTGCTCATACTAATTATACACCTTTTTCCCAAATTTGCAGCGTTAAGATTTCATTATAATTATCTATAACAGACATAAATTAAGGCTGAAATAAGGGAAAGCTATAACAACCAGCCTTAATTTACCACCCTGCATTTTATAAGCCAACATTAAGGCGTTAAATTTTTGCAAAGATTTTGCGCCTCTAATAAAATTGTGTAATTTATAACAACAGGGTTCTTAACTGGCTGGGAAAAGCTTTACGCCCCTCACGCCAAAACTTAAAAAACGTTTGTCGCTGGCGTTGCCGGTGCCGGTGGGCGGTTGGGGCGAGGTCAGGTTGAGGGTGTGCATGCCGGGTGGCAAATCGAATTCCAGGGTTAAATCTTTGGCCTCGCCAGGTTGTAAATCAACGTCCTGCACGGCGTAACCGTCCAGGGTTATCTTGACGGTGCGCGGCTGGCTATAGTTAAAGGTGGTCAGGTTAACTTTCACCCGCTGATTGGCCTGTCCCAGGTTAAAGACGCTCAGTTTGGCCGGTTCGTCGCCACACATGGCCTGGTCCTGGGCTTTTTCGGCGTCCCCGTTGGCGCAGGGGTTAGCCCAGCGATAGGTCCCGGTCGAGTTGGTTTCCGCCGGGTACCAGCTATCACTCCCCATGTCTATAAAGAGTTTGTTGGAGGGGAGCGGTTCTTGTGGCACCTTGTAAGCCCGCATCAGCTTGTCCTCGTAGACCGGCTTGGCGTCCTGTCCCAGGACAGTATGCACCATGTTTTCGGCGGCAGCCAGCCCGGCGGGATTGCCTTCAAAGGCATCCAGGTAAAAGATGATGTAGCGGATATTGTAAAAATTGAAAAGCGGGATACCCCAGGTCTTGTAGTCGGGGGTCGCCAGGATGTCCGGGCCTTTGGTGGGCCGGAATAAATTTATGGCGTCGGTATTGTTCAGCCGGTAAAAGTCGCGGAACATGGTTGTGTTCTTGACGAAATTGTTCGGATTGGTCAGCTTGTGGTCGCGGGCCAGCCTACCACCCAGGCGGGGTTTGCCATGAATACTCTGGTAAGCCTCGTAGGTATCTTCGCCCCGGCCTTTTTCGGTAAAGAGCGGCAACTCCATGATTGCGTACTTTTCCGGGTCCTGGGCCAGCGTGTAGTAAAAGGGCGGCCAGTTGGGCGGGTACGCCTGGGCATCTCCGGCCCTGACCATGAACCCGGCCAGGGTGACCGCCAGAAAGACCCCCACCACGAGCAGCGATGCCGCTTTGGATAACTTAGCCTGCCAGTTCCAGCTTTTTGATTTTTCGCCCAGCCAGGCCAGGATTTCGCGCAAGGCCAGCGCCAGGATGATACCGAACCCCAGCATGGCCGTCATATAGAAGCGTTCGGGGTCGCGCCCGATACTCAGCACCGGCAGTTTGTAAATCAGGGCGTAGGGTGCCGGTATATCGGTCGAGAGGCTATCCGAGACATGCAAACGCGGCCCCAGGGTAAAGGCGCTGGCGATAAGGGCGGTAATGGTCCAGAAAAGAATATTTTCGCGTTCGCCCCGCTCCGGCCTTTTGCGCCACCACAGGAAAAGCCCCACCAGCCCCACTATCAAGGCCAGGTAACCGGGATTGGTGTTGTTGGTGCTTATATCGAAGTAGCCGAGCAAGGTGCGGGAGCGGTCCACCGCCTGGTCGCTGACCGAGAGCCAGGGATTATCGGCGGCCTCTTTTATCATGGGCAGGAGCATCGGGAAGATGACTATCGCCGTCCAGACCCCGCCCACCAGGGCCAGCTTGAGAAAGATTAGCCCTTTTTCCTGCCAGCTTCGCCGGGTAAAGAGGGTAAAGATAAAATAGCCGAGCGTCAGCAGGACCGAGTAGAGGATAAACTGCCAGTCGGTGAGGGACATCGCCAGCAGGCACAAAATTGCGCCTATAGCATAGCGCAGCCAGCGGGGGCGGTTGACCGACCGGAACAGGCACCACAAATAGAGGGGTACCCACCACATCGAGAGTTTTTCGGCCTGACCGTAGGCATAGTTGCCAAAGAGCAAGTCGTTTGCGAAGGTAAAGACCGCCGCCCCGGCGAAAGCGGGCAGGCTGCTCCTTACCACGTCTTTTATCAAAAGATAAGCGCAAAAGACGGTCAGGGCCATCGAGAGCAGGAATTTCAGGTTGGTGGAGGCGACGGAGCCTAACAGCGGCCAGAGCGGCAGGGCGAAAATCCCGTTTAGCGGGTTGAGCGTATGAAAGCGCAGGCTGATGCCGGTCGGGTAGTAGAGATAGTCGGTGAAAAAGAGCGGGTTGCGGTGCAGGTCAAAAATAGCCATGCGCACCCAGCTATCGTTCCAGAGATTCTCGTAGCCGTCCAGGTCGCCGCCGATAACCCCGTAGCCGAGGTTAAAGACAGCCACTCGCCCGTAAATCGCGGCCAACAACAAAGCCCCCAGGAAAGCGAAAAAGTTTGGGCTGGTCAGGAAAGTCCGGCCCTTGCGCCGGATATTTTGAAGGCTAAAAGTTGACCTGGCCGGGGACGCGGCGGGCTCGGTTTCTCCGAGGGTGGGGAGCGGCTGGCTGTGGGCCAGGGCTATTTTTTTGTTTCCAGGCTGAAATTTCATGTTCCGGCGCGATTATAACATATTTCCAAACTTGCAATTTTCCCCAGTAATGAGTAAAGCCGCCACCTTGTCATTCTGTAGCGCAGCTACAGAATCTAGCCCGTAGGGTTCCCTGTGGGCCGGTCCGTTGGACAATATCACGGTCGTCCTGCTTAGAATCGCGATTCCCTGGATAAGCTCACATCCGTAGGGTATGACTGATAATAATCCCTGATCAAATTACCTCGTTCGAAACCATCTTTTTTATATTGACTGTTCGAATTAAAAACGAATAACAAGCAATACAGGTTGTAGCCTGGCGAATTTGAGTTCAAAGGCTGACGAAAATGAATCTCGACAACCTTTAATGTTATAATGCGCCGGATTGGAAAAAGTTTGGAGACAAAATGCCGCAACTTATTGTTGATGATATATCACTTTATTACGAGCTTGTCGGGCCGGACACAGGCGAGGCCGTAGTCTTTCTTAGCGGGCTGACCGGCGACCACAACAACTGGACCTTGCAGGTGAACCGCCTCAAGGACCGCTATCGCTGCCTGACCCTCGATTGGCGCGATACCGGGTTGAGCGGTGAGAGCCACATGGCCGAGTACAGCACCGCCGATATGGCCGGGGACGTGGCCGGGCTCATCCGGGGGCTGAACCTGGGTAAGTGCCACATAGTTGGTCTTTCGATGGGCGGCGCGATTGCCCAGGAGGTCGCCCTCAACTATCCCGAAGCGGTCGCCAGCCTGGTATTGGCCTCGACCTTTTGCGACCGTCCCGACCCGGTGGAGGTGCCCGCCGATAAACGCACGACCGGTCACATGCGCCAGCAGGCCGCCGTTAAGATGCACAACACCTGCGACCGCCTCCACCTGATAACCGTCCCGACCCTGGTCGTGGCCGGGTCGCGTGATAAATCAACTACCCCGGAAAGCCAGTACACCCTCGCTGCCTGGATACCCGACGCCCGCTACGAGCTTATCCAGGGGGCCGGGCACCTGTTGCAACTGGAAAAGGCCGGGGATTTTAACCGGCTGCTCCAGGCCTTCCTCGAAGTCAACCCTATCAATTCTTAGGCTAGAACGGGCGTAATCTTTGGGTAAAATCGCAATTGTAGGAGCCGGGATGGGCGGCCTGGCGGCGGCTATTCGGCTGGCGGCGGACGGCCATTCGGTCGAAGTCTTTGAGAAAAACGAGCGGGTCGGCGGCAAGCTCAACCTGCTCGAACGTGACGGCTATCGCTGGGACACCGGGCCCTCGCTTATCACCATGCCTTTCGTCTACCGGGAACTTTTCGCGGCGGCAGGGCGCAAGCTGGAAGATTTTGTCGAGCTGGCCCCGGTCGACCCGGTCTGCCGCTATGTCTGGCCGGACGGTACCCGCTTTGACGCCAGCGACTCGGTGGGGCGGATGACCGAAGCCCTGGAAAACCTTTCTCCCAGGGATGTCCGGGCCTACTTTCGCTTTATGGCCTACAGCCGCCGCCTCTACGACCTCACCGCCGAACCCTTTTTGTTCAACGGCATCAACCACTGGCGCGACTTCTTCCGGCTGAACCCGCTTACCGCTTTTAAAATTGACCCCTTTCGGACGGTTCACCAGGCCGTCAAAAGCTATTTCCGTGATCCCCGCCTGGTCCAGCTTTTCGACCGCTACGCCACCTATAACGGTTCGTCACCCTACCAGGCCCCGGCTACCCTGAATATTATCCCCTATGTCGAGCTTGGGATGGGCGGTTGGTACGTCAAGGGGGGTCTTTACGCCCTGGCCCAGGCTTATCTCACACTGGCCGGAGAACTGGGAGTCAACGTAAATTGCGGGCCGGGCTTCGCGGTCGAAGAAATCCTGGTGCGTCAAGGCCGGGCTGTGGGGTTGAGGCTGGCGAATGGCCGGGAAGTCGCAGCCGACCGGGTTATCGCCAATAGCGACGTGGCCTACACCGGGAAAGAACTTCTCCCGGCGCGGGGCAAGTGGTCCGGTAAAATAGGCAAGCTGGAGCCGAGTTGCAGCGGGTTCGTCCTTTTCCTGGGGGTCAAACGGCAATACTCCCAACTGGCCCATCACAACATTTTCTTTAGCCCGGACTACGCCGCCGAGTTCGACCACATCTTCAAACTGCGCCAGCCCTCGTTCGACCCGACCATCTATGTCTGCTGGACCGGCCTGTCCGACCCTGACCACGCTCCGCCCGGCAAGTCCAACCTCTTTGTGCTGGTCAATGCCCCTTACCTGTCCACCGACCAGTCCGAAGCGTTTGACTGGGAAAGACCGGGCGCGACCCAGGCTTACCGTGACCTCGTGGTAAACCATCTCGAAAACTTTGGCCTTTCCAACCTCTCGCAAAATATCGAGGTCGAGGAAATCATGACCCCGGTGGACCTCGCCATGCGCTATAACGCCGACCGGGGTGCGATTTATGGGGTTTCGAGCAACAACCGTTTTAGCGCCTTTCTGAGACCGCCCAACCGTTCGCGCCAGTTCAAGAACCTTTATTATGTGGGTGGTTCGACCCATCCCGGCGGCGGTGTTCCCCTGGTGACCCTATCGGCTAAAATCGTGGTCGGCCTGATAAAACAGGATGAGCAAAAAGGCCATTAACTATTTTGATAAAATAAATTGATTAATAACTCCCCAAAGAGATTTGTACGCTGGTATAATAAGCTGTAAGGTAGCATAACTTGAGTTAGGGCGAGCTTAAAGCAACAGCGTTGAATTTCTACTCTGAAAGGAGTTAAAGCGGTGAACTTGCGAGATACTATCCGCGATATTCCAGATTTCCCCCAGGAAGGCATCCTATTTAAAGACATCACGACCCTCTTAAAAAACCCGGCGGCTTTCCGCCAATCTCTCGACGAAATGACCGCCAGTGTGCGCGGCCAGCATATTGACATGGTAGTCGGCATGGAATCGCGGGGTTTTATCTTTGGCGCACCCCTGGCCGACCGCCTCAGTGCCGGTTTCGTCCCGGCCCGCAAGCTCGGCAAATTACCCGCCCCGACCGTCCAGGCCGAATACGCCCTCGAATACGGCACCAATACCATAGAAATTCACCAGGATGCCATTAAAGCCGGTATGCGCGTCTTGATTGTGGACGACCTGCTGGCGACCGGGGGCACCGCCGAGGCGACCGCCCGCCTGGTCGAACAGGTTGGCGGCGAGATAGCCGGGTTTATTTTTCTGATCGAGTTGAAATTCCTCAAAGGACGCTCCCGCCTGACCACTTACCCGGTCACGGCCCTGATAGAGTATTAAAATGGCGATGGCAGATTACGAGCAGCCGCTTTCCGGGGACATGCAGCGCGCAGCCCAGGAAGCCGCCCGGTTGGGGGAAGCCCTGGTAATGGCAGTACGGCAGGACCGGTTGGACCTTGTAGAAACGCTGGTGGCCCCGGAAAGCGCCGCCGGGTGGAGTGTGCGACTTTTTGGCCTGGGCCTTTTACGCCTGGATTTGCGGCTAGACGACCCTCGCGAACAGGCGCGGCTCAAGCCCTACGATTTGCAGATTGAGCCGGGCGTAGCTTTGCTCGAACTCGGCGTTATCCAGCCTTTAGAGGTGGCTGAAGGGGAAAGCCCGGTCGAGCGGCCTCACCTGACCCGCCTGTTCGGTTCGAGCCTGGTCTTGCGGCAAACCCCCGGCAGCGAGTATGGCTGGCTGCTTGAAGAAGTCCTACCGGCCAATTCTGACGGCCAGTTGCGCCCCACCGACCCGACCGACGCCCGGATTATCGCGGTTCACCAGGGCAAGACCCCTTTGCCGTTGCGCCTGGAAACGCTCGACCCGGTGGAGAAAATTCTCCTGGCGACCATGCAAGCTCAGGCCGGGAAATTTAACCTGGAAGAATTTTATAATGCCGCCCGTCTCTGGCAGGATTTTCTAACCCGCTCCGAGGCCGAGGATATAGCTGCCCTGAAAGAACAAAACCCGGCGGAATGGGCCGCCGGGGTCGAGTATCTCATAACGGTATTCGATTATCACCAGGCCGATGCGGACGAGCTAAGCCGCCTTTATGCTATCACGCCGGAGAGCGTCACCGACCGGGCCCGCGAACTGGCCTTCACCCTGCGGGTGACCCAGTTTGACGACCGCTACTCGATTCACCCCGACCCGATAGCCCACTACCGCGACCTTTTCGGCGAACTCGGCATCAACCCCAAACGGGACGAAAAGCTGCTCGAAGCCCGCCGCAAGAATGTCTTCGACAGCATCCAGGAAGTCCCATCTGATGATGATACCTTCTTCGGCCCACAATAAACGTAAAAGGTAGTCAGAAGCCAGAGGTCAGAAGTCAGTAAACCCCCGGTTCACGTTGTTTCGGACCCTTTATGGAGGAACGTTTAACGTTATTTCGGGTCGTTTCTCCACTTCTCGCTGCCGGGCGGGTAGCGGAAGACATCTTTGGCGGCGGGTCGGATAAGGACCGTCGCCCCCTCGTCCGGTCCTGCCGGGAGAGGCATCGCCAGCCCGCGAATAAGCACCGCCGGGGTTGCCTCGGAAGCCTGTCCCATAATCAACGAGCTTGCCGCCGCCAGTTCGTCCCCGACCGCCGTCAGGGTCGCCTGAAGCCGGTAGCCGTAGAGGTCCGGCTCGCCGCGCTGGTCCCGCAAAGTCTCCAGCCCCGCCGAGCCGAGGGCCGTACCAATCCCGCCATTCCTGAAAGGCCGGCCATGCGTATCGTTTATCAGGACGCCAACCTCCACTCCGCTCAATTCTTTAAGACGCGCCCGTAAACCCCTGGCCGAGGCGTTAGCGTCCTTTGGCAGCAGGCAGAGCCATTCGTTTTCACCGTGTTGCGGGTTGTTTTCGGGGTTGGTCTGGGCCGGGTCGGAGTTCTGGGCGATATTCGAGCGGTCTACCCCGGCGTTAGCGCAGACATAGCCGTGATGCGTTTCGACCACGAAAATACCGGGGCTGACCCAGACTACCTCGCGGCTTTCTCGCAGGATAACCTCGACATGGCGCGGGTCTTTCCCGGCGATAGGCGCAATCTGCAAAGCCCGTTCGCTCGGCGTCACGTCTGCCAGGTTCACAAGCTGGCCTTCGCTCTTGGAGACCACCTTCTGAGCGATGGCGATAATATCACCTGCTTGCAGGGTTTCGTCATGGGCTTGCAGCCGGGCATAAATAAGGGCCGCCAGGTCGTCGCCGGGCTGAATCATTGGTAGCCGGGTGATTGGCTCAAAAATTACTCTCCCACTCATGCCAGGCCGCACCCTTCCAGGATTTCCTGGGCCAACCGCGTTTTCGATTCGTCGTCCTTCATAATCGTGTTCGTGACCAGCACTTTGTAAGCCAGTTCTTCGATGGCCCCCTTTTGCTCGGCGTCCACCGTATCTAGGATAAAACGCTGGGCGAACCCGGCATAGATGCGGGCCACCCCCAGGGCTGAGGCTTCGGTTTCCCCACCCAGGCTCCGCATGTTGGAAGCGGCAGGGCCTTTCAGGGCGTTGCCCCCCACAATCGGGCTGACCACCACAATCGGACAGCTAACCGAGCTGATAAGCTGGCGCACCTGCGGGACCGCCAGGATAGGACGGATACTCAGGTAAGGGTTGGAAGGGCAAATGACCACCAGGGCCGGGTCGGTCAGGGCGTGACAAACCTCGTCGGTTATTTCGGCCTGCTCGACGCCCTCGAATGTTAGAGATTTGACGGTATCCGCCGCCCGCCGTTTGACAAAGTATTCCTGGAACGCCAGTTTGCCCGCTTCCTCGGTCTCCACAATCGTTTGTACCGGTTCGTTGCACATCGGCAGCAGTTCGCACTCGATACCGAGCGCCCGCCGCATTTCTTCCGTAACCTGGGTCAGGGTCTTGCCCTCGCGCAAACCCTGGCTGCGGTAGAGGTGGGTGCCAATATCTTTATCGCCCAGCCAGAACCAGTTATTGTGGCCGTAGTTTCCCAGCATCTGTAAGGCTTGCGCGGTATCACCCTGGATGCCCCAGCCGGTCGTGGGGTTGGCGAGACCGGAGAGGGTATACATAACGGTGTCGAGGTCCGGGCTGATTTTGAGACCGAGGTATTCCATGTCGTCGCCGGTATTGACCACGACGGCCAGTTCTTTAGCCCGGTTTTTGGTTTGGAGGTAGCGGTACAGGCCCAGGGCTAACTTTGCCCCGCCGACCCCACCCGCCAGGGCCACAATTTTCCCTCCATAATCCGAGGTAGTTTGGGTTTGATTATCGGACATTTTAATAATACGCTTTCCAGTTGTTTTATAAAGAACGGTTAAAAAGTATTTGGATTATTTCTTCTTCATCGGCAGGTATAGTCATTTCCTTGTACCTATGAGTCGTTTAACGTTGTGTCGTGCCCTTCAGGGTACACGTTTAACGTGCCTTTTGATTATAACATTTATTCGCCAAGGGCCCGGAAAGGCCGGTTTTGCAAATGGTCGTTGACTTTTATGTTTAGTTGAAGGATAATCGCCCTATTAACCTTAATTTTTAAGGTTGCTTTTGGTTGAATGTAACTTTTACTTGGCTGAAGAAGCAACGCTCAAAAAAGCCAGGAGTAAGCAGTGCCTAAAGAAACAATAGTTGTAGTCGATGATGAACCAGCCGCCCGAACCGCCGTAGCGCGATTACTCCAGGAGCGCGGTTACACCGTTTACGCTCTGACCGGCGGCCAGGAGGCCATTGATTTCGCCAGTAATACTCCCTTCGATGTCCTCTTGACCGACTTTCGGATGCCCGGTGGTCTCGATGGCCTCACGACGGTTCGGGCGGTCCGGCGTATCAATCCCCAGGTGGTCGCAATCATAATGACCGGGCATAGTTCGGTTGATCTGGCGATAGAGTCGCTCAAACTTGGTGTCCACGGTTTCGTGGTCAAACCTTTTACCGCTTTTGAACTCATTCGCAATATCGAGCAAACTATCGCCCAGCAGACCCTCTCGCGCGAGAATATTCGGATGAAGGCCCTGGTGGATGTCTTTAGCACCACCCAGGCCCTTTTGTCGGCCAATACTGAGGCCACCCAATTGCCGCGCCTGACCCTTGAACTGGCGATGAACCGGGTCTCGGCCACCCAGGCCGCCCTCCTGCTTCTTTCGCCGGAACGCGAAAACTCGCTCGAACTGGAAGTGGTGGCCGAGCGGTCCACCCCTGAGGATGATGGCGGCGACCTCATGTTGCCGGTCTTTTTGCCGGTAGACGGATATACAAACCAGCACTCGGCCCAGGTCGAGCAGATACGGTTGCTCGGCCAGCGCGCCCTTGATGCCAATATCACCCTGCTAATGATAGACGGGGAGGAGGTCGTGCCGGGTAGCCCCCGCATGCTTTCTTCCACTAACAAGCTTTCCCAGGCAATTGTGCCGCTGATGGCCCAGGGCCGCCAGGTGGGCGCGCTGGTGATTGAGAAAAGCGGGGCCGACCCCAATTTTACCGAGGCCGACCTTCAGATTGCGGCTATCCTGGCCAGCCAGGGCGCTATCGCCATAGATAATAGCCGCCTGGTCCACCGCCTGGCGAAGGTGGAAGCCTTGCACCAGGCCGACCGCCTGCGCAGCGAGTTCGTGGCGATGGTTTCCCACGAATTGCGGACCCCTCTCACCTCCATCAAGGGCTACGCGACCACTTTGCTGCGCCCGGATGTACAATGGAACAACCAGACCGGTACAGAATACCTATCCATAATCAGCGAAGAATGTGATAAGCTGATGCAATTGATTGATAATATCCTGGAAGTCTCCCGGATTGAGGCAGGGGCCTTGCGGATTTATCCCGAACCGATCCAGATTTATGAAGTGCTGGACCGGGCCGCGATGGAGACGCGCCGCCGTTCGCCGGAGGTAAGCCTGGCGGTCTCTTACCCGCCAGTCAACGAAATACCCTATGTCATGGGGGATAGCCAGCGTATCATTCAGGTCTTACGCAATTTAATCCAGAACGCGATAAAATATACTCCCTCGGACCCTCGGATAGCGATTGATTTGGATGTGATATCGGGTGACGCCGACCAGCCTAACGGGATGGTCAGAATAAGCGTCCAGGACAACGGTATCGGCCTGACCCAGGAAAATAAAGACTTGATTTTTGAGCGTTTCTACCGGGTAGATACCGGCTCAACCCGCCGCACCGAAGGTACGGGCCTGGGCCTGGCGATTTGCCGGGGTATTGTGGAAGCGCATGGCGGCCAGATTTGGGTGGAAAGCGAAGGACGGAATAAAGGCAGCACTTTCTTTTTCACGCTGCCGGTAGCCGATATTGCCAATCAACTCGACTTGGATTAACCACTTCTAATAGGGTCTGGCAGGTTGAATTACTAGGGCAACCTGACCGGGCCGGAATGGATTAAGTAAGGGTAAAACGAATGAGCAAAGATAAAACAGTGTTGGTGGTTGACGACCAGCCGGGGCTAGTTCGCCTGGTGCGCGATAACCTTGAAACCTTGCAGTACAAGGTTATTACCGCTGGTGAAGGCAATAGAGCCATCGAAATTGCCGAAAATGAAAAACCTGACCTGGTTATACTTGACATAATGTTACCGGGCCAGGATGGTTACCAGGTTTGCAGACGTATACGCGAATTCTCGACCGTTCCGATTATTATGCTGACCGCCCGGAACGATCGCCAGGATTTAGTCCAGGGTTTCGAGGCGGGCGCGGACGACTATATCACCAAGCCGTTTAGCGCCGAGGAACTGCTGGCCCGCGTCAAGGCCGTGATGCGCCGCAGCGAATATACCGAAATGAACCGCTACTCCCCCAGCTTTACTTGTGGCGACATTTCGATTGACTTCGTCCGGCACGAGGTCTCCAATAATGGCCAGCCGCTCAATCCGGGCCTGACCCCGACCGAGTACCGCCTGCTCTACTATCTTGCCACCAACGCCGGGCGGGTCATGCTGCATAGCGACCTTCTGACCAAGGTCTGGGGGCCGGAGTACGCCGGGGCAACCGACTATTTGCGGGTCTACATTCGCCATCTTCGCACTCGTCTTGAGCCGAAAGATAGCGACCCGATCTATATTCTAACCGTGCCGGGCGTGGGTTACGTTCTTAAATGTCCCCAGGGCCAGGGCCAGATTGTAGGGCAATTACCAGAAGAAGCGTAAGGTTTGGGTCGTTCAACTTTGCCGTCCCTTCGTTCATCGGGCGTTCTATCCGGCTACTTGCCTCTATTGCGAAGGCTGCCCCCGCTGGTGGGCGGCCTTTTGCTGTTCCTCTACACCCTGTTCTTCGTTTACCGGGCAGTGGTCGCCCTGGTCTATCCTTACCCAATAGCTTACGGCGAAGGCCCGGTCTTTTACGAGGCCAGCCAGTTGTTCCACCACGACTTTAATCCGGCGTTCCTCTATCTCGCAAACACTAGCCCACCCTACCAGGCCGCGATTTACCCGCCGCTTTTCTATTACCTTAACAGCCTTTTGATGTGGTTGACCGGCCCGACTTCGCTACTGGCGGGGCGGTTACTGACCATCCTGGCGGCGGCTTACCTGGGGTTTCGCCTTTTCCGGGTGGCCCGCAAAGAAGAAGTCGCTCCCGGTCGGCGGGCCCGGTTAGGTCTCTCCCTGGCGGCGGCGGCTACCCCGTTTGCAACAGCGGCCCTCTATACCTGGGGAGTCCTGGCCCAGGGAACTCTCCTGGCTTTCTGCCTGAGTTTTAGCGCGGTCATCAACATCTGGCAGGCTGAGTCCGAGCGGCGGCACAAAAAGGGGGCGGGTACCTATATTCTGGCCGGGTTTTTGTGCGCCCTGGCCCTGCTCTGCCAGCAGACCGCTGTCGCCGCGCCCCTGGCGATTTTAATCTACCTGGGTCTAGGGCTGCGCTGGCGGGAGGTCGGCCAGTTCATCGCGGCCTTTTTTGGCCTGTTCTTGCTCATTTCGCTGGTCTTCCAGTTCTGGACCGGCGACAACTACCTGAAGCATGTCACCGCCTTTACCGGCGTCACGTTCGACCTGGGCACGGTTTGGTCGGGTATCGGCTATATCATCCTGGGTCACGTGGTCTTGCTGGCGCTGGCGGGGGCCTGGGTTGCCCGGCCCCTGGTAGGGCGGTTCGAGCGGGTGGATTTGTGGCGGATTTATTTTTTGATTGCCCTGGTGGTCGCTCTCCTGACCGGGAACCTGCTTGAGAACAGCTACGCCCTGGAAAGTCTCTGCCTGACCTCGCTGTTGGCCTGGTGGCAGGTGGGCCGGTTGATTGCGCTGCGAACCGAGTGGCGAATCTTTTCCTTCCGGCCCCAGGTCGCGCCGCTGGCCCTGACCCTGATTGCGGCCCAACTCCTCTTCCTATGGCACGTGCCTGGCCTGGCCGATAACGGCCAGACGCCCGGCCTCGACCGGGCCGACCAGGCTAAACAGGTAGCTTCCCAACTCCGTGAGGTTGCCAATCGAGGGCCGCTCCTGGCCGAAAATAGCGGCTGGCTGGCCGCGACCGGTCTTTCGACCGACCTGGACGACCCCCGCTCTTTTGGTGAACTGGCCCTTCACAATGCCTGGGACAACCGTCTTTTCCAGGGCCGCCTTGAAGCCGGTTATTATAAGACGGTGGTCTTTGAAATCGCCCAGGCCGACCTTTCCGAGGCGGCCCTGGAAAAAGCCTACACGGCCAATACGGCAACGCCCGCCCCCGGCCATTTCGAACCGGCGGCCTGGCAAATCATCCAGGACCGCACCAAATTTACCCCCCTTAAAAGAATCGGGCGCTGGGTCTTCCTGGCCTGGAAAAGCTAACCTTTCTGCAAAAAAGAAAGAGGACCGTCTATGAACCTGAAGAAACGGACCACCTTTAGCCTGGAACGGTTGAGCCGGATGCAGCTTTATATCGGTGAAGAAGTCGTCGAGAAATACGAGGCGGGGCTCGTCACCTGGGGTCAAATGCTGCGCAGCCTGGTGCTGATAGGCGGGAGCGCGGCGGCGGCTGCCTCCTTACTGGCGACCACCGGACCTGATTTGCCGCCACCGCCACCGAGCCGCCCTCAACCGCCTGACCTTCAAATGCAGCCGCCGACCGGTCCGCTTGTTGTACCCGAAAACGACCCGGCAGTCCAGGGACAGATGGTCAGTTTCGAGGCATATCACACCATTCACGGCTACCTGGCCCGCCCGGTGGCACCAGGCCAGTATCCCCCTGTGCTTGTTATCCACGAAGCCAACGGCCTGGCCGACCATATTAAAGACGTGGCGCGACGGCTGGCAAAGGCCGGGTTTATCGCCTTCGTGCCCGATTTGCTCTCGCGCTGGGGCATTACTCCCGATTTGTCGCTGCCTGAAATCTTTGGCAGACTTGGCAATGCGCAACCTTCGGAAGTGCTGGCCGACCTGGATGCTTCGGTGGATTTTTTGCTCGGCCAACCGGGAGTAAGAGGTAAGCTGGGAGTGGTCGGTTTCTGTTTCGGGGGCGGTTATACGCTGACCCTGGCCGCCCATAATCCCCAGGTGGCCGCCGGGGTCTGCTACTATGGGGTAACGCCCCAACCGGCCTCGCAAATGGCCGCCACAAACGCCGCCCTTTTGAGCCACTACGGCGCGACCGATGCCCGCGTAAACGCGACAGTCCCGGAACTCGAACAGGTCTTGCAGGAAAACGACAAGGTCTTCAAAAAATATTTTCATGAGGGGGCCGGTCACGGCTTTAACAACGACAATATCGCCACCTGGTTCAGGGAAGAAGCAGCGGTGCTGGCCTGGCAGCGAACCCTCGATTGGTTCGGACGTTACTTGCCCGCCTGAAACTTTATATAGCGGTTTGCCCGGTGTTGAGCCGGGTTTTTTATTGCCAATTTATTAATGATGTGAAATAAATTATATATTTCTTGTACCCGGATAGAGTAAAATAAAGAAAACGTGAGGATTTACAAAGCCTTTTTTTCTAAAATTCAACTTAAAACTCTATTTAGGGGAGGTATGTATGGTTGCTAAGCTATTAGGGTTTATTTTTGGTGGCATCGGGCTTCTTCAACTTATAATAGCTCTCGTTTTTGGCATTAACACTGCCCTTGCCATTTCTTCGTCTACAACCGCGAATGGCGTGGTGATAGATGGCGGCGATACCAGCACCGGGCGCAAAGTTACCGCCCTTATCGAGTTTACCGCTTCCAACGGGCAGGTCGTCCGTTTCCGCAGCGCCATCGCTGCCAATCCCCCCGAATTCCAGACCGGCCAGCAGGTAAAAGTTTATTACAAGACCTCCGACCCGGCAGGTTCGGCCATGGTCGATTCGCTGGTTTCGCTCTGGTTCTGGACAGGGTTATTCGGTATCCTGGGCCTGGTCTTTCTCATTATTGGCCTGGTCGGTCTGGCAATCTGGTATGGTGGCCTCCGCAAGAAAAAATGGTTACTCCAATACGGCCAGCGCATCCCCGCCGTGGTTACCGAAGTCAAGATGAATACCCATGTGCATAATATGGGTAAATCGCCTTACTACGTGGTGGCCCGTGCTCGCGAAACCCTCAACAGCGTTGCGCCCGTCTTCAAGAGTGGGAATGTCTGGGACCTTCCGGGGTCGGTTACACCGGGGGCCGATGTAAGCGTGCTGGTGGACCCCAATAACTACCGGCGTTATTACGTTGAGGTGCCCGGTCAAAAAAAATAAAACGCAGCCAACCGGTGAAAACTGGTATAATAAGCCAGTATTTGCTTATTATAAGTGACCAGGAAGAAAGAGTTACCGGGTTATGGGCGCGTTTTCTACAACAGGATTTTTAGGGGCTTTACTGGCCTATATTATCGGCACGGGTTTCTCCAAAGGGATGCAGGCTTTTACGGCCTACCGCCTGGGGGACCGCCTGCCGCGTAGCGAGGGCCGGATGAGCTTTTCTCCGACCCGGCACCTGGAACCGTTGGGTCTGTTGCTGGCCCTTTTGCTCGGCCTGGGCGTCCCGGTCGTCACCTGGGGCAAACCGCTCAACCTCAATCCCTTCGCCAACCGTCTCAAACGGTTCGGTGGGACGGTTATTGCCCTGGTCGGCTTTCTCTCCTATGTCCTGCTGGGGGTAGTCGTCGGCCTGATTTACAGTGCCGTGGGTGAAAATCTTCCCATTTTCATCGCGCAACTTCTTTATTCTTTTACCCTGTATAGCTTCCTGTTAGCGGCCTTTAACGTAATCCCGATTCCTCCGCTCGACGGTTACGGCTTTATCAAAGGTTTTCTAAATCCGAACTGGGATGTAAAACTGCTCTGGCTCGAAACCTACGGCCCGGTCCTGATACTGGTCCTATCGCTAATCCTGCCGTACTTCCTGGGCGGTTTTGGCGGCAATTTCAATATTCTTTACCAGTTTATTTTTAGTCCGATAGTCCAGCTTTTTATGAGCCTGATCGGCTTGCGGTTGTCTTAATGGTAAAAAAAGCCTTTTTACGCGCCCGCCAGTTCGCGCGGTCTGTCCAGGCCCGGCCCCTGGACCCGCCCGAAATGGCCTATTTGCAAACCATATTGACCCCGGCCCAACTCGCCCTTTTCAAAGCTTTTCCGCTTTACGAACAGCGCCACGCCCTGAATGTCTGCCGGACCCTCACCGGGGCCGGTTTTGGCTATGACCGCGATTTGCTCCAGGCCAGCCTTTTGCACGACCTGGGCAAGTTCGACCCCGTTACCGGGCAGTCTATCCCGGTCTGGGTGAAAGTGGCGAATGTCGTTGTGGGGGCCATAGCAGGACCGCTCTACCGGGGCTGGCGTGAACGGCAAAGCAGCGCTGGGCCGGGCCACTGGCGTTACTATTTCTGGCTACAGGCCGTCCACGAAGCCCGTGGCGCGGCCCTGGCCCAGGAAGCGGGTGGCGGACCCAGGGTAGCGGCCCTGATTGGTGAGTGTAAGAAACTACAGTTGCAGGGCGATAAAGCGGCTTTGGCCCTCGGCTGGGCTGACGACTTAAACTGATGACTAACGAAAAATTGAACGCCTTTGGCGTCCCGGTCTACCAGTACCAGATAAGCCTGCCCGGCGTGGCTTTCGAAGGCCCGCTCGATTTGTTGTTGCAGCTTATAGAGCGCAAGGAACTGCCTATAACCGAGATTTCGCTTTCGGTGATTGCCGAGGAATATCTTTCATATATCAACCAGTTGAGCGAGGTTAACCCGGCGGAATTGGCCGAATTCCTGGTTATCGCGGCCCGCTTGCTTTTGATTAAATCAATAGCTCTTCTGCCTGCCCCGGCCTCTAAAAGTGGGGACGGTGAAGACGCCCCCAGCGCGGCGGAAGAACTCCTGGCCCAACTCCGCGATTATAAACAGGTCAAAGATGCCGCCCAGCAGTTGCGCCAGCGCCAAGAAGCCGGCCAGCGCGCCTTTGCCAGCCAGCGCATCGGCCCGAACGACATCCTCGTCCAGCAGGTCAACCTGGCTATGCAGGAACAGGGCGGTCCCACGCCGGGTGCGGCGTTGGGTGGCGTCAAACTGAACGATTTGCTGGCGTTGGTGCGGCGGCGTCTGACGGCTCAGCAGCAACAGCAGCAGAAGACCCCGCAAGAAGCGCGACCGGAGGAGTTAAAAGCCCTGGTCCGCTCGGTTAAAATCGAAGATAAGATTTTGCTTTTGGAAAGACGGCTGGACGCGGCGGAGCAGGAATCCGGACCGGATGTCCCCGCCGACCCGGTCGAATTTACCAGCCTGTTCGACCCCGCCGAACCGCCCAGCCCGGTCGAAGTGATTGTCACCTTTATGGCGGTCCTCGAATTGGTCCGGCGGCGGCTGGTAATGGTCCGCCAGGAAGACCTTTTTGGCGAAATGTATGTCAGCCGGATTGGTGAGAATGGCCCGCTGGAAGACGGACAAGACGAGTAATCTTTGCGAAATAAACAGTTTTTACAGATTTAAGGTAGAAAGTTACAGAAGTGACCGAGTTAAACAACCAGTTGATCAGCCCGTTGCCTGCCCTCGACCCGCAGAACGTCGATTTTTTCCGCTCCATTTTAGAGGTTTACAGCCCCAGCCAGCAGGAGCGGGAGGTGGCCGAGCTAATTGTGGCGCGTATGACCGCGCTTGGCTATCGCCAGGCTTACGTAGACGAGGCCGGGAACGCTGTCGGTGAAATTGGCGCGACCGCCGAGGAAGCCACCAAAACGATTGTCCTGCTTGGCCACATCGATACGGTGCCGGGCTATATCCCGGTGCGGATTGAGCCGGACGGCGATACGATTTACGGACGCGGCTCGGTGGATGCCAAGGGGCCGTTCGCCTCGTTCGTCCTTGGCGCGGCGGCTTTGTTAGCCCAGCCCGAGCTTTTGCGCGATAAACGGATTGTAGTAGTGGGGGCGGTCGAGGAAGAAGCGCCGACCAGTAAGGGTGCCCGGTTCGCCCAGCATAACTACCGCCCCGATTACTGCATCATCGGGGAGCCGAGCGCCTGGGACCGCGTGACTATCGGCTACAAAGGCACCCTGCAACTGCGCTACGAACTGGCCCGCGAACTGAAGCACACCGCCGCCGATGGTCCCTCGGCCTTCGAGGAAGGCGTTGAGTTCTGGAACCGGGTCAAAGAGTATTCGACCGCCTTTAACGTCGAGAAGAAAATCTCCGAAACGCTCCAGGCAGCCCTGCGCGGTATCAACAGCGCCTCGGACGGCTTCCACGACACAATCACTCTGCGGGTGGGCCTCAGGGTCCCCTACGGCTTCCCTATCGAGGAATTCAAGACGCAGTTGCGCGAATGGGCCGGTGACGGCACCCTCGAAGTCTTTGGCGAAGAACAACCGATAACCTCGGATAAGAATAGTCTTTTGGTGCGGGCTTTCTACGCCGCTATCCGCGAGGAAGGCGGTCAGCCCAAGCCCTTGAAAAAGACCGGTACCAGCGATATGAACGTGCTTGGGCCGGTCTGGAACTGCCCGATTGTGGCTTATGGGCCGGGTGACAGCAGCCTCGACCACACCCCGCACGAACACGCCAGCCTGGCCGAACTCGAACGGGGTATCCGCGTCATCAGCCGGGTGCTGGCTAAACTTTAACACCCAGGTGTAACAATAAGAAATACCCCGGTCTGTTGTTTGCAGGCCGGGGTATTTCTTATTTTCTCGCCGGGAAAGCGCCTTATTGCAGGTTGAGGGTCACCTTGAACAGGGCATCCTCGCGCAGATACTCTTTCTTGAAGCCGAGTTTCTGGCAGATGTGTTGCATCGCCTGGTTTTCCGGGTGGATATAGCCCACAATGCGTTCGAGCCTCTCGGCCCGGCCCACCTTTATCAACTCCTTCAACAGTTCGGTGCCGATGCCGTGACTCTGGTAAGGGTCACCGACCAGGTTGGCGAACTCGGCCTCGGCCTTGTTCTGGATTTTGGTCAGGCGCGCTACCCCTAAAATCCGCGGCTCGCCCGTAGCAGGATCCTGTTGCTCGGCGACCAGGGCCATTTCCCGCTCGTAGTCAATAAAACAGGTCCGAATAAGCCGTTCGTGGGCGGTGCGCTGGGTCAGGTTTAGCATGTGCAGCCACCGGAAGTAGACGCTCCGCTCGGAAAGGGTCTGGTGAAACTTGACGATTAACGGCTCGTCTTCGGGGCGAATTGGCCGGAGGGTCGTGGCGTTTCCCTGTGTGTCGGTCCAGGAGCTAATATACTGGGTCGGGTAGGGCCGGATGGCCGGTTTGGGTAAATCTTCTTCCTGCACTTCCGGTCCGTGCAACACCACGCGGGCGTCCAGAGCCACAATCTTTTCCGCCGAGGCCAGGAGCGGGTTTATATCAAGTTCTTTAATCCAGGGCTGTTCGACCACAAGCTGGCTGAAGCGGACCAGGATTTGTTCCAGGGCGTGGACATCCACCGGGGGCCGACCGCGCACCCCTTTAAGGGCCGTAAAGATGCGGGTCCGCTCCATCATCCTGAGGGCCAGGGTGGTGGTCAGCGGCGGCAGGGCCAGCGAGCTATCCCGGTAGACCTCGACCAGTTGACCGCCCGTCCCGAAGAGTATGACCGGGCCAAACTGTACGTCCAGGCTGCTCCCCACGATAAGCTCGTAGCCGTCCAGTTTTATCATTGGTTGGACCGTGACACCCTGGAAATGCTCCGTGCCGACTTTCTCGCCCACCGACTTCTGGATTTTCTGGAAAGCATGCCGGACTTCCTCGGCGTTTGCCAGGTTCAACTGGACCCCACCCACGTCGGTCTTGTGGGTGATGGTTTCCGAGTAGAGTTTGAGGACGACCGGGTAGCCGATGCCTTCCGCCCCGGCTACCGCTTCATCCTCGGTAGGCGCGATACGGGTTTCGACTGTCGGGATGCCGTAAATCGAGAGAATTTCCTTTGACTCGAATTCGGTCAGGATAGTCCGGCCCTCGCGGCGGATTTTTTGCAAAATTTCGGTGGCCCTGGCCCGCGCCGAAGCCGCGTTTACATCCCCGGAGGCCAGGTCGGGCGTCTGGTAAAGGGTAGCGAGGTTGTAGCTGTACTGCCACATATAGTTGAAGGCCTGGACCGCCGTGTCGGGATAGGCAAAGGTCGGAATACCCGCGCCGTTGAGAATAGTTTCCCCGGCGGCCACGAAAGGCCCGCCCATCCAACTGGCGAGGACCGGTTTCCTGGAATTGGCGGCGGCGGTCTTGACCAGTTCCGCCGTCATGGTCGGGTCGGTCATCTGTTGCGGCGTGACAATCACCAGCAGCCCGTCGCTATCAGGGTTCTGGACCGCCACTTCCAGGGCGTCGGCGTAGCGTTTAGCGTCGGCGTCTCCCAGGATGTCCACAGGGTTACCGTGACTCCAGGCGTCGGGCAGCAATTTGTTATAGGTCGCGAGAGTTTCGGGTGAAAGGTTGGCGAGTTCGCCGCCACCTTCAATCAGGGCGTCGGTGGCGAGGACGCCCGGTCCACCTGCGTTGGTCAGGATGGTCAGGCGCGGCCCGCGCGGGCGGGGCTGTTTGTTGAGGACTTCCGCCATCGAGAACAGTTCGTCTATGGTGTCTACCGAAAGGACGCCGCTCCGCCGGAAGGCTGCTTCGAGGACATCATAGCTCCCGGCCAGCGAACCGGTATGCGAGGCGGCGGCTTTTGCGGCAGCCTGGGTCCGCCCGGCTTTAATCACGATAATCGGCTTGGAAAGCGCCACCTCGCGGGCCGCCGAAAGGAAAGAGCGGGCGTCGCCGATGGATTCCATGTAGATGATGATGCTCTTGGTCTGCGGGTCGTCGCCCAGGTAGTCAATCAGGTCGCCCCAGTTCACATCGAGCATCGAGCCGATGGAAACGAAAGCGCTAAACCCGACATTTTCTCGCAAACTCCAGTCGAGTACGGCGGTGCAAAGGGCCCCGCTCTGGCTGATAAAGGCGACATTGCCGGGCCGGGCCATGGTCCCGGCGAAGGTGGCGTTAAGACCGGTGCGCGGGTTCATAACGCCCAGACAGTTAGGCCCGATAATGCGGATATTCGACTTGACGGCTTCGGCCATAATCTGGCGTTCGTACTCGACACCCTGAGGTCCGGCCTCTTTGAACCCGGCGGAAATAACAATGACGCTTTTTACCCCGGCGGCGGCGCACTCTTTGATGAGAGCAGGTACGGTCGCGGCGGGGGTCACGATAACGGCCAGGTCAACCTGTTCGGGCAGTTCGCCGATGGAGGGGTAAGATTTGATACCGAGGACATTAGGACGCTTGGGGTTGATGGGAAAAACCGTCCCACCAAAAGGATTACTGATAAGATTCCATAAAACTGCCCGGCCTACGCTGCCTGCTTTCTCGGTCGCGCCTATGACGGCTACCGAACGTGGTGCAAAAAAAGCTTCCATGGAACGGCTGGGGCCGGTGCCAACCACATTCGCCGAGGTAAGATGTTCTTGTTGGGTCAATTTACTTTCCTTTCTTTTGTAAACTGTTTTACCCTAACTCTATCATATAAAAGGTGTAAGTCCGGTTAATGCTGGTGAATAAATTTTTGCCTTTGAAATTTATATTTAGCCCATTGCAGGGTCTAATTCTACCGGAAAAATCTTTGGTTTAGCCTATGTTGCAGTGTGTAACAGGCCAGGTGCGGGACATCTCGTAAAGATTCGTTACAAAAGGTTAAAGGCCGGAGAGGGAATAGAAAAGTCGGACCCTATCAATTATACTAAAATAAAACCAAAATGAACCCCTTAAAAAGCGAGATGGCACCCATGACCAAAAAAAGAATTTCGTTTGCGGCCAGCCTCCGGCTATTAGGTCACTTTCCTTTTCCCAACACTCCACCGACTAAAGCCGAGCTGGATTACTGGGACAGGCTTTTCGAGATGGCCCTTCCCGGTCGAGCCCCGGACGAATGTCTCATGGACCGCAAGTATATCGCTGCTTATATCGAATGGCTTGAAAAGGCCGCCGAAGAAACTCTCTCCCAGGAGAAAGCAATTCTGGCCGTGATATACCAGACCTGGTTGAAATATCTTGACCACAAGGAGGAGCGGCACCGGCTCTATTACGTTGGCTGGGGCACTACCTGGAACGAAGGTTACGCCCGCCGGGAACCGCTCCATGAACTCCATCAAAAAGCGGACCTGGCCGGACGCCGTCTCCAATGCGAGTTCGACTTCCCCGATGAACCGAAAACAGGAGAAGACCCCGCGCTCGACACCCTGAGGGCGCGTTACCGGTATTACAGCTATAGCCGGGCTGAGGTACGGGAGGCAGTCGAAAAAGAATTCTCCCAGCTTAAAACCAACCTGGCCGAGCTACGGGGCCTCGGTGGGGATAAATTCAACCGGGAGATTCTACCTGGTTTGACGAGAGCAATTGATAATTTTCTGTCAGTCAAACCACTTTTAGGGTCGCCTGGGGAAAATACCGGCCAACCGGGGAAAGAGGTAAAAGAAAGCACCCGGTTACTCAGCCTGGTTGTATTCGTGGATAACGCCAGAGGCATTATTGACGCGGTCACTACCCTGAAAAAGATCCTTGATGACGAAACGCCCCGTCTGGCGGAACTGACCTGGCGGCTAAATGCCCTGACCCGCGCCGCCAGTGGCGGAGATTGGCCCGGCTTTGACGAGGAAACTGATGCCGACCACTGGCAGCGTGATTACGCCCGTTTTGAACAAAGCAAAAACCAGGCTTTCGACCTGGCTAAACTCGCCTGGGAAAACCTGGCCGCCTACGCCGGGGTAGATTTAGCTTTTCACCCGGCCTATACCGGTGTTAAAAGTTTTTTCGAGGTCATTCATTACCAGCAAAAAACCACCGATAATCTTAGAGTGGTGGCCTTTTGCTGGGCCTGGCACACTTACCTCAAGACCGCCGACCTGGAAGCCGCCCGCACGACCTTCAACAAACTTTTAACCTCTCCCGGTGAATGAGTTTCAGACTGGACCCGGCCTTAGATAATGCCGTTATCAAGGGCAAAACGCACCGCAGAGGTCCGCGAATTAACTCCCAGCTTGCTATAGATTGAATTGAGGTGGTTATTGACCGTGCCGGGACTGATAACCAGCAGTTTGGCAATCTGGCTCGTCGGGTGACCCAGCGAGACCAGGTGCAGCACCTCGGTTTCCCTCTTGCTTAGCGCGGCGGCCTGGGCTTCGGCGTTGTATGAAGTCGGGTAGCTTAGCCTGGATGCCTCCGGTAAAGCGACCGGCTTCACCGCCACGGGATTATTATTCGCCGGGAGTGGTTGGTTTTTGGTCATGTCGACCAATTCTTTGTAGTTTAGCAATACCGGGATGATAAATTTAAGGGTATGCGGCAATACCGGCGCTTCGATAAACTTTCTCAGGTGCCGGGTTTCGACCAGCAAGGCCTGGGCACGAGCGTAATCGCCCTGTTTAATCGCGACCACGGCCAGCCCTTCCATCGCCCACAGGACCCCTTCCAACTGCCCCAGTTCCGAGCGCAGCGCTATGGACTGGTTGAACAGATTTTCGGCTTCCTCCAGGCGGTTCTGGACGACCCTGAGCAACCCCAGGTTGGCGTAGGCATAGGACATATCCTGTTTTTTATTCAATTCCTCGGAAATTTCTATGCTCTCTATAAGCAGCTTTTCCGCTTTCCCGGTCTGCCCCTGCCATAGATAAATCAGCCCTAGCCGGTTGAGAGCATTGGAAAATTGTATCCGGTGATTGACCTGGCGCAGGATGTCCAGGCCTTCCTCAAGTTGCCTGATACCCGCAGCCGGGTCGTTTTTGCGCCACAGGAAATCGCCCAGATAGAGTTTGGTGCGGCCCATCCCGGTCAGGTACCGGGCGTTGGTGTGCATTTCCAGCGACTTTTCCAACAACTCCTGGACCGTATCGTAACGGCCCCGGTCTAGCAATTGCGAACCGATATTACAAAGGCTGTTGGCCTCACTGACCGCCTCACCGAGCGAGTGATACAAATCCAGGCTCTCATAATTCAGTTGCAGGGCCGGTTCGTAATTGCCCAGGATGCGGTAGCTCCCGGCCAGCCCGCTGATGGCCCGCGCCAGGAATTTACCGGGAGCATAGTTGCGCCAGATTTTGATGCTCTGCTCGAAATAAGTGGTAGCCTCCTGACAGTCGTCCTGGTACATCGCCAGGTAGGCCGCGCCGTCCAGAACTTTCGCCAGCAATACCGGCCTCAGGTCCGGCTGGGTGAGGGCCAGGATTTTAGAGAGCCATTGCCGTCCCTGGTTCAGATAGCCCCACCGCCACCAGGTTACCCAGATGTCACCGCCCAGGTGGTAGGCTTCTTCCACCTCGCCGTTCTCAATCAGGTAATCCAGCACATCTAAAATGTTTGGGTGGTCCGTTTCCAGGCGTTTCACCCAGTCCAGGTAGTCCGGGTCTTTCAAATGTTCGGTTGCGGTCTCGACCAGTTGGATAAAGTAGTCTTTGTAAGCGACCCGCGCCGCCGGAAGTTCGCCCGCCTCAACGAGTTTAGCCAAGGCAAATTCCCGGATGGTTTCGAGCATGTTAAAACGCAAACCCTCGCCGGGGGCTTCCTCTACCGGTTTTAGCAGGCTTTTATTGAGTAAGGACTCGACGCTATCCAGGGTGTCGTAGTGGTTGGAATTCATCGCCTCGGCAGCCGCGAGCGAACAGCTTCCCACAAAAACGCCTAACTTCCTAAAGAGCTGTTTTTCCGGTTCGCTCAGTAACTGGTAGCTCCATTCAATCGCTTCACCGAGGGTTTGCTGGCGCAGCGGCAGGTTGGAAAACCCTGAATTCAAAAGGGCGAAACGTTGCCCGGTGCTCAGGCGGTCCAGCAAGGTCTGCAAAGGAAAGACATCACAGCGGGCCGCCGCCAGTTCGATAGAAAGCGGCAAGCCTTCCAGGTGGACACACAGCGCCGCGATAAGTTTGTAATTGGCTTCGGTCAGGCTGAATTCCGCGTTAACCATCCTCGCATACTGGACGAAAAGCCGGACCGCCTCGTTTTGGGAAACCGTCTCGAAAGTGCTGTTTTCGGCCAGGACCGGGATTTGCAGGGTCGGCACCGCGTATACGTTTTCCCCGTAAAGATGCAGCACAATCCGGCTGGTGACAAGGATTTTCAGGCAGGGGGCGGCCATCAGCAGGTCCGCAATAGCCGGACCCAGCCCCAGGATTTGCTCGAAATTATCCAGCACCAGCAAGACTCTGCGCCGTTGGAGAAAGGTTTGCAATTTGTGGAGAGAAGATAGACGGCTGTGGTCCTGCAAGCCCAGCGCCTGGACGATAGCGTTCAGCCCGGCTTCCGGTTTGTTCAGGGGAGCCAGGTTTACAAAGTAAACCCCGTCTTCGAACCAATTTGCGAGGTTTTCCGCTACGGTCAGGGCCAACCGGGTTTTGCCGGTCCCGGCGGCCCCGGTCAGGGTCACCAGGTGTATATCAGGGTTAGTTAGCAGGCGCGCAACCGTTTCAATCTCGCTCTGTCTGCCGATAAAGGGTGTCAGGTAATTAGGTAAGGTGGTTTTGGGTTGGTGTACCGGACGCGCACCGGGCGCGTCTACCCACAAAGAATCAATCGCCTTCAACCGTAATTTTGAACTGATAAGAGGTTTGTTGCTACGCCGAAATAAATTGTTGTTTTTCATTGTTTTACTCACGCCTCCAAGAACAAGATGATTATAGCCCGAATAAAAGCCGGGTTTTGTGCGCTAAGTCACATTTTGGGGGGACTAAGCTTGCATTTAGGCTAAATGGCGGAGTGCTTAAGGCTTTGGACCAAAAGGTCGCAGTATGTATTTTTGCCCATACCGCGCAGGCTTTTTTTTTTCTAATTTCACCGTTTAATATGTAAATTTCTAGATGTGAGGTAGTGCTTCCGGTGTTAAAAAATAGGGGTATTTTGCAGGGAATAAACTCCCCGCTTACACTAACCCTTTAGGGGTTGAAGACCTGTAGTAGCATAAAAATCCAATTGAAAGGAAAAACAAAATGGCACTCTATATTGATATTCACCATCATGTTGAGGGATTAACGAAAGAAGCAGTAGCCGGAGCCCACCAGCGCGACCTGGAAGTGCAGGAAAAATATGGGGTGGACTGCCAGCGCTACTGGTTTAACGAAGCGGAAGGCAAAGTTTTTTGCCTGATTGAGGCGCCAAGCAAGGAAGCCGCCGAAGCCGTCCACCGCGAGGCGCATGGCTTGCTTGCCGACGAATTGATTGAGGTCAAAGAAGGCGCGTAAAATCCCGGCTTTTCAAATTTACTTCAGAATTGCTTTATTTTCTTTTTAATTTCAGGCGGGAAGCTCTGGCACAGCCTCCCGCTTAACTTACATATCTAGCGAAAACCAAAACCGGTGAAAAAAGGACAACACCGGTTTTTTTTATTTGCCCGGTTTAGCGGCACAACAAAACCACCAAATCCGGTCCTTTTGTCAGTAGAAACGCCTGGTGAAAAGGTGGCAATGAGGGTTTAGTCCGTTGCCACCTCAATTTCCCCTTGAAGAAGTTTGAAGGTAAATTACCAGGACTTCTCTTGTAGCAGAGCCCCTAGTTTATAGACCCTCTGGAACGCCTATTTCTCGCCGCTACCGATAATGTAAACCGTGCCGTTGGCGTCCACCCCGGTAATACCCAGGGCGCTGGCCGTTGCGCCGGAGAAGCCCAGCACAAACGACAACTTGTTATCCCTGGTATAGGCGATAAAGAACGCGTCCGGCCCTATCTGCGTCAGGGCGTCGCTGGCCCCGGTAAAGGCTGCCGTCGCGTCGGTCCAACCCCCGGCAGCGTAACTGCTCTGCAAGGTGGTCTTGACCGTCGCCGGGGCATCACTCGCCTTGTAGCCGTCCAGGGTCGCATTCTTGGCCGCGCTCAGCCCCGAAAGCAAAGTCGATTTCAGGGTATCGGGCAGTTGGATGGCAGTTGCCCCGGTATAGGAGACCGGCGCGGTACCGGCGGGTATGGTGCCGCTTGCCACGGTCGCGGTTGCATCCCCGGTGCCCGCACTGGTGCTGGCGGAAGGAGTGGTCGCGCTGCCGGTAGGCGTACCGGTTTCGGAACCAGGGGTTCCCGCCACGGTCGGGGTGGCGGCTGCCACGGTACCGGCAGTAGCGGCGGCGGTCTGGGCGCCACTACCCTGGCCGAGGGCAATCAGGGCCTGTAAGAGGCTCGGCCCGCTCATCACCACCAGCAAGGTTTTTTTGCCCTTCACCTGGTCGGTGAATTTTTGAGCCGTAGCCGCGTCTATGCCGGGGATGCTGCCACTCACATCGGCGTTGGCCGGGACCGGGACGGCGGTGAAAAGCACATCGTCCGAACCGGAGCGCGAGTAAAGGCCAACCGTCCCGTTATCCTGGCTGATTGGCTTGGTCTGATTCGGAATACCAAAGCTATAGCCTTGCCCGGTAAGGGCCGCGTCGGCGTGGTCGCCTACAACCGCCGTATCATCGTCCGAGGTATACAACTTGACGGCCAGGGTCGGCACGCCCAGTTGTTTGGCAACTTCCGCCGAAATTGAGGAGTCGACCTGGAGTTCGGTGACTCCACTGATAGTTGGAAGGTTGGCGGTAGAAGTGCCGGAAGCGGTGGCGGTAGCTGCCGCCGTAGTTGGAGCCACGGTAGGGGTAGGCGGGACAGGGGTCGCCGTGGGGGCCTCATCAGCGCAGGCGCTCAAAACAAGCATCACTGCTACTAACAGGCCGGTCAAGCTAAAGATTTTTTTCGATTGTTTCACGCCGGAATATCCTTTCTGTAAACACAGGCAGAAGGATAGGTGCCTGGGTCGGGTTTTTTACAGAAGTTACTAACCTGCTAATTATACAAAAAAAGCCCGGTCGCTGCATTGATTACCAGGCCCCTGACGCAAATTCAATTGTGGATAAATACCCGGCTTTCGCTTCAGACCAGGAAAACCTAAAAATAGCTGAAATCTAATTGTTAAAAAGTACTTCAAGTGAAAATAGTGAAGCCGGTCGGGACTTCGACCGGCTTCTGTGCTATGAGTGTGGATGTGGACTTGTTGAGCTAGGCGGATGGTAATATTGGCCTGCTCTACTTGAAAACGGGCTTACGTATGCTGGTTTTTCTTTCTACAATAGTTGCACAAATTCGACTATAGCGCGGAGGTGTTTAACCTTTGTCTAATTAGAGTAAATATACCTTTTAGTCCTAATAGTGTCAATAGAGTTGAGTTAAGAAAGTGTTAAGTTAGAAATATCCTACCCGTTTCTTAAAACAAAAGCCCTAATTTAAAACCTATCATGATATAATCTACGGGCAAACTTGCCGTAAGGAAAAACATTCTTTCAATAAATTTACGAAAGGTGGGCAACGGTGGATTTAAACCTGGCGGGGCTTTTACCATTACTACGGGAAAGAGCCGAATTTCGCTCGGTCTGTGACCAGTTAAATCAGGCTGCCAGGGGTCACCGGCAGGACGCCCGGCTCAATATGTCGGGGTTAGCCGCCCCTGTCCGGCCTTATTTCCTGGCAACCCTGCAAAGCTTTCTGGGACGCCCGCTCCTGGTCCTGACCGCCCGCCCGGTCCAGGCCCGCGAACTGGCTCGCAACACCGCCGCCTATTCTTCCCAGCCTGACCTCGTCTTAAGCTGGCCGACCCCGGATACCCTGCCTTACGAGCGCATCGAACAAGACCCGGCTATCACCGGGGGCCGCCTCGAAACCCTGGCCGCCCTGGGCAACCTCGACCCGGTTCAATCGGCCCAACTGGTTATCTTTGCCTCGGCTAAAGGTCTGATGCAGCCCACCCTTTCCAAGGCCGACTTCCGCCGCCACATCGTGACCCTCAAGCGCGGCCAATTCCTCGACCTTAACGAACTACTGGGGTCGTTTATCCAGCTTGGTTACAGCCCCGAATCGCTGGTGGAGCAGCCCGGCCAGTTCAGCCGCCGGGGTGGGATTGTCGATTTCTTCCCCCTGACCTCTGAAATGCCAATCCGCCTGGAACTCTTTGGCGACGAAATTGACAGCCTCCGCTATTTCGACCCGGTTACCCAGCGCAGCAGCCAGCGCACCGAGCAAATTACCCTGACTCCGCCGGTCGAAGTGCCGCTATGGCGCTCCGGGGAAGCCTATGAACGTCTGGCCGAGGTCGACCGCTCCGGTCTGCGCGAGGAAGTCCGCGAGGAATGGGACAGGCTGCTCAGCCGGGTTGAAAACGGCGAACAGTTCGAGGGTATCGAGCAGTTCATGCCCTACTATACCGGCGGCGAGGACATGTGCAGCCTGCTCGACCATCTCCCAGCCGAAACCATTGTGATACTGGACGGCCCGGCCCAGATAAACTTTGCCGTCGAAGAGTTGACTCTCCAGGCGGAAGATTTGCGGGCCGAGTTTGAAAAGAACGGCGAAATCCCGGAGGGAGTCATCCGGCCCTATCTCAACTGGAAGGAACTTGAGGCCGGGTTCAGCCATTACCCGCGCCTGTTGCTCAACCGGACCGACGAGCAGGAGGACAAACTGGGGGAAGCGCCCGTGGTGACGGCGGCCCAGGTCCTGTCTGACGAGAATTTAGAGGTTGACCTCTTTGGACCGGTCAGCGAATTCGCCGGGCAAATTCCCCGCGTCATCCAGACCGTCGACACCTTCCTGAAAGAGGGGCAGCGCATCGTGGTCGTAACCCAACAGGCCGAGCGGTTGCGCGAACAGTTCGAGGACCACGATATTTTCCCGGTGTTGCGCAAAGAGGGGGGCGGCGGCAAACTTTCGACCCTGCCCGGTGCCGGTTCGTTTAACCTCTTGCACGGATCACTGGTCGGCGGCTGGCGCTCCGAGACACTCGGCCTGACCCTCCTGACCGACCGCGAGATTTTCGGCTGGACCAAGCAGGCCCAGCGGGGTGTCGAGAAAAGTGAGGGCCCCCGCCGCACCATGCAGCAGCGCGAGGCTTTCTTGCGCGACCTCAAACCGGGCGACTACGTGGTCCATATCGAACACGGTATCGCCCGTTACGAAGGGTTGGTCCGGCTTAAGGCCGAGACGACCGCCGCCGGGGAGGAAATCGAGCGCGAATATCTTTTCCTGAAATACGCCGAGCAGGATAAACTCTACGTGCCGATTGAGCAGGTAGACCGGGTCTTACCCTATAGCGCCCCCGGCCACACCACGCCCCAGCTAAACCGCCTGGGTAATTCCGACTGGACGCGGGCCAAACGGAAAGTCCGGGCCGCTGTCGAGGACATGTCCAAAGAACTGCTGGCCCTTTACAGCCAGCGCGCCGCCCGGCGGGGTTACGCTTTCGCCGCCGATAACACCTGGCAGCGCGAGATGGAAGAAGCCTTCCCCTACACCGAAACGCCCGACCAGATGCGGGCCATCCTCGATTCAAAGGGTGATATGGAGCAGCCTCGCCCAATGGACCGCCTTATCTGCGGCGACGTGGGTTATGGCAAGACCGAGGTGGCTCTGCGGGCTGCTTTCAAGGCCGTGATGGACGGCAAACAGGTGGCGGTGCTGGTGCCGACCACTATCCTGGCCGCTCAGCACTACGCCACCTTTGTCCAGCGTTTGAGCGCTTTCCCGACCGTTATCGAGCAGTTGTCGCGCTTCAGGACCAAAAAGGAGCAAGAGGGTATCCTTGCTCGTCTCGCCAAGGGTCAGGTTGACATAATCATAGGGACGCACCGCCTCCTGCAAAAGGATGTCTTTTTCAAGGACCTGGGCCTTTTAATCGTGGACGAGGAACAGCGCTTCGGGGTCAAGCACAAGGAGCGCCTCAAGCAGATGAAGCAAGAAGTGGACGTGCTGACCCTTTCGGCCACGCCCATCCCGCGCACCCTTCACATGTCGTTGACAGGTGTACGTGATATATCCATCATCGAGACCCCGCCCGCCGAACGTCTCCCGGTCAAGACCTACGTGACTGCCTACAGCGACACGCTCATCCGGGAGGCCATCGTCCGCGAACTCGAACGGGGTGGACAGGTCTTTTTCGTCCATAACCGGGTCCAGAGCATCGCCGAGATTGCCCACAAGCTAAAAGAGTTGGTCCCCCAGGCTCGGATTGTGGTCGCGCACGGCCAGATGGACGAGAACGAACTGGAAAAGGTGATGCTGGCTTTTACCGGGTACGAAGCGGATGTGCTGGTCTGTACCACCATCATCGAAAGCGGCCTCGACATTCCGAACGCCAATACCCTGGTGGTGGATAACGCCGTGATGTACGGTCTATCCCAGTTGTACCAGTTGCGAGGCCGGGTCGGGCGCGGGGCTAACCGGGCCTACGCCTACCTGCTCTACAAACCGGGCAGCACGATGACCGAGGACGCCCAGAAACGTCTCGACACGATGCTTGATACCCAGGAGCTTGGGGCCGGGTTCAAGATTGCCATGAAAGACCTCGAAATCCGGGGCGCGGGCAACCTTTTAGGAGCGGAGCAGAGCGGCCATATCGCTTCGGTCGGTTTCGAACTCTACATGCGGCTACTTGAAGAGGCGGTCGAACAGCTTAAAGGCGACGAGGAACGACCTATCGAAGCCCTGGTCGAAGCCCCGACGGTCAACCTCTCCCTGCCGCTCAAGGCTTACCTGCCGGAAGAATATATCCGCGACCAGGCGGTCCGGCTCGACCAGTACCGCAAACTGGCCGCCCCTTTGCAGACTGCCGGACAAATCCGCGAACTGGTCCGCGAGTTGGAAGACCGCTTTGGCAAGCTGCCGGAAGCGGCAAGCAACCTGATGTACCTGCTGGATGTAAAGGTGCTGGCAATCCGGGCCGGGGTCGAGAGTATTATCGAGCAGGACGGCGAGATTTACCTGCGCTGGGCCGCCCCGACCCTCGAAACCGAGATGCGCCGCAAAGCCGGGGCCAAGGCCGCGCCGCCCGAACGCAAACGCCCTACGGGCCGGGCAAACGTGGACCCGCGCCGCCTGATGAAGGAGTTCGGCGAAGCCCTGCGGATTACCCCGAACCAGATGCGCCTCAACATGAGATTGCTTAAAGATACCTGGCAGGACCGCCTCAAACAATTGCTGGAAGAACTCTCAACTTAAAATAAATTCTGCCCGGGTCAGCATCAACCCAGCTTAACATTTACGCCGTACCGAAGTAACATGTCATTTTAGGTTTGCCTACCCCACCGGGGTAAAACGAGTTCGCAGTCGAACTGCGGTTAGGTTTCCAACCCAAATCAATATCAGGAGATTTTTATGAGCCAGACTGAAAAGAGTGGTACAAAGCAGTCCGCCAAAAACGATAAAGGTTTCACAGCTGAGGAACGCGCCGCCATGAAGGAGCGCGCTAAAGAGCTAAAAGCGGAGAAGAACAGGGCGGAAGGGGAAAGCGACCTGCTCGCGAAGATTGCCGACCTGACCGAACCGGACCGCTCTATGGCCCGGCGCCTCCATGAAATCATCACCGCCAGCGCCCCGGACCTCTCGCCAAAAACCTGGTACGGGATGCCCGCCTACGCCAACAAGGAGGGCAAAATCGTCTGCTTCTTCCAACCCGCCCAGAAGTTCAGCACCCGCTATGCGACCCTTGGCTTTAACGATTCGGCCCAACTCGACGATGGCTCCATGTGGCCGACCGCCTACGCCCTGATGGAGTTAACCCCCGCCGAAGAAGCGCGCATCAGCGAACTTATCAAGAAAGCGGTAGGATAGGGAAAACCGACCAGATATAAAACGTAACGGGCTTGCTAAATTTTTTTATAATTTAGCAAGCCCGTTTTTTATGGAGAAAAGTCT
Organism: Chloroflexi bacterium 54-19; assembly: GCA_001898225.1. Taxonomy (GTDB): domain Bacteria; phylum Chloroflexota; class Chloroflexia; order Chloroheliales; family Chloroheliaceae; genus 54-19. The sequence continues at coordinate 91,069 of MKTJ01000066.1, forward strand.
AAAAGAGTAATTATTCACTCATTCCGGGCATTATAACTTTTAAGAGGTTATAAAAACCTCAACCACGGCTTGTTTGCGGCTTGCCGCCAGTGAGTTTTGCTCGGATAGGCTGGCTTTATGAAAAACACCCGGTTTAAAAAAGAATGGTTGGGTTTAAGCCTGCTTTTGCTGTGCCTGGACCTCTTGACGGCCTGCGCTTCTTCACCCACCGCCCCGGCCACTTTACCACCTTCAACCGCGCTTCCTGCTTTCACTCCAACCGCCGCGCCTACCGCCACCAGCACCGCGCTTACGGCCACTCCCACCCTGAATCCTACCGCTACCGCGGTACCGACCCCAACACCCGTTCCTTTCACCGGAAAGCTGGTAAATGACTGGCAGACCGCGCCCGACAGCGATTTCTTCCAAAGGACGCGCTCTTTGAGCGGGGTAGCCGTGGATTCCAAAGGCACTCTTTATATTCTTAACAATTATGTCGGCCAGATTCTAAAATACGATAGCGGCGGCAATTTGCTGGCCGACCTATCGCGACCCGGCCAACCGGCTATCCCCGCCAAAATTACGGCTGAATCGGCCCAGAACCGGGTCGGTCATCCGGTCGCTCTCGCTTTAGACCGCCAGGATAACCTCTACGTGCTGGATGGCTTTTCCAATGGTATCCACAAATTCGAGGCTAATGGGACCTACCTGGGTCAGTTTCCCGCTCTTCCTCCTATGGGCGGGGCCATAGGCAACCTGGTTGGCCTGGCGGTAGATGAAGCCGGGATTATCTATACCCTGGACAGCTCTACCGGGAAAGTCGAAAAATTCGACAAAAGTGGAAAGTTTCTGGGTGAGTGGAGTAATTCACCCGGTCTGGTCGAGGCGGGTCTGCCAACCGGCAATCCGGGCTATCCTTCCTCAATCGCGGCGGACGGCAAAGGTCATATTTATCTCGCCGTTAGCGGTAACTACCGTATTAAAAAGTTTGATTTAAGCGGTAAGTTTTTGCTCAAGTGGGGAAGCCAGGGCTACGCCGACGGCCAGTTCGGTGAAGCTATTGGCAATATGAGTTTCGATACCCAGGGCAATATATACGTGCCGGACAAGCTGAATAACCGGGTCGAGAAATTCGACAGTCAGGGTCATTTTCTGGCGAAATACGGGAGCCTGGGGAGTGATAAAGGCCAGTTTAATTACCCGGTTGCGGTCGCGGTTGACCGCCAGGGCCAGCTTTACGTGGCGGACTATCTGAACGAGCGGGTGCAAAAACTTGATGCCCGCGGCAACTGGTTAGCCAGTTTTGGACGGCAGGACCAGGGTGAGGGTGAGTTGAACTGGCCCGTGGCCGCAGGTGTTGATGTCGCTGGAAACCTGTATGTAGCCGATAGCAATCCTCCCTCAGTCCAGAAATTTGATAATCAGGGCCGTTTTCTTTTGCGCTGGCAACTGCCAACTCCGCAAGATTATCACGCTGGCGACCCTATTAGCATCGCTTTAGACGTGACCGGAAATGTCTATCTTAGCCTTTTCCCCAGCCAGCATATCCTTAAATACGACAGCCAGGGTCACCTCCTGCTCGAATGGGGCCAGGCCGGGAGCGGCCCAGGCCAGTTCAACGGCGTGCGTGGGCTAACAGTAGACCGCCACAACCAGCTCTGGATCGCCGATGGTGGCAATTACCGGGTCCAAAAGTTTGATGCGCAGGGCCGCTTTCTCTCGGAACTCGATTTTAACTTCTACAAGGCTGCTGGCTACGATCGCTACAAAGATGCCCCGGTCGGGGTAGCCCTGGACGACCAGGACCAGCTTTACGTCCTTTTCAGCCCTTTCCTCCGCAAATTCGATAGCCAGGGGAAATTCTTGTTACAATGGGGCGACCCTAAATCCAGCTCAATGGACGGTACTTTTATCCTGGCAAGCAATGTGTTCGTGGATGGCCACGATTTTGTCTATGTCCATCAGCAAGGTAACTTTCACGGTTCAGGAAGCCGTTTACAGGAGTTTGATAACCAGGGCCATCTCAGGTTTACCTGGCAAAGTCCGTTACACCTACCGATGGACCCTTATATTACAGTGGTGCCGCCCGGCCAGTTTCAACGGTTTGATGCCATGACCGTAGACTGGGCCGGGAATTTCTATCTGGCTACTTCCACGCTTGGCCGGGTAGATAAATATCTCCAAAAATAGCCCGGCTAAAACTAAAACGTAAAAGGCTTGCTAAACGAGAAATTTAGCAAGCCAATTTTTTTATATGGAGGAAAATCTAAAAACTAGAAGGTGGGAGTCCGGCCTCCGCCGCTGCCCGCGATGTCGGTCGACATCTTAATCCAGCCGTGGCGCAGGGCCGTGATGACAGCCTGGGTACGGTCGTTGGCGTTCAGTTTCTTTAGAATACTGGTAATGTGGTTCTTGACGGTCTGGTCGCTGATGGAGAGGTTGCGAGCGATTTCTTTATTCGAGTTGCCTCGCGCAATACAGTCCAGGATTTCCACCTCGCGGTTGGTCAGCGGCGCGAATATCGGCTCTTGCTCGTTCTCGGCGGTCGCCAGTTCGCGGAACTGGTTTAGCACCCTTTTAGCGACGACCGGCTTCGACAACACATTTTCATTGATGATGTAGTTGCCCATCGAGACCTGCCGGACGATGTCCACCAGGTGTTCGGGGCTGATGTCCTTGGCGGTATAAGCGGCGGCTCCCGCCTTGATGGCGTGGAACAACTGCTCATCGTCTTCGTAGACGCTCAGGATGATGATAGCGGTCTGGGGCTGCCTCCTTTTAATAACCCGGCTGACTTCCAGGCCGTTCATTCCCGGCAGATTTATATCGCACAGGATTACGTCGGGCAACAGCGTTTCCGATAAGTTTATAGCGCGTTGCCCATCCGAGGCTTCGCCCACAATCTCAAACTCGCCGCTATCTTCCAGGGTCAATTTGACGCCCCGCAGGAAAAGGGGGTGGTCGTCTACCAGCAAGAGGCGGGGACGGTCTATTCGGCCACGACTAATATTTCTATCGTTTCTATTTTCAGTACTCGTAGCGACACCTCTTTCACACTGACTAGGAAATTGGTCCTTATGACTGTATTATACAATAACTACACCGTATTGGAATAGTACTAAAAGTTATTTTTTATGTAAATTACTTTATTTTACAATAGATTTTTCTTAATCACCAGTCAATTCGGACCCCAATTTTAGACCTGGGTCAGGTTGAAAGTTTTCTTGATTGACTGAGGACCACGATAACCGGGGGCGAGGTCCAGCAGCAGGGCGGTTTCGTCACACTCGGTAAACTTGGGACAGCGGAAGCACTCGCTCCAGGTCTTTTGGGGTAATTCCTCTTTGGTGCCCACCCGGAAGTCGAATTTTTCGAAAAAGGCCGGGATAGTGGTCAGGGTAAAGAGCCGCAGCATGCCGATTTCGCGGGCATCCTCGATAATAACGTGCATCAGTTGTTCGCCCCAGCCCTGGCCCTGGTATTCCAGGTCTACCGCCAGCGAACGGACCTCGGCCAGGTCTTCCCAGAAGATGTGCAGCGAACAGGTGCCGATAACCCGGTCGTCGTCCACGGCCACGATAAAGTCGCGGATATGCTCGTACAATTCCGACATGGAGCGGGGCAGCAGGTTATTCTTGAGGCGGGCCATCTGGTTGACCAGCTTGAAAATCTGCGGAACATCTTTGATGCGGGCTTTGCGAATAATAATTTGCTCGGCGGTCTTTCCGGCAATGCCGGACTTCAATATTATATCTGAGTCGGTACCTATCACTTCAAACTCCTTTGATTTCATAAAACGTTAAACGTAAAACCCTTAAAAGTAGCTTTGATTAAAAGTCAGGATAATCCGAAAACTCTGGATTACCGGGCCGGAAGGCCCCTTTTAAGCTTTCGGCTCAACGTCCCACGAAAATCAATGTTGAACGCTTGCGAAAAATAAAAAACGGCCTTGCGGCCGTATCGGTTCTGGTTTCGCTCTGGTTGGGCTTTCAGGGCCCATTCGTCTAGCGCAACCGGTGAATCATCTACGCGACCGCTCCACTTTCCCCCCGCACAGGCTCTAGCTGCGCGGGGCGCACGGGGAGTCGGAGTCGCTGGTCGTCCCAGTGGGCCTGGGTAATTTTGTCGTCGGAAAGAAGCACCCGTTCCAGGGCCACAATCGCTACTTCGAGCATGGCCGGGTCGGGTTGGCGGGTCGTCAATTTCTGTAAAGCCAGGCCGGGTTTCATGATGGCGCGGACCACCGGGTTATTGTAATGGGCGGCGCTCCATTTGATGTATTCATAGGCGATAGTGGCTACCAGCGGCACCAGGGCCACCCGCAAAGGCAGGCTAATCCACATGGGCGGGTTGCCCAGCAGCGTAAAGACGAAGCTGAACAGGATTATCGCGAATACGACTACCAGCAAGAGGAAGTTGGTCCCGCAGCGGGTATGGACGGTCGTGAATTGCTGGACCTTCTCCGGCGTCAGTTCGGCCCCTGCTTCGTAGGCGTTAACAGTCTTGTGTTCCGCTCCGTGATACTGGAAGACCCGCCGCATATCCAGCATAAAGCCGACCAGCCACAGATAGCCGACCAAAAGGACTATCCGCACGCCGCCTTCCACAAAAAGGTTACTTATGAGGTGGTCGTGGATGAACCAGTCGTTGGCAAGCCCGGCCAGTAACGCCGGTAACAGGATAAACAACCCGACCGAGAAGCTTAACGAGACCAGCACGGTCAAAACCATGGCCCATTTCGGAATGTCACCGTCCTCTTTGGCCTCTTCAGCTTTGGGCGCGTCTTTCGGATTTTCGGAGGGGTCAACCCGCGTTTCTTCCGCCGAGTCGATGGTGGACAGGATGACTGTCGGCAGGAGCAAGCCCGTCGTCGCGACATTTGCCGACCACGAAAGCGACTGAATCCCCAACACCAGCATATCCCACAGCATCACAAGGCCCCGCAAGAGCGGCCACTTCATAATTTTGTTGGTGTAGATACCGGATTGGAGGGGTTCTGTTTTCAGGACAATCTCGCCTTCAGGGTTGCGGGCGGCCACGGCCATTTGCCGCTGTCCGCGCATCATAACCCCCTCGATAACTGCCTGTCCGCCGTAGTTGAATTTCATTAAACCTTTTGACGCCTTTCCAAAGAAGAAATAGACCCCGATATTGTAACAAATAATAGTTACTGATTGCAACTTTTTCCCAAAAGTGGCCGGTCTAAAGTTGTGACGGGCATTACAGCTAAAACGTGGCGGAGATTACAGCCCGTTTTCCGGGGTCGCGGTATATTTAATCCATCGAAAGAAAAATAAAAATGAAACAAAAAACAAAAATTAAAGTCCCAATAAACTTAACTAAATTTTGAAAGTCCGCCCAAAGTAGTTCCAAAGTAGTAACGAAAGAAATACAAAAAGAAGTAGTAAAAGGAGAAATGCAATGTTTATCGCTCTGATCGGTTTTATGGCTGTCGTAATGGCTTTCTCGCTAATCCTGACCATTACCACTATGGAAACCCGCGCCGAAACCGCCGAGGTTATCGTCTTTTTGGACAAGACCGTCGAGGTGCGCGCTCATTAGAACCAGGCAAGGCTTCTCCCTGACTCGAATACCGAAACTGTACCTGACTGAATAAAATAAAAAATAAAACTAAAATCAAAAATTAAAATGAAACTGAAAGCTCCGGCTAACCTGAAAAGAGGCTGGAGTTTTTTCATGGGTGAAAATAAGCCTGACTTTTGACAACTCCCCCAAAATTTCATATACTATGACCAGATAACCAAGTAACAAAACAGTCGCATGCTAAGGGTGGAGACTTTATGGAGCAAAATTCTGATAGCCAGATAAGTTGGGCGCCTCGCTTGCCTTTTTCGTTGGTGAGAAGGCTTTATAAATCGTTTTCGATTGGAATTTATGATGACGAGCTATGTGACGATGTCGGCATTCGGCTTTATCTCAGGTGCGAGACCTTTATGCGTGTCTGGGAAAATAAAGTAGCCTGCCCGGTCTGCCGCACCGTGTTTAAGGTGGAAAGAGAAGGCACCAGCCTTTGCCCGAACGAAAAATGCGGCTGGTCTACCGATTTTAACCGGTATTGGGCCAGTATCCGGCCCTTTTACGCCTGGCCGGGCCGGGCGATGGCAGCCTGGGAAGAATACTATGAAAAATATCCCACTAAGAAAACCTTTCATGAAAAAATGATATTGATTGACCAGTTGATTCACAGTTTCCACATTGATGAAAAGACCAATTTGCCGGTCAAAACGGTAGGGTCTAAACTGTTTGAAGGGAAACGAAAAGTAATCGTCCAGATGCTTGATGAGCTTTCCGGCGTTGAGGGTTCTAATAAGGAGCAGTGGCGAGAGGAAATGCTTTTAACGATTGACAAAGATTTAATGGAGAATGACCCAAACTGACCTTACCTTGCTAAATTGGAGAGAATAAAGACCCAATAATGAGGGTCTTTATTTATTTTGAGGTTTAGGCTCGTTCCCGGATTTTTATTTTGCGCTTGATATAGTGGTTGAGCGGTTCCTCGGCCAGTTTGTAGAGCACAATCGCGATTACGTTGAGCAGCAAGAACCGCACGAGTAGATCGGTGCTTATGTTGTTATAGAGCAGGTTGTTAATAGCGCCCAGGTGGATCAGGTAGAAAATGTAACTGCTGGCACCGAGCAGTAAGAACAGGCGGGTGCCGAGCAGGCGACTCAGCCAGGTCCGCTGGACGGCCAGGCCATAAATCATGACGGCGATTACGGGCGGCAATATCAGGGTCGTCAAGAAGGTGCCGAGCGGGTGGAAGATACCATATTCGTACTCACCACCGGCCAGGGCGCTGATGGCAAAAAGAATCAAACCTATTCCGGCGATAGCCAGGTAGGTCAGGGGCACCTTGCGCCACTTGCCCGGTAAAGCGAAATTTCGCCGGACCAACCAGGCCGCGAACATCCCACAAAAGAACTCGGTGGCCCGCCCAAAGTAGGTATAGAGAAAGACGAAGCGGGCGCTACCGTAAAACGGGGTCGTAAAGAGGTTGACCCCGGCCAGGGTGACCGCAATTGTCAGGAGGATAAGCCAGGGCAGCCAGAAAAGCTTCCGGTTTTTATTTATAAAAATGAAGATAAAAGGCGCGGAGAAATAGAAACATTCCTCGACTGTCAACGACCAGGCCTGCGGGATAGCGTTAAAATAGGTGGTCTCGCTAAAGCCCTTGAAAAGAGACAGGTTTAGCAAAAGGTCGGTTGTGCCCGGAAAACCGGCCACGTAATAATTAAAAAAGAGAATGATGAAGTAGATCGGGTAAATCCGGGCAAAGCGGTTCCGGGCGTAGATTTTGAACCAGCTACCCACGATTTTGGTGATATTGCCGTAACGGTAGTAAATCAGAAAGCCGCTCAGGACGAAAAAGATATTCACCCCGATATGGAACTCGGCGGTGATTTTGGCGGTCCAGAAGCCAAAGATTTCCGGTTTGAAAATTTTAAAGTGGTGGATGAAAACCATGTAGGCCGCTATAGCCCGCAGGCCGGTCAGGGCCGGGAAGAAAGCGGGTTTATCTCTGCGGTTTCGGGGGATGCCGCCTTCCTCGATAACCTGTTCCTCCTGGGTGGGGGTTTCGACCACAACCGCCTCCCGGTTTTGCGGAAGTAGTGACAGGCCGCGCTCCCACAGGCTGCGTCTTTTTTCAATTCCGAAAGGGACATTCAAGGCGGTCAGACCCAGAAGCAAGCCGAGATAAATTGCCCCGCTGAGCCAGAGCGGGTAGAGTGTTTTGTCTATCGCGCCAATGCGGAAAAGCAGGACCAGGGCCACTCCCATTTCGGCGACCCCCACCAGCAAGACTATCGGGACGGCGTACCCGGCCCACCTCCACCGTCCCGACAGGAAGTAGAGACCCCCGGCCAGCAGGGCCAGGAACGGCAGCGACCAGAACAGCCAGAGCCGGTTGGTGATGCTGCCCCAGGCTTCGCTCAAGTCGAGACTGGCCCTTTCGAGCATGGTGCCGAGTTTGCGGCCATCGTTGGGCGGGCTGTAGGTCTGGGTTTGCAATTCGATTTTTAAGAACTGGGTGGCGGCGCTGTTTACCTTCAGGGAATAGGGCTTAAAAGCGCCGTCACCTGCGGGGGGCTGGTATTGCCCGGCTTCCTTTCCGTTGACCAGCACCCGCACCGGGGCATCCGGCCCGCCCGCCACCGCCGCGCTTCGCCCCTCAAAGACCAATGTAACCGGGCCACCTATCTGAAAGTTGAACTGGATAGCCGGGTTGGGGCCGGTCCAGAGATAGGTATTGCCGCTATTGTCCTGCTGCGGTTTTAAAAAGCCGGAGGGTAGCCCGTTTTTAACCGCCGTCGCCAACTGGTCGGGCGTAAAATCGTACCTGGTGGTCGGTTGGAGTTGGGGTAGGATAAGAATAACGAGAAGGCCAAAGACCCAGAAGACTATTTTCCCGCTAATTAAATTTTTGGTGAGATTGACAGCCTTTTCTGGAGTTGCAATCAAAAGCCCGGCCTTTCGTAAAAAGTTGAGAAAAATGCTAAAGAGGCGGGAAGTATTCTAGCATTTTTTGATGCGGATACAAAATTTAAAACATCCCCAGTGGGCGGTTTTTAGGACCCGACCGGGGATGCTTATTTCTAAATGATTTGGAGCTGACCTGCTTTTGGGTTAAACCCGCTTTTTGTTCTGGCGATACCAATCGGGCCACTGGTCCGACCGAGCCACCCCCCGCCTTACCAGTTCCTGGAACCTGGCAAAGGCCCTGGCGATTTGCCGTTCGACAAAGAGCCGGATTTTGCGGATCACCCAGAAAACCCCGAAGGCTATGACGGCCAGAATCAGGATAAAAATGCTTAAAACAGTGTCATGCTGGATAAGTCCGATAATTCCCAGGACCGCAAAAAGGACTGCTACAGCCAGCGAACCCCACTCGGCGAAAAAGAACCAGCGGGTAATGCCGAAGACCCGCGCCCCGATAGCGGTTTTGGCGGCCAGGTCCGCCGCCTTGCCGAGGGCGTAATCGCGGGCCTGGTCCTTGGCAAAGCCGGTGCCCCATTCCCGGATGTTGTCCTTAAAGCCGCCGCTTTCGGGCTGGGCCGGTTCGATTATTTCCTGGTCAAGATAGGCGCGGTTTGTATTTAAGTTCGTATTCGGATATGGCTCGTACCGTTCCTGGTTATTCGGTTCGGGCCATTTTTCTGCGGTCATTGGTTTACCTCCTGCCCTAAAAATTGCCGATAGTTTGTAAATATTATAAATTCTTTTATCAGTTAAGTCTAAAGCATAAAAAGGGCCAGTTAAAACGAGTTATAACAGGGAACAGGAAGGGGAGCCATTAAAGTGCTAATCCTGAGTAAAGCCGACATTCTAAAAGTGGTGGACTGGCGGGCGGCGGTCGAAGAAGTCGGCCAGGCTTTCGCAGCCCTGGCTGCCGGGCGCGCCAACGTGCCTCTGCGGACCCATTTTCCGCTCGAAAGCCAGGAGGGGTTGCTTTTGCTGATGCCCGGCTATATCGAGGGTCCGGCCAGTTCCACCGGGCCGGAAGGCCAGTTAGCCGTTAAGCTCGTGAGCATCTTTAACCATAACCCGGCGCGGGGTCTGCCCCTGATTTACGGCCTGGTAACCCTTTTTGAGGCCGACACCGGGCGGCCCCTGGCTTTGCTCGAAGGGGCCACCCTGACAGCGATTCGGACCGGGGCGGCGGGCGGGGCGGCGGCAAAATACCTGGCGAACCCGCAACCCTCCCGGCTGGCCCTCTTTGGGACCGGCGTCCAGGCCGAGACTCAGCTAAAGGCGACCCTGGCGGTTTTTTCGGATTCGCTCCGGGAAGCGCGGGTGGTCGGGCGCGACTCCCTCAAGACTGCCAGGTTTGCCGAACGGATCACCGCCGAAACCGGCCTGCCGGTGCGGGTGGCTGGTGGCGCGGCGGAGGCGTTGGAGGGGGCTGAAATCGTGGTCACGGCAACCACTTCTTACACGCCGCTTTTCGAGGACGCAATGCTGGCTCCCGGCGCGCACATCAACGGTATCGGTTCCTACCAGCCAAGTATGCGAGAAGTACCGGGGGAAACGGTAAGCAGGGCGCGGTTGGTAGTGGATGCGCGGGAGGCCGCTTTGCACGAAGCCGGTGACGTGGTTATACCCTTGCAAGAAGGTTTAATCGGCCCGGAGCATATCTATGCCGAACTCGGCGAAATCGTGCTGGGGACGCGACCGGGCCGGGCCGGGTTTGAGCCGGGCGAAATTTCATTTTTTAAGTCGGTCGGCAACGCCGCCCAGGACGTGGCAATCGCCGCCCACATTTACCAGAAGGCCCGCGCGGCGGGCATCGGCACAGAGGTAGAGATGTTCTAAACTCGTTTACTCCTGATTTTATCGGAATTTGTTAGAGCCGGGGAAAATTCACACCCTGGAATGAAAAGTGCAAGGTTAGTCTGGTGCTAATGTTTCTAAAAGTGTGAATTTGTAAAGAATCAGGAGTAAAAGCTTTATGGGAACCTTACTTATAATGGCGATTGTGGTAATAGGCCTGATAGTGTTAGCGGCCTATTTTGTAATGAAGTACGTGGCTAACAAGAGCGGCGGTAACGACGATGTCTGGCAGCCGCGTGACAAAGGGCCTCACCCCGAAGGGTAATTATTGCGGGGCTTGCTTTTAGAGGCGAACAGAGAAACTTAATATAAGTCGGCCAGGCTGGTGTATTCCCTGGTGGGAGAACCCTGGAAAGGGCCGGCAGGGATTTTTCCGGCGAAAACCACGATGTTAAAGACCCACTTTTCGTATTTCCAGCCGGAATTCCAGCTAAAGCGCCCGTTATAGCGGACCTGGCCCCATTCGTCCGGCCCCAGGGTGAAAATTTCTTGCGGGACGGTGCGGGCGGGCGCACCCAACCGGGTGTAGTCCAACAAAACGTTCCCCTGGGGCCGCAGGCCATAGCTTTTTTCAAAGCCCACCTTTATAGCCTCTCCTTCGGGGTAGAAGCCGAGCAGGTGGTTTTTAACCGGCCCGCTGAATTCCGTAATTTCCAGTTTATCGGTCAGGGGTTTTTGGAACTGGTTGCTTTCATCCCACGCGATTTCGTGCCGGATATAGAGAGGTGAGGCCGGGCCAGGGGAAGTCTTTTCAAAGGGGAGCGGAGAAATTTCCGGGACGCGGTTGCGTGGGGCTGCCAGGGGGCCGCCCCGCGCTTCTTTGGTCCAGGCCACTTTAATAGCCTGGACTACCAGGGTTAAATTCGCACCGCTCATTAAAAATCCCCGTAAACAGGGCCGGGTCTAGTCGAATTTTAGAGGGAAAGCGCCCCGTATCGACATGCCGCCATCCACGAAGACCGGCGCGCCGCTCATGTAGCTGGCCGCGTCGGAGCAGAGGAAGGCCACCACCGAACCGACCTCTTTGGTCTCGCCCAGGCGATTCATGGGGGTCCGGGCCACGAAGCTATCGGTCCGGGGTTTGTTTTTGGTCAGGATGTCCCGGTTCAGGTCGGTAATGATTACGCCCGGCGAGACCGGCACCACCCGGATACCGTACTGGCCCCATTCGTTCGCCAGGTTCACCGAGACACCGAACGCGGCGTGTTTGGTGATGCTGTAGGAGGGGGTGCCGCCCCAGCCGAAGTGGGCCGACATCGAATCGATGATAACAATGGCCCCGCCGCCCTGCTCTTTCATGTAGGGGAAAGCGGCCTGGCTGGCCCAGAGCGCCCCTTTGGCATTCAAGGCGAAAGCCTCGTCGAGCAGGGCTTCATCCAGTTTGTCGATAGGGCCGGAACGGAGCATCCCGGCGAAGTAGCAGAGGAAGTCGAGCCGCCCTAACGCTTCTGCGGCCTTTTTCACGCAATCCACCAGCGATTGGCGGTCTTTGGCATCCACTGTCAGGGCCGGGAAAGTTTCGGTCTGCCCCAGCGCCTGCAAAGCCGCTTCGACCTTTTGCGGGTTGGATGAGGCCGGTATGACCCGCCCACCCCAGGCGACGATTTGCTGGGCCGCCGCGAGACCCATCCCGGAAGTTCCGCCGATTATGAGGCCGCTTTTGCCCTGTAAAATCCCCGCCGGGTTATTATTTGCTTGAGTCACGCTTTCTCTCCTTTTATTTTATTCGAGGTGATAGGCTTTCTTCGCCAGGCGATAGCTGGTGTCCTGGGCCATTTCGAGGGCGTCGTCCTGGTCAATCATCCCTTTAACGACTAGCCCGGCCAGCCAGTTGCTCGTAACCCGCCGCCAGACATCATGCCGGGCCGGGATAGAGGCGAAGGCTCGCGTATCGTCGTTGAACCCAGAGGTGTTGTAAAGCCCGGCGGTTTCCATCACCTGGTCGAGGTAGCGGGTCATGCCGTTAACGCTATCGAAGAACCACCAGGGCGGTCCCAGCCGTACCGCAGGGTAATGACCGGCCAGGGGAGCCAGTTCGCGGCTGTAGGTGCTTTCGTCCAGGCCGAATAAAATCAAGCTCAGGCGCGGGTCGTTGCCAAATTCGCTCAACAGGTTAGCCAGCCCGCGCGTCCAGTCGATTGTAACCGGGATGTCCGCGCCTTTATCGGGCCCGTAGACCTTAAAAAGCTCGGTGTTATGGTTGCGGTAACTCCCGGCGTGGAGTTGCATCACCAGGCCATCCTCGGCGCTCATACGGGCCATCTCGATAATCATGTGGGCCGTGAAACGGGCGGCGTCATCCTCGTGGAGTTTGCCGCGCAAGGCCCGCCCGAAAATTTTCTCGGCTTTGTCGTCCGAAAGCCGTTCGGTATAGGGGGTGAAGGCGGCCTGGTCGGTCGAGGTCGCTCCCATCATCTTGAAGTAAGTCCGCCGCTCCTGTAACGCCTGGATAAAGGTGGTGTAGTTATCAATATCGTACCCTGTGACGTCGGCCAGTTTTTCGATATTTCCGAGCCAGTTTTCCGCCTCCAGGTTGATAACGGCATCGGGGCGGAAGGTCGGGCGCACGTTTGTCCAGCCCTCGGCCCTCAGCGATTTATGCTCGGATAGGGTATCGCTGGCGGCGTCAGTGGTGCAAAGCACCTCGATATTGAAGCGTTTGAAAAGGGCACGGGGCGAGAATTCCGGTCGGGCGAGTTCGCTTTCCAGGTGGTCGTAAATAGCCTGGGCCGTCCGGCCATCCAGTTTTTCATCAATGCCAAAAACCGTAGTTAACTCGTCGGCCAGCCAGAGGCCGGTCGGGGTGCCCCGGAAAAGGTAAAAATTCTCGGCAAAGACCTGCCAGATTTTACGATGGTCCGCGCCTTCGATTGGGCCTTCGCGGGTCGGTACGCCCAACTCGGCCAGGTTGATACCCTGGCTGTAGAGCATACGAAAGACATAGTGGTCGGGAATGATAAAGAGGTCGGCGGGGGAGCCAAAGCGGGCGTTGGGGTCGCTCAAAAGGGCGGGGGCCACGTGCCCGTGTGGGCTAACAATCGGTAAATCTTTGACCGTGCCATAAATCTGGCGCGCTATTTTGCGCTGGGTCGGATTGGCGTCAAAGCAGCGGTCGGGCGAAAGGGTCCATTTGGCGGTGGAAAGCTTCTTTGCTGGCATCGTGACTCCTTAACTATCGTGTGCTCGTAAAGGGCCCGAAACAACGGTTTACCTTCAAGGACACATGAAGAATTTTTCTACGAGCGGGTTCCTTTTAACTTTTAAAATTTCTTAGAACAGTCTGGCGTGCATACAATATACACCAGTGGCCCCAAAAGTCCAGCATGTTCGCCTGATATTCAGGGCGAATGCAAAGCCCAAAGATTGTGTTATGCCCTGGCGAGTGTGCTTGCACTACCCGCGCTTTTAGGAAATCCGTTCAACGTTTAACGTTGTTTCGTTCAACGATTTTCTATCTACGAATTAAGTTTGGCCCACTGGACCATAACGCCAAGTTCGCGCCGGGAGTCGGCCCCCGGTACGAAAGTGCTGGACGGCAGGATTTGAATAATTATCTGTTGGCCGGGGTTCAGGTCCGCCGGGAGCGGCAGCGTATAGGTCTGCCAGGCACGAGTGGTCTGGACCTTACCCAGCGAACGGCCATTGGCGAAAACCTCCACCACGGGCGGGGTCAGGCTGACCGGGCGGAAGCCGTTCAGGTAGAGTGAAACGGACTTTGGTTGGTTGCCCGCCGCCAGGGGGAACCGCAGACTGGCCGGTTCGCTGCCGGTCTCGCCGCGCATGTCGGTCCACCGGAAGTAGGGCGAGTTGTTATTTTCCTTTTCGTAGATGTGGAAGCCTTTGACGTAGCCCCAATCGAACTCGCCCAGGGTCAATTTGTTATCGGGCAGGGGTACGGCGGGCAGATTATCCCAGGCCCAATCGTCGGAAAAGTCGTCGAGGGCAATCTGGCGGCTGCGGAACTCGCCGTGAGCGTAATCCTCGTTACCCTGGCGCAGGTAAATCCAGCCAAGGGCCAGGTGCGACTGGGCAATGTCCTGGCTGGTTCTGCCAATTCGGCCAATCGCGGCGTCATACTTGCCTTGCAGAGCTTCGGTCAGCCCGATGCCAATCTGGGTGGCCGGGACATAGTCGAGGGCTTGCGAGTAAGCCTGGAGCGCCTGGTCATATTTACCCTGGCGGCGCAGTTCGTCGCCCCGGACTTCGTTTTGCTGGGCGAACCAGGCCTGGACGCCAATACCGGTCTGGGCCAGGGAGCCGTCGGGCGGCAGGTAACTCAGGGCCACGATTGCCAGGAAGGCCACCGGCATAACCAGCCCGACGACCCAGCCTAACCGTTTGACTTTGGCGGGGCGACCCGGCAATTTGAAAGGCTGTTTCAGCCAGGCCAGCGTTTCGCGGGGATGGACCAGCACGTAGGCCGCGAAAGGAAAATAGAGATAGTAGACCGGCAACCGGAAGCGGGTCACGGCGAAAAAGGCGAAGGCCAGCGCCATGTTATAGAGAATCCAGATTACCGCGAAGCTTTTAAGGCCGTAGCGCGAACTCGGCGCGACTACCAGCCCCAGCAGGGCCAGGACCGTCACGAGTATATAGAGGGTATCGCCTAGCAACTGGTCGGGTAGGAGCCAGGCCGGGGAAACCACCCCCCTGGTGTAAGACTCTTCCAGCCGTTCGTCGGCCCCAAAGTTAAGGTTCCAGAAGTCGAGGGTTTCCTTGATGCCTTTGCCTGCGAAGTCGAGCGGGTTCTTAAAGAGGATTTCCAGCCCCTTCTGGTAACCCAGGTTTTCCCGGTCGGCCTGGTTTTTGACCGTTTCAAGGGTCTGAGACACCAGGGCCCCGTTGCGGCCGTGCATGGCCCCCAGGTAGAAGTTGTAGCCACCGGTCGTATCAATAAACGGGCGTCCGTAAGTCTGGTAGTTGCGCAGGGCCCAGGGCGATACCGTCAGGACAAAGACGACCACGATAATAGCGCAGGGAGGCAACCAACCCCGCCAGTTGCGCCAGCCCCGCGAGATTAAAATCCAGAGGGCGATGAACGGCACGAAGCTCAAAACCTGCCCGCGTGTCAGGGCCGAAAGCCCCAGGCAGACTCCGCTCGCCAGCAGGAAAAGGGTGGGCCGGGGAAACATCCGGCTCAGGCGGTTGCGCGGTTTTTCCGGTAGGTCACCGGGCAGGTACGCCAGGTATTCGGCCAGGAAGTTAAGTGAGAGCAAAAACAGGAATAGAAAGAGGGTTTCCGAGAGCAAGAGGTACGACAGGACCGCGAACGGCCAGGCAATCGCCGCCAGCAGGGACGAAACCAGGGCGGTCTTGCGTCCGAAAGTTTTGTGGGTCCAGCGGTGGAGCAGGTAGACTGTCGCCACGCTCAAAACCGTCTGAACGGCCCGGACAATTTCCAGGTTCTGGCCGAACCAGCGGAAGATGCCACCCAGCATCAGCACATAGAGCGGGGGCCGGACCCAGGTCGCCATATCATAAAAAGCCCACCCGCGCCCATCGGCCAGGATACTGCCAATCTGGTAATATTCGGCCTCATCGATAACGAAGCCCTGGCGCGGAGCCTGCCACCAGGCGTAGAGCCGCACCACTAAAGCCAGCCCAAGAATAGCGATTAAAAGCAAATCCGGTCGCCATTGTCGCCGCGCCGGACCGGAAGTGGCCGGTTCGGGAGTGACCGGGACCGTCTTTTCATTTACCCTCAAAAACTTAAAAACTCCACCTGAACTCTGCTTTCGCACCGGGCCTGGAAAATTTGCGCCTTGAGTTAAGCCAAATTCAAAGGGCAGCCAGCCCGGCGAAAGTCCTGCTAAAGTAAAATAATATTTTCGCGACTATCGTGATAGGACGCCAGGGCATTGCGCGTATCCACCACCAGCGGCGCATTTTTCACAATCATCTCGTAGTCGAAGGCGGTGTGGTCGGTCACGATGATGGCGCAATCACACCCGGCCAGCGACTCCGGGGTCAGTTCTACCGACTTCAAGCTATGAGTGGCGGTATTGAACTGGATCCCGGCGATAAACTCGGTGCCGGGGTTAAATTCGGGCACGTGTGGGTCGCTATAGGTCACTTCGGCCCCGTCGTGCTGGAGCAGTTCGACAATTTTGATGGCCGGAGATTCGCGCAAATCGGCCACGTCTTTTTTGTAGGCCACGCCGAGCAGCAATATTTTGGCCCCGTTGAGACTCTTACGGTGGCGGTTAAGGGCGCGCATCGCCAGTTCTCGGACGTAATGGGGCATTTGCAAATTTATCTCCCCGGCTAACTCGATAAACCGGGTATTGAACTCGAACTCGCGGGCTTTCCAGGTCAGGTAGAAGGGGTCCACCGGGATACAGTGGCCGCCCACGCCCGGCCCCGGCGTAAACTTCATAAAGCCGTAGGGCTTGGTCCCGGCAGCGTCGAGGACTTCCCAGACGTTAAGGCCCATCCGGTCGCACAGCAGGCTCATCTCGTTGACAAGGGCCACGTTGACTACCCGGAAGACATTCTCGAACAGCTTGGACATTTCGGCTACCCGCGCCGACGATACCGGCACGACTTTTTCGATGACCTGGGCGTAAAGATTCCGGGCGGCTTCCAGGCAGGCCGGGGTCACGCCGCCGACCACTTTGGGGGTATTCTCGAACCGCCAGCCCTTGCTGTTGATGCTGCCGGGGTCAATTCGTTCGGGGGAAAAGGCCAGGTAAAAATCCTCCCCGACTTTAAGGCCGCCCGCTTCGAGCATTGGCTGTAAAACTTCTTCGGTAGTGCCAGGGTAGGTGGTGCTTTCCAGGATGATAAGCTGGTTTTTCTGCAAATAGCGAGCAACCTGGTTGGTAGCGGCACGGACCGCCGTCAGGTCGGGGTCGCGGGTCTGGTTGAGGGGGGTCGGCACCGCGATAATGATGACATCCTGGGCGGCCAGGGCGCTAAAGTCGGTGGTGGCCCGGAAGTGCCCGGAGGCTTCCAGGGGCAAAAGGCGGTCCCCCGGTACGTCTTCGATATAACTTTCACCCCGTTTAAGCTGAGCTACCTTGTCTTTAGCAACATCAAAACCGGTCACGCGGAAACCTTTTTCCGCAAAAGCAACCGCGATAGGCAAGCCTACATAACCAAGCCCGACTATACCTATTTTAGCGTGCTTCGATTTTATTTTTTCAGTTAGCATTATTTATTCTCGAAATTTTCCAAATCGCCCCAGACGTCAGGGGTTGTCCAGTTCGCTCGTAACTGCCGGGAGAAGCAAAACCGCTGCAAGCCCCAGAATTATACCATAATCCAGGCGGGCGGACTTTTAGCAAGAATCTGCCTAAAAGTACTTTAGCGGCGTTACTGTCTGCCTGTTACAATGAACCAGCAGCCCGAAAGGTTGTGGTATACTTTGGGCGGAAATCGCCACGACACCAATGTTAAAGGAGCAAGCCAGGCATGGCCGAAAATTCGCCGGAGCAAGAGCAAGAGGTTTATCTCGCCCCCGCTAAAATCAATCTCAGTCTGGAAGTTTTGAACAGGCGTCCGGATGGTTTTCACGAAATTATTACCGTGATGCAGACTATCGGCCTGGCCGACCGAATATTTGTTAAACCGGCGGCGGACTTGCAGTTCGATTGTAACCAGCCGGAACTGGTCGTGGAAGAAAACCTGGTCTGGCGGGCAGCGCTCCTGTTACACGAAATGTGCGAACCCTCCCGGCAGCGTGGGGCCGACCTCTACCTCGAAAAGAATATCCCGGTCAAGGCCGGGCTCGGTGGCGGGAGCAGCGACGCGGCCACGACCCTGTTGGCTCTCAACACTCTCTGGGAAATGAACCTGGATGAAGACCGGCTTATCGAACTGGCGGCTGAACTCGGTTCGGATGTCCCCTTCTTTATAAAGGGCGGGACGGTCCTGGCGGAAGGGCGCGGCGAACGGCTGGAAGCCCTGCCCGGTCTGCCACCTTCCTGGCTGGTGCTGCTATTCCCCCAGATTGACCTGCCCGAAAACAAGACCCGCGAACTCTACCGCATGCTCGACCGCAACGACTTCAGCAGCGGCGGAGTCACGCGGGCGCTGGTCCGGGCCATCACGCGGCGGGAGCGCCCCTCCCAATCGCTCTTTTTTAACAGCTTCGAGCGGGTGGTCTACGAACGCTTCCCCCGCCTCGATTACTTCCGGCAGGCGATGGTTGAGGCCGGGGCCGATTACGTCCGGGTATCGGGCAGCGGGCCGACCCTTTACACCCTCCTGACCGACGAAGCCGACGCCCAGGATATTGCCGCGAACCTGACCGAGAACGGTTTCGTGGCGGCGGTAGCCCCAACCTTTCAGCCTTAAAAGAGTAGTCAGAAGTCAGTTTTTCATCCCTCGCATTACTTTTATTGTTTGTGTCCTGTAGCTGTCACCCCGAACCCCGGTACCCGCCCTGCGGGTGTGAGCGAAGCGGAGGCACCCGGAGGGTACCCGCCGCGCCGCTGGCGTTTTATACGGCCTTCAATTTGTCATTGCGTAAGCCGCCACATAATGACAACCTTTGCCAATCAAGCCCCTTTACCCGACATATCCCTTATTAAAAGGTTGAAGAACTCCTTTACTTATCAGTATCAAAGGAGTGACGAAATCGCCACGGTTTTATTTTAGGTTCGCTTTGGAGTAAAATTGCCACCGTCCGGGGTCCGCCCGGTATTCCTTTTTAGCAAAATAATTTTCCCGGCCCAACTTCCGGGGCGTAAAAAGACCCGTAACTGAGAAAGGTTATTTAGCGGCTGGCAGGTTTTTCTACTGCCCCCGCAACCCTATGAATCCAGTGATTTGGCGGCTGGTCGCCGGACTCGTTTTAAGTACCCTTATCGGTCTGGTGGCTTATCGCAAACAGGCCCTTTCCGGTAGTGGCGTGGCCGGGGCCATCATTACGGGAAGTTGCATTTTCGGGTTTGGTGGCTGGGTCTGGGGTTTGACTCTGATAGCCTTCTTTGTCTACGGCACGCTGCTATCCCGGTTCAAAGAGCGGCAAAAAGAGAAGGTCGCCGCCGAGAAGTTCGAGAAGGGGAGTCGCCGCGACCTGGGTCAGGCCCTGGCGAACGGCGGTGTGGGAGCTATCCTGGCGGTCCTGTCTTTTATAAGCCCGGACAACGGCTGGCTTTTCGCCGGGTTTATCGGGGCGATGGCGACCGTCAACGCGGATACCTGGGCAACCGAACTCGGCGTCTTGAGCCGTTCCGCCCCGCGCCTGCTTACCACCGGACGCCAGGTGCCGCCCGGCACCAGCGGCGGCATCACGGCTTTAGGGACGCTGGCAACCGTCCTGGGGGGTCTGGCAATCGGCCTGACCGCCTGGGCTTTGCTCGTAGGGAAGTCCTGGCTGCAACCGGGGACGGATTGGGCCGGGTCCTGGTGGTTGGTGCCGGTCGGGGCCGCCGCCGGGTTGGTGGGGTCGTTGGCGGACAGTTTGCTGGGCGCGACCGTCCAGGCCATGTATACCCAGGCCGGGACCGGGCAGGCTACCGAGAAGAAATTCGACCGCCAGCACCGTCTCAACCCTTTCCGGCGCGGCTGGCCCTTTATGAACAACGATGCGGTTAACTTTTGCAGTTCCGTAATCGGGGCCGCGGGAGCTGCCGCGCTCTATCTTTTATTGGTATAATATTGGCCTACCCAATTTTCAAGGTTGAAAGGAGCAAAACAAATGTCCATGCAACTCAAAGGCAACCGTCCCAAACCGGAGAAGAAAAAACCGCCCAAACCGAAAGAGGATAAAAAGGGCGGTACCAAATAGCTTTGTTTTTCCCGAAAACCGGGCCAGCACCAGCGGCCCGGCTTTTTATTTGTTTTTTATAAAATCGGCGGCAAACTCCACGAAATTGACCGCTTCCGGGTAGGTGGTTTCGGGTTCGACCGCCTGATTACGGTAGTCTTCCCGCCAGTCGAGGGCTTTCTGGATAATCCCGGCCTTTTCGGGGAAACGCGCCTGGGCCCAGCGAGCCGCCGCTTTTTTCGAGACCTGTTCGCCCGTTTCAACCGCCCGCAAAGCCCGGCACATGGTCAGGATGGTATAGGCCTGGTAGGGCCGGGAGGCGCGAGTATGGACCACGTACTCGCGCCATTCCTCTACCTGCGCCTTGACCCAGGCCACGAATTCTTGCTGTGAAACCGGCTCGATTAGCGTTTTGAAGTCGGGACCGTATAGCTTCCGGCCTTTCTCCTGCACCACGTACCAGTTAATCAGCCAGTCGTATCCGGCGTCTTTGAGGTTAAAGGGTTCACCGGGGCTGATTACCGCAATCGGGCTGCGGGCCGTCTTGAAAGTTTGCAAGCCTCGCACCGAATAGTAGGCGATTTCCAGGCGGTCGTCCCAGCGAGGGTAGTCTTGCAAGAAAGCCCGGTGCATTTTGTCGAGCCGCCCGAATTCTTCCAGGTCGAGGTCGCCCTCCGTAAGGGCCAGCAAGTCAATATCGCTGATGTCGGAGTCGAAATCGCCCCAGACCAGCGAGCCGTACAGGTAGAGCCCCACCAGTTTATGGCCCAGGGTTTGCCGCATCCGGTTTAGCAGGTCCGCCAGTAACCGGTTGATGTCGTCGTACTCGGTTGGGTTCATGTCACTTTCCCTATCCAAAAATGTTCACCCTAATTTTACTATATACACACTATTTCCCCGGTTTTATCGGCTAAACTCTACCTAAAGAGGATTGATTCCCGTCCCCGGTGGGTGGGAAGGAGTTTGCTTCGAAGCAGGCAAAGCCTGTTTAATTAAGAGGTGTGCAATGTATATTCCTAATCAATGGTACGCAATTTTAGAAACGGACGAACTTAAGACTGACCAGCCCAGTTCTTTCAGGCGGCTAGGGGTTGACTTGGTGGGTTGGCGCGATAGCGAAGGGGCGCCGGTTGTGATGGAAGACCGCTGCGCCCACCGCCAGGTAAAGCTGAGCCTCGGTAAAATTCAAGATAATTGTATCGAGTGTCCTTTTCACGGCTTCCGTTACGATAGCGAAGGCGCTTGCCGTCTTATCCCCGCTAACGGTAAAAACGGCCCGGTCCCCCGGATTTTTCAGGTCAAAACCTACCCGGTCCGGGAGGAACACGGGTTTATCTGGCTCTGGAACGGTGAAGCCCGGCCTGAATACCCGCCCGTACCTTTCTTTGATGAGCTTAACGCCTTTACCTACGCGACTTTACGCAAACCCTGGCCGGTCGACCACTCGCGGGCTATCGAAAACCAGCTTGACGTGGCCCATTTGCCTTTCGTCCACGCTACCACAATTGGCCGGGGTGGTCGAACCCTGGTAGACGGGCCCTTTAGCAAGCTTGAAGGCAACGCTTTGTACGTATGGACCAGGACCGAGCTTGATGTCGGCCAGGTTGCCCCCAAACCTGCCCAACTGCACCAACCGGAGAGCCCGTGGGGTTTGTGCTTCAAATTCCCGAATATCTGGACCCTGCGGATTTCGGAGCAACTGCGCATTATGGTAGCTTTTGCCCCGGTAGACGACGAAAATACCATGATGTACGTCCGCTTTTATCATAACCTGGTGAAAAATCCCCTGGCCCGCCGGTTTATCGCCAAAGCGGGCGCGCTGGGTAACAACCGGATTTTGAAGCAGGACGAGCGCGTGGTCTTTACGCACCAGCCCAGGGCCGGGGGCCTCGACTCCGGTGACAAATATATCCCGGCAGACCGGCCTATTTTGCTCTATTACCAGCGACGCGAACAACTAATCGCGGAAGCTGACAATCTCGTTTTGCTTGAAGAACCTGCCGGGAAACAGGCCGGTTAAGCCCCACGAACCCTTATTTTTCTTTCCCATCGCTACCGGCTAACATTTCGCGCAGGTTGCGCCGCAGCAGTTTGCCGGTAGCGTTACGGGGCAGGCTTCCAGTGGCAAAAATAACCCGGCGGGGCAGTTTGTAGCGGGCCAACCGCTCCCGGCAATATTCCAGCAGTGCGGCCTCGTCCACCTTTGCGCCGGACCGGGCCTTTATGAAAGCTACCACCACCTGGCCCCATTGCGGGTCGGACTGGCCGATAACCCCGGCTTCCTCGACGCCGGGATGCGCGAGCAGGACGGCCTCGATTTCCGCCGGGTAGACGTTCTCGCCGCCGGAAATAATCAGGTCGGTCCGGCGGTCCAGCACGTAAAGGTAGCCTTCCTCGTCCACCCGGCCAATATCGCCGGTATGGAACCAGCCGTCTCGCCAGGCGCGCGCGGTTTCTTCCGGGCGGCCTTCGTAACCGGGCGTGACGTTCTGGCCGCGCACCATGATTTCCCCGGCTTCGGTCGGTCCGCCATCTTCTTTGGGGCTGATTTTAAGCTCGACCCCCGGCAACGGTTTTCCGGCAGAGCCAAGTTTACGCAGGGCATCCTGGGCCGATAAGGTTACCGCCTGGGAAGCCGTTTCGGTCAGGCCGTAGGTCTGCACTACCGGAATCCCGGCGCGGGCGCAGCGTTCGAGCAAAGGCTGGGGGACCGGCCCGCCGCCAATCAGGACCGAGCGCAGGGTGGCCGGGTAGCCCCTGTCCTGGCGCTGATCGAGCATGCGGGCCAGCATGTTTGTGACGACCGAAATAATGCTGACACCTTCGTGGTCAATCGCCTGGTTGACAGCCGCCGGGTCGAAGCTTTCGTGGACGACGATAGGCATCCCATAGAAAAGGCCGCGCCAGACGATTGCCAGCCCACCCACGTGAAAGAGCGGCAGCACCGCCAGCCAGCGGTCGGTTTCGCCCGCCGGGAAGTTCTGGTAAGAGGCGTAAGCATTAAAATAATGGTTGCCGTAGGTCAACCGCACCCCTTTGGGTTGCCCGGTCGTGCCGGACGAATAGATGATGGTGTGCAGGTCGGTGGCTCGGAAACTGGCGGGAGGGTTCACCGTTTGGGCCGGGACAGGTTGTTGTTCGAGGTCGGCCAGGTTCAGGAGTTTGACAGAAATTCCGGCGCTGGCTTCGCGGGCCTGGGCCAGGTATTTATCCCCGGTCAGGAGAAACCCTGCCCTCACATCGGTAAGCTGCCACCCCAGTTCTGCCGGGGTCAGGCGCAAGTTTAGCGGGACCAGCACCGCTTCCAACTGCATCAGGGCATAGACCGTTTCGACAAAAGCGAGACTATTGCCCAGCAAAAGGGCGACCCGGCTCCCCTTTTCTATCCCGGCCTCCCGGAGTTTTGCGGCCAGCGCCAGCGCCCGCTCATACAATTCTTCAAAGCTTAACTTCTCCGCCCCGGCCACCACCGCTAACCCCTGCGGCCTGTTTTTGACCTGTTCCACCAGCCAGTTTGGGAAAATTTCACCCGGTTCTTTCAACATAAATATTTTTTCAGTATTTCTTAAATTTCGATTCTAAGCATTCAGGACTGTGCCAACGCTAACGGTGTCTCACGTTTAACGCGCCCTTTATGGGTGAACGTTGTTTCGTTTAACGCCTTAGAAATTATCTTCCTTTGCGAAAGTGAAAGCAAGGGCAGAGTGGTATAATACCGCCGTGAGCGAATTTATCAACCAGAAAAACAAACCAATACCCAACCTGGCCGCCCCCAGGCGTTCCCGCATAGAGATTCTGGGGGTCCAGGTGGATGACCTGTCCCTGGACGCCGCCGCCGGGCAGGTCTTCGATTGGGTTAAACAGCGCCGTCTCGATGCCACCTTGCCGCCGCGCCTGGTAATTACCCTGAACCCCGAATATGTCATGGCGACCCGCCGCAGTCCCTCCTTCCGCGAAATTGTGAACCTGGCCGACCTCGTTACAGCGGACGGTGCGGGGATTATCCTGGCCGGGAAAATCTTAAAAACACCTTTCCGGGGTCGCGTGACCGGGGTGGCCCTTTGCGAGAAGCTATTTGCCCTCGCGGCCCAACCGGACGGCCCGCGCCTCTTTTTGCTGGGGGCGCAACCGGGCGTAGCCGATGAAGCCGCCGCGAAACTCAGACAGCAGTATCCGGGCCTGAAAATCGTGGGGACATGGGCCGGACAGGCCGGGCCGGAAGGTGATAGCGAGGCGGTCGAGCGGATTCAACAGGCGGAGGCCGAAATCATCCTGGTTGCCTACGGGATGCTGAAACAAGATTGGTGGTCGGTGCGTAATTTAAATCGAAGCGGCGCAGCCGTCGCCCTCGGAGTGGGCGGCGTCCTTGATTACAAAGCCGGGCGGGTCTCCCTGGCCCCTCCCTGGTTGCGACAATGGGGCCTGGAATGGGCCTATCGCCTGTACAAGGAGCCCTGGCGCTGGCGCCGCCAGTTAGCCCTACCCCAGTTTGCCTTTTTAGTCCTTCTCGAAAGACTGCGGCGGGTTTTGCCAAATAGACACAGGAGTTCTTAAGTGTCCACCAATCAGCTTTTACGGTGCGCCCGCCACCCCAACGAAGAAGCCCGCATGATGTGCGGCGATTGCGGCAACCAGATGTGTACCATTTGTATGACCCTGACCGGCGAGGGTCCGCGCTGCCCTGACTGTATGGCCGCGATAAATAACGGCTTTGCCAGGAGCACCCGTGGCCAGGGTCAGGCCCAGGCGCAGCCGGTCGAAGGCGTTATCCTGCCCGCCGGGGACGCCTCCACCCGCCAGGATGCCGCCCGCGAAGCTTATTATGCGACCGAGCCGGTGGTGACCTACTGTGCCCGCCACCCCAACGTCGAAACACTTTTACGCTGTGGGCGGTGCAATACCCCGATTTGTCCCCGGTGTATGGTCCATTCCGGGGTCGGGATTCGCTGCCCCGATTGCGCGGCCAATCCTCAACGTACGATTGGGCTTGAGGCTGAACGGGCGGCAGCGGCAGCCCGTGGTCAAAAGCCACCGGAGGAAAATACCGGCTTTCGTAACTATTGGAGCAAAGGCCGGGCCTATCAGAAGGTTTACGCCCGCCACTACATCCTGGCAGCCCTGGCCGGGTTGGGGACGGCCATCGCGCTCGGTCTGGTCTGGGGTTTCCTGCTGGACGCCACCCGCCTGACAGTGCGGGGTATTCCGCGTGGCGGGTTCACGGGCGCTCTCACCACCGACCAGCTCTGGACTTCTTTGATAATCGGCTCGGTCCAATCCTCGATACACCTGATACCCGAAATCGCGCTCGGCTTGCTTGTCGGGGCGGCTATTTCGTGGGCGACCCAGAACCGGGTCGGGCCGGGGCTGCAACTTATCGCCGGGCTATCGGTCGTGGTTGGTATCCTGGTGAGTTTAATGACGGTGGGAGCCCGGATTTTCAGCGCGGTGAACGGCGGTTTCCCGCCTTTTGACCGCTTGCTATCGGCCTCTTTTAACGCTATGACCCAACAAATCAGCGGCAACGGCCTGGGTATCCTGATTTTCTGGGTTATCGCTATCGGTTTCGCCGTGTACAGGCTCAAACGCTAGTTGAAAGTAGAATTAGAGTAGAAAAGGAAGCATAGAAAAGAAAGAATGTCACTAACCCGATACCTCCCTCTTTTCAAAGACCGCAAAGTGCTGGTGGTGGGCGACCTTTACCTGGATGAGTACATCATCGGGCGGCCCAGCCGTATTTCCAGGGAAGCGCCAATCCCGGTGCTGGAATTTTGCGAACAGCGTAACGTACCGGGTGGGGCGACCGCCCCGGCCTGTAACATCCGTTCGCTGGGCGGTCAGGCTTATATGCTGGGAGTTATCGGGCCGGACGTGGCCGGGCGAGAATTGCTTGAACTGCTCGATATGCGCGGGGTAGACCGTTCTGGTCTGGTGGTGGACCCCGCTCGCCCGACCACTACCAAGACCCGGATTGTGGCCGAGGCCCAGCATATCTTTCCCCAGCAGGTTGCCCGCGTGGATCGCCAGGACCGCACCCCGATTCACGGCCCGGTCGAGCAGCAAGCGGTCGATTTCCTGCACGAGGTAGCCCCGCAGGTAGACGCCATTCTTTTCTCGGACTATAAGACCGGTGTGGTCAACGAACGCCTGATTGCCGAGGGATTGCAAATCGCCCGCACCTCCGGCAAACTTATCACGGTCGACTCGCAGGGCGGTCTCGATAAGTTCAAGGGCTGCACCCTGGTCAAGTGCAACGACGCCGAGGCTCGCGACTACCTGCGGCGCGACCTGAAGACCGATGCCGACTTCGAACAGGCTTTGCACGACCTGAAGACCGAGCTTGGCTCCCGCATGGTGGTCCTGACGCGGGGCGGCGAGGGTATTTCGTGCCTGGACGCCGATGACCGCATCTACCACATGCCCGCTTTCAATCGCAGCGAAGTTTTTGACGTGACCGGGGCCGGGGATACCGTAATTTCGCTTCTGACCCTTGGGCTGGTGGCCGGGTCTAGTTTGCTCGAAGCCTCCCAACTGGCGAACGCCGCCGCCGGGGTGGTCATTCGCAAACAGGGCAACGTTACTATCGAGACAAGCGAACTGCAAAAAGAACTGGAAAAACTGGGGTTATGATACTTTCGCGGGAAGAACTGGCAAGACAGGCCGGGGTATGGAAGGCCGCCGGAAAGAGGGTCGTTTTTACCAACGGTTGTTTTGACCTGATTCACCTGGGGCATGTCCGCTACCTGGAAGAAGCCCGCGCCCTCGGCGATGTGCTGGTGCTGGGCCTAAACAGCGATAGCTCGGTCCGCCAACTCAAGGGACCCCAGCGTCCCCTGGTTAACGAACAGGAACGGGCCGCCCTTATGAGCGCCCTCCGCCCGGTTGACCACGTGGTTATCTTTGAGGAATTGACCGCCGACAATATCCTTCTAGAGTTAAAACCCGCTATTTATGTCAAAGGGGGCGATTATTCGCTGTCAGACGCTGCGGATACCGCTACCCATAAGCCCAAGCCGCTTCCCGAAGAACCGACGGTACGCTCTTACGGCGGTCAGGTTGTTTTAATCCCTTTTCTGCCCGGCCACTCCACCACCGACCTGATTCGCCACATCTTACAGGTCTTCAAACAATAGAATTAAACTCGATTTATTCCACCTCTATTTCGGCGGCAACCACCACGGCATTATTCAAGGGTAAAGTTGCCATCCCGACCGCAATCCGGGCGTGTTCGCCCACTTCCCGGCCATAAAGCTCCACAATCAGGTCCGAAAACCCGTTAATAGCGTTGGTAGTCTGGTTATAGCCCGGCTCGGCGTTGACCATCCCGTAAACCATCAGCCAGGCTTTTACCCGGTCCAGGTCGCCCAGTTCTCGTTTGAGACTGCCCAGGATAGAAAGGGCGGCCCCGCGCCCGGCTTCTTTGGCCGCTTCCAGCGAGACTTCGGTAGGCACTTTACCGAAAGGTCCGGTATAAGAACCGTCTGGAGCCTGGGCGGAGTGGCCTGAGATATAAATACGATTTCCGCGGCGGCGGACCCAGGCGAACGAAAACTCGATGCCTGGCGGGGCTTTGGGCGCTTCGGGCAACACCAGGCCCAGCGCCTCCAGTTTAGCTTCTATTTGCATTGGTTTCCCCTTTCCTGATAGAAAAATTGAGTTCGGCTGGATCATTCTGGCATATTGTTTTGGGGCGGTCAATTGCTATTCCGAACGAGAATTTTTATTTTATTGCAAATCGCAAAATTACGGGGCCAGGTTAGGTAGAGAACTTGTCATTCCGAAGGAGGCGGTAATGGCGAACAAATGAAAAGAAAGTAGACCCGACTGAGGAATCCCCGCGCCGTTGGCGAAACGCAAGGTGGAAGACTTAAATAGGTTCAACGTGGGTCAGGTCGAAGCCTGATTCTGCCTGAGAGTTAGGCTATTCCTGGGGTTGACGGTATGCCACAGGCCCGAGATTCCGTAATCCGCCTCTTGAAAATTGCGAGGCACCTCTCTAAAAGCGGCTTGCGGAATGACAATCGGTTCGGTTTTACTCGTATTGGTTAGGCGGCTTAAAGTAGAAAAGAAATGAAAAGAACCAACCCGGATTATAGGTCAGGATTGGCTCAAATTCTAAAATCTTTGAATTTTATAGAAAATTTACTTGTAAAGACCGTTTGTCTTGATGATAGCGGTTACCCGGCCCTGGATTTTGACGGCATCTAGGTCTTCGCTGGCGGCGTCACCCTTGTGCGGCAGGATGTGAATCGGGTTGAGGCTCTGGTTCGCCGGTTGCAGGACCACCCGGTCGGCCTGACGGTGGCGGTAGAACCGTTTAAGGGTTACGAACCCGGCGGAGTCGCTCGAATCGGCCAGGCAGGCAATTACGAAGTCGCCATCATCGGCCCAGTCCTGGGTCTGGACGATTACCACGTCGCCATCGTCAATTTCGTTCTCAATCATGGACTGGCCGCGTACCCGCAGGGCGAAAGTGGTCCGGTTGACCTTGACCTCACCGGTGTTAATCAGGACAAAATCGGCATCCACGTCGCTGCCCGGCTCGTGGTAGGCGACCGTCACATCGTAGCGACCGGCGGCGACTTCCCCGGTTATCGGCATTTTGAGGTAAGGAATTTCATCCCAGTCCCAGGGGGCGGGACCGCTATCCCCGGCTACCATCCTGACCCCGCTGTTATAGCGGTTGGGCCGGGATACGATTTCGTTCCTGGCCTTGCGAGAAAGGGTAGCGGGACGATGATAACCACCACTGATGGCGGCTTCTTCTACTTCGGCCCCGATTAGGCGGTAGCCCGGTTCAGGGATGGTCCGGCGGGTGAAGTTAAAGGCGGTGTCACCCTGGGCGACCCCGGCGCGTTCAAAATCCCAGACTTCGATGGTTTCATCCAAATCCAGGTGAGAGGTTTTGTGCGGTTGTTGTGGCCGGGCCTGACGGGTTTTTCCCGGCTTATCCCATTGGTGGTCCATAAAGGCATTCCCCTTTTCCGGCTGCCCATAATTGTCGGGAGGAGCAGTCTATGCGTTGTATCCCTAAAAGAATCGCTTTGAGCCACATACGGGCAAAACTGTTACAAAACAGGTTTTCCGACCCCACATCTCTCTATGCAAGAACCCTGCCACCGCGAACATCTGTTCGGGGCAAATTTTTGGTTGACCGGGAGACCTTTTATAAAAAGAAAAACCCTATAGAGGCCGGTCGTAACTACGACCGGCCCGGAGGTTTTGGAGGAAGAAGTAATTTACAGACCGGGCTAAATCATGCCGCGAATGACACCGACCAGTTTGCCCTTGACGCGGGCGTTATCCATGGTGGTGTAGATGGGCTGCATGGTGCTGTTAGCGGGCTGCAAGCGAATCCGGTTGTGCTGGGGTTCGGGGAACCATTTCTTCAGAGTGGTTTCACCCTCGGCCTCCAACCAGACTGCAACTGTTTCGCCGGTCTCGGCGGTTTCGGTGCTGCGGATAAGGACGATGTCGCCATCGGCAATCAGGGCGTCAATCATCGATTCCCCTTTGACACGGAGGGCGAAGACATCGGGACCGGGGCGGCCCTTGAACAGGTAGGAAGGCACTTCCATCTGGTCTTCGGGGTCTTCGTCTTTGCGCACCGGGATAGGTTGACCGGCGGCAATCGTACCGAGGAACGGCACAAACTCGCTGGTGCTGCGGCGGCGTTCTACCAGTTCGATGGCGCGGGACTTGCCCTGCTTGCGCGTAATCTTCTTTTTGGTTTCCAGCGCGTCCAGGTTGTAATCTACCACCGAGGTTGAGCTGATTTTGAGGGCCACCTGGATTTCCCGTACGGTCGGGGGCCAGGTATTCTCGTCCATATAACGCTCAATGAAATCGAGGATGTCTTGTTGCTTCTTTGAGAGTTGGTTCATTTTACGTCTTCCTCCAGAGCGCCCGCGCCCGGTTGCATTAACCGGCCCAGGACGTTCAACTACCATCGTCCCTGCTACCGGAACTTCGGCGCTCACCGGCGCTTTGCCCCGGCCTCCAGCGGCGGGTATAACTCTTGCCATCTTAGGAGCGCTGTCCAAACCGTTTTTAACAGTCTGACCGGCGCTTTTCCTGGAAGCCGATGCTATCGTCATTTCTAAGTAACTCCGGGTTCTAGCCTTTCAAAGGGTCCGTTATTATCGCCTAAGGCGTGACTAAGGTCTATTAACAATTGTTAGAACAATTATACGCAAGAACAATGGTTCTTGTCAATAGGGTTTTTAAGAAATCAGTATATTTTTTCTGATTCGAGTTGCAGGATTTTCATGTACTAATATAATAAAGTGACTCCTCGGAAATTGCCGGTTTTTTACTTTTTTGGCCCTGCCAGCTTCATAATAATCTTGATTGGCAAAAGTGAAACTTATCGCTTCCGGTTTCAGTACATTGAGTGGTGCGGAACAGAGTTCAATTACATGAGGGAAATTCATGAACAATAACATCGCCAAATTACAGGTGCTGGAAGGCGGCAAGGTCGTCCAGGAGGTGCCGATTACCAAACGCGATATGCTGATAGGTCGTGAACCGGGTAACGATGTCATTATCAATCATCCCCAGGTGTCCCGCCAGCAGGCCCGGCTCAAATACAACGGGCGCAATTGGGTGCTGGAAAATCTCAGCCCGAATAACCCGGTCAAAATGGTCCTCAATAACGCCGCCGGACAGCCTATCAACAACGGCGAACAGTTTATGATTGGTCCCCTGACCATCACGCTGGTACTTGCCAATGCCCAGGGTCAACTGGCTCCGCCACCCCCGGAGGCCCGCCCGACTACCCTCGTCCACCAGGCTCCCCAGGCGGTTGCGGGCACAATGCTCCTGACCGACCAGGACCGTGACGGCAAGGAGGACCACGGTTATGGCACCATGGTTATGAGTGGGCCGGCCTTGCAGGTCGATTACGAAGGCACCTCCCGCGAATACCGCCTGGAAACCCCGCGCATCACCATCGGTCCGGCTCAGAACGCCGACATCATTATTCCCCTCACCTCCCCCGCTCCCTTTCATGCTATCCTGAACCGTCTTCCGACCGGCCAGTATGTCATAACCGACCCGAATAATACCTACAACCTATTTTACAAAGGCCAGCGGGTCGGGGAGGTCCGCTTGCTGGATGGCGATATGGTCCGCCTCAGCGACCCGGAGGGGAACGTGGCGACCCTGACTTTTACCGATAGCCTCAACCCCGCCCCGGCCCTCTCCCAGGTCTTTCAGTTTCAGCCGAATATGGCGCAGGTCACTATAGGCCGCGCCCCCAATAACGCCTTTGTGCTGGATTACCCGCCGGTTTCGGGCTACCACGCCATCATCCGGCGGGACGGCCCGAACGGTGACGCTATATTGCAAGACCTCGGCAGCACCAACGGCACCTTTGTCCACGGCCAGCGGGTTAAGCCCCAGAACCCGGTGCGGATTAAGCCGGGCGACCTGGTCCAGATTGCCGGTATCCAGCTTATCTACCAGCCGGACGTTATCGCCCAGCCTGCCTCGGACCAACTGCGGCTCGACGCCATTGGCGTCACCAAGGCCGTCAACGACAACCAGCTTATCCTGCTCAACGATGTTTCTCTCTCCATCCAGCCAAAAGAGTTCGTGGCGATTGTCGGCGGAAGCGGCACCGGTAAATCGACCCTCATGGACGCCCTGAACGGGTTTCGTCCGGCCCCGGTCGGACGGGTCTTTATCAATGGAGAAGACTATTACCAGAACTTTGAGGTCTTTCGCAGCAGTCTCGGTTATGTGCCGCAGGAGGACATTATTCACCGCGACTTGCCGGTCGAGCAGGCCCTTTTTTATGTCGCCAAGTTGCGTCTGCCCAAAGACACCACTGGCAAGGAAATCAAACAGCGCGTCAACGAGGTGCTGGAAGACGTTGAAATGAGTTCGCGCCGCAAGGTAGTCGTCTCGAAGTTGTCGGGCGGGCAGCGCAAGCGGATTTCGATAGCAGTCGAACTTTTAGCCAAGCCGAACCTCTTTTATCTTGACGAGCCGACTTCGGGCCTCGACCCCGGCCTCGATAAACGCATGATGTTCCTGTTGCGGCGGTTGGCCGACCAGGGCCGGACCATCATCCTGATTACCCACGCCACCACCAATATCACCACCTGCGATAAGGTGATTTTTATGGCCCCCGGCGGCCGCCTCTGTTTTTACGGCCCGCCCCAGCAAGCTCTCGATTTCTTCGGGGTAAAAGAATTTGCCGACATTTATAGCAAGCTCGAACAGAACGGCCCGGAGTGGGAAGCCCGCTTTCGCAACTCACTTTTTTACCAGCAGTATGTCCTGCAACGGCTTAGCGAACTGCGCCCGACTCAGATTAACGCCCCGGTCAGCGAGCAGCGCGCCCGCGCCCCGCGCATCTCAAGCTGGCGGCAGTTCGGGATTCTGACCCGCCGCTATACCAATATCCTTATTCGCGACCGGGTAAACCTGCTGGTCTTGCTCCTGCAGGCGCCTATCATCGGCTTTATCCTGGCCCTGGTAGCAGGCGAGAATATTTTTGCCAATGGGAAATCCCCGGCCAACGCCCAGCAGGTGCTATTCATCATGGCAATCGCGGCGGTCTGGCTCGGCACCAGCAACGCCGCCCGCGAAATCACCAAAGAGACTCCGGTCTACCTGCGCGAACGCCTGGTCAACCTGCGGGTTGTTCCCTATATCTTATCCAAAGTGGCCGTTTTGAGCGTGCTGTGCCTGATCCAGAGTATTATCCTGGCCGGGGTCGTGATGCTCAGGGCGGGCGTGCCGCCAACCGGGTCGCTCCTGCCCCCGGCTATCGAAATGATTATCGGGGTCTGGCTGACGACCCTGGGCGGCCTGGGGATGGGCCTGTTGATTTCGGCCCTGGCCTCAAACATGGATAAAGCTACCAGTGTGGTGCCGATTATCCTGGTGCCGCAAATCATCCTGGCCGGGATTATCTTCCCGCTATCGGGTCCGAGCCAGGTCTTGAGCTATATTACCGTTTCGAAGTGGTCGATTGACAGCCTGGGTACGTCCGCCGATGTAAACCGCCTTTTCTACCAGCAGGTCGGCGACCAACCGCCCGGCTTTACCGGGAACGGCGGCACCTTCGACCCGGCCAATTACGACCGCGACCCCAGCGCCCGCAAGTATCCGCCTTTGAGCCCGACCATCACCTCACAGTCAAGCCGGGCCCAGAACCTGGTGTTGCGCTGGGGCGTCCTGCTCGGCATAACGGTCCTCTTTATCGTCCTGGCTGGGTATTTCCAGAAACGCAAGGACAAAGCCTGGCAGCGTCGTTAAAATCAGGGGAATAAAAAATGGTGAGCGGACGGCTCACCATTTTTATTACTCTTTTGGGACTAGAACACGTCTACGACCGTTCCGACCGGCAGTTGCCAGATAAGGCTGGCATCATAGACCGTCGCGTTAACGCAGCCGTGGCTTTGCTCGGCGATACCGTACTTGGTGTGCCAGTAACTGCCGTGAATGGCGAAGTCGGCGTAGAAGTAGGTCACGTAGCGAATATCGAGCAACTTGTAGTCGGTTTCGGAGGCGCGGTTCCCACCCTGCATGGTCTGGGTTAAAGGCCGGTAACCCCCGATAGCGGCAAAGACCCCTTTGACCGTCGAGTGGTCAATCGGGCCGCCTTCGATGCCGGTGGCGACCAGGGTATGGTAAATCATCTTGTCGCCGTTAAAGACCGCCATGGCCTGTTTGGCGATAGAGACCGAGACCCAGATGCCAGGGTGCGTGCGCGGTACCGCCGGGTAATCTGGCATTACAAGCGGTTTAAGATACTCCGAGTAGACAAAGATGTCCGGTTTCTCGTAAATCTGGTACCAGACGTTGTTGCCTTTGACGACTTCTTCACCCGCTACGGCCCGGATAGCCTGGATGTGGTCCCCGGCTTGCATCTGGGTTACGAAAGGCGTTTCCTTGGTGTTGGTCGGGCGCGGGGCTGACGAGTTTGGGGCGGTCCGCAGGTTCAAAGTATCGCTCGAAACGTACCACTGGTGGGTCGGACTGGTAAAAATACTTTCAATCGGTTTATCGAATTGCGGGATTTTGCCGTTGTAGCGCCAGGACAGGTAAGCCGACCCGACGTTACCCATCTCAACCTTGTATTCCTCCGAGTTGGAAGGGGTATAGGTCAGCAAACGGCGCTCGAAAGCCTGGACCAGCACGTCTTTCTCGACGCCGCCGACCTTAACTTTCGTCCAATAAGCCTCGGTGATGGGATTACCGACCGCGAAAAGCCAGTTGCTTATGGTGCCGTTGGTGTAGTCACCCTGGTTAAAGACGACGCCCTGGCGGTTGAAGTAATCCCAGAAAGCTTCGGGAATACTGAAATTATTCACGACGGTGGCAACCTTGGTGGCCGGGTCGTCCAGGTAGGTGTTGATAAAGTTGAGGCCGTCCGGGGTAAGCTGGGCCTTTATATAATCCCCGGTGCGAGCGTTGCCCGGTTTGTTGTAATAAGGGCCAAAGTCTTTATAGGTCGGGAAGGCGTTATCGGAATCCCCCGCCACCGGGACCTTCGCCGGGCCTTTATCCATAAAAGAGGTATCCCCCAGTTGCAGTTTGCCGGTAATCATCTCGACAACAAGCAGACCGTTGCTAACCGACCCTGTGGTGGGCTGGGTCAACTCCATGCGGGCCTTGTCGAAATACTGCACCAGGCGCTTCCCGGCGGGCGCGGTCTGGTCGTAATCCTCGTAAATTGCACCGGTTACCGGCGCGGGACCCCAATACCAGCTTCGGGAGGCGCGTTGGGCGGCAATCGGCTGGTCGGTCCGCTGCCAGGTCTGGTAGAACTGGGTCGAACCAAAAGAGTCGCCGGGTCCGGCGGCCTGGGTAGCGGTAGCGGGCGCGGCCAGGGCGCTGGCGGTCTGCGGAATAATACTAAAGGTACTGGTGAGCAGGGGCAGAACAAGGTAGATAAAAAAAGCTGCACCGAGCTTTTTATTTTTCAAAAACATTCCAAACCTCAAGATAATCTCTGTATATGTGAGAGTGAGTTTACTATAACCGGGCGCTATATATTATTGGCTCAACCGGAAAATGTTAAACCTACAATAATCAAGACAAGACTGGCGGGTAGTGAGAGAGCACCGGAAAATTGACCGCCTGAACAGTCCGCGCAAACTGTTTAACGTTCAACCCTTTGAGAAAGTTGTATTAACGCACAGGAATTGCTGCACGAAGTTATCTTAATGGGTAATCCGGGGAGTTGTCAATCTGAAATAAATTAAGGCAGGGTTAGACTACGGTAATAACAGGCGTTCCTGACGGCACAAAGGTCTTTCGTCGCAGGGCATTTAAGGCCAGGCCCAATCTCCGGCAGGCTTCTCGCAGCCGTTCGGGCGCGTTGTCGCCAAAGCTGACGCGGACGGTATTGAGGCGGCTCTCGTTCAGAACCGGGTAATAGATGGGACCGGGCAGGACGGCCACACCGTGCTCGGCGGCGGCCAGGTGAAATTCGTCCGAGCGGATATCTTCGGGCAGGGTCAGTTGCAGGCTGAACCCGGCCTCGCACTTGCTCCAACTGCATCCTAAAGGGGCCAGTTCGGCCTCGAACCCGGCAATGATGGCAGCGCGCCGTTCGCTGTAGACCTGGCGGGCCGCGCTGACTTCACGCTCGAAGACGGGGGTTCCGGCGTATTTCATGACGGCGCGGGCCAGGGGCAGGGAAATTCCCCGGTCGAATACGGCCTTGGCCTCAGAGAGCCGTTCCATGAGCGGTTTCTGGGCCGTCACCAGGCCAAAGCGGACCGCCGGGAAAATTAGCTTGCTAAAACTTTTGAGGTAAATGACCCTTTCGGCCCGATCATAGCTCTTAATGGCGGGCAAGAAGGCATCACTTTCGTAATAATACTCGTTGCAGGTGTCGTCCTCGATAATCCAGAAATTGTAGCGGTCGGCCAGTTCAACAAGCTGTTTGCGCCGTTCGGTTGACAGGGTAATCCCGGTCGGGCTCTGGGCGGTCGGGATGGTATAGAGGAGGCGGGGGCGGTAGCGGTCGGCCAGCCTTTCGACCTGTTCGGGGGAGATACCCTGGTCGTCGAGGGGTAGGGGCAGCCAGTTGACACCCCGGTTTTCGAAAATCTCCAGGGCCGAAACATAGGAAGGACTTTCGACCAGCATATAGTCGCCCGGCCCGGCCAGCACCCGGCTGAGAATGTCGAGGGTTTGCTGGCTGCCGGTAGTCAACAATATTTCGTCAGGGTCGGGCTGGAAGCCAAAGCGCGATAAATACCCGGCCAACCACTGGCGAGTTGCGGGGTCGCCCAGGGCCGAGCCGTACTGGAACTGGGCGTTGCCGTAAAGCTGACTTTCCCGTTCGAGGCTTTCCCCGGCCAACTGCATGGCTGTTTTCCAGCGGTCGATTTTGAAAAGCTCCTGGGCCGGGCCGCCGCTGGTCAGGATTATCAGGTCACTGCCGCCCGCGCCCTGGTGGCGGCCAATCGAGGCGTTCGAGGCGCGCTGGACCAGGGCCGAGCGGCTCGATTTGTAGTAGTCGGGAAAACCAAAAGAAGCCGCCGGGAAAGTGGAGCGGGGCGTGACCGCCGGGACTTCCGCCGGAGGTGCCGGGGGGAGGCTGGCCAGGGCTGGTTTGTCAGGCTGGGGCAGGCGGGCAAAAGTGCCGCGTCCGACCTGGCCGACCGCATAGCCGTCCTCACCAAGCAGTTCGTAAGCCTGGGTAGCCGTAACCGGGCTGATAGCGAGGGTTTCTTTCCAGGCTCGGATGGGCGGCAATTTCTCTCCCGAACGTAAATCCCCTTGCCGGATAGCTTTTTTGAGTTGCTCGGCCAGTTGGCGGTAAAGGGGCTGGCTATCGGTTTTATCCAGTTTTATTTTGGCGAAATCCAATCTTTTCCTCGAAACTTTCCCCAGAATTTTATGACTTTCGGAAGTTTGCTCTTAAATCACTCTTTATGTCCGGCCAACTAAAAACTAAAAACTGATTACTGAACACTTTTCCATATTGACAAATTGTAGTGTTTTGTTATTATTACATTACCATATCAATGAAGATAAGTCAACATTGTCATTAATAACAATCCTGCGGAAGGTAAGACGCTATGAAGATAGTACCGATTGTCCTTGAAGGCAAATATGTTAGGCTTGAACCGCTTACTCTAGACCACGCTCCCGATTTGTTCGAAGCGGGCAACGATGACGAAGTCTGGCAGTTTTTATCCATACCGCGCCCCGATAGCCTGGTAGAAATGCAGGCTTTTATCCAGGGCGCGCTGGGTCAGCAGTTGGCCGGGCTGCGAATACCTTTCGCTATCATTGATAAAGTCAGCGGCAAAGCTGCCGGCACTACCAGTTATCTCGATATTCAGCCCCAGAACCGCGGCCTGGAAATCGGTTGGACCTGGCTTGGCAAGGCTTACTGGCGCTCGGCCATCAACACCGAATGTAAGTATTTGTTATTGAGCCACGCCTTCGATGCCCAGGGCGCTATCCGGGTCCAGTTAAAGACCGACAGCCGCAACTGGCGTTCCCAGAACGCTATCGAGCGCATCGGGGCTAAAAAAGAGGGTGTCCTGCGCAAGCACGTGATTTATCCGAGCGGCTATATCCGCGACTCGGTCTATTTTAGCATTATTGATACGGAGTGGCCCCTGGTTAAGGAGCGTCTCAAAGCGCGCATGGGCGACCCCGAATTTGCCGGAAGGGATTAAGATGAGCCAGGGAGTCATTCGTCGCCAGGACAAGGCCATGCCGGAGGCCGAAATCGAGGCCCTGTTAAAGACGGCCAAAGTCGGTCACTTCGGCACTTCGAGCGAAGGCGGCCAGCCCTACGTGGTACCCAATCTTTTCGTTTACGAGGACGGCAAGATTTACACTCACAACTCCAGGATTAGCGGTCACTTCCGCCAGAATATCGACCAGAACCCGCGTGTCTGCTTCGAGGTCGCCGAAATCGGGCAGGTCTGGCCCTATGGCGAGTTCGAGTGCGATACCTCGGCCAGCTATGCCAGCGTTATCGCCTACGGCACGGTCAGCATCGAGAGCGACCCGGCCAAAAAGGCCTGGTTCTTCGACCGTTTCATGGCGAAGTACGCCGACCCGACCTGGGACCGGCCCAGGAGTTTCTACCCGCGCCTGGAGGCTGTCTCGGTTTACTGTATCGAGCTTGAGCAGGTGACAGGCAAAAAAGGGTCGATGCCCGCCCTCGAAGAACAGTGGCCCGCCAAAAACAAGACCCTCTCGCCCCAGGCCGTAGCGCCGGACCGTGAAAGGAATTAAGTCTTAGCTAATACGGGTATGGATGCGGCACTGGGGCCGTTTCAACTCAACTGGAAATAAGTCTGTTCACATTTTTAACCTTTAACAATGGCGGCTTGCAAAAGCCGCCTTTTTTATTACAAGGGGTTAGTAGGCAGAAGCCAGAGGTCAGAGGTCAGTAGGCAGAAAAAAGTGTTTTAGTGTTTAGTTTGCAGTCTTTAGTAATTTGAGGTCAGCAGGGGGTAAATGGGTTTAGGACAGTTATTATTCTGCTAAAGATTTGTTTTTGAGAAATATCTGTTCTAGGTCAAATATAAATGTCTTACACTTCTCATTCTATACCTTTGATACCCCACCATAGGCTATACTACGGGTGTCTCAGGCCTGTTGGGTAATGTCACAGACCTCCAACTTGTCATTCTGACCGAAGTGGAGGAATCTAGCCCGTAGGGTTCCCAGTGGGCAGCGCCGTTGGCGTTTATTACGGTTTCAAAGCGCAATAAACTTTGTATTTCGACTTCGCGATAGGTTTTTTCTCCTATTGTCACGCCAGCCCACCCGGTGTACACTCGAAAGGAATTCACCCGGTTACGGGGTAATTCTTTTTTATCTGGAAATTCCGTTCAACGCACCCTTTATGGGTGAACGTTGTCTCGTTCAACGTCTTAACGTGTTATAATTTGAGGCAGTTTGCAGGGTTAAACCTGGCGATAGACTCTGGAAATATTTTTACACAAACCGAGAAACGAGAATTTACAGAACGGAGATACGAAAAATGGGTCTGAAAGAGCAGTTAGTGGAAGATATGAAGTCGGCCATGCGCAGCAAGGAGACGGCCCGGCTTGATACTATCCGGCTGCTGCGGGCGTCTATCCAGCGCCTTGAAGTAGACCGGACCGACCGCAAGAATCCTAACTATGGCGTCGAAATCACCGAAAACGATTATATCGGGGTGGTCCAGAAGGAAATCAAACAGCGCCGCGATTCGATTGAAGCCTTTGAAAAGGGTGGCCGCGAGGACCTGGCCGAAAAAGAGCGGGTCGAGATGACTATCATGGAGCAATACCTGCCCCGCCAGCTTAGCCGGGAAGAAATCGTGGCTGCCCTCACCCCGCTGGTCGAGCGCGAGGGTAAAGACTTCCGCAAAATAATGCCGTTGGCTTCCAAAGAGTTAAAAGGCAAGGCCGATGGCCGCCTGATTAACGAAGTGGTCAAGGAACTGACCAGTTAAGCAGGTTTTTATTCCCAGGATTTTAGAACGACTATGAAGCAGCAAACCAGGCCGCCCGTTAAACCGTCCCAGAAGACCCCCCTCGCCCGTCCCGGTATCAGGGCGAACGGGGGGAGTAAACCGGGTGCGGTTCCCCCCGCCGCTGCTGTAGCCGGTAAAAAAGGGCCGGTCAGCCAGGCCGAGCCACCCAAACCCGGTATCAACCTGCCCCAGAAGCTTCTGGCCGGGCTGGTCTTGCTGGCGGTAGTCGTCCTTGTCGTACTCCTGGCAATACAGCCCCAGGGCAATGTCGACCGGCGTGACCAGAATAACGCGCTCGGCACCGCCCTGGCGGCTACCGGGGTCACGCCGCCTCCGACCATCATACCGGGCTCGGACTTTGGCGTGGACCTCGTTATTTATGCCATAAAAGATTATGTTCCAATCATCCCCGGTGAAAAGGTAACTTTTTACATCAACAATAAACGGGAAAAATCTTTGTATGTCAGCAACTGCGACGGCACTATCCTGCAACGGTTTATCGGCAGCGATATAAATAATAAGGACCAGACCGCCGATTTAAATAACTGGACCAATGTCGCGCCCGGCGGCTATCCTAACTGCGGCCCGATTGGGCAGCAACCGGTCCAGATTCCGCCGGGTGCGAACGCTGACGCTTCCTTTCCTTTCGATACAAAAAAGACCCGTCCCTATCCGGGCGAGGACTGGAATATCCCCGGCAATTACCGTATTTTTATCCAGTATTACCTGCTTTGCCCTTCGGGCGGACAATCTATCGCCGACTGTACGGACCGCCATTATTCCTGGTCGGATAGTTTCCGTATCGTCGCTCCCCAGTACATTACTCCCCAGGCCAGTATCACGGCTGTTTCCCCGGTGGCTTCTCCTACCCCTACCCCCTGAACGGTGGCCGTTGGATTGAAACCTTAGGAGGACTTTTTCTTTTGGAGAATTTGTGGAATCGTTTGTTGACGCTGGTTAACCAGAACCAGCTTCTTGATTTGCTTGGAAAAACCATTCTGAGTCTGCTTATCCTGGCCCTTTTTGTTATCCTGGGCCGGATTTTACGCAATACCGTCAAGCGGGTCGTCAACCGGACCAGCCGGAACGCCAACCTGCCCATCCTGCTGAGTAACCTCGTCTATGTCGCGCTGATAATAATCGCTCTCCTGGCGATTTTGAGTATCTATACCGGGGCCGGGCTTTCGACCCTTTTGACCCTGTTCGGCCTGGTAAGTTTGGCCGTTAGCTTATCCATCCAGGACATCCTTAAAAATTTCGTGTCTGGCGTCTATCTTTTGCTCGAGCAACCCTTTAGCATTGGCGACCGGGTCAAGGTGCGCGACGTGGAAGGGCAGGTCGAGAACATCGAAATCCGCACCACCCAGCTTCATACCGATGATGGCGTGCAGGTCTTTATCCCGAACAGCATCGTTTTCGCAGAAATCGTGACCAACCGGACGGCCTACCGCCACCGCCTGACGGTCGTCCGCTTTACGATGCCGCTCGATGGTAAAACTTTCGAGGAATTTTCGGGCCAGGTCAAAGCGGTTGTTGCCGAGTTTGATAACGTAAAGGTCAGTAAAGACCCGGCTCCGCAGGTTTTCGTGGAGACCATCGCCGCCAAGCTCTATAATTGCAAGCTCGATTTTTGGAGCCCGGTGACGGCCCCCTCGACCACGGCTTCGGACGTGGTGTTGGCCCTGGTTAAAAGTCTCCCGGAATTAGAAGTTACCGGCGTGGTTGCCGCTGCCGCCGCACCCGCTACCGCCAAATGAAGGATGGGGTTTACGCTCAACGTTGAACGTTAAACCTGAATTAACTATAATACCCACCTGTCAGGTTGAGGTATTTTTACACTGTCTTTACGCGCCCTCTACGGGCTACCCCAGGGGGCGCGTTTTCCGTTGTTACGGCTACCGAAAGTTATTGATGTCTATAAACGAAACCAAGCCAAATACACGCCGCAAACTGGGTCTGATGGGCGGCACCTTCGACCCGGTCCACAACGGCCACCTGCTTATTGCCAACGAAGCGGGCTGGCGGTTGGAACTGGATGCGGTGCTCTTTATCCCGACCGGCGACCCGCCCCACAAACAAAACCTGAATATTACCCCGGCCCGCCGCCGCCTGGAAATGGTCCGCCTGGCGACCCAGGACAACCCGCTCTTTGAGGTATCGCCTATCGAAATCGAGCGGCCCGGTCTCTCCTACACGGCCCAGACTTTACAGGCGCTGCACGAAGATTACGGCGAGGAAACCGACTTTTACTTTATCATCGGGGTGGACGCCGCCGCCGAGTTGTTAAGCTGGAACGAGCCGGACCAGGTCGTGACCCTGGCGAAACTGGTCGTGGTCAACCGTCCCGGCTTCGATTTACCCCTGGCGAAACTCCAGGCCGGGCTGCCTCAGATTGACCTGAATGAGCACCTGATTCTGCTCGATGTACCGCTGGTCGAAATTTCCTCGACCGAAATCCGTCACCGGGTTTCCCAACATATTTCCATTCGCTATCTCTTGCCGGAAGAAGTTATCGCTTATATCGA
This sequence comes from Chloroflexi bacterium 54-19, assembly GCA_001898225.1. GTDB lineage: Bacteria > Chloroflexota > Chloroflexia > Chloroheliales > Chloroheliaceae > 54-19. The sequence goes on from MKTJ01000066.1 coordinate 133,094, forward strand.
GCGGGAAAAGATTTACTTGCCCCAGGCCGCCTTGCCGGTAGCGGATGGAGAAGCGCAAATCCATGCTCATTGACGCCCACGCCCACCTCGACCTTGAAGATTACGCCGAGGACCGGGCTGAAACCATCGAACGCGCCCGACAGGTCGGGGTTGCCCGCATCCTGAATGTAGGGGTGGACCCGCCTCGCTGGAATTCTTCGCTCGAACTGGCCCGGCGCTACCCCGGTTTTATCTACCTGGCGCTCGGTCTGCACCCGACCGACATCTTGCGGGCGGGCGACCCTGATGCCGCCCTCGACCGCCTGATAACAATCGTGAAGGAAAATCCCGGCCTGGTGGTGGCTCTGGGCGAAACCGGCCTCGACTATTACCACGAGGACGTGCCGCCGGAAACCCAGAAGGTTTATTTCGAGAAGCAGATTGACCTGGCGGCGCGCCTCGGTTTGCCCCTGGTTATTCACTGCCGGGATGCCATGCCGGATTTGCTGGAGATTTTGAAGCGGAAAGCCACCAATCGAAAGATTATGATGCACTGCTTTACCGGCACTCCCGCCGAAGCCGCCGAGTGTATCGCGCTGGGGCCGGAAGTCTTTATCTCGATAGCAGGTCCGGTAACTTTTACCAAAGCTTTCGAGCGGCACGAAGTTGCGCGGGTGGTCCCGCTCGAACGCATGCTGGTCGAAACCGATTGTCCCTTCCTGACGCCGCACCCTTTCCGGGGTAAGCGCAACGAACCGGCCAGGGTGCGCCTGGTGGCCGAAAAAATTGCCGAGCTGAAAGGTATCAGTTACGAAGATGTGGCCGAGCAGACCGGAGAAAACGTCCGGCGGTTGTTTGGGATTGTTTAACTCTCTGAAAGCGAGGTTAAACCCGTATGGAATGGGTCATTTTAGGTATCGCATTCTTGTTATTCTTGTTGGTCACCGGTTCGCAGACGGCCCGGTATAGGGCGGAAATCCGGCGGCTGGAACAGAAGATTGACCTTTTGAGTCGTAAGCTCGACATGAATAACGGCAAAGAGCCCGCCTGGGGGCGCGAACAGGCGGTTAGTAATGTGTTTGCGGATACCCCTGCCGGGGAACCCTTGCGCAGTAGCTGGGACAACCAGCAGCCGTTCGGCCAGCCGAATATTCCGGGGTTTAGCCCCGCCGGGTCGAAACCTTCTCTCTCGCCGGAAGTCCACCAGTTGGTGATGAATAAACAGAAAATCCAGGCTATCAAACTGGTGCGGGAGCAGACCGGGCTGGGCCTTAAAGAAGCAAAAGACCTGGTAGACGCCTACGAAAAGGAAATCCGCCAGGGTTATTAGAAAGATTACTTAACAAATGGACGAAACTAACAATTTACCGCATCCGGTGACGCTTGACGCGGCCCAGGCCGACCTGCGCCGGTTCCTGGACGAGCGCGGCTGGTATCCGAGTGACACCGAGGGCCGTTACTACACCACCATTCACATGATGGAAGAACTCGGTGAGATGGCCCGCGTGATTACTCACCTGGAAAGCCGCCGGGCCGAGGTGCAGGAGACCCGTCAGGCCGAAGTCCTGAAACTGGAAGAACTCAAAATCGAACTGGGCGATGTATTTTGCCACGTCCTCAAGGTGGCCGAGGCTTACGGGCTGAGTGTCGAGGAATGTTTCTTAAAGACTATGGCGAAAAACCGCAAAAAATACCCGCTCGAAATGTTCGAGGGTATGGGTTTTGACCGGGGCAAGAACGCGCCCGGCCAACCTGCTACCGACCAGCCGGTTGATTAAAGAAGTTGATGTAGCGACCCCCGGTTTCTCTTTAGTAGATTAGTAGAATGGTAACAGTTACAGTGAAACTTTCATGGTAAATCTTTACCAGCTTATGATTTTCGTGGCGGCAGGAGAACGCGGCAGTTTTTCGGCGGCGGCGGAAGAATTTAAATTGACTCAGCCGGGTGTCAGCCAGCATATTCGCGGCCTTGAGGATACCTACAAGGTTAAACTTTTTAACCGGAACGGCCCGCGCATCGAGCTTACCGAGGCGGGGCGCCGCCTGATGGAAGCGGCCCGGCCCCTGATTGCCCAGGCGCTTTTGCTTGAAGAAGCTTTTAACGCCGGGCTGGGCGAGGTGCGGGGCCGGATAAATATTACCTATACCCGCAGCACCGCCGCCGCCCTCTACATTCTGCCGGAACTCCTTAGCCAGTTCCACCGCCGCTATGATGCCGTCCGGTTCTCCCTGACTCAGACCGGCGAAGACACCGCCCTGGAAAAGTTGCAGGACCGTGAAACCCACCTGGCCCTGCTAAGCCGCCCGCCTCGCCAGAAATCTATCGAGACTTTGCTTCTCTATTCCGATGAGTTGGTGCTGGTCCTGCCGCCGACCCATCCCTGGAACGGCACCCAGGTGAGCCTGGCCGATCTGAAAGGCCAGCCTTTTCTGTTGCGTGCCAGCGGTTCGGAGACGCGCCGCCGGACCGAGATTGTGCTGCGGGCCGCCGGGCTAAGTCCCAACGATTTAAACGTGGTCGCCGAAATAGATAGCCCCGAAGGTATCATCCTGGCGGCTGAACACGGCCTGGGGTTGGGGTTTGCCAGCCAGGTGATTGCCCGCCAGTTCGCCTATAACGGCCAGGTCGGGTACGCGCAGGTCCGCCTGGCAGGGCCGTCCAGCGAACCCGGCTTCGACCTGACCAGGGAAATCTTCCTGGGACGGTTGGTCGCGCCCGGTATCGAAAGACCGCCCAGCCTGGAAAGGCTGTGGGACTTTCTACGTCTCCACCTCGAACAGCCCGGTTTACTCTAATTTTTTATTAGGGTAGGGCAAAGTCCGGTAAATTTACCGTGTATTAAACACTGAAACCTAAACACTAAACACTATGTACCGGAAGATTGAATATAATCCGTCAATCTGCTAAATTGTTCAGGTGAATTTGAGTTTTGCCACTTAAAATCGACTTGCTCTCAAAATAATTGCCACGCCTAAACTAAATCTTGCATTTAACTGACAGGAGTAGTATGAACCACGCCGAAGAGTTAAATAAACTCATCGAAATTGCCAGCCACCGCGCCGATTTTCAGGCTGCCGGGTTTCGGTCTTTTAATGAGGAAGCTCCTCCCGCCCTTGACGCCTCCTTGAAAGCCGGGAACCTCTTTTTTACCACGTCGGTCCTGGGGATGGAGGCTATCAGCCACGTTATCGAGGACCAGGCCATCAACCTGGGGGGTAACTTTACCTTTTATACCGGGTTTCAAAAGTTCTCGCGCATGCTACCCCAGATGGAACGGTATAAAAAGCTTTGCCAGACTGGCAACCCCATCAATATTTTTGGTATCCCGGATATTTCCCCGTGGGGCGAACCCAATATGCACGTCATCACCCTGGCGAAGGTGCCTACCCTGGATGAGTCGAGCCTGGCCCATAACTGGTTCGTGGTGCTAAATAATCCTCGTTTTGTCTCCATGGCCCTGGTCGCTAACGAGCAACCTCGCCCTAAAAACAGCACTCGCACCACCTCAAAGCTGCTTTTCCGTAACTTTGAAGGTTTCTGGACCTATGACCAGGCGGTTATCGACCGGGTGACCGGTATCCTGGATGACTATATTAACCTGTTGAACAGCGGGGTAGCCCGTTAAGATTTCCCAGAAAGGAAGCCCGATGACCCAGGAGAGCAGGCTGGATGCCAGGTTTTGGGAAGAACGTTACCAGGATAACCTGACCCCATGGGATTTGGGCGAACCGGCCCCACCCATGGTGGATTTCCTGGCAAGTCCCCAGGCGCCGACTACCGGCAGGGTGGTTGTGCCGGGTTGCGGGCGCGGCCACGAAGCCCTTTTACTGGCTGCGCACGGTTTTGAGGTACTTGGTCTCGATTTTGCGCCCTCGGCGGTGGAATATTGCCGCCAGCAAGCCCACTCCCGCGGGTTGGACGACCGCGCCAGCTTCGAACGGCACGACCTTTTCCGGCTACCTCCTTCTTTCAACGCCGCCTTTGATTACGCGGTCGAGCATACCTGTTTTTGCGCGATTGACCCGTCCCTTCGGCCCAACTACGCCCGGACAATCCATGATATACTCAAACCTGGTGGAAAATTGTGGGCGGTTTTCTGGGCACATAACCGCGAGGGTGGCCCACCTTACCGCACCTCTGCGGAGGAAGTCCGCCATCTCTTTTCACCGCTCTTTGAAATCGAACACCTCGCCCCGGCCCGGCGCTGGCACTCCCGGCGCAACGGCGATGAGTTATGGGGCGTATTAACCAGAAAAGCCTGACGAACAGATAACGAACAAGAAAAAGAGGGGAAGTTTTAGATGATTGACCGTTACAGCCGGGAGGAGATGGCCGCCATCTGGTCGGACCAGCACCGGATAGATACCTGGCTGGCCGTGGAAAAAGCGGTTTGCGAAGCCTGGGCCAAACGCGGGGTTATCCCCGAATCGGCCCTCCCGGCTATTCGCCAGGGCACCGTCAGCCTGGAGCGCATGCTTGAGATTGAGAAAGAGACCGACCACGATGTAATTGCTTTTTTGCGGGCCGCCGGGGAAACCATCGGTCCCGATGTCCGGTTCGTCCACCTGGGCCTGACCAGCACCGACGTGGTCGATACCGCGCTCTCGGTCACCTCGGTGCAAGCCCTTGACCTGCTCCGGTCGGATTTAGAAAAACTGCTGGCTGTCCTCGAACGCCAGGCTGTCAAGTACAAAGATACGGTCATGATTGGCCGCACCCACGGCATGCACGCCGAACCGCTTACTTTCGGTTACAAACTGGCGGTCTGGGTGGACGAAGTCCGGCGGCACCTGCGGCGTCTCGATGAAGCTCGCCTGAATATCGCGGTGGGTAAAATATCTGGTGCGACCGGCACCCACGCCAACGTCCCGCCCGACCTCGAAGATGAAGTCTGCGAATCCCTTGGTCTGCGGGCGGCCCCGGTCTCGACCCAGACCTTACAGCGCGACCGCCACGCCCAGTATATTACGACCCTGGCCCTGGTCGGCGCCTCGCTGGAAAAATTTGCGACCGAGATTCGCCACCTGCAACGAACCGAGGTGCGCGAGGTCGAGGAACCTTTTGGCGAACACCAGCAAGGTTCCAGCGCCATGCCCCACAAACGCAATCCGCACCGCTCCGAGCGCATCGCAGGGATGGCCCGGCTTTTGCGAGGCTATGCCATGACGGCCCTGGAAAACGTGCCGCTCTGGCACGAGCGCGACATCAGCCATTCTTCGACCGAGCGGGTGATTTTCCCGGACGCCTGCCTGGTCCTCGACTATGCCCTGGTCGAAATGACCGCGATTCTCGACGGCCTGGTGGTCTTTGCGGACGCAATGATGTACAACCTGGAATCGAGTGGCGGCCTGACTTTCTCCCAGCAGGTGTTGCTAAAGCTGGTCGAAAAAGGGTTGGACCGGCAGGTGGCCTACAAACTGGTCCAGAAGCACGCCATGAAAGCCTGGCGAGAACGGGTCAGTTTTATTGAAGGATTGAAGTCCGACCCGGAAATCTCTGCCCGGATTTCTCCCACTGAACTGGAAGGTGTTTTCGATTACGGTTATCACCTCAAGCACATTGATACGGCCTTCCAGCGTCTCGGTTTGAACGCGCAAGAAACGAAGGAGTAAATTTATGCTGACTCTTGAGAAAAGTGTGATGGTGGTACAGGTGTTGCCGCCCCATCCCGGTGGTCCCGGCCCGACCGACCCGTCCGAACCTGAGCCCATCGACCCGGAACCGATTATTGTTACCGACCCGGTCCCGGACCCGACTATGCCGGAGCCCAGCCCGCATGGTACGCCGCTCATACCCCAGGTGCCGAACCCCGATTCGGACCGGTAAGGCCGTACCCAGGCTAGACCGTAAATAAAAAAGAGGGAGACGCCTTTGAAAGGTTTGTCTCCCTCTTTTCGTTTCCTGATGCCAACGTATTATTTACCGCTCAAATCGTACAGGTAAATCATTGAGCCGGGAGTTTGCAGCGCGTCCAACTCTTTCCCGGTTTGGTCCAGGTAATATTTGAAAAAGGTTTCCTCGTTGTTTACAACGTGTGATAGCACCACCCAGACCCGCGATTTTCCTTTTAGCTTATCGAGGTCACGCGCATACTGGCTCCAATCGTCCCGCGACCCCACACCCATAATGCAGCAATTCTGCCCCAGCCCCAGGGTATCCTGGTAATACTGGAAGGCAGACCCTGCCCCGTAATAGACATACAGCAAGTCGTCAGGCTGGCGGTTGGCCTGATAGTAGGCCAGGACCGGGCGCAGTTCCTCTTTGGTGCGGGGCGCGCCAACGCCTATGAAGGCGCTCGCGACCGGCAGGGCTAACAACAAGACCACCAGGGCCAGCCCGATGACCGGGGAAACCTTGCGGGTCACCTCGCGGACTTCCGCTACCCCTTCTCCGATAAGCAGGTACAGGGCCGGGAGCAGGAAAAGCAGTAACCTGCCGTCAAAAGAGTATTTGTGAAAGCCGGAGGCTGCCAGGGCGAACAAAATAGGCAACACCAGGGCCCAAAAATTCGAGGTCTGCTTTTTATAATAGGCAAAGCCCCCGATGATAAAGCAGAGCGCCCCTAGCCCAGCTAGTCCGGTTGAACCGGGATTTTGGAAGATGAAAAAGAAATTGGTTGCCAGCCAGGTCAGGTTAGCCGGGGTCAGGGGCGGCATTGGCATAAAGAAGACTTCGTGGAAGTCGAGCAACCCCTGGTTTGAGGTGGCCGCCTGGAGCGACACCACGTAAAAGATTGCAAAGCTGACCAGCCAGAAGATACCGGGAATAAGGAGCAGAGCGACCTTGCGCCAGTTCCGGGCCAGGGCATTTTTTAAAAACAGCACCATCCCAATCCCGGCCAGGATAAAAATGGACGGGTGCGAGAACCAGAGCAAAATAGCCCCGGCGGCTCCCGTGCCCAGCAGTTTCAAAAAGGTAAAAGAGTTGGTTTTTGCCAGGGGTAGATAGGTGGCCTGGTAGAGTAGTACAGCAACGGTGGCATCGCCTGAATACTGCTTTAACTCGGAAGAATAGTAAATCAGGCTGTCCGCAACCGCAAAAAGGGCCAGGGCGATTGGCACCGCACCGGGCCGGACCAACCGCCGGGCCACCAGGTAAAAAAGTGGCAATGAGGCTACCCCGCACAGCAAGGGAGTAAGCCGCAAGGCCAGTTCGTTATATCCAAAAAGAATGGTAGCGGTCTTGACCAGCAGCAGAAACCCGATAGGCGCGGCCTGGTTATAATTTAGCGGCTCGAACAACTGCCCAAAGCTTCGTTCCTTGATAATCAGGGCGATTGAGGCTTCATCTATCCACAAAGAGCGGTTAAAAAGATATTGCCCGACCCGGAACAGGACCCCAAGCAGGATAATCGTCAGGGGCAGGCGGTCCGGCGCTACCAGCAAATTTAAACTTCGCCAGAGCGTGCGGCCCGGTGAAAAACGGCGCTGGGTTTGGGGCGGGCTCTTTGTGAGCATTTTGTAGCTTTCTAAAAATGTGAAGATTATTTCTGTCAGGGAAAATTTACCTGAATTTTAAGGGACCGGTGCAAAGCTTTATTTAGCGTGAGCCAGGGCCGGGCTTTTTAAGTGGCCGTTGTTAACCCAGAATATTGGAAAGCCCGAAAGGTGTCAATAAACCTTTGGTACTACCGGTCCGCTGGAAGTTGGGTTTAGTTTTGTTGAATAGCCGGAAAGAGTCTTCTGAATTTGCGACAAGACACTTAAACAGAGTAAACTGGACCAAATTGTGTCAGGTTGAGGAGGAGAAAAATTTGAAAGTTACCCTGGTTGCCAGCGCGATGGTCGAACATACTGGAAAATATTTGTTGGTGCAGCAGGCCCGGAGCCGTCGCCAGCCGGGCAAATGGGGTCCGCCGGGCGGCAAGCCGGATGTGGGCGAAACCTTGCCCGATGCGGCGGTCCGCGAGACCACCGAGGAAACCGGCCTTGCCATCGAAATTACCGGCTTTGTCGGTATCATTCGGAGCGGTCACCGGGAGGACCCGAACCTGTTTGTCTGTTTTGCCGCCAAACTACAGCCAGGCCAGGATACTGAGAATTTACAGTTGCCTCCCGGCGAGATTTCCGGCGGGCGCTGGCTGGAGCTGGCCGAAATTGAAAAGGACGCGGTAACATTGCGTTCCACGCCCTTTAAAGACCTCTACCGGCGGCTCAGCGAGGGTAAGGTTTTCCCCCTCGAATTGGTCCAACACGAACCGCTCGACGCCGCCTCGATTTCTTACAACCTGTCCTGAACTGATAAAAGGAAGCCGCTTAAATCAGGCGACGGCCTTTGAGCGCGTTGGAAAGGGTTATTTCATCGGCATATTCCAGGTCGCCGCCGACCGGCAGGCCGGTTGCCAGGGTCGAAATAGTCGCGCCCAGCGGCACCAGTAGCCGGTTGATATAGTTGGCGGTAGCCCGGCCTTCCACGTTCGGGTTCATCGCCAAAATGACCTCGTTGACATCGCCGAGTTTGACCCGGTTTACCAGTTCGCGGATACGCAGGTCGTCGGCCATGATACCGTTAATCGGGTCGATATGGCCGTGCAGCACATGATATAACCCGTTAAATTCGTGGGTCTTTTCGAGGGCCACCACGTCCAGGGGTTCCTCGACCACACACAAGATTTGCCGGTCGCGGTCCTTGTTCGAACAGACCGGACAGGGGTCGTGTTCGGTCAGGTTAAAGCATTCCGAGCAATAGACGATTTTTTCTTTTACATCAATAATCGCCTGGGCCAGGGCCTCGGCGTCGTCTTTCGAACCCCGCAAAATATAAAAAGCCAGCCGGGAAGCGGTTTTCGGTCCAATCGTCGGCAGCTTATTCAATTCATCAATCAACCGGGATACCGGCTCGGCAGTTACCTTCATTTCTTACTTTCTACTCCAGAGTTTTTTCTAAATATATCGGCGGATTTCAGGATTCGAGCCACTTTTTCTGGTCGTTGCTGATATGGATATTATACAGGATACCGCCCTGGAACGTTTATCGTGTCTCGTATTTCAAGTTTTCGCCTGCCTCAAATTAGAAAAACCGAAAGGAGAAACGTCATGCCGGATTTAAGGAATAAGGTTGCGGTAGTTACCGGTGCCAGCCGGGGTGTAGGTAAAGGGGTAGCGCTTGGCCTGGGTGAAGCGGGCGCGACGGTCTACGTAACGGGCCGGACAACCGAGGAAGGTCAGGGCGCGACCGACCTGCCGGGTACGATTTTCCAGACTGCCGCCGAGGTTACTTCCCAGGGAGGCCAGGGTATTGCTCTCCCGTGCGACCATCGCCAGGACGAGCAGGTTACAACCGCCTTTGAAAAGATTCTAAGCGAGCAACCAGCCATCGACATCCTGGTGAATAACGTCTGGGGCGGCTACGAACGAATGGCCGTAGATGGTAAGTTTACATGGCCCGACCCTTTCTGGAAGCAACCGCTCTGGCGCTGGGACGCCATGTTCGGGGCGGGAGTGCGGGCCAACTATGTCGCCAGCCAGCTTGCCGCTCCCTCGATGATAGAGCAACGCCGGGGCGTTATCGTCAATATTTCGTTCTGGGCCGCTCAGAAATACATGGGAAACGTGGCTTACGGGGTCGCCAAGGCCGCCGTGGATAAACAGGCCGAGTACATGGCCCACGAACTGCGCGACTATAACGTGGCGGTGGTATCGCTTTATCCCGGCCTGGTGGCGACCGAGGGGGTTTTGCGGGAGGCCGAGTGGTTTGACATGTCCAACTCCGAGTCGCCCCGGTTTATCGGGCGGGTAGTCGCCGCCCTGACAACCGATCCTAACCTCATGGAAAAGTCGGGGAAGGTCTTTGTCGCGGCTCAACTGGCCCTCGATTACGGCCTGACCGATGTGGACGGGAAGCAACCCCGCCCGCTAACCCTGGCCGAAGCCTGATTTCATAACGCTTCCTTTACCGGTTCCTAACTCGTTGCCTATTCCTGGCGGGCGGCTTTGGTTTATAATAAAGGCTGTCTGAATTTGGAAAATTGGCTTAAAGTTTAGGAAAATGTTGCATGGAAACGTTAGAGCGTCAGAGTCAACCCGGTAAGTCCGGGCAAAAAGGGACGGTGCTGGTGGTAGGCGGCGGTTTGGCCGGACTTACCGCCGCTAAATATCTCTCCGAGGCCGGGTTGGGCGTCACCTTGCTGGAAAAAAGGCCGGTGCTGGGTGGTAAAGTTTCGTCCTGGAAAGATGCCGAAGGCGACTGGATCGAAACCGGCCTGCACGCTTTCTTCGGCGCTTACGAGGAAATTTATAACCTCATGCGCGAACTCGGCACTTACCAGCACATTGACTGGAAAAAGCATGTCCTGACCTATACCCTGTCCGGGGGCGAACGCTTTTCTTTTGCCACGGTCAACCTGCCCAGCCCGCTGCACCTGCTCCCGGCTGCTTTCAAAAACCGCTACTTTACCCTGGCCGAACGCCTGACCCTGGTCAAAGCCCTCGGCCCGATGCTTTTTGGTACGGCCAAATACTTCACCAGCCAGGATAAATATTCCTACGAACAGTGGCACACCCGCTGGGGCATCAGCAAACGCATGCTCAAGAAAATGTTCCTGCCTATGGCCCTGGCCCTCAAATTTCTACCGCCCGATGAAATTTCGGCCAAAATCGTCCTTGACGTGATTGGTATCTTTCTGCGCCAGAACAAAGCCAGCCGCATGGGTTTGCTCAAAGGCTCCCCTACCGAACTCCTGACCGGGCCGATTGCCGATTTCGTCCGGGAAAAAGGGGGGGTTATTCGGACCGACGCCAAAGTCAAAGAGGTCTTGTTGGATGAAGCCGACCCGCACAAAATCGCCGGGGTGGTCCTCGAAGATGGCGAACAACTGACCGCCGACAACTATATCTTTGCCCTGCCCATGCACAACCTTAAAAAGCTCATCCCGGAAAAGCTCTACGAAACGGAGACCTTTTTCGCTAACCTCAAAAACATCCAGAGCGTGCCGGTCATCTCGGTCCAACTCTGGCTCGACCGCCAGGTCAGCTACGTTGATAACCTCCTTTTCTCGCCGGACGGCTTTATCCCGGTCTATACCGATATGGGCAATTCCAACCCCGAATATTCCCACGATGGCAAGAGTCGCTTCCACTGCTGCGTGGCCCCGGCCAAAGAGCTGATTAAAAAGAGCGACGCCGAAATCATCGAGACGGTCTGGAACAACCTGCGGGATGTTTTCCCCGAAACCAGTCGCGACGCCAAAATCGAAAAAGCGGTCGTAGTACGCATACCCTGGTCGGTCTATAACCCGGCCCCCGGCATTGATAAGTACCGTCCTTCCCAGGAAACGCCGGTCAAAAATCTCTGGCTGGCCGGTGGCTATACCCACCAGAAGTTTTACGACTCGATGGAAGGGGCCGTTAGCAGCGGCAAACTGGCCGCTCAGAAGCTCATGCAAACGGTCGGGGTTAATTAAGCCTCATGCCGGGTTGACCCCGGCCCTTTTTCCATTTTCGAGTGATACCTGTAGGGACCGGCTTGTAATCACTCAAAATGGAGAATAAAGCATGAATGACGAACAGGACATTAAATTTATGGAACTGGCCCTCGCTCAATCCGAACTGGCTTTGAGCCGGGGCCAGGCTCCTTTCGGGGCGGTAGTGGTCAGCCCGGCAGGTGAGGTAATCGGGGAAGGTTATAACACTGCTCGCGCCGACCTGGATGTTTCGGCCCATGGCGAGGTTTCGGCTATCCGGGCAGCTTGCAGGCGGCTGGGCAACTTCAATCTGAAGGGTTATACTATTTACACCACCACCGAGCCGTGTCTTTCCTGCTCGTTCCTTATCACTCAACTGGAAATGGGCCGGGTGGTCTATGCCGCCAGGGGGACCGATGTGCCCGGCTACAAACCGCTCTTAAACGCCGACTTTTCCAATGTGGCCGAGTGGGTTAACCGGCAACCGGACTGGCCGCCCATCGAGGTCCAGGGCGAATTTTTACGCGACCGCGCCATCCCCATTCTGTTAGCCAATTTCAAAAAGTAACCTCGCTTATTCTAACTTTATAAATAACCCCAAAGGCTTTATATTTGCCCTTCCTGATGATTTAAGGAGAGGGCAAAGTTATATATGTTTTACGTTCGACGTTTAACGTTGTTTCGTTAAACGAATTATGACTTTTTTCCACTTGCCTGCGCCGGGTTTAACAGGTAAAATTGAAATAATAGAATAAAAACAAAATTGCAGCTTTAAATTTAAGCCAGCGGAAATCATTATTCATTACATTTCATTCGGCTACCATGTGGAAAGGTTTTCTTTGTGGCAAACAATCTCACCACCCGTCCCGGCACAAATCTACCCCCGCCCAATCCGCCCGGTCAGTCCTGGCTGGCCCGCCTTTTCAAGCTGCTAATCCGGCCCGTGTTTGTCTTTATAATCCTGGCGCTGGTAGTCGGTCTTGGCGCCCTGATAAGTTTGCTGGCGGCTACCGAGCAGGCCACCAAAGTAGCGGCAGCCCCGACCGCCTCGCCTACCGTTAAAGCGACACCCACCCTTAAGGGTGGTGCGGTCCCAACGGCTACCATTGCGCCCAGCCCTACCCCCGACGGCGTCCTCAAGGTCTTTATTACCGGTGAGGTGAAAAAGCCCGGCGTCTACGAAATGCGCGATGGCGACCGGATTATTGACGCGGTTAAGGCGGCGGGCGGCTTTACTGAAACCGCCGACCAGAACCAGGTAGACCAGGCCCAGCGGGTCAAGGACGAAATGCGAATTGAAATACCGGCCAGGCCGCCTACACCGGCCCCGACCTCTACCGCCCAACCGGGCCAGGACTCGGCGGTTCAGGGCCAGGGCCAGGTCGCGCCGACCGCCACGCCCGCCGATAGTCGTATCAACATCAACAAGGCCAGCGCTGCCGAACTCGATACCCTGCCCGGCATCGGCGCGGTCCTTTCGCAGCGCATTGTGGATTACCGGACTAAAAACGGCCCTTTTCGTAGCCTGGACGACCTGCGAAAGGTCCAGGGCCTTTCGGCCAGTGAGATAGAAAAAATCAAAGATTTAATCGTTTTTAATTAGTTCCTCCCCAATTCTAGCCAATTTTTTATTCAACAGCGTTATGTTTTAGAAGAAACTGCGTTATATAAAGTAACGGCCCTCTTGCTGCGTTTTTTCTGTGCAAAGGATTTCGCAGTATTTAAATATAGTGCAACCAGCCCGCTTTTCGTGCGTTGTTAGTATGTAGCCGGTAGATATATTGGGTTGACCGGCCATAACGGCAAAAGCACGACGAGTAGATTCAGCGGATGGAGGCATTTTTGACCTGGCAGTTAGCGCCCGGCGAAACAATGGTAATGATTGCCCCGGTTGTGAGTCGCAAGGAACCGGTTGACCAGAAAGCGTTACCTGCCGAGCGTAATCGGACGATAGAAGGACAATACACCGACTTGTGGGACGAAGTCACCTGCATCGAACGTGCTCGTCAAGGCGACCAGACCGCTTTCGCCGAGATATATCAGCACTTTGAGCGCCCGATATATAGTTTAATTTACCGCTTGATGGGTAATTCTGAGGACGCCTTCGACATAACCCAGGATGTGTTTGTCAAGGCTTATAAGGCGCTTGCCAGGACTTCGCCTGACCTGAACCTTTCCGCGTGGTTGCACCGGATTGCATCCAATACCTGCCTCGATGTTTTACGCCGCCGTAAAATCGTACGCTGGCTGCCCTGGGACCCTACCGAACACGCCAATATTACCCCGGCCTCGGAGAGTGACGAGCCGGAGTACCAGGTGGTAGGCCAGGAAACCAGGTTGCAAGTCCAGGCGGTCCTCAACCAGATGAACGAACGTTACCGCCTCTGCCTGATTTTACGTGAATACCAGGAGCTTTCTTGCGAGGAAATTGCCGAAATAATGGGCACCTCGCGCCAGGCCGTGAAATCTATGCTTTTCCGGGCCAGGGACCAATTTAGAGAAATTTATGAGAAACAACAGGTAGCGCAACTGAATTCAGGTAATACCCTCACAAGCGGCCAGCCCACTTCAAAGACCAAAGAAAAGAAAGGAGGGCGGCGCTAATGGAAATTGAAACTACAGATTGTCTGCGTTGCCGTCACCTGCTTTCGGCGGAAATGGACGGTGAAGCCACCTTTAACGAAACAGAATTTGTCCGAAAGCATCTCGCGGGTTGCCCGGATTGCCGGGAAGCCCAGCAAGCCTATAACAATTTACGAGCCCGGTTGCGCCTCACCCCCGCCCCGGAACCCCCTGTAGCCCTGCGGATGGCCGTAATGAGCCGGATAAACGGTAAAAAAGCCGTTTATGCCCATCGCAAGCCGGTAGCCGGGCTTCACCCGCTCCTGGCCCCCTGGCAAAAAGGGATTTTTGCGGCGGCGGTGCTGGTGCTGGTCTTTGTCTCCGGTTTTCTGCTTTCCATGGTGCTGGTCGGCCAACCGTTCGAGGTGCAAGGCCAGATTGTCGCCGACACCGCCGACCAGAAAGTCGTCATCATCTTTACGCGCCCGGTGGACCGCAACTATATTATAGCGAACGCCCCGACCTTGTTTTCCATCAAAGACGGCCAGAATAACCCGCTTCAAATTGATACGGCCAATATCGTCATTGACGGGAACCGGGTGGAACTGCCTATCAAGCGAGAAAGCGGGCAGTTGCAGGATAACGAGCAGATCCAGGTGGTCGTTGCGCCCGATATAAAAGACGATAAAGGCGTGGCGGTGGCTAACCCCGGCCCTAAAGTGGCCGTAGCCGCAACCCAGGCCCCCGATGTGGCCTCCAACAATACGAAACCCGGCCAGGTAGTAGCGGTAGTGACAACGCCTGTCCCGCCGTCCGCCACCACAACTGTAACGACCACGACAGCCTCTCAGCCTACGACCGGGGCCAGCCAGTCAGGCGGTAATCCTACCCCGACTACGGCTCCGCCCGGCACGACCGGGGTTCCTTCCACCGGGGCGGCGACTTCTACCGCTTCACCGACCACGGCTGTTCCGACGACCGGGGTTACCACCCCACCGGTAACAACGAGTGGCCCCGGCGCTACCGCTTCGCCAACCACTGGCGTAACAACCACGGTCGCGGCGACCACCTCGCCAACAACCACGGTAACGGCAACGGCCCCGGCGGGTAATTCACCTTCGCCGACCGTCCCGCAGACGACGACTGGGGTTACTACGGCCCCGGCAACAACAAGTGGTCCCGGCGCTACCGTTTCACCGACGGTGCCCTCGACCGCTACCGGCACAGTCCCGGTGACTACGGCTCCTCCCACGACCAGACCAACCCTTCCGGCAACCCTCCCGCCGACTACCAGCGGGACGCCGGTTGTTTCCGATACGACTACGGTAGCGCCTTCGACCCCACCGGATACCATCGCGCCTTCGACGACGGTCGGCACTCCGGCGGTCAGTCCCTCGCCAAGCGCGGCGGCATGCCAACCCGTAGAACTGGGGTCGGGTTTTGAAAAGTTCTACCTGGATGCCCAGGCCCGGTTGGGTTGCCCGACTTCAGCCCCGGCCAAGGCGAGCTTTACCTACCAGGTCTTCCACAAAGGTAGCATGCTCTATTCTCAGCAGACCGGGCGGATTTATGTCTTCTATAACTTTGGTGGTTGGGCCAGTTACCGGGCTGCCGGGGCGGTCCAGGTGCCTCCGACTAGCACGCCGGACGCTTCTACGACCCCCGGCAGTGTTACGCCCGACCCGACCGGGTGCAACCTGAAACCGCGCGGCTCTTTTGGGACTTTATGGAACAATAACCAGGCGGTACAGACCTCGCTCGGTTGCCCGGTAGACGTGGATTACAGCACTTCGAGCGGTATCAGCCAGAACTTTAGCCGGGGTATGATGATGTACAACCCCCTGGCGGCCCTACCCTACCTGGTAATCTACAATGATGGTGGTTTCCAGGCGTATCTCGGCTAATCCATTGTTAGTACACGCCCTGTAGAGGTGAGCCTAGCGAAGAATCTCCGTTTCGTTGGACTATATCACAGTCGTAAGTGCAAAGAATCGTAAACTAAACATGAGTCATCCCGAATTTTGAAGTTAGGATGGCTCATGTTTTTGAACTATCATTTGTGCGTGAGACAACTTACCAATTAGAGGTAAACCCCCCAATTTGTCATTCCGAGCGCAGTTGAGGAATCTCAGCGCCGGTGGTGTATAGCACTTGCTCTCAAGCCAGGTTAGTTTGAAAGCCCGGGGATTGAGTTCAGGCACCCCATTGTTACAGATATTGTCCAACGGGCCGGAGATTCCGGGTACAAGCCCCGGAATGACAAAAACAGCGTCTTTATTCTTACCTGGTATAAGGCAGTTGAATCAAAAAGAGGTGGACCGTCTTTCGAAATGGGCCACCTCTTTTTGATTCAACCGCTCTTATTGGGTCGTAGCCGGGGCCGTGGTATTTTCCGCTGTCGTAGGAGCAGCGGTAGTCGGTGCGGAAGTGGTCGGCGCCGCCGTAGTGACAGGCGCTGCGGTCGTAGCGGGCGCGGTGGTCGCCGTTGGGGTGGTAACCCCAGTCGGTGCCCCGATTGTCACCGTGAAGGTCGCTTCCAGCACCCCCTGACCCAGTACAATCTGTTGCAGGGTGGGCCGGTGGGTCGGGATGGCTGTGCCTACCCCGGCGATTAGCTTGTTGATTTCGTTGGCGACCAGGCTATTGACATTACCCACTATACCGTTCAGGTCCACGAAAGGAATTTGAAGACCCCCGGCGTTGACCGGTTCCGCCAGGGTCAACCCGACTTTACCGTCCTTGACCGAAATGGTATCTTTCAAATTCAGGTCAACCTGCCGTCCCAGCGCCTCGGCCCTGGCTGTAATAGCCACCTGGGTGCCCGGTGCCAGCGTTACTACGACCTGCTTGACTTCCAGCACTCCCAGCACCTTGACCGGGTTATCCGCGAGATAGGCCGCTACCTCGCGGTTGATATACTCCTGGCTGAGGGTCAGCCTGGCGTCTTGCTGCCCGCTGGCGGGCGGGGACGCGACTTGGGTGCCGCTTAGCGGCTGGCTGACTACCAGCCACAAAAAGAGCATCGTCCCGGCCATACCCACGGCAATCCCCAGCAATAAAAGGCCGATAATGCCCAGCCAGAGATTCAACCGCCGCCGCCGGACCACTGGTGGTTGCGGTTGAGAGGGAAAGCCCGTGTTTAAAGGTGGCCCGTTATGCTCAACTTGCCTCATCTTAACTTAACCTACCTTTCTTCCCCGGCCTGTCCCGGTTCGAAGCTTCTTCCAGTTAATCGAAACCGTTATACCTTATCTGTAAGATTTGCGGTATGACGAATTTCGCACCGGGTAGAAAGTGGCCCGGCCTTATCTCATCGCCGCAGGGCCACCACGTCTTTGCGTTTCTGGACAAAGTAAGTCGCGTAGAGGAAAAGGGCGGTCATCAGAATAAGGATGAACCAGCGCACAAATAGGTGAACGGCGCGGGAGCCGACTGTGCCGTCGTTGTTGACGGTACAGACGTTATCGGCGTAATCGTTCCCGTTGAAAATCCCGTTTCCGTAATCGCACCCGGTACCCAGGAAGCCGAGCTTGGATTGGTCATCCAGGCTCTCGATAAATATCCGGTTCAGGTCGGCAGTAGTCCCCAGGCTATCCAGCGACCATTTAGTTATAGTGATATAGCTGAAGGCTTTGGACGGACCGCTCAGGTTAAAAATAACGCCGGACAGGATGATTTGCGGTATCAGGATAATTGGAATGATACTGACCGCCTTGTCGGTGTTGCTGGATAGAGCCGACACCAGAAGACCCATCCCGATGCCCGCCAGGGTCGTCAGCCACACGCTGAAAATCAGTTCCATAAAGCTGGGGAATAGCGCCCCCTGGCCTGGCAGACCGCTTAGGATGGCGAGAATGATTATCAGCAGGAAACTCTGGATAAGGCCCAGCACCGCCAGCACGAACACCTTTGAGGCGATATACGGCAGCACTCCCAGGTTGACCAGACGTTCGCGCATGTAAATCGCGTTTTCTTTGGTGATTTCGCGGGCGGCGTTGATGGTGCCGAGCCAGACGCCCGACATCGCCAGCATGAACGAAACCTGCTGGGCTAACGAGGCCGGGTGGCCCTGCCCGAAGTCAAAGACCCCTCGACCCGCCACCAATCCCAGGATGATACCGATAATCGGGGCCTGTAAAACCAGGAACAGCAGGTTGACCCGGTCCCGGATAATCAGTTCGGTGTAGCGCCGGGTCAGAATCATGAACTGGTGAAAAGCCGAGGCTGCCGGCGAGCGCAACGGGCGCTGACCGGGTTGGACCGGGGGCGGATAGCCGGGCGCGCCGTAACCCTGGGCATAAGGCACCGGGGCCGGGTGCGAAGGCGGCGGGATACTTGTCTGCGGCTGGACGATATTCTCCTGGAAATAGGGCGATTGCCGGAACCGGGCTTCCCACTCGTCGGCGCTTGTCGGCGTTTCTTCCAGCTTGGTATAGATGTCGGGAAACTCGCGGACATCGAAGAATTCGAGGGCCTTCTGAGGTGTCCCGAAGAAACAGAGCTTGCCACCCCGCCCCAGGAAGACCACTTTGTCACAAACGTTGATGTTGGTGGTCGCGTGGGTCACCAGTATGACCGTGCGGCCCTGGTCGGCCAGGCGGCGCATCAGGTACATCAACCTTTTATCGAGGCCGGGGTCGAGGCCCGATGTCGGTTCGTCCAGGAACAGCAGGTTCGGTTTAGCGAGTAACTCGACCGCAATCGAGGTGCGTTTGCGCTGCCCGCCCGACAGCTTGAAGACCGGGACGTTCCGGCGTTGCAGCATATCCACGTCGGTCAGCACTTCCACCACGCGCTGCTCGATTTCGGCATCTGAGGTATCTTCCGGCAAGCGCAACTTCGCCACGTAATAGAGGGCTCGTTCGACCGGCAATTCCCGGTGGATGATGTCGTCCTGGGGCACGTAGCCGAGGTTGGTCCGGTAAATCGCGAAGTTCCGGTAATAATCATCCCCGTTGAAAAGGACCGCGCCTTCCCCGGCAGGTCGGAAGCCGTTGAGGGCGTCCATCAGGGTCGATTTACCCGCGCCGCTACCACCGACCAGGGCCACGAATTCCTTGGGCTGGATGGTCAGGGAAATGTCGTTTAGCAGCACCAGGCTGTTATTGTTGACCGCTTTGCGCAGGTGCATGGCGTCAATTCGCACCTTTTCGGCGGCGGCGTGCCCGATCATTCCTGGCTGGTAATTAAGCTGGTAGCTGGCAATCTGGATGGCGTCGCCCGGTTTGAGTTCGACCGGGCGGTGAGCCGTGACCCGTTCACCTCGCACATAGGTGCCGTTGCGACTGCCTAAATCCTCGATGGTGGCGTTATAACCCTGGCGGCGAATGACCGCGTGGTGAGCCGATACCGCCGGGTAGTCCAGCCGCATGAAGTTGTCGGGGGCGCGCCCAATCGTGATGGTCTGGATGGAAGGGTCGAGTTGCAGACTGATATTCTGGCTGATGGCGGGCCGGGCCGAGTCTTCGTAGGTCAGCGACACAAAGTTGCCATAGTTGTCACCGATACGAATGACATCGCCATCCACCAGCGTCCGTTCCTGGAAACGCTGGCCGTTAAACATCAGGCCGTTGGCCCCGCCCAGGTCATGCAACGAGTAACCGTTTGGGCCCCCTTTCAAGAGGGCGTGATTGCGGGAGACGGTCGCGATCGGGATTTGAATATCGTTCTCCGGGGCCCGGCCAATCCGAATTTCGGGCTGAATCAGGACGAACTCTTTGGCGATTTCAAGGTTGTTGTCGGTGTAGGCAATCTTTAGTAAAGGCGGCTTGGGTCCGATTACCATGGTGCCAAACCCGGCATCGGCGGCCATCTGGGATTGGGGCGAGGCGACTGCCGGGCTGGCATAATTATTGGGCGGCCCGGCTACAAAGCTCGGTTGGGCGGCGGGCTGGGCCGGATTGGCGTAGCCGTAAGGAGCCGGGGCGTTCGCCACCTGGGAGTAATTGGCCTGGGCGTTAACGTTCTGGACCGCGTTGTCGGCAGTCAGGACCAGCACGATGGCGGTGCCAAGCTGAATAGGCGCGTCCGGCAGCAGCGTGACTGCTCCCTGGACCGGGTAGCCGTTGACCACCGCCGGGTTGGCCTGGCTCAGATTTTCCAGCACCCAACCCTGGCCGTTATAGCTTACCTGAATGTGGCGGCGGGAGACCTGCGGGTGGTTTATCACCAGGCCGTTGCCCGGTTCCCGCCCCACCGTCACCGGCTCCCCACTAAGTTTTAATTCCTGGACCTGGCGGCCCTCCTGCAGGACCACCAGTTTAAACCCCGTAGACATAAGCTTTTCGTGTTATCCTATCTTGTAATAAATAGTAACCCTGGTTAAAAAATCCTACTTCTGTTTACACGAATAGAGACGCTAGAGCATTTTGCGCCTGAAAAGGCTTAATCAATAATTTCAATCAAATAATTGTTGCCGATATTGAGGCCGATGGATTGGGCCACCTGGGGCGGGTAAATATCTATCACCACGACATCCCCGGTTGAAGCATCAACAAAAGTAAAGCCCTGGACCCCATTCTGACCGGGGCCACCCTGGATAACTCCTTTGCCCTGGGCATCGGATTTAAAGAAATTGGCAATCTGGTCGCCGTTATCGGGACTGGCGAAATACTGCGCGTCATGCGGGTTGCGATTGAATTGCTGCTGGTAGGTGTCCATCTGGCTTTGTTTGACCGAATCGGGCACGCTAACGGACCGGGAGTTGGGGTAAATATGCAGCGAGGTGCGGTTGCTGACCGTCTTCCCACCGCCATTGTTGCCCGGTGTAGTGTTGCCGCCCGGCGAATTGCTTCCCAGCGCCACCGCTATAACGACCACAATCAAGACTACCACCAGGGCTACCCCGCCACCGATAAGGTACATATTATTGTTATTGCGGGGCCGGGCCGGGGGCTGGTTCAGGTAATAGCCCGGCCCTTGCGGGTTGTAGGCCTGGTTCGGGTTGGGCGGGTAAGGGTTCGGGTTGTAGGCCTGATTGGGTTGGGGCGGCTGGTAGGCGTTCGGATTATAGGGCTGGTTGGGCGGTTGGTAAGCGTTCTGGTTGTAATTCGGCGGGGGCGCGTTGTTGACCGGGTTCGGCTGCGCATTCAAATTCAAGTTCGCCAGGGGCGGCACGCTCACGACCTGCGTTTCGGCGCGCAAAGGGTCGTCGGCAGGTTTTTCCGGGGTCGCAGGCGGGTTAGCCGGGGGAGTTGAGGCGCCATGGAAAACTTCCGTGACCGGGAGGGCCGGTTTGGGTGGAGCGGGCGGTTGCGGTTGGGCCGGGACGCTGGCCGGACTGTTTTGCGAGGCCGTCTTCAGGCGCCGGGCAAATTCCAGGGCCGATTTAATCCGGTTGTGCGGGTTTTTCTCCATGGCCTGGGCGATAGCCTGGTCCAGTTCCGGCGGGTATATGAGACCGGGCGCGTTCGCCGAGAGCGGCGGGACCGGTGAATTGAGATGCTGCCCCATCAATTCGAACTGGTTGCCCTGGTAAGGGGTCTTGCCGGTAATTAACTGGTAGGCCAGCACGCCAAGCGCGTAGATGTCGCTGGCTCTCCCGGCCTGCCCGGTCCACTGTTCCGGGGCCATGTAAGGCGGTGTCCCGGAGGTGGTTGCCATCACCATCACCGATTTCTGGGAGCCGTTCAGGGCGGTCGCCAGGCCAAAGTCGGCCAGGAGCGGGCGACCCCAGCTATCAATCAAAATATTTTGCGGTTTAATATCGCGGTGGACCAACCCCTGGGTGTGGGCTTCGTCCAGGGCCGAGCCGATTTGTTCGAGCAAATTGATTACTTCCGGCAGCGGCATCTGGACCGGCGGTCGGGTCGGGTCGGGCTGAATCCGGCTTGCCAGCGAACCGCCCCCGGCCAGGTCGGTCACGATGTAGGCCAGGGTGGGGGTTACTTCGTAATCCAGCACGTGCAGGATGTTCGGGTGGTTAAAGCGGGCCATTACCCCGGCCTCCCGCCGCACATCCTCGCGGACTACCGCATCACCCAGGAATTCCGGGCTGATAATTTTAATGGCAACCCGTTTTGGCGGGACAAATTTGGTGTCTTCGGCTGCATAAACCTGCCCAAAAGCGCCTCTACCCAGAAATTGCTGGAGCCGGTAGCGATTTGAAATCAATTGATTCGGATTTAGCGCCGGAGTAGCTTCAAAATTCTGCATATTCTTTTGGACTTCCTTTGCGGTTGAGGTGACTTTTGCCTTTGGTTATTAACATTATAATATATAAAATCATTAAGCGTATTAATTCGACCTTGGATAATGACGCGTATTTTTTCATCTTTTGGCTACTTCCAGTGTATTCATTAAACCGATTCCGGTCAGTGACTTACTTCGCAAAATTCCGCTTTTTTTCGGATTTGGTTATTCTGAGGATTAAATTCCCCCTCAATAATTATTAACATCTCCATAATCACTCGTTAAAAACTCTTTGTTTTAATGGGGTTATGACAGATGAGCAAACACTTTTAGAAACGACCCTTCCCCCCTTACTGCCGCAAGAGCAGCCTGGGGAAGACCTTGTTTTCCCGGAAGCTTTGCGCGGGAAACGCATCTTGATAGCAACCGAGTCGCTTGGGCCGGTCAACGGGGTTAGCCGGGCGACCCTCAGTTTGATTGAATATCTCAACCGTCATGAAGTTCCGTTAGCGATATTGGCTCCCCGGTTCGAGACCAAAAACGGAAACAGTTTGCTCAACGCCGACGCCGCTGTCCGTCTGAAGGGCGTTCCCCTTCCCTACAATCCCGAACTCCAGGTAGTCTTTCCCTTCCGCCTGAGCAGGGTCTACCGCCAGACCTTCCAGCCCGATTTAATCTATCTTGCCAGTCCCGCTTCGCTGGGCGGCCAGATTCTGTGGCAACTGCGTGGTCGCCGTAACCCGCCGGTAGTGGTTAATTTCCAGACCGACCTGGCCGCCTACGCCCGCACCATCTTTCCGTTCGGGCTTAACCGCATTACCGGGTGGGCGGTGGATGGCATGCAAAGCCATCTTTTCCGCTACCCTGCCGTCCGCAAGGTCTTTTATCCTTCCAGCGCCTCCGGGTCTTACCTCGAAAAACTGGGGGTTTCCAGAGACAAACTGGTCAGGGTAGGGCGTGGTGTCAACACGACCCTGTTCAACCCTTCCAACCGCGACGAAGCCTGGCGGCAAGAACTGGCTCCCAACGGTGAAATCATCCTGGGATGTGTTTCGCGGATTAGCCTCGAAAAGGGGTTCGATTTCCTGGCCCAGGTTGCGCTCAAACTGGCCGCCGACAATTTCCCCTTCAAAATGTTGATTACCGGCGGAAACCGCAATCCCCTGGTCGAAAAGAATATTCGCAAGCTGTTTGGCGACCTGGACGGCCGCCAGGTTGTTTTCACAGGGCTTTTGCAGGGCCAACCGCTGGCGCGGGCCTATGCCACTGCGGACATTTTTGTCTATCCTTCCCTCACCGAGACTTTCGGGCAGGTTATCCAGGAAGCGATGGCAAGCGGTCTGCCGGTTATCGCTCGCAACCAGGGCGGGCCGGGCGACATTGTCCAGCCTGATAAGACCGGCTACCTGATACCGCCGGACGACCTGGACGGATTCGTAGCGGCTATCAAAAAACTGGCCTCGCAGCCCCAACTGCAAAAAGAGTTCAGCGAAAAGGCGCGGCAACTGGCCTGCCAGGCCACCTGGGAAAACGTCAATAACCAGATTGCCCGGCATTTTAGCGAGGCCCTCGAAGATTAAGACTCCCGGTTCGTGCGCCTTTGCGCCCCGTCCCGCGCCCGAGGATGGTGGACCGGAAAGCAATTTTAGACAATCTCCGTCCTCTCAACCTAACTCTCAAGAGCCGCACCTACGACTGGTAGGTGCGGCCTTCATTTTATTTGCGAATATATTAAATTGATTGAACCTCTAACGCCTAATAAAAATGTTAATAACCCATATTTAACTTACTCTTAAAAAGACCTTAGAGAATTGTTAACATAACTACTTTACAATAAATTAAAACATTTTTGGAATTATCAATAAATACGAGTTCCTGGAATGACGAAAATATTAGTCATAGATGATGAAGAGAATATCGTGCAGACATTACGTTATAACCTCCTGCGGGAAGGCTATGTCGTCAGCATCTGCACCGATGGGCGGCAGGGCCTGGCCTTATTCAAGCAGGAGACCTTCGACCTGGTCATTCTCGATTTAATGTTGCCCGGCATTAGCGGCCTCGATATATACCGCTATATGCGCAACTCGCCGGTCCCGGTGCTGATTTTGAGCGCCCTGGAAAAACAGGTTGCCAGCGTGGCCGGTACGGACATGGCCCTCGAAAACTATATGACCAAACCATTCAACTTGCGCGAGTTACTTGGGCAGGTCCGCAGCCTGATAAATCGCCCTGGCCGGGTCGTTTAGACCCTGCCAAATGCCATTAATTCGTCCGAAAAGGACCTGAAATTGAGTTCTTTAGCCTATAACAAACTCTTAACAACCTTTATCAGCTTGATAATAACTCCTTAAACCTTTCTTTAAATTATTAAGGTATGCTGGTTTAAGTGAGGTGTTGAATACTTACCCATTCGAATCTGGAGGAGTGTAATGCTCGCACATACCCAGGTACAAGGTTCAGAGAAAGTTTTCGACCAGCCCCGCCCGCGCTGGGAAAAATTAGCTCGTTTCGTCACGCATATTACAGCCCCACCGGTCCTGGCAATACCGGGCTTTTTTTTGCTAGGTAGTATTGCCCAGGCCCGCCATCCCATCCCCGAAGGAATAAGCGGTCTTCTCATTACGGCTCTACTTTTCGGGGTGCTGGGCCCAATTTTACTGGTAGCGATTTTGCGGCTCTTTAACCTGATTGGCGACATCCATATCAGGCGTCAGAACCAGCGTACCCTGCCTTTCCTGCTGTGTATTGCCAGCTTTGCGGCGGGGGCCCTGGTAATGTGGAGTCTGTTCGGCTGGCACGTGCTGACCGCGCTCCTGGCCTGCTACGCCATGAACACTCTGTTCGTAATGCTTATCAATTTCAAGTGGAAAATCAGCGTGCATGCGACCGGGTTGGGCGGGCCGATTGCGGCCTTCTGCCTGGTGATTAGCTGGACGGTGCTGCCGGTAATGCTGGCCCTGCTGGCCCTGGTCTGCTGGGCCAGGGTCTATCTGCGGGCTCACAGCATCGGGCAGGTGCTGGCTGGGAGTTGCCTGGGCTTCGCCCTGACCTGGCTCTTTTTCCGTTTTTTACAGGTCCCGGTCTAACCAAATTAAATCCTGGCAGAGATATTTATAAAAAAATGATTTCGCGTGACATTATAGGTACAAGACAAAAGGGGCGTAATCGCCTGAAGAAACTCAAGACGGGGATTTTCCCGTTTAATCCGGCTATTTCTGTTCTTAATAACGTAGGGTCGCTCTAACCGGCGACCTTTTTTCTTGTTCTTTGCCTGTCCGAACCCGTCAACCGGCATAAATCAACTAAATTTGGGGTTATTCAGAATAATCTAAACAAATAATTATGAAAAGTATCAAAGGAGAGAAGTAAATGCGGTTTATTTTGTTAGGGGATTTGCATTACTCGGTCTACCAGGGAGAAAATTCTAAAGAAAATTACGCGGCGTTGCGGGAAGAATTTTTTGACCGTCTGTTTCAAACGGTCCGGGCTGTCCGGGCCGATGTTGTAATCGCTATCGGCGACACGACCGATAACGGCCTCCCCGAAGAATTTGCCGGGTTGCACGCCTGCGCGGCCCGTAACGAGGTCGATTTTATCACTGTAAACGGCAACCACGACGTGCTGACACTAACCAAACCGGAATTAAGTTTTTATACCGGCAACCGCTTTCCCTACTACACCCGTTATTTTAACCCGGTCACAGGCCAGAGCGATGTTACCGACCCCCAGGCGGCCCGGTTCTTAATCCTCGATACCCCCAAAGAGCGCAACCCTAAAGACCACGGCGGTTATGTAGGGCCGGAGCAACTGGCCTGGCTGACTAACCAGCTAATCGAAAGCGGCGACAAACCGCTTTTTGCCTTCGGGCATCACCCGGTAGGCTGGGCGACCCGCTACGCCAATTTCCCGATGCTCAATATCGACAATTCGAAAGAGGTCTGGCGGGCGTTTGCCACCAGGCGGAAGGGCAACAGTTTCTATTTTTGCGGTCATAACCACGCCAACAGCGTCACCCGCCGGGGCAACTGGCATTTCATCCAGACCGCCGCGCCCCTGCGTACCGCCGATTTCCGCCTGGTCGAGTTTACTCCCGGCAAGGTCCATATGCGGACGGTACCGCTCCTGGGTGGGGCGGCCACGGCCCGCCTCGGCAATCAACTGGCCGATGCCCTCGGTGACTTCAGCCATTTCCCGGCCAGGGGGTTTTCCAGGGACCGCGAGTTGGTAGTGCCGTTGGGTTCTTCCTTCGCCATCCCGGAAGGTGTTGTCGCCAAAGGTTAGACTTTGTAGGGTGTTGAAAAATTTTGAGCGGGAATACCTATTCCCTGGAAAGGCGTGACAATTCCTCAGGCCCTCGCAATGACCTAGTTCAAAAGATAGAAAACTTCCGTGGTTAAAAGGTTGGGGTCTTCCTGCCAGTCGCCGTAGATTTCCCAGTTGAGGCTGGTCAGGGCAATACCCTGGTCCCTGGCCCAGGTCATAACAGCCGTATGCGCCTGGCCTATCCGGTCATACTGGCCGGTATGAATGGTCATGGCGGCCCGGCCTTCGGGGGTAGCCGAGCAGATTACTTCGCCCTTGCCCTCGAAAGGCCCGGCTACCTGCACCCCAATTTCAATATCGAACTCGTTCCCAGGGTTTCTTACCCGGTCGGTTTTGTAGACAAACACGTTATGCCCGGCTTTTTCGAGGCCGGCGTTCTTGATAAACGGGTAAATTTTATTTTCGGCCAGGATTTGCCGGATGGTTGCGCCCAGAGTTTGCCGGGTAACCGTCGCCCCCACCGCCGCCAGGTAAGTCGCTTTGACCTCAGTCAGGCTTACAGGGTAATCCATAGTTATTCTCCTTGACAGGTGCCCTTAAAGCTTTTAAGGAGGGGTGTTCCGCTTGCCCTTTCGGACCTGTGGGAAAAACCTTATTTTTCGTCCAATTATCTTGTTATCTTTTTTGAAAAAATTTGGAGCCTGTTGTCCGAGCTTGAATTTTTACTCCTAACAAATTGCCATTTCCTTATCCGCACTTAAATACAAAAGAAATAAAAAAGGCTCAATTTTGAAGGTTGAGCCTTTTTGTTATGACAGGCTAGGTTGAAAGAAAGTTTTCGCCCGACTGTAAAAAAATAAAGACAAACCCGGCCCCACACGACAGCGGGCAGGGCGGGGTTTGTCAGGGAGAATTTACTCGGTCAGGCTGTCGCGAAGATATTCGATTTCTTCCTCGTTAAAGCCAAGGCCCGCGATGTACTGGCGCGCCCCGCCGAACTTGCTATCGAGGTATTCGAGGGTTTCGAGCATCATTTCCGGCTCGGAAGCCAGCAACTTTTCGTACCCTGCCAGGTCGGCATCCGGTCGGCCCTGCTGCCACTGCTGCCGGAACGTATCAAACAGGGGGCTCAGGTATTCGGTGCTGAGGGCGTAATCTTCGGCGATAGTCTGGTTCGGCACTTGCGCCAGGCCCAGCAAGAGGGCGATTACCATCCCGGTGCGGTCTTTTCCGGCGGTGCAATGGACCAGGGCCGGGAAACTGCCGGGAATTAGCAGGGCGTCAAAAACTAATCTGAACTGAGCCGCGCCGCTATCGAGCATGGTTTTATATAAATTTACCAGGCTGGGCAGTTCACGGGCCTGGCTTTCATCTTCTACCAGCGAAACATTAAGGTAAGTTACCGCCGAGGAGTTCGCAAAGACGTTGGGCGAAGTTTCGAGTTCCGCCGGGCGGCGCAGGTCAATAATCGTCCGCAGGGAGTAGCCGAGCAGTTTGGCCTGGCTGTGTGCGGGCAATCTGTGCAGGCCGTCGGCGCGGAAGATGGTGCCCCAGCGGGTCGTCCGGCCATCCAGGGTGGCGTAACCGCCGATGTCACGCAAGTTATAGCAACCTTCCAGTTCAATCCGGCGGGCCGGGGTTTCGGTTTGGCTCATGGTATTTGGTATGTCTTTCATTTAGGCCGGTCCGGTCCAATTTTGCGAATGACCGGACCGGCAAGTTTGATTTAAGGCGAATTCCGGTTGGTGTTAGGCTACACCAGTCAGGCTGCGAGTTTCAAGATACTCGCGAATGGCCTCTTTGCAGGTAAAGGGCAGCACCCGGCTCGACCGGACCACTTCCGGCAGAAGCTTCCAGCCCAGGCCACCCTCAGCGGCCAGTTCCGAGGTGATAAGCTTGTAGACCTTCTCGTCCTCAAGCTGCCCGGCCCGGACCCGGCCCTGGCCGGCCACCCACAGCGGCAGACCCTGGGCGTAGAAGACCAGCGAAGACTGAAATTCTAGCAGTTTTTTCAGGTCCGCCCCGCCGATCTTGACTTCCACCAGGTGTTCGATGTTAGGGTAGACCTCGCTCAGTTCGGCCAGGTTCATTTCGGTGGCGGTCTTCGGCAGCGAGCCAAGCACGTAGAGGATAGGTACGATAGCCAGGCTGGACGGGTCCACTTCGGCGTTCTGCCCCAGGGCCTGGGCCAGCAAAACCGCCTCGCGGTCACGGCTGAAATGCCAGTCGCCGTAGCCGACGCTCAGGCCGTCTTCGCCCAGGTCGCTCACTTCGGGTAAAGCCAGTTTCAAATCGAGCAAGGGCTGGAAACTCGCCGCCAGGCTTTCGCGCAGGGTCAGTACTTCTCCGTCTTCGTCAATCGTGGCGTCCTGGCGGATTAACCCGGCCCGGATGGCGAGGCCGTTCGCCCCGGCCTGGGCGATT
Source organism: Chloroflexi bacterium 54-19 (assembly GCA_001898225.1). Taxonomy (GTDB): domain Bacteria; phylum Chloroflexota; class Chloroflexia; order Chloroheliales; family Chloroheliaceae; genus 54-19. The sequence goes on from MKTJ01000066.1 coordinate 161,857, forward strand.
TTGATTTCGGTCATATTTTCGCCAAAAGCGCCCGCGTTGCACAGGATGATGCCGTTGACCACCGGGGCCGGGGTCAGGGCGTCATGGGTGTGGCCGCCCAGGATGACCGAGACTTTAGACCCGGCCAGTTCGGGGGCAATATCGAGGTCGCCGGTACCGTGACCGTGGAAACCGAGGTGCGAAATAATGATGATGGTGTCAACCAGGGGTTCGAGGGCTTTAATGGTGGTTTTGAGGCTTTCGGTGGGGTCGGTCAGGGTCATCCCGGCCAGCATCCGGCTCGGCACCAGGTGCAGGGTATCGGGCGTGGTGACCCCGGTCAGGCCGACCCGCCACCCGGCCAGTTCGGCGATATAGGCCGGGCGGACTCTTTCCTGGAAGCTCGTTTCTTCGAAATGCAAGTTAGCCGCCACGAACGGATAACCACCCTGGAAAAGTTCGGCCAGCCCTTCCAGGCCGTGTTCCATGTCGTGGTTGCCAATCGCGGCCAGGTCGTAGCCCGCCGCCCCTCGCAATCGTCCGGTCGTGCTGGCCCCCTGGGCGTCCCACCAGGTGCCGGAACCAAAGACCGAGTCCCCGGCATCCAGGGCCAGGGTCGGCCCGGCGGCCTTTTTGGACTTAATCGTGGTGGCAATCCGGGTAATCCCGCCCAGAACTTCCCCGGTGTGGGAGTTGGGGCGGCCCGTTACGGACGAGTGAAAATCGTTGGTATGCAGCACCGTAATTTCCGGTTTGGTGGCAGTCTCGGCCCGCTCGGTCAGTTCCGCCAGGGGTACAAGCTGGGCGTCTTCCCATTTCAAAGGCACTAACCGGAGCGAGGTTTCAATTTGAGTAGTCACGAGTTTAAACTCCTTTTGGTGTGAGTTTTATGAGCTTTTAGTGAAGGCCGGAGCGGACGAAAGCGTCCATAATCTGGCGTTGGGCCAATATGTACAGGACCAGGATAGGTAGGAAAGACATGGTTGCCGCCGCCATCAGCGGACCCCATTCGTTGCCTTCCGCCTGTAAAAAGAGTTGCAGACCGACTTGCAGGACCGCGTCGTTATATTTTTTGACCACCAGGAGCGGCCAGAAATATTCGTTCCAGGTCTGGATGAACATCAGGATGGCGAATGCCGTCAGGGCCGCCCTTCTGTTGGGCAGGACGATGCTCCAGAGGGTCCGAAAGGCCCCGGCCCCGTCAATCACCGCCGCGTCGTAGAGTTCTTTCGGGAACGAACGGAAGTGCTGGCGCAGGTAGAAGACCCCGAAGCCGCTGGCAAGCTGGGGAATGGTCAGGCCCGCCAGGCTGTTGAGCCAGCCCAGTTTTGCCAGTAACAGGTAGTTAGGGATAATTGTGATTTGCCCCGGTACAATCAGAGTGCCGATAAAGAGCAAAAAGAGGATATTTTTGCCTTTAAACTCCCAACGCGAAAAGCCATAAGCCGCCAGGACCGAAATCGCCAGCACCCCCAGCGTTACGGTTAGGGCGAACGCAAAGGTGTTGAGCATCATTCTTACAAAAGGAATAGCCGTGTAAACGTAGCCGTAGTTATCGGTCGTCGGGTGTTGCGGGATGACGTCCAGGGTATAAATCTCGTTGGCCTGTTTAAACGAAGTAATGACGGCCCAGACCAGCGGAAAAATCACGAACAGGCTCAGCAAAATTAACACCAGGTGGATGAGCCAGTTCCACTGGCCGATTCGGGCCGGTTTGAGCCGGGCCGGGGCTTCCAGAGTCAGATTAGCTCTCATAGTGAGCCTTTCTATCGGTGTAGCGTACGGCGATAAAGGTGCCGAGGCCCAGCACGATGAAAATCATCACGGCGGCAGCCGAAGCCTGGCCGATATTGAAATACGAGAAACCGAACTGGTAGAGAATGTAGAAAACGCTGGTCGTGGTATTCTGCGGCCCGCCCTGGGTCAGCACGTTAACCGTCCCAAAGACCCACTGCCCGGCGTACAGGATGGTATAGATAACCAGGAAGTAAAAGGTCGGCGTAATGAGCGGGAAGGTGATATGCCGGATTATATCCCATTCGGTCGCGCCGTCCAACCGGGCCGCTTCCATGTATTCGCGGTCCACCCCGACAATCGCCGCCAGGAACAGCAGCAGGTTAAAGCCGAAGACCTTCCAGGTCGTAATCAGCACGACCATCCAGATTGCCAGGTTGGAGTCGCCCATCCAGTTGATGCTATCCACTCCGAAAAGAAAATTCAAAACCTTGTTCAGCACACCCTGGATGGGGTTGAGAATCCAGAGCCAGATGACCGAAACGACTACCGGGGCCATAATTACCGGCGTAAACAGGACCGAGCGGTAAAAGGTCTGCATCGGCCCCTTGATTTTCGAGAGCAAAATCGCGATGCCGAGCGGTATAAAGACCGTCAGGGGAATCAGGCCGACAATATAGAGGCCGGTATTGACGATAGATTGCTGAAACTCCGGCAGGTTTACCACGGCCACGTAATTGTCCAGGCCGACAAATTTATCCACGCCCTTGGTCAGGTTCCCGCTGTTAAAACTGTACCAGAAGGTCAAAATCAGCGGATAATAGACCCAGATTATCAGCAGGACGAGGCCCGGCAAAATGAAAAAGTAGGGTGTCAGGGAGCCTTTTCGGAAAAAGGCTCTAACCCCGCTAGGCGCCTTTTTTTCTTCCCCTTCCGAGGGTCCCGGCTGGTTAGCGGGATGTTTTTCCAGACTGCCTTGCGGCGATTTCTCGGGCAGGGTCGCCGGGGTCCGGTCGGGAGAGGTGGTGGTTATTAAATGAGTATCCAAACGCGAAAACTCCTTGTAACTACTGGGGCGAAGCCGTCACCGGGTGCCCGGTCCGGCCTCGCCCGTAAGCGCGTTTTACCGCTACGCTATCTCACCTTACTTGGTCTGAAGCAACTGCGTGACCCGCTGGGCGGCAGCGTCCAGGGTTTTTTGGGGGTCTTGCCCGTTGTAAACCACGTCCTGGGCAGCCTGGGTAAAGATTTGCAGGGCCTGGCTTGAGTTAGCACCCGGCCAGGAAACCCAGGTTTCCAGGTTGGACAACTGCTTCAGGGTCGGCATCAGGCGCGGGTCTTTGTCGAAGAAAGGCTTCAAATAGTTCGGGTCGTCCACCACGTCGTCGCGGAGGGGCAGGTAGCCCATTACGCTGGTGATGATGGTGTTGCCCCGCTGTGAGGCGGCGAACTTGATAAACTCCCAGGCGGCCCGTTGTTTGAGCGGGTCTTTGCTCATCATGTAGAGACCGCTACCGGAATTGACCGGGCGGACCGGTTTGGTTCCAAAGGAGGGTTCGCCGGTCGTCCGCAGGTCGAATTTACCGTTAGAAGCGCCGATTAGCGAGGGGAGCAACACGGTGCTGTTCAGGTACATCGCCAGGTTGCCGTTGCTCATCGCGGCGATGGCATCATTGGTGCCGACCTTGGGCTGCAACCCTTCATTGACAAAACCCTGCCACATCTTGAAGAACTCGACCGCCGGGGCCTCGTTAAAGGTCGCTTTGGTCTTGTCGGCGGAAAGGGTCGTGCCGCCGTTCGAGTTGATGTAGGACTGCATCAGCCAGTCACCGCCGCCGGGGAAGGTATCCATAGCGATACCGTACTTGCCGGTCTTGTCCTTGATTTGTTTGGCGTACTGGTGGACTTCGTCCCAGGTTGTCGGCGGTTTGTTGGGGTCGAGGCCCGCCGCTTTGAAAATATCGGCGTTGTAGAACAGGGTCGGAGTGCTGAAGGTGTATGACCCGGCGTAAAGGTTGCTGTTGTATACACCCAGTTTGAGGGCCTGGGGCAAAATATGTCTGGTATAGTCGTCAAACTCGGCCTTCGGGGCGATTTTGTTAATAGGCTGGAGCGGCAGGTTGTTGACGGCGTAGTCAATGTTGGAAAGCCCCAACTGGGCCAGGTCTGGCGGGTTCCCGGCGGCAGCGTCCGCCACAATTGTCGACAAAAGGTCGGGGATACCTACGTTACGGCCAACTACCTTGATGTTGGGAAACTTGGCCTGGAACTCGTCAATCAACTGTTGCACTCCTTTACCACCCAGGCCGGGTGTGCCAAAGTTGTAGCTGACGAAGGAAATCGAAACAGTCTGGTCAGCCGGGATTTGGGGCAATTGGGCGTCCGGGTTGCCCTGGACGAGGCCAGCGGTCGCTCCGCCACCGGAGGTAGTCTGGGCGGCCTGGTTGGTCGGGGTCGCGTCCCCGCAGGCCACCAGCACCGCCAGACCTAACACCAGGGCCAGCAGGGCCGAAATACGGCGCAATAACATCGCTATAATCTCCTGTTTGCTTGGCTTATGTCCGGGCTACTTCTTGTTGATAAGGTCGGTCACGCGTCCAGCCGCCGTATCGAGCGTCTTCTGGGGGTCCTGGCCGCTGTAGACCACGTCCGAAACCGCCTGCATAAAGATGGTTACGGCCTGGACCGAGTCGCCCGGCCACGACACCCAGGTTTCCAGGCTGGACAACTGTTTGATAGTCGGGAGCATACGCGGGTCTTTATCGAGAACCGGTTTCAGGAAGTTGGGGTCGTTTACCACGTCATCGCGGAGCGGCAGGTAGCCGATGGTGCCGGTGATGATGGTATAGCCCCGCTGCGAGGACACGAATTTCAGGAATTCCCACGCGGCACGCTGTTTTAAGGGGTCTTTGCTGAACATAAAGAGGGCGCTACCGGAGTTGACCGGGTGGACCTGTTTGGTGCCAAAGCTTGGCTCGGCGGCAGTGCGTAAATCCCATTTGCCTTGCGCGCCGTTAACCAGGCTGGGCAAGAGAGCGGTGGTGTTAACCATCATCGCCAGGTTGCCGTTAACCATCAAAGGCACCGCGTCGGCGGCGCTCAGTTTAGGGTGAGCCCCCTGCTTGACCAGGTTTTGCCACATCGTAACCGCTTCCACGGCAGGCGCTTCGTTAAAGGTCGCCTTCTTGTGGTCCGCTGAAATAGTGGTGCCGCCGTTGGAGTTGATTAACGACTGGACCAACCAGTCAAAGGTGTCGGGCAGACCGTTGATGACAACGCCTTCCTTGCCGGTTTTCTGCTTGATTTGCAGGGCATCCTTCAGAACTTCATCCCAGGTGGCCGGTGGGTTTTCGGGGTCGAGCCCGGCAGCCTTGAAAATGTCGGCGTTGTAGAACAGGGTCGGGGTGCTGAAGGTGTAGGGCGAGCCGTAGAGGCTATCGCCATAGACACCGAGTTTGAGCGCCTGGGGTAGGATGTGCTTGGTAAAATCTTCGTACTCGGCTCTGGGCACGATTTTGTTAATGGCCTGGACCGGCAGGTTGTTAGCCACGTAATCGAGGTTGTTCAAGACAATCTGGGCCACGTCCGGCGGGTCTCCGGCGGCGGATTCGGCCACAATCGTTTTAAGCATGTCCGGCGAAGGGACGTTGCGGGCGTCAATTTTGATGTTGGGGTATTTGGCCTGGAATTCATCAATTAACTGCTGGGTACCTTTACCGCCCAGGCCGGTCGTACCGTAGTTATAGCTGGAAAATCTGATGGTGACGGTCTGGCCTGCCGGAATCTGGGGCAGGGTGGCGTCTGTGGCAGGAGCGGCCAGGGTAGATGTCGCGGCGGAAGTGGTCAAGGCCGCTCCGGTGCTTTGAGTAGTCGTGGTGGCTGCCGTAGTCGCCGCCGCAGTGGTGGCTGCCGGGGCCGCGGTGGTCGCCGCTGCCGTTGTTACAGCCTGGGGAGTTGCCGTATTGTCGCCACAAGCCACCAGTAAAAGGGCCAGGATGCCCATTGCTAACCACGCCCTTACAAGTCGCTGAAACATAATTCCTCCCATACAGAGAATTAAAAGGTAATCAAAATTGGCTAGTGAAATGTTTATAAGAAAGAACAAAAATGGTTCAGGCACACGGTGCTGGCATCTGGTGCTGGCACCCTTCGTTTCGCTCAATATCCTTTGCCTGGTCCGGCCATTTTTGGCTAACCCGAATAGACCCTGGCCTACACCTGGGCCAGGCCGGTTAAAAACTAAAGCGGTGAGAAGCAACGGAGCAATTACAGGCCAGGCAGCGCTGACGACCTGCACACCAAACGAGTTTCTTTACCTTAAGCAGTTAAATTCGTTAGTGAATTCTAAGGGCCAGTATAGCCAGCCTTTATTTTTATAGAATTAATCGGGAGTTAACAGAATGTTAATTGTGAAATAATTTCACTTAATAAATGTTAAACCATTAAATAATGAAATAATTTCACTATTGACAACCTGACCGGGCTTTGTTAGCATTGGATATTAACCGGAAAATTGGTTCCGAGTTACTCCTGATAATTTTATTTTTGACTTTTCTAAAAGGATAATTTAATAAATGACCGGCTCTGAAGCAAACTCCACCAATACCTCCCAGCTAACCGACAAAGTTTTTAATGGAGCCGACACCGTTCGCAAAACCGTTTCGCCGGGTGAGGACCGCGCCGAGCTTGCCAACCTCACCACCAGCCTTTTACAACGGTTGCGCCGTAACCAGAAATTGCTCTCCCCGGCGGAAACCCAGATAAGCGATTTTATCCTGCGCCAGCCCCAGTCTGCCCTGGCCCTCACGATTGATAATCTGGCGCGGGAAATCGGGGTCAGCCTGGGTACCATTTCCAATTTCTGCCAGACCCTGGGCTACAAGGGTTTCAAAGAGTTTAAGTTAGACCTGGCGGCGGAACTAAAAACGCCCCACCGGCTCGACCAATCCGTGATTACGGAGGGGGATAGCCTCGAAGAAATTGCCAATAAGACCACCAGCGCCAACGTGGACGCCTTGCTGACCACTCACCGCAACCTCGATAAAGATGCCCTCGAAAGGGCGGTCCGGGCTATCCGCGAGGCCAAACGCATCACTATCTTTGGTTTTGGGGTTTCCTCGGTGGTCGGGTATGACGCCTATAACCGCTTTTTAAGCATGGGTCTGTGGGTCAACTGGGTGCCTGATATTGCCCACATGGCCGCGACCGCCACCCTTTTGAAGAAGGGGGATGTCGCCCTGGTCTTTACCTATACCGGGGAAAACAACCTGATTGTGAATTGCCTGCAACAGGCCCGCCAGAACGGCGCGACTACCCTGGTGATTACCGGTAACCGCCATTCCCCGACGGCCCAGGAAGCCGATATAATGCTGCTGGTCTATCCCCGTGAACCGACCGCTTTTCTCAGTAATTTGTATGTCTCCTCCCGCACGGCCATGGAAGGCATGCTCGACATGCTCTACCTGGGGACGCTCTTTTCTTCCGACCAGACCATGGAGAAACTCGACGAAGTCAGCGAAGCGATAGGCGAGCTCAGCGCCCACCTCCAAAAGCCGCTTTAGTAAAAGTTTTACACCAGGTGTAAATTCATGATTAATTAAATTAACCAACCAGCCTTTTCAAAGAAAACCTGAAAAGAGGGAAGAATAGTTTTGTGCCCTGGGCACAAAACTATTCTTCCCTAATTTATCCCCTTCCCACAGGCTGGGGAATTCCTTGTCAGGGAATAACAAAGTAAAAAATCCGATTTAAGCGGACATTTTTAAACCAGGGGAGTATACTCTAACCCTGTTTTGTTTTCTGCTCAAAAATTAATAAGGTTTTACGCGGTAATTGAAAAGGAGATTATTCGAATGGACCAGACCCGACAGGTGACGATGGCCCGGCACGGTGTCGTGAGTGCCCCCCATTACCTGGCTTCCCAGGCCGGAACCCGCCTGATGATGGCCGGGGGAAACGCGGTGGATGCCGCCCTGGCCGCCAACGCGGTTTTGAACGTGGTTTATCCTTTTGTGAACGGCACCGGCGGTGACATTTTCGTACTGCTCTACGACAAGAAAAGCGACGGTCTCTACGCTTTTAACGGAAGCGGGCGCGCCCCCGCCGCCGCCACCCCCGACTGGTTTAAGGCTAACGGCCATACCAAAATGCCCCAGCGCGGGATTCTTTCGGTCAGCGTGCCAGGCGTGGTGGACGGCTGGCAGCAAATCTCGGAAAGGTTCGGACGGCTCGGTCTGGCTAAATCGCTAGAACCTGCCATCACCTACGCTTCGGAAGGTTTCGGGGTCGGGCACACCCTGAGCGACAGCATCAAAACCCTGCTCAAACAGGACTGGATTCACTCGTCCTGGCGGGACGTTTACGCGCCGGGCGGGGCCGCCCCGGAACCGGGTGACATCCTGAAACTGCCCGAACTGGCCCGCTCGCTGCGTTTGATTGCTGAACAGGGCCGCGACGTTTTCTATAAAGGCGAAATTGGCCGGGCCCTGGTCGAATTCTCCGAGAAACTGGGCGGGCTTTTTACCCTGGAAGACCTGGCCGAGCATACCGGGGAATGGGTTGAACCGCTTTCCATCGACTATCACGGCTACCGCATCTACGAGTTACCGCCCAATACCCACGGCATTACCGCCCTGCAAATGATAAAGCTGCTCGAAAAGTTCAACCTGAATGGCGACCCCTACAGCCCCGAAAATATTCATCTCCTGGTCGAGGCTAAAAAGCTGGCTTTTGCCGACCGCGATGCTTACCTGACCGACCCGAAACACATGAAGGTCGAACCCGCCAGTCTTATAGACGAGGCTTACCTCGAACTTCGCCGCCAGCTAATCCAACCCGGCAAAGCCCTCGAAACCATCGTGCCCGGCAAGACGACCGGCGATACCATTTACCTGTGTGCCGCTGACGGGGAAGGCAACGCCGTTTCGCTCATCCAGAGCAATTACATGGGGGTCGGGTCCGGCCTGGTAGTGCCCGGTTACGGTATCGAACTGCAAAACCGGGGCGCTTACTTCTCCATCGATCCTTCCCACGCTAACGTAATCGCCCCGCGCAAACGGACCATGCACACCCTGATTCCTTCGATGGCGACCCTCAATGACCGCCCGGCGATTGTTTTTGGCAGCATGGGCGGGGATGCCCAGCCTCAAATTCACCAGCAGGTCTATACCAACCTGATTGATTACGGCATGAATATCCAGGCGGCTATCGACTCGCCGCGCTGGGTCCACGGCAAGGGCTTCCCCACCGACCCCTATGAAGTCCTCAATATGGAAACCCGCTTCCCGGCCTACACCTTCGAGGGCCTGGAGCGACTGGGTCAGCGGCCCCGTCCGACCCTCTCTTTTGACCGGATGATGGGGTACGCCCAGGGCATCGTCATCAACCAGGCCAACGGTCTATTGATGGGCGGCTCCGACCCCCGCGCCGATAGCGCCTCTATCGGCTGGTAAGCTTATATAAGTAAATTAAAACCGCCCTTAGAACCGGGTTATCGGCTCTAAGGGCGGTCTTTTGTTAAGAGAAAACGAAATTATTCGGCTGGTTTGGCCGCCTTCAAGACCCGTTTGAGGATTTTGCCCGTCGCATTCTTGGGCAAATCATCCATGAACTCGTAGATACGGGGGTACTTGTTAGAAGCGATACGCTCCCGGCAATAAGCCCGCAGGTCGTCCTCGGTGGCGGTTTGGCCCGGTTTGAGGACAACAACCGCCTTTACTTCCTCGCCGAGAGCCTGGTCCGGCACGCCAATCACGGCGCATTCCGCGATGGCCGGGTGGCCGTACAGCACTTCCTCAACCTCGCGGGGATAGACGTTGTAACCGCCCCGGATTATCAGGTCTTTCACCCGGTCCACGATGTAAAAATAGCCATCCTCGTCCATACGGGCCACATCCCCGCTATGGAACCAACCGCCCCGCATCACCTCGGCGGTTGCTTCCGGTCGTTTGAGATAGCCCTTCATGACATTGTGGCCCCGGATGAGCAGTTCGCCTGCTTCCCCGACCGGCAATTCTTTGTCGAACTCGTCCACCACTTTCATCTCGACGCCCCAGAGCGGTTCACCAATCGAGCCGGGCTTGGTCGGTTTGAACGCCACGTTGAACGAAGCGACCGGCGAGGTTTCCGATAAACCATAGCCTTCCAGGATTTTCACCCCGGTCTCGCGCTCCCATGCGCTAAGCACTTCCACCGGGATAGCCGAGCCGCCGCTGGTGCATTTGTTGATGCTCGAAAGGTCGTATTTCTTGCGGTCGGGGTGGTTCAACAAATAGAAATACATCGTCGGCACGCCCGAAAAAGCCGTTACTTTGTCGCGCTGGATAATCTCGAAAGCTTTCACCGGGTCGAAACGGGCTATCAGGGTCAGGGTTGCCGCCGCGCCGATTGCCACGTTCATGACCGCGCTCTGCCCGTAGGAGTGAAAGAGCGGCAGGGCCATCAGGGTCACGTCGTTTTCGTTGTAATCCAGCCCCAGGTTCTTAAGCGAACACCAGGCGTTAAAGAACATGTTGAAATGGGTGAGTTCCGCCCCCTTTGGCCGTCCCGTGGTGCCGCTCGTATAGAGAATGACGGCGGTATCGTCGGGCATGGTCTGGGTCAGGATGGGGTCGGGTTTGCCCTGGGCCATAAAGGCGTCCAACCCGGTCGCGCCGTTCACCGGGGGTAAATTCTTGGAGCCGGGCGCGTTGACGACCACCAGGGTTTTGCAGGTCGGGTTTTCCCGGTAGCCGCCTGCCGCCGCTTCCAAAAAGCCTTCCCAGGCCACCAGGATAACCGAGTCGCTATCTTCGAGGTGGTAGGCTACTTCCGGGGCTTTTAACAACACGTTCAATGGCACCACCACGCCCCCGGCTTTGAGAATGCCGTAGTAGACCACCAGAAACTGGGGGATATTCGGCAGCATCATGGCTACCTTCTGGCCCTGTTCGAGCCCATTATTGAGCAGGGCGTTCGCAAACATATTGGAAGCTGCGTGAAGTTGTCCGTAGGACATTTTGAAGTCGTCGAAGATTATTGCGGTATTGGTCGGATGCCGCTTTACGCTTTCTGTTAGCAACGTCGCTAAATTCAGACTCATCGCCCTTCATCCTTTCTACAAATATTAGCTTGTGGATTTATTTAAGCTGGTAACCTGACTGATAAAACTTTTACGTATTAAATCCGGTTAAGTGAGTTCATTTTACTAGCTTGTTTCCGCGCACGCAAATCTATATTCAATTTTACCGCCTTTTAGTGAATCTTGTTTCAAATAAAAACCAGCCTCTCTAAATTCTGAAGCTGGTTTGAGCTTTTGTTAGATTGTTGATTTTCTTCCGATTAGTGGGACCGGGTCAATTCTTTCATTTCAACATCGCTACCGGGGTTTGCACCCGTCTCACCATGAACGGGTATCATCAGGACGGGCAGGTGGCTCTGGCGCATTACCGCCGCCGCTGTGCTGCCGCTTAAAAACCAACCCAGTTCGCTGGGGGCGTGGGTCGCCATAACGATAGCGTCCGCTGAATTCTGGCAGGCGTAGCTCACGATTTGCTCGGCAATATCACCTTTCCGTATGCCGATAACCGCGCTCAGCCCTTTTTCGTTCACCTGCCGCCGGATGTCACCAAGATAGGTTACGGGGGCCAGTTCGTCGTCCGGGCTCACCTCGTAATAGTGGGTTTCCGTGTAACCCATCCCGGCCAGGTCGCCATAATAAAATTGGGTATCTTCGCCGCGCACGTTAAGCAAGTGCAACTTTGCCTGGAGGCTGGCAGCCAGTTCGCAGGCCGGGCCAATGGCGGTTTCGGCAAACCTGGTACCGTCCAGGGGCAGGACCAACCGGGTCTCAATACCTTCGAAACGGTTGCTGTAGGGTTCACCGACCCCGCTAAAGGTTTCAGCCAGTAACTGGCCGTGTTTCTGTTCGAAGGGACGGACCAGCATGACCGGGGTATTCAACTGGTGGAGGATTTTGGTGGCGATGCTCCCTGCCAGCAGCCGGGGCAAGCCGCTCCGGCCATGCGTACTCATCACCACGAGGTCAATTTCGAGGTTGCGGGCAAAACTGCATATCTCGAATACCGCTTCTCCCCTGACCACGCTGGTATGCAACCGCCGGGCTTCGGTATGGGGTTTGAGGGTGCGACTGGAAAGCAGGTGGGTGAGGTTTGCCAGGTAATTTTCGGCGTTACTGACCATTTCTTTGGCGAGTTTGTGCTGATTCCCTAGCAGGCGCGGCGCTTCGACCACCCGGATAAGATAAAGTTGGGCGTCCAGCCGGTTTGCCAGGCGTACGGCGTAAGGTAAGGCTTTTTCAGCCAGCATCGACCCATCCAGGGGCACCAGAATCTTTTTGAACATATACCTTACCTCCTTAGAAGGAATCACGCCTTCTCTTTCTTTCTTCCTTCTTTAAAATTAGTCTGGAATGGTGAAAGAAAGAGTGTAGGGAGGTAAACGAAATGTTAAAGTTTGGTGATAAGACCGGTTTCCAGGCTCACGGTTTTAGTTTTTCCAGTTCGGCAATGACCTGGTTAAAGTCGGGCCGGTCGAACTGGCTGCCGCCTACGTAGCTGTAGGTCACGACCCCGTGCCGGTCGATAATCATGGTGCTGGGGTAAGCGATACGGAAACCGTCCAGGCTAAACCGCTGGTAAACCCCGTATTGTTTGATAACCTCGCGGTTGGGGTCGGGCAGGAGCGGGAAGGGCATCGGGTTGCGTGAGAGGTAATCGCTGACCTCCGGGGCGGATTGGCCGACCAGAGCCACCACTTTCGCTAGGGGAGCCACCCGCGCCCAGTCGTTGCGGACAGTCTCCATCTGTTTACGGCAGTTCGGGCACCAGGTTCCGCGTAAGAAAATCATCAGTAACGGCTGGCCCTGGTAGCGGTCCAGGCTGTAGCTATTGCCATCCGCGCCGGTTAACTGCCAATCCGGGGCGGCTTCGCCCAATTTTAACCCTTTATCCAGTAAAGTAGTCATTTTCTCTGCCCCTCATTCACTCTTTTGGTTCCTACAAATAATAATACGTTATAACAGGCCGGGGGGAACATACGCAATTGACCCATTAGTCCGGTTTAATTAAAAAATGCTGGTATTTGTTTTGAGGGTGGTTTATAATGGAATATCTCATGTTATGGTAACAAGAAATAGAATAAAAACGCCTAACTGTAGCACCTAAATAACTTCAGGAGACAACTTATGGCCCTCAAAGATGTGCTAAATAAGTTCAAGACAATAAGCAGTATAGACCTGGCCGTGCTGGTGGATAGTGATGGAATGCAAATCGAAAACTATAACCGGGGCAACCTGGATGTGGATGAAATAAGTGGGGTTGCCAGCACCGGTCTGCAAATTTCCGAGGCCCTGGGCGGCGCGACCGAGCGCGGCGAAACCCGCCAGGCTGTCCTCGAATACGCCGGGGGTACGATTATTTTAGAGCCTGTTACCGGGGATGTTATGCTGGTAGTAGTGTCGAGCGACCCCAGGAGCATCGGCAAAATTCGCTATCTCAGCAAACGCTATAAGTCCGATTTGGTAGGCGCTTTGAACGGGCAATAACCGGGATTGTACTAGGACAAATGGCTAGTGGTACGCTTCTGGTAAAAATGTCATACTATCTATTATAATAGAACTATTAGTGTTCAATTTAACCCGGTATGCCTTTTACCTCCCGGAAATTCTCCGGGTTGTTTAGGAGAATAAGTACTATGGACCCACAATTAACCAGCCTGGTTGTTTCTACCTCTGAAACGGCTCGCATTGAAGAGACGCTGGATCATTTGATTGCCGAAACCGGCGCTAACTACTCGATGTTGCTGGATAAGAGCGGGCAGGTAATTGCGTGGTCGGGCGACACAGACCGGCAGGATATTACCTCCCTGGGGGCCTTACTGGCGGGCACATTTGCCAGTTCGCGGGAAGTAGCCCGGTTGCTTAAAGAAAAAGAATTTAAAGTCCTCTTTCAGCAGGGTATTCGCGAGAATATTTTTACGGAACTTATCGCAGAACAGTGGATGCTGGTCGTCATGTTCGATAAACGAACCCATATCGGCCTGGTTAAAGTCCTCAGCAAGCGGGCGACCGATGATTTGACCGGCATTCTGGACCGGGTGAAGTCCGAAAGCCGGGCTAAAGACCAGATTATCAGCACTTCTTTCCGCACCAGCGTGGAAGATACTATTGATTTGCTGTTTAAAGACTAATTTTTTATTATCAAAACTTGGCTAAAGTCCTAACACTCTGCCTGCTTGTGTCAGGCTATCCGGCTTAAACTTGAATATTTAAGCTTAACCAGCGAAGCAGTCTATACCTAACTGAGAGTTTGACGGTGATAAGATGGCAATAATTAACGTTGCACAGCGTGAAATCCGTTGCAAAATTGTCTATTACGGACCCGGTCTTTGCGGGAAGACCACCAACCTTAAATATATTCACAAAATGGTCCCGGAAACCGCCAAGAATAAAATGATTTCGATTGACACCGAGACCGAACGCACCCTCTTTTTTGATTTTCTGCCGCTGGACCTGGGGACCGTCCACGGCTTCCAGACGCGGTTTCATCTCTATACCGTACCGGGCCAGGTCCTCTACGAACGGACCCGCGTGGCCGTCCTGACCGGCGTGGACGGGGTGGTCTTTGTGGCGGACAGCCAGCCCAACAAGATGCGCGATAATATCGAGAGCCTCCGGGAACTGGCCCAGAATATCAAGAATGAAGGTAAAAAATTCAAAGATTTCCCCCTGGTACTGCAATACAACAAACGCGACATGCCCAACGCCGTCCCGCTGGAACAGATGAATTACTACCTGAATTCCCAGCTAAACGCCCGCTCTTTCGAGGCTGTTGCCAGCCGGGGGGTGGGGGTCTTTGATACCCTGAAATTCATCAGTAAACTGGTTATCAGCAAGCTCTAAAACCCGCCCGGCCTGGGTTAGTCCGGTTTCGGGTTCTCCACTTGTTTGAAATTTCAGATTATTTAAATTAAAATTAGGTCCTGGCTGTTTAAGTGAATTGATAAAGGAAGCAGACGGTGGAAGGGCCACTCGCTGAATTTTCGATTACGGATATAATCTCCCTGGTAAGCCTGGGCAAACGGACGGGCCGGGCCGAAATTAGCGGCCAGCTCAACGGCCACCAGGTCTCCGGGGCGCTTTTCTTTAAGAGCGGCAACGTTTGCCAGGCTACCCTGCTCGATTTGCCGGCCCTCGAAGCCGCCCTCACCTTTTTTATCTTCGAGGACGGCTATTTTCATTTCTACCAGGGCCAGGCTCCCGACCGCGAAGATCTCAAAGTTTCCAACGAAATGCTCATCATGCAGGGGATTAACCGCCTCGACCAGTGGAAAGAGATTCGCCCGCTGGTCCATCCTGGCGATGTCCCGGTGCTGCCGGTTAAGCCCTCCGGGTTAAACGGGGGCGTGACCCTCAAACCGGACGACTGGCGATTTCTTACCTATAGCAACGGTCAGCTTGATATTTTTGCCCTCGGTGAAAAATCTAAACTGGGCCAGTTTAAGGCGACCCTGGCGATGGCCGACCTCTTAAAAATGGGGTTGGTGGAAAAAAAGCCGCGCACGCCGGGGGCCGTTTTTTATCCCGAACTGGAAAGCCTGGCCCTGAGCCAGTTAGGCCAACCGGCCCAAAACCTGGTGGAGCAAGCCTACCAGCGGGCCGGGTTCCGCGCCGATGCCGAGCTAACCCTCGAACAGGCTATCCAGGTGGTCAATCACTTCCGGCGCCTCTCCGCCCTGCTGGTCGGTCCCGGCCCCTCCGAAATGCTCGACGAACAAATCCGGGGCAAGCTTCGCCACCTCTATCACCGCTAAATTCTAACCGCTTTAGTTTTTTAATACTTTAGAGACCGGGATCGGAGTTTTCTTCGGTACTGACAATTTTTTTGGCGAGACCGGCCTCGTCACTTTCCCAGGCTTTCCCGATCTGGGTTTCCACTGCGTTCAGCAAATCGTCAATATCGAACGGCTTTAGCACCACGATAACCCCTTTTGCCGCCAGGTGACCTTCCCCTTCCACGACTGTTTTAGAATTTGTCGTACACAGTACCACCGGGATAGAGGCCGTTTCGCGGACCATCTTCAGTTTCTGCAAAAACTGCCAGGCCTGTTTTTCGTCGGTCGGTGGGTGGTCGCTGATAATCAGGTCGGGTGCGACCCTTTTAACGAGGTCAATATCGCGGGTGCTATAGGAATGTAAGGCTACCTCGTAACCTTCGCCGGTCAGAATATCGGCAAATAATTGCAGAATCTCCTGGGTATCATTGATGACTAAGATTTTTTTGGGCACAACCTGGCTCCTTTGTATGGTAAGACCCTTTGAGACGAATTTTATTGGAATGACCTATTTTACCATAACGCGCTACTCTACCGTTTCAAAACTCTTTTTAGTAAATTCAAATCCTCACGGGTAACCGTGCGAGTAACCGCCAGTGTTCCCAGGTAAACCACCCCGCCCACCCCGATGGTCACGATAAACTGGTGGATACCGGCCAGGCTAAGGCCGAAAAGGACTGCCATCATAACTCCTGCCGCCAGGACTGGGCGCCACCCGGTCGTGATTAACGGCACCGAACCTTTCCCCAGCGCCCGCCACATAATCCAACTGAAGGGCACAAGCAAGACCAGTTCGGTCACGATGGTAATCGCCGAGGACGCCTGGTAGCCGTACAGGGGGATTAGGACCAGGTTCAGCGTGATATTGATAATTGCCGCTACCACGACGGCCCAGGTGATACTGCGCTGTTTATCTATCGCAATCAGCACATACTGGGTCAGCCCGTTGATATAGCTGAACGGCAGGAACCAGATCAGAATTTGCAGGGCAATCGCCCCGCCCGGCAGGTAGTCGGGACCGCCCAGGAAGTTGATGAGGTCGTAAGCGATAAAGAGCGTGCCCGCTGAAACCGGCAGGGCGATAATCAGGAGCAGCCGCAAGCCTTCCCGGTAGACCCGCAACAGGTTTTCTTTTTTGTCAGCCCCGTAGACCGAAAAGAGCGGGAAAAGAGCAATCGTCAGGGTCGAGGGGATAATCAGGAGGGCGTCAATAAACTTGTAGGCCGAGTTGTAGAGACCGAGTTCGGTATCGCCCCGGAAGGCGCCCAGCAAAATTCCGTCCGACTTAAACAGGATATTTATAATCAGGCCGTTTAGCATGAGCGGGAACGAACCGGCCAGGAGCGTTTTAGCCAGGCTGCGGTCGTAGAATTTCGGGCTGAGCTTTGGCTTGAAGACCTGTTTATTCTGGAGCGATTCGAGGACGGCCACCTGGATAAAATTGACGACCACCGAGGACGCCGCCAGCCCGACCACGCCCCACCCGGCCAGGAGCGCCGCGAGACCCAGCGGCACCTTGATAATGGAGGCCAGGAGTTGCCCGGCGGCCAGGTATTCAAACTTTTCGTAGCCCCGGAAGACCGTCGTAATCGACCCGGCCAGGGCGGTCGGCCAGAAGCCAATCATCAGCAGGATGATGGCCCAGGCGGTCGCGGGGGTGAGGTTGCCGCTCAGGCCAAACCCGGCAATCCAGACCAGGGATAAGGGCAGGGCCGCCACCGAAAAGCCGAGCCGCAGGAAAAGCTTGGTCACGAACAACCGGTTTATCTGGGCGGCGGAGTCCGGTTGCTGGCGGGCGCGGGCAATCTCCCGCGTGACCAGTCCTTCCAGGCCGAAGTCACAGATGGTCGCGAAAAAAAGCCAGGTCGTGACCGCAAAGGTATACTGGCCGTTGCCGTCCGGCCCCAGGAGGCGCAGCACGAAAATGGCGTAGGCAAAATCAATCACTTTGCCGGTTAGCTGGGCGAAAAGCGGGGTCGCGCTGTTTTTGACGACCCGGCGGAGCGGGTGGTCGTTCTCGTCCTCGCGGTAAAACCGGACCCACCCGACAACTGCCGCCAGCAGCGCCAGCGAAATCAGGGTCAGGAAAGCGGCGTACAGTCCCAGCGTAAAAGAGAGCGGATTGTAGCGGAGCCGGAAGGTATATTCGCCGCTGTGGGGTGGGTTTTTCGGGTCAAAGGTTATGGTAGCGACCTGTAAACCGGTTGGGCTCGCGCCTACCACCTGCACGTTGGGGTTGCCCTCGGCCTTCTTGTCGGTGCCTCTCCCCTCGAATAGCTGCCCACCCCATCCGGTCTGGGCCGGATTGGCCGGTAAAGGCGCGGCACTGTCGCCCGCCTGGACCCGGACTTCGACCTGGACAGGTTGGCCGGGAGTGACCGTAAGTAATTCGAAGTGGATTAGCCAATCATTGATATAAAGCACGGTTGGGTCAACCTGGATGGCTCCCTTGACCTGCACGTTGCCCACCCCAACATTAGTGCAACAATCAGCCGGGGTCGGGTTGGTGTAGGCCAGGCGCGGGAACAACTGCGGCCCGGCGATAAAAAAGCCGCCCAGCATCGCCAACAGCAAGAACCCGGCGACCCGGATATAACGGCGCAAGCCCTGGCCCGCGCTCCGGTTGCGCCACCAGCCTTCCCGGCCCAGCCACCAGGCCGCCACGACCGCATAAAGCAGCAGGGTCAGCGGTAAGGGGCCGCTTAAAGCTATCAGACCGAGCGGCAAGGCCAGCGCGATTAACCCCAGTATCCGCCTGCGCCAGTGGACCAGCAACAAAGCGGGGGGCAGCCAGGCCAGCGCGGCCAGCGCGTCGGGACGGAGCGGTCCGGCCAGCAACAGCAAAAGGACTACCACTACCCCGATTAAGCCTTTAGCGGCCAAACTCAGGGGCCGTCCGCGCGGCCAGAGTTGGCGGGCCAATCCGCTTAAACCTAGCCCCAGTAACCATAAATGAAAGATAGCAAAAGCGACCGGGCCGTTGTCCGGCCCGCCCAGGTAATAAATCAAGCTGCCGGGATAGAGTAAAGGGGCGTGGCTTAGTTCGAGAAGCGGGTGTTTGGCGCCGCTAAAGCTCCAAAGCGGCATTTGCCCATTTTTCAGGCTAAACCCGGCGGCGTCCCAATCGGCGTAAAAGGCGGGGTCTGCCGGAAAAGGGCTGTAGCCGGTAGCGGTGGTTACCAGGTTGAAAGTAGAGGGTTCGGGGTCAGGGTTACGCAGGGCCGGGAAATAAAAAAGCAGGCTCAGCAATGCCAGTCCCACGGCGGCGAACAGCCAGAAACGCCAGGGAAACCCTTTCGGGAGGGTTGGTCGGGCAGGTTGAGGTGGAGAAACCAGCGGGGAATTGATAGACAAGTTATAAAAACCCTGAACGATTTTCAAATTTCGGCTAATAAATGAGCAAATCCTGCCAGGATTATAGATTTGGGCCTGCCCGGTGTCAACCGGGAAATGGGTAACTGACAAAGCGGTAACGCCTATGGTAAAATCATGTTTCGTGACAGAAGCCGGTAAGTCTATTTTATAATTGTAAAATGTAGAAGGGAACTCGAAGCTCAGATGTTAATGGAAACGCCCGGCCCGTTGGCCGAGCATCCCCGGACGGGTCTCCACAAGGCGGCGACCGCTTTGGAACCCAATCAAATTGGCCTGGGTGGTTCGTTGTTTCTATGCCGTCATGCCGAAGTTGATAATCCCCAACAGGTTTTGTACGGGCGGTTGCCGCGTTTTGGTCTGACCGAATATGGTCGCCAGCAGGCCATCGAAATGGCCGGGTTCCTGGCCGAGCAGGATTTAGCCGCCATCTATGTCAGCCCCTTGCTGCGGGCCCGCCAGACCGCCAGGGCCATCCAGGCCAGGTTCCCCCACTTGAAACTCCAGGCCGACCGCAACCTGCTGGAAGTCGATACCAGTTACGATGGGCGACCTTTGAGCGAGATTGGCGATTTTAACTTTTACGAGCCGCTGGGCCATCCCGACGACGAAACCATCGAAATGGTCCGCGACCGGGTTTTGAAATTCGTCCGGCGGGCCATGACCCGGCATAAAGGCGAGAAAATCGCGGCGGTTTCACATGGTGACGTGGTGGTTATCCTGCACGCCTTTTATTTTGGGTTTCCTATGGAACTTGCCAGCCTCCGCGCCCCTAATTTCTATCCCGAACGGGCCTCGGTGACGCGCTATGATTTTCCACCCGAAGGCTTTACCCTGGACGCCGACCGGGTCCAGATAAGCTATTACGACGCGCCTTTTCCCCATACAAAGGAGTAAAATCGTTATGTCGGAAGAAAATAAAGCGTTACCCGAAATCTCGACCCCGCCCCCGGCCCTTAAACGCCTGGAACGGCTGGTCGGTAAATGGACCATGACCGGGCGCAGCATCGGTTCCGACAAAGACAATATTACCGGGACAGCCAATTTCGAATGGCTGCCCGGTGGTTATTTTCTTAAAAACGACGGCAATATCGAAGTAGATGGGTTCAAGTTCTGGAGCATGGAAATCATCGGCTACGACCCGGCGATTGACGCCTTTACCTCGCACGTATATTCCAGCATGGAAAGCCAGGTCAGGGTCTATCACTGGGATTTTCAGGGTGATACCCTGACCCACTGGGAAGAAACTTCGAAGTACACTGGGACTATCAGCCCCGACGGCAAGACCATCGCGGGCGGTTGGCGGCCCCTCGAAGGCCATGAAAGTAACGAAGGCAACACCTACGACGCGCTGATGACCCGCACAGAATAGTATCTCAGCAGAAAAAGCAGGGGAAAATAAATGACCGATACCGCGAAACCATCCTTTTCCACGAATTTTTCTCTGGCGGTCACCCGTGCCACCAGCCGGGCTTTGGCTGCCCTGGACATGGCCGGGTTGGTCGAAATGGTCCGAGAACTGGTCCGCCAGCCGAGTGTGACTGGCACCGCCGCCGAGAGCGCCGCCCAGCACTGGTTCGCCGGAAAACTGCGCGAGAACTCTTTCCAGACCGACCTGTGGCAGTTCGATTTACCGGCCCTCCTGGCCGACCCCGATTTTCCCGGCCTGGAAGTGCCGCGCGAGGAAGGCTGGGGCCTGGTGGGCAGTTGGGGCGGCGAGAACGGCCCGACCCTGGTCTTGAACGGCCATATGGACGTGGTGCCGCCGGGTGACCTCAACCAGTGGACCGGGCACGACCCCTATAGTGGAACGCTGGCGGATGGCAAGATTTTCGGGCGGGGGGCCTGTGACATGAAAGGTGGCCTGGCCTGTAACCTCTACGCTGTCAAGGCTATCCAGGCGGCAGGTATCCGGCTCAAAGGAAAGGTCTTGCTGGAATCGGTGGTCGCGGAAGAAGACGGTGGGCTTGGTACTTTCGCCACTTTGCGGCGGGGCTACCGGGGCGATGCTGCGATTATCACCGAGCCAACCAATCTCGATATTATCCCGGCCTGCGCCGGGGCGCTCACCTTTCGCCTGAAAATCACCGGCCTTTCGGCCCACGCCAGCGTCCGCCGGGAAGGGGTCAGCGTTATCGAGAAATTCTGGCCGGTCTGGCAGGCCCTGGAAGAGTTGGAAGCTCGCCGGAACGCCGCCGGGCATCCCCTGATGGCCCGCTATGGCTTGCCTTACCCGCTCAGCATCGGTACCCTAAAAGCTGGGGACTGGCCTAGCAGCGTCCCCGACCTGCTCGAAGCGGAAGGCCGGTTGGGTGTGGCGCTCGGTGAAGACCCGCAAGAGGCCCGGCGCGAACTGGAAGAAGCCATCGGCGAGGTTTGCCGTAAAGACCCCTGGCTGCAAAACCACCCGGTCGAGGTTGACTGGTTTGGCGGACAGTTCGCCAGCGGCCAGTTGCCCGCCGGTCACGGTCTATTGGACCTGGTAGCCCGGACTCACTCAAGGCTGCACGGGAATACCCCGGGGCTCCACGGCGCTTCTTACGGCAGTGATTTACGTTTGATGGTCGGGTTGGGTAACGTCCCGACCCTGCATTACGGGCCGGGTCACGTCAACCTGGCGCACGCCCCGAACGAAATGGTCCCGGTGAGCGACCTGGAAACGGTTGCCCGGACCCTGATTGCGGTAGTCTTACAATTTTGTGGTGTTGAGGAATAGTTTTCCGGTTAATTAACGTTCCAGAAAAGAACTTAGAAAAGAACTTAGAAAGAAGAACTAAAATGGCTGAAATGGCGTTATGTCGCTACCCCTGCCCTAACTGTAACACTGAACTGGAGCAGGAAGGCTACATGATTATCGAAAGCGAGGATGATGAGCCGACTCGCCAGCTTCTTAACGATGAAGTGAATATGGCCGAGTGTCCCCATTGCAACCAGTCCAGCCGGTTGAATATTCCTTTGCTTTATCACGACAGCCAGCAGGAGCTTTTTATCGTGTACGTGCCGGGGTTGTCCCAGCTTGCCCCGGAGGACCTCGCGGAAACCATCCGCTATCCTTACGGTCTCCTGGTCACCAAAGAGGCCGAACGGCGCGGTATCGAGTTGCCCGAAGTTGATGACGCGGCCTACCCGCCCGGCCAGGAAGAATTGAAAAACCAGCCCGGCGCGAAGTTCCACGCCCTGACCCAGGAGCAGGCCGCCCGGCTTTTGCCCGAATACCTGCTGCGCCCGACTATTGTCGATACTTTCGAGGTGCTGCGGACGGCGGTCCAGGCGGCTATGGACGGCATGACCGGCCAGGAGGTCGTAGACGATATGGTCCGGCTTCAGCTTATCAACAACATTATTTCGGCGGAAGACCCGATTACCCGCCGCAAGGTATTGCACCACGCCGAGCCTTATTTGAATGAGGAACTTTACGAGGTGATTGATACTCTCAGCGAACAGATGCGGGCTGAAGGCCAGAACGAACTGATTGAAAAACTCCAGTGGGTCAAGGAGCAAATCGAAAAATATAAGAATTCCCAGAAACAGCGGTTGGCCCGTTCCCGCGCCAGGACAGGCGAAGGCGAGGTTTAAAATAAGAAAGCTGGCTTCCCAAACGGGAGCCAGCCTTTTAGACTTAGAACAACTAGAAAGGACTCAGCAAAAATTCTAATTCTTCCAGGGAAGTAAAACGTTAGCAGGGTGCTTTGACCGCGCCGGGACTGATTGATAACTGGGATGGTACTGGAAAACTAAGCCAAGTCTGGAAGAATCTAAGGTTCTTAAACGATGGGACAAAAGACAAAAGCTAACGTTTGGGCGAGGACGTAGCAAGACGCTGGATATCGTGTTAGGACGTTGTGATGACGAGCCTGGATTGTGCCAAAGTTGGTGCCGGGACGTTGGTTGACGTTAGTAGGACGTGATAGGACGAAATTTGATTGTTGCTGCGACGTTAGGCCAAAGTTGGTTGACGAAGCGGGACGTTAGGACGAACGAGCGAGACCGTGTAAGGACGAACCAGGACGCTGCCAGGGCGAGAGTAGGACGTTGGAATGTTAGTAGGACGTTGTAGGTTGAAACGTTAGGTTTGCCGGACTGCTTGGAGCGTTAGCTTTTGTTCTTTCAACAGAAATAATGGTATCAGACTAACATTACGATTAACATTAAGAAATTCTTCTGAATTAAACACTTTTAACGGATGAACGTTTGGAACAAAAGCGTTCTCCCAGAAAGATTTGGTATGACAGAGCAAAACGTGCCTCTCTTACAAGTAGAAAACCTTGTCAAAAGCTACCCCGCCGAGGAAGGCGGTTTCCTGGCCGGGCTCCTGGGAGGGTCGGGTCAGCGTATTCCCGCCCTCAACGGTATTTCTTTCACCCTCAACGAAGGCGAAACTCTCGGCCTTATCGGGGAGAGTGGTAGTGGTAAGAGCGCCCTGGCCCGGATAATCGCCGGGCAGGAGAAACCGGATAAAGGCCGGGCATATTTTCGCGGCAAGCTGCTGACCGCTATGGGTGAAAGCGAGATAAGGTCGCTCAGCCCGCACCTGCGCTACCTGGAAGAAGACGCCCTGACCGGCCTGACCAATGACCCCAAAAACCGGGTTGACCGCCTGTTATTCGACCTGGCCGAGAAATATCCGCCGCAGGGTGGCGGCAGCGTCCGGGAGGCCGGGATGCGGTTGTTAACCAGGGTCGGCCTGAACGAAATCTACCTGAACCGCTTCCCGAACCAGTTATCCGGGGGCGAGAGGCAGCGCCTGGCCCTGGCCCGCGCCTTACTGTTGCGGCCTCGCCTGATTGTCGCTGACGAACCGGTTTCGAACCTTGACCTGACCACCCGCACCAGCATGTTGAACCTGATGAAGCAGATTGGTCACGAATCTAAAATCGCGTTTATCTTTATCTCGCACGACCCCAGCATGGTGCGCTATTTCGCCGGGGAGGGCCGGATTGCGATTTTGTTTGCGGGCCGGTTTATGGAGGAAATCCCGGCGCGAGAGGTCTTCAACAAGGCGACCCACCCCTATACCAAAACGCTCCTGGAAGTAAACTCGGCCCCCAGTCCTTTACCGGGTGGAGCGCTCGACCCCGATATGGCCTTTACCGAAATGGAGCGCGTAGACTCAAACACCCTGCCGCTCGACACCCTCGAAAATGAATTGAGCGACGAAGGCAACGTCGCGGCCAGCGCCCAGTTAGCCGCCGCCCGCCGCCAGGGTTGCCCGTTTTACCGGTGGTGCCCCGAAAAATTCGACCGCTGTACTGAGGTCACGCCCCAACTGTTGCCGGTCACCAGACGCCTTGATGAAGGCCAGTATGTCCCCTTAGCGCAAGAGGAAATCGACCCGACCCACCGGGCGGCCTGTCTGCGCTATATAGACCAGTAAGCGGCAAGCCCGCATTAGCCAGGGAAATTAAACTAAACAAAAAGCCTCGGCCCCCCATAAAAGGGCCGGGGCTTTTAATTTCCGGCGGAGCGTCCTAGTAGGGCGGCTCGTAATCGGTTTTGTTTAACATTTGGACGTACCAGTGGCGGTCTTTGGCAAAGACCTTATACCAGGCTGTACCATCTTCATCTTTAACGGTTAGTAGTTCGT
This sequence comes from Chloroflexi bacterium 54-19, assembly GCA_001898225.1. Lineage (GTDB taxonomy): Bacteria > Chloroflexota > Chloroflexia > Chloroheliales > Chloroheliaceae > 54-19. Next base: position 186,356 of record MKTJ01000066.1, read on the forward strand.
CGGCCCCGGCCACAGTCTCCGGGTCTACCTTAGCATAGATATAATTATCGAGCCTTGGAATTCCCCTTATATTATCCTGCCCATTTTGGGGGAAAGTAATTTCCGAGTAATTGTACTGGTGAGGGTCTTCTTTTGAATAAAACAAATAATAGATGTAGGGTTGGTTGATGTGGCTATCCACCGTTACAGTGTCGAATTCGGTTTTGTGTTGCACCAGGAATTGTGAGAATTGCGGTACGCCATACTGGTAAGTCGCCCTGGTTGACGTTTTATACAGGTTGGAATAGGTCGAATAAAAAACAACCAGAAAATAGACTGAAAATGCTACCACGATAAGATAGAAGGTTAGCTCAAATTTCGGGAATTTCTTAAAGCGGGTTTTTAGCGGGTCGCAAACAATAGCAAAGCCCAGCACCGAAAAAATTATGACCAGGGGAAACCCGTGAATTACCCGCGATGAAATATAAGGGTCTATGGTGAGCGAGGCCGCTACAGGTGTTACCAGCCACCACCCCAACAGTAATACAGCCTGGGATTTGTTCAGAATATTGAAAAAGGGTTCACGATATATAACCCTGAAGATGCAACCGGCAATACCCAGGTAATGGAAAATAACCAGGAAAATAAAGGTGTTGGGACCATCAAATATTCTGATTGGGTTAAAATAGTTAAGGTAGCGGGTCAGAATTTCAATGGTGGGGTTCTGATATTGCGAAAAAATGGAAACCGCCGTAAAGCGGGCATTATATTTCCCAGGGTCTATCAAGGTCAGTAAATAGATTGGAGAAGTCAGGGCTAAAAAAGTTCCGCCTATCACCAGGTATTTCTTGATAAAAAGTTTTGGAGGGATGTTGTTAAAGATGTCCGCAATAAAAAACACACCCAGCAGTAGCGGTATAAACATTTTCTGGGTAGAGTAGGAGTAAGTAACCAGGGCCGCGAGAGCCCCGATAGCACCGAATTTCCAGAGTTTTTTCTCGGTTGGCCCGACCCGCACATTTACATACAGAAGAAGAAGCAAGAAAAAGACTAGGCTATGGGGTGGTATAGCAAATCGCGAAGCCATAATATTCCAGGGCATTATACCCAGGAGAAAACTTGCCAGTAATCCCAGGTTGGTTTGCCCGGTTAGTTTCCTCACATACAGAAACATCAACGGCACGCTGGCCGTCCCTAAGAGGACCACAGGCAGGCGCACGCTGAATTCGGAAAGGCCTAACACCCATACAAAAGGAACTGTCAGATAGGTTAACAGGGAAGAAGCCCAATCTTCAAAGGATTCGAGCAGAGCTGGAAGAAAATTGCCGTGGTGGTCGCGCAAGGTCTGGCCGAGCGAATAGGCGTCCACCCCGTTAACCGCTTCATCCTGGTTTAGGCCGGGGGGATTGCCAGTTATATCGTAAATTCGCAGTGAGAAGGCCAGCAAGATAATCAGGCCTAACAGAATAGGGACATAATTTCTTCGGACGGTAAGCAGGAAATTAGCCCGGTTTTCTTCTTCCGTCCGAGCTTTAATTTCGGATACTGTTAAGTTTTCCTGGAGCATCTTTACTTAACTTTTGGTTATGAGAGTGCACGACAATTATTAATCTTAACAACTCTGTTTAGATTAAAGCAGACATGCCCTATTATCTCTTAGATTTTAAGCGAATTCAAATAGGAAATAAGGGGTATTTTTAAATACATCCTGACGTCTTCATCATAAATAGCCCTTTATTAAGGGGGAAATAAAGGTTAATTAAATTTTTAAGAGGATTCATTTCAGCTTAAGGCCCGCCAGAGCAAAGTATTGCCATATCCGGCGGCCAACGCCAGGGTTTTGTTGTCGGGGAGCCACTCGACCAGAAAGGGAGTGATGGATGGTTCGACCAGCCGCAGAGTCGCCAGGTTGCGCCAGGAAGTCGTGTCCCAAAGTTTGACCGCCCGGTCTACCCCGGTAGTCGCCAGGTAACGGCCATCCGGTGAGAAGTTAAGCGAAGTAATCGCGCCCTGGTGGGCCGTGAAAGAGGAAAATAGTTTTCCGGTGTTACTGTCGTACAGGTTGACCAGCCCATTTGATAAGGCCATGGCTACCATGCGTCCGTCCGGTGAAACTACCAGGTTATTCAGGCCGTTATTCCCGTTATTTTTGTTAACCAGGGGGGCCGGATCGAAAGGAGTCCCGCGCAACTGGTCGCTGGTAGGGGTCACGTTCGGGGCTATCAAATCCTGGATATAACAGTTATTGTTGCAGTAAATTACCTTTTTGTGGTCGGGCAACCAACTCCAATAACCAATTCCACCGTTGTTTATCATACTCGGCACCTGCCCGATTACCTCTATATACGAGGGGATAGTAACCTCGCCCGCCAGGGTGTTCATGTTCTTGCGCTGGTCCTGGAGGGTTGGCAGGGGTTTGTTTATCTCCCAGCGTCCCACTTTGCCATCCATGGTTTCAAAGAGTAACGCCGGGCTTTCGGTAGAGGTATCCCAGGCCACGTTTTTACCATAACTGTCGTAGGTATTGCCCGGCGCGCCCGCCAATAATTCGCCCAGCAAAGTTGCTCCCTGGTTTGGGTCAATCCGCCAGACCCGGATTATCTCCTGGACTTCGCTTCCACCTGTTGGTGGATTATTCATAACGAGAAAAGGTATCGCCACCATTTTCCCGTCCGCCGACCAGACCACTTTACTCGTCAGGTCAATGGTATTATTCGGTTGGGTCAACTCCCCGATGACCTGATTGGTCGCGCTATTCCGCAGTATAAAGCCAGGCTTTTTATCCCTGATAACCGACTGCACGAAGACCTGCCCATTCGGAGACGGCACATAACCGATGGAAAAATTGTCGCTTATACTATTCAGCGCCTGGAAGGTCATAGTTTTCTGCCCGGTGTCCGGCACCGTTCCCAGCCCTGTTTCGCTCCGGGTCGAATTGTAAAGGATTTGCCGGTTGTCCGGCGACCAGGCCACAAAATTGTGAGGGCTATCGAACGGCAAGTCGAAAAGCTGGCCTTGCTGCCAGTGCCAGCCCTCGCTATTACTGCTCAAATCGAGGGTAAGACCTTTATACTGGACCTGGGCACCACCGTTTTCTTCTATTGCGGTTATACTCGTCCCAAGCACCAGCAAACGGTTGTTACCTGACCAGACCAGGTTGCGCCCGCCCGAAGAATTGATGTCGCCCAGGTCGGTCAAAGTCAGGGTTTCCAGGTGGAGCGGGCTCAAAGTTAAGTCGGCCTGCCCTGCCGCTGCCCGGTTGCGCCCGGTGCGGGGGCCCGGCGTCGTCGCGGTCGAAGGGGTGGCGAGAGGCGCGTTCGGGATAAGCCGTGACTGGTTGGATTGGGTCGCCAGGTTGGTCAGGTCCGGCACTTGCAAGAGCGAAATCAGGTCGCCCCCATTGCCATTGATATAGTTGTTGGCACTCCCACTCGAATCGAGCCGGAACCCCCGGATAAGGGCGATATAACGGCCATCCGGCGACCAGGCCAGCCCGTTGCTGATGGTTTCGAGACCGGTATTCTGCCCGGTCTGGGGGTTGTTGATGCCGCTCGGTGTATCGACAATCGTCATCGAGTAGAGGCGGGCCAGGTTGCGAGGGTTGAAGATTTCAATCAATTCGTTCTGGTTGCCGGGCGTAAGCCGCGCCAGGTAACGGCTATCGCCCGACCACTCGATAGTCCCGGCCAGGTTATTACCGCGCATATTCATGGTTGTAATGGCGCTATCCTGGGGTGGAGTTATCTCGGTCGGGGTGTTCTGAAAGTTCCATAGCTCGATGTTGCTGCCGGGCGTAACCAGCAACAGGTAATTGCTATCGGGTGACCAGCTAAAAGGCCAGGGATAGGTCGAGAAATCGCTATAATTGGTCCCGTTCCGGCTGAGCGTGACAGTCTTCAAAATCCGGTCATCCTTGCCGAGCCGCAACTGGCCGTCCAGCCCCACCGCGACAAAATTCTGGCCGTCCGGCGACCAGCTAACCGCGATGTACTGGTCGGTATTGGGAAGTTCTTTACGGTTGAGCCGGGTCATCGTGGTTACGTCCCAGCTTTCCCAGCCGCCGTTCTTTAAGGCCAGGTCTACTCTGGTCCCATCTTCTGACCAGTGGGCGTTTTGAATCTGCAAATCGCTATATTTGTTAAAACTGACGACCTGGCCGGGAGTGAGTTTAGCCGGGTCGGTTGTCTGCGTCCCCGCGGTGGTGTCCAGGGCCGGGTTGTAGCGGGTCAGGTTGGTGCCGTCGGCCTGTTTGGTGGTCTGTAGGGCCACTGCCGGGGTCGGGGTTGGCGGCACCGGGCTCGGTGAAGGTGTACGGGTGGGCGCGGCTAAACTTTGCTGGCGGTAGTCGTCGGCCAGGCCGCCTATCGAGAGAAGAATCGTCCCGCCAAGTAAGACCAGCGCCACCAGCAGACTGACCAGGGCCACCGGACCTCCCCAGGCCCGGCCCGAAGCGGGTTTGTCGCTGGTTTCGTCCGGTAACTGTTGAGCCGCCCCGGTCTTCCTGGCAGTGGCCGGTTTGATCTCCCTTTGCTTCAACTCGGTCAGCGGGACCGGGTAGTTCAAATGCGATTTCCGGTAGAGGCCCCATCCGAAGCCCCCGGCCAGGGCGTCCAGTGAGGTAAAGCGCCCGCGCAAGCCTTCATCGAGGGTCTGGGCCAGATAAGAGTTCTGCGTGGCAAGCTGCGCCAACTGGCTTTTTCGCTCCATATTGTTGGCGGCTAACCCCTTGCCGGTCACTAACCGGTACAGCAGTTCGCTAAAAGCAGCCTGTTGGGCGCCGAGGTCGAGTGGGGCCGTTTCTGTGGGGCTCTTTTCAAAAGAAACCTGCCAGCCGGTCAGGGCCGGGCGCGCCCGGATATTTTCCGGGCGGAACGTGGCGGCTGTTACCGGGGTTGCGCCATCCCGGAGGGTCGCGACCAGGGCCGCAGCCAGTCCGGCGGCTTCATCGGGTTCCAGGCCGGATGGTAGCCGGGTGGGTTGGTTCTGTGATTTCCCCAGGTAGCGGGCGATAAAACGGGCCAGGGCCGATTCGGGAGTTTGCGGTTGGGAGGGGACTTCGGCCAGACGGTCGGCCAGTGTAGCCAGTTCCGGGAGAGATTTAGAGCCTTCTGCCGTAGAATTTACTGCCATTGTTTTTCTGCCGGGCGATTTAAATTGCCGGTCTGTTCGTTCTAGTGAATTTTATTTTTTTATAAAGCGTGGTATGCCGAAAAGCAGCCTTCGCTGGAACCGGACCGGCCCATCCGAAAGCCGGTCCAATTCTTTTGGCGTTAATAGTTTAGCACACGCACTTGGGAATTTAGATTAAAGGCTGCTTATTATGCGCGGCGGCGCCACATGCTGCGGTTCAGGTCGAGACCGTAAACCAATAAAGCCAGACCTACCATGCCGACCCCCACGATACCGACACCGTCCCAGCCGAGCCAACTCCACCCGGCTACACCCAGGAAGGAGCCGAGCGAACCACCCGCGAAATAGCTCACCATGTAGACCGTGTTCAGGCGGCTCCCGGCCTCGGATTTGAGACTGTAAATCCGGTTCTGGTTAGAAATCTGGACGGCCTGGGTCCCCAGGTCGAGTAAAATTATGGCGGCCATCAGGGCCGGTAAGAATTGACCCCCTACCCAGGCCACGATAAAACCGGCCAGGCTGAGGACTAAGGCCACCCCGGTGATTATCCGGGGGTTTATCACGTCGCACAGCTTCCCGACGAACAGCGCCATCATGGCACCCGCTGCCCCCAGCAAACCGAATAGCCCGATTATATCGCTGCTGTAATGGAAAGGCGCGCCCGATAGCAGGAAGGTTAAAGTCACCCAGAAGCTGCTCATGGCTCCAAAAGCCAGGCCCCCCAGTACGGCGGTCTCGCGCAGGACCGGCTCGGTCTTGATAAGGTGGACCAGCGAGGTTAACAATTCGCCGTAACGAAGGTTTGTTTTGGGCGGGCTGGCCGGTAAGACCTGCCGCAGGGCAAAGGCCAGGACCAACATCAGGGCCAGGGCCAGGAAATAGACGGCGCGCCAGCCCAGCCAGGCATTGATATAACCGCTGACTGTACGGGAAAGTAAAATCCCTACCAAGAGCCCGCTCATGACATTGCCGATAACCCGACCTCGTTCGGCGGGCCGGGCCATGCTGGCGGCCAGCGGCACGATAAGTTGCGGTACGACCGTGGTTATACCGACCAGGGTAATCACGATGCTCAACCAGATGAAGTTCGGGGCTACCGCTACCCCAAACAGGGCCAGTGAAACCGCTAATAAGGTGCGGAAAATAAGGTTGCGCCGCTCCATCGCGTCGCCAAGCGGCACGATAAAGAGCAATCCCAGGCCGTACCCTACCTGGGCCAGGGTGGAAATAATCCCGGCCTGGCCGTCGGATACTTTGAACTCGTTACCGATGGCAACAAGCAGGGGCTGGCAATAATAAAGGTTGGCAACCGAGAGGCCGCCCGCTATCGCCAGGAATAACACCAGTTTCCCGCTTAAGCCGGTGGGGAGTGGTTGGGCCAGGGGAGTGGCGGGGGATGACGTGGTTTCGTCAGGGGCAACCTGGGGGTCCGTAACAGGTGAATTCGAATATTTGTTTGTCATTAATGATAAAGAACCTTCTAAATGTTTATTGTGCCAGGCTAATAATTTATATTTTAAGGGTTATAAAATCTTTCCCTTTATGATGGGAAGTTATGGAAAGACCATAAAAAGGATAGACCAAACAATATCAAAAAACAAGTGAACTTTAGACCTAGGGCCAGGTCAAAACGGATTATTTTTATTGATTAAAAGCATTGTTAAAGACTAAGTAAGGTTCGTTTTGCCCGCCCCGGTTATCATCGTTTCCATTCCAATTAAAAATTTAGAAACGTATTAGAGAATTATATTATTTTATTTACCGAGCCAGTTTAGTAGAAACATGTTTTTGCAAAGGTCTAAACCTACTCGTAGTAACATTAATAATATAAGTCCTGATTTTATGGTCCTATTGACAAGTTTTTCGGTATAAAGTTTAATAACCTTCCACAATACCACCAGTGGAAGTATGTTGAGGGCATTGTTTTCTAACCAAGCCAAAATTGCTTTTCAACTGATTATGGCTATTGCAAAATTAAATAACCGGAGCGCCTGGTTCAGGCAAGGTATAGCTGAGGGTATGCAGCTTATTTTATAGGGGTGAAAACAGTGCAAACTATTCTTTTGGTAGAAGACCAGCCCGAACTAAGGGATATAATGGGTCTACTTTTAACAATGTCCGGGTATAACGTAATCCTGGCCGCTAATGGTAAAGAAGGGTTGAACCTGGCTACTAACTTTCCATTTGATTTAATTATCACGGATATTAAGATGCCTCTGATGGATGGTAATTATTTAATAAGCGAGTTAGCCAAGTTTAAAAATCCACCCCCGGTTATTGCTTTAGCCGGTAGTATTAGCGAGATAACTCCGAATTCAATTATCCGGGCGACGGCCTGTAAACCTGTCACTACCCAGCAACTCCGCCAGCTTATTGCTAAAGCCCTGGTTTAAACCTGCCAGGGACCGGTCTCTGAAAGTTGTTGTTTTTAAGGAAATAAAATTTACTATCGGTGCATTTCTCAGGGGCGGCTTGGCCTTCGCGTCCGGGTCCGGCGGTTGCGATTACTCCTGAAATAATTAAACAACCCTTTGAGAATATCGAAAAAGCTCGGTGCCATGTCACGCAGGGCTTCTTTAGCGGCGGTATGGCCTAGTCTGGCCGCTCTTTTGAAATCCTCGCGGGCGGCCCGGTTATCTTTCAGGGCCCGGTGCGCGACTCCTCGCCAGTAAAAGAGGTCCGCTTTTAAGGGCGAGTTGGTTTGCAGGGCGTCCGTAAAGACAAACAGGGCCTGCTTCGGCATGTGCTGGTTCAGGTAATCCTGGCCCCGTTTGAGCAACATATCGGCCTGGTTTACCCCCGGCTTGATGCTGGTCTTCAGGTCGTTAAAGGCTTTCAGGTAAAGCTCTTTATGCCGGTAGGTATGTTCCAGTAGCGTCCCGCCCAGGCGTTGGGCTTTGTGCCATTTCCCTACCGGGTCAGTCGATTTTATTTGGGCGGACAGGTCGGCCAGCAGTTCACCGACCGGTAGCTGGGATAGCGCTGCTCCCCGGTTGAGAGGGTTGGCTGTCGGGTCGCCCTGGGGAGTTGAGGGTGGAACCGGGTTAGGAGTCGGGACCGTTTTGGCCTTATAGAAGGCAGGGTCGAAGCCTTGCGGCGGGTAGCTATAGACCGAGCGATTATAGGGTCGCGGTGGCGGAAAGGTGGCCGGGTTGGTGGCGTTCTGGTTGACCTGCCGGGCCAGGCGGAAAAGCTCGGTCGCGGAGCGGGGTCGTTGGGCCGGGTCTTTCGCCATGGCCTGGGCCAGCACTTCATCGAGTTGGGCCGGGTAAACCAGGTCGGGCTTGCGGTCACCCAGGCGCGGCACCGGGTCGTGCAGGTGTTGTTTGAGCAGGGCCGGGAGACTCCCCTGGAAGGGAGCCTGTCCGGCCAGCATTTCGAAAAGGACCGCGCCGAGGGCGTAAATGTCGCTGGCCTTGCCTACCTTATCTTCCCACACTTCGGGGGCGGTATATTCGGGCGTGCCAAAGACGCTCTGCATGGTCTTAAGGGCGACCGAGTGGGTAATCGTCATTGCCAGGCCGAAATCGGCCAGCAGCACCCGGCCCTGGCGGTCCAGCAAGATATTCTTGGGTTTGATGTCGCGGTGGATAACCCCGGCCCGGTGGGCTTCATCCAGGGCCGCCGCGAGTTGTTCCAGGTAGACAAGGGCCTGGTTCAGGGTCAGGAACTGCCCCGGTTTTCCGGCGGGGCGCAATAGTTCATCCAGCGAACCGCCTTCGGCCAGTTCGGTGACGAGATAGGCCTGGGCCGGGTTGAACTCGAAGTCCAGCACCTTCAGGATGTGGGGGTGATTGAAAGCGGCCAGGGCGCTGGCCTCGTTTTGCAAATCGCGACAGACCTGGGGGTCGGTTAAAAGCTGGGGATAGAGAAGTTTGAGCGCGACCGGACGGTTGGGCTGGAAATGGGTGTCGTAGGCGTAAAAGACCTCGGCGAAACCGCCTTCGCCCAGCGAATGTTCCAGCAAATAGCGCCTGCCCACCAGGCGCGGGTCGTTATAATTGGGTACGGACGGCCAGGAATTCTGCATGGACCGCTCCTTATTTCTTTCCGCAACTCGCCGGAGTTGGCGGCTTTCCAGCAGATTATAAGCAGTAAACAAAAAGGGTCACTTCCGGGAAAATTTTACCGGGAATGACCCAATTATACAATCAAATTCAATCTTTTTACAACCGGCCTTAACTTTTTATACTTTTTCTAACGTTTAACTCAAATTTCTCACAGACTATGTTAAAAACGTCATCGTAAAGAACCGGTTTAGTAGGATTTAACTCAACCGGGCGATAAGTTCGTAGACCTTTTTATTGACCGCGCTGGTCCGCTTGACGACCTGTTCCAGGGGAGTACGGGTAAAGACCTCGCCTTTTTTACCCACCATCACGCCGCTTACGCCTTCGATTAGACATTCGAGAGCTTCGTTGCCGAGTTGGGTCGCCAGGATACGGTCGTAGGCGCTCGGTGAGCCGCCCCGCTGGAGATGCCCCATGATTGTCAGGCGGGTTTCGAAATGGCCGACCTCGCAAAGATACTGGTAGACCTGCTGGCTTTTCAGGGCAGCCCCTTCGGCCACCAGCACGATAAAGTGGCTCTTGCCCCGGTCAAAGGCCGCTTTCATTTTGAGAGCCATTTCGCCCAGGGTAATCTTTACTTCCGGGATAACCGCTACCTCAGCCCCGCTTGCCATCGCGCTCATAAGGGCCAGGTAGCCGGAGTGCCGCCCCATCACCTCGACCACGAAGGCGCGCTGGTGGGACGAAGCCGTGTCCTTGATTTTGTCGATAACCTCGACGATGGTGTTAAGGCAGGTATCCACCCCGATTGCCATGCTGGTGCCGTACATATCGTTATCAATCGAGGCGGGAACCCCGACCACTTCGATGCCTTTATTTTGAAGTTCCAGGCCCCCGGCCAGCGAGCCGTTTCCCCCGATAATCACCATGTGGGTTATGCCCGCCCCCTGCAGGTGGGCCAGGGCTTCCGCCTGCCCTTCCTCGGTCTTGAACTTTTCCGAACGGGCCGTTCCCAGGACTGTTCCGCCGCGCTGCATAATATTCCCGGCGTCGTGCGACTTGAGCAGTCGTAACTCGCCTTTCAAAAGACCGGAGTAACCGCGTTCGATACCGTACACTTCCAGGCCGTAGGATAACCCGGCCCTGACTACCGCCCTCAGGGCCGTATTCATGCCGGGCGCGTCCCCTCCGCTGGTCATTACCGCCAGTCTGCTAAAGGGTAACTTTCTCACCTTCAAAACCATCGCCTCCTCTTATTCGAATCAGGCCGCCCTAACCCTCAAGCCTGTTTAGTGGTTGAGTTTTACCGGTTGTTCAGGTCTGGTTGAACTGAATTTGCCGTAAGGCACGCGTGGAAAATTTCAGCTCAAACGGGCACCCTGAAAACGGCGGCAGCGCCGACTGACGAGCTTTGTCAGGAGAAAATCCGGGTAATTATGAGCATCTGGAAAATTTAACAACCGCTATTATACAATATGAACAAAAACTTTTCTTACTCCTGTAAAGTTTTAGCCCTGCAATTTTTCCAGCAGCACCAGGCTATCTTTGAGACCGCCGGAACGGTTGCGGGTAAGCCAGATTTGTTTGTATTCGTCGAGCATCGCGGCGATTTCGACGGTATATTCGGCCCGGAACTTGGCCGGGTTATCGGCCAGCAAAGCCCGCAGGCAGGCCAGTTTCATCATCCAGGCGGTCAGGGTAAATTCTCGCTTGACTAACTCGGCATCCTCCCCGGCCATGCGGCTTTCTTCCAGGGGCGCTAAAATCCGGTCGATGGTGCTAATTGCTTCCCGCAGGACCGCGTCTTCGACATAGACCAGGCGGCCCCCGGCGTCCGGCGAAGTGTAATTCTCGCTCTTGCGCTGGGCCTGGGTTAGTTGCTCGTCGCTATACTGCAAAATCCAGAACAACTGCGAACCGTTGGGGCGGGCCAGACCGGGCAGGCGATAGACTTCGCCCAGGTCGTAGGCCACCTTGCCCATAATCCCGGCGGCATCCTCGAAAGCGTAGCGGTTCAAGACCTCGACCACGTCCAGGCTGCGGTTGGCTTCGAGCGCCCAGGAATAGGCCGCGCCCACCGCGATACCCAGGTAGCTGATGGGCAGGGTTTGCCAGTGGCCCCTGTCGCCCCAGTCGGTATTCAGGAAGCCTACCGCGCCATATTTCAGCCCGGCTTCGGCGGCATTTAAAAGGTTGCCGATGGCGTTTTTGGTGCGCCCACCGAGCGTACACCAGGTCGAGGTGCCGGGGCAGACATAGAAAGGAATCCCCGACGCCTTGAAGCGGCTGCATTCCAGGTCAAACGGGTGGGTTTCTTCGTAACCCCAGTCGAGCGCCAGCAGTTGTTGCTGCGGCAATAGCGGGATAACGTCCGGCTCCTCCTGGACAATATCGCCCCAGAACTGGACCGTATAGCCGCGCCCGATTAACTCTTTGCTGACTTTCAGCAGAAAATCGAGATAGACCCGGTACTTGCCGATTCTTTCAACTTCCTCCCGGCTCCGGCCCTGGCCCAGGTCGAAGGTTTCGTCACAACCGATATTGACCTGGCGGCTGGTAAAGTGAGGCAGCAGCTCGTCAAAAAGACTTCTGATAAGGTCGAAACTGGCCGGGTTAGTTGGGTCAATCGTAAACGGCCCGTGGACGAAACCCCACGGCGTGGTGAAGCCCTCGGTCACTTCGGCCAGGGGAGCGTATTCCATGTGGGTCAGCCAGCGGTTCATGTGGCCGAACGAATTCTGGTTCGGCACCAGTTCGATAAAGCGCTCTTTGCAATAGCGGTCCAGTTCAAGAATATCCTGCCCGGTCATGGGGGTGGCTTCCGACCAGACCACCGGGTGATTCAGGTAGGCGAAGGTATGCTCGGTATAGAGTTGCAACTGGTTATATTTCCAGGCGGCCAGTTTGTCAATCAGTTGGAGCAGGGTTTCCATGGTCGGTACTTTATCCCGGCTTATGTCGAGCATATAGCCGCGGGCCGGGAAGTCGGGCCAGTCGCTAATTTCCAGGCAGGGCAGGTTCTGGCCGCTCTGTTTGAGAACCTGGCTCAGGGTGGCGACACCATAAAAAATCCCGGCAGGGCTGGAAGCTTCCACCGTAATCTGGTCCGGTTGGATGCTCAAACGATAGCCCTGGTCCGGGATAGCCGGGTCTTCGACCTGCCGCAAGACTACGCCAAAATCCTCGCTTGGCCCACCTACACTGGCCGATAGCATGTAGACTACTTCACCGTAGTCTTTGAGCGCGTCCTTTAACAACCGACCGCTAAAGACAAGCTGGCTCGCTTCCGGCGCGTCCAGCAAAATATATTTTAAGGGTTGGAGGGCGTGTTGCCCGGTGGTGAATTTAAGCGAGCGGGGTTGCGGGAGCAGCGACAAATTATTCATCGGAAAAAGCCTTCCTGTATTAGCCTGCGGTAGCTTGTATTCGCTTTCCTATATAAGCTTTGGATTTGCCTCTTACACTTACCTTCTATACGCCTCAGTATAAAAGGTTGTGCCTGTTGAAGACCGAATTTTAAATCACTCTGGGAGATGCGTTTGAAGTTTACTCGATAGGCTCGGTTTATGTCAAAAAGCCAGAAGGCAGAAGACAGTAGACAGAGGGCAGAAGGCAGAAGGCAGTAGACAGAGGGCAGAAGGCAGAAGGCAGTAGCCATTAAAAATTGGTTTAAATTCAAGGGAACCGCCGGGCTTATTTTGGCGTCATAAAAGCAGCAACATTAAATCGCGCAAATTTCTCTCTCTCAGCTTTCCGGCCCGGCGTGCCTTTAGCCGGACCTATCCTCGCTAACTATATAACGCCTTTCGGCAAAAATTGAATATTTTCTATTCTTTTCGCGCTTGCTTTGCTTATACCGACCTTTTTTGGTTGCGCCCTGTTTTGAATTAAACCGCTAGTTGATAAGGAAGGTGCTTGCTATGATAGGTAGATTATTAAGGCTGCCTTTTTTACGGCTGCTTGCTGTCCCTTTTGCGTTTCTCATCCTCTTAACCCTGGCGGCCACCTTGGTGGCATGTGGTGATTCCACCGCTACCTGGGCCCCGGCGGCTACGACGGCCAAAGGAGCCCAGGCAGCGGCAGGCACCACGGCGGCTGCCACGACAGCGGCAGCCGCAACCACCGCGGCTTCGGATAGTAGTGGCGCTGCAACTGCGGGCGCGGGTGAAACACCCTCCCCGGCCAAACCGATTGAACGTAAAATTATCCGCAACGCCACCCTGACCATCCAGGTCGAAGACATGGAAACCTCCCTGAACTCGTTGCGCGCCCTGGCGACTTCCCTGGGCGGTTATCTCCTGCAAGAAAACACGACCTCCCAGGGGACTAAACCGAGCGGCGTGATGGTCATCCAGGTTCCCGCCGAGCAATACGAGGTCGCTATAACCCGCATCCGGCAATTGGCTTTCAAGGTGGACCGTGAAGAAAGTTCGGCCCAGGACGTTTCGGACGAATTCGTCGATTTGCAAAGTCAGATTGCCAACCTCAAAGTGACCGAGGAAGGCTTGCAAAAACTGATTGACAAGGCCGATAAACTCGACGATATAATCTCTCTGCAAAAGGAATTGACCAACGTGCGGGGTGAAATCGAGCAGCGCCAGGGCCGCCTCAACTTCCTCGACAACAAGACCGCCTTTTCCACTATAACCGTCAATCTTGGGCTCAAACCTGCCCCTGAAGCCCCGGCTCCTACCCTGGCCCCGGTCGCCGAGGGCTGGCAGCCCGAAAAAGCGATAGGTCAGTCCTGGGACGCTTCGCTAAAATTATTGGGTGGTATAATTACGATAATCGTGCAGGTGTTAGTCTTTAGCTGGTGGTATCTGCCTTTCCTGGTGGCAGGACTTATCATCCTGTGGCGCTCCAAACGGATGAAGGCCAAAGACCGGGACTCCAGCCAGGGCGGTTTCCAGTAAAAATATGCCAAAAAGCGAAACGGAAAGGGCCAGGTAATGCTCAAAGAGCCGGGTTTGAACCAGCCGGGAACAGCAGTAAACGACCGTCAGAACCCTGCCGGAAAATCTATTCTCACCTCTTTATTCGGCACTGCTCTGGCCCTGGTTGGGGTGGGTCTGGTCCTCTGGCTCTGGGACAACCTGGTTAATTCCAGCCAGTGGTTCAGCCTGTTTTTCGCCGGGCTGACCGCCGCCGCTTTCCTGGCCGCCTATCTTCTGCCGAAACCACCTCTTTTGCGAAGCGCCCTGACCGTTGGCGGGTGGTTTTGCTTCGTGCTGGCTATACTGGCCGGATTAGGGTTAGGCGCCTACCTGCCACTCGGCTGGGCCGATTTTCTCAGTCCGGCCCTGGGGCGGTTTGGCGGTCTGGCCGGGCTAACCGTCCTGGCGGCGGTTTGCCTGGTCCGGGGCGTCGTTCTAAAGAAAGGCGGTTGGCTCGACCTGGCCGTCTTTTGCGGCATCGGCGCGGATTGGGTCGCTATCAACACCGCCGCCCAGGCCAATTTCCCCCAACCGCCCAATACCAAAGACGAATGGGCCGGCCTGCTTTTCATCCTGTTCTGGGTGAGCCTGGGCAGCGGGCTGGTAGCCCTGGCGCTCAGCTTTATAAAAGAGTGGCGCTGGTCGGCCCGGACTTTCTGGCGCTGGTCGGTCGCCCCGGCGGTAGGTGGCCTGGCGCTGGGCCTCTATTTCGAGCAAGGCCCGGTCGCCCTGGCCTGTGGCCTCGAACTACTGGTCGTGGCCCTGGTCCTGGGTCTGCTTGGCTGGCGTAACCGGGCCGGGTTCAATGGCAAGCCCTTTGTCTTGGGCGGTCTTAAACACCTGGGCGCGGTGGTCCTGGTTATCGTGGGGTTGGTTCTCCTCTATCTGCCCATCGGGGAACAACTTGAAACCGTCCTCCTGCGCGATACCCTCGAACACTACGCCCTGAGTGGCTGGGAGACCGTCCTGGGTAAAGACCCCGGCAGTACCGGAAGACCCGCCGGAAGCCTCGCCGGGACGGTCAAAGACGCCAAGGGCCAGCCAGTCGCCGGGGCCAATGTCGTCGTGAGTGATGCCACCGGGTTTGCCTGGACCGCCACCTCTGATAGCAGCGGCCACTATACGGTCGGCGGCGTTCCTTCCGGCCACTATCTGCCCATGGTGGCCCGCTCCGGCTATCTCGATGCCCCGGCTACCGGGAAAGGTCCACTCGGCGACTGGCGCATGGTTGCCAGCGTACGAGGCGGCGCTACCACTTCCAATATTGACTTTGTGATGCAGCCCCGCCAGCCCTACACGGTTGTGCCCGGCAATACCCTCAAGCTGGGTGAATTCAGCGAAGCCTCGCGGGATAACCCGGTGCCGAGTAAGGTCTTGCGGCGTACCTTCACCTTTGAGAACGCGGGGCTGGATAAAGCGGGCCTGGTCTACGAGCCGACCCCGGACCAGGGCAAGGGACCGTTTCCCATCCTCTTGATTGTCTATCCCGGTCCCGCCGATGCCTGGGAAGGTGTTTCGATACCCCTGGCGGCCCAGGGCTTTGTCGTTATCGCCTACCAGCCCGAACTTTTCGGCCCCCACCCCGAACGCGGTCTGAATTTGCGAGGGGATGTCAGCGACATGCTCGAACTCTATAACTACGCCAAGGCGGGGTATTTCTCGGACCGCAGCGACCCCTCCAAGGTGATTGTCACCGGGGGTAGCGTTTCGACGGCCTATACCTACCTGATGCTGCGCGAAATCGAAACCAGTTCGCCCGCCGATAAGGCTGCTCTCAAAGGCGGTATCATGTATGGCGGTCTGGCCGATATGTACACCTACCGCTACGACTGGCAGCGCGGCGCGCTCTATATCGACCCTGGCATCCAGGCCCTCGAAGGGATGTTGATTGCCCTGGGGCGGCCCGACCTGCGCCCCGAAATTTACCTGCTCTTTAGCCCGGTCTATCACCTGGCAAGCGGGTCACTCCCGCCGCTCTTGCTGGTCCACACCAGCAAAGATACTATCGTGCCTATCAACCAGAATACCCTGCTGGTGAACGTGCTGCAAAAGGTCGGGATTAATCACACCAACGTGATTTATACCGACATCGAGCATTACCTCGATACCAGCAAACCCGACCCGTCCCAGCGCGATATGCTCGAAAAGACTATCCAGTTTCTAAAAGATGTGACAAAATAAGGGGACCGTCTGGCGGTTTCTAAAAAGGGGGCTCAGGGCCCTCTTTTTGCGGTTTGAAATGACAACCGGGGACTGACAGGGTATCCTTCTGTGCGGTAAAACCAGGGTAACAAAAATTGGCTATTTTTTCTCTCTTAACAAAGTAAGGTATATAACGAAATGCGCATTGCGATAACAGGCGGGAGCGGGCGAATCGGGCAAGCTACTATTAAATTAGCCCTGGCGGAAGGCTACACCATTGTCAGCATGGACCAGGCGGACCCGCCCCACCCGGAAGAACAGGCCGGGGTTACATTTCTAAAGACTGACCTGACCGATTATGCCGCGGTCGAACAGGCTCTCCAGGGTTGCGAGGCCGTCATTCACCTGGGCGCGATTCCCTCGCCGGGCCATCTACCCGACCATATCGTTCACAATAATAATGTAGTGGGTAGCTATAACGTCCTGCTGGCCTCCGCGAAACTCGGTATCAAAAAGGTCTGCCAGGCGTCGAGCGTAAACGCCACCGGACTGAGCTACAGCCGCCAGGGTACTTTCGATTATTTCCCGCTCGATGAAAACCACCCGACCTATAACGAAGACCCCTACAGTCTTTCCAAGTGGATTTGCGAAATCCAGGGCGATTCTATCGCCCGGCGCTACGAAGATATGACCATTTCCAGTCTGCGGTTTAGCTGGGTGGTTGATGCCTTACCCATCATCTCTAAAGAAGATGCCAGCGGCCAGGTCAAAAATCTGTGGGGCTACACGCTTTTGGAAGCCGCCGCCCGCTCCTGCATCGCCGGTATCAAGGCTGACTACAAGGGCCACGAGGTCTTTTATATCGTCGCGCCCCATCCAACCCTCGATATACCGTGCCGGGAATTGGCCCAGGAATTTTACCCTGACATCCCGTTAAAACCCGGTTTTGGCGAAACCCAGTCTTTTTTTGATAGCAGCAAGGCCGGGAGACTCCTGGGCTGGCACCACGACCTCTAGAACCGGGCTAGCTATTGGTCTGGTTGGTCAGGCTGTCCATTTGTAGCTGAACCAGGTCAAAATCGCGCTGGATTTCCCGGTAGGTAATGTCGTTAATGACCCCGGTATCCCGCAATTTGATGACCGCTTCCAGTTCGGCCATCATCAATTCCTGTTTCAAATGCTGGTAGGAATTGACATAGGCCAGGTTGTCCTCTCTAAACTCACCGTCCCGGAGCAGGGTGTAGCGCTTTACCCGCTTATCGTACATGTTTTGCAACTTATTCAGGCGGTCCCCCGAAACATAATCGGTGGAGGCGAGTTCGGCCAGCCTGGTCCGGCCTGCTTCGGCAGCAGCCAGGCGGGCTAAATTTCCTTCCAGGTTGGTGTGGGGGTCGCCCGTGACGCCAAGTGACCGGATGAGAAACGGCAAACTTAACCCCTGCACGACCAGCGTCACCAGAATAACGGAGAAGGTCAGGAAAATGACCAGGTCCCGGTCAGGAAAAGGTGTGTTTTGTTCGGTCATGAAGGGGAGCGATAGGGCTGCGGCCAGCGAAACCACCCCGCGCATCCCGGCCCAGCCGATAATTACCACGGCTTGCCAGGGCGGCGAGGGGTCGCGCTGGCGGACCTTTTCAGAAAGCCAGCGGGGCAGGTAAGTCGCCGGGAAAACCCAGAGGAACCGTACGGCTATGACTGTGGCGCAGATAAGGGCGGCTTGCCCCAGCAGCATCCAGATTGACTCGCTGGAAAGACTCTCTAAAATGTTGCGGAGTTGGAGGCCAATCAGGATAAAAATAATCCCGTTGAACAAAAAGACCACCAGTTCCCAGGTTGCGATGGTAGTAACCCGCAGTTGGGGTGGTAACCGCCGTTCCAGGTGGCGTCCGAGATAGAGACCGTGCGCCACTACCGCCAGTACTCCCGATACCCCGATTGCCTCTCCCAGCAGGTAAGTCCCGAAGCTGAAAAGAAAACTGATAAGGATAAAAATCGGACTGATACCGATAAATTTATGGCTGAGTCGCACTGTCAGCCAGCCTATTGCCACGCCCAGGACCACCCCGCCCACGCTGGCGACCACGAAGTTCAAAACCGTGTTTTCGAAGGAAAAGACCCCCGTAGCGACCGCCGCCACCGCTACTTTATAGAGGACCAGTGACGAGGCATCGTTGACCAGGCTTTCTCCTTCCAGGATGGTGACAATCCGGCGAGGCAACCGCATGTTTTCCATGACGCTGGTCGCGGCGGCGGCATCGGGTGGGGCTACGATTGCCCCCAGCACAAAAGCCACGGCCCAATCCAGACCGAGCAGGTAATGGCCCGCCAGCCCGACCATCAGGGTTGTAAAGATGACCAGTCCTATCGAGAGTAGCAAAATTGGCCGGATATTAGCCTTAAAGTCGCGGATAGGCGTAAAGTAGGCTGCTTCTTCGAGAATCGGCGGCAGGAAAAGCACAAAGACCAGTTCCGGGTCGAGTTCAATTTTGGGCAGGCCCGGGATAAAGCCGATAGCCAGCCCGCCGATTACCAGAAAAATCGGGTAAGGGATTCTCAGTCTCTCGGCAATTACCACCAGGAGCGCCATCACGAGCAGCAGGCCGAAAACTACCTCCAACACATTTTCCACACTAATTTCTCCTATTCCGCATATCAGCCCGGTTCAGATAAGGGCCTTTGAAAGGCTAACCTGGCCTGTTACTACATTTTACTTGTCATCCCGAGCGTATCGAAGGCACCCGGAGGGTACCCGCCGGCCCCTTGGGCAATATCACGGTCATGTGTGTTTTTAATCTAAACTTCTCGATTTCGCTCAGAATTATAGGAACTCAACTAAGTATTAATCGACCGGGCAAAGGCAGTTGTTGCCGGTCAAGATGTTAATATTCTTTAGCCGGGTCGAAATTGGCCCGGTACAAACCCTCAAGGGTTTTTAGTTCGTCCATAAATTGGGCCGGGGTCTGGTCCTCGCGCTGTTCGACTTCTTCCAGGATTTCGAGTTTGAAATGTTTTCCGCCCTGTTCGTCCCAGTCCTTTTTCATCTTGTAATCCATGAGGCTATTATTTTTCAGGGCAAATTCAAAACGGTTCTGAATACTTTTGATGTTGGCGGCGTGGTCAAGGATGTATCGCTCGTTTTTCTCGTTGACTATCCGGTAAACGCCACCCAGGGGTTTACGCTCTTTGAATTCTCTTAAAAGCTCTTTGCGCCGGTTCACTACCGTCCTCTTTCTACTTGTTTTTAAGTTTATTCTGAATTTTCCAGGTTTAGATTTTCTATAAATATTATTTAGAAATGATTGCGCCATTATAAGCTAAAAGGCCGGTGCCTTGGAAGACACCAGCCCAGAAATTTACAGGTTCTAACAGAAATCCAACGGAAACGCTTACTGTAGCCCTTCTTACTGGCAGACCGCGCATTCCTCGATAGCCACGTCGCGCCTGGCGATAGGCATTGTAATCATGCCACGCTCAATCAGTTCGGCTTCAATCGGGGCGGTCGAGCGGACATAATAGAGCGACTTGACCCCTTTTTCCCAGGCCATCTTATGGACTTCGGCCAGGTACTTGCCGCTAATCGGGTTCGTAAAGAACAGGTTCAGCGACTGGGACTGGCAGAGATATTTCTGGCGGTCGGCGGCTTGCTCGACAATCTCGCGCATGTTCATCTCGTAAGCGGTCCGGTAAACCTTCCGCTCGTCCTCGGTCAGAATGTCGAGATGCTGGACGCTCCCTTTCGCTGCGATGATGCTTTTCCAGACTTCAGGGGTGTTATAGCCTTTTTCTTCCAGCAATTTCTCTAAAAACTTGTTCTTGACCAGGAAGCTGCCCGAAAGGGTCTTCTGCAAATAGGCGTTGCCGCTAATCGGCTCGATGCAGGGCGTCGCCTCCCCGCACAGGAAGCTGATGCTGGCGGTCGGGGCAATTGACATAATATAGGCGTTGCGCTGCTCCCCGCCATCCAGCGGCAGTCCCCGTTCCTGGGCCAATCGCCGGGAGGCGGCCTTGGCGTGGAAGTTAATCAGGCTGAAGGCTTGCCGGTTGAAGATACGGGCCGAGATGCTTTCGAACGGGATGTTTTTCGACATCAAATAGCCGTGATAACCCATCACGCCGAGCCCGATCGAGCGCTCGTGCAGCACCGAATTGATGGCCTTGGCGTAGTTCTTAGAATCGGCCATCTCTACGAAGGCGTCCAGCACATTGTCGAGGGCCTTCACGCACATGTAAACCAGGTCTTCGGCCACGGGTTTCCACTCGTCGTATCTTTCGAGGTTCAAAGAGCCGAGGCAGCAGACCGCTGTCCGTTCGCTATTGGTCGGCAGCGTGATTTCCGCGCAAAGGTTGCTCTGCCTGATGAAAAGACCCTTCTCGGCGTGGTGGGCCGGGACCGCCCGGTTGACCGTGTCAATAAAGACCAGGTAAGGTTCGCCGGTCTCGACCCGGATTTTCATAATCTTGCGCCAGACTTCCAGGGCCGATAATTCCTGGACTTTCTCGCCATTCTGGGGCGAAACAAGCCAGTAAGTTTCGTTCTTCTCGACCGCCTGCATAAAAGCATCGGTAATAAGGATGCCGTGATTGATATTCAAACACTGGCGGTTAATGTCACCCCCGGTCGTCCGGCGCATTTCGAGGAATTCGAGGATGTCCGGGTGGTCAATCCGCAGGTAGGCCGCGCCCGCGCCCCGGCGGGTCGAGTTCTGTGAAACGGCCAGCGTCGCGCTATCCATAATTTTAAGGAAGGGAATGACCCCGGAAGAAAAAGCGCCCGTCGACAAAGGCGCGTTCTGGCCGCGCAACTGGGACCAGTCGGTGCCGACCCCGCCGCCGCCTTTGCTGATAAAGGCGTTTTCGGCAAAGGTCTCAAAGATACTTCCGAGCGAATCCTCGACAGTGTTGAGGAAGCAGGAAATCGGCAGGGCCCGTTTGGTGCCGATGTTTGTCAGGACCGGGGTGGCGGGCATCCACCAGCCTTTTGCCATAATTTCGTAAAGGGCCTGGGCAAAGTCGCGGTCGCCTCGCGCCAATCCGGTCGCGACGCGGGCGAAGAAGGTCTGCGGATTTTCGACGATGTTGCGGTCGGCATCGCGCAGGAAGTAACGGTCGCGCAGGTTTTCCAGGCCAAAGAAAGTGATATTCGAGTTATAGCCCTGGTTCAAAATGATGCTTTCCTGGATGTGGCGGTCGGTGGTGTAGTGAGGCGAATCCCAGCTATGGCGGTAGCGGGTCTGTTCTAGAATTTCGTCCAGCAGGATTTCTTTGGCAGCAATTAAATTATTATCGGAAAGGGCATCAATTACGGACGCATAAGCCAGCATAGTCATAGGGTTGCTCCTTTTTCGTAAAACGTTAAACGTTGAACGTAAAACGGGTTTTCGTTCAGCGCTTAGCGTTATAAGCAGCTTTAATAAACGGTTGGGCCAGGGTGGAGTGGTCCTAACCGGGTTTTGATTTTTAACTAATTAAGTGGTCCCAGGGGATGGGCGCCCAGGAGGTTCTTTGCAGTGAGCGCCCAAATTTTGAAGCTAAATACACGTTCAACGTTTTACGTTGTTTCGTGCCTTTTATAGGCAAACGTGTTGTTTTTTACCAATCTTCGAGGACGCCGCCTTTGGAGTACTCGGTCGCCCGGTTTTCAAAGAAGTTGGTGTGTTCTTTGGCGTTGACCATAATGTCGAGCCAGGGCAGCGAATTGGCCGTGTGGTAGACTTTTTCCAGGCCGAGGTCAACCAGGCGGGTATCGGCGATATAGCGGATATACTGTTTCACCTGTTCGGCAGTCAAACCGGGCACATCGCCCAGTTCAAAGCAGGTATCAATAAAGTTGTCTTCCAGCCGGATCATCTCGTGGCAGGCTTCGTAGAGTTTATCCCGGAACTGCTCGGTCCAGATGTGGCGGTTTTCGGAAATCACATCACGGAACAACTGGCAAACTCCCCGGCTGTGCAGCGACTCGTCCCGGATGCTCCAGGTTACTATTTGCCCCATACTGCGGAGCTTGCCCTGGCGCGGAAAGTTCATCAGGATGGCGAAGGAGGAAAAGAGGCTGACCCCTTCCAAAAATCCGCCAAAGACCGCCATGTCCATCGCCAGTTCTTCCAGGGAATTATTGTTGAAGTTATGGATGTAATCGTATTTTTCCCGCATGGCCTGGAATTGGACAAAGGTGCTATATTCGGATTCGGGCAGACCGAGCGAGTCGTTTAGTTGCGAATAGGCCCAGACGTGAATCCCTTCCATGGCCGCGAAAGCCGAGAGCATCATCTTGATTTCGGGTTTGGGGAAGGCCGGTATCAGGGCGGTGTTGTAGTTGTTGTTTACTTCGATGTCGCCCTGGGTAAAGAAGCGCAAAATCTGGGTCACCAGGTTTCGTTCAGCCGGAGTAAGTTTGAACTTGTAGTCAATCAGGTCGGGCTCCATCGGTACTTCGGTCGGCAGCCAGTGGGCCTGGTTTTGCCGGGTGAAAAAGTCGAAGTACTGAGGATATTCGAAAGGTTTGTAAAAGGGCCTGGGGGTAAAGATGGCCGATTTTTTAACTTCCAAAATGTCGGGTGTTTCCAGAAGGTTAGTCATTGTTTTTCTCCAGACCGAAAAAACCAGGCAACCGCCAATTTCTGGCTCTGGTTGCCTAAAAACGTGTTGTACTATTTGTTGTAGCTTGGTGAAATAGTTTATACCACATATAGATTGAGCTGTCAATAGGTTTTAACGGTATAAAGCCCATATATATGGTATAAAGCCAATAATACCCACTATATAGCCTATTTTCCGGCCAAAAGAGGGTGTTTTTGGGGGAATTTATAAGACTCGTCTGTTTAATGGGTGGAGTGGCCCAGGTAGTGCAACTGGGGGTGGATTAAATTGGCCCTTACCAGCAGGTCAGTATCGTGCAAAAGCTCGTGGGAGGGGCCGTCAGCCAGGATCTGGCGGTTTTCGCCTATGACAATGGTCCGTGAGGCTATAAGCGGTACGATTTCGAGTTCGTGCGTGGCGGTAATAATGGTCTTCCCGGCCTGGCCCAGCTTCTGGATGAGGTTTACCAGCACCCACTTGGTGCGAGGGTCGAGCGCGGCGGTCGGCTCGTCCAGCAGGATAACCTCCGGCTTCAAAGACAGGACCGAGGCAATCGCGGCCCGTTTCTTTTCACCCCCCGAAAGTTCGAAGGGAGCGCGTCTGGCGAGATGGCTTATCTCCATCATTTCGAGGGCTTCCTCGCAGCGTGCCAGGACTTCGACCTGGGGTAGACCGAGTTGGAGTGGGCCGAAGGCCACATCGTCAAAGACGGTGGCGCTGAACAACTGTACATCGGGGTCTTGAAAGACCAGCCCGACCTCGCGGTGAAACCGGAACGAGTCGTGCCCGGAAGCGACGGCGGCAATATCCCGGCCCAGCGCCCGCATCTTCCCACCGTTCGGGCTATAGATACCGTCCAGCACCTTAAGAAGGGTCGATTTACCGCTCCCGTTCGCGCCCAGGAGGGCCAGTTGTTCGCCCCGCTTTACTTCCAGGTTGATGCTGTCCAGGGCCGGTTGCCGCCCGTTATAGACATACCGAACCCCTTCCAGCTTAAAGACCGGCTCTGGGTCGGTCGCAAGATTTAGACTCATTACAGGAACCTCTGGGCAATAATTGCGCCGACCGCAAGACTTATTGTTAAAAGGAGGGCAAGCCAGTCCCGCCCGGTCATGCGAAAGGTCGTTATTGAGCGAATCTGCCCGCTAAAACCCCGCGCCAGCATCGCCGAATAGACCTCGTTGCTCATCTTAAAGGAGCGGTTCATCAGGTTGCCGACCGAGCCGGAAATCCAGCGGCGCTGCTCGTTACCGCTAGTGAGGCCGACCACCCGGCTTTTGCGGACCTCGAACATATCAACTGCCGAACGCAGGAACAGAAAAATATAGCGGTAGGTCATTGAGAGGAGCAGGATAAAGACCGAGGGCACGTGCAAAGCCTGCAAGCTCTTTAGCAAATCGGCCCACGGGGTCGTTACCACCAGCAGGACCGCCAGCGACACACTCACTCCCACGCGAGTAACGAAGACTACGGCCCCGACCAGGCCGGGCAGGGATGGGCCGATTACCCAGGAACCGAGATGCAAGGCCAGGGGTCTATCGCCTGGCGTAAAGAAAATCGAGGGAAGCACTACGATTCCGGCAAAGAAGGGGATGCCCACCCAGACCCGTTTGACAAAGAAATCGAACGGCACTTTGGAAAAGCGAGCCGCCACTAACGTTAGCAGGTAGAGGAAAGCCAGCACCCAGAAGGAATTGCTAAAGCTGGCCGCCAGCACCACCGCCAGGAACATACCGAGCTTGGCGCGAGGGTCACGGCGTTGCAGCCAGCCGTCCTTGCGCGAATGTTCTTCGGTAAAGACGGCCTGCTCGATTGACCCGGCGATACCGCCCAGGGTCTTTTCCAGCCAGCCCAATTGCTCTTTCTTTTTGGGCTGTCGCCGGGCCGGGGCTTTTTCCAGTTCTGTTGCGATACTCACCGGGCGCTTACCTCCGGGGTAGGGGTAGTGTCCCCGCCGGGACGCTGCCGGGTCCGGGCGATTAAGGCGGTCAGGCCGTAGACGATACCCCCGACCAGCAGGATACCCACGAGGCCGCTTATCTCGTAGCCGATGGCGACCTGCCACAGGTTGGAATTCGAGCCGTTAAAGAAGCCGACCGGGACATTATAACCTGAGAAAGGCGCGCTAAAGAGGTGCGAGAAATCCTGCAAGCCTTTTGGCACATAGCCGAAAGCCTGGCTGACATCCTCGGCGCTGCCTTCGCCATAGGCAAAGCCAGGGGCTATCAGGCCAAGCGGCGCGATTACGGCTATTGCGGTGAACCAGGTGCCGATTTTCTTAATCCGTTTTGGCAGGATGAACCAGGCCAGGGGCACCAGGACTACCGCGATAACGGCCACAATCAGGAGCATCACGGCTACATCACCCCAACTAACACTCGACCAATCGGCTCCGAACATCCTGCCAGGGTCGCCGCCGCCGGTAATCAGGCCAAAAATTAGTAAAACTACCAGCACGCCCACCCCGGCCAGGGTGATGGTTTGCCAGGCGGGGCGGCGTGAGGATTGGCCTTCGGGAACATCTCCGCCGCTAACGATATTTTTCAGGGAAGTGAGGTATTCGGGATGGTTTTTCTGTAAATAGGCCACTCCCAGGGCCGTCACCAGCCCTTCCACGATGGAGGCGCCCAGGACGTGTGAGAGAAGCATGGCCGGGACCGCTTCGCCGAGACCGTAAGGGCTGTACAGGGCCCGGCCATTCTCGGTGAAAAGGATTGGCTGCAAACCGAGTTCAATCCCGACCAACAACCCGGCTGCCGTGATACCCAGGAAAGCCCCGATACCGGCAGCCCAGACCCGCCGAGCGGAAAGAAGGGGGGCGCGGGCGGCAATCAACCGGTAGGTAAAATAGCCGACAAAAGGCAGGACCACGGCCATATTAAAGCAGTTAATGAAGATTGCCAGGACGCCGCCATCCCCAAAGAAAAGGGCCTGGAGAATAAGGGCCATGCTGATACCCAGCACTGCCGCCCACGGTCCCAGCACCACCGCAATCAGGGTGCCGCCGACCGCATGGGCAGTGGTACCGCCGGGGACCGGGATATTAAACATCATGATGGTAAAGGCAAAGGCGGCGAAGATGGCGAGAAGCGGGATAGTCCGGTGGTTCAAAACTGCTTTGACCTTCCGGGTAGCGATGGCCCAGGCCGGGACGGTGACGACTCCGGCGCCTACAGACATAAGCGGGCTCAAATATCCATCAGGTATATGCATGAGTTACACTCCTTGGCCGGTTGTTGTGAGCACTAAAGCGGATACGGCAGTTTTGTCCGGCCTCTAACCGGGGTTATTCTATGAGCCTGTACCTGTTTTCCAGATGATGTTTGAATTGTAGCTTTATAGGAGTCTACTTGCAACTATTTGCAGATGCAAGTATTAAAGATTGCATCTATTGTTGCGATTGGCTACATAGATATAACGAAGCCGGGCGATTTTTGGATTTATCACTTTTGGGCGACTTTTACCGGCCCCTTCTGAAATAGTTATAGATTGCTTATCCATATTTCGGCAGTTTTTTGCCGGTAGCATTCTGCCGTTATAATGGCATCGACCGCTCCGTTGCTGCCAGAAGGAATCCGGTTGTGCCGGTCGCATAATTAAAAAGCTACCACCCGCATTTTTTAATCAAAAAGGAGTATCCCGTATGACAACCATTCCCCCTGAACGGCCTGCTTTTAATTTACAGGTCTCCCTTGTAGGATGGCTGCTTGACTCTGACCCTTCGATTCGCTGGCAGGTGTTGCAAGACCTGCTCGATACGCCTTCGGATGTGGTCGTCCAGGAACGGGCCTGGGTCGCTACCGAGGGGTGGGGAGCCCAAATGCTGGCCCTCCAGGCTGCCAACGGAACCTGGGGCGGTGCAGCCTGGAATCCGGGCTGGAATTCAACCATGCACTTCTTATGGTTGCTGCGAGATTTGGGGCTCGACCCAGACAGCGACCAGGCGCGCCAGGCGCTGGGCCTGGTCCGGGATAACGTTACGTGGGGTGAGGAATGGGATAATAATCCTTTCTTCGTGGGCGAAGTGGAGCCCTGCATTAACGGGCAGGTCGGGGCAATCGGGGCTTACTTCAAACAAGATGTCCGGCGTATCATTGACCGCCTACTGGGTGAGCAGTTGGCTGATGGCGGTTGGAATTGCGAGGCCGAATTTGGGTCTACCCGCGCTTCCTTCAACACCACTATCTGTGTATTAGAAGCCCTGCTCGAATACGAACTTGCTAACGGGTCCAGCCCGGAGGTGACCGAAGCCCGTTTGCGTGGGCAGGAGTATCTTCTAGAGCGTCATCTTTTCCGGCGGAAGTCTACCGGCGAGGTAATCAAGCAAGACCGCAAAGGAAAACTCGATTGGAGCCGTTTCGCTTTTCCAACCTGGTGGCATTATGATGTGTTGCGCGGTCTTGAATACTTGCGCCGGGCCGGTGTTACTCCCGACGAGCGCGTGGCTGAGGCAATCGCCCTGGTTGAATCCAAACGTGACAGCGAGGGCCGGTGGCGGCTGGGTGTCCGCTATCCGGGACCGATGCCGGTCGAACTGGGTGAGGAAGAAGGGCAACCGAGCCGGTGGATTACGCTGCGGGCCTTACGGGTGTTGAGGTGGTATGTGGGGCTTAATTGATTTTGAATTCAAGTCTTTCGAGTTACATACCTTTCCAGGCCGAAAGCAAGCCGTTAAAAACGCCTATAGGAGTAGTCTTATCCCCGATTAGCCTGACCAGGAGCTTGTCAAATTCTATCTGGGAGAGATTAGCTTCATGGGCGGCGGTATTGCGGAAGTTTTTTACATGAAACAGGTCATCAAGCCAATCGCTAATGGTATACCGGATATATTTGCCGATTGCGTCTTGCCATAGGCCCTGGCTTTTTACATCGTATTGAACATCAAATTTTTTAAATACTACCCCGCCTAAAGTTTTCTCTTTTTGAGGTGTGGTCCTGAGACTGGTTTTCTGGTAAACAGTATTTCTAACCAATTCCTCCAGCACTCCGCTGAATAATAAGGCTGGCCCTGCGTAATTTGTGGCGTTCACAAATTTTATCTGTTCCCGCAGAAAACAGGCCAGCCGGACGGTATCACGTTGCTTGTCCGTAAGCAGCGGCGTGGTAAAGAAAACAGCCCCGATTTCCTGTTGGAGCCAGGTATCATAATGTTTCAGGTCCGGCTTGATGAGGTCCCGGTAGCGTTCGACAATCACTTCGACCTGCTCGGTAGCCAGCCTTATAACTTCGGCCTCATCTTTAGCATCAATTGAAGCGGATTGAATGGCTTTTTGAATATCTTTCAGAGCGACCAGGCGGACCGGCGGTGTAATTTTGTTTGGCGCAGGATTGCTCATAATGTGGCAAAGCCGAGGGTTTTTACAGCAATCAGAGGCAACACTGACCATATCCATTCGCCAGGGGGCTACGTGCGGTTTAGGACACAGCACAAGGTCGTCCAGGTTTGTAACCGACCACACCCGGCCATCCCGCCGGGTCAGGTCCGCGATCTGGGTCATCTGGCGGTGGGCATTAGCGGTCAGGCGGTCGAAGAAAATCGCCCGGCATTTTATTTCCACCGGCTCCTGCAAATTATCGTGAGCCGTTTCCAGCAGACTTTCAATAACCGCGTCAAACTCCGGGGCTGCGCCCGCTTTTGGACGCAGCCGCCAGAGCTTTATTTCAAGGTCGGGTTGGATATACTGGGCGCGGTCGGCCAGGGGAGAAATCTGGTAGAGCTGGCCGTTATCATTTTCAAGCGATTTCCTGAGGGTTTCCCCGGACTCTTCCTCCCTGTCGCCGGGAAGCAGGCTGGCTTTTATTTTGCCCTCCTGAAAGGCGAAAAGCAGAGCCCCATAACGCTCCCCGGTCAGTTGCAGGTCGGCTATCATCCGTTTAACCGGGCTGGAGGGCGCTTTCAGGGTGCCACGAGGTTTGTAATACTTGGCGTCCAGGACATAGCCGGGAGCATGCCACAACACCTTACCAGTTTCATCCTTCACCGTTTGCGGGTTAGCCCGGTGAATATAAAAGTCGGGCCGGACGCCAGGGGCCGATTGCCAGTAGGCCGGGGCGACGGCAATTGCCTGGTCGTGTTGCAAACGATATTCGGTTAGCTGGCCCGGTTCGCCCCAGCGGTAACGCAGTTCCATCTGGCCGTAATTGGCTTCCACCAGGTGGCCCTGGCGGTGCAAATAATCCCCGATTTCGTAAAAAAGCCAGACCTGGTACAAATAATTATCTCGTTGCGGGTCGGCTCCCAGCATAAAAGTATCCTGGCGCGAGTTTTCCCGGTCGAGCAAGCGCAAATTCTTTAGCCTGGACCGCCATTCCAGCAGGCGGGCATACGCGGGGTTATAGCTATTTTGCAGGTTGGTCTCGACCGTTTCTTCCAGTTCTTCCACGGTCCGCTCGGTGTAACCGGCCAGCGTCCGGTTGGCCTGGGGCAGCAGTTCGGCGAATTGCAAGAAGCCGAGTTCCCGGCGGCAGCGGTCAACGATTTCGTTGAGAGGATGGCGCAATTTGGCGCTGGCATCGCCCAGGGAAAGCCGGTCCAGCAAATCCTGGGTTTGCGCCTGGTATTCCAGGAGAGTACAGACCGTCAGCAGGTTTTCCGGGGTCGCGAAATGGCGGTTACGCTGGTTGGTTTGGACCTGGGTGGGCGGCTCATCGGGGAAAGTAGACCAGCTGGCGGCGGCGGTCCGTACCCAGTCTATGCGGCCTCGCGCCGGGAGTTCTTCGACCAGGCGGACTTGGGGTGCGGTAAAACTGAGCTTGCGTTTGATAAGCGGTAGAATTTCCTCGAAAAGTTCTTCGCGCAGGTAATAAAGGACCGCCATCTCGTTATAGGTCTGCATGGCCGGGTGCGCGAATTTCTCAACCGAGCCGCTTTGCTCGTCAAAAAGGCGCTGGAAATGCCCCTCGAAATTACGCAATAAAAGGTCAACCAGCCGCCCCTGCATCCAGACGAAGGCTTCGTTTTCCTGGGTTGAAACAGACAATTCTTCCATTTTGAATTCCAACTATTCCGGTCTTAGCTTCTTATATGCCCCTATCGCTATTCAGGTCGCGTAACCGGCGCAGGAAATAACCGTTCGGCAGGTGCAGCGGCTCGGTGGCCCTGAACAAAGCGACAAGTTGGGCCTCGGTCGGCGGGGTATCGCTTTGCGGGTCTATCGGGCTGGACCCGTTTTGAAGAATATCGGCTTCTCGCAGGAGACTCACGACCCGGCTGCGCCGGTTCCGGTGGCCCTGCAACTGGGCCTGGACGGCCTTTGCAAAACTGGCGGGCTGCCCGGCGTCTTCAAGATAGCTTTCCAGGATGCCCTGTTCTTCCGGGGTCAGCACCTGTAACTGGTCGGCCAGCGAATCGGCCAGGGCCACGTCAAGCGCGTCGGACCAATCCATGCCCACCAGCACCCCGGTGAACAAATTTGTCAGCACCGCTACGACCTGGGCCGTGCCCAGCTTTCGGAAAAAGCGAATAACGGCGAAAATTCGCCTGAAGTCTTCAATCGCTACCGAGGCCGCATCGTTATCGACAAACAATTCCAGCCTGTTTCCGTCGCGGACAAATCCTATTACGCCCGGCCAGGAGTAATCGCCCTCGGCATCGAGTTCAATCTGGCCCAGTTTATTTCGATGAAGGTGACCTAAAGCGCCCTGCATCGAAATTACCAGTTCCTGCTCGTAACGGTCGGGCCGGGGCGGCAGAATATCTATAAAATCGAAGCGGCGTTTCAATGCCTCGCTGATCTGGTTGAGAAAGTGCCGGTCGAACGAGTTGAGGGTGCCGATAATCCGAAAATCGTCGGGCATACGCAGTTCGGTCACTTCCGAGCCGCGCGCCGGGACCGCCAGGGTGGTGCCGAACTTGCCGCTGAGCGTGGTAAGCAGACTGCCAAAGGCGGCGTCAATGTGGGCCCGGTTGAACTCGTCGATGACCAGCCAGGCTCCCCGGTAGCGCAGGTCGCTTTCGGTTATATAGTCGCGCTGGGGCCGGGCGGTATCCACCGGGAGTTTCTTACCTTCGTCGGTGAACTTGTAATTCTTCAAGACCGTGCCGGTTAAAGCGCCGTAACGGATGTCATAAGACATTTTGCCATCCCCCTCGCTGCCGCCCAACCGGGGACTGATACCGCCGATGACGTCGCGGACGCTCCAATCTTCGGTGGCGGTAACGAAAACAGCCCGGTAGCCGTGAATGACTTCGGGGCGGTCCAATACCAGGGGACCGTCCGGGTCGGTGCCGGGGAGGATGGTATGTTTTTCTTCCCGCCAGAGGATTTCGGGCAGTTTCTCGGCCAGCAGGGTTTTCCCGGTGCCGGGCGGGCCGCTCAAAATGACGTGGTGCCCGGCCAGGAGTGAGCGGTAAATCCGCAAAACGGTCTGGTCGTCCACCAGCACCTTTTTTTGGAGTTCCCGCAGTTTTTCCGAAAAGTTCTCGACCGGCGACAGCGGCCCAAAACTATCAACCTGGGCTCCCCAACCTTCCAGGTAAGTCCGGCGCAGGGCGTTCACCAGTTGGTTATAGGCCAGGATGGCCGGGGCATCCCCCGGAATATCGGCCAGGGCATCGGCATTGCCCTTCCAGGTGCCTTCCTGCGGGTCATACTCGACCAGGGCCGCCCCGGCGTACCAGCCCAGCAGTTTGTCGTTTTCCCACTTCAATTCGGGGGCGAAGTTAGCCGCCGGTTGCGCTTCTTTTGAACCATAAAGGCGCGGAATAATCTCACGGGCGGGCAGACTGAAGGTATCGTCGGCTTTCTGGGCCACCAGCAGACCCAGGGCCATCAATCTTAAAATGATATATTCTTTGAAATCGTCACCTTCGCTGGTGGCGTAAGGCTGCAACTCGTAGCGCGAAGTGGCCGGGTTGTACCGGAGTAGGCGCAACTGGCGCAAGCCCATCACAAAACTTTCGGGGTTCGTTTCGGCATTGACCCCACCGGCCAACTGGTATATTTCCTCCGCCGTGTAACTCCGGCCCATTTGCAGGGTATCCACGAACTCCCAATACTCGCGTAAAGTCTCGAAACCGTCGGGCAGGGCCGGTTCCAGGCTGCGCGTGACCAGGTCCCAGCGGTTCTGGCCTACCGACATAAAGCGGTCGCCATCGAGTAAAAGGGTGTTTGCCAGGTCGGTCGCCTTGGGCGGCTGGTTAACCAGGCCCTGTTTGACCATGCGGTCGGCTATTTCGGCCAGGGGCAGGGAGCCGTTCGCCTCAAAAAGGACGGCGTAAGCGGCATCGCCCAGGTTCATTTCCTCCCCGGCGGCTTTTTTGGCTTCTTCAATAATTATTTTGAAATCGGTATCGCTGATTTTCCGTATGGAACGCTGCCAGAAAGTTTTTCTTAAATCGCGGTCGAGCCAGTCGAGTTTTTCGACGAGGTCGGAGGCGTTCCCCTGGATATAGAGCGGGACCGGGAACTCGTGATGTTCCAGGCGCGCCACGATATGGGTGACCCCTTCTTCAACCATTGGTTCCCAGTCCCTGACCCTGGCCCAGGCGGTAAAGGCTTTATGAGGCCGCCCGGTCAGGGGATGGTTGCCGGGCAGGTAGATTATG
Organism: Chloroflexi bacterium 54-19; assembly: GCA_001898225.1. Classification (GTDB taxonomy): domain Bacteria; phylum Chloroflexota; class Chloroflexia; order Chloroheliales; family Chloroheliaceae; genus 54-19. The sequence continues at coordinate 218,674 of MKTJ01000066.1, forward strand.
GCCGAGACCGCCGGGCCGCCCGCTTTTTGCGCCTGCAAAGCTTCCGCGAGGTCTTTCTTGCCGCCCGTCCCACCCAGGTTAAAGGTGTAAGTCTCGCCGTAGCGCTGCAATTCGTCCTCGTGCTGGTGCATCAGGACGAAACACGGTCCCTCCACCTGGCTCGGCCACAAATCATTTGAGTTGTCCAAAGTTATTACCTCAAATCCTAAATTGGTCAGGTTACGGCGCGCCACATTGGTGGTGTAATCCTGGTCTCCGCCCACCGCCCGGTTGAAAATCAGGCGTGGCGGATAAAGTTGACCCTTATAACGGATGGCGTATTTGTAACGCCCGCCTGTGACCCGTGACGAGTTTTCCCAATCGAACCATCCATTTGGGCCGCTGTCGGCACGGTCTTGCCAATCGAACATCTCCATTTCGGCCAGGATTTTTTCGCGGGTTAAACTTGAGATTTTCAGTGATTTTTGCAGACTTTCTTCAATTTGAATAATAGCCTGTTTTAAAAAGGTATAGTCCTGGTTATTACCAACCCAAAATGTATAAAACTTCTTTGTGGATGATTGCATACCTTTTGGACCAAGTTTGAAATCACTTTCAGCAGACAGATTCCGTTGTAAAAAAGGTATTAAATCTTCTTTTGGATGGAGGTCAAGGTAAAAATAGGCAGGGTTTTCAATATTGTATAGGGATTTAACAACTAAATGTTTATCCAACCAGACATCTAAACTTTGAGTTCCTAGCACAAAGTCAACTTTATCCTTAAATGTATCCTTAATCCATTCAGGAAAGTCATAAATTAGATGACGTACAAAAACATTGTTGGTTTTAACTAATGGAATGGTTTCAGTTTGCCATTGTTTAAGAGCAGTTGCCTTGTCAATATTATTTTTGTTATTTAAGGCGCCTGTGCTATTCTCCAAAGCCCCTTCCAGCCGTTCTTCAAGGGTCTTGCCGCTGGTCCACTCCACATCGTCGTTCAGGTCATCGGACATTGTTTTTACTCCTGTTTGTAAGCCACAAATCCACACTAAAATTCAGGTCTTAAACCACCAGCGCGTCCCACTTTTCCAGCACCAGACGCCGGGTCCGGTACTCGCCGTACTGCCGGGTTTCCTTCTCCTTGAGGACGCGGAAGGTTTCGCCGGGGAAGTCGGGACCGTAGACATCCTGGGGGTCGAGGATGTAGCGCAGTTCGTCCCTGGTCAGGCCGTAGAGCCGGGCGATTTTGGCGTCGAGTTCGGCCCGGATGTTGGCGCGGCGTTCCTCGTGCCAGATGAAAGGCGGGGGCGGTTCGTCCGAGGCCAGGGTAGCGGGCAGGTTCCCCCGGAGTTTTGCTAAATACTCGTTGTGTTCGCGATATTCCAGGCCGCTTGCCCGGTAACATTCCTCCCAGCGTTTTACCACCCGCTCCCGCATAGCCCTATCCAATTCGGACCACACGTCCGCCCCGAACGGCTGCATGTCCCAGGCCGTGTAAACCAGTTCCAGCACCCGTTCACTGATGTAGTTTTGGTATATTTGGTTAAAAGAAGTTGGTGATAAGATAGGAAGTTGACGAAAGTAATTAAATGTTAAATGCATTCCTCCTATTTTTTGTTTTGCGATATAGTCTAGTACTAAACTGTTCAAACAAGTGAGAAAACAGCAAATTAGCTGTGATCTAAAATTTTCTATAAATACTAAGGGCGCAGTATTTCCCAAACCTGCGATGGGTACAATCGAAGCAATTACTGTTCTTGCTAAACCACTACTTGTAACATCACGAAATCCGATTAACCAACTTCTCTTTGTAAAAGAATTCAATTTCTTATTAACTTCACTTGCCTCAATATAATAACTGGGCTTAATTTTATAGGTAGGATTTTGATGGTTTTCGATATTTACTTCTGGTAGCATATGTGACCGCTCTTGTTCATTCAATGTCTCATAAGAAGCAAATCTATGGTCAAACTGGTAAAACATTTTACCCTCATATAAGGGTAAATGTTCTTTGAGATTCTTTTTCCTGAAAAGATCACTATCATTAGCCATATGAAAAAGTGAGGTAAATTTTATTTGCCACAAATTTGTATCTTTTTTTTCATCAATCAGTATTGGGACCAATTTATAAATTTTTTTCGTTATATCAGCATCTGCTTTAGTACGGAAAATAGGACATGTTCCAGTGTTAGGATTCAATAAATTAATATCATCTCGATTTAATTCGAAATGTCTCTCTTGCTGTTGAGCTTGTGTGAAGTTAAAACATAAAAAAGTAAAATCATTTTTCTCTATTTTCTTTTGAGAACCCGTGGTAATTAAAATACAAAATTTAAAATTGTGTAAAACATCAGGGAAGATTCTCTCCTCATTGATAAACCCCAATAATTTCACAAGGTTTTTGTTGATTATTAAGTCACTAAAAAAATATTTAGTCGTTTCGTCTGTAGCAATGCCAGTTGGGGAAATTATTCCGGAATAACCTTTAGAATTAAGCAAAATACGATATTGTTCAGCAAAGAGGGCGTAGGTATTTACGTCACCGACAGCGGTCAGGGGATAGCGTTTCGAGGCCCGCACGAAACGGCTTTCGGCCTCGGCCTGGTGCTTGGCTGTCTCGAACTTCTGGATGCGTTCCCGTTTGAAAGCGTCCTTGTGGTGCCGCCATTCCTCAATCCGGCGGGTCCGTTCGGCCTTGTTGGGCGCTTCCAGGATGTAGGGCGTATCTACGAAATGTTCTTCCTCTTGCAGCTTGATCCGTTCCCAGGGGGGGTTGCCCAGCACCACGTCAAAGCCGCCGCTTTCTTTGAAAATGTGCGGGAATTCCAGTTCCCAGTGGAAAAAGCCGTTCTCCGCAGCCAGCCCGTTTGCCCGGCCTATCAACTCGGCCTGGGTCGCGTTCCGGGGCGACCGCTCATATTCGCGTAAAATACGGGTGGTCGGCAGTTCGGGATAGCGCTCCCCGGTTTTGGCGAAGGGGAGGAAGAAGGCCGCCGTCCACAGGTTAAAGAGGGTCTTGCGGTCGTACTCCTGGACCTGCAAGCGCGAGAAACTGGCCGCTTTGGCCCGCACCTCGCCCACGGTCAGGTCGGGCGCGTCGTCCAACTCCCGGAAAAGGACCGCCAGTTTGTCGAGCGGGTCCGCCGGGGCCACCTCGAAAAGAGAAGGCTGGGAAAAGGCCACGCCCTTGACCACGCCCGACTGTTTGTCCCGTTCCTCTTTATTGCGTTTTTTGAAGGCCGAGGCCACGGCGCGGTCGTCGCCTGTGACCGGGTTGTAGGCTTCGTCGGGTATCCCGGTTTCGACCAGGTGGCTCCACGCCCCCACCAGCGAGTTGCCCCACCGGATATGGCTGTCGAGGAAGGAGAGGGGCAGCCCCGCGCTGTGTCCCTCCAGCCAGAGGGCAAGTTTACATAAATCTACCGCCAGAGGGTTATAGTCCACCCCGTAAATGCACCTGGCGATAACCAGGCGGATACTGCGCCGGAAATTTTCGGGCGAAGGCTGGTCCTCGCCGTACCTGACACGGGCCAGTTCCGTACCCAGGCGGCGGGCGGCAGCGAGCAGGAAGTGGCCCGAACCGCAGGCCGGGTCGCACACTTTGATGGAGAGAATCGCGGCGGCTCGCGCTTTGCTGTCGCGCCCGGCTTTTTCCAGGCGGTCCTGCAAGACCGGCTCAAGCGCGCTCTTGATAAGCTCCTGGACCAGTTCGGTGCGAGTATAGTACGACCCGGTCGTCTTGCGTTCCGTCCCGCTGACCAGCCGGAAAGAGGTCGCAGCGTAGCCGCCGGGCCGGGGCGACACATCTATCACCGGGCGGAAATCGAGTAGCGATTCGTAGACGCTGCCGAGTTCTTCCACGTTCAGGGCCGCGTAATTCACCCGGCGCAGCGTTTTGGTGGCCGGGTCGGTGTAGAGGGAAAGCGCCCGAATAGCTTTGAGCAGGACGCTGTTGTAAAGGTGGGTATCCTGCAAGTTTTTGATAGCTTCCGGCCCGAACAGGTCGCCGTCAAGCGGGGAAATGCCGAGCAGGGTCGCGCCCGTATCGTCTTCCAAAAGCCGGAAAGTGGTTAGCAAGCCCTGCCACAGGTCGGAGTAACTGCCCCGCCCGACGGCAGGTTGTTCGGTCATGCGGCGCAGGCGGGTTACGCTGTAGAAATCGTTGTAGACCGCCGACTGCCGCGCCAGGGAGGTGGTCCCGGTCTCGTCGCTTTCCAGGTCCGAGACAAGGTTGGCAATCAGGTGGCGTTCCTCCCCGACCATGAGGAAAAGGAGCCGGTAGACCAGCCGGAGCAGTTCCCTGTAATAGTCGATTGCCGAAAGTTGCCCCTCCTCCAGGGCTTTCTTAAGGCGCGTATTTCGCGGGTGGTCTAAAAAGCCGTTGCCGAGTTTTTCAAGAGCTTCTTGCACCCCGTCGCGTAGGCCGTCCCGGACCCGCCCACCCTCGTCGTTGGCCTGCTGGTGATACTGTTCCAGCAAGCACCTGGAAACATCGGACATTCCTTCCGGCAGGCGGGTGCGGTGGAGCAAGCGGTAAAGCAGGGCAAACTCGGTATACTTCTCGCCTTCGAGCATCGCCCGCAAATCGAATTCGAGATAGGTCGGGCGGGTGGTCAGGGACGAATCGCGCAGCAGCCGCAGGCGTTCGCCGTTCGTGACAATCCCCCAGAGGTGTTCGGTCGAGTTGAGATATTCCTGCAAGAGGGCGTGCGGAGAGAGGCGCGGGCGGCCCGTGGCCGGGCGTTTATCCAGCGGCAACCGGCAGCCCACGACCACGACCGGCGGGCCGGACTGGTCTTTCCCGGCCCGGTGGGAAATCTCAAAGGTGCGGCCATCCACGATTTCGGCCTGGGGCATGTAGGTCAGGGTATAGCCGAGCGATTCCAGCAGCGGGGTAATCCAGTGTTCCCTGGTCTCGCTGGTGGCGGTAGCGTTATCCGGCAGGCGGCGCAGATAACGCTGGAAAGCCTGCCAGAAAGCCCGCGCGTCAGCCCAGGCCGTTTCAATCTCGTCGGTAATCCGGGTATTCCCGGTCAGGCCAAAGTCCGCCGGACGCTGCCCCGGCAACTCGCCCTCGGCCAATCTTTCGAGCAAATCGGTCGGGATTAAATTCCCCTCGGAGACAATCGTGGTAAAAGCCATAAGAATCCTTTTATAGCGTAAAACGTTGAACGAATCTAACCCTGCTCTGGTTGAAGATAAACGTACATCCCCAGCACATCCACCGGCAGTTGAGGCCGGACCGTCACCCGCCCCATGCGCGTCACCTGGCGGACCCGGCGGTGCGCTTCGAGTAAGGCGCTAGCCCGGTCCTCGGCCAGTCGGGTGAAATCGGGTTCCAGTTGCTCCAACCAGCCGTATAATAATTTAAGGTTTTGCTCGGCCTGCCCCGGCGAAACGTTCCCGGTCGGCTCCGCCTCGTTTAACAATTGCAAAGCCGCTTCCTGGCTCAACCAGTCCACGCTGCCAGTTTCAAAGTCGGGCCGTCCCTCGAAAGCCGCTACCACCAGTTCTTCGGAAAGGAGCGGCACCGGTTTCTCCTGGGTCGTTATCAGGTGGCGCAACCGAAGGAGGAAAAGGTTGGTCCGGCGGCTGACCCTGTTCGTGCGGATTACGCCGCAACGGGCCGCCGCGAACCGGCTTTCCCCGGCCAGGGAGGGGTCGAAGGCCGTGCTTAAAAGATAATCGGTCAGCCCTTCTGTCAGGGGATGGAGGCGGTTGATAAGATAGACCCCCTCCGGTACGGGCGTGTCGAAAGTGATTAAAACTTCACTGCCCTGCCCCTTCTTCGGCTTGAAAATGTCGCGCACCCGTTCTTTGACCGGTTCGGGCAGTCCCGACCAGGTCAGGCGGTAGACCGTCCGGGTTGCCACGCTCTGCTGGCGGTCCACCCTGAGCGGGCTTCCCAGCCGTTCGCAGGCGCTCACCACGAAATCCATTACCGTGACCGGGTTGCCCAGCACGGCGTCCGCCTCGTATAGCTCCTGGGCCACTTCCTCCGGTTTGATAGCGTGCTGGGCGAAGCGGGTCCGGCTGACCTTCTCTCGTTCCACCGCTTCGTCCCACTTCCTGTTAAGCCCGGCCATGTCGAGGTCTTCTCCCTCGATTTCGCCAAAAGAGAGTTGCTTGTCCATGTCGAAAAGGCTGAGCTGGGTCGGGCGCGGGCGGTCCTGGAAGACCCGTTTAACCACCGCCTCGACCACGCTTTCGTTATCCACCGGCATCGGCACGCTGATGCCGAGAACCTTGTGAATGTTCCGGGCCTTGCGGATAAGCACTTCCATCACGGCCTGCTCGATAACATTGTCCCCGGCGTAGAAAAGGAGCGTCCGCACATACCGGGAAGGCTGGCCATAGCGGTCCACCCGGCCCTCGCGCTGTTCCAGGCGGTTCGGGTTCCAGGGCAAATCGTAGTGGACCACTGCGTTAAAGGCCGCCTGTAAGTTGATGCCTTCGCTCAAACAGTCGGTCGCCACCAGCAGACGGCGAGGGCTGGTCGAAAGTTCGGCGATACGCTGCTCCCGCTCTTCCTCGGAACTTTTGCCCGTGACCGCGATAATTTGCAGGTCGGGAAACTGTTTGCCAAAGCGTTTTTTAAGTTCTTCGGCCAGGTATTCGGCGGTAGCGATGTAGCGGCAATAGACAATCGGCTGGAACCCGTCTTTGATAAGCTGGGCCAGGCGTTTCTGGGCGTGAAGTAGTTTGGGGTCGGCCTCCCCTCGCAGTTTAACGGCCCGCCCAATAAACCGCTGCAACTTGCCGCGTTCGCTGTCGTCCAGCAGGGCTTCGCCTTCCTCGATAACCGGGATAGGCTCGAAATCCTGGGTCACTTCCTGTTCGCCAAAGTCTAGGACATACGGTGCCAGGAAATTGCCCGCCTCCTCAGCGACTGCCACCTCTTGCCCGGCCATTTCAGGCGAAAGTTTCCCGGCCCGTGTCCTGAGAGTGGCTTCAGCCGCTGCCGGGCTGCTCAGGACGCACCGCAAAAGGGCCAGGGCGGTCCAATGCCGGACGCGGGTCCGCCAGGCCGTCGAGCCTTTACCGGACCCCGTTTTGGAGAGCAAGCCATAGGCAAAGTCGTAGACATCAAGGAAAAGCTTCTGGTATTCATTCGAACTGGCAAGGTTGAAGCTTTCTTCCAGGCTTTGCCGCTCCGGGAAGGGTGTTTCATCGTCGCCGCCCAGCCATTTTTGAACATCGGCCCGGCGGCGCTGGACAAAATGGCGCGCCATGCTCTGCCGGTCGCTATCCGAGAGATGGGAAAGGTCCAGGCGGCTGAAATCCGTTTTGAGCAGTTCGAGTAGCGACTGGAAAGCGTCTTCGATACCGCTGTGAGGGGTGGCCGTCAAAAGCAGCAGGTGGCGGTCGGGACGGGCGGCCAGTTCCAGCAAAAGTTCGTGGCGCTGTTGCATGTTGCCACCTTTGCCGCCGGTCCGGGCAGCCGTATGGGCTTCGTCCACGATAACAAATTCCGGGCAACCCCGGATGAAGCTGTATTTGCGCAGTTCGGATTTTACAAAGTCAATGCTGATTACCAGGGCCGGGTAATGCTCGTAGACCGTTTTGTCGGCGGGCAGATTCTTTTCCAGCCGGGCGATAGTGCCGGAGCGGACCACTTCGGCCTCGATACTGAATTTATCGGCCAGTTCGCGCTGCCACTGTTCGCACAGGTGGGGTGGACAGACCACCGCCAGCCGCCGGATTTCGCCCCGGTCGAGCATTTCTCGCGCAATTAGACCGGCCTCAATGGTTTTGCCGATACCGACATCGTCAGAAATCAGGAGGCGCACCGGGTCGAGGCGCAAAGCCATCAGGAGCGGCACCAGTTGGAAGGGCCGGGGCCGTACACTCAACCGGCCCAGCGAGCGGAAGGGGCCGGACCCACTCCGAAAGGTCAGGCGGGAGGCGTCGCGCAACAACCGGGCCGAGCTATAGTCGCCGCTCCGGGTAGGGTCTGGTACCGGGAAAGTGGCGTCGGTTATTTCGTCAATTCCCAATCGCTCGCTAAGTGGCAGAAAAATGCCGATTTGTTCGACCTCCGGCCCGCCCAATGGACGCAGCAACATCACATCGGGGTTTTCCGAGGGAAGCACGACCCACTCGCGCTCCCGGCATCGCACCAGGCTTCCCGGTTCACGTGTATTCATAAAATATAAAACCTTTTGTTAAGGTAAAGCAAAGCAAAGATAGGTAAAACTGAAAAGGTAAAGCTAAAGATTAGAAAATGTCCTGCAATTTGGCAAGTTGGCCCTGCCAGTTATCGCTCTTAACCAGCGTCACCACTCGATAGCCATAATCGTCCAGTTCAGAGCGGGCCCGGCGTACAGTCAGTCCCGGTTCTTCCTCGTCACAGAAAACACAGGTGGCGCTTTTCTGATAAAAGAAATCCGGTTGGAGCGTGGTGTCCTGCAGTACCGGGTTGAGCAAGTCCGGTAATTTACGCCCGTTAATTTTGAGATATTCTAACACCTGTTGTGGAAAGCCGGTAGTGTTCCTGCCATTAATGTGGTCTCCTTCCCCTGGTGAGAGCTTTTCGGGCATATCCACTAAAACCTGTGAAGTTATACCCCGGAGGCCGGTCCGGCCATGCGCCAGTGCCAGGAGTATATCTTTGATTTCGTACCGGTTGAGCAGGCGGTGGTCGGGCTGGTTGGAATAGGAAAGCAGGCAGTGGTAACAGGCCCGCCCGCAATTATAGGTGTCGTCCGGTTTTTCTGCCCCGCTTTCCGGGTCGAAATGGCAAATTTCCAGGGCCGCCCGCGCCACCTCGGCTAACAACCGGTTTTCTTCAGCCAGTTTACCTAACACGCCTACTCCGCCTTCCGCCGCTTCCCAGAGTAAAATCCGGCGCTGACCGCCTTTGCCAATCCGTTCCGAGGCCAGTTCCTGCTCTTCAATCTGGAAGACCGCTTCAATACCCCGCTGCAAGGCATATTGCAGACTAGCCAGCAGCCCTTCATTCTCGTTGCCGTGCAGGCTCACCGGCAAATCCGGTCTTAACAACAGGATATTGCGGGTGTCCCGAACCAGCAGGCGCACCCCGCTCAAGGTAGGGGTTGGTTCATCCCCTAGCCCCCCGCCCGCCGGGGTTGTTTCAAAATCTTCGTCCGGCTTTTTGGCCCAGAGGCCGTGGCGAATATCCAGGGTAAAACCCTCGGTAGTAGCGCGCCGCCAGCGATGGTTGATGCGCCAGAGCGTGGCAGCCGGGGCGAATTGCAGGTTTAAAAGCACTTCGTCCGGGTCATCACCGGCCACGATGGTTGTTTCCTGGGGTAGATGAGCCTTGCTCCAGTGGTAATGGCTGGTTAAATGAAAGCCCTCGCGGGAACGTTCTTCTTCTTCGCTGGTTATTCGCTCGACCCGTTGGGTGCCGACAGTGGTCATTTCAAATAATTTCTGAGTTGCCAGGCTGCTTTCCCCCTCCAGGCGGGTGCCGCAATTCTCACACATATCGAGTGACAGGGAGTCACCCCCTTCGTGGAAAAAGCCGCAAACATAACATAAACGGGCCGATACCAGGCGGGACTCGACTCCACCGGTCGGTAGCATGACCTTCGTGACCCGGTATTTATCGCCTTCGTGGTAGATAATATTGCGCGGGCCAAACTCGGTAAGGGCCATAAAGCGGGGTCGGGCCAGGAAGGTTCCCTTTTCCCGTCCGGTTGGTAAAAATGCCTGGACCGGCAGACGTGGGAAGTTATAACCGGGCAAAAATCCCTCGCTGGCGAAATAGCGGTATGGGTAAAAATCTGTATCACCCTGTTCATCGTCAAGGGTATTGCAAAGCAACTTTATCTGGCGTTTAGCCTCGCGTTCGCGTCTTTCGCCTTCTTCGGCTTCGGCTTTTGTGGTAGTTTTGTGCCCGTAATGGCGGCTGTCAAAAATATCCCTGGCTTCAATAAGCTGGCGTTGGGCCGAATCATAAAGAGTGCGCCAGCGGTCGCAGGCCCGGTCGAACTCCTGTGGAGTCTGGGCGATAATCTGGCGCAAATCATTTTCCCACGCGCCTGACTCCAGGTCGGTTTCAGGCAGGGCTGACCGCAAAATACGGCGGCAACCCTGGAAACATTCTTCCAGGCGGGCCGGGTTAAGCTGGATGATAGCCTGGATATGCTCGTGTAACGGGTAGCCCCCGGCGGAGTTGGCGGCATCTACCAGTTCAGTCATTGAACGGCCTAACCCCAGGCCGGTCATACTCAACCAGACGGCATGGACATGGGCCCTAATCAATTCCTCGTTAGTGAGGTCGAGCCTGGGAGGCACTACTACCCCGGATACCATGCGGGCGGGTTGCCGGAAGAAATACTGGTCGTGGCCGCTGCCGACCGAACAATAAGTCGCTACCAGGGCCGGGGTACCGCTCCGCCCGGCCCGCCCGCTCCGCTGGGCGTAATTGGCCGGGGTAGGTGGAACATTGCGCAGATGGACCATGTTCAGGGTGGCTATATCAATACCAAGTTCCATTGTCGGAGAACAAAATAAGGCCGAAAGAGCGCCGCTGCGGAAACGCTTTTCACGTTCTTCCCGGTCTTTCTGGTCCACCTGGCCGGTATGCTCACGCCCCTCGATATTCACCAGGCTTTCGCCGGTTGTGCTGTAAAGTTCGGAAAAATACTGGTTTGGGGTTGTGGTCAGGTCAAAGGCGGTTTCCATCCGTTTGCGCCGGACATAATCGCGCGCCACCGTTTTACCATCTCCGGCCTGCCAGATTAAGCAATCGCTGCGGACCTGTACCGCGTTATCCTGCCCTTCGGTGGCGTCCAGGCCCAAAAGCAAGCCCCATTCTTTTAAAGCCGCTATTAAAGCGTTAACCAGGCCGGTATATTCGTCCCGGTCCAAATTATGGTCCCGGCAGGCCTCCCCCCAGGTGGTAGCCGACTTGAGAAACCGACCAATCGAGGTATTAAAACTCAAACTGCGCTCGTCTGAGGTAATTACTTTCGTCCCCGGCAACACAAATTTGGTGGCAACGTGCAATTGCTCGTTCTCATCAAAGCCGTAAGTCTCATTAAGAGCGGCCCGGACCCGTTTAACGAGGGCTTCCTGCTTACTCCGTTCAAGGCAGTCGGCGCTGATGGCTAGTTCCCGCCGCATGTAATCGAGCAACCCTTGCACTACTTTGCGGCGCGTTTGACTTGAGGCTCTTGAAAGCAAAGAATTATTTTGCCACAGCGATTGGTCATCACAAAGCTCTTCAATACCCTCGTAATCGAGTACGAGCAGCCCGGCTTGTTCGAGATTGGGTTGGACAAAACGCCAACCGCGCCGCAAATCTTCGTATATCCGGTACTCAATCAAATCCTGCAAAGCCTGGCGGTTCCGGCGAAACAGGGGGGCGCGGGGATTAGGCGCAATTTCCCTGGCGTAGCTTTCCTGTGGCAAATGCAGTTCATCAACCGCCGCCGAGGCTACGGTAGTATGGGTTAAACCGGCTGGGTTTTGTTGAAGGGCCCGGTAAATAGCCGCTCGCAAGTGGCTTACTTCGATAAAATCATTGAAGTGCCCGGCCTGCAGGGAAGCATCCTGCCGGTTATCGGTAAAGCTCAAAAGTTTCTGGGCTTCCGGGTCGAGGTCGGGGTCATTTTTCATCTGGGTAATGCTGGATAAAGCCAGCAAAGTGGTAGCCGTACTACGGCCTTCGCTGCTTAACCGGGCCAACTTACTGAACTCCCCCTGTCGCCTGGTATAGATTTCCCCGCACCGCAAGCAGGTCATAAAAGGGGTGGGAATAAACCAGCAGGGTGCCGTCATGCTATCCGGGGCATCCATGATAGTTCCATCGGCCAGGATTGAGAGAGAGCGGGGTTTGAATTTTTCGTATTCGGGTTTTAGTTTCCGGCCACTTTTAAGTTCCTTGAACCAAGTTTCCGGCAAAAATTCAATATTCTCATCCGACCAGAAGCCCTCCGTATCCACTGCAAGATAGCCGTCAATCTCATCCTGGCGATTGGTCAATTCCCGGTTCACTGGGGGCCGTGGAACCACTGTCTGGTGAGGTTGGTGAAAGGTGCAAAGATAATATTCCTGGCCGCATTCCCGGCAGAATACCAGGGGAAATAACAGCTTATCCTGTTGTTTAGGTGAGTAGACCTGTCCGTGAAGGGTAAGGTCGCGTTTTTCAGGGGTTTCCAGGGTAGCATAGACCGAATCGCCCTGCGAAAAAAACTGGTGCAGCTTGAAAGCAAAACCGGGTAAGCCTTCCGGGTTTCGCACTTTCGAGCCCCAGTTAAAAAACTGCCTGAGTTTTGATGAGCATGCTTCTACGTCAAGACCGGTCCTTAAAGCCAGTTCGGTTGCGCCTTCCTCTAAAGTCATCGGGTTGGGGCGTTTAAGCTTGCCATCCGAGTCTAATTCGAGGCCGAATTTTGCCTCAATCCAGACCGCCAGCGGATTTTTACGGAAATATTCCCAGTCCGGGTTGGCCGGAAAGGGCGCCTGCGACGCCAGGACAGCTTTCAAGGCCACATCGGAAGGCTGGGCGGATTTATCCTCGGAGGATAAAATGCGCCTTAATGTTTCATCTATAACATCCGAGGAATCAACGTTTGAGCCAAAAATCCGGCTGGCAACATCGGCGATTTCCCTGGCCCGCTCTGACCGGGTGGACCCTGCCGACATAGTGGCGCTGGTTCCAATACATTGCAGAGCGGGATTGCCACAACGCTCTCGCAAACGCCGCACCAGGTAAGCCACGTCCGCACCCTGGCGACCTCGATAGGTATGAAGTTCGTCCAGCACCAGGAACTGTAAAGCGCTGGTTGTGGCATTAACAAAACCACTTTCCTCCGGCCTGGTTAACATAAGTTCCAGCATTACATAGTTTGTGAGTAAAATATGGGGTGGGTTTTGTTGGATTTCTTTTTTTCGCTCGTTACTTTCCTGGCCGGTATAACGAGCATATCGAACCGGGCAACCCTCTTTTCCGGTGGGAAGGTTTGCCACAAAACGGTCGAGGGCTTGCTCCTGCGAATTGATAAGTGCATTCATCGGGTACACAATGATAGCCCGGACTTTTGCTTCTTGTGGGTTATTCTTAAGAATGAAATCGAAGATTGGTAAAATATAGGTCAGGCTTTTACCGGACCCCGTGCCGGTAGTAACAACATAATTGCGGCCTTGCGCGGCAACATCTATAGCAGTCCGCTGGTGCTGGTGGAGTAATAGGGAGCCATTCCCGGTTTTGAAAATCTCAGGACAGGTCGGATGAAGAATACCCGCTTCAGCCAGTTGTTTCACCGTTTGGGCCGGTTTGTAAGCAGGGCTTAGTTGTAGGAGGGGTTCGGGCCATAAAACCTGGTTGGCGAGTTCGGTATCAACAAACTTCGCTATTTTTTGGTCACGAATTTTCAGGAAACTTTTGATATAACGTGAATAATCAGCAACAACCTTATTACGAAGTTTGAAAGCATCCATGCTTTAACTTACTCCTGGACTTGCCAAAACCGGATTAACTTTTAATTGCTTATGAGATACAAAATATTCTTAAAATTATTATATGGGCGGCGAGTTTTTTAGTCAAACCACGGTTACTTTCTTTTCATTTATAAATAATTTCAGGGTTTGTTTAAATGAAGTAATATCGAATTATGCTCCCATAAGCAAAACAAAGTTGTCAGTTGGCATCAATTAATAAGGCGAAAGTAAATATTGGAGTTATTTTTTGCTTTTGCTGAATGGCAGCACTTCTCAAAACCCCCTATTCTGGAAGCGATAGGTGTCACTTGATTTCAGACTTTTATGAAATGAGAAGATTCTTGCGCCCCTTTCAAAGGGAGGTTGCAAGGTTTTAATTTTTTGAGTGGAAATAGTGAATTGAGGTGAAATAAAAAAATGACCGAGCCGGGACTCGAACCCGGGACCCACTGATTAAAAGTCAGTTGCTCTACCAACTGAGCTACTCGGTCGACCGTTCACGGCCCTGTTTAGACCTAAAACCTGACTTTTGAATAGGTTTTGGTTGTAGCCTTTTTAGGGGCAGGTCGGAACTACCGGGACAGTATACACTATTGTTTTTGAGAATTCAAGGCCGCCAGGGTCAAGATTTTGATTTTTATTGGCCGGTTTCTTTGATTCTGGACCCGGAAAATAGACGGCCCTGGCGATTTGTCCTACTTTTCATCTGCCTAACCGCAAAGTGTCTTACTTGTGTCTCAATTTTGTCCCTTCTAACCGCAGAGGGATGGTTTTACAATGGTTTTGTAAAGAACGCCGGAATTAAACGGTCTGGCAATAATAAAGAATAAAATGAAAGTCGGCAGCCGGGAAAGCGCCCCGGTAAAAGAGGTACTCTTATGAGCGGCGGAAGCATAATACTAGAGCCCCGGCAGATGTTCCA
>MKTJ01000067.1 GCA_001898225.1 Chloroflexi bacterium 54-19
TTGGTGGGCACAGCCAGGGTGGAAATGACATCCCCGGCAGCCTGGGCCGTCGAATTGGGCGTGCTCAGGACGGTTAAGGCGAGGGTAGCGGCCATCACGCTCAAGACAAAGACACCGAGCAGGGCAAAAGCGCGGCGCGTCTTAAAGGCCGCGATAAAGGACGCCTTCGTCATTCTGGGGCGACGGGCCAGGATGGTGTCAACGAATTTGAGGTGACCGAGCGAGTAGAGTTTCGACAGGACTACCACTACGAAGAAGAGCCAGGCGAAGAAAATGCCTGAAAAGATATAACCGATAGTTCGGCGAAATTCGACGCTCATACCCAACGCCAAAACGTTCTTATCGGCGCTATGGACGTGCCAGGCCAGGTTATAGTGTTCGCCCTTGTAGACCACGCTCAGGTTATGGTCGTGCAGCATCACATCGCTAAAATAAACCACCCCGTTAGCGTCGGCCTGGGCTTGCTGCTCGTTATTGAGGACCGCGACCGCGTTCGAGGCCGGGGCACCATCGTCGGTCAGCAGGGTGACTTTATCGACCATGAACATGGTCATTGGAATATTGCTCTTGGTGTGCAAGAGCGGGTCTACCGGGGTAGAGGGTATCATGAACCAGATAGCGGCGGCGCCCAACGCCAGGGCAACCCCGGCCAGCATCAGGTACGCCAGGAAAAACCGAAACTTGGAAAATATAGAAGATAATACCGGGATAGAAAATTTATGGGCAGAAACTGCAGGGGTGCTTTTCACTTGTTTGACCTCCATAGTAAAACGAGCCCCGGAGGTACAAACCAACCTTTGTACCTCAGGTAACCTGGCTGACTCAGCGGAGTGAGTTCCATGGCTTTGCGTCCCAGTCTCGCGACTGGTTTGCCTTTTTCTGAAGATAGAAATCGAAGGGACTATAAACTAACCAAAATAACCTAAGAAAAGTATGTTACCTTTAAATTAAGCAGTCGAGTTGTTTAATACACATATATCATTAACGGAATGCTTCCCACCGATAGTTTATCCGGTTTCCAAATGTTTACACTAGCATATTATTCCTAGTCAATTTAGCTCAAAAAATTGCTAAAAAGCCTAGGAGTACCATATTTTTTTATTCTTAATAATGAGCTTAAGGCTAAATTATGGGGTAAAGTGCCAGGCCTTTCAGGAGTATAACCCACCTGGATGGCCCGGTCATGGGACGCTAAAGAAGTTTAGCGGCAGGGTAAAAGTTCGCCGGCAGAAAAATCTTAATAACAATTTAATAACATTTGGCGGGAGGTTTAGCGCAGCAGCCAGGCTACAAAACCGACTACCAGCGTCAGGACCGAAGCCAGCCCACCCCATAGCAGGACGTTTATAAAGAGTAAACTTGAGAAGCGTTCGCGCCGCCACTGGTCACGCCGGATAGCCGCCGAAGGATTGCGGCGAAGCAGCCGTTTGACCGAGCCGTTCCAGATGACACTGAGCATGTCATGGACATACAGGTAGTAAATAAAGGCGAAAATAGTGGCATAGGCGTAGAAAGTAACCGTTAAAATCCCGATCCGGACCAGAATCCTGGAGAGGGTTGGCTCGGTTAAGGTCGGTACGAACACATAAATGAACCGCAAAGTCTGGATACACAGCGCCATGGTGAGCGAGGTAACGCTCAGGACCAGGGCGGTGCGGTAAATTATCCTGATTCTGGGTCTATCGCAGTAATTGTAGATAGCCTGGCAGACAACCAGGAAAAAGAGGCACAGGAGGAGGGCTAAAAGGGCATAATTTAACCGGTCGAGGAAAAAAGTGCGATAAGCAAAGAAGCCGGTCAGAAAAAGTAATACAAAATTGTATTTGATAAACTGAAAGAGCGTTACAAACCCGTATTTAATACCTTTGAATACTATGACCTGGTCCATCTCAAAACCTTTACATTCTGCTACTATTTAAGACTGTTATTATACCCTTTTATATATAATCTAGCATAAAAATATATAAATGCAACCCGTTGAAGATTAACAGAATGCTAAATATATTACGCTTGTATTAAAAAAAACAAATAGTGTGTGTACACACTAGCCCGGTTATTAAATCGCTATTAAAATGTCCTTAGACAAAAGTACTATGCAGGTACTTGGAACGGTATTATTGGGGTTAATTCCTCCGTACAAAACGGAACGCACACGATTTCAATGTAGACTATAACCCCCTTATTAATAAACTTAATTTTTGGGAAAATTACACCGTTTGTAATTTTCTGATAGCTCACCAAATATAATGGTTTTGCCCGTTTATTATCTGGTAAGAATCCCTCTAATTTTAAGTTGGTTTGTGAAGATAGGTTAAATGTAGGGAATAAGGGCTCTCGGCTCTGGGAGCCCTTATTTATACAAGCTCTTATTATGTTGCTTAATTCGTGTAAAGGGTGAGTGCAAGTTGAACTACATAGACCAAAATCCTAAAATTGAGTTAGAGATTAGTACCTATTCCAACACCAATATCCCGTTACCGACCCAGGTTCAATCCTTTGCCAGAACAGCCGGTTCAATTAACTACGTCCGCTTACTCTTTGACTTTGGTCTTGTCTACGTCGCCTTCCTGTTGAGCTACTATCTCCGGTTTAACCAGTTTAACTATGATAACAGTATGGCCGGCCCGGATACCCTGGCGCCCTATCTCGGTTTAGACCTAATCTACAGCGGTATTACCGTCCTAATGCTTGGGTTAACCCGCAAATTCCTGCTGTTCAACAAGAACGCCTTCGTTAAGGAAATCTTGCTGGCCGCCGCGGTCGTCATGACCAGTATCGTGGTTATTACCTTGTTGCAGCTTCTCGCCCAGGCACCCCTCTTTTTCTCGCGGCTGGTCTTTATCTTCCTGGCTCCCGTGACCTGGCTATTGCTGTTCGGTGAAATTGCCACCGTAAGCGTATTAAAAGACCGGGCCAAGGCCGGTGTCGTCCAGTACGCTGTCAAACGAGCGGTAGATATAGCGGCCTCCGCAGCGTTACTGCTGGTACTTGGTATTCCTTTATTGGCTATCGCGCTGGCGATAAAACTCGACTCTAAAGGGCCGGTTATCTTCCGGCAAACCAGGGTCGGCAAGAACGGCAAACCTTTCACCTTTCTCAAGTTCCGCTCGATGCATACCGACGCGGACCAGCGGTTGGCCCAACTGATGGAGTTCAACGAAACCGAAGGCGCTACCTTTAAAATGAAAAATGACCCGCGCGTTACCAGAGTGGGCCGGTTTCTAAGACGCTCCAGCATGGACGAACTGCCCCAGTTGCTCAACATCCTCTACGGTCACATGAGCCTGGTCGGTCCCCGGCCCGGTCTTCCCCGCGAGGTTAAAAACTACCAGGAATGGCAGTACCGGCGGTTGAGCGTTACACCGGGTCTTACCGGGTTATGGCAGGTCAGTGGCCGCAGTTCGGTCAGCTTTGAAACTATGACCAAACTCGACATCTATTATGTGGAGAATTGGTCTCTCTGGCTCGATTTCAAAATCCTGCTTAAGACGATAAAGGCCGTTGCAACCGGTCATGGAGCTTATTAAAAGGTTGCGCCATCTCGAAAAACACGTATTATTACGATGCCGGTACTCCTACCGGCATTTGGATTTTAAGAACACTCCCTATAAAAGGGGTATCGGGTTAAAAAACCGGCCTTAATTCCGCCGGAAACAATTTTTTAAAATCGGACCTTCTAATTTTTCTTCTTTTATTGTCAAGTAACCGGGTTTTCATGATATGATACTAGCAGTTTGGCTTGTTCCTGGGTTAGAAATATTTCGTCAAGTCTCAGTCAACGACCTACTCATGATTAAGATAGCAGGATAAAAGTGAAAGAAACAAGACCTGGCTCCGGCAACAACCCAGTTTTGATGCTGGTTAACGCGGAAACCACTGGCCGTACCGACCTGGCGGCCAACCGCTCCGAACAAAGATTGACCGATTATGCCGCTTTGAAAGCGGAATTGCACGCCGATATAGTCGACCGTGACACCATCAATGCCAAGAGATGGTCTCGCCTTGTCCGTAAGTTTGGGGGCACCAGCACCGCCCTGGCCGCAGTCGCCTGGACCCGACGCAACCGCTACAAAATATTTTATAGTGACGCCGAAAATAACGGCTTAATCCTGGCCCTTCTTTTCAAATTAACCTTCACCAAACGACCTCTTTTTCTAATCGGGCACTGGGTCACACCGGCTAAAAAAATCCGGCTGATAAAAATGCTGCGCCTCTACAAAAACTTTACGACTATCTTCCTGCATTCCAGCGAACAATTTAAAAGGGTCATTGATGAAAAGCTGATACCGGCGAACAAGGTCAAAATGCTGCCCTACCAGGTGGATACCGAGTTCTGGAAGCCTGAAAACGCCCAGCCGCAACCTGCCGGGGCGGAGCCCTATATTTGCGCGGCGGGGCTTGAATTCCGGGATTACGCCACCCTTTTAGAGGCCATCAAAAACGTGCCGGTCAAAGTTAAAATCGGAGCAGCCAGCAACTGGTCCAAGCGTAAGGTTAATATTTTGAGCGGCCAGCTACCGGAAAACGTCGAGGTAAAATCGTATAATTACCGGGAGTTGCGCGACCTTTACGCCGGGAGCCGCTTCGTGGTAGTGCCGCTGGTCGACGTGGATTTTCAGGCCGGCATCACCGGGATTCTGGAAGCCATGGCTATGGGGAAATCCGTTATCGTGAGCCGGAGCCAGGGCCAGGGCGATACCGTGATAGACCGCCGCAAAACCACCCGCACCGGCAGCCCGCTTCCGACCGTAGGCAACCTGAAAGAGTTTTTTGGCGATTACGTGGAAGATGATAATATCGGCCAGACCGGGTTTTACGTGACGCCGGGAGACGTCGGCGAAATGAACCGGGCCATCACCTACCTAGTAAATAACCCGGAACGGGCCGACGAAATGGGACGGCAAGGCCGTAAAATGGTAACCTCACTTATGCGGGTGGACCAGTTCGCCCAGCGGATTCGCCAGGTAATCGAAAAAGAGACCGGTATTCAACTAAGAACTATTCGACCGGCTGTGAAAGACGAGGAAAAATGCGAGCCAAGCAGTTTACTTTCTTAATGGAGCAGACGCTGGGGCATATACCATTTTCCCAGAACTTACGAAAAGCGTTCGATAACGATGAGACGGTCCAGGTTAACTGGCTTAAAGTAGAATTCCCGCCCCAGTTCCTGGTCGAGAAACTGCCGGTCATTCGCAACAACTGGTCCTTGCGGAGCAGTCTTAAAGCTCGCAAACTCTTAAAGCAGCAGAACAAGCTGACCGGCAAACCGGGCCTTTATTTCTTCCACACCCAGGTCATTTCGCTTCTTTCGGCGGGCTGGCTGTGGGATAAAGTGCCGGTTATTATCTCACTCGACGCCACACCGCTAAATTATGACCGGGTGGGGCTGGCCTACGGGCACCGCCAGGGCAACGCCCTTCTTGAGAAATTCAAATTCTGGCTGAACCGGCGGGCTTTCCAGAAAGCCTCCCAACTCGTAACCTGGTCCGAATGGGCCAAACTTTCACTGGTGGAAGATTATGGGATTTCACCTGCCAAGGTAGAGGTGATTGCCCCAGGCACGAACCTGACCTTCTGGGAGAAACAGGCCACCCATGCAGCCGCGCTTACACCTGGTGATGCGGAGAAACCGGAAAAACTGGTTTTACTGTTTGTGGGAGGCGATTTCGAGCGTAAAGGCGGTAAGCTTCTTTACGAGGTCTTCCAGAAAAGTCTCTCCGACCGTTACGAGTTGCACCTTATAACCAAAGAAAAACTCGCGCCTGCTGACGGGGTCTTCGTTTACAATAATGTAGCGCCGAACAGCCCGGCCATCCAGGAACTATTCAGCAAGGCCACAGTCTTTGTCCTACCTACCGAAGGCGATTGTCTGCCGGTAGCTATTACCGAGGCTATGGCAGCCAGTCTACCGGTAGTATCAACCGAGGTAGGAGCCATTAACGAAGCCGTAGTGGACGGCGAAAATGGCTTTTTAATCAAACCGGGCGACGGTGAAGCCTTAACAAGGGTTTTAACGCGGTTGGCGGACGAGCCGGAATTGCGGCGCGTGATGGGTGAGAACAGCCGGAAAAAGGCTGAAGCTCTCTTTGACGCGGCCAAAAACGGCCAACGCTTACTCGAAATTTGCAAAAGACTGGCGGGATAACGACCAACACCCCATCTCCAACCTACTACTCCACATCATTACATTATAGTTATCATAACCGATTTTCCCATATACGCCTGCCTGTTTCTTATTACTATTATTTTATTAGGGTTAAAATAATCATTATTGTCCGTTATATCTTCAAGGGTTATACTATAGCAACCTATCATGCTATGGATATGTTGGAACAAACGAAGCGATAACGACCTGGAAAATTAAGCGATGATGCAACTATTTATTAGCCTTGGCAAACAACGGTATTTTTTGCTTGGCCTAACACTAACAATTATTTTTAGCCTGCTGCCGCTACCATCTCATAACTCGGTCCAGGCGGCTAACCCCACATATACCGTCAATTCGACGGGTGACCAGGCGGATGACAATCCGGGGGATAACGTCTGCCACACCAGCGCCGGGACCTGCACTTTGAGAGCGGCTATTACCGAGGCCAATACCGCGCCGAACTCGGTTATAAACTTTAATATCGGGGCCAGCGGTTCTACCCAGACAATTGCCCCCCTCACTGCCTTTGCCGTCATTACCCAACCGGTGACCATTGACGGCACCTCGCAACCAGGTTATAGCGACGCGCCTCTTATCGAAATAGAGG
Source organism: Chloroflexi bacterium 54-19 (assembly GCA_001898225.1). GTDB lineage: Bacteria > Chloroflexota > Chloroflexia > Chloroheliales > Chloroheliaceae > 54-19. Next base: position 6,756 of record MKTJ01000067.1, read on the forward strand.
GCAGTAATACCGGGGCCGGGGTTAACGGCCTGACCCTGGAAGGGGGTAGCAGCACCATAAAGGGGCTTATTATCAACCGCTTTGGCGGGTACGGGATAGAACTCCGTAATAACGGCAACAATGTAATCCAGGGTAACTATATTGGCACCGATTCCACCGGGCAAGTGGCGCTGGGTAACACCAACTCCGGTATCTGGGTTAACGAGGTGCCGAATAATACAATAGGCGGCACCACGACCGGCACCCGCAATATTATTTCGGGTAACTCTACTTATGGGGTCCAAATTAATGGCAACGGCTCGACCGGGAACCGGGTCCAGGGTAACTATATCGGTACGGATGTGAGCGGCCTGAACAGCGTGGGTAACTCTTCCGGCGGGGTCTGTATCTGCGGGGGTTCTACCACTACCATCGGGGGCACCTCCGCCGCCGCCCGCAATATCATTTCGGGCAACACCACCTATGGCATCTATATCCAATATGGCGGGGCCGTCAACAATGTCGTGCAGGGTAACTATATCGGTATCAATGCCGATACCAACGTCTTAGCCAACAGCACCGGTATCTATATTAACGGGGCCGGGAGCAATACCATCGGGGGCGGCGTTGCCGGGGCCGGAAACTATATTGCTGGCAACACCAATAATGGCATCCTGGTCAGTGGTCTCGAAGCCAGTGGGACTTCAATCCAGGGAAACTTTATCGGGCTTAAACCGGATCTGACAGCCCTGGGTAACGGCTCGAACGGGATAATGCTCGATAGCTCGGCCAGCAATACGACCATCGGCGGAAGCCTGGCCGCCCAATATAACACGATTGCCTATAACAATGGGGCCGGTATTTTTATAAACTCCGGCACCGGCCACCGGGTCCAGGGGAATTCCATCTTTTCCAACCAGGGCCTCGGCATAGACATCGCACCTGCCGGGGTCAATCCAAACGATACCGGCGACAGCGATACCGGGCCTAACAACTTACAAAATTTCCCGGTATTGAGCTCGGTAAGCGATAGTAGCGGCACCACCACTATCCAGGGGGTACTAAACAGCACGCCCAGCACCTCGTTTAACCTGGCTTTTTATAGCAACGCAAGCTGTGACGGCTCCGGCAACGGGGAAGGGCAGAACTATTTAACCACCCAGAGCGTCTCTACCAACGGCAGCGGGGTCGGCACTTTTAGCGTGACAACCCCCACCCCGGACGCCCAGCACCGCTATATAACCATTACCGCTACCGATACCAGCGGCCAGAACACTTCGGAGTTTTCGACCTGCAATACCCTGGTCGCTATTACTGACCAGCCGGTTGACCAGTATATAAACCCCAACAACACGGCTACTTTAACGGTCACTGCCACCGGCACTCCTACCATTTCTTACCAGTGGTACCAGGGGACCAGCGGTGACACCACCACCCCGGTCGGGACCAACTCGGCCAGCTTTACGACCCCGCCCCTGACCACCGGCACCAGCTACTGGGTGCGCGTCACCAACTTTGCCGGTTCGGAAGACAGCCAGACGGCCACCGTCAACGTAAGCTGCCTGTATGTAACCCAGGCCAGCGATACCGGGGCAGGCACCTGCGGAACGCTTTCCGGGGCCATCAACGAGGCAAATACCGCCAGCACCGACGTAACCATTTCATTTATAACCAATACCATCACGATTAACGGTCCTACTCCGTTAAACCGCCTCAACAACACTAACGGTAAAATTATAACCGTAGATGGAGGCTGTACCGCCCAGGGCAACCAGCCCACCCCCCAGGTGCAACTTATCGCCGGGACCGGCGGGGTGAGCCCTGACGGCCTGGGCCTGGGAAGTAAAGTAACGGTTAACGGGCTTAAAATAACCGGCTTTACGGGCTACGCGCTCGATATCCAGGGCGACAACAACCAGGTGACCTGTAGCTGGCTGGGTACCGCCGATGGCACCACCGCCAGCGCCAACGGAGGGGGTATCAGGCTGGGTACGGTTAACGGCACCGCCGCTAACAATAATAGTATCGGCCTGAGCGGGCAGGCCCTGAGCGGCAACGTCATTGCGGGTAACATCGGGACTGGCCTCAAAATGAACAAAGGCAGCGGGAACCAGCTTTACTACAACCTGGTCGGCCTCAACATAAACGGGGATGTCCTGAGTAACACGGGCGGGGCCATCAGCATCCAGGCTGGCGGCAACCTCAAATTTGGGACGGGCAACCGCATCCACGCCTGACGGATAATTTAACCATTCTGACCGGCCTCAAAACCCGGTCAGAATAGCAACCTGTGACAAGATAATCCATCCAAACAAAAAACACCCGTTTATCCGGTTCATTAGTCGCCGGATAAACGGGTGAAATTATTTACTGCCAGTCAGTTTCTGGCAACCGCCTTCTATGACCCGCTAATCTTGCCCAGGTCAATCAGGGTGGCAGAATAGGCCGGTATGGTCACCCTGAGACTGGTGCCGCCGCTTATATCCAGCGGACTTTTGGCGGTCAGGGTGTTGTTGGTCTGGGCGCTAAGCTCGTAGACGCTGGCCGACTGAGCGGGCAGAGCGGTCGGGAACCTCACCTCAATCTTTTGCTCTTTATCGGTCTGGGTATTGACCATAATCAGCCGCAGGTGGCCGGTCGAGCTATCCAGGGCCGCAAAGACATTGACTTTCTGGTCGTCCGATAATGTCACCGGGACGCTTTTATCCCCGAAGGTGCTGCCCTTGCCATCGAAGTTGGTATACATCTTAAAAGCCGAAAAACCGGGGCTGTTCGCGGGCGGGTTGCGCCAGTAAGCCGCCATATAAAGCCCTTCGCGGCCAAAAGCGCCCAGGACCTGGGTAATAGCCAGCGCCCCGTTGAGAGTGGTATCGGCTCCCCAGTTCCACTCGGAAATGGCTATTTTGGTGCCGGGATAATAGGTGTCCACCCACTCTTTCAGGCGAGGTATCAACCGCACCTGCTGGTTAATCCACGACTCGTCTATATAATTGTTATCCCAGAGAGAACGGGTCGAGCGAAGGCGCAGGGCGTTGGTCTTGTCGTCGGTGGTACCACCATAAACACCGTCCCCTTGCGGATAGTAATGTACATCCAGGACATCCAGGATGCGTTTGCCGTTTTTCTGCTCGTACTGCTTGAGCTGGTCGAGAAACCAGGGCAAGAAAGGCACGTTACCATGTTTGGCGCGGTCGGCGGCGGTCTTAAAGTTATCGCTGCCCCGGTCCAGGTCCGAATAGAAATAGCCGGTCCAGCCCCAGGAGGTCGGCCCGGTAATCAGGGCCGAGGGGTCCACATCTTTGACCGCCGAAGCATAGTCCACGAATTCTTTCAGAACATCGTCGTAACCCATGCGGGCCGGGTGAACATCGGTATGGGTTTCGGACCACAGATCCGGCTCGTTATCCATCGAGTAGAACTTTACGCCCCCCGTGCTGGCCGGGCCAAATTTCTTGACCAGGTTAGCCACCCACTCGTCCTGGTAGACGGTCTGGCTTTTAGGGTCGGGCGGGTAGGCGAAAGGCGCGTTCTTGCGGGGCAAACTGAGGACGCTTGTCAATTTCTGATTGGCCGTCGGGTCGTAACCGGCGATAGCGTTAGACCCGGCCTTCACAGGTGGGCCGCCGTGCGCCGGGACATTCAACGATTGGGTGTTATTGTCGGTATTTTTGGCAACCCAACCTATTGTCGGAATGGTAATCAGAGTGGGGATTTTATATTGGACCCCGGTCTGGACAAAGTCGTCCGCCACATTCTTACCGGGATTACCATAGTCGCCATTGCGGAACTCGTAATCGCGCCCGGCGTTCCAGGCATTCCCCAGCACCCAGTTAAACCGGGTGGCCGGGTTGCCACCCCAGCGGAGCAGGCCGGGTTTTATGTCGGTAAAATAGTTAGGGTCACTATCGTCCCCGGCGGCCAGGCCGTAAATATAAGGGCTGATGTCGTTGCCGGGTTTAGCGGGGTCGAGCGTGGCTAAAATCGTATCCTTATCTACCGGGGGCGTAGGCGTAGGCGGTTGGGTAGTCGGTACGGCCATGGTGGAAGTAGGAGCAGCGGTAACGGTTGCCGGCGCGGAAGCGGTGGGAGTGTTAGGGCCGGGTGTAGCAGTGGCAATCAGGACCGGCTTTTCATTATCGGCGCAAGCAACCAGTAGCAGGGTGCTTAGCAGAAAAACGCAACTAAGAAGGCGAGAAAGCTTCATAATTACCAGTTTGTGGGTTAAAGTTAGCGAAAGACGGCACCGGTTGCGGACCCCTTTACAAAAATCTTGTAAAGAAGTAATACCCGGCTGCCGCTGCCACGGCTAAACCGACCAGGGCTACATAGGCTTTGCGGTCCAGCTTCTTAAAGAACATGCCCATGGCTAAAGAGCCTAATAACATTAATATAACCAGATTCAACTTCTTACCCTGAGTTACATATTGGAAATTAGACTACTTTGTGAAACAGCCGGGCCAGCCAGTGGAAAGGCCCAAAAGGCGGATGAACCTGGTTGAGCACCACACCCGTCCTTTTTTCTTCAGGAACGAGGTCGAGGGCCGCCTTGACCAGCCGCGAGGGAGTAGCCCCGGCCTGGACCACCATCAACACGTGGTCGAGCTGCGAGATAAGGCGCGACGACTCAGCGGTCATCGCCAACGGCGGTAAATCTACCACCACCACGGCATATTCCTGGACCAGTTCCTCAAAAAGCAGGTTCAATTTGCCGCTTCTCAAAGTCCTGAGGGGTTGGCCGTTGGCATCACCTGCCAGCATAATCGAAAGCTCGCTGAGCGCTTGCGGGTGGATAGAGTCTTCCAGGGATAATTCGTCCCGCAAGTATTCGCACAAACCCTGGTTTTCCAGCTTCAAATCCTTTGCCAGGTTCGGCTGCACAATATCGGCCTCGACCAGCAGGACCGGGGCCGGAATCTGCATCGAGATGGCGCTGGCTAACCCTAGCGCGACGGTAGTCCGGCCTTCCCCCCTTACGCTGGAGGTTACGCCGAGGACGAGGGGCTGCTCCAGGCTGGGGGTAAACCCTAACTGCTGGAACATCACGTGAAACCGTTCGGTCAAGGACGAATTGCTAAAGTCGGGCGTCAACCGGGAACCGGCGGGCTGGTTGGATCTTTTCTGCCGGGGTAAAGGGACCGGCAGAGTAACACTTTGCGGCTGGCGGGTTTTAACCAGGCCCAGGCTGGTTGTCTCAGGACGGGTAGAACGAGGCTGCTCCTCCGGCTCGTCATCATCCTCAAGGTCATCGGTGGCCGTCTCGGCCCGGAGATGCCTCACGGCGGAGCGGGTCTTGATAACGGTCGGTTCGGCGTCTTCGGCGGTAGTATCTTTCGCCTCAAACTTCTTTTTACGGAAATTGGAAACCTCTGAATCTTCCAGCTTATAGTCCTCGTCCGCAGTAAATTCCACGCCCGCTTCTTCCTTTTCCCTGGTACCTTCTTCGGGAACTTCAAAGAAATCGCTTTTGTAATCTTTTCTATTTTTACTTGCCATCATAGCACGCTTGAATCCTTATGCTTAAATATTTACCCTGGTAAGGGTTGCCAGTCTACTCTACAAGTTAGACGGCTGATTAACGGATGAGGAACCCTTTAACTGGTTAATCAGAGTACGCAACAATGTCTTCTCTGAATTGTTCTTTTTCTGCTGCCGCTTCGAGGCGATCCCTTCTTTAATAGAAGGTTCGGTCTGGATTGTAGCCCCTTTTTTAAGAGTTTTGGGTTTAACCACCTTATATTCGGGCAATTCCAACAAAAACTCTTTCTTTAATATATCACGGGCATAAAAGCCGTAGCGAATGGTGCTATCGAAAACCGTCAACACGATAGTGCCGATTACCGCTACTACCGCGCTGACCGCCAGGCCGATAACCACCCCCAGGGCGACCTGGGTGACCTTCCCAACCGCGCTACCCAGGACGACCGGTTTATCCTGCACCCGGATACTGGTGGACTGACCCTGTTTGTAGGCGTTATAGCTGGTAACGACCTTTTCCAGGTTGGAGTTGGCGTCATCGTAGCGGCTACGGGCTACCGTCAGATTCTGGTTCAGCGTGGCATATTCCAGGTCAAGTGGGGTGGTAGCGCCGTTGTTAGAGGTAGTCTGCCCGATTTGATTGGGATGCTCATCCAAAAAGGTTTTGACTGCCGCCGTCGCGGTATCCAGGTCCTGTTTGGTCGAAGTCACCAGTTTCTGGTAATAATCCACCGAAGCCTGGCCCTGGGTATTGATAAGCTGGTCGTAATAAGCCTGGAACCCGCTCATAATTGCGCCCAGCACCTCGGTAGCAACCTCGGATTTATTGGCCGTATAGCTGAGCGAAATGAGGCGGAAGTTATCACCGCTGATTTTGGTCTTGGCGGTTATGGTTTGAATGAGGTCGAGTCTCTCGGCATCAGTGGTGGCCTTGGACTTGTAGCTGGTCGTATCAATAATATTGTTCACGAACTGCCGGGTACTCATTAACTCCGTGAAAAGTCCGGCCATCTGCTGAGAGGGGCTCTCCCAGGAATTTCCCTGGACCACCCCACTCGATTGGTCGGTAAAGAGGGACTGGTCAACCCACAAAGAACCGATGGCCGTATAGCTGGTAGTGGATAAAAGGATAATAACGGCAACGACCGGCAAAATAAGGGCCGGAATAAGCCAGAGCCAGATATAACGGGCGAAAGTGTCTACATAGCGAAGCATAATGAATTAACCTTTTTGTTCAACCTCAACTGTGGTTGCCTGCACATCCCTGGTCTCAATGGTAGAACGCGGAGTACGTACCCATTGTTTCGGTGCTTTGAAAACCAGCATACGAATATAAATCTGCATCTTCCACAAGATGTAAAAAGGTGCAAATACTAAAGCCATCCAGGCCGCTTTAGGAGCCCTGGCGACAGCCAGCCCCCCTATAACGAATATCAGAAGTCCCAGGATAAGAACCAACCACCCGACCACAGTTGCGGTCAGCCAGGCTCCGCCTAACAGCAACCATAGTATCACATCCAGGACGGTTAAACCACCCAGCAGCAGGGCCAGGAGGGCCAGGGGCGGTATTAACAAATCGAGGGCGCGGTCGAAGGCGCTAAAGCTGGGCCGGGTAACGGCTACCCTTAAAAGGGAAGGGACATCGGCCCGGACCTGCCGGAAACGCCCGCCTTCCCAGCGCATGCGCTGGACGGTGGCTTGCTTGCGGGAGGAGGCGCCCTGCCCGTAGATCAGGGCAGCCGGCGCGTAGGTTACCTTCAGCCCGGCTTTTACCAGGCGGTTGGCGTATTCAATGTCTTCCACCAGGCCGTAAGCCTGCCAGGGGAATCTTTCCAGGATGTCGCGCCGGAAGGCCATGCCGTTCCCGCGCAATCCATCCGACAGCCCCAGGGCGGCGCGACCCAGCGGCCGGACATGGTTATAAATTAAAAAAGCCGTTGATAATAGGTGCGTCCGCCAGCTTGCCTCAGCCTGGTTCAGGATACCGTAGCGGCCCTGGGCTACCACGGCCCCATTGAGCATGACGCGGTCTATTTCTTCCAGGAAATTCTTATCCGGCACGGTATCGGCGTCCAGGATAACCAGGGCGCTGAACCGGTCCGGGCCATACTTTTCCATCAGCTGGGAGATAGCCCATTCCAGGGCATAACCTTTACCCCCCAGGGTCGGGTTAAACCGCTCCAACACCTCGGCCCCGGCGGTGCGGGCCAGGTCCGCCGTATTGTCGGTGCAATTATCGGCAACGACGACCACACGCGGCTGGCGGCTACCTTTCCCACTCCGCAAGGCCAGTATAGAAGGCAAAACTGCCGGTAAGGTCAGGGCTTCGTCGTGAGCGGGAATAAGGATGAGGTAGTTAAAAGGGGCCGGTTCAGCCTTGGTAGAACGCTTCTGGCGATAAAAGGCGGCAGCTATCATCAGGAAGAGCAGATAACCAACCGGTACTACAAAAAGGAGTAGTAAAATGGTCTGGAGTAAGGCTATTATAGTTGTCAACTATACGTAAATCCTTTGAAACTTTAAGACACTCGCTATTTGTCAGATAGCGAGTGCGGTAGAGCTAGGCCAGTTGCTTTCTATTATCCCCACCCGGTAGGGACTGGACCCCTTCAAACTCGGTAGGCGGGACAACCGCAGGCTGTTTCTTACGGGTGAACGGTTTGACGAAACTGAGCAGGACCGCCCTGGTGCCAAACCGGAGCATCGCAATATCCCGTTTCCAGCGCCAGGGTTGGGTAATCAACCGGAAAAGCCACTCCATACCGAGACGCCGCACGAGATAAGGAGCCATCGGGACTTGCCCGCTCAGGTAATCGAAGGTGCCCCCTACGCCGATGCTGACGGCGGCGCCGCTCAGGTCGAGGTTTCGGACGGCCCAGCGGTCCTGTTTACCCATACCATAGGCGACCAGCACTACATCGGCGTGAGAGTCCCGGACGCGCCGTAAAGTTTCGGCATCACCGGCAGGGCTGGCATCACCGCTAAAGATACCGGCGATGCAAATACCAGGGAACTGCTGACGAAGGTTGGCAGCGGCGGCCTCGGCGATACCCGGCGCGGCTCCCAACAGGAACAGGCGCAACCCGGTGCGGGCGGAGCGACGGGCCAGGGCTAAAGAGAGTTCTACCCCGGTAACCCGGCCTTGCAGGGGCGTACCAAATAACTTGGCCGCTACCGTCAGGCCCACGCCATCCGGCGTAACCATGTCGGCTTCTTGAATAAGACGCATAAGTTCAGGGTCACGGCGGGCGGTCATAACGTATTCGGGGTTGGCAGTAACGATGCGGCGACCTGGCAAAGCAGGGTCCTGGCGTTTGCGGGCCGACCAATCTTCAATTGTCGCGACAGCACTTTCCAGAGTGAGATTATTAACAGGTAACCCCATTATATCAACGGTTTCTCTCTTGCGTTGCGCGTCTAAAAACCTGAACTTTTCCATGGTGGAACCCTCAAAAAACTTAATCAAATTGCTCTTTTTCAAACGAGATTTTGTACGTCTTAGTACAGTGGGAGGACTCTTCCGCGTCAGAGGCAGAGTAGCCAATCAAAAGGAACTGGGTAAAAAAATCTCGATAGGTCTTACATAAGGGTTGGGTGGTAGGAATTGTCGCTTAATTTCAGTGGTAACCCTCATCTCGCTTCGCCGCGTTTTGTGAATTAATCTTAATAGAAATTCATTCTTTTTCACAGTGTGTGTACACCCCAATGCTAGTACTTCAGGTTAAGAAAAGATTAGTACTTCTGGTTGCACATTCAAGCTTAGCCGGTTGCTCCTGGTTGAAAATTCTGGTTAATTACGCCGCTAAAGCTGTCAGAATTTCATTTCTTTTTCCGGCTAAATCTGGCAGGACCGGGACAAAAATAAAGTCACTTTTACTACTGATTGTCCATGATGAGCTTTTGAAAAAAGCTGACTTCCGCACTTACAACATCACTACCGAATACAAGATTGCTCTGGTTAATATATTTTAACATAACTGGCTAATAATTACCAGAGCTTTAACCTTATATTAGCCTGACGGCTTAAAATTAACTTACTTTATCCGGTCAATCTTAAGGTTGAGAGGCCTTACCACCTCTGCATAGCCAGGGCTAACAACACTCGACGAGAAGGGTCTTTTGGTTCACCTCGAATTAAGAGCTTGTGGTAAACACTGTTAATCAAATTCTCTACCGCCCGGCGGCTAATCCCCAGTTCATCCGCAATTTCTTGATTGCTCTTGCCCCGGCTTATAAGCTCGCTACACTGTAGCTCGCGCGGGGTGAGTTTCGATTTATCAAGATGTTCCGAGAGTAGTTCCGCTATCGCCGGGTCTACGAACTTGCCATAAACCTCCAGATAATCCAGCGCTTCTTCAAATCCTTGGGGCGTTATATTTTCCAGTAAAATATAACTGTGCAAACTAAGCGCGAGAGCTACCGCAGAGTTACCGTCAAAAGCCTGGATTAAGTTGCCATTCCTGGAACCGGCTTTCCTGAAGGATAACTCGGAATATTCCTGGCGATACAACTCGGACATAAGCGTCATACCGGAAACCTTGGAATAGAGTAAAATGTGCAAATCAGGGAAAAGTTCCAGCAAGGAGCGACCGGCCATTACTCCGGTCCCTCGCTCCAGTTGCAAGTCAATAACGGCTAGATTGAAGCCGGACTTTTTAAACTCTTCTCTGGCCTGGACTAGACTTTCACAGGTCGTAACCTGCTCAATCCCGCCCACCCGTTTCAGTATAGCGGCTATACCTTCCCGCGTGACCATCGAATTATCTAAAACGAGTACTTTCCACCTGGATTTCATATTATTCACTCATAATCTCTTTCCAAGTTTATTGTGTCATACGGATATTAACGCCAAATTAAGGGAATATTACGAACTCGTCTCATAAAGAAATATTTACATTTAAGAACAATTTTCCCCTTCCAGGTATCATAAACACAATTAGAAGGGTATGACTATAAAATAGAACACCTTTTAAAGGGGAATGTTACGATTAAATTTTTATAAAAACGTAAAAGGTATGAAATCTTATCTATTTAGCTATAAGCAAAGAAAACCCTTATGCAGGGCAAAGAGACCAGGCGGGTTCGCGTGGTCTCTTTACGATGACAAGACAATAGGGCTAAGTGGGAATAGCTAGTTAAAATTAATCCGCAGCAACCGGAGCGGCCAGAAAAAGATATTGAATACTTTTGTGATGCTCCGTACACGTTTACCCCCACTGGCAAGACTTAAAGCGATGCCTATGACCAGATAGGTAAAAATTAGCAAAATGCCTATCCGGGCAGATTGGGATAGGGTTACCCCGGTGGTTTGCCCGCTCGGAGAAACCGTCGCGCTGGTGTTCCCGGCGCTGGTAGCTGCCGGGGTAGCCTTGGTGCTCGCGGTTTGACCGGACGTGGCATCACCCGGCATGACCATCCCGGCGTGGCTCCCCGCTGGGGTGGCGGCGGCCCCGGCAGTAGCGACCGGAGTTGAGGGTACTGCTATCAGACCGGAGGTCGAGTTGTTGATTTTAATCTTTACCGGGTAATAATCACCGGCTTTGGCGTGGGCCTCAAAGTAATCGGGGATAGAAACCGCTCCCGATGGCGTAAAGGCCACGACATCCAGGTCATACTCGCCGTTGGCATATTTGGTTGTGTCGAATTGATAGACATCCTGGAAAGACGGCACATCCTGGGGGTCTATCTCAGCGATGGGGGTCTGGTTCAGACGTATCTGCACCTTCGAGATGCCAGGGTTCTTGCCGGTCGCTTTCAAGGCCAGGTCGTTATTTATCGCAAAAGCCACGCCTACCACGCCTGAAACCGGGAAAAGATTGGTGATATACCTGCCGCCATCGGTGGCATCGGTATCACCCAACTTATCTATATAAACCCCCGGCCCCACATCTGGCATGGCTACCATTACCGCCGCTTTCCGGTTCGCGTAGACCGCGCTGGGCTGGGTATAGGCCGGGGCCGACCCTTTAGGGAAATCCAGTTCGGCGTGAATATTCAGAACACCGGAAGAAAGCATTACAAAACTAAGCTGATTCTCCCCGGTCTTGAGAAGACCCGGCGGCAGGTCGAGCGTTACGCTGTACGGCTCGATGTTACTGATACCACTACCCTGGACATCACTGGCAATTTTAGGTTTGGGTACGGAGATGGGCTGGCCGTTTACAATCACTTTATCGCCCGGGTCCCACTTGTATTCGGAATACCCGCGCATTTGCATGGTAAACATCAAACGCTGTGCAATCGCCCCATCCAGGCTGTCGGGGATGGTTATCTGGGTATCGGCAGGCGTATTGTCTACCGCTTCCAGGAAATCGTTCCCGGCATAGGCTGGCGTGACATAGTTATGGGTCTCGATAGTCGGGGCCGGTCCGTCAAACCCAAAGTTATCCCAGTGAAGCAAGGCGTAGGGGATATTGTTCTTGGCGGTGTTGTAGCTAAAGGCGTTCCAGTGAACGGTGGCCTGAGAGAAAGGCAAATCGAGCGGGGAAGCCAGGACCAATTTGCCCCCAACATAAATTTCGACTTTCTGCTGGGAGATATGGATTTCCCAGTGACGCCGCACATTCGGCACCGTGGGCATACCCAACCACTCCAGCGTCGGAAACTGGTCTGAACCGGTACTGGCCAGGGTCGTTAGGGTGCCGGTTGCATTTACATATTGTAAGTCGATCCCGTTGCCATTTTGCCGTATCCTCAGGACATTACCGGGCGTGCCGGTCCCGGCCCCGGTTTCGCTGATATGGCTGTTAATATCGGTTACGCCGTCGGCCTTGTCTATCAGGTCGAGATACCAGATGCTGCGGTTGGTAAACCCGTCCATGTCAAAAGTTATGATACCGGTCCGCCCGGTGAAGTCGAATGTCGCGCGCGGGCGGTTAATGACCTGGGCGCGGTCGCAATCACCGGACAACTCCATATTATGGGTGTGAAACTGGTTATTAATAAACGAGGAGGACATGGAAGGGTCGTTACAGGCGGAGTAAGCCTGGTTCCACTTCAACTCGTCAATAGGCCCGGCCGGCAAATCGAAATCGTCAAAGAAGCCGGTCATGCGGCTGCGCAAATCGTTGACCCGAGCCGGGTTGCCGGTAAAAGTAACCGGGTCGGAAGGAGCCGAAAGATTGCCCATATTATCTACCGCTTGAACCTGGGCCTGGTACTGCTGGCCGTTTACGAGCGGCTGAATCTGGATGGTCCGGTAGGAAGTAAGTTGGATCGCCGGGGCCGCCGTGCTACCGACAGGCGTCACGGAAATTCGATAACCGGCGACATTGTCAGGGTTAGAGTTATCCGGTGTAAGAGGGCCACCCCAGGTTAAAATAGCGTTATTATCATCTTCCTCAACGGTGATGTTGGAGGGTTTGGGCAAATCGGCGTTTAAGCTGCTGGCGGCCAGTGGGGGACCCCCCAAAGGTCCGGCGATTAGAAAAAGGTAAGAGAAAGCCAGGCTTAAAAGAGCCGGTACAACAAGACGGCGGGAATTTGCGGTAAAACCAAATTTAAAAGGGTGTTTCTTTTTCAATTGCATAAGTGTAATTCTTCGCTTCCTTCGATAAATCGGGCCGGTTTCCTGGGCTTAACTTTGGCTGCCAGGCAGAGAAATTAGTAAAATCTAACAGATTACAGGTAAAATTAATAAAATATTTTTTACATCAGTTGCTTATAGAACCTGCTGTCTGTCTAGAACAGACCGGCTCTTACTGATACCAAAAGGCGGGACTTAAAGTAACAATAGCCTCGTTGCAAGGCTTTAAGGTCAATTGACAGTAAATAAAAGCAAAGATATAATCAAAAAAGTCAGGCATATAAAGTTCTTAAGGTGTCCAATTTAAGGGTGTCCTAGGATATATTTACCATATAAACACACTTAATACAACACTCCCCAGTTAAAGATTTCCTAGAATTAACGGGAGAGAGAAAAGGTGCCTTCTCTGCTAAGTCTAAATTAATCCTTCATTCTGGGGTTATTATCCTTATAAAACGGCTTCTCACCACATTTAAGCGCTGAAACAGCCAAAAGTGAACTCCCATCCAGGAAAACCCTTTCTTTTTGAAAACCAAAACCGGAGACTTGAGATTAGTAGTTTGAAATAAAAATGCAATCTAACCGATAGAGAACATTCATAGGTACGCAATTGCCCGGTAGCATCCTGGTAAGAAAATTGTAATGAGTTTTACGGTAAGACTTTATAAAAACATCTGAATTTAGCTCAATACTTTTGATGCTGGTCGGGCCGTACTTTTATTAAAATCTATTGACTACAACAAACCATTGATCAAAAAAATTCTGCGCCAAATCCAGGGTTATAAAAATACACTCCATCTGAGATACTGGATTGTGAACATCATCTGTAAAATGTTACCGCAATTCAGCGGGGGTAGTATCAGAGCGCTGTTGTATCGCCTGGTTGGTTTTAAAATCGGGCGGGGAACCTATATCATGGATAGCATTGAGTTACTCAGCGGCAGCCCCAACTTCTACTCAAACCTGATCATCGGCTCCAATACCTTATTCAGTTCTCATGTTACTATCAACCTGGATGAAAAAGTTATTATTGAAGACAACGTAACCATAAGCCCCTTTGTAAGGATTTACACGGGAACCCACGATATTGGCCCTAGCAATAATCGCTGTAAGCGTAACCCTATAGCCAAGCCCGTCATAATTGAAAAAGGTTGCTGGATTGCCCTGGGAGCCACCATTCTACCGGGGGTGCGGATAGGTCGGGGTAGTGTTGTCGCTGCCGGGGCGGTGGTAAGCAAGGATGTACCGCCAGATAGCTTTATTAGCGGAGTGCCGGGGAAAGTTACTAAAACTTTGCCTGTCGAAGAATAGTCTTGCCTGAACAAGTGCCTTGGTTACCGGTACTAAGTGCACACCGTTTCAGAAAACTTAATTATTTCTTTGCTCAATATTGCCGAACCGTTTTGAAAATTTCAGCCTGGGAACATGCCTGTAATTCAGTCAAATTTCTTTCAGGCAAGCCCAGAATTCTGGATTTATTTACAAGAATTAATGCAACCTTATATAACTACTTTAAAAAAATTCTGGCTGGTATTAATAATACCCGTGGTGGTCCTACCACTGATATTGGCCTTAATCCTCAACCCCAACCCGACCTATACTGCCAGTATCGGGCTATGGTTCGACCAACCTATTTATCTGGATACCACCCAGACCTCCACCGCTACCAGCGATTTAACTACCGGCACGGTTAATAACTACGCCGACTCGCTAACCTCTTTGCTAAACTCGCACGATTTCCTGGTAGAAGTAACTAACGAACTTACCAAAAACGGCTATAGTCTTTCGGAAAACGCCCGGACTACCCTGCTCTTACAAATCAACAAGGGAGCCAAGCTGACTGTGGCCGGTAACAATTTCCTGGTAGTAAGTTACGCTTCGGATAATGCCAACCTGGCCGTTTCGATTCTGCGGGCCCTGACAACCAGCTATACCAACTATATTGAACACGCCTTCCTGACCAATGGTCAGTCTATGATAACTTTTGTTCAAAACCAGTTAAATCAGGCTAAAACTGACCTGGACAAAGCCCAGCAGGATGCCCTTGCTTACCTGGCTAACCATCCCAGCCAGAGTAAGCCATCCATCACCCAGAGTTTTGTCTCCGATACCGATGTCCAGCGTGACCTGCTCCTTTTGACCCGCGACCAGGCCCAGACTCGTTACAATACATTAAGCTCCAACCTCGAACAGCTAAAAATGGCTTACGATAAGGTATCCAAGGGCAATAGCAACCTGATAGAGATACGCGACCCGGCAGCTATTGTAAAGTCCGATGTCTTTAACAAACAAACGAAAATAATTGTCGGATCCATTCTGGGGCTAGCAGGGGGCCTTTTAACCTCCCTCCTTCTAGTCTTGTTATTGACCTGGAATAACACCTCGCTCTTTGCCTCCTCGCAAACTTCCCGATTGCTGGGGCTTCAAATTATAAGCGAGCTACCTTTTACCAGGGCTCTTGAAAAGAAAAAACAGAATTACCCGGCCAGAAGCTATAAGTTACGGCTGCTACGGCGTAATATTCTAATCTTACTTGCCAGCATTGGATTTCTGGGTATTACGCTT
This sequence comes from Chloroflexi bacterium 54-19, assembly GCA_001898225.1. GTDB lineage: Bacteria > Chloroflexota > Chloroflexia > Chloroheliales > Chloroheliaceae > 54-19. The sequence continues at coordinate 22,300 of MKTJ01000067.1, forward strand.
TTTCTAAGTTATAAAAACCCGCCCAACGCAATTGTAACTCCTGTGGTTATCCTTCTTATCGTTTTAATCTATAAAAATCCCGCGATTGGTTTCAACCTGACTGTCTTTCTGGTGCTGGCCTGCGAAATTTACATCAGCCCGGACGGTTTTTCCGACTACACAACGATACCAGTACGGAACTATAATTCTTTTACTTCATTATCACTTTCATTCACTCCGGTCGAGACCATCCTGGCGTGGACCATCTTTTGTATTATTCTGAGGACTATCCGTTCCAATAAATTTACTCTTAAACCTAAAGCTACCACCGCCCTATTTTTAATTTTTGGCGGTTTTCTGGCATTTGCCTATGTGTGGGGAGTAATCCTCCATCACGGCGACTCAAAAGCGGCTTTAGTGGAAATCCGGGCACCTATATACCTGGTGCTTGTTTACCTTTTGACCACCCACTTTATGCCGAACCGGAAAATATGGGTAGTCCTCGATTGGATTATTCCTGCCGGGCTAAGCCTGTTAGCCCTGACCACCCTTATAAGGTATTTCCTGCTGGCAGGCACCTCGGAGGCCTTTCTGGCCGACTCGCTAAGCGGCTTTAACCACGATAATGCGATTCTGTTCGTGATACTGGTAATGTGGTGCCTCAATAAAGTAGTTTTTGGCTCCTCCAAAGGTCAAAGGTTAACCGGGTTCCTCCTGGTAATATTGCCGGTGGTTGCCATAATGTTGTCCGGCAGAAGAGCAGCGTTTGCCAGCCTGGGAATCTGCCTGATCGCCTTTCTGATGATTTTATTTATCAAGCGACGTAAGGCTTTCTTTATAACAGTGGTAATCCTGTTAATAATCGTACCGCCCTACATGATCCTTTTTAAGAATGCCTCCGGCCCCCTGGGATTGGCGGCCAGAGCTTTTAATTCAAGCTCGGCGGCGGTCGGGTCCAGGGACTACAGTTCCGACCTGTACCGGGTAATCGAGAAAAATAATGTCAGGTTAACCATCCGGGAGGCACCTTTAACCGGGAAAGGTTTCGGGCAGCAGTTTACTCGCTATAACAGTCTGGTTGACCTCAATTTCTTTGAATTCCAGTATTACACCCCTCACGTCCAGGTGTTGTGGTTGTGGTTAAAGGTCGGCGTTTTCGGGTGGATACTTTTCTGGGTCTTAATTTGTGGCGCGCTATTCCGCCTCGGTCAGCTCGTCAAATACGAACGACAAAAACTTTACCTTAATCTGGCGATTACCGCCGGTAACATCATTATAGCCATTATGGTTTTTGCTTATCTGGATATAAGCCTGGTCAACACCCGCCTGATGACTATACTTGGTGTTTCCATCGGGTTGCTTGAAATCGGCTATCGCAACCTGAACAAGCGTAACGTAATCACCAACAAGACTAACCGGCTGGATTCCTCTGATTCTAAATCGTTAGATTACCTGGAAGAAAAAGAGCTGGCGGGCAGTTACTAAACTATTGAAAGAACACGATTAATGTCTACACGTCGGAAAATTGCTTTTAACATCTTCTATCTGGCTGCCGGACAGGGTCTTAGCTGGTTACTCGCTTCGGTGGTAGTCCTGGTAATCCCGGCCTACCTGGGACCAGAAGGCATGGGTATGTTTTCTACCGTGAGCGCCATAAGCGGGGTCGTAGCGGTCCTGGCTCTGTTAGGTACAAACGTCTATCTGCTCCGTGAAGTAGCCAAAAACCCGCAGGAGGCGCAAGAACTGGTCGGCTCGGCGGTGGTGTTGTGCGTCCTGGCCGGTCTGGTCTGCTGGAGCATAACCCTGATAGTGTTTATCTTTTCCGGTGTTTCCGACACCATGCACCAGCTTATTTATATCTCGGCCATCGGCAGTATCTTAAGTGTATCGGTAGTACCTTTACGTTCGGCGCTGCAAGGCCAGGACAAAATGCAATATAACCTGATAGAAGTGTTATTCAGCAAGGGTTTGAGTACGGTTCTGGTCTTCGTGGTAATTGCGCTAAATATGGGTATTCTCGTCCTGGCGGGGTCCGGTCTGCTGGCAATTATCCCAACTATTTTTATCTTCTGGCGGGCTTTTCTGAAAAATGGCAAAACCAAAGTAGCAAAGGATGTTTCAACCTACGTTAAGCTGGTAAAGGGTGGCTACTATTTTCTTATTACGGATATAAGCTTCAATATATATCTCTACCTGGATACCATGCTTCTGGCGGCTTTTACCAACGATAGAATTGTCGGTTATTACAGTTTGCCTGTAAGATTATTTGGCAGCCTTTTAATTGCCCCGGTTATCGTAGGACAGGCGTTGCTACCAAGTTTATCGCGGAGCGCCGCTAACAACGAAGCCGAAAATAACATGCTTGCCCGCAAGTTGTTACAATTCCTGATTTGCCTGAGCATTCCTATCGCGGTAGGCACCAGTGTAATGGCCGGCCCCCTTATCGAAACCCTGTACAAAGGAGAATTCAACCCGTCTATTCCGATTTTAATAATCCTGGGTTGGACCACTATTCCGACCTATTTAGGGATCGGCCTTTACCAGATTTTAGTCGCTCAAGACCGGCAAAAAAGCTGGACAAAGGTTATGGTAATGGCAATCTTTATCAACCTGGGCCTGAACGTCATTTTGATACCGCTTTACCAGAATATGACCGGGGACGGCGCGGTCGGCGCGGCTATCAGCCAGTTAGCCACCGAAGTTATTATAGGTATATGCGGTTTTATAATAATTGGGTCCAGTATTTTGAATAAATCGCTGCTGCTTATCATAGTCAAGTCCGCGGCCGCGGCCCTGGTTATGGCAGCCGTAATTTGGCCTTTGCGCGAGCAATTCATCTTACTACCGGTGCTGCTGGGCGTAGCTATTTATGGCGTGCTGTCTATTCCTCTGTTCGGGTTAGACGGCGAAATCAAACAGATGTTTAAGAAATTTACCGCCCAAAGGCTCAAAGCCAATTAAACGCCAGACCCGATGTCTTTAGTTTAGAGGTATAGCGGCCAAAATCTATATTAACCGGCAAGACATTTATGACTAAACAACAAACGTCATTCGAAAATACCTATAGCTTTAAGGAAACCGTTAGGGGTGACTTGATTGCCTGGCTTAGAATTTGGCGCTCAGAATGGAACCCGGAACAGGAGATGCCATGGCCGTTTGTATTGGGTCTTATCTGGAATTCGATGGGATTAAGGGCCACCTTGCTCTACCGGCTAAGTTACTTTCTGCGCTCTAAGAAAGTTAAGGCCATACCCGGCATTTTAGCTCGTCTGAATATAACCTTGCACGGCCTGGATATTCCGAGTAGCGTCCAGATTGGGCCAGGGCTGTATATCCCGCACCCGGTAGGCAACGTGGTGATGGCGCGGCGTATCGGGGCCAACCTAAGTCTTATCGGGTCAAATACTATCGGCATGCGTAATACCCACGCTTTCCCGGTCCTGGGAGACAATGTCTTTATGGGCGCCGGGGCGCGAGTTTTAGGTGATATAGTTATCGGTGATAATGTTAATATAGGAGCCAATGCGGTTGTCATTCAAGACCTGCCATCCAATTGCACCGCAGTAGGAGTACCTGCCAAAATACTGGAAACCTCACGAGTGGAAAAAGACAGGTAAACTGATTTCAAATGGAAAGTAATTCGGCTATCAAAAATAAATATCTGGAAGAAAAACAGCAGCTTTTCGCTTTTAGCATCGTGATACCCAGCCACAACCGCAAAGAACAGTTAAGCCGGGCGCTGGGGTACGTTGCCGCCCTGAACTATCCCGCTGAGTTCCTGGAAGTGGTCGTCATGCTGGATGGCTGCACCGACGGCTCGGCCCAGATGTTAAAAGAACTGGCGGAGACCTTCCCTTTCAAACTCTCCTGGGTGGAGCAAAAACAGGGCGGTCCTTCCGCTGCCCGCAATGCCGGGGTGTTGAAAGCTGCCAACGAATATATTCTCTTCCTGGACGACGATGTAATGTGTACGTCCAACCTGGTCCAGGAGCATTACCAGTCCCACCTCGCCCACCCGGATACGGTGGTAGTCGGGACCATGTCGAAGCCGGAAGATAGCCGGGGGCCGGTCTGGGTCCGCTGGGAAGAAGCTTTACTTGAAAGACAGTACCAGGATATTATCCGGGGCAGGTATAAATTCACGGCCCGCCAGTTCTATACCGGCAACTGTTCGCTCAAAAGAGAATGGATTATCAAAGCCGGGATGTTCGACGAAACCTTCAAACGCTACGAAGACGTGGAGTTGGCCTACCGGCTGGCCCAGCTAAACCTAACATTTGAATTTAACCCGGCGGCTATCGGTTATCATTATCCTAAACGCTCATTTAAATCCTGGGTCAATATGCACTACCTGTATGGGCGTTACGCGGTCAAAATCGACCGGGATAAGGGCTCGCTGGATATGATAAATATTACGAAAACTGAATTCCAGGACCGTAACAAAATAACCCAGCTTTTGGCCGGACTTCTGTTGAACCATAAAACCCTTCAGACGATTTTCGTCTATACCTTCATGCGCCTGGCCCAACTGGCCGGGGCATTAAAGCAGGACCGGGTGGCGAGCCAACTGCTCAGCAGCGTGGCGAACGTCCTCTACTGGCAGGGGTTCAACGACGAGTTAAACTTGAATAGCAAGGCCACTCCTAATTTTCTCTAACCGGGGAAGCCTTGCAATTCTGGCAAGGCCCCGGCATAATTATCCGGCAGGTATCTTAAAAAGACGGTAGACGGTAATCTCCCCCGGGGAGTAAAGGGCTGTGTAAAGGTGCTTTTTTACTCCCAAAGAATGTGCCTCGAAGCGAAACTATCTTAACCTGGGTTACTTCTTAGCTAATTCTACAAAAAATTATAAGTATTGCTTATGGTAAGTTGACGTAACTACAAATATTGCTCCATAATTAGGTATGACCAACTTTTACGACATAAAAGCGACCGGCTCGGAGCAGCCTGAAGATAATTACAGGCCGTCTTTACCTGCGCGTTTTCAAATCAATGGCTGGTTGCGGTTGGACGAGAAACTCTGGGTTTATGATGTTTTTGACCAGATTGTGGACCAGCCCGCCCGGCTCTGGCTGGAAGAAATAAACCTGCAACCGGAAGCTTACCAGTCCCGCGCTATCTCGCTTCAGAAGTTGTCGCACGGCAACCTGCTACCCGTCTATAACCACTTTATGTGGGGAGAGAACGGCAAGAAATATTATGTCTGCGTGGCGAAAACGCCCGGCAAAGACTATGTGAATTGCCGGATGCTGATAGCCAGTTCGCCTGGCATCAACGTGGTAGGCCAGATCGCCCGGCAACTGTCCCTGGCCCTGCTGTATTGCCACTCCCAGCAGGTCTTGCACGGCAACCTACAGCCCTCGTTTATCTGGATTGGGCGGGATGGCACCGTCCGATTAGAACTCTTTGGGGCCTTACCAAATCGCCGCCACGCCCTTAGAAATGAGGCCCAGGACAATTTCTCAAATTCTCTACTGAACGCGCCCTATGCCAGCCCCGAGCTGTTCGGTTCGAATGCTTCATTTAATGCCCAGGCCGATGTATATGCGCTGGGGGTAATCATCTACGAACTGCTAACCGGATTCAACCCCTTCCTTGCCAGTTCGGAGATGGTCAGCGGCTTGCGTCACATGTACAAAGCCGTGCCGCCGCTGCACCAGGTTAACCCCGAAGTAGGCCCGGCCCTGGAGGCCGCCATTATGACGGCGCTCTACAAAAACCCGGAAGGGCGCTACCACAATGTGCTGGAACTATTGAGCCAGTTTGAAATCGGCCTTGCCACCACCCTTCAAACTGCCCACCAGCCCGTGCCGTTCCAGACCATCGACCAACTGCTGGAAAATTACACGGCCCTGAACAACGAGGTGCAAACTTTCCTCAGGCAGACCACGCCTTCGCTGGCCGCCAGCAATATCATTGAGGAAGAAAAACACCCTTTCCAGGCCGGGGTAGAAATCGGCAAAAACGGAAATGGCAATGTCACCACACCTTATTCCTGGCCGCATCAAAATGGTCTGGCCGAGCTAGGTCCGGTCGCCGCCCCCATCAAGACCAACGGGACTGCCCCGACAACCAACGGCATCGCCCCAAAATCCAACGGCACTATCCCGTCGGCTAACGGTATCGCTGCAACGACCAATGGCACCACCGCAAAGCCGGTCGTACCTTTAATTACGCCAGCCCCGGTCACTCCACCGGAAGCAACCGGCCCGGCACTTCAAAGCGTCCCGGCAGCCCAGGGCAATCCGGCAACCGGTCCCGCAAGCCCCGGCGTCCCGGTAACCAGGACCCCGTTCGAAAAACCGGCCCCGGTCACCAAACGCCAGCCCGCGAAATGGCCGAGCCTGATACCCTGGCTGCTGGTGTTGAACCTTTTCTTTATGGGTTATTTAGCCTGGCTGCTTCTCAACTCGGTCGATACCAGCGGCTCCGGTCTGCCCACCAGTTACCCCACTATCCCGGCCAGGGTCGTCTTTACACCGGTGCTGGGGGCAACGCCTACCGCGACACCGGAACCGACAACCACCAGTTCGGCCATACCGACGCTGGCCCCGGTCATAATCACTACCGTACCGCCCCTGGCAACATCAACGGTGCTCACTGCCGTACCGCCCACGCCTGGGCCAACCGAAGCCGGTACCGTACCACCCACGCCCGCGCCGACGACTCCAGCCCCGGCCAGCAGCGGCCCAACGGTAACCGACCCGCGCGTGCTGACCGCTTTGGCACCAACAGCTACTTCAAGTATTGGGTCGAACGAACCGGTCGCGACCGTCCAACTGGCCGGGGACGATGTACCGGCAGCAACGCCAACGCCTGCTAACCCAGGCTAGAATTTTTATAATATATTCCTACTTTTAACCGGGGTTAATTTCTGTTTTAATAGGGCAATGAATTTTTAAGAGATGGAAACGACAACCGGCCAGACCGGGATAGATATGACCAGTATCTAAAGGAGCAGGATTTTTTATGAATTACAACTATAACGACCTGTTGAACTTTCTCAACCTGCAGCAAAAGAAAATAAAAGATGTAATTACCGAGGCGCAACAGGCCCTGGAAGCGCTCGAATTCAACCGCCACCTGCTCGAACGTCACATGCAGATAACCCTGCGACTGCACGAAATCAGCACTCGCCTGGAAATAATAAACAGCCGGATGGAAGAGATAAAAGACGACCAGCGCCTGTTCAACCTGGGGCTACAGGTCGGCCACCAGCCGCAAATAGCTCCCGCAACCAGGTCCAACGGCGAAAACCACGGGGCTGCCCCGGAGAAATTCCCGGCAGCCTTGAGCGACCAGCCCACCGTTTCACTAAAACAGGAGGAGAAAACGCCTCCTCCGGTCTTTTTAACCAGGCCCCAGCAAAATAACCCGGCCAACCAGTCCCAGATTATCCAGCTAGAGATTGTTGAACTGAGCAACCAGCAGGTCAGGTTAAAGAACCAGAAGAACCATTTTGAAATGGAACTCGGTGCTATCGAAAAACAACTGGCCGAACGCGGTATCGGCGCGGTCCAGGGGTAGACCTTCTTAAAGGCGCGTTTCTAACCCCATTCAGCCGGCTAATAAAGCGCTTCTTTACATCTATTATTTCTTTTCTTAAAACTCCATCTCAATCAAATTGAGGCTGCACATAGCCTCTTTTTACAGCCGGTAAATAGTGGCCTGGGATGTTTCCCCTTTATCCATTTATCCTCCCTGTTCTCTTTGTTCTTTTATTGGCTGCAATGCAATCTTCTAGCTCGTTTTGTCTTGTCTTGTTTAGGGATATGTACCCTCGGTTGGAAATGATATTTGGGTATACCATTTAGCGTGGCACTATGCAACATAGTTTTTTACTTTTATTTATATCAACTTTTGCTATCAAAAAATCATTGACATATCAACGATTTGGGCTAAAATATAATCATTGATATGTCAATGATTATGAATGAATGTGATAGAGAAGCCGTAAAATTATATGGGCGCAAATTTAGAAAAAGAGAAAATCAGCCCCAATCCGGCGACGGTCTGGAAACGCCTGACCATGACCCGGCGCTGGGCCGGAAACGCCGAAGTGCCGTTACCGATGCGACTGGGTCGCACCAGTCACCTGGTGGGGTCGGCCCTGGAACAGGCCCTGGGCTTCAACTATTCCCAGATGCGGATCCTTTTCGGCGCGATGGAGCCGGAAGGGGTTATCCAGGCCTCCCTCTCCAAACTCTACAAGGTAGACCCCGCCGCAATCACCCGGAGTTTGCAGACGATGGAGCGGGACGGCCTTATCCGGCGAGAACCCGACCCTAAAGATAATCGCTGCATCAGAATTTTTGTCACCGAAAAAGGTCAGGTCCTGGCCCAGACCCTGCCGGGTAAAATCGCAGAATTCGAAGAAACCCTGACCGAAGGTTTAGAGGATGAAGAAATAGCGAGCATGCACAGGCTCTTGGTCCATTTAGAAGAACGTCTATTTGCAGTTAATGCGGGATTATTCAAAAAAGAGAAAGAAGGAAAACCAGATTCCAATGAGTCAAAACCCCAATAATAAAATGGCCGGGACCACTCAAACCGGCGAAAGGTCCGAAAATAAAGCCCTGATACTGGCGCTTTCGGGTATTATATTAAGTATTCTGCTCGCGGCCCTCGACCAGACCATTGTCGGTACGGCCATGCCAAGGATTGTCGAAGAACTGCAAGGTTTCTCGCTTTTCTCCTGGGTTACCACGGCTTACCTGTTGACTTCCACTGCCACTATCCCGATTGCCGGTAAGTTAGGGGATATGTTTGGCCGGAAATGGCTGATGCTGGCGGCGGTTGTTATCTTTTTGCTCGGTTCTATCCTGAGCGGCGCGGCCCCATCCATGTTCTGGCTGGTCATCTTTCGCGGCTTGCAGGGTATCGGTAGCGGCGCGCTAATGTCGAACGCTTTCGCCGTTATCGGTGACCTCTTTCCCAGTTCGGCCAAACGGGCCAAGTGGCAGGGTTTTATCGCCGCTGCTTTCGGGATGGCCTCGGTCTTTGGCCCTTCCCTGGGCGGTTTCATTACCGACAATTTGAACTGGCGCTGGGTCTTCTATGTCAATATGCCGGTGGGCCTGGTGGCCTTGCTGGCCCTCATTTTTACCCTGCCTAACAAGCCGGGGGTCGGCCGGCGCAAGATAGACTGGTTCGGTTCGGCGGCGATTATCGGTGCGGTTGTCTCCCTGCTATTAGCCCTGACCTGGGGCGGCCAGAAAGAACCGAACGGCTACCCATGGCTGAGCCCGCAGATTATCGGTCTTTTCGCGGGTGCCATCGTTTTGACTGGTCTGTTCCTCTTTATCGAGCGGCGGGCCGCCGAACCGATTTTGCCCTTGCACCTCTTTAAGATCCCGGCCATTCGCTCGGTCGGCATTATCAGCCTGACTATCGGCGCGGTCCTCCTGGGTACCAGTCTCTACATTCCGCTCTTTGTGCAGGTAGTGCTGGGCCAATCGGCTTCCGGTTCCGGCGCGATTATGACGCCGCTTTCGCTGGCGGTAGTTTTCGCCAACATCCTGACCGGGCAGTTTATTGGGCGGGTCGGTATCCTGAGAGTGCCTTTCTTTACCGGCGCCACGGTTTTAATGATTGGGGTAGGTCTGCTGTTAACGCTGAACGCCAGTTCGCCCCTGTGGGAAGTGGTAGTCTTCATGATTGTGGTCGGGGCCGGGATGGGTATGATTATGCCGACCATGACCATCGCGGTCCAGGAGTCGGTCGAGCGCAAAGACCTGGGCGTCGGCACTTCGACCGTACAGTTCTTCCGCTCCATCGGTAGCACTGTCGGGGTAGCCCTGGTCGGTACTTCGGTTATCAACTCGTACAGCTCCAACCTCAACGGGGTGGCGGCGGTTAAAGCCTTACCGGCCCAGTTGCAGGAGGTCTTGCAGGAGCCCCAAAACCTGATTAACGCCAAGGTCGCCTCGGCCCTGCCCGCCCAGATTGTCGAGGCCGTCCGGGTAGCCCTGGCCGATGCCATTCACAGCGGCTTTTTCATCACCATCCTGATCGGGGTAGCCCTGGTAATTGGGGTGCTCTTAATGCCGAGTATCATTGTTAAGAGCAGCCGCCGGGCGAAAGCCAACGCCACGCCAAACCCGGAAAATCCGAGTACCGCCATGGCCGAGAAAAGCCTGGTCGAGTTCTAAACACGCGGCCAGGTTTTACAGGCTGAAACTTAAAACCTGGCTCTATCAAAAAAGCAGCGACCTTTGAGGGGTAGCTGCTTTTTTTGTGGCGTCTTTTGTCTTTTTAGGGGCATAGGATAGGAAAATCCATAAGCCTGGTGAAGACTAACCGGGGTAACTCAGTCAGCAGTTGATTTGCGAAACCGGGTGCTGCCGCTTTGAGACCTTAAATTTACGGGTCGGGCGGTCCACCCTGGCAAAGACACCGACCACAAATCCGACCCAGAAAGACCAGATAGGAGTGACACCGCGTACCCGCCGCTTAAACAGCAAGTGCTTAAAAAAAGGTTTGACGGCCTGACCAAACCACATCTGGCCGAGCATATAGGGCATGAGGGCCAAATCGCCGCATTTGAGAAACTTGGCAAAGCTCGTACCAAAACCAAACCAGTCCCGGTAAGCAAGCTTTTTTAGCTCGGCATTTTTTCTATAACCGAAATGCTCTACCGAAAAGTCGGGCGCATGATAGATATAATACTCTCTTAACAGCAAACGAATGGCAAAATCGCGGTCTTCCAGCGACCCCAGGGGCGCGCCCGGTCCCAGCATTTCGTCAAAACCTTCGGCGGCGAGCCAGGCGCTCCGCTTGAGACCAAGACAGGCCCCGATACCCAGACCGGCTATCAACCGGTCGGAAACCCCCTTTAACAGGGTTGGAGTAGGCGTGGCACCTTCAAAGACCGGGATATAGCCGGTATCCGGGTCGTAAGCGGTGGGAAGCACATTCCCGAAGACCAGGCCAATTTTCTCATCCTGCTTAAAAGCCTGGACCATCTCATCTAACCAGCCCGGCGGCGTGATACAATCGTCGTCAGTTACAGCGATGAGTTCTGTTTTAGCCAGGGCGATAGCGGCATTGTGGCCCGCCCCCAGTCCCCTGGTCGAGCTATAGACATAGCAAAATTTCCCGGTAGCATCAAACTTTGCCAGCGCGTCCTGGGGTAGTTTCTCATCGCTCTGGTCCAATACTATCAGGCAGAAATCAGGGTAATTGAGGGTAAAAATACTCTCAAGGGTCCTGAGCAGGCTCTCGGCCCGGTTGCGGGTCGAGATGATTACGGTTACCGGGGGGTTATTAGATAAGTTCCTAGCATTATTCATCAAAACTAAATCCACCATGGTCCAATGGTAATGTTTCCTTAAACACAACAACCGATATACAGGCGCTTCATACCCGGAAAGCAGATTTTTGCTCTAAACCTGTCGCAAACAACTTAAACTGATTAAAACTTATAAATAACTTATCTGTTATAATCCATGTAAGGCTTTTAAGTATAGTATCAAATTACTGGCATTGCGGATATATCCATAGGTACTAAACTTTCCTTCTTTATATTAAAATACCAGATGCTGAAGCACAAATCGGAAAGTGTGGGAATTTGGTAAACGATAATGGCCTGACAAGCTTGTCCTGCAAAGAAATAACTGCCTCTATCATTATTTGCACCCTGGACCGTCCCCAGGAACTGGAAACCTGTCTGGAAACATTAAAAAATCATGAAACTGCCGTTTCCTATGAGATAATCGTCGTTGATAATAATCCCGGCTCAAACCAAACCGCCCCGGTAGCCCGGAAATTTGGGGTGCGCTATATAACCGAAACCCGGCGGGGTTCAAGTTATGCCCGCAACGCCGGTATTAAGGTTAGCCGGGGCCAATTGATAGCCTGCCTGGATGACGATGTCACGGTCGGGCCGGGCTGGCTCGACAATCTGCTGAAACCCTTTGCCAATCCTGTTGTAGCCTGCGTAACGGGGTTGGTGTTACCGGCCAATCTGGAAACGGAGAGCGCCCGGCTGTTTGAAGAATATGGCGGCCTGGGGCGAGGCCTGGAAGGCAAACGGTTTGATAAAAACATTTTCAATAAAAAGCTGGGCATTATACCAACCTGGGAAATCGGAGCTACGGCCAGCGCGGCTTTTAGGGCCAGCATTTTCCAAAACCCTGGCATTGGTCCCTTTAACGAGGCGCTGGGGGCAGGGGTCGCAACCGGCTGTAGCGAGGATACCTACCTCTTTTATAAAATCCTGAAGGCCGGGTATACCTGCGTCTACGAGCCCCAAGCGGTGGTTTATCACCGGCACCGCCAGAATTTAGAGGAGTTGAAACGGCAGATTTTCAACTACAGCAAGGGACACATAGCCTATCATCTTTTGACGTTGCTAAACGACCGGGATTGGCGGGTGCTGCCCTATCTTTTCTTCTCCCTGCCCCGGAAAATGCTAATTCGGTTCAACCAGACTCGTCACAAAGAGTCGAGCTATCCTTATAAGCTTCTTTTATTGGAATGCCGGGGTTTTCTTAACGGACCGCTGGCCCTGTACCGGGCCTGGCGAAATGTAAAAAAACTCGGCCAGACGACCGCACGAGAAATAGCGCAAGCAAAAGTAACTTTACCCCCCGCTAAAACCAGGGTTTAATATTGCCGCTCCAAATAAACCTTTCTTAAAAGACCGGTTTTTCGCAGCCTGGCTAATCTAGCCGGATTTAGAGCTTTTCGGATAAAAATTCCCGGTTGTTCTATCTAAAGGGGTAAAAAGCCCGGTCACAAAGCCCCTGGAAAAGGCTTTCAGGCGGGTTGTTCCGGCCAGGCGACGCTGCGTTACGATATTCTTTAGCAGTGGATAGACAATTTTACCAAAAAATTCAGACCAGAAATAAGATAGTATAAATAACTTTCTCTCTTTAAAATATTTAGCTATGGCTGCCCCGTTACCGTAAGAATATTGATAGAGTAATTTTCGATAGTCCTGCCAGTTACGAAACCCATAATGAACCACCAGGACCGCCGGGGTTTCATATACATAATAACCGGCCAACAGCATCTTTATCAGAAAATCAGGTTCCGAGGCCGACCGGAGGGGCGCGCCTACCCCTAACATGGGGTCAAATCCAGAAACTTTCTCCCAGGCGCTCCGCCGGACTCCCATATTGGCGGTAATCCCATGGACGAGGGATTTCTGAGATACTTTTGTAGCTAAAAAACTATCCGGGCGGATATAGGTCGTTATATGCCCCTGGGTGGCATCGTGTTCTCCCGCCGTAACATTCCCGGACACCACCCCAATCCGCTTATCCGTCTTAAAGGCCGCCACCATCTTGCTCAACCAGTCGGGCGAGGCGACGCAATCATCATCGGTGATGGCTACAAACTCGCTCGTCGTTGAGCTTATAGCCAGGTTACGACCGGCGCTACATCCCCTGGTATCACTTTTTAGATAATGCAAACGGCTGTCGCCCGAAAACGGTTTAAGAGCTTCCTCCGTACTATTATCATCACTCTGGTCGATAATCCAGAGGTCGAAATTGGGATATGTATTGTCAAGAATGGATTCTACCGCCGCCAGGATCCGGTCGCCCCGGTTGCGGGTAGAGATGACGGCGCTTATGCTCGGAATTACTTCCGGTGATGTTGCATCTGTAAGGTTAAGTTTTGAAGACATGCCAGCTTTCCCAGGATTTTTAAAGTTAGCGCCCACAAGTAGCGCTATTCACCGGTAGCGCCGTCAACCGCCTCGCGCAATAAATCGGCGTGGCCATTGTGACGGGCCGTTTCCTCAATCATATGATACATAATCCAGCGCAAGGTTGGGCTATTACCATCCGGCCATGACCTGGCCGCCTTTTCATCCAGGCTGGCGGCGGCCACAATCTGGCGCGACTTCTCACATTCCTCGTCATAGAGCCGAAGAATGCCTTCGGTGGTTTCGTCCGGCTCAATTCGCCAATCGGCGTCAGGGTCTTCCTTGGTCCAGGGAAAAGTTACGTTATCGTTTTTGAAACGATGCTGGAACCAGGAGCGTTCGACATAGGCCAGGTGTTTGACCAGGCCCAGCAGGGTCATCGTCGAGGTCGGGACCGAGGAGCGCCGGAGGTCTTCGTCGCCTACCCCGCGTACCTTCCAGAGCAGAGTTGCCCGGTGATAATCGAGAAAAGAGTCAAGCATTTCCAGTTCCGAACCGGCTAAAGGCGGGTCTACCCGCCCGGTAGCGTCTGCTTCGTTCGACATTATAGATCCTTTATCTCTTAAAATTGCTGCCGATATTTTGCCTGGGCAGCCTATTCGCCGGTAGCGCCGTCAATCGCCTCGCGCAGCAAATCAGCGTGGCCGTTATGACGGGCCGTCTCTTCAATCATGTGGAACAGGATCCAGCGCAGGGTCACCCTGTCACCATTACGGCGGGGTTTAGCCGAGAGGTCGTCCAGGTTAGCGCTTTCAACAATCCGGCGTGATTTCTCAGTTTCTTCCCGGTAAAATTGAAGGATGCTTTCGGCAGTTTCAGCCTCGCCAATCCCAAAACCGGAATCAAAGTCCCTGGTAGTCCATACATCAAAAACATCTTCGCCTTTGAAACGTCGCTGAAACCAGGTCCGCTCGACATAGGCCAGGTGTTTGACCAGACCCAGTAGTGTAAGACTGGAAGTGGGGACCGCCTGGCGTTTGAGATTTTCCTCGCTCACCCCGCTCACCTTCCATAACAGGGTTGCCCGGTGATAGTCGAGAAAAGAGTTGAGCATCTCCAGTTCTGTAGCAACTAGTGGCGGGTCCACCCGTTCGATGGCATTTTCATTCACTATCTTACTCCTTTAATCTGCTTACTATTCCGCTAAGGTTTATTACCTGTCCAAGTTTATTCCTATTTTACCTTTGCAGGAGAAAGTAGGACTACCGTCAAACTACCTAAATCCGTCTTCAATCTGTGTGTATTTACTTTTTACCGAAACCCACCGGAAGCAGGGACGTATTGACATTAGTGTGGTTGTAGGCAATCAGAATTTACGGTTAAACAAAAGAATTAAAGCTTAGATAGGAGTAAATTAATGGCATCCTTCAATGCAGAAGAACCGAAACAATACGAGGTGGCCGGACGACTGCTAAAGTGTCTTGTTTGCGGTCATGACCACTTCTGGCGGCGAGGAGCCCAGCTAAACACAGCCGCGGCTACCTTCTTCAACATGGATTGGACCAACGAAACGGCCAATTGTTTCGTCTGTGATAACTGCGGTTACATCCACTGGTTTTTGCCAAAATAGATTTTCTTCTAGCCCGGTTAAAATAGCTCGGAAAAAAATACTAAACCTTTGCCAGCGCTTTAACCCTGTACCAGTAGCGGTAGACTTCCCGGAAACCAAAACCGGCATAGAGTTGCAGGGCGGCAGTATTTGGGGTGGCAACCTGCAAGTAGGCCGTATTCGCGCCCTGGGCCTGGCCCCAGCGCAGGAGTTCTACCACGAGGCGGCGGCCCCAACCCTGGCGCCGGAAGGCCGGGTTTGTCACAATGTCGAACAGACCCACATAACCGCGTTCGTAGACGGCCAACCCGACCGCCATAGTTTGCCCGGCCTCTTCCAACCGCAAAAAGCAGTGAGACGGTAGAATATTGCCCAGCAGTTTCTCAACGTTAGCCCAGTGCCCGATTGAAATATTGGTCAGGTGCAGCCAGGCCAGGAGCCAGTCCGGTTTTAACTGGCTTTCCCGAAAGACATGCGAATCTTCGCCGGGCGAAGCCGTATCCGAGAGAAAGGGTTGCAATTCATCCAGGGCCACAGCCTGGATGCTGACCGGTTCAAATTTGGCATAGCCCAGCGAGTTTAAGACTTCGTCTAAATTGGAGGGGACTGAGGCGGGGGTCAGCTTAAAAACGGTCGGCAGCCCTTTTGAGGTATAACATTCTTCGCAGGTCTGGATTTTCCGGTAGAGGTCCGGTTCGTGGCCGTTATAGAGGGGGTTAATGGAGTTGGCCCGCTGGGTATAGCCCTCGCTAAAACGCAGCAGCCAGCCATCGTACAGGACGGTATGGTGGCCGGGCCAGGCGTTCAGGCTCAATTCTTCTAAGAAAGTTATCCGCGGGTCCATTTATAAAGAGTGCGCTACTAAAGTGGTTGGAATTTGAGAAGGACGGTGAAAAAGGTAGGTCGCCCCGGCCCCGGTCAGTTCAGCTTCGCTACCGTAGCCGTAGGTGACACCCCCGGCAAGGATGGTATTCCTTTTAGCGCCCAGGATGTCATGTTCGCGGTCGCCAATCATGAGGACCTGTGCGGGCGAAAGTTGCTCCTGTTCGAGGATAAGACCGATTAGCTCCCCTTTATTGCTGTAGCGGCCATCCAGTTCCGCCCCGTAAATCGCCTCGAAAAAACCTGCCAGTTCGAATTTTTCCAGGATTTGCCGGGCATAGACCGCCGGTTTTGAGGTGGCTATCAACAACTGGAAATCTTTCTTGAGAAGTTGTAAAGTTTCGACCACTTCAGGATATACAAAATTCTCAAACAACCCGGTCGCAGCAAAATATTCGCGGTAGAGGCTGACTGCTTGCTCGATCAAGTCCGGGTCGTCGGTAGCCAACAACCGGGCGAAACTCTCGCGCAGGGGCGGGCCGATACACCAGTCCAGGTTGGCCGAGGTTAAATCTCTCCGGCCCAGCCTGTCCAGGGCATAGACGAAAGAGGCGACAATCCCCTCTTTCGGGTCTGTCAGCGTACCGTCCAGGTCAAAGAATAGGTGTGTAATTGGAGACATTTAATCCTGCCAGCCGCTGGCTTTATTCTGCCACAGCTCCACAATTTTCCGGGCAGTATCCTCCGGCAATTTGCGGACTCCCCGTTCGTAGCGCGAGAGAGTTTCGCGGGAAATACCCAGGGCCTGGGCCAGTTCGGCCTGGTGCAGATGGTACTCGTTACGGAACTGCTGGATACGGGCCGGGGCTTCGCACAATTCGTTATGGGTAGCCGGGACTTCCAGGGTCGAACTGGCCTTGGCCGGGGAAGGCAGCACCCGCAGGTTGGACTCGTTGCGCCGGACCGGGGCCTGGATAGACGAGGAAGGTAAAGTCCGGTTGCGGTCGGAGGGCTGGTTGAGCCGCCAGAGCGATTCGGCCAGTTTGACCGTCCTCGGCTCGTCCAGCCATTCCTGGAAGAAACCGCGCTGGCGGGTGGGCGGCTCGAAGTCGGGAATTTCGTCCAGCACCCCGATTTCGCGCAACCGTTCGTGGGCCTCGATAATGGCTTCCACGGTGCGGCCCGGTTTATCCATGTTCGGTTCCTCACCGCAAAATTCCAGGATAGAGCGAATGGTGGCGTGCGGCTGCATCCCACCCTTCCCGGCAATAGTGCCGACAAGGGTCCAGTATGTGCCGATTTTCTTGGCAAGAGCCTCGTGATATGGACTCAGACTGAGCAGCAGACTGGCATAGTTACCAATCCAGCGCAGCCCGTCCGGGTCGAGAAAGTGGGCCAGAGCCTGACCGCAGCGGAAGCCGAAGGCGGTCCAGCTTTTGCCGTCGCGTTTGTATTCCACGTCTACGATGTCGAGCAGGCGGTCGGGGCGTTCTTTACCAAAAAAGAGCGTGCCGCCCTTGTAGTCCTGCCAGCCCATCGTCAGCCGCAGGTCGGCCAGCCGCATCACTTCCTGCTTGAAATCTTCGTAGAGAAGCGAACTCGAACCGTGGCGGAGTTTGACCGAGCGATACTCGGCAATTTCTTCCAGGCTCATGCGGGCGATATTAAGCTGCGGGTTGGGCAACTTGGCAATCTGGGACATCAAAATCAGGAAAATATCGGCAGTCTCGACCGACAAATCCTTGACCACGTTCCACAAAAAACCGACCGTCTCCACCGTGTCCGGCGGGTGTTCGAAAAATAGGGTGATATGACCGTCCCGGGCCTGGTAGGAATACTGGGGCCGTCCGTAGGAGTCGGGGGTCCACTGGTTCTTGCTACCACCGGCATAGAAAGCCTGGAGAGCGGCCCGGATAGGCGGGCTGATAGGCAGGGGAATATGTTTTTCACGTGGAACACTCAGGCTCAAAACCTTGCTTTTGAGAGTTTCGAGTTCTTCTTCGAGGTTCTCAAGGTCGCGGTCGACATTGGAGCGGCGTTCCCCCGACTCCCCAAGCGACTGCTTTAGCTGGGCCAGCGACAGGTTTAGCTCCTGGGTATCGACCCGCTGTTTGTCCTGCTCGCTGAGTTTGCGGAGTTCTTCCAGGCTGCGAGTAATCCGGGCCGTGCTGAGATGGAGAGTGCGCAGTTCTTCCTCGACCTGGGCCAGCGTCATATCAAAATTCTCGCTGCCGTTCGCCTCATCCTGAGACCGGTCATTGCGGGCCAGCATCCCCCGGCTGTTTCTATTTCTGCTCAAGATTTGCTCCTCCCGCTTCCGCTAAAAGTTCGGCCAGTTCCAGCAAGGTATCCCGGATAGCCTGGATGGACCGGTTCAAACTATCGTGGTTGGCCTGCCAGGTTTCAGGGTCGAGTTCGCCCCAGCGATTGAGAATACTCAGCACCATCGAGGTTTCCTGGTTGATGCGCCGGGTGTTGTACTGGCTGCTTTTGACCGCCTTTTTGGGCGCTTCCGCCGCCGCTTTATTCTCACTTTGTCCGTCCGGACGGACAACCGGGCGGCTTTCAAGCTCTATCACGTTGTGCGGTAGCGCCGCGCTTACCTCTATTATCTCGGTGACAGCTACCTCCGGGACCGGGGTTTCTTCCAGGGTATGGAGGTCGCGGATAATCTCGCGGACCGCCTCTTTGTTGAGGGTGCCTTCCAGGACCGCCTCAATCAGGGGACGTCGTTCGCCGGGGCTACCCAGGCTGGCAATCCGGCGGGCCACCGTGACGGTATCGGGCCGTTTCATTACCAGGTCCTGGACATCCTGGGGCGCGCGCAACAGGGCCAGTCGTCCGTCCACGTAATCTTTGTTCTTACCAATGCGCGAGGCCAGTTCCCGGATAGTATACTCGCCGGTCCGGGTCAGGCGCTGAAAGACGATAGCCTCTTCGAGCGGATTTAAATCCTGGCGCTGGATATTCTCGGCCAGGCCGATTTCAAGCATTTCTTTGTCAGAATAATCGGCCACATCACATGGCAGCATGGTTAGACCGGCCAGGATAGCCGCTCTTAACCGCCGCTCCCCATAGACAAGCTGGAAATAGCCCTGACCGGGAGCATTAGGGTCGGGCCGGACCCGCAAGCGGCTGATAAACCCCTGGGTCTGAATGGCCCGCGAAAGCTCGTCCAGGGCGTCAAAACGCTGGCGAGCCTGGAAGGGGTTGGGCCGGATCCGTTCGACCGGCAAATTCTGGCTAAAAACAGGGCGTTCGGCTAACTCATGGCGCAGACCGATAACCGATTCGAAATCACTATCACTGGCGGAAGCCGGACCAGCGCTCCGGCTGCTTAAAAAACTTCTGGTTTTAGCCATTAAAAGTGATCCTCACTCATAGCCAATTCATCGTCAGGCACCTGGAAACTGACGGCCTCCGAACCGTAGAGTAACTCCTGGGCTAAATTGCGATAAGCCTGGGCTCCTTTGTCTTTAGGCTTATAAGAGAGGATAGTTTTATGCAAACCCTGGGCTTCGGCGAACTGGATGGAGCGTTCGATAACGGTATTAAAGACCCGCACCTGTTTGCCAAACTCGTCGCGGGTGAAATCTATAACCTCGCGGTGAACTTTCGACTTGGTGACCTTGGTCAGCAAAATCCCGGCGATTTTCAGGTCTGCATTGAGCTCCGACCTTCTGATTATGTCAACTTGTTTTAACATCATGGCAACCGCTTCGGTGGAGAGCGGCTCGGTTTCGTGAGGGATAATCAGTTCCTGGGCGGCTACCAGCGAGTTTTTGACGAGGACACCTAGTGAGGGGAGGGTATCAATCAGGATGAAGTCGTAGACAGGCCGGACCGACCGCAAGAGCTTTTGCAGCACCCATACTCCCTGCGAATTTATAAGCATTTCGTCGGCGGTCCCGGCCAGGCGGATATTGCTGGGCACCACGTCCAGCCCTACCGGGGCCTGGATGATGGTCGGCTCAATCTGGGGGGTATAGGTCGCCATGTAAAGCTGGATCGCGCTATCGAGGCTATTCTTCAACCCGCTGGCTTCGATACCAGAACTGAGGGTCAGATTACCCTGGGGGTCGCAGTCCACCAGTAACACCCGGTAACCGAGTTCAGCCAGGGCCGCTCCCAGGTTAAGGGTGGTGGTCGTCTTGCCGGTGCCACCTTTAGGGGCGGTAATCGTGATGACGCGGGCCAGTTTCGTGGGCTCAGGAGCAACCGCCGGGCCGGGCTGCTGGGTAATCGTTTCGGCAGGTGTGGCCGCCAGGACTTTAGGAGCAACCGCGCTTTCGGCGGAATCAGTCGGGCGTCTGCGCCGGTCACCCTGCTTCAAGAAACGCTGCACGTCCGAAAGAAGCACCACGTACTGGTTGCCCATTTTCTGCGCGGCCAACCGTCCGTCGCCGGCGGCTTTTCGCAAACGATGATATTGCACGCCGGTGGTATCAGCCGCCTGGCGCAGAGGTACCGGAACCTCGAAGGCTTTTTCTTGCAAAGGTAAAACTCCAGAATTTTGTTTTTAAATAATGCGTGCTTTTGAAAATTTATTATAGCAGGCTTTCTCAAATTTGAGAAGGTGTTTATAGCGTTTATTTCGCTGATTCTTAAAGGATTCTTGAAAGATTTTCCAATTCAGCAGGGCATGTGGATAAAATTATTGGCAAGTTTATACCAGTATAACTTCTCAAATGTTCTATTGCGAACCGGGGCGATTAAGAGCGGTTCATTTATTCCTGGGGCCTATCGGTCGGTACCTCAAGTATAACAGGCACCGGTAAGATTTGTTTAGCAAACCCTTTTTACCAGCACCGCCCTAACCGTTAACCACCGGTAACACCTTGATTTAAAACGGTCAGGTTCGTTATTGCTAAAGCTTGGCCGTTTACAGGCGGAAGTGGTTTAAGGCCACCTGAAGTGGCATCAGTCACATAATCACACACCTATCGTGGCACTTTCTTGTTATAAAAACAACCGGCCATCCACCTGGTACCACCATAGGTGTGGCACATTTAGAAAATACCCATGGTGGCAGCTTCGTGTGACCGGTAAATCTCAAAAAATAATTATGTAAACAAAATTACTAGATTTATTTATCCTTTTGCAATAGGGTAAATTAAAATAGAGTTATAATATCATGCGACATTTTTCAAAACAGGGAAATTATTATTCAATTTATGAATATACAGCCGGTCACGTGGTCACACGGTCACACCTATCATGGTATTAAAGCACCTATTCTGGTACCAAAGCATGGCCCATGTGACCGGTTTGGTACCACGATAGGTGCGGTCACAGCGGTCACACCCATGTTGGTACTTTCTCACCTATGGTGGCACCAGATCACACCCATGCTGGTACTAAAACCAACCCATGCTGGTAGCATGTGATCATTTTGAGGTCTTATTTAGCCTATTGCAATAAGCAATTTGTAAGCCGTTCACATTGCTAATAAGTATTAAAGAGTCTAATGCGCCCTTTCCCGGCTTGTGGCCGGAAGGGCGTTTAGTATAATGCACCAGGTTCCAGGGGCTATTTATAGAGAGAGTCAGGTTTAAAGCGGTTGCACCGGCGAGGCAAGCCTTGAATTCGTTTCAGCTTGTAGATGAATTTAAAGACATAGAGACCGAGCGGGGTGTAATCGCGGCAATTGCTACCCGACCGGACCTCTATTGGGAACTGCTCGATTTCCTGCCCGCTGAAGCCTTTATCGCCGAAAGCCTGGCCTGGCAAAACCTGGCCCAGGCCATCGAGACCGAAAAGCCGGTTGCGGCCAGTGTGACCGGGCTGACCGAGTGGAAACCGGCGGCTGACCCAAAAGCCGCCGCCCAGCACCTGGCGGATTTATACCAGCGGCGTTTGTTGGCCGGTTTACAGGAGAACCTGGCCGCCGCCCTGTATGGCTCCCGCCCGGCCCCGGAACTGCTCGGCCTGCTCGACGAAGAAGTAGCACGCGTCCAGTCGGCGGTCCGGGAGACTCACGCCGGAAAGTTGCAGTGGGCCGGAGACCTTATAGGTAACGTGCTGGCCGAAGCGGAGAACCGCCAGTTACAGCGCCAGGAGACCGGAAACGCTATCTCAGGCGTCGCGACCGGTCTGAAGCGGGTAGACGAGCTCTTAAACGGCTTAGGGACCGGGTTGTACATCCTGGCCGGGGCGCCGGGAGCCGGGAAGACTACCCTCAGTCTGCAAATCGCCCAGCACGCCGCTTCCACCGGAACGCCGGTTGTCTATGTAACCTACGAGAACTCGCCCTCAAACCTGGTGTTAAAAGCCCTTTGCGCCAGGGCCAAGATTCCGGCCAGTCAGGTCGAGCGCGGTTTTGGCAATACCCAGGCTTTGCGCTGGGCCGCCCTGGAACTGCAACCTATTTTCGATAAGCTGGCGATTATAGAGGGTAACTCCAAGCTGACCGTAGGACAGGTCCGGGGGAAGGCTTTACAGGCGCAGGCCCGGCACAAGGCCGGTCGTTGCCTGGTGGTCTTTGACTATTTACAGCGGGCCGCTCATACCGCCGGTTATGACCAGTTGCGCTACAACGTCAGCGCCATGGCCGGGGAGTTGCGTGACCTGGCAAACCGGCTTAACGGTCCGGTCCTGGCAATCAGCAGCCAGAACCGCTCCGGCGGCGATTATGGCAAAGGCGGCGGCAGCGCCACCCTCGACTCTCTAAAAGAGAGCGGCGACCTGGAATATTCCGCCGATGCCGTGATGTTTTTACGAATGAGCGAGAAACGGCAGATTCCGCCCCCGGCCAGGGCGGTTGACATCGTTCTCGCCAAAAACCGCTTTGGCGATGTCGGGATGGTTCCCCTGGTCTTCCGGCCAGACCTGGGTGACCTGCGAGAAGAGGCAGTGCGCTGATGTCTGTACGAGATTTACATAAGTTTAATAGCCCTCCGCCGGGCGTTTCCAATACCAACCTGACCTTGACCGCCCTGGAACTGGACGCTTGCCGACCGATCCGGGCCGGGGGGAACACCTACCGCGCCTTTTGCCCATTTCACGGTTCGGACCACCAGCGCAGTCTGCGCCTGAACGGGGATACCGGTCACTTTAACTGTTTTGCCTGTGGCGCGTGGGGCTACACCGAGGAAGCCCGCGAACGCTGGAAAGAGCAACTCCAGAACAACTCACCACTTGATTTAAAACCGCAAACGGCCAGGGTCCCTCACTCACCCGCCAGAACCTCTTACCCTCAAACCACCAAAAATCCCTCACCTGCCTCTGCCCATGCCACTTCGAATCCCCGGCCACCGTTGCGGGTGGTTACTTTTGCGGCTCCACCGATTGTTAAACGTGAAACAGCCTCGGCCTCACCCTATTTAGGGCAACTCCTGGAAAAGTACCAGGCCGCTTTGCCCGGAAGCTGGGGAGAGGAATATTTAAAACGGCGCAAGATTCCGCTCGAACTGGCCCGACGCTATGGTGTCGGCTATGCCCCGCCTGGTCAGTGGGCCCATACGGCGCGGGACTGGAAATTCGGACGGCTGGTCTTTCCCCATACCGACCCCGGCGGTCACATCCTGAATTTGTATGGGCGGGCCGTCGGTTCGAACGAGAAGGTGCCCAAACAACTCCGCCACGACCACTTGCAGGGTGAAAAAGGCTATTTCAATGGTTCCGCCCTGGGGCCAACCCAGGGGCCAGACATGGCAGAAGGCGCCGGTTTACAACCGGAAAGTGGCTCTGAAAGTCACCGGACCTTAAAACTTGTCCGTCTGGACGGACAAAATAATGGTCTCCAGAATCTTGCAAGTGGTTCTGAAGTTGTCCGTCTGGACGGACAGGAAGCTGTCGAAGAAGGTGTTTTTATCTGTGAAGGGCCATTTGATGCCCTGAGTTTATTGGCTGCCGGAAAAGACAGGGTTATCGCCATCTTTGGAGTTAACGGCTGGCGCTGGGAATGGGCCCGGAATATTACAAGCCTGGTCTTCGCCCTTGACGCCGATGAGACCGGCCAGACAAGCTGGCGCGACCTGGCCCGCCAGGCCCGACTGCGGGGGAAAAGGGTGGCCTTCCTGCCGCCGGAAGCCTATGGAGAAGCCAAGGATGTGAACGAGGCCTGGATAAATGGCACATTACTCACCTATCTTGGTACCAATGTGACCGGACCGGCCCAACCCCCAACGGACGGACAAGCCGCCCCACCGGCTCCCCTGGAAAAGAACGACCCTCGCCTAATCGACCCCCGCCCCGATTTGTACAAAGACGCATGGCTGTGGAAGTCTCTTTTCCAGACCTGCCTGGAAGGGCCGGAAGCCTATCTTTATGGCAGTTTGCATGGCTTACGGTGTTGCGGCATGCGTTTACGCCTGGCGGAAGACGGCATGTTGAAACTTGGAGCGAGTGTCGAGTTAAGCCCCACAGAATCGGCGGAATTAGAAAAGAATTTTTTGGATTCGCACGGAAGGAATCTGGATAACCTGTTAAGAAGGATGATTGAAGGGTTTAAACCGGCCAATTAGAGCGCTTTTTGGGGAAGAATCCGCTAAACCACCCCGCTTTTTTATGATTCAATTTTAAATACATATCCCTAAATGTGAAACATATCCCTTGATTAATTTGAGAAAGTATGGAATCATGTGACTCTAAGCGAATCCAAAAGAGTCCAAATGACTCATTACCATGCGGTAAATGAGTCCTCCCGGCTCTCTCCTGTTTGGGTCAGCTTATCGGGGCCACCTATGTCAGTATCGTTACTCATAAGCTCTATCTGAACTACTGTAACTATTGTATTTTTCCGGGACTCCTCTAATTCAATAATACCTGGCTAATTTTGCTCCAATCGCGCACATGCAGGAAGGGAGCGGTTTATTAGGTATGGCCTCGGACGGGGTCATTAAAAGCCAAATTTTGGATTGGTGGGTTACAGGGTTTGATAGCGGAACTGAAAGTAAAGAATTGTGGGGATTGTCCGTCTGGACGGACACACAATAAAAACCTGGGGTGGCAGTTGTGACCGGTCACATGAAAAGAGCATTCTGATGGCACCATTTATTCATAAAACGGTAGATATAGCCGAAAGCGCCCAGGTAGGCGATAACACAAAAATCTGGTCTCAGGCCCAGGTCCGCGACCACGCCGTGATAGGCGAAAATTGCATTATCGGGCGCAACGTATTTATAGACGAAGGTGTCACGCTGGGTAACAATTGCAAGGTCCAGAATAACGCTCTTTTGTACGCTGGCGTTACCCTGGAAGATGGCGTATTTGTCGGCCCGGCGGTCTGTTTTACGAATGACAAATTGCCCAGGGCTATTAACCCTGATGGCACTCTCAAAAGCGCCCAGGACTGGATTCTTGGAAAAATCGTGGTCAGGTATGGGGCGGCGGTCGGGGCTCAATCCGTGGTCGTCACGGGCGTAACGCTGGGTCGCTTTTGCCTGGTCGGTAGTGGCTCGGTGGTGACCAGGGATGTACCGGACTTCGGTATTGTAGTCGGTAACCCGGCCCGATTGGTCGGTTACGCCTGCCGGTGCGCGACCCGGTTGATCACTTCCGAGACCGACCCGGCGGACTACACCTGTCCCAATTGTAGTAGAAGGTACCGTTTGCTAAACAAGCAGCTTACAGAATTAAGTTAGATTTTATTTAGCGGGTCACACGTGGGCCGGTTAAATAAGTAGCAGATGTTGTTTAAGCGGTAATTGTATCAAGTCAGGAGAAGGCAACATTATGTTGATAACTCTCAAAGAAGCTGCCCAATGGGCTGAAGAAAATCTTAACATAGCGGTAACCCCGGCGACGTTGCGGAGCGCCTGTGTGGACAAGCGGCTTGCCGCCACCCAGGAGAATTGCTCTACCGGCAGACGAGGCCAGCCCTGCGAATGGAAAGTCACTCCGGCTGACCTGGCGGCTTTTCTGACCGGTAAATTTCGCTCTCGCCGGAAGCGTTCGGCCAGCGTGGTCGTAAGCGCTGAACCGGTGATGCAACCAGCCCTGGCTACTTCTGTTTCGGTGGCAGTCGCAGCGGCTCCGGCAGTCGAGATCGAGCCCGCAGTTGTACCATCGGCGGCTACCTCGCCGGTCGCACCGTCGGTCGCACCGTCGGTCGCACCGGTAGTGCCGCAGCCGGAAGCGCTCCCGGTCCTTCAACCGCGCTACAAAGTGCTGGAACTTATGCTGACCCCGGCTATGCGAGACTATGGTCACCATGATGTCTATGACATGCGGGTTGTCAAGAAAAATATTCCTCGTCACGACGCAGCGGAAAAGTTAGCCATAGAGCTGGCCTCGCGGGCCTTACGGTCACACCTTTCGCACCAGTTGCGCTATGTCATCGAGGAATACCAGAGCCAGCCGCGCCGCAAGTAAAAAATTTTGCCCGGCATTGACTCACGCAAAAAGTATTCAAAGATGGAATACTTTTAGCCTCTGACTCAAAGAATCCGGTTGCAGGGAAGAAACCTTGAGCATTTTCGAATACGACCCTGGTTTATTGGTCCGCTTTCCACGCACGGTTGGCGGGGTCCTGCTGGGTCACGGTCTGCATAACGGTCCCACCCCACCGGCTTTGCTCGAACGCTACCTGGCGGAACAGCGAAGTGTCGCCGGGCGGTTAGGGGAGACACCTTTAAGCCAACTGCCTTCTATTTCGGCCTGGCGGGGGGTCTTTAGCGGGTTTGGTGTGGAACCTACCAAGTACCGCAGCGCCCCGGAAAGTCTGCTGCGCCGCCTCACCAAAAAGGGTGACATTCCCTCGATAAATTTGCTGGTCGACCTGGGCAACCTGGTCAGCATCCGTTATGCCCTGCCTGTGGCCGTATTTGATACCCGCCAGATTACAGGTAGTCTCAAAGTAAAAAGCGCCGCCGGTACGGAACGCTTTACCGTCCTCAAGGAGACCGGAGACGCCGTCGAAAATCCCGAACCGGGCGAAGTGATTTTTGTCGATGATACCGACCTGGTCTTTGCCCGGCGCTGGTGCTGGCGGCAGAGTGAAAACAGCGCGGCCCAGCCCGATACCACCGATGTTATAATCACGACCGAAGCCCAGCATGCCGGGGGCCGGGGTGATATTGAAGCGGCCCTGGCCGACCTTTTAGCCCTGCTAAAAGAATATGCCGGGGGCTCTTACACCACCGGCATACTTGACGCGGACACACCGCGTCTATCGGATTAATTTATACTACATATCCCCAATCTTTAACCTTCTCCCTTATCAGAATATAACAAGTTAAAAGGCCAAAGAAACACCTTCGATTCAGAACTGGGTCGCCTCGTTATAAGCCTTGAGCCTGGCGATAGCTTCAGGTGAGCCGTTAATCAGGGCTTCGCTCATCAGCTCGGCGGTCGAGGGGGCCATGACGATGCCGCTTCGGAAGTGGCCGGTCGCCAGCCAGAGACCGGGTAGCTGAGGGAGTTCTCCCATGAGCGGTAAACCGTCTTTCGCGCCGGGCCGCAGACCGGCCCAGTTCTCGCTGACGGGGGCGGTCAGGAGCGAAGGGGCCAGCACCTTCATCATGGCAATTAGCTGGGAATAGCCGTCTGGCGTAATAGCGACCTCGAACCCGGCCTCGTGCTCCTCGGTGGCGCCAAAGGCGACGGTGCCATCGGCCCTGGGATAGCCGTAGCCGCCCGCCCCGGCCAGGATGTGCCGCAGTGGGGAGGTGCCGGGCGGCGGCAGGACCGCCAGGAGTTGCCCGCGCACCGGCATGACCTTCTGTGACCATTTCAGACCGGGCGTGACAATTTTTAACTTGCTCAGTTGTTGTTCCAGCCAGACCCCGCTCCAGGCCCCGGCGGCTACGACCACTTTGCCCGCTTCGATAATCTCGCCGTCCTGCAACTGGACGCCTGTGACCTGGCCGTTTTCGACCAGCAGGTTAGTGACCGGGTTCCCCGACTTAAAGGTGACGCCCTTGGCGGCCGCCGCCCGCGCCAGGGTCCGGGTCAACCAGGGAGGCCGGACCAGGCCGCCTTTGAAGATAATCGCCCCAAAGTTTGGCCCGACCAGTGGCTCGACCTCGGCAAGTTCTGGCGGTGTTAGCCAGCGCGCCTCCGGGGCCAGGCCGGTTTCGACGTACCACTCCTGACGCCGGTGCAGCTCTTCTTCCTCGGCTTCGGTGGCAGCAATCCGCAACTGGTCCAGTTCGAAATAGCCGGTCCCGGCCAGTTCAGGGTGGTCCCGGCGCAGTTTCGCGGCCAGTTCGGGGTAAAGGTCAAAGCCCCGTTTAATCAGACCGGTAATCGCCGGGTTGGTCCCGATAGCCGCCGCCGGGGTGAGCAGGCCCGCCGAAGCAAAAGAGGCGGTGCCGTTCTGGGCGAAGTTAGCGTTACCCTCGACCAGCGTGACGGCCAGTTTACTTTTGTCGGCCAGCCAGTACGCCAGCGACGTGCCGATGACCCCTCCTCCAATAATGACAATGTCCATCCGTCAATCCTTAAAGTTTGTCCTTAGATTTTTATAATCAGCCGGTCACCCCTGTTGGTTTTTGAAGCTTTTATTTTGGCAGGCTGGCAGGAAACAAAACAGGGTGTGGCAATAGTTCCACCGGGCCATATTCGCACAGTTTCCGGCCAGGGGCAACCTTATTCGGGTTTTTAATTTTTATTTCCAGGGTTTGCATGGAGCGATTAAAGAAAGGGTCAGGCAAATAACGGGCGCACCGGCATAGTAAAGCCGGGAAGACCCTTTTCTAATTCTAAAAGAGTGTGACGAAGCGCACACAAAAATGGCGTAACAACCTGGCGAAAAGCAGCTTAATAGATTAGATACTTTATCGGAAACAAGGGCGAACCTTGTAAGTATATCGGCAGCTTAAATTAAAGAGACGAACTTTTTTAGGAGAAGAATTTTGCTTAATTATAGAAGACACCCCGGCGCGCTATCGGCCAGGGAGCGCAAATTAAAAACCATCCGGCTGGCTCTGTTCGGCCTGGTCCTGACGGGGCTTGTTTTTAGCACCTTGCAGGCGACCCTGGTCTCGGCGGCCCCGGTCTTTGGCAGTAGTGACTTCCAAAAGGCCTGGAACCGGACCGATAAGCCGGTCGCCGATGGCCTGACCCTGCACGGCTATATCTGGGGCCCTCAACCCAATACCAACGCTTTCGAGGAGGCCTACGCCGACAGTCCCGGCGGCAAACGGCTGGTCCAGTATTTTGACAAAAGCCGCATGGAAATTAATAACCCCAACGGCAACAAGAACGACCCTTTCTATGTCACCAACGGGCTGCTGGTCCGCGAGATGATTGAGGGGCGAGTGCAAACCGGCAATACTAAATTCGAACAGCGCAAACCGGCTGAAATTGGTATCGCCGGGGATACAAACGACCCAAACGGCCCGACCTATAAGAGCCTGAGCGGACTGCTCGGCCCGGTTAAAGATACCCAGAGCGGTAAAGTGGTGGTCAACAAGCTGACCCGTGACGGCGCTTCTGGCGACTACAGCGAAATTTTCTCCGTCTACGGTGTTCGCCTGCTCAACTACATCAAAGAGACCGGCCATTACGTGGCCTCACCTTTCGCCGCTTTCCTGGACAGCCAGGACGTGGTCCTGCGCGCCGACGGCTCCCAGGTAGTCGAAAAGTTGTTCAGCCCGACCTACTATGCCACCGGGCTACCGATTACCGAGCCCTACTGGGTCCAGGTGAAAGTGGCCGGGAAGCAGCAAAACGTCCTTGTGCAGGCTTTCGAGCGGCGTATCCTGACCTATACCCCGGCTAACCCGGTCGGCTTCCAGGTTGAAATGGGTAACGTGGGGCAGCATTATTACCAGTGGCGCTACCAGACCGCCCAGGTCGGTATCCACGCGAACGCCGCCGATACCGCTTCGCTCAAGAACTGGTTTCTGGCCGGCCGTAAACTTACACCCGCCGAGGCCGGTGTCCGGGTGGTCGGCGTGGTAGGGGATTTCGCCCGGCTCGAAGTCAAACCGACCGGCGACCCCAACCTTTTCCAGGGCGGTACCATTATCGTGGAGCGCAAAGACGCAGGCTGGCAGCAACTCCTGGCGGGCAGCGCCTTTCTGCCGGAAGATTACAACCGGTATAGCGTGCCCCAGGCGCTGCGGAGTGACCCGCTGGCCCTGGCCGCCGGGAACGTGTCAACCACGACCCTGCAAGGCCTGTTGAACTCGTTTACCAAACTCTACGGCTATAAGACCGGCGACATAAACGTTCTTTTCGCCGGGGTGCAGGGCAACTACGCCCGGCTTGAAGTGGAGCCGCGTTACAACCCGAGCCTGTTCAAACCGGCCATCTACATAATGAAGTGGAACGGGAACGGCTGGACGCAACTCCTGGTAGACAACGACTTTCCGGTGGAGCAGCTTTCCAGTTTACATATCCCCGAAGATTTATGGACCGACTTCTCTCTGAAAGTTTAAGTCCCGGTGGTGAAGTAGCAAATTACAGGTTAGCAAAAGAAAAGGCCGCATTCAGATGCGGCCTTTCAAGTTTTATAATTCGAGCATAACCCGGTTATAAATCCGACCTAAAAGTAAAGGGGGTGGCCTTCACTTCTCTATAGAAGTCGGTCACCCCCTTTATTCCAGGTATAGATACTACCCGGAGTTTATTTAACCGTGAAGGTCGCCCCGTCCTGCCAGGCCGCCAGGGACCATTTGGTGGTAAAGACGCCCTGTTTGATTACATAGGTACCCGCACTCAGTTTAAGAGTGTTGGTCAGGGTAACCGTCTGGCCTGCATTTAAGGTCTTGGTAGGTGCCCACTGTCCGACCTTGGCATTATTCGCCAGGTTGTAGACCTCGACATCCAGGATGTACGAGCCGCTGGTTTTAGCCGGGGCCGTAAACTTGGAAGTAAAGGTGACAGTGCTGCCGCTGGTCAGGGTTCCACTCGTGGTCGTAGTCAGTACCCAATTGCTGGGTGCCGCCGGAGTAGCGGTCGGAGCCTTGGTCGGGGTTGCCGTCGGCGCTTTAGTCGGGGTCGCCGTAGCCGCCCTGGTTGGCGTAGCCGTCGGCGCTTTGGTTGGCGTGGCCGTCGGCGCTTTAGTCGGAGTAGCTGTCGGGGCCTTTGTAGGCGTGGCTGTCGGGGCCTTGGTAGGGGTCGCTGTGGGCGCCTTTGTAGGCGTGGCTGTCGGGCTCGGCGCGGTCCCGGCGGAAGGGAGGGTCAAAGCGCCATGTGAGTAGTAAGCTTTGGCTTGAGTCCGCAGGTTACCACCATCGTCGTCGCTATAAGTCGCCGTCAGATTGTTGCCATTGATGGCTGCCGGGTTAGTTACGCCATCCCCGGCGCCATCGTCATAGCTGGTCGAATTGCCGTCCCCGGCCCCAAAGAGGATACCGATAATCCCGCTATTAGCCAGGTCCTGGACGTGCTGGTAGGAAGTATCATTGAGATAGTACTGGGCCTTGTTGTCCTGCCAGTGATGGGTAGTGTTATTCATGCTCTTGTACAGGGTGTTACCGATAGGTACCTGCCAGAGCATGCCGCGTTTGCCGGTAGCGGTGGTGATAGCCAGCGCAAACTGGTTGAAACGGTTGAAGTTGGGATAGGTGGAGTTGGTGGTGTCCCACCAGCGGTTCGGGTCGCCCCAGCTCTGGTAGAGGGCGGCGTCGCGGTCGGCGATGTCGTAGAACATCAGGTCAAAGTTGGCCCCGGTCTGCAAGTAAAAGTTGGCGGTCTGCTGAGCCGCCCCGGCCACGTTGAAGGTGCTGCTATTGTCGCTGCTCAAATCGCCGTAGGTAGAAGCCCAGGGGGAGATATGCCAGGCCAGCAGGGCGTTAGGAGCGTACTTGTCGCGGAGGGCTACGAGCGCTTTGGCAAAGCC